>NZ_CP041185.1:2525748-3788622 GCF_006517255.1 Janthinobacterium tructae | reverse complement strand
CCCAGCAGGGTCAGTTCGCCATCGACTTCCACCAGCTGATCGCCGTTGAACTTGAACGACTTGCTCTTGTAGGTGATTGCCGGGAATTTTTCCACATTGAACATGTCCGCTTTTTTCGCGTGCGTGTTCATGGCGTCGAGGCCGAAATCGATCGAATCGGCATCGATGACCAGGTCCAGGCTGCCCGTTTTGGCGGCACGGTCCAGGGTCACGGTTCCCTTTGTCTTGTTGAACTTGCCGCGCCAGACAGACATGCCCATGTGATCGGCTTCAAAGCTGGGGAAGGTGTGCGTCGGGTCGAGGTTGTAGGTGTCGGTCGCGGCCATGGCCGAACCCGCGCTGGCGGCTGCCAGCACGGCGATCATCAAGTGCGAAAATTTCATGCAGATCCTATAGTTGAACAGGTTGTGGGGTTGCTATTGCGCTGCGACGTGGAATTTGATGGTGACCTCGTCGGCAACCATGCTCGTGTCTTTCCACTCGCCTTCGCCGATGTTGTAGGTCAGGCGCTTGATCGGCAGGGCGCCGTCAAACGCATATTTGCCGCCGTCGGCTTTCACCGTCAGGGGGAAGGTCACGTCGGTGGTCTTGCCTTTGATGCTCAGCTTGCCGCTTACCGTCAGTTTGCCCGCGCCGGCGGCCTTGATGCTGCTTGAGACAAAGGTGGCTTTCGGGAACTGGGCAGAATTGAACCATTCTTTCTTCGCCACTTCCTTGTTGTACTCGGGGTCGCCGATATCGATGCTGGCCGTGTCGATTTCCACCGACGCCTTCGAGGCGTCCGGCGTGGCCGGGTTGTAATCGATGGCGATAGTGAATTTCTTGAACTTCGCTTCCACGGGCACGTTCATTTGCTTGAACACGGCCGACACGCTGGTCTTGGCGGGATCGACTTTCAGCAGGGTGGCGGCGGTGGCGGCCACGGACAGGCCCAGCAGGGAAGCGAGGACGAGGCGTTGGGTGGTTTTCATCTTGTTTTTTCCTGTGTTTCAGTGAGCAAGGGGACGTTAAGGCAGCATACGTTTCAGCACGCCATCGCGGTCGATGAACTGGTGTTTCAGCGCCGCCAGCACATGGGCGGCCACGGCGGCAGCCATTGTCATGTTCAGAACATAATGAATTTCTTTTAAGAGCGGCTTAAGTTCCGGGTTCGGCGCCATGATGACGGGCAACTGGAACAGGCCCAGATAGACCACCGGCACGCCGGCTGCCAGGGTGTACAGGTAGCCGGAAATGGGCACGGCGAAAATCAGGATGTACAGCAGCACGTGCATGGCGTCGGCCGCCTTCTTTTGCCAGGCAACCATGCTGGCCGGGTGCGGCGGCGGCACGTTGGCCTTGCGCCACAGCAGGCGGATGGCGGCGATGGCCAGCACGGTCACACCGAGCCACTTGTGCCAGGAGAAATATTTGAGTTTGGTGGGCGTCAGGCCGGGAATGTCCGTCATGACCAGGCCCATGACGAAGGCGCTGATGATCAGCAGGGCGGTCAGCCAGTGCAGGATGATGGCGGTGGTGGTGTAGCGTTGCATCGGCGGCTTTCTTGAATGTAGTACGCATTAGGACTAATTCGGCCTAATATACCAAAGAAAAGCAAATTGCGCAGTGTGCTGCCGATTCTACAAGAAAGATTACCGGAAAAACCGCGGGGCGGGCAGCATTTGTATGCTGGCCGCCCCGCGGGAGTGGATCTGCCTGATCCGGGGTGCGATGGTCGCTTAGATTGCCTTGGCCAATTGCGCCGCGATACCGATGTAGTTACCTGGCGTCATGGTCAGCAGCACGTCCTTGGCATCCTGCGGGATGGCCAGGCCATTGACGAAGGTTTGCAGCGCTTCTTTCGAGATGCCCTTGCCGCGCGTCAGCTCTTTCAGCTGCTCGTACGGGTTTTCGATGCCATAGCGGCGCATCACGGTTTGTACAGGCTCGGCCAGCACTTCCCAGGTGGCGTCCAGGTCTTGCGCCAGGCGCGCGTGGTTCACTTCCAGCTTGTTCAGGCCGCGCAGGCAGCTGTCATAGGCCAGCAGGGTGTAGCCCAGGCCCACGCCGATATTGCGCAGCACGGTCGAATCGGTCAGGTCGCGCTGCATGCGCGAGACGGGCAGTTTTTCCGACAGGTGTTTCAGCACGGCGTTGGCCAGGCCCAGGTTGCCTTCCGAGTTCTCGAAGTCGATCGGGTTGACCTTGTGCGGCATGGTCGACGAACCGATTTCGCCCGCTTTCAGTTTTTGCTTGAAGTAGCCCAGCGAGACGTACGTCCAGATGTCGCGGTTCAGGTCCAGCAAGATCGTGTTGGCGCGCGCGAAGGCGTCGAACAGTTCGGCCATGTAATCGTGCGGCTCGATCTGGATGGTGTACGGGTTGAAGACCAGGCCCAGGCGCTGTTCGATGACGGCTTGCGAGAATGCCGGCCAGTCGAAGCCGGGGTAGGCGGACAAATGGGCGTTGTAGTTGCCGACGGCGCCATTCATCTTGCCGAGGATTTCCACTTGCTCGATGCGTTTCACGGCGCGCTGCAAGCGGGCCACGACGTTGGCGAATTCCTTGCCCAGGGTGGTCGGGCTGGCCGTCTGGCCGTGCGTGCGCGACAGCATCGGCACGTCCGCGTTGTCGTGCGCGATCTGCGTCAGCCTGGTCACCAGGCCTTGCAGGGCCGGCAGCATCACGCCATCGCGCGCGGCTTTGAGCATCATGCCGTGCGAGGTGTTGTTGATATCTTCCGAGGTGCAGGCGAAATGGATGAATTCCGACGCCGCCACCAGTTCCGGCACGTCCGCCACTTGTTCCTTCAGCCAGTACTCGACTGCCTTGACGTCATGGTTGGTGACCGCTTCGATGGCCTTGATGCGGGCCGCGTCGGCTTCCGAGAAATCGGCTGCCATCTTGTCGAGCAGGGCGCTCGCTTCCGCCGAGAACGGCTTGATTTCAGCGAAACCGGCTTGCGACAGCGCTTGTAGCCAGGAGATTTCCACTTTCACGCGGTGGTGCATGAAACCGGCTTCGGACAGGATCGGGCGCAGCAGATCGGTCTTGCTGGCGTAGCGGCCATCGAGCGGAGACAGGGCCGACAGCGTGGAATACGGAGTAGTAGAAGTCATGAGAGCGGACGCAAGTTAAAGAAACGGTTGGCGTGTGGCGCGCGGGGAGGGCAGGGCTATTGCAATACAGCAACACTGACGGCGCCACAGTAAAGGGCGATTTTACCACCGCTGGCCGCTGGCCAGCCGCCCGTCGGGCTCCGGCGCACCGCAATCTGGCCGAATCCGGCCCCGATGCGGCATGCCTGCCACACTGCGGGGAGCGCCGGGTGCGTGCTGCCAAACGCCGCTGCCGCCGATGCTATACTGATTGCTGCTCCTTTACCTTAAAGTACCTATGAAACTGATCGGCTCCCTCGCCAGCCCGTATGTCCGCAAAGCCCGTATCGTGCTGGCGGAAAAAAAGCTCGACTATGTCTTTGAGCTGGAAAACGTGTGGGTGCCGGAAACCCGCATCGCCCAGGCCAATCCCCTGGGCAAGGTGCCCTGCCTGGTGATGGAGGATGGCAGCACGCTCATCGATTCGAAAGTCATCGTCGAATACCTCGACACGCTCACGCCCGTCTGTAAACTGCTGCCGGCCGGCGGCAATGGCCGCGAGCGGGCCGATATCAAGAACTGGGAAGCGCTGGCCGACGGCATTCTCGACGCGGGCGTGCTGGTGCGCCTGGAGCGCACGCAGCGCCCGCCCGAGCAGCAAAGCGCGGCCTGGATCGCGCGCCAGCTCGACAAAATCACGCTGGGTCTGGCCGCGCTGGAAGCACGCCTGGGCGAGAGCGCGTATTGCGCCGGCAAGAATTACACGCTGGCCGACGTGGCCGTGGGCTGCGCGCTGGGCTGGCTCAGCTTCCGCTTCCCGGAAATCGACTGGCGCGCGGACCATCCCGCGCTGGCGCGCCTGTTCGATAAATTGTCCGAGCGGCCATCGTTCAAGGATACCGTGCCGCAGTGAGCGTACGATGACCGGTACTGATTCGAAGGCGCAGCAACGCCTGCAGATGGCCGATATCGCGCGCCTGGCCGGTGTGTCGACGTCCACCGTGTCGCGCGCGTTGAGCGGCAGTTCGCTGGTCAACGAAGAGACGCGCGCGCGCGTCATCGCGCTGGCCCGTTCGCTCAAGTATTCCATCAATATCGGCGCGCAAAACCTGCGCCTGAAACAGAACCGCACGGTCGGCGTGGTGGTGCCGTATGACGCGGCCACGCGCCAGCACCTGTCCGATCCTTTTTTCCTCAGCATGCTGGGCAGCCTGGCCGATGCGCTGACGGAGCAGGGCTTCGACATGCTCATTTCGCGCGTGGATGCCGAAACGCTCGATGCGGCCGCTCAGTCTTTCGATAGCGGCCGCGTGATCGGCATCATCCTGATCGGCCAGTGGCGCCACCATGAACAACTGAACCAGCTGGCCGCGCGCCAGGTGCCCATCGTGGTGTGGGGCGCGCAATTGCCGCAACAGCTGTATTGCACCGTCGGCGGCGACAACGTCGCCGGCGGCAGGCTGGCCACGGAACACTTGCTGGCGGCGGGGCGCACGCGCATCGCCTTCTTTGGCGACGCCAAGCTGCCCGAAGTGGCGCAGCGCCACCAGGGTTATGCGCAGGCGCTGGGCGCGCAAGGTCTGGTGCCCGACCCGCAGCTGTACGTGGCCGGCTCCTTCCTGCCGCAGGGCGGCGCGACGGACGTGCAGGAACTGCTGGACCGCCACCTGCCGTTCGATGCCATCTTTGCCTGCAGCGACTTGCTGGCCATGAGCGCCATCAGCGCCCTGCGCGCGCGCGGCGTGGCCGTGCCGGAGCAGGTGGCCGTGGTCGGTTACGACGATATCGAACTGGCCGCGTATTTCCACCCGCCGCTGACCACCGTGCGCCAGCCGATCCGCGCCGCCGGGCGCGCGCTGGTGGCCTCGCTGCTGGCGCTGGTCGACGGCGCAGCAGCGCCATCCCAGCAATTGCCAACCGAGCTGATCGTACGCGCCTCGGGCAGCTGAAGCGCCATTGTCAGTGGTTGCAACCGATTGCAATAATTTCAAATTTTCCCGTTTATTTTCATGCTGCAGCGCAGCATGAAAAGCCCTGTTATCGCCTCATTCATCGCATTTTTCCAGCTATTTTGCCCGTAGCAATCTCTTAAAAACAACAATATTTTCATGTTGCAGTGCTCGATTGCAATCGATTGCAATAAATTCTTATTCGTTGAATAATGACGTACCGGCTCAGCCAGCGCGCCACGGCATGCAGCGGCCAGGACTCATAACAAGCGGATACCTCGATGTATCGGCATACAACACTGGAGACAAGATGAAGACACGTACTGCTCAACGCGGCTGCATGGCCGCAGCCGTCGCCCTGGCCATGCTGCAATTGGGTGCCGCCCAGGCACAATCGACCGGCGACACCGCCAGCGCCGCTCCCGCCGATGGCCTGAACCTGGAACGCATCGTGGTCACGGGCACCACCGGCGGCACATCCAAAATGAAATCGAGCAATTCCGTCAGCAGCATGGAACTCGACACCATCCTGCACAACGCGCCCACCAGCGCCGCCGAAGTCCTGCGCTCGGTGCCGGGCTTGCGGGCCGAGTCCTCGGGCGGCGAAGGCAATGCCAACATCACCGTGCGCGGCTTGCCCATTTCCGCCGGCGGCGCGCGCTATGTGCAGATCCAGGAAGATGGCTTGCCGGTGCTGCAGTTCGGCGACTTCAACTTCACCACGCCCGACAGCTTCGTCAAGATCGATTCCACCCTGGACCACCTGGAAGTAGTGCGCGGCGGTTCGGCCTCCACCCTGGCCACCAATTCGCCGGGCGGCATCATCAATTTCATCAGCAAGAATGGCAAGGAGCAGGGTGGCAGCGTGGCCATCAGCCGTGGCCTGGGCTACGACCAGACAAGGGTCGATTTTGATTATGGCGCACCGATCTCGGAGCGCACGCGCTTCTTCATCGGCGGCTCCTGGCGCACGGGCGAAGGCATCCGCCACAGTGGCGTCAACAGCGAAAAGGGCGGCCAGATCCGCGGCAATATCACGCATGAATTCGACAGCGGCTTCGTGCGCCTGTCGTTCAAGCACCTCGACGACCAGTCGCCCACGGCCCTGCCGGTACCGGTCAGCGTGCGCAATGGCCGCATCACGGAAATCGCCGGCATCGACCCGCGCAAGGCCAGTTTCTATTCGCCGTACTGGGTGCCCGACATGGTGCTGAACAAGGATAACCAGCGCGTGGCCACCCGCGTCAACGACGGCTTGCACGTCAAAAGCGATACCGTGGGACTGGAAGCATCGTTCAAGCTGGGGCAGGGCTGGAGCGTGAGCGAAAACTTCCGCTACGCCGACAATGCGGGCCGTTTCACGGGCGTGTTCCCATCGAATAACGGCAGCGACGGCAGCTATGTGTTTGCCAGCGGCCCGAATCAGGGCAAGCCCTACACCGGCCGCGCGTTTTCCGCCGTGGTGTTCAATACCTCGATCGACGACGCCAGCAATACCCTGAGCGACACCAAGCTGGCCAAGACGTTTGTTCTGGACAGCGGCAAGCTGACCACCACGGCCGGCCTGTATCTGTCGCAGCAAAAGCTGGGCCTGACCTGGAACTTCAATGAATACCTGATGCAGGCCACGGGCGACCAGCCGGCGCTGCTGCAGACGGCCAGCAGCACGCCAGGCTTCATCGGCCCGGCCTTCGGCGCCTGCTGCTCGCGCGCCGTCGACATGGAATACCGCACGACGTCGCCCTACCTGAACCTGGCCTGGGAAAGCGGCGCGCTGAACCTCGACGGCGGCCTGCGGCGCGACCGCCAGCACGCCAGCGGCACGGCCAATATCGCCACCGGCGCGCAAGCGTATCTGCCATCGACGGTACAGCAGGTCGATTACACCCTGGGCCACACTTCGTACTCGCTGGGCGCGAACTACAAGCTGCAAGCGAACCTGGCCGTGTTTGCCCGCGTCAGCGAAGGCGTGGCGTTCAATGCCGACCGCATCCTGTTCGGTACGCCTCTGGATGGCAGCGTGCCGGTGGCGATGAACACCGTGCGCCAGCTTGAAGGGGGCGTGAAATGGCGGCGAGGTCCCCTGAGCACCTTCGTCACCGTGTTCCAGGCCAAGACCAAGGAAAGCAATTACGAGGCGACCACCCAGCTGCGCACGGCCAACAGCTATGAAGCCAAGGGCGTGGAGCTGGAAGCGGCCTACAGCGCCGGCGACTTCCGCATCAATGGCGGCCTGACATTCACAGATGCCGAGATCACGGGCACGGCGGCGGCCGACGTGGCGCTGATCGGCAACACGCCGCGGCGCCAGGCGCGTGTCGTGTACCAGCTCGCGCCCACCTATGAATGGGGACCGGCCACCTTCGGCGCGAGCCTGGTCGGCACGGGCAAGTCGTGGGGCGACGATGCGCACACGATCACCTTGCCCGCCTACCAGGTGCTCAATGCCTTCGTCAATTACCAGCTGACGCCGCAAATGCAGGTGGCGCTGACGGCGAACAATCTGCTCAACAAGATCGGCTATACGGAAGTCGAGGGCGATGGCCATGCGGCCCGCTCGATCACGGGGCGCGCCGTCAAGGTCAGTCTGAAATACGCATTTTAAGCAAGGATAGGATTCATGATGTCGATACGCAGCCCCTTGGCGCGCCTGCTGGCGCCGCTCCCCACGCACTTGCGCGACGATGCGGCGCGCCGCTATGCGCGCCAGGAGGCGGTCTTGCTCGACCGCCTGGGCAGCCTGTATGGCCAGCGGCCGGACTTCCTGCCCTGGCTGGGCGACCTGATGGAAAGCGTGGGGCGGCTGTACGCGGCGCGCGCGCCCGAACTGCGGCGGCAGGATGCGCAGCGCGAAGCGCGGCCGGACTGGTTTGCCAGCCAGTCCATGCTGGGCTACAGTGCCTACGTGCAGCGCTTCGGCGCCAATTTGCAGGGAGTGGCCGCGCGCATTGCCCACCTGCGCGAACTGGGCGTGACGTATCTGCATTTGCTGCCGTTTTTGCGTGCGCGCGCCGGCGAAAGCGATGGCGGCTTTGCCGTCGCCAGCTTCGAGGAAGTCGACCCCGCACTGGGCAGCAATGCCGACTTGCTGGCGTTGACGGCGCAGCTGCGCGCGGCCGGCATCAGCCTGTGCTCGGACCTGATCCTCAACCACGTGGCCGACGACCATGCATGGGCGCTGGACGCCAAGGCGGGCGATCCGCTGCTGCGCGATTTTTTCCACACCTATCCCGACCGCGTGCAGCCGGACCGCTACGAGCAGACCGTGGGCCAGGTTTTCCCGCAGGCGGCGCCGGGCAATTTCACCTTCGTGCCGGAGCTCCAGCGCTGGGTCTGGACCACGTTTTACCCATACCAGTGGGATTTGAACTACGCCAATCCGGCCGTCTTCGCGGCCATGGCCGGCGCCATGCTGGGCCTGGCCAACAAGGGCATCGAGGTGTTCCGCCTCGATTCGACGGCCTTCCTGTGGAAGCGTGAAGGCACCGACTGCATGAACCAGCCCGAAGCCCACAGCCTGCTGCAAGCCTTGCGGGCGATTGCCGCCATCGTCGCGCCGGGCGTATTGCTCAAGGCCGAAGCCATCGTGCCCACACCCAAGCTGCCCGCCTACTTTGGCAGCGATGCCGCGCCCGAATGCCATATCGCCTATCACAGCAGCCTGATGGCCGCCGGCTGGGGCGCGCTGGCCGAGGAAAGCACGGACTTGCTGCAGCAGGTGATCGCCGCCACGCCGCCGCTGCCGCCGGCCGCAAGCTGGCTCAGTTATGTGCGCTGCCACGACGATATCGGCTGGAACGTGCTGCTCAATGAAGCGGGCGCGGACGGGCCGGCGCGCCTGGCGCGCATTGCCCGCTTCTTTGCCGGCACGCCCGGCAGCGGCAGCTATGCGCGCGGCGCGGCCTTCCAGAGCAGCAGTGCCGACAAGGCGCATGGCAGCAACGGCATGGCAGCCTCGCTGGCCGGCCTGGAAAGCGCCACCACGGTGCAGGAGCAGGAATACGCGTTGCGCCGCCTGCTGCTGCTGCATGGCCTGGCCTTGAGCTTTGGCGCCTTGCCGGTGCTGTACATGGGCGATGAACTGGGCATGACCAACGATTACAGCTACACGCAGCGCGCCGACCGGGCGATGGACAGCCGCTGGCTGCAGCGCCCCGCATTTGACGACAGCCTGCTGGCATGGCGCCACGATGGCGTGAGCGCCAGCGGCAGGCTGTACCTGGGGCTGCGCCAGCTGATCGACGCGCGCGGGCGCTTGCCGGCATTGGCCGCTGCTGCGCCGCGCAGCGTGCTGCCCGCCGATACGCCGGCCGTGCTGGCGCTGCTGCGCGGCGACGCGTTTCTCAACCTGAGCAATTTCAGCGGCGCCAGCCAGCGTTTCACTTTGCCCGCAGGCGAGTGGCGCAACAGCCTCGATGGCAGCGTGCTGGCCGGCACGGTAGGCTTGCAGCCCTGGCATATGCTGTGGCTGGAGCGGGAACAAGAGCAAAAACGGGAACCAGCATGAGCGACGCCAGCACGCACCGTCCGCATCTGTCGTTCTGGCAGATCGTCAACATGAATGTCGGTTTTTTCGGCATCCAGTTCAGCTTTGGACTGCAGCAAAGCAGCATGAGTCCCATCTACAAATACCTGGGCGCCGACGAGGCGAGCCTGCCATATTTGTGGCTGGCCGGTCCCATGACGGGGTTGCTCGTGCAACCGCTGATCGGCGCCATGAGCGACCGCACGGTGACGCGCTGGGGCCGCCGCACGCCGTACTTCCTGATCGGCGCCATCCTTTGCAGCCTGGGCCTGCTGGCCATGCCCTTCAGTCCCACCCTGTGGATGGCCGCCAGCCTGCTGTGGATACTCGACGCGGCGAACAACGTGACGATGGAGCCGTACCGCGCCTTCGTCAGCGACAAGCTCGACAAGAAGCAGCATTCGCTGGGCTTTCTCACGCAAAGTGCGTTTACGGGGTTGGGACAAACGCTGGCCTACCTGACGCCATCGCTGCTGGTCATGCTGGGCATGAACAAGGATGCCGTCAATGGCAGCCATATTCCGCACATCGTCATCGCCGCCTTCCTGATCGGTGCCGTGTTTTCCCTCGCCTCGGTGCTGTGGACCCTGAAGACGACGCCGGAAAACCCGCTCACGGCGACCGAGCTGGCGGCCATCCGCAGCCGCCCGCCGGGCTGGCGCCACACGCTGGCCGATATCGGCGCGGCCCTGCGCGAGATGCCGCCGACGATGAAGCAGCTGGCCCTCGTCAACCTGTTCCAGTGGTACGCCATGTTCTGCTACTGGCAGTACATTGCGCTGTCGCTGGCGGCGACCCTGTTCCACACGACGGACCCCGCGTCGCAAGGCTTTCGCGACGCGGGCCTGCTGAACGGGCAGGTGGGCGCCTTCTACAATTTCGTCGCCTTTGTCGCCGCCTTTGCGCTGGTGCCGTTCACGCGCCGTTTCGGACCCAAGCGCATGCACAGCCTGTGCCTGTGCGCGGCCGGCGTGGGCATGCTGAGCATCCCGCTGATCCACAGCCCGGTGCTGCTGTTGCTGCCCATGCTGGGCGTGGGCCTGGCCTGGGCCAGCATCATGGGCAATCCCTACATCATGCTGGCCGGCTGCATTCCGCCCGCGCGCACGGGCGTGTACATGGGCATCTTCAACATGTTCATCGTCATCCCGATGATCATCCAGATCTTCACCTTGCCGCTGTATTACCGCAGCTGGCTGGGCGGCAATCCGGAGAACGTCATCCGGCTGGCCGGCGCCTTGTTGCTGTGCGCGGCGGTGGCGGTACTGTTCGTCAAGCTGCGCCCACCGCAGGCCACAAAGACTTGAGGACGGACGTAAAAAAACCGGCAATTGCCGGTTTTTTTCGATGCTGCGAAACGATTACTCTTCAATCGCCATCTGGCTTTGCAGATAATTTTGAATACCGACCTTGGCGATCAGGTCGATCTGCGTTTCGAGCCAGTCGATATGCTCTTCCGTGTCTTCCAGGATCATCAGGAACAGGTCGCGCGAAACGTAGTCGCCCGCTTTTTCGCTGATGGCGATGCCTTCCTTGACGGTGGCGTGCGCGGCGCGCTCCAGCTTCAAGTCGCATTCCAGCATTTCCGGCGTGTTCTCGCCGATCAGCAGCTTGTGCAGCGCTTGCAGGTTAGGCAGGCCATCGAGCATCAGGATGCGGTCGATCAGCTTGTCGGCGTGTTTCATTTCGCCGATCGATTCTTCGTATTCCTTCTTGCCCAGCTTTTCCAGGCCCCAGTGCTTGTACATGCGCGCATGCAGGAAGTACTGGTTGATGGCCGACAGTTCGTTGGTGAGCTGTGCGTTGAGCATGCGGATGACTTCTTTATCGCCCTTCATGGGAATTCCTTTGTTCTGTGTCGCGTTCGATGATGAAACCGCAGGCTGCTGGCGTTCACTGCCGGGTGGCGCAGGGCTGCCTGGTGGCGCGCAGGTTGCCGGTTTCGCTATGCCCGCATGATAGCGCAAAATATGGGCGTTTTTTGCTGCGAAACGGTGTCTTTCCGTCTTTTTAACGTAAATATCGTGCGAATAAAACCCATTCTCAAATGGATTGTCATATTTTCCCGTTTTTTATTTGTTAAGGAAAATGCAGGCCATTCTCATTCGTGTTCATGCTGCTATTTGGTTGCGCTGAAAAGGCGGGAAATGTTGGGCCGTTCTTGCTTTTGTGTCTTCTTGGCCGCTGCCGGCGATGCGATAATCAGGCAGCGATTTTTACTGAAAAGGATAGCAAGATGATGCTGCATATACCCGGCGTGCTGACGCCGGAGCAGGTGACGCAGTTTCGCCAGCGCCTGGCGCAAACGGACTGGGTCGACGGGCGCGCCAGCGTCGGGGCGCAAGGGGCGCAAGTCAAGCGCAACCGCCAGCTGGCCGAAGGTTCGCCGCTGGCGCTGGAGCTGGGCGAGATCGTCAGCCGCGCGCTGATGGCCAATCCGCTGTTCTTTGCCGCCGTGCTGCCGCTGCGCATCCTGCCGCCGTTCTTCAACAGCTATGCGGGCGGCGAACACTATGGCCTGCATATCGACGGCGCCATCCGCACGCCGAAAAACGGCATGCAGTCGATGCGCGCCGACGTCTCCTCGACCGTGTTCCTGAGCGAGCCGGATGAATACGAAGGCGGCGAGCTGGTGGTGGTCGATGCCTATGGCACGCATGAGGTAAAACTGCCGGCGGGCGACGTGATCGTGTATCCGTCGAGCAGCGTGCATCAGGTGCTGCCCGTCACCAGCGGCGAGCGTATCTGTTCCTTCCTGTGGACGCAAAGCATGGTGCGCGAAGACTGGAAGCGCACCATGCTGTTCGAGCTCGATCAGAACATCCAGAGCGTGCGCGGCGAGCACGGCGATTCGCCGGCGACGGTGGGTCTGACGGGGCATTATCACAACCTGCTGCGGATGTGGGCGGAGATGTGATCGTGGCGGTGTCGGATTACGCGTGGCCTTTGGCCGCGCTAATCCGACTTACGATACTGCGTGCAGCACTGGCAAAAAAAAGTCTGCCTGGCCCGGGGATGTAGGCTGGCAGACTGAAACAAGCAGTTGCTTGACTGGTACAGAAAACAGGGCGCAAAAAAGCAAGCAGGGCACAGGGTGCGGTGCTTGCGGGCTGGCAGCGGCGCGAAGGCCGCCGGAAGGCTAGCTCAGTTGGAAGGTCAGCGGTACTAAAACGTAGACGGGGACAGGCTTGCCGTTTTCGATCATCGGCTTGAACAGTGCGCGCTGCGCCGCCTGGCGGCCCGCTTCATCGAGGTTGCTGTAGCCGGTCGATTTCTGGATCAGGATTTGCTCCGGCAAACCCTTTTCATTGATCAGGATGCGCAACACCACGGTGCCACTTTCGCCCAGTCGGCGCGACAGATTCGGGTAGATCAGTTGCGGCGCCTTGATGTATTCGACGCTGCTGACGGTGCGCGGCGTGGACGGCGCAGGTGGCGTCGGCGATGGTGCGGCTGGCGCAGTCGGCGCGGCGGTGGCCACGGGGGCTGCTTCGGCGCGCGTCGGCTGCGGCGGCGTGATCGTCGGTTCGCTCGGCGCCACGGCGATCAGCGGCAGTGGCGGGATCACGGCGCGCGGCACGGGAGCACTCAGTTCCACGGTTTTTGGCACCGACGGTGCCGGCGGCTTGGGTGGCGCCGGCGGGGCGATGATGCTGATGGTGGTGATGGTCGGCATGGCCGCCGTGACGACGCGGCTCAACAGGCCACTCTGGATGGCGTAAAAGCCGGCGAGATGCAGGACGACGATGGCCATCAGCGGCCCGAACTTGTTGCGCTTCTTGTCGAAGTCGGCAACTTGTTGCACGGCCTGCACCGTTACGGGCGGGGGCATCATCGTCATGGCGTTCATCGCTTTCTTTAGTTTGTCAGTACAGCTCGCATCAATACGGTTTCTTGCAGCACTACGGTGGCGCTCAGGTGATCGTTCAGCACCTCCCGCGCGCAGGTATGGCATTTGCCGCAGCAGGTGGCCACGCCCAGGTCGCGGCGCAGTTCGGCCATGCTGGACAGGCCAAGATCGACGGCTTGACGGATTTCACGATCAGATATGTTGTTGCAGACACATACAATCATTGATACACCTTCTGGCTGGAGGATGAACAGACACTAGTGCTCGGAAGCATTGTTGCTAGTGTTTTAATGAGAATCATTATCATTACGTTTCATTGTCGCGCAAAGCGGGGGACAATGCAAGCGATTTTGATCAAGTGTGCGGCGCCTCGCGGCTGGGCGCGGCGCGTGGATATGGCCTGCGTGCGCATGGCGTAGCCCTTGACAGGGGCCACTCTCCGGGCTAAATAAAAACAATTCGCATTCATGTTTATAATGCTGGTATTGTCTCGGACGGTCGCCGTCCGGACAATTGGAAAGGCCGCTTGTCGGTAATGCGCAACAGTTGCGTTTTGCCTCACAACACCCAGGACATGCGCCGCGCGCAGCAGTTTGTCCCGGTGTTCTTAATTTGAACGGAATTTGCTCATGACTCTAGTTCCACCCTTGATGACGCTCGACGCGCTGGCAGTCGGCCAGAGCGGCACGGTGTTGCATATCACGCCCCACACGGCAGGACAGACGGAAGATGGCGTTGACCTCGCCCGCCGCTTGATGGAGCTGGGATTCGTTCCTGGCGAACATATCCGCATGCTCAAGCGCGGTATTCCCGGCGGCGACCCGCTGGCCATCAAGGTCGGCAATGCCACGTTCGCACTGCGCCGCTTCGAAGCGGCGCTGATCACGATTCAACCGCTGCTTCAACCGGAATAACCATGGGTGCTGTCGAAACTATCGTCGATGCGGGCGTGCACAAAGCACCGCATCAGCCACAAATTGCCTTGCTGGGCAATCCGAACTGCGGCAAGACCGCCCTGTTCAACCGTTTGACGGGCGCGCGCCAGAAAGTGGCGAACTACGCCGGCGTGACCATCGAGCGCAAGGAAGGCCATTTCACTTCGCCCGCCGGCACGCCCGTGCGCCTGCTCGATTTGCCCGGCGCCTACAGCCTGTCAGCCACCACGCCCGATGAAGCCATCACGCGCGACGTGGTGGGCGGCATGCGCCGCGGCGAGCCGCGCCCGGACGCCATCATCTGCGTCGTTGACGCCACCAATTTACGCCTGAACTTGCGCCTGGTGCTGGAAGTCAAACGCCTGGGCTTGCCCATGCTGCTGGCGCTGAACATGACGGACGTGGCGCGCAAGCGCGGCATGCTGATCGATACGGCCAGGCTGGCGCAGGAACTGGGCATGCCCGTGGTGGAAACGGTCGCGGTGCAGCACGATGGCGAAAAAGCCCTGTTGAACGCCATCGACGCCATGCTGCCCCTGCCGGTCGTGGAAGCGAAACCGCTGGCGGCCATCGATGCCGTCAGCGTCGAAGAAACCCAGCGCGAAGTGCGGCGCATCCTGGCCGCCGTCAGCAACGACAGCAGCGACACGGGCAACCTGACGGAAAAAATCGACGACGTGGTGCTGCACCCCGTGTTCGGGCCCCTCATCCTGGCCGTGCTGATGTTCCTGATCTTCCAGGCCGTGTTTGCCTGGGCAGCCACGCCGATGGAAATGATCACCGATGGCGTGGGCCACCTGGGTGCCCTGCTGACGGCGAACATGCCCGATGGTCATCTGAAGAGCTTGCTGGTGGAAGGCATCATCGGCGGCGTCGGCAGCGTGCTGGTATTCCTGCCGCAAATCCTGATCCTGTTCTTCTTTATCCTGAGCCTGGAAGACTGCGGCTATCTGCCGCGCGCGGCCTTTTTGCTGGACCGCCTGATGGGCGGTGTGGGCCTGTCGGGCCGCGCCTTCATCCCGCTGCTGTCGAGCTTTGCCTGCGCCATTCCCGGCGTGATGGCGGCGCGCACCATCCAGAACCCGCGCGACCGCCTGGTCACCATCATGATCGCGCCGCTGATGACGTGTTCGGCGCGTTTGCCCGTGTATGCGCTGATCATCGCCGCCTTCATCCCGCAGCGCGAGGTGTGGGGCTATCTGAGCCTGCAAGGCCTGGTGCTGTTCGTGCTGTACTTTGCCGGCATCATCTCGGCCATGGCCGTGGCCTGGGTCATGAAGCGCGGCATGGGCGTGCGCGGCAACCAGCCGCTGATGCTGGAGCTGCCGGCCTACCACTGGCCGCACCTGCGCAACCTGGCCGTCAGCCTGTGGGAGCGCGCGAAGATCTTCCTGACGCGCGTCGGTACCATCATCCTGAGCCTGATGATCATCCTGTGGTTCCTCAGCACCTTCCCCGGCGCGCCGGACAACGCGATCCATCCGCCGATCTATTACAGCCTGGCGGGCATCCTGGGCCGCGGCCTGGAAGTGATCTTCGCGCCCATCGGTTTCAACTGGCAGATCTGCATCGCGCTGGTGCCCGGCATGGCGGCGCGTGAAGTGGCTGTCGGCGCCCTGGGCACCGTGTATGCGCTGTCGCAAACGGGCGACGCGCTGGCCACCACGCTCGAGCCGCTGATCGCCCATTCATGGTCGATGGCCACCGCGCTGTCCTTGCTGGCCTGGTATGTGTTCGCGCCGCAGTGCCTGTCGACCCTCTCCGTGGTGAAGCGCGAGACGGGCGGCTGGCGCTATCCGCTGCTGATGGCCGGCTACATGTTCGCGCTGGCGTATGCCGCCTCGTTCATCACGTATCGCGTCGCCCTGATGCTGGGCGCTTAGGAGAAAAGCATGTGGCAAACCCTCATCGTCGCCCTGATCGTCGCAGCCGCGCTGCTGCATTTTTCGACCAAGTACCTGCCGGCGGGCGTGCGCCGCGCCATCGTGCGTGGCCTGGTGCGCTGCGGCCTCGATGAGGCAAAAATGTCAGTCTTCTTCAAGGTGGCGCCGGGCTGCGGCAGCGGCTGCGGTTCCTGCGGCTCCTGCGACAGCCCGCCGCCACCGTCCGCCACGCCGCCGGCCGACGGCAGCAGCAAGCGCGTGATCCTGATGCAGGTACAGCGCTAAGACTTGATGTACGTCTGGCCACGGGCGTGCCCGTGGGCTACACTGGGCTTTCCGCATGGCAAGGAGTGGCAATGGCGATACTGTTGATCTTCATGTTTTTGTTTGCGATCGCCTCCTGGCTGCTGGCCAGCCGGCGTGGGCGCAATGGCGGCGTGTGGTTTGGTATCGGCCTGTTCCTTGGGCCGTTTGCCTTGCTGGCGGTGGCGGCCCTGCCGCCTGTGCCGGCACCCTGACCCTGTATTGTCAAAACCCGCAGATGCGGGTTTTTTTAGGCCTGCGCACCCGCGTGGCGCAGCCGGTACTGGCGCGGCGAGCAGGCCATGACGCGTTTGAAGGCATGGCTGAAGGCGCTGTCGGAATCGTAGCCCAGCGCCTGCGCGATCGCGGCGATGGGCGCGCCGCTGTCCTTCAGGCGCCGCGTGGCCAGGCGCATGCGCCAGCGCAGCAGGTAGTCGAGCGGCGCCACGCCCACCCTGGTCTTGAAATGCAGGGCAAAGGCGGAGCGCGACTGGCCCGCGACGGCGGCCAGCTGCGCCAAGGTCCAGCGCTGCGCCGGCTGCGCATGCATCGCCTCGATGGCCGCGCGCAGGCGGGGATCGGCCAGCGCGAACAGCCAGCCAGCCGGGTGCGAGGCTTGCGCTGCCAGATACTGGCGCAGCATCTGCAGCAGCATCATGTGGCCCAGGTGGCGCGTCATCAGCGCCGCGCCGGGCGCCGTCGCCTGCAATTCCTGCGCCAGCCGTTGCAGGGCCCAATGCAGCACGCTGGCCTGGTCCGTGTCGCCGCGCACCTGCAGCAGCGGCGGCAGGCAGTCGAGCAGGATGGCCGCTTCGTCGCCAAAGCTGAAGCGTCCGCCGATCAGGAAAAAATCGTGCTGCGGCGCGCCGTGGTGGGCCACGCCGTGCTGCGCGTGCCGGTACACGTCGAGCGCCGGTGCGGCCGGCAAGCCGGGTGTGCTGGCCAGGGTGAACGCACGCCCCGGCGCCAGCAGGAAGCAGTCGCCCGTCTGCAGTTGCACGGGAGCGTCGATGCCGGCGACCGTCAGCCAGCAGCCGCCTTCGATCACAGCGTTGAACTTGATGCCGTCCGGCGGCGGAAAGTCGATGGCCCAGTCACCGCCCGCCTTCAGGCCGGCAAAGTAGGAACTGCGCGTATCAAGCAGCGAGAGTACATCGGAGAGTAAATCCATGGCGGGGTTCAATTCTGGACGATAGCGACAGTATTAAAGATTTTACGCCATTCACAGTCCAGATTTCGGCGCGCACAATGGGTTTCTATCCATCACGTCCAAGCAGCCATCATGACCCATACCACTACCTTTCAAACTCCCCTGCATTCCGGCTTCGACGCCACCACGACCGCCACCGAGGCGCTGGCCGGGCGCGACCTGTCCGGCGTGCATGCCATCGTCACGGGCGGCGCCTCGGGCCTGGGGCTGGAAACGGTGCGCGTGCTGGCCGGCGCCGGCGCCCGTGTACTGGTGCCGGCGCGCGACCCGCATCAGGCGCAGGCGGCCCTGGATGGCATGGCCGGCGTGGAGGTCGCCGCGCTCGACCTGCTCGATCCGCAATCGATCGACGCCTTTGCCGCCGCCTTTCTTGCCTCCGGCCGCGCCCTGCACATGCTGCTCAACGGCGCCGGCATCATGGCCACGCCCCTGCTGCGCGATGCGCGCGGCTACGAGGCGCAATTCGCGACGAATCACCTGGGGCATTTCCAGCTGACGGCACGCCTGTGGCCAGCTTTGCGGCAGGCGCAAGGCGCGCGCGTGGTGTGCGTGTCGTCGCTGGGACACCGGCAGGGCGGCGTCGACCTGGATGACCCGCATTTCCTGCGCCAGCCGTACGACAAATGGCGCGCGTATGCGCAGTCGAAAAGCGCCAATGCCTTGTTTGCCGTGGAGCTGGACCGGCGCGCCGCAGCGCACGGCGTGCGCGCCTACTCGCTGCATCCGGGCGCCATCCTGACGCCGCTGCTGCGCCACCTCGACCTCGATGACATGCGCCGCGTGGGCGCGCTGGACGACGCAGGCCAGGTGAATCCGCCCCCGCAATCGGGCTTCAAGAATGTGGCGCAGGGTGCCGCCACGGCCGTCTGGTGCACCACCAGCGCGCAGCTCGATGGTATCGGTGGCGTGTATTGCGAGGATTGCGATATCGCCACCCTGGTGGAGGACGACAGCACGGGGCCGGGCGTGCGGCGCTGGGCCGTCGATCCCGCGCAGGCACGCCGGCTATGGGCGCTCAGTGAGCAGATGACGGGCGTGCGCTTCGATTGCGGCGCGGCATAAAAAATGCCGGGCAATGCCCGGCAGGTACAGGAGGGCGGCGTGGCTTTACGCCTGGCCAGCCAGTTTTTCCACGACCGGCACCAGCGCGGCCGGGCGGCAGCCGAAGGCGGCCAGGCGGCCTTGCGCGTGGGGCGCCAGGTCCAGGTCATACGGCAAACGGCCCGCTACCAGCCACAGTTTATCCTGCGGCAGGGCCTCGACCAGGCGGCGCTGGCCCTCGACGAACATGGCGTTATACGTTTGCAGCACGATCTGCTGCGCGCCTTGCGCAAAGGCGATGGCCTCGTTGACCTCTTCGTCCAGCGCTTCGGCCGATAGCGCATATTCGCGCACGTCCAGGCCTGCCGCCAGGAGCGCCGGCAGCATGGAGCTGCGCGCTTCCTTGTTGCGGCCCAGCGCCACTTCGTCGATCTCGCTGCGCGAACGCACTTCCACCGTCAGCAGGGTCACGGGCAGGCTGGCGTCGAGCGCGCGGTATGCGCCCTGCACGCGCAAGGCGGCCTTTTGCAGCAGCTGCGACAGGGCCATGGCGGCCGGCTGCATCAGCGCCGGCGGGGTAACCGGGCGTGTGCGCCAGTCGCGCACGGCGCGGTTGCGCTTGAGTTCAGCCACGCGCGCGCAAGCCGCGTCGATGCGCGAGAGCGCAATGTCGCCGCGCTCCACGGCGGCGATGACGGCGTCGATGGCCGCCGTCTGCTGCGCTTCGCGGTGCGAGATGAGGACGATGTCGGCGCCCGCCTGCAAGGTGGCGATGGCGCCCTTGGCGATGCCGATGCCGTCGGCGATGGCCGCCATTTCCAGGCAGTCGGTAATGACCACGCCCTGGTATTGCATTTCACCGCGCAGCAGGTCCGTCAGCACGCCCTTCGATAGGGTGGCCGGCACGCTGGTGTCGGCTTCGAAGGCGGGGAAGACCACGTGCGCCGTCATGATGGCGTCGACGCCGCCGGCAATGGCCGCGCGGAAGGGCGCCAGTTCCACGGCGCGCAGGCGCTCCTTGTCGTGCGGCACCAGGGCCATCGCGTAATGCGTGTCGATGGCCGTGTCGCCGTGGCCGGGGAAGTGCTTGGCGGTCACGGCCATGCCGCTGGCGCGCTGGCCGCGCATGGCGGCCATGCCGTAGGCTATGACGGTGGCGGCATCCTCGCCATACGCGCGCACGCCGATGACGGGGTTGTTGCGGTTGTTGTTCACATCCAGCACGGGCGCGAGCAGCAGGTTGATGCCCACCTGGCGCATTTCATCACCGCTGATCTGGTTCATGCGCTCGCAGTCTTCCACCGAGCCGGCCGCCTGGAAGGCCATCGCCGCGGGAATCGGCGTGACGCCCTGCTCGATGCGCATCACCATGCCGCCTTCCTGATCGATGGAGATCAGCAGTGGAATGTCGGACACTTCCGCATTGATTTCCTGCAGTTCGCGGCACAGCGCGGACACTTGCGCAGGCGTGTGTACATTGCGGCGGAACAGGATCACGCCGCCCACCTTCTTTTCGCGTATCAAGGTCTTGATATGCTCGTCCGCCTGCAGGGCGTCGAAGCCCACCATGAACAACTGTCCTACTTTTTCGCGCAAACCCTGCTCCATGCTGCAACTCCTCCGGTATTGATTGTGACGACGACATACGTATTCTGGCACCGTGGTGGCGCGTCGTGGCGTTCACCGGAAAAGCTGCCTGCGTTTTGTACTTGTTTTGGTATTGTATTGGATTTGGGTATTTGCGCAAGTGGTTATTAAGTGGTATTGCTCCGCTTGCGCAAACGCCGTATCAATCGAGGCGCTGGAATGATACCGCCTGAGCCTTGGGCCAGTACAGGCCGAACACGGGCGGCAGCTGCGGCAGCTGGCTCGGGTCGAGCAGCTGGCCCGCTTCCAGGAAGGGAAGCAGGGCCGAGGCCAGTTTCACCTGGTTGGGCGAGATGCGGCGCACCAGGTGATGCGGGCGCAGTTCCTGCGGGTGCGCCAGGCCGGCGGCGGCGATCAGTTCGGCCAGCGCCTTCATGGTGTTCTGGTGGAAGTGCGCCACGCGGGCGATCTTGTCGGACACCACCAGCGCCCGCTGGCGCTGCGGGTCTTGCGTGGCCACGCCCGTGGGGCAGCGGTCCGTGTGGCAGCTTTGCGACTGGATGCAGCCCAGCGCGAACATGAAGCCGCGCGCCGAATTGCACCAGTCGGCGCCCAGCGCCAGCAGGCGGGCGATGTCGAAGGCCGTGATGATCTTGCCCGAGCAGCCGATCTTGATCTTCGCGCGCAGGTTGGCGCCCACCAGGGTGTTATGCACCAGCACCAGCGCTTCCTGCAGCGGCGTGCCCACATGGTCCGTAAATTCCAGCGGTGCCGCGCCCGTGCCCCCTTCGCTGCCATCGACGACGATGAAGTCGGGCGTGATGCCCGTGGCCAGCATGGCCTTGACGATGGCGAAAAACTCCCACGGATGGCCGATGGCCAGCTTGAAGCCCGTCGGCTTGCCGCCCGACAGGGTGCGCAGGCGGTCGATAAAGTGCAGCATTTCCAGTGGTGTGGAAAAGGCGCTGTGCGCCGCCGGCGAGACGCAATCCTCGCCCACCATCACGCCGCGCGTGGTGGCGATTTCGATGGTGACTTTCGGGCCGGGCAGCACGCCGCCGTGGCCGGGTTTCGCGCCCTGCGACATTTTCAGCTCGATCATTTTCACCTGCTCCGAGCTGGCGTTGGCGATGAAGCGTTCTTCCGAAAACGTGCCGTCCTGGTTGCGGCAGCCGAAATAGCCGGAGCCGATTTCCCACACCAGGTCGCCGCCGTTTTCGCGGTGATAGGGGCTGATGCTGCCTTCGCCCGTGTCGTGCATGAAGCCGCCGCTGCGCGCGCCGCCGTTCAGGGCCAGGATGGCGTTGGCCGACAGGGCGCCAAAGCTCATCGCCGAGATATTGAAGACGCTGGCCGAATACGGCTTGGTGCGGGGGCAGTCCGGGTGGTTGCCGATCTCGATGCGGAAATCGTGGCCCGTCACCTTGGCGGGGGCGATGGAGTGGTTGATCCATTCATAGCCCGCCTGGTACACGTCGAGCTGGGTGCCGAACGGGCGCTTGTCCGTCTGCTCCTTGGCGCGCTGGTAGACGATGCTGCGCTGGCTGCGCGAGAACGGCGTCGCCTCGCTGTCGCTTTCCAGGAAATACTGGCGGATTTCGGGGCGGATGCTCTCAAAAAAGAAGCGAAAATGCGCGAGGATGGGGTAGTTGCGGCGCAGGGCGCGCTTGGTCTGCAGCAGGTCGCTGATGCCGACCAGGGTCAAGGCACCGGCCAGCACGGGCAGCCAGTAATGATCGTAGTAAAACAGGGACAGGACAAAGATGGCGGCCGTCGCAATGAAGGTCAGGTAGCGAAATGGTACTAGATGCATGGGCACTCCGGTGAAGTCAGACTGATATTGCCGAGTCTACCTTCGATTCACGGAACGTGCTGGTGGGAAAGAACGCGGCGCCCGGTGGACGCCGCGTGAGGTGCTTAGCGCTGTGCTGCTCTAATGCGTGCGATGCGTTCAGTGCTGGCCGGATGGCTAGACAAGTACGGCGTGCCCTGGTCCAGCTTGCCCAGGGCGACAAACACTTGCGCCAGGTGTTCCAGCGCGATGCCGTTCTGGCGCAGCATGGCGATCGCGTAGTCGTCCGCCTCGCGCTCGACATCGCGCGAATACTTCAAGTCCAGCAGCAGTGGCGGCAAGGTTGCCACCACGGTCGACACGTCGCCGAACAGCAGCGCCGCGCCGGCGCCCACGGCCGACGTCTGGATCAGGCGCCGCGTCAGGTGGCGCTGCTGCAGATGGCCCAGTTCATGCGCCAGCACACCCATGATGGCGGCGTCGTCCGGCATCAGTGCCACCATTTCATCGGTCAGCACGATGTCGCCGGAAGGCAGGGCAAACGCGTTCGGACCGATCTTGCTCTTGCGGAACACGATGCGGTGCTCGGGCGTGCTGTCGCCGGGCGTGGCCAGGCGGGCGAACTGGCTGCGCAAGGCTTGCTGGCGCGCACCGTCGAGTTTGCTCGCTTCAAACACGTGGCTGTCGAGGAAATCGAGCACGCCCTGGCCCAGCTGCCGCTCGACGGACTGGGGAATCGCATACGCGAGCCCCTTCGCCACCACGGGCAGCAGGTACTGATAGCTGAGCCATAGGGCCAGCACCGTGGCGACCGTGGCCAGCAGGGCGCCGCGCCAGCTCTGCTGCAGCCGCACCACCCAGCCGTCGCGGTGGCCCGTGTCATGCAGCATGGCGTTGAAGGCCGCCTGGTCGGCGATCTCCAGGTAGGCGCCGTCGGGAAAGCTGACCTTGCGCACGGCGTGGCTGCTGCGTTCGGACACGTGCAGCTCGCCCAGCGGGCAGCTGCGCTCGATGTCGCCGGCCAGCACGGCCTGGCCATCGCGCACGCTGAGCGTCACGTGGTACAGGCGCGAGGTCTGGCCGTCGAAATAGCGCGCGGCCAGCGGCGCATTCGCTGTCGGGCTGTCGTTTTGCATCTTACAGCGACAGGTCGAAGTCCAGCAGGTCGACCATGCCTTCGCCCGTGGCCGATACCTGCTCTCCGGTGGCGGCGACAAAGGCGTCCAGGCTGCCGTGCACCAGCATGGACGTCGCTTCCAGGCGGTACTTCAGCCAGCGCACGTGGGCGAATGGCGAAAACAGGCCCAGGGTGACGACGATACCGAGCAGGTTGGTCAGCATGATGAAGGTGGTGCGGCCCCAGGTCAGCTGCGACTGGAACTGGTGCTGCTGCAGGCGCGTGTGGTTCCAGATCAGGTTCTGGATCATGGTCAGGAACAGCGGCAGCACGATAAACGCCCACGCATACAGGGCGGCCACGGCGCCAAAGATGCTGCCGGCCTTGGTGGCGTCATTGGCACTGGTGGCGAAGGCGGCGAAGACGCTGGCGAAGACGACAAAGATCAGCACCAGGAAACCGGCCAGCAGCAGGGCGAAGAACAGCAAATAGGTTTTGTAGAAGCTGCCAACCGTGGCGTCGAAGCTGAAATTGCTGCTGCCGAAGCGGCTCTGCGTGTGCTGGAAGCGCTTCAGGCGCTGGTGCAGGAACGGCGTCATCAGGCCAGCCGTGAAGGTGTTCAGGATGGGCAGCCACAGGAAGTATTTGTAGGCTTCCCTGGCGCTGCCGTCAAAGCCGAAGCGGATGCCGCGGTAGCTGGTGTTGTACAGCTTGAATTGCAGGCTTTTCCAGACCAGCCATGGCAGCACGGCCATCATCAGTACGAGCATGATCAGGCCGACGATGGGCGAGATCTGGAAGGCGATGTTGTAGCCGCCGATCAATACCACGGCCGCGATGCGGCCTTTCAGGATGGCCACGGCATTGCCATGGTATTCGAAGCTGCTGCCGGCCAGGTGGGTGCTGGAATAGAAATAGCGGTTGCGGCGCACCTTGGCCCAGGCGGAATAAATGCCCAGAGTGACGATGCTCAGCAGCAGGTTGACGATCCAGATACGGAAGTATTCGCTGCCGGTGGCGCTGAAGGTGATGGCTTCTTGCCTGGGAGTAGTGTTGTTTGCGTCGAAATCCACAGGGGTTTCCTTACTTATTGGAAACAAAACAAGATAAGGCAAGATTGAAAAGTTATCAATTGAAAATGCTGTTTTTGGCAATTTCTTTTGGTGTGCCGCCCCTGCCGCCGCGATTTTCCCGTCCCGGCTATACTGGAACCCAACCATCGCCTAACGGGAAACACCATGATCGTCGTCCACCATCTGAACAATTCGCGCTCGCAGCGCGTGCTCTGGCTACTCGAGGAACTGGGCCTCGACTACGAGGTCAAGCGCTACCAGCGCGACCCGAAAACCATGCTGGCACCCGCTTCGCTGAAAGCCGTCCATCCCCTGGGCAAGTCGCCCGTGATCACCGATGGCGCCCACACGATCGCTGAATCGGGCGCCATCATCGAGTACCTGATCGAGCGCTACGGCAATGGCCGATTGATACCGGCAGCGGGCACGCCGCAGAAGCTGCGCTGGACTTACTGGCTGCATTTCGCGGAAGGTTCGGCCATGCCGCCGCTGCTGATGAAGCTGGTGTTCGACAAGGTCGAATCGTCGCCCATGCCGTTTTTCGTCAAGCCGATCGCGCGCGGCATCGCCAGCAAGGTCAAGAACAGCTTCATCCTGCCGAATATCCACAGCCAGCTGGCCTATATGGAAGCGGAACTGGAGAACACCAAATGGTTTGCCGGTAATGAATTCACGGCGGCCGACATCCAGATGAGCTTTCCGCTGGAAGCGGCCGCCATGCGCGGCGGACTCGACGAGCGCCTGCCGAAGCTGACGGCGTTCCTGCAGCGCATCCACGCGCGCCCGGCGTATCAGCGTGCCCTGGAAAAAGGCGGCCCCTACGATTTCGCCAAATGAGAGCACCAAACCAAACCTACTGCGCGTCGGCATATATGGCCTGCGATGCTCACCGTACTAGAGTACGGTTGCGCTTCTCGGCCACATCTCCCTTCCGCTCGCTACGGTTTTGTTCGGTGCTGTGAGGCCGCGTGAATCCTGCCAAGGGGAATATGCTGGGAATATCCCCGGCGCCATACGGTAAAATGCCCGATTCAACCAGTATCCACTTACCGCATGGCCAGACTCCTCGCTATCGACGGCTTGAATATCGTACGCCGCGTCTACGAAGCCAGTCCTGAACCCGATTCCGACCTGAAGGCGGAGATCGCGCTGCGCCACGCGCTGTCGTCGTTCCGCACGCTCATCAATGACCACGAGCCGACGCACATCCTGCCGGCCTTCGACTTTGGCGGCCCGACCTGGCGCCACGCCCTGTATGCCGGTTACCGCGAGGGGCGCCAGCCCATGCCGCAGGTGCTGCGCGACGCCTTGCCCGGCTTTTACGCCACCCTGGCCAGCTTCGGCATGCACGTGGTCAGCATTCCCGAGGTCGAGGCCGACGACGTGATCGGCACGGCCGTCATGCGCTGGCTGCACGAGGGGCGCGGCGCGGCCGTCATCGCCACCACCGACAAGGATTTACATGGCCTGATCGCGCACGGCGCGCTGGTGTGGGACCATTTCAAGGGCATCTGGCACGACCGCGCCTGGGTCGAGAAAAAGTTCGGCGTGCCGCCGGAACTGCTGCCCGACTTGCTGGCGCTGATGGGCGACGTCACCGACAGCATCCCCGGGGTGTCGAAGATCGGCCTGAAAACGGGGGCGAAACTGTTGCGCGGTTACGGCAATATCGACGCCGTGATGGCCGGCGCGGGGATTTTGCCCGGTGCGCTGGGCGAAAGCCTGCGAAAAGAGCGGGAAATACTGTATCTTTCAAGAAAGTTAGTTGCGCTCAAAACGGATGTCACGTTGGGCGTGACCTGGAACAAGCTCGTGTGGGAAAAATAGAGCTCTTCCAGCCAGAACGCGGAATAAATCAAGCAAGGGAAGCAATCATGATGTTAAAAACAGTCCTGATCGATAGCAGCGCCGTGGCGCGCGGCCTGCTGAACACGGTCCTGACCGATGGCGGCTACGATGTCTGCGGGCAGACGCATACCAGCGCGCTGGGACTGGCGCTGCTGGTCAAGCACCATCCGCATTTCGTGTGCATCGCGCGCGAGCAGGTGGAAGACGGCAGCAATGTGGTGCAAACCATCCGCGCCCAGTACCCGAAGACGCTCATTTTCATGGTCTCGGGCGGCATCGACGCCGCCTCGCTGCAGGCGGCCCATGCGATGGGCGTGTCGGGCTTCATCGTCAAACCCTTCATGGCCGACACGGTCCTGAAAACCGTGCGCAACACGGTCATTGCCATGGTGCGCAAGCAGCAACAGGCACTGGCCGCCGCTGCGCAGGGCAATACTTAGACGCCTGCCAGGCCCGTCGCGCTGGCGATAATCCCGCCGCCCAGGCAGACATCGCCGTCATACAGCACGGCTGACTGGCCCGGCGTGACGGCCCATTGCGCCTGGTCAAACGCCAGGCTGAAGTGTTCATTCCCCTCCGGCAGCAGCTGGCAAGCCACATCGGCCTGGCGGTAGCGCGTCTTGGCGGACAGGGCGCCCGCCTGCGGCGCCACGCCCGCGACCCAGCTGGCCTGGTCCGCCGTCAAGGCGGGCGACAGCAGCCACGGATGGTCATGGCCCTGCACCACCCACAGGGTGTTATTGGCGATATCCTTGCGCGCCACATACCAGGCGTCGCTGCTGCCATCGGCATTCTGGTACGACTTCACGCCGCCGATGCCGATGCCCTTGCGCTGGCCCAGCGTATAAAAACTCAGGCCCACGTGTTCGCCTACCGTCTTGCCGTCGGCCGTTTTCATGGGGCCGGGCTGGTACGACAGATAGCGGTTCAAAAATTCGCGGAACGGGCGTTCGCCGATAAAACAGATGCCCGTCGAATCCTTCTTCTGCGCGTTCGGCAGCGCCAGCTGTTCGGCGATCTTGCGCACTTGCGTCTTCGGGATTTCACCGAGCGGAAACAGGGTTTTCGACAACTGCGCCTGGTTCAAACGGTGCAGGAAGTAGCTTTGGTCCTTGCTGGCATCGACGGCTTTCAGCAGTTCATAGCGTCCAGCGTCCGTCGGCGCCTGGCGCACGCGCGCGTAGTGGCCGGTGGCGATCAGGTCGGCGCCCAGGGTCATGGCGTGGTCGAGGAAGGCCTTGAACTTGATTTCAGCGTTGCACAGCACGTCCGGGTTCGGCGTGCGGCCGGCCTGGTATTCGCGTAAAAAATCGGCGAACACGCGGTCCTTGTATTCGGAGGCGAAATTGACGGCTTCGATATCAACGCCGATGACGTCGGCCACGCTGGCCGCGTCGATCCAGTCCTGGCGCGTGGAGCAGTATTCCGAATCGTCGTCATCTTCCCAGTTTTTCATGAACAGGCCGATGACTTCATAGCCTTGTTCCTTCAGCATCCATGCCGCGACCGAGGAATCGACCCCGCCGGACATGCCGATAACGACTTTCTTCTTGCTCATCTTGCTTTCCAGTTACTTTTAAATGATTGCTATGCGCGGGTCTATGCACTATTAAAAACGGACGCATGCGTGTGCAGCAGGGCCAGCGGCGCGCGCCGGCCAGCCAGGTATTCGTCCACGCACTGCAGCACCAGAGGGCTGCGGTGGCGCTCCTGGCATGCCGCCAGCTCGTCGCGCGTCATCCACAGGGTACGGATGATGCCTTCGTCCAGCGGGCGGTCATGCTCGGCGCCGGCCGTGCCGCAAAAGGTGAAGCGCAAATAGGTCACGTCCTCGCCCGTGCGCAATGACTGATAGCGCGACATGTACATGCCGACCAGTGCCGTGGGGATGAAATCGTAGGCCGCTTCTTCCAGCGTTTCGCGGATCACCGCCTGTTCCAGCGACTCGAACGGGTCGAGATGACCGGCCGGCTGGTTGAGCTTGATGCCTTCGCTGGTTTCTTCTTCAATCAGTAAAAACAGGCCGTCGCGCTCGACGATGGCGGCAACGGTGACAGAGGGTTTCCAGATTCTCGGCATGATTCCATCCTTGAAAGAGCCGACATTTTATCTTGTTCTGCGCGCGCGGTTTGAACCCGGCCTTCTGTTGCGCGGACATATTGATAAATGACAACGTTTTAGCAAATAGCGGTGGGAGGTACTTACGTCTTTCCCGGAGCGCGCACTAGCATGGGGGCTTAGTCGGCAAGATGGCAGGAAACGCCCGCTAATATAGGCTTTCCCTGTGGTCAAAACAAGCGCGCACGCAGGCTCGACTGTGGTGAGATTGACACACATTTCCACAATATGGTCGCCGCGCCGCATGGTGAAACGAATCGGGGGATGCTGATGAAATTAGTGTCGTACAACTAGAAGTTGCTGGTTCACAAACGTTTAACGCGCTGCTTTCCGTGTTAGATTCTAGTCAGTTTATCAATTAGCGGAGGCATCATGAGGATAGGCATACCGGCCGAAACACGGCCTGGTGAAACGCGGGTGGCAGCCACGCCCGAGACAGTCAAGAAGCTGGCAGCCAAGCATCAGATCATCGTGCAGGCGGGAGCGGGCTTGCAAGCGTCGATTCCCGACGAGGCGTATGCCGCCGTCGGCGCGCAGATCGGCACCGCCCAGGAAGCCTATGGCTGCGCCATCGTGCTCAAGGTGCGCGCACCGGACGCCGGGGAACGGGCCCTGATGGCCAGCGGCACGGTGCTGATCGGCATGTTGAACCCGTTTGACGCCGACAATATCGCCGCCATGGCGATGGCCGGCCTGTCCGCCTTCGCGCTGGAAGCCGTGCCGCGCATCACGCGCGCGCAGTCGATGGACGTGCTGTCGTCGCAGGCGAATATCGCCGGCTACAAGGCGGTGCTGGTGGCGGCCAATACCTACCAGCGCTTCATGCCCATGCTGATGACGGCGGCCGGCACCGTCAAGGCGGCCCGCGTACTGATCATGGGCGTGGGCGTGGCGGGCTTGCAGGCGATCGCCACGGCCAAGCGCCTGGGCGCCGTCATCGAGGCCTCCGACGTGCGCCCGCCCGTCAAGGAACAAGTGGAGTCGCTGGGCGCCAAGTTCCTCGACGTGCCTTTCCTGACCGAGGAAGAAAAGGAAATCGCCAAGGGCTCGGGCGGCTATGCGCGCGCCATGCCGGCCGACTGGATGCGCCGCCAGGCCGAACTGGTGCATGAACGGGCGAAACTGGCCGACATCATCATCACCACCGCCCTGATCCCCGGCCGCGCCGCGCCCGTGCTGATCTCCGAAGAAACGGTGAAAGCCATGAAGCCCGGTTCCGTCATCGTCGACCTGGCCGTCGAGCAGGGCGGCAACTGCCCCCTGTCAGAACTGGGCAAGACGGTCATCAAGCACGGCGTCTACATCGTGGGCGAGCCGAACCTGGCGACCCTGGTGGCGGCCGATGCTTCTGCCCTGTATGCGCGCAACGTGCTGGACTTCTTAAAGCTCATCATCGACAAGGACGACCAGTTGCTGATCGACCGCGAGGATGAAATCATCAAGGCCAGCCTGGTGTGCGCAGGTAGTGAAATCTTACGTAAATAACGCGGCGCCGGAGAGAACAACATCATGGAAATCAGTCACACCATCACCAACCTGATCATCTTCGTGCTGGCCATTTATGTCGGCTACCACGTCGTCTGGACTGTCACGCCGGCGCTGCACACGCCGCTGATGGCCGTTACCAATGCCATTTCCGCCATCATCATCGTCGGCGCCATGCTGGCGGCCGGCCTGACCGATGGCCCGCTGGCGCAGGTGGCCGGCACGCTGGCCGTGGCGCTGGCCGCCGTCAACGTGTTTGGCGGCTTCCTCGTCACGCAGCGCATGCTCGAGATGTTCCGCAAAAAAGAACCGAAGGCCAAGCAAGGAGCAAAAGAATGAGTCACGCCATGAGCTTCGTCACCATGAATCTGGTGACGATGATGTACCTGATCGCCTCGGTGTGCTTCATCCAGGCCTTGAAAGGCCTGTCGTCGCCCTCGACGGCGCGCCGCGGCAATGCCTTCGGCATGAGCGGCATGGCGATTGCCGCCGTCACCACCGTGGCGCTGATCCTGAAACTGAAAGAGCAGCAAACGGGCGGCATGGGCCTGACCCTCGTCATCATCGGCATCGTCACGGGCGGCGCCATCGGCGCCTACCTGGCAAAAACCGTGGAAATGACGAAGATGCCGGAACTGGTGGCGGCCATGCATTCGCTGATCGGCCTGGCGGCCGTGTGCATCGCCGTGGCGGCCGTGTCGGAACCGTGGGCCTTCAATATCGCCAAGCACGGCGAGGCGCTGCCCATCGGTAACCGTTTCGAGCTGTTCATCGGCACCTTTGTCGGCGCCATCACTTTCTCCGGCTCGGTGATCGCTTTCGGCAAGCTGTCGGGCAAATACAAGTTCCGCCTGTTCCAGGGCGCACCCGTCAGCTTCAAGGGCCAGCACATGCTCAACCTGGTGCTGGCGCTGGTGATGGTCGGCCTGGGCCTGGCGTTCTGTTTCGCCGACGGGGTGGAGCCGGCCTGGATGCCATTCGTCATCATGACCCTCATCGCCTTTGCGCTGGGCGTGCTGATCATCATTCCCATCGGTGGCGCCGACATGCCGGTGGTGGTGTCGATGCTCAACAGTTACTCCGGCTGGGCCGCGGCCGGCATCGGCTTTTCGCTGAATAACTCGATGCTGATCATCGCGGGGTCATTGGTCGGTTCTTCCGGCGCGATCCTGTCGTACATCATGTGCAAGGCCATGAACCGCTCGTTCTTCAACGTCATCCTCGGTGGCTTCGGCGGCGCTGCGCCGGCGGCAGGCGTGGCTGGCGCGCAGGAACAGCGTCCCGTGAAATCGGGTTCGGCCGACGACGCCGCCTTCATCATGAGCAATGCGGAAACCGTCATCATCGTGCCCGGCTACGGCCTGGCCGTGGCGCGCGCGCAGCACTCGCTCAAGGAACTGGTGGAAAAACTCACGCACAAGGGCATCACCGTCAAGTATGCGATCCACCCGGTGGCAGGGCGCATGCCGGGCCACATGAATGTGCTGCTGGCCGAGGCGGAAGTACCATACGACCAGGTCTTCGAAATGGAAGACATCAACGGCGAATTCGGCCAGACGGACGTGGTGCTGGTGCTGGGCGCGAACGACGTGGTCAACCCGGCGGCGAAAGATCCGACATCGCCGATCGCCGGCATGCCTATCCTGGAAGCCTACAAGGCCAAGAGCATCATCGTCAACAAGCGCTCGATGGCTTCCGGCTATGCGGGCCTGGACAATGAACTGTTCTACCAGCCGAACACGATGATGGTGTTTGGCGACGCCAAGAAGGTGATCGAGGATATGCTGAAAGCGATCGAATAAATGCCGCTTGCAGCGACCGGACGGCCCGCCTTGCGCGGGCCGTTTTTATTGGCCGGCCGCTGCCGCGACGACTTTATTGCGTCCCTGACGCTTGGCCGCGTACAGGGCCTTGTCGGCATCCGATATGGCCGCGTCCAGGCTGGCGCCTTGCACCAGCGACGCCACGCCGATGCTGATGGTGACGTGCAACGGGCTGCCGTCGGGCAGCACGGTGACCGCCGCTGCCACGGCTGCGCGGATGCGTTCCGCTACCTGGTAGGCCTGCTGCAGGCTGGCGTCCGGGAAGAGCAGGCCGAATTCCTCGCCACCGAGGCGCGCCGCCACGTCGGTGATGCGTCCCGTGTCGCGCAGCGCCTGCGCCACCGTGCGCAGTACGGCGTCGCCCACGGCGTGGCCGTAGCGGTCGTTGATCTTTTTAAAGTGGTCGAGGTCGGCCACGCCCACGCTCAGGGCGGCGCCGCTGCGCGCCGCGCGCGCCATCGCCTGCTCGGCCTGCGCTTCATAGGCGCGCCGGTTGGGCAGCGACGTCAGCGCATCGTACAGCGCCTGCTGTTCCAGCTGCGCCAGCAGGCTGGCGTTTTTTGCCGCCAGTTCGCGCCGTTCGCGCACATCGAGCAAAAAGGCGCCGAAATAGCGCATGCCGTCGACCACGCCCAGGTCCAGCGCCTTCATTTCGATGGGGATCATTTGCGCGTCGCGGTGGCGAATGGCAAATTCGCGTATCTTGCCCAGCACGCTGGAGCTGCGTGAGCTGCGGATGTAGTTGAGCACGAGGTTGTCATGCTGCGCGCCGACGGCGTCGGGCAGCAGGCCGTTCAGTGTCTGGCCCAGCAACTCTCCGCTGGCATAGCCCGACAGCGCCTGCATGGCGCCATTGATATAGCGGATGCGGCACTGCTCGTCGATGATGATGACGGCGTCGAGGGCATCTTCCAGCAGACGGAAAAAAAGTACTTCGGGAAGAGCGGCAGGCGGTGCTGCGGGCAAAGTATCTGTCATGGAACGGTCGCCGAAAGCCAGGTGACAGGCATTGTCGCATCCGCAGGCCGTTTACTCCATGCCGGAGATGCTCGCTGTTTCTTTTTCGCCCGTGTTCTTTTTTTATTGCCAAGATTCAGCGGCGGCCGTACATCATCAGTTCCGCCAAGCTTCTGCGCGCCGGGCTGAAAACGTCCAGCAAGCCCAGCGACAGTCCCAGCAAGCCTTGCGCAGGGGCGCTGCCCGTGAAAATGCGCGCCATGGTGTCGGTGACGCGCACGGTCAGTCCCCGGTCGGCCTGGCGCAATTGCGCATAGTGTTCCAGGCCGGCCGGGCTGCTGTCCTGCGCCAGCACGCGGGCCAGCACGGCGGCGTCGCGCAAGCCCAGGTTCAGACCTTGCCCTGCCACCGGGTGCAGGGTTTGCGCCGCATTGCCGATGGCGACCGTGCGCGCCGTGCCGCCCGCCTGCGCGTTCAGACCCAGTGGATAGGCCAGGCGGCCCGTCGTGTGGGTAAAGCGTCCCAGGCGGCTGCCGAAGGCGGCGCCCAGGCGGGCCAGGAAGGCTGCGTCGTCCAGGGCCAGCAACTGTTCGGCGCGCGTGGGCGGCACGCACCACACCAGCGCGTAGCCGTCGTCCTGCGGCAGCAGGGCCAGCGGGCCTTCGTCGGTGAAGCGCTCGTAGGCGCGGTGGGCGATGGGGGTGCTTGCGCGCACATGGGCAATAATGGCGCTTTGGCCATAATCGCGGCTGACGGCGCGCTCCGGCTGCTGGCCGAACAGGCCGCCCTCGGCCTGTACCAGCAGGCTGGCGCGCAAGCTCGATGCGGCGCCCGCCTGGTCGATCTGCACGCTGACGCTGTCGGCGTCTTCCTCAGTGCCCGTCACCAGCGCCGGGCGCAAGCTGGCCACGCCCAGGCGCTCGCACACGTCGGCCAGCGCGCTGACGACGGCGCCGTAACGCGCCACATAACCGAGCGCCTCGACGCCATGCTCGCTGCGGTCCATCAGGCTGCGCCCGAACTGGCCGCGTCGCGAAACGTGAATCTGATGAATCGGGGTCGCTGCCACGGGCCAGGCGCCCGCTTCCTCGAGAATCTGGCGGCTGCCGTGCGACAGGGCGATGGTGCGCGGGTCGCGCCTGGCTTGTTCGAGCGACTTGGCGTCGAGCAGGGCGATGCCGGCGGCGCGGCTGCCCCGCTGCACCAGCAGGGCGGCCAGCGCCATGCCGACGGGGCCGGCGCCGCAGATGGCGAGATCGAAAGTGGACGGTGTATGCATGCGGCGGCGTTAATCCTGTGACATCAGTTGTTCGATTTCAGCGACGCTCTTGGGCGCCGTGCTGAAGACTTCATGGCCTTGTGGCGTGACCAGCACATCGTCTTCGATGCGGATGCCGGTATGCCAGAACTGCTCCGGCACGCCCGCGCCGGGGCGCACATAGATGCCCGGTTCCACCGTCAGCACCATGCCCGGTGCCAAAGCGCGCCACGGCTTGCCGGGCGCGCCCGTGTCGCGGTAGGCGCCCACGTCGTGCACATCCATGCCCAGCCAGTGGCTGGTGCCGTGCATGTAGAAGGGCATATAAGCCTTGTCGGCGACGACGTCCTGCACACTGCCGCATTTTTGCCGGTCCAGCAAACCCAGGTCCAGCATGCCCTGCGCCAGCACCTGCACGGCCGCCTCGTGGATGGCGCTGTGCGGCAAGCCGGGGCGCACCATGTCCAGCGCTGCCTGCTGCGCGGCCAGCACCAGTTCATACAGCGCCTGTTGCGGGCCGCTGAAGCGGCCGTTGACAGGATACGTGCGCGTGATGTCGGAGGCGTAGCCATCGAGTTCGCAGCCGGCGTCGATCAGCACCAGTTCGCCGTCCTGTAGTACCGCGTTGTTGGCGCTGTAATGCAGGATGCAGGCGTTGTCGCCTCCCGCCACGATGGAGGAATACGCGGGAAACTGCGCGCCGCTGCGGCGAAATTCGTACAGCAGCTCCGCTTCCAGCGCGTATTCATGCATGCCGGGCCGCGTGGCGCGCATGGCGCGCACGTGGGCGGCGCTGGAAATGGCGGCCGCGCGGCGCATCAGGTTTTGTTCTTCCGTGTCTTTCAGCAGGCGCATGGCGTCGAGCATGTCATTGATGTCATGCGCAATGGCGGGCGCCGTGACGCCGCTGCGGGCTTTTTGCCGTATGTTGTGCCGCCAGACCTTGACTTGTGCATCGAGGCTGCCGCCCAGCGCATAGTAAATGGCAGGAGAGTCGGCCAGCAGGCGCGTCATCTCCACGTCGAGTTCCTCGATGGGGAAGGCGCTGTCAAAACCGAAGCTGGCGCGCGCCGCCTCCGGGCCCTGCCGGAAGCCGTCCCAGATTTCGCGCTCGGTATTCTTGGCGCGGCAAAACAGGATGGTGCGCGCGGGCGCCGTGGCGCTGGCGGCCACCAGCGCCACGGCGCTGTCGGGTTCCGTGAAACCGCTGAGGTAGTAAAAATAGCTGTCGTGACGATACGGATAATCGCAATCGCTGTTGCGCGGCACTTCGGGCGCCGTGGCGAGGATGGCCACGCTGCCCGGCAGCATCTGCGCCAGCAGCGCCGCGCGCCGTGCCGCGTAATTGGCCATCATGTTGCGCTGGCCTTGGCCGTGACGCCATTGAGCGCGTCGAGCTGCTGTGGCGTGCCCACATTCGTCCATTCGCCCGGATAGATTTCGCCGCCCACGCGGCCCTGGTCCGCGTAGCTGCGCAGCAGGTCACCCAGTCTGGCGTGGCTGCCCGGCGTGATGCCGTCGAACATTTCGGGACGGTATACGCCGATATTGGCGAAGGTCCACTTGGTGTCGTCCGTATTGTTGATCGCGAACAAGGTCAGGCCGAAGTCGCCGTTCGGATGGAAGTCGGGATTGGGCACCAGGTAAGTCCAGGCGATGTCGCGCTGGTCGGCCGGGTACGGCGTGCCCAGCACGTCTTTGTCGGCCAGCACGTCGAGTACTTGCTTGAAGTCAAAGTAGGGGCAATAGATGTCGCCGGAAATGGCGAGAAATGGTTCATCGCCCAGCAAGTGGCGCGCCTGGGCGATGCCGCCCGCCGTTTCCAGCGGCGTGCTTTCCGGCGAATACGCGATGCGCGCGCCGTACGCGCTGCCGTCGCCCAGGGTTTCCTCGATCAGGTGGCCCAGGTGGGAGTGGTTGATGACGATGTCCGTGATGCCGGCGCGCACCAGGTTCAGCACATGCCAGACGATCAGCGGGCGGCCGCGCACTTTCAGCAGCGGTTTGGGACAGGTATCGGTAAGCGGACGCATCCGTTCACCGCGGCCTGCGGCAAAGATCATGGCTTTCATGGTGGAACTCGTTCTCTGTGCAATAAGTGAAAGGCGGGGCCGTGGCCCCGCTGCGGACGGATCAGGTGCGCTGATTAAAAAGTGTAGCCGACTTGCGGGACCTTGTTTTCCAGCGCATCGAGCAAACGCACCAGCGGCTTGAGTTCCGTGTAGCGGTTGGCGGTCTTGCGCACGTAGTCGAGCACGGTTGGCAGGTCGCCCATGTACAGATCCTTGCCATCGCGGTAATTCAGGCGTGCGAACAGGCCGAGGATTTTCAGGTGGCGCTGCAGGGCCGTGAATTCGAAATCGCGGTAGAAGGCGTCGATGTCGGGATTGACTGGCAAGCCCAGCTGCTTGGCGCGCTGCCAGTAGCGGATTACCCAGTCGAGCACCAGTTCTTCATCCCACTGGATGTAGGCGTCGCGCAGCAGCGAGGCGATGTCATAGGTGACGGGACCGAAAACGGCGTCCTGAAAATCGAGGATGCCGGGATTTGGAATCGAACCATCGTTGATGTGCATCAAATTGCGCGAATGGTAGTCGCGGTGCATGAATACTTGTTGTTGCGACAAGATATTTGCGGCGATGGCTTCGAAGACCTTGTCCAGCTGAGTTTGTTGCACATCCGTCAAGGTGGCGCCCAGATGCTTGCCGATAAACCATTCCGGGAACAGATTCATTTCACGCAGGATGAAAGCGCGGTCGAATTCGGGCAGTACGTCCGGCTGGCTGGCCAGCTGGATTTTCATCAACGATTCCAGCGCTTCGGCGTACAGCACGCTGGCGTTGTCGTGGTTCAATGCGTCGAGGTAGGTGGTCGTGCCCAGGTCGGAGAGCAGCAGGAAGCCGTTGTCCAGGTCTTGCGCGATGATCTCGGGCACGGACACGCCGGCACCTTTCAGCAAGCCGGCCACCTTGACAAAGGCGGCCACGTTTTCGCGCTCGGGCGGCGCATCCATGGCAATCAGTGTACTTCCTGGCAATGTTGTATTGCCTGGCAGCATATCGAGACGGTAGTAGCGGCGGAAACTGGCATCGCTGGAAGCGGGGCGGGCGGAATCGGGCGCGACGAGGTTAAGCGAGGTCAACCAGGCTTTCAACAGGGTCAGGCGAGCGTCGGCCTGGGCCGGCGCGGTGGAGGAATTGGAAGAGAATGACATTAAGCGGCCTGTGGAATCGGGTTGATGATGCGGAGGGTAGGAGAACCCCATTGCTGGAAGCTCTCCCCCCTAAGAACCGTGCGTGCGATTTTCACCGCACACGGCTCAAGCATAATAAAAGTCCCTATGCAGGGACCGGCTTCGCAACGTGTAAATCGTTTGCGTGCACATTTATATGGCAATTTGGGTGCAATAATACGCGATTTCCAAGGGCGTCGGAACCACCTGCCACACGGTGTTCCATGTGGTGGTCATGCCATCCGGTTTCCATGTTCATCTCATATCCACACAGAGCGCACAAGCCACGTTGGTCGAGGTAGAGCTTGGCCCACTCGCGCCGGTAAGACATGTTTTTCAACATGCGTTCCTGCCGAAGGGTTTCGCCGTACAGTTCCCATTGCGGATCGTAGGGGTGATAGCCGCCCTTGATCTTCGTGTGACGCAGAATCGCTGTACCTGGTAACGAGTACAGTTCCTTCATGGCCTTATTGCCATTCTTTGTGACAACGTCCGCTGCAAACATCCGATTTCCACTCTCCGTTGGGCGCCAGTATCGGTCGCGTATCCAATTGTCGGTTTTCTTCGGATGCCTGCGCATGGCCCAGCGACGAAGCCGCCAGTACAGCAGCGACTCCATCGTCGAAAACGCCTCTTTGGCGACGACAGGGCTGTGATTGTTAAGTTGCACTGAAAATTGCCCCACTTTCCCCACGAATTTGCAACGGAATATGACCCACGTTAGTAGCACAATTCCACCTGTCTTATCGGCAGGAGATCGGAGTGATCAACGTGGCTCTACTCGGTATCGTTCGACGCTGGCACCTTCGTGACCAGATCCCAATACGAGAAATCGCCAGGCGACTGGATATCTCTCGCAATACCGTCCGACGCTATCTGCGATCGGAAACCACTGAGCCCTCCTATGCGGAGCGGCGATCAGTTAGCGGATTAGACAAATACTCGGTGCAGCTATCCGGGTGGCTCAAGGCCGAGACGACCAAGCCGCGTAAGCAGCGGCGCAATTTGAGGCAGATCCATGAGGACCTGAAAGAGCTGGGCTATGCAGGGTCATACGACCGCGTGGCAGCGTTTGCCAGGCAGTGGAAGGCGGGTCAAACAGAGTGGGTCAATTCTGCGAGCAAACGAACACCTGGCCCCTGGACCGCATCGCTGCTCGCAGTCTCCAGCCAGGCGTTCGCACGCCGGGCTGCCGGAAAAGAATGGGGGTACGTTGTCCCTGAGGCCTTTGCACCCCGCCGTTACCGGCGACGCACACTCAAGTAGGTGACAGATGGTCGTACATCCGGTCATGGCAGCAGTTGCAACACTGAAGCATGGCAAGATATCGAAGAGTTTCACTCGGGTATGACTCAGCTGAGAGACAACCGAGTCTTGCAGAGAACTGTTGAAATATAGAAAATTGTAAGCAAATGTAAAATATCTACAAGCTTTGCAAATAAACTACAGTTTCAATGTTTTATGTAAACAAAACAGGCAAAGGAATAGCGACTCGCCGGTGATTCGGCGGGCGTATAAGACTGACAAGGCACCTTCTCGTAGCGTGTCTTGTCTTGCCAAGAATGGGTACTCCGGGGAGCCCCTGACTGTTTTATCACTGGTAAACCAGGGATTTGCCTGCGCAGTTCCTGCGCTGCTAGCCGTTACTGCCACGTTGCGACCGGGGCTAGCTACCCGAGCTTTAAGGCGTGTCGCACAGATTCCCATATAATAAGGGATTCAAATCAAAAAATCGCCTCTCAATGGTGCTTGCCCCTTCCAATTCATGAGCTGGTTTTCGGCCTCCCCCCCTTCGCAGCGCTGGGCTTTCGCCATCAGCGCGCTCGTCGCCGCCACGACGGTGCCTGTTCACGCCCAGAAAGCACCGCGTCCGGTTCATGTGGAAGATCCCGACGCGCCCACCGTCATGACGGCGGACAGCATGAACGGACGACCCGAAAGGGAGATCAATCTCGATAAAAATGTCGTGATTGAGCGCGGAAAAACCACAAAAATGACGGCCGATACAGCTTGTTACAAACAAGTTGAAGATCAGTTCGACGCCGAGGGCCATATCAAGATGTGGCGTTTCGGCGATTACTACACGGGTGACGTCCTGAAACTGAACATGGAGACCGGCAAGGGTTTCCTGCTCAACCCGACGTATCGCTTCGAAGTGGGCGGCGGCCGGGGCAAGGCCGAGCGCGTCGACTTCATCAACCCCGACGAAGCCACTGTCATCGACGGTACGTACAGTACCTGCGAAGGGCCGAATCCGGACTGGTACCTGAAATCGAGCACCTTGAACCTCGATACGGGCCGCGACGTGGGTACGGGCAGCAAGACCATCATCTATTTCAAGGATGTGCCGATCCTGGGCACGCCGGGCATCTCGTTTTCGCTGTCGGGCGCGCGCCGCTCGGGCTGGCTGGCGCCCACGCCGGGCTTTGCCTCGAAGAACGGTTTCGAGCTGCTGATGCCGTATTACCTGAACATCGCGCCGAACCGCGACCTGACGCTGTTCCCGCGCTACATACAGCGGCGCGGCATCCAGCTCGGTGCGACGGGCCGCTACATGGGCGAGACGGATGCCGGCTTGTACAGCGGCGAAACGTCGGTTGAGTTCTTGCCTAATGACAAGCAAACCAAGACCAACCGCTACATGATCAAGTCCAAGCATGAGCAGGCGCTGGCCAAGGGCTGGAGTTACAGCTGGGATCTGCGCGACGCATCGGACAATAATTACCCGAACGATTTTTCGAAAACCGTCGCCACCGCCACCGAGCGCCAGTTGCTGCGCGAATTGCGCACCGATTACCGCACCGAGGACTGGAGCCTGACGGCGCGCGTGCAGAATTACCAGGTGCTGCAGGATCCCGATCCCAACGTGACCGTGCCGCGCCCGTATGACCGCTTGCCGGCGGTGAACTTCCACGCTGGCAAATACGACGTCTGGGGCGGCTTCGACTGGACCTTCGACGCGGAAGCGACGCGCTTCTCCCACCCGACCCTGGTGCAAGGATCGCGCCTGGTGGCCGTGCCGCAAGTGAGTTTCCCCATCATGCGCCCTGGCTACTTCATCACGCCCAAGCTGATGCTCAATGCCAGTGCGTATCAGCTGGATAATGACGCCAGGACCAAGGCGCTGCAGTTTACGACGACCTCGTTTACGCGCGCCGTGCCCACCTTCTCGGTCGACAGCGGCCTGGTGTTTGAACGCGACTCGAATCTGTTTGGCGCCAAGGGCGGCACGCAAACCCTGGAGCCGCGCCTGTTCTACGTCTACACGCCGTACCGCGACCAGTCGCAGTTTCCGAAATTCGATACGGCCGACGGCACCTTCAACCTGACGCAGATCTTCACGGAAAACCGTTTTGTCGGCAGTGACCGCATCGGCGACGCCAACCAGGTCACGGCCGCCGTCGTCTCGCGCTTCCTGCAGTCGGACGGCACGGAGCGCATGCGCCTGACCTTCGGCCAGCGTTTCTATTTTGCCGACCAGCGCGTGCAGCTCAATTCGACCACGCCCGTCAACCAGTCGCGTTCGGATATCCTGCTGGCGGCAACGGGCCGCGTGTCGGAGACTTGGACCGTCGACAGCCTGGTGCAGTACAATCCCAGCGATCGCCAGTTGATGAACTACAACTACACCTTGCAATATCAGCCTGGTGCCAAGAAAGTATTGAATTTCAGCAACCGTTTCCAGCGTGGAGATGCTGGTTGGCGCAATGCGGAAGTATCGACCCAATGGCCGTTGACGGACCGCCTGTATGGCGTGGGCCGCATCAGTTACTCCTTGAAGAATCGCAGCATGCTGGAAAGCCTGGTCGGTCTGGAATACAAGGGCGACTGCTGGGTGTTCCGCATGGGCGCGCAGCGTTTCGTGACGACGTCCAATACTGTTTCGACGCCGATCTTCTTCCAGCTGGAATTGACGGGCTTGTCGAATGGCCTGGGTCTGGGCGCGAATGGACTGGAAACATTTACCAAAACCATCCCTGGCTACCAGGCACTGAGCCAGCCACTCCGTTAAGATAGGCACCGTTGCCGTCGCTGGTGTCCCCGGCGCTGGCACAAACCGGTTTTTTTATTCACCTGAACTCATGAGCGCTCTACACATTATGCGTAATGCCAGTATGCACCAACTCAAAATTGCAACGGTTTTGTTGTGCGCCATTTCCGGCGCCACGACCAGTAGTGTCTGGGCGCAACAGGCTGCGCCTGCGCCTGCGAGCAAGCCCGCTGCCGCTGCCCCAGCACCGGTCAAGGGCTTTACCCCACCGGCCTCGAGCAGTGGCCAGAGCATCGACTCCATCGCCGTCGTCGTCAATGACGATGTGATTACGCGCAATGAAGTGGCGGCCCGCATCAAGAGCGTCGAGCAACGCATGAAGGCACAGAATATTCCCGTGCCCGATCCGGCCGACCTGCGTCGCCAATTGCTGGAACGTATGATCGTTGAGCGCGCACAAATGCAGCTGGCCAAGGAAATGGGCGTGCGCGTGGATGACCTGACCCTGGACCGCGCGATTGGCCGTATTGCTGAACAGCAAAAGATGACGGTGCAAGAACTGCGCAACCAGATGGAAAAAGAAGGCACGCCGTTTGCGACTTTCCGCGAAGAAATCCGCGATGAAATCATCATGCAGCGCTTGCGCGAGCATGAAGTCGACGCCAAGATCCAGATTTCCGATTCCGAAGTGGATAACTTCCTGGAAGCGGAAAAAGCGGCGGCCAGCGAACAGGTGGAGCTGAACCTGGCGCAGATTCTCGTGCGCATTCCGGAAAACTCCAGCCCTGAACAGATCGCCGCGCGCCGCGCGCGCGCCGAAGAAGTCAGCCGCCAGTTGCGTACGGGCGGCGATTTTGCCAAGATGGCCGCCACCTATTCCGACGCCAGCGATGCGCTGAGCGGCGGCGATATCGGCTGGCGCAATAGCGACCGTTTGCCGCCTTTGTTCACGGAACAGTTGCTGAAGTTGAAGCCGGGCCAGATCACGCCCATCATCAAGAGCAATACCGGTTTCCACATCCTGAAGCTGGTGGACCGCCGCAGCGCGGCCGAAGCACAAGCTGTCGCTGCCGTGCAGCAGACGCATGCGCGCCATATCTTGCTGAAAATTACACCGACCCTGTCGGCTGCCGAAGCCAAGCGCAAATTGTCGGAATTGAAAGAGCGTCTCGATAACAAGGCGGCCAAGTTCGAAGACCTGGCCCGCTTGTTCTCGAACGACGGTTCGGCCGCCAAGGGAGGCGACCTGGGCTGGCTGTATCCAGGCGACACCGTGCCGGAATTTGAAACGGCGATGAATGCACTGAAACCGGGCCAAGTGAGCGAGCCGATCGAATCGAGCTTTGGCTTCCACCTGATCGAAGTGCTGGAACGCAAGAGCGACGACGTCTCGAAAGAGAAGCAGCGCAGCGCCGCACGTAACGCCTTGCGCGAACGCAAACTGGAAGAAGCGACGGAAAACTGGGCGCGCGAAGTACGCGACCGTGCCTACGTCGAATTCCGCGCGGACGACCAGTAATGCTGCCGACTATTTGCGCATGAGTAACTTGCCTGTATCACGCCGCCCGGCCATCGCCATTACCTGTGGCGAACCGGCCGGTGTCGGCCCGGAAATCTCCATACGCGCGGCCTGGGCCATGCGCAATGAAGTCAACTGCATCCTGCTGGGTGACGCCGCCTTCCTGGCGCTGACGGCCAGCCTGATCGATCCGGAGATCCGCCTGGCGGCGCTGTCGCTGCAAGCCGTGCGCAACAACGGCCTGCCGCATTTCGGCCCCGGCCGCCTGGCCGTGATCGATATCCCGACTGTCAACAATGTCATTCCTGGCGTACTCGACAAGGAAAACGGGCGCTCCGTGCTGGCGACCCTGGACGCGGCCGTGGAAGGTGTCGCCGCCGGCTGGTTTGGCGCCATGGTCACGGCGCCCTTGCAAAAGAGCACGATCAACGACGCCGGCGTGGCGTTTAGCGGTCACACGGAATACCTGGCAGAAAAAACCAACACACCGCAAGTGGTGATGATGCTGGCCGGCGAACCGGGCCATGGCGAACCGACCCTGCGCGTGGCGCTGGCCACCACGCATTTGCCCTTGAAGGACGTGTCCGCCGCCATCACCCTGGACAGCCTGGCCGTCACCTTCGATATCATTCAGGCGGACTTGCAACAGAAATTCGGCATTGCCACGCCGCGTATCCTGGTGACCGGCCTGAACCCGCATGCGGGCGAGGGCGGTTACCTGGGACGCGAGGAAATCGATGTGATCGCCCCGGCGATTGCCGCGGCGCAAGCGCGCGGCATCGATGCGCGCGGACCGTACCCGGCCGATACCCTGTTCCAGCACAAATACCTGGCCGACGCCGATTGCGTGCTGGCCATGTACCACGACCAGGGCTTGCCCGTGCTGAAATACGCGACTTTCGGGCGCGGCATCAATATCACGCTGGGCTTGCCGCTGATCCGCACCTCGGTCGACCATGGCACGGCGCTGGACCTGGCCGCGCAAGGGCTGGGGCTGGCCGATTGCCACAGCATGGAGCAAGCGCTGCAAACGGCGCTCGACATGCTGCGCGCCAGCACTCCGACCAGAGCGTAGGTCGGGTTAGCCGCAAGGCGTAACCCGACGCTGCCTGCTCAACGATCCCGCCGGCCTGTGCCGGCTTTACCGCATTGATAGAAAACACATTATGAAACACGTTGCCCGCAAACGCTTTGGCCAGAACTTCCTGCACGACCGCTTCGTCCTCGACGACATCACGGCCGCCATCGCGCCGCAGCCGGACGACGCCATGGTCGAGATCGGCCCCGGCCTGGGCGCCATGACGGAGCAGTTGCTGCGCCACCTGAAGCACATGCATGTGGTGGAACTGGACCGCGACCTGATCGTGCGCCTGGAGAAGACCTTCAATCCGGCCAAGCTGACGATCCACTCGGGCGACGCGCTGAAATTCGATTTTGCGCAAATTCCCGTGCCGGCCGGCCAGAAGTTGCGCATCGTGGGCAACTTGCCGTACAACATTTCCAGTCCACTGCTGTTCCACCTGGCGGACTTCGCACCGCTGGTGAAAGACCAGCATTTCATGCTGCAAAAGGAAGTCGTCGAACGCATGGTGGCCGAGCCTGGCAGCAAGGCGTTTGGCCGCCTGTCCGTGATGCTGCAATGGCGCTACGACATGACCTTGATGTTCATCGTGCCGCCGACGGCCTTTGATCCGCCGCCGAAGGTGGAATCGGCCATCGTGCGCATGATCCCCGTGGCCGAGCGCCTGGCGTGCGACCAGGCGACCCTGGAAGCGGTCGTCATGAAGGCCTTCTCGCAGCGCCGCAAGGTGATCCGCAACTGCCTGGCCGGGATGTTTACGGAAGAGCAGATCAAGGCGGCCGGCATCGATCCGACCAAGCGCCCGGAAACCGTGGGGCTGGAGCAGTATGTTGCTTTGGCGAATTTGCTGAAGGCACCCGCCTAAGCCCTTGGTTTAACTTAAAACCATTGGTCGACCTGTTGCAGATCCTGCCGCAACGCTGAAAAACAGTCGTCCACATGGTGGTTGCGGCTGATTTCATTGCGCCGCATCAAGGCGATCTTGCGCTTGCAGGTGGGCTGGCGCAGCGGCGCCACGTGCAGATCCTCGTCGTTGAGAAAAGTCGTGTACAGGCTGGGCATGATGCCGACGGCGATGCCGGCGCGCACCACGCCATACAGCGATTCGCTGTGGATCATCTGGTACAGGCTCGACGGGCTCAAGCCATGCTGGCGCAGCGCGCTGGAGGCGAATTCCCAGATGCTGCCCTTGGTAAACACGACGATTTCCTGCCCCGCCAGTTGTTCCCAGCGCACTTCCTTGAGCGGCGCCAGCGCATGGCGTCCCGCCGTCACCAGCACCAGCTCGTCTTCGAACAGGCCCACGCTTTCCAGCGAGACGGAACCGGGCACCTCGATACCCACGCAAAAGTCCAGCTGGCCCGAATGCAGCGCATGCAGCAAGCCATCGTTGGGCATGTCCGACAGGACGATTTCCACTTCATCGCCATGCCGCTCGCTGTAGCGCGCCACCACCACGGCCGTCATCGCCATGGCCGACGGGATCGCGCCGATGCGGATGCGGTGGCGGCCGCTGCCGATGGCGCGCTGGATATCGGCAAAAGTGTTGCTCGCCGTATTCAATAAATGCGTGGCGTAATCGAGCGCCAGCTTGCCTTCGCGCGTCAGTTCCAGCTGGTGGGTTGTGCGGTTAAACAACTTTTTTCCCAGCTGATTTTCCAGCAGCTTGATCGAGGCGCTGAGGGCCGGCTGGGTCACGCACAATTCCTGTGCAGCCTTGCTGAAGCTGTTTACCCGGGCTAGCGTGGCAAACGCTTGCAAATGTCGTAAGGAAATCTTCTTGCTCAGTTCATGCATGGGCGTTGCTTATTAGAAAAAGTAATGGATTTATAAAAATAAACAAATTTTCTTATCCCGCAATTTACCATATTCTGGACTGGTCTTTACTTGTCTCGAAAGCAACAATTTTCAGGAGAAGCGCCTGGAATGCGGCGCCGGCACGTGCGGCGGCGCGTCAGGCAAGGGACGCATCAATACAATAATTCCAAAAAACTCAGGGTGTATTCTTTTTAGGGTGGCGGCGATGAACAAATGGATGACGGGAACGATGGTGGTGGGTGGCTTGCTGGCGGCGCAGGGCGCGGCGCAGGCGCAAAGCAGCGTGCAAGTGTATGGCTTGCTGTCGGCCGGTATCGGCCATGTGTCGGATGAGGGTAACGGCAGCCGCACGCATGCGCTGAGCGGCACGAATCAGAATCCCCGCATCGGCTTCCGCGGCCAGGAAGACCTGGGCGACGGCACCAAGGCCGTCTTCGTGCTGGAAAACGGTTTTAATGTGATGACGGGTACGGCGTCGCAGAGCGGCCGTTTGTTCGGCCGCCAGTCGTACGTGGGCCTGTCGAGCAATGACAAGGGCACCCTGACCCTGGGCCGCCAGTATGAAGCCGTCAAGGACCTGCTGGGCCCGGTGGTCATCGCCAGTAACGGCGTGCACATCGGCGACAACGACAATGGCTACAACAACTTGCGCGTGCAAAATGCCGTCAAGTATGTCAGCCCGAACATCAGCAACCTGTCGTTCACGGGTTTGTACGGTTTCAGCGAGAACCCGGCAGACTCCAACCGCAACCGCGTCTACAGCATGGGCGCCGGCTATAAGGTCGATGCCTTCAGCTGGGCTGTCGCCTACACCAGGATGGACCACCCGAACAGCCCCGATGCGCCGAATGGCGCCATCGGCAACGACTATGGCAGCTCGCTGTTGATCTTCAACAAGAGCGCCGTCAAGGGCGCAGGCGTGGACAGCCAGGCCATCGCCGGCACGGGAGGCTTTTATAATGTGGGCAGGACCAAGTTTGGCGCGCTGTACACCAACGTGCGCTACCACTACCTGGACCAAAGCAATCTGACCCTGCAAAACGTGGATCTGAACGTGAACCACAAGCTGACGGAAGCGCTGAACCTGGGTGCGTCGTATTTCTTTACTACCGGAAAATATGACGTGATCAACAAGACGCCGAAATGGCATCAGGTCAACTTCCAGGCCGATTACTTCCTGTCCAAGCGCACCGATGTCGCCATCACCTGGAGCTACCAGAAAGCGGCCGGCGATGCGACGTTCGCCCGCGTGTTCGGCTTTGGCGCCTCGGCAGGCAAGACGCAAAGTGTCCTGATCGTCGGCATGCGACATTATTTCTGAGTCTGATTCATCTTTACAGGCGCTGTCCCGCAGCGCCGTCCCCTGAAAGGAAGCATCTTGAAAAAGCACCTCATGTTGGCGTTGAGCCTAGGCTTGCTGGCCAACGCCGCCCACGCGGAAAAACGCGAGCTGGTCATTTCGGCCTATCCGATTGCCCAGCCCTTGTTCATGAAGTATGTGTACGAGCCGTTCAAGGCCAAATGCGGGTGCGATATCAAGGTGGAAACGGGGAATAACGCGGACCGCATCGCCAAGCTGGTGGTGCACGCCAAGAATCCGGTAATCGACCTGGTGCTGCTGTCCGATTCCGGCATGCTGGAAGCGGCGCAAAAGGGTGTCATCCAGCCCATGGATTACGCCAAACTGAGCAATTACAAAGCCCTGTACGACGTGGCGAAAAACCCCATCGGCGGCAACTACGCCGTCGGCTACACCCTGTACTCGGTGGGCCTGGTGTACCGCAGCGACAAGATCGCCCCGCTGACGTCGTGGAAGGACCTGTGGCGCCCCGAACTGAAAGGCCGCGTGGCCTTCCCCGACGTGAGCACCACGCAGGGCCCGCTGATGCTGCGAATGGCCGATGCGGCCTGGGGCGGCAAGACGGATGACTACGCCACCGGTTTTGCCAAGATCGTCGGCATGAAGGGCAACGTCGTCACGTTCTCGAAAAACAGCGCGCAACTGGCGGCATTGTTCGCCCAGGATGAGATCTGGGCCGCGCCCGTGGCGCGCTTTACCTGGTCGCAAATGCTCAAGACGGGCCTGCCCCTGAAGTGGAGCATCCCGGCCGAAGGCCAGGCGGCCGGCATGAACGTGATGGGCATCGTGGCCGGTTCGAAGAATGCGGACCTGGCCTACCAGCTGATGGATTTCTGGCTGTCCAAGGAAGTGCAGACGCAGCTGGCGACCAATCTGGTCGACTCGCCCGTCAACAAGGACGTGCGCCTGTCGGTGGCCGCCGCGCAATTCAATACCTATGGCGCCGATCAAATCAGTTCGCTGAAGTTCGTCAAACCTGAAACCATCCTCAAGCAGCGCAGCAACTGGATGACGCAGTGGAACAAGGCCATGAGCAAATAGTGGTGACGAGGAGAAAACACCATGTTTGCTGATCCAAAAAAGCGTCTGGGACTGCTGCTGGTCCTGCCGGCGCTGATCTTTATCGTCGTCTGCTTCCTGCTGCCCGTGCTGGCCTTGCTGGTCGACGCCTTCCGCGTCGGCGACGGCATGCAGTGGGGCGTCGATCGTTTCATTGACTTCTTCTCGCAGGAATTCAACCGCACCATCTTCTGGCGCACCCTGCGCATCGCCGCGCTGGTGACCCTGGCGGCCATCCTCCTCGGCTACCCTGCCGCGCAAGCCGTGGCGCGCGTGTCGCCGAAGTGGCGCGGGCTGGTGGTGGGCATGATGATTCTGCCGCTGATGGTCTCGCCGATTGCGCGTACCTATGCCTGGATCGTCTTGCTGGGGCGCAATGGCGCCCTCAACGCGGCGCTGGTCAACATGGGTTTCACGGACGAGCCCCTGCGTTTGCTGTTCAGCGAGTTCGCCGTGTTTGTCGGCCTGCTGCAACTGCTGCTGCCGCTGATGCTGATGTCGCTGGCCGGTGCGCTGGAAAACCTGCCGCGCGACGTGGAACCGGCTGCCGCCACCCTGGGCGCCAATCCCTGGCAAGTGTTTTGCAAGGTCACCCTGCCGCTGACGCAGGAAGGCCTGGTCGTTGGCGGCACGCTGGTGTTTACGGGCTGCGTGACGGCCTATGTGACGCCGGCCCTCCTGGGCGGCACCAAGGTGCTGATGCTGGAAACGCTGCTGTACCAGAAGGTCAGCGTGGAGAGCGATTTCGGTGCCGCGAATGTGATCGCCGTCATCCTCGTCTGCATGACCCTGCTGGTGAATGCCGGCCTTAAACGTATTTCCTCGAGCCGGAGCTCCGTATGAAAGAAAGCCTGTTTTCGCGCGCCGTCCTGTGGCTGGTGTTTTTGTTCCTGCTGGGGCCTTTCGCCATCGTCGTGCTGGCCGGTTTTTCCGGCGGTGAAACGCTGGCCTTCCCGCCCGAGTCGTACTCGCTGCGCTGGATTCTGGAAGTGTGGGCGGCGCCCGAGTTCCGCCGCGCCTTCCAGACCAGCCTGGAAATCGGCCTGATCGCCACCGTCATCGCGCTGCTGCTGGGCATTCCCGTCGCGTATGCGTTTTCGCGCATGCCGCCACCGGGCATCGGCGTTATCCGACAGATCCTGACGTCGCCGCTGATCATTCCCGCCATCCTCGTCGGCCTGGGCTTGCTGCACCATCTGGTGCTGACCATCAACGCGCCCGTGTATGTGGGCCTCTTGATCGGTCACATTGCGCTGTTGATTCCGTACTCGGTGCGCGTGGTGTACGCCAGCCTGGTCAATCTGCGCGTGGATATCGAGGATGCCGCCATAACGCTGGGCGCCTCGCGCCTGCGCGCCTTCTTCATGATCGTGCTGCCGAATATCCGCAACGCCGTGATCGCCGCCTTCTTCCTCGCCTTCGTCACCTCGTTCAACCAGGTGCCCGTCTCGCTGTTCCTGACGGGACCGGGCATCAGCACCTTGCCCATCGAGATGCTGGGGCATATGGAAAACAGCTTCGACCCGTCGATCGCTGCCCTGTCGACCTTGCTGGTCTTGTTCACCATGGCCTTCGTGATGGTGACCGAGAAGGTGCTGGGCATTTCTAAATACATGTAAGAGGCAACACACGATGAGTTATCTGGAACTGCACAAGCTGAACCTCGGCTACGCCAAGAACACGACGTCCGTGAAAGACCTGGACTTGCACGTCGAGCAGGGCGAACTGATTTCCCTGCTGGGCCCCAGCGGCTGCGGCAAGACCACCACCATGCGCGCCATCGCCGGCCTGATGCCGCTGCAGTCGGGCCGCATCGTGCTCGATGGCCGCGAGATCGGCAAGCTGGCGCCGAACAAGCGCAATATCGGCATGGTCTTCCAGTCGTACGCGCTGTTCCCGCACCTGAATGTATACGACAACATCGCCTTCGGTTTGCGCCTGCGCAAGGTCGCGCCGGCCCTGCTGAAAACGAAAGTGGAAGCGGTGATCGCCGCCGTCGGCCTGACGGGCTTTGAAACGCGCTTGCCGGCGCAGATGTCCGGCGGCCAGCAGCAGCGCGTGGCGCTGGCGCGCGCCATCGTCGTCGAACCGGCCCTGCTGCTACTCGACGAACCGCTGTCGAACCTGGACGCCAAGCTGCGCGTGCAGATGCGCGCCGAGCTGCGCCGCATCCAGCGCGAACTGGGCATCACCATGCTGTACGTGACGCATGACCAGGAAGAAGCGCTGGCGCTATCCGACCGCATCGTCGTCATGAACGGCGGGCGCATCGAGCAGCTGGCCACGCCGGAAGCCGTCTTCAATACGCCGTCGACGCGTTTCGTCGCCAACTTCATGGGTTTTGAAAACCTGTTCGACTACCGCGACGGCGCGCTGCGCCACGCGGGCGCCAGCCTGCCTTACACCTCCCCCGTCGCTGCCGGCACCACGGTGCTGGGCTGGCGTCCGGACAAGGTGCGCGTCTGCGCGGCCGACGACGCAGCGGGTCAATACCCGGGCACTGTGCTGGCACGCGGCTTCCTCGGCGACACCGTCGAGTACCTGCTGCAAACGCCGCTGGGCCAGGTCAAGGGTATTTGCGCGGCCGGTGGCGCCACCTGGCGCGAAGGCACGGCCGTGTCCTTCGTGCTGCCGTCCGACAGCGCCCTGTGGCTGGGCGCGTGATTTCTGAATGGAACACAGCATGACCCAATCCTTGAAAAAGATCTGGCTCGACACCGATCCCGGTTTCGACGACTGGCTGACGATGTTGCTCTTGGGCAGCAATCCCGATATCGAGTGGCTGGGCGTGAGCGTGGTGGCGGGCAATGCGCCCGTCGACATCACCTACGACAATGCCTTGCGCATCAAGGCGCATGACGGTTTGACGGTGCCGATTTATCGCGGCTGCGAGCAGCCGCTGGCCGGCGTGATCGAAACGGCGCAGCGCATCCTCGGCGACAGCGGCATGCCGACGACGGGCGACATCCTGCCACCGGGCGCTGCCGTTGACGCCGCCGGCCACGCCGTCGACGCGCTGATCGCCGCCGTGCGCGCCCACCCTGGCCAGATCACCATCATGGCGATCGCGCCGATGACCAATATTGCAACCGCGCTGGCCAAGGCGCCCGACATTGCCGAAAAAATCGTCGAAATCATCCTGATGGGCGGCTCGACCGACCAGGGCAACCACACGGCGGCGGCCGAATTCAATATCTATGCGGACCCGGAAGCGGCTGCTCAGGTGTTCAAGTCCGGCATTGCGCTGCGCATGTTCGGCTTGAATCTGTGCCGCCAGCTGCTGGTGACGAACGCGGAAGTGGCACGCCTGCGCGCCATCGGCACGCCGCGCGCGCAGCGTCTGGCCGGCTACCTGGAAGCGTATGTGCGCATCCGCAGTGCCGACGGTTCCGTACCCATGCCCATGTACGACCCGGTGGTGGCCCTGTACCTGGAAGCGCCGCAACTGTTCCAGTTCCAGAGCGCCCACGTGGCCATCGAATTGACGGGCGAACTGACGCGCGGCATGACGGTGTGCGAATTCCGCGTGCCGCGCCGCGCGCCCATCAACACGCAAGTGGCGATGCTGGCCGATGGCCCGGCCGCCATCGAGCGCCTGATGCGCCGCCTGGCCGCCATTCTCGTCTGACCCACTTCACTACGAAACGAGCTTCATGTCTAATTCCCCCCTGAGCATCGAACAGTTTGTACGCGCCATGCCGAAAGTGGAGCTGCATTGCCACCTGTTTGGCACGGTGCGCCAATCGACTTTCCGCGCGCTGGCCGCGAAGACGGGCAATGTCGTCAGCCCCGAGGAAATCGACGCGTTCTATACGCGCGGCGACAAACCGGTGGGTGTGCTGCGCGTGCTGCGCGCGCTCGACGCGCACCTGATCGTTTCGCCGACCGACCTGTATTGCCTCGCCTACGAATACCTGGAAGACGTGCATGGCCATGGCGTGCGCTACGCGGAGTTCTTCTGGAACCCGACCGGCACCGTGCGCGTGTCGGGCATCCGCTATGACGCGGCGCAAGACGCCATCGTGGCCGCCATCCGCGACGCGCAGCGTGATTTTGGCGTGATCGGCCGTCTGATCCCCAGCATCGACCGCGAAGCCGCTCCCGCCGAAGCCGTGCAGATGGTGGAATGGATGAAGGCGCACCGCGCGCCGGAAGTGATCGGCATCGGCATCGACTACCGCGAAAACGACCGCCCGCCGGAACTCTTCATCGAAGCCTACCGCGCCGCGCGCGAGGCGGGCTTCAAATGCACGGCGCATGCGGGTGAATTCGGCATGCCGTGGATGAACGTGGCGACGGCCATCGAGCAGCTGCAGGTGGACCGGGTCGACCATGGCTACACGATTGTCGACAACCCGGAACTGGCGCAGCGCTGCGTGCAGCGTGGCCTGGTGTTTACGGTCGTGCCGACCAATTCGTATTATCTGCGCACGCTGGCGCCCGAACGCTGGGCGCTCGATCACCCGATCCGCGCCATGGCCAAGCTGGGCCTGAAACTGCATCCGAACACGGACGACCCGACCCTGCACCATGTGACGCCGACAGGCGCCTGGATGATGATGCGTGAATTCGGTTTCGGCCTCGATGACATGCGCGGCTTCATGTTGAATGGCCTCGATACGGCCTGGATAGCCGAGTCCACGCGACGCGACTGGCGCGTGGAGTTCGCGCGTGAATTCGACGCGCTGCGCGCAAGAGTCGCCGAGTAAATCAGGCTGATGCCGGTGGTGGCGCCAGCAGCGAGGGAAACGCCCGCTGCGGACAGCTTTGGCGCTCGCACACCTTGCAGCCCGTGCCGATGGGTGTGGCGCTGGAAGGGTCGTGCAAATCGAGCCCCTTCGAGTAAATCAGCCGGTGCGCCTGCGAGATGTCGCAGCCCAGCGCCACGGCAAAGGTCTTGCCCGGCGCGCGGAAGCCTGGCGAGGCCGTACTCACCTGGCGCGCGATCCATAAGTATGTGCAGCCGTCCGGCATGCTGGCCACTTGCGTGAGTACCTGGCCCGGATGGCTGAAGGCGTCGTAGACGATCCACAGCGGGCAGGTGCCGCCCACCCGCGAAAAGTGAAAGTCCGTGGCCGACTGGCGCTTTGAGACATTGCCCGCGCGGTCGACGCGCACGAAGAAGAAGGGCAATCCCGCCGCCTCGGGGCGCTGCATGGTGCTCAAACGGTGGCACACGGCTTCGAAACCCACGCCGAACTGGTGCGCCAGGCGTTCGATATCGTAGGCGCGCGTTTCCGCCGCCTGCAAAAAGCGCTGGTAGGGCATCAGCAGGGCGCCGGCAAAGTAATTCGAGAATGCCAGGCGCGCGCTCGTTTGCGCCGCCGCGCCGGAGAGTCCCGCCGCCAGCACCAGCGCGTCGATCAGCTCGCTGTGTTCGAGCAGGCTGATTTGCGCCGCCATCTGGAAGGCGCGCTGGCCGCCCGTCAAGGTGTCGGGCAGCCACAGGATGTGTTGCTGGGCGTCAAAGCGGTGTTTGCGCACCATGCCCGCGTCGCCATCGGACAGTTGCACCTGGATGCCGTGGCGCTCCAGCAAGCGGCTTTGCAGCGCGTCGAGCGCGCGCAGCTGCGGATCGAGTTCGCCGGCCACCAGCTCCGCCGCCCGGTCCAGTTCATCGATATAGTTTTGCCGCCGGTTCAGATATTCGCGCACTTCCTCGTCCGTGGAGGGCGCCGCCGAGCTGGCGCCGCGGCTGCCGTCGTCGAGGCGCGCGGCCAACGTGTCAGCCCGTTCCGCCATCACGCGGTAGCGCCGCTGCAGCAGCAGGATGGAACGGGCCAGTTCCGGCATGTTTTCCACCAGCATTTTGAGTTCGGCCATCGAGGTGGGCGGCGCGTCGGGTAATTCGCCGAACACGTCGCGCACGTCGGCCACCAGGCTGGCGCTGTCGTGTTCGGAGAAAATTTGCGGATCGACCCCCAGTACCGTGCCGATGCGCAACAGAATCGGCACCGTCAGCGGGCGCTGGTTGCGCTCCATCTGGTTCAGATAGCTGGGCGAGATGCCCAGGGACTTGGCCAGCGCCACCTGCGTCATGCGCCGTTCTTCGCGCAGCCGCTGCAGGCGCACGCCCATGAAAACCTTTGCCATCGCGCTTCCTCTTCCCCGGTTTGTGGAATCTGCAAATTTACAATATTTGCAGATTAACAGATTCAGCTTTGCATTATCTCGCATTTTCACGCCTTGTTTGCGGCGGCGATTGTGCGAATAATGCAAACAGACCTATACCCACACCAGGAGACACCGAGTGACCACGCAAACTACTATTCCGACCGTTCCACTGTTGATCAACGGCGAGTGGGTTGAATCCCAAACCACCGTCTGGCGCGATGTCGTCAACCCGGCCACACAGGAAGTGCTGGCGCGTGTGCCGTTTGCCACGCCGGACGAAGTCAACGCCGCCATCGCCTCGGCCCAGCGCGCCTTCAAAACCTGGCGCAAGACGCCGATCGGCGCCCGTGCACGCATTTTCCTCAAATTGCAGCAACTGATCCGCGAAAACATGGCCGACCTGGCCGCCACCTTGACGATGGAACAGGGCAAGACCCTGCTCGACGCGGAAGGCGATGTGTTCCGCGGCCTGGAAGTGGTCGAGCATGCCGCCAATATCGGCACCCTGCAGATGGGCGAATACGCGCAAAACGTGGCCGGTGGCGTCGATACCTACAGCGTGATGCAGCCGCTGGGCGTGTGCGCCGGCATTACCCCGTTCAACTTCCCCGCCATGATCCCCCTGTGGATGTTCCCGATGGCAATTGCCTGCGGCAATACCTTCGTGCTGAAGCCATCGGAGCAAGACCCGCTGGTGACGGAAAAACTCGTGCGCCTGGCCTTGCAGGCGGGCATTCCGGCCGGCGTGCTGAACGTCATTCACGGCGGCGAAGACGTGGTCAACGCCCTGTGCGACCATCCGGATATCAAGGCGATCTCGTTCGTGGGATCGAGCAAAGTGGGCACGCATGTGTACCAGCGCGCCAGCCTGAACGGCAAGCGCGCGCAATGCATGATGGGCGCCAAGAACCATGCTGTCGTCTTGCCGGACGCCAATAAAGAACAGACCCTGAACCAGCTGCTGGGCGCAGGTTTCGGCGCGGCCGGCCAGCGCTGCATGGCCGCCTCCGTGGCCGTGCTGGTGGGCGCAGCGCGCGAGTGGCTGCCGGAACTGTCTGCCAAGGCGCAAACCCTGACGGTCGGTGCGGGCAAGGACAATCCGGACCTCGGTCCCGTCATCTCGTGCGCGGCGAAGGAACGCGTGCACAGTTTGGTCGCCAAGGGCATCGAACAGGGCGCCGTCCTGACCCTTGACGGGCGCGACGTCAAGGTTGATGGCTATCCGAACGGTAACTTCGTCGGCCCGACGATTCTCTCCGGCGTGAAACCCGGCATGGTCGTGTATGACCAGGAAATCTTTGGCCCGGTATTGATCGTCGTCGAAGTCGACACGCTCGACGAAGCGATTGCCCTGGTGAACGCGAATCCGAACGGCAACGGCACGGCGCTGTTCACGCAAAGCGGCGCGGCCGCGCGCTATTTCCAGGAAGAAATCGACGTGGGCCAGGTCGGCATCAACGTGCCCATCCCCGTGCCCGTTCCCCTGTTCAGCTTTACGGGGTCGCGCGGCTCCAAGCTGGGCGACCTGGGTCCGTTCGGCAAGCAAGTCGTGCTGTTCTACACGCAGACGCAGACGATTACCCAGCGCTGGTTCACGGATGCGGCCTCGGTGGGCAAGGTCAACACCACCATCAGCCTCAAGTAAGGAGCTGGCATGGACTTTGAACTGAGCGACGAGCAGCGCGAGTTCCAGCAGGCGGCGCGCGCGTTTGCCGAAGGCGAACTGGCGCCGCACGCGGCCCATTGGGATGCGGAATCGATCTTCCCCGTGGAAACGATTGCCAAGGCAGGCGAGATGGGCTTTTGCGGCCTGTACACGCCGCAGCGCTGGGGCGGCCTGGGCCTGTCGCGCCAGGATGCGGCCATCGTCTTCGAGGAGCTGGCGGGCGGCTGCACCTCGACCACGGCTTACATCACCATCCACAACATGGCTACCTGGATGCTGTCGCGCTGGGGCCAGGAAACCCTGTGCGACGAGTGGGTGCCGGCCCTGGCCGCTGGCCAGAAGCTGGCCAGCTATTGCCTGACGGAACCTCAGTCGGGTTCCGACGCGGCCTCCTTGCGCACCAAGGCCGTCAGGGATGGCGACTTTTATGTGCTCGACGGTACGAAAGCGTTTATCTCCGGCGCGGGCCAGACGGACATGCTGATCGTCATGGCGAGAACTGGCGGCGAGGGCGCGGCCGGCATTTCCGCGTTTGCCGTGCCGGCGAACTTGCCCGGCATCGTGTATGGCAAGAAAGAAGAAAAGATGGGCTGGAACAGCCAGCCCACGCGCATCATCAGTTTCGACCAGGTGAAAGTGCCTGTTGGCAACTTGTTGGGCGCGGAAGGCGAAGGCTTTGCCATTGCCATGAAGGGCATCGATGGCGGGCGCATCAACATCGCCGTGTGCTCGGTGGGCACGGCGCAGGCGGCCCTGACGCGCGCGCAGGCGTACATGAAGGAGCGCACGCAGTTCGGCCGCGAACTGGCGCAGTTCCAGGCCTTGCAATTCAAGCTGGCCGATATGCTGACGGAACTGGTGGCGGCGCGCCAGATGGTACGCCTGGCGGCCTGGAAACTGGACCAGGAAAGCCCGGACGCCACCGCGTATTGCGCCATGGCCAAACGTTTCGCCACGGATGTGGGTTTTAATGTCGCCAACGATGCGCTGCAATTGCACGGCGGCTACGGCTACATCCGCGAATACCCGCTTGAGCGCCACGTGCGCGACACGCGCGTGCATCAAATCCTGGAAGGAACGAATGAAATCATGCGCCTGATCGTCGCGCGAGCGATTTTGAAAGATGGCGCCACGGAGACCTTACGATGACTAAAGTGTATACCAATCTGTTGCTGGAACGCCGTGGCCACACGGCCCTGGTGACCCTCGACAACCCGCCCGCCCACACGTGGACCCTGGCCAGCCTGAACGCGCTGACGCAACTGGTGGCCGACCTGAATGCCGATCCGGACGTGTACGCTCTCGTGATCACGGGCGGCGGCGCCAAGTTCTTCTCGGCGGGTGCCGATCTGAAAGTGTTTGCCGACGGCAACAAGGACACGGCGTTTGCCATGGCCGCCGCGTTTGGCGAGGCGTTCGAGGCGCTGTCCGCGTTTCGCGGCGTCAGCATCGCCGCCATCAATGGCTATGCCATGGGCGGCGGACTCGAATGCGCGCTCGCTTGCGACATCCGCATCGCCGAAGAACATGCGCAGATGGCCTTGCCGGAAGCGTCCGTCGGCCTGCTGCCGTGCGCGGGCGGCACACAGCACTTGCCGTGGCTGGTGGGCGAAGGCTGGGCCAAGCGCATGATTTTGTGCGGCGAGCGCGTCGACGCGGCCAAGGCCCTGGCCATCGGCCTGGTCGAGGAAGTCGTGCCAACCGGCAAGGCTGCCGCCACGGCGCTGGCGCTGGCCGCCAAGGTGGCGCGCCAGAGCCCCAGCAGCGTGACGGCGTGCAAGACCCTGATCCAGGGCGCGCGCAGCCATCCGCTGGTCAATTCCCTGCCCGATGAGCGCACCCTGTTCCTCGGCTTGTTTGATACGCAAGACCAGAAAGAGGGCGTGCAGGCGTTCCTGGAAAAACGTCCGGCGGAGTGGAAGAATGGCTGAAACTACTGTGGCTGAAACCTTGCTTGAAACAGTGAAACTGGAAGAACGCGACTGTCCCGGCGGCATGAAGCTGGGCGTCATCACGCTCGACGCGCCAAAGTCGCTGCATGCCTTGACCCTGGACATGATCCGCGCCATCGATGGCGCCCTGGTGCGCTGGGCCGCTGACGACGCCATCGCCTGCGTGGTGCTGCAGTCGTCGACCGACAAGGCCTTCTGTGCCGGCGGCGACGTGCGCAGCTTGCGTTCGGCCGTGGTCGAGCAGCCGGGCGTCGTACCGAACCCGCAGGCGCTGGCCTTCTTTGCCGAGGAATACCGGCTCGACCACCGCATTCATACGTATGCAAAGCCGCTGCTGGTGTGGGGCGGCGGCATCGTCATGGGTGGCGGTCTGGGCCTGATGGCGGGCGCCAGCCATCGCGTGGTGACGGAAAGCACGCGCATCGCCATGCCGGAAATCACGATTGGCCTGTTCCCCGACGTGGGCGGCAGCTGGTTCCTGGGCCGCATGCCGGGACGCAGCGGCCTGTTCCTGGGCTTGACGGGCGCACCGATGAACGCGGCCGATGCCCTGTTTGCGGGCCTCGGTGATTATTTCCTGCGCCAGGAAGAGCGCGCCATGGTGCTCGACGCGCTGGCGCTGGCGCAATGGCAAGCCAGCCCGCTGGCGAACCACCAGCAGCTGAGCCGTTTGCTGCGCGGCTTCTCGGCGCCCACGCCCATGCTGCCCGTCTCCGAAGTGCGCGCCAACTTCGACGCCATCGCCGCGCTGACGCAAGCGCCCACCTTGCCCGAAGTGGTGGCCGCCATTGCCGCCTATGACGGCGACTCGGCCTGGCTGCAAAAGGCGGCCCATACACTGGGCAAGGGTGCGCCCAGCTCGGCCGCCCTGGTGTGGGCCATGCGCGAACGCACTCTTCACATGAGTCTGGCGCAAGTGTTCCAGCTGGAACTCATTGTTGCCGTGCAATGCTGCGCCCACGCGGACTTCAGCGAAGGCGTGCGCGCCTTGCTGATAGACAAGGACAATGCACCGCAATGGCAGCCGGCCAGCCTGGCCGACGTAAGTTCGGCGTATCTGGACGAATATTTTGCCGCGCCGTGGACACAGCATCCGCTGGCCGACCTACCCATTTAAACATTTAAGTAGTGCATAAAAATGCTCAGGGCTCGGCGCCTTGCCGAAGGCAGTACGACCAGTACGACTAGGCAAGGCAACAACGCCATGGGCTTTTTTAGGCGCTACAGGAGACTCTTAAAATGCAACATATCGCTTTTATCGGCTTGGGCAACATGGGTGCGCCGATGGCCCGCAATCTGGTGGCTGCCGGCTTCCACGTGTCCGTGTTCGACCTGGCACCGGCCGCAGTGGCGTCGCTGGTTGAAGCCGGCGCCACGGCGGCCGCATCCGCCAGCGCAGCCGTGCAGACGGCCGACGCCGTCATCACCATGCTGCCAGCCAACAAGCACGTGCAGGAACTGTACCTGGGCGCCGGCGGCGTGCTCGACTCGGCCAAGCCTGGCGCCCTGTTCATCGATTGCAGCACCATCGCGGCCGACGTGGCACGCCAGGTGGCGCAGGCGGCCAGCGAGCGTGGCTTTGCCATGCTCGATGCGCCCGTCTCGGGTGGCACAGCGGGCGCGGCGGCCGGCACCCTGACCTTCATCGTCGGTGGCAGCGCGGCGGCCTTGCAGCAGGCGCGTCCCTTGCTGGAAAAGATGGGCAAGAACATCTTCCATGCGGGCGAGGCGGGCGCGGGCCAGGTGGCGAAGATTTGCAACAACATGCTGCTGGGGATTCTGATGGCCGGTACGGCCGAAGCGCTGAACCTGGGCGTGGCGCATGGCCTCGATCCGAAAGTGCTGTCCGATATCATGGCCAAGAGTTCGGGCCGCAACTGGACCCTGGAAGTGTACAACCCGTGGCCCGGTGTCACGGACGGTACGCCCGCGTCGCGCAATTACACGGGCGGCTTCGGCACGGCGCTGATGCTGAAAGACCTGGGCCTGGCGCAGCAGTCGGCTTTGTCGGCAAACGCGCCCACGCCACTGGGTGGCCTGGTGCGCCAGCTGTACCAGATGCATGCGCAAGCCGGTTATGCGCAGCAGGATTTTTCCAGCATCGTGCACATGCTGCAACCTGGTTTGCAAACGCCTGCCGCCTGAGAAATTTTGGGCAAAAAAAAGCCCGCTGGTAAAAGCGGGCTAAATCCAATTCTTGGAAGAGTTGGAGGAGACAGATGCATTATGCTGCATCGCCACATATAACTCCAATTTATCTTTGGAATATCAACTATAGATTCTGGTGATATCTCTTGCCGGTAGCCGCATGGCGGCTACCGTTCCTGCAACTCAGACCGGATTGCAGGCGATCTTCACCGTCGTCACCTTCGCTTCGCCCATGGTGCCGCTGCCTGTGCCCGGCTGTACCTCGCACTTCAGACCCTTGGGCTGGGCGGTGACGCTGACGCCATAGGTGTAACCGTAGGCGACATCGCCGACCATGGTAAAGCTCGTGGCATCCTTGGCCACCGTGGTGGTTACAGTGCCGTTAATCAGCTGCAAGCCTTCTACCGTCAGGCCGGAAATCGTGCCGCCCACGCTATAGACGTTTTGTGAACAAGAAACAGCGGCGCTGATGTTGATGTAATGGCCAGCCGAACCTGAGCCATTACTGATGGTGCAAGTCATATGGGCCGGTTGTTGCTTGACGGTGATGTTGTAGCTGCTGCCATAGTCGATGCGGTTTTTAAAAGTAAACGAGGTCTGGCCGGCGGCAATCGGCAGCTCCTCCCCGCCGTTGGCCAGGATCAGGCCATTGTTGTTCAAGTTGCTGACGGTGCCGCTGACATCATACGAGGCCTTGCCACCGCACGCGGCCAGTCCCAGGGTCAGCAGCAGCGCGGCGAGTGGGCGCAGGCAGGATAACTTCATGTATTTCTCCAAAAAATTAGGTGACGGATCGCAAGGATTACTGCGGCGTGCAGTCGAGAGTGGCCGCGGTCGTGGCGGCAGAGCCCATCGTGCCGGCCGTATCGCTGCCGTCGGCACTGGTGGAGCCCTGGAAGCGGCATCTCAGGCCCGTCGGCTGAGTCAGTACGGTAATACCGTACAGGGCGCCGTCAGCTACTTTTTCGAATGTGTAGGAGTTGGTGCCAGCCAGTGGGCTGGTGCCGTTGGGCCCCATCACCAGGCGCAAGCCATCAGCAGTCAGGCCCGTGATCGTGCCTTTCAGCGGGTAGGTATTGGTCTCGCAGCTCACCAGGGCCGTGCTCGCGGAATAGCTCGTTGCCTTGCCGACACCGTTGGTAATCGTGCACACGGCGCCCTTTGGCTGCTGCGCGATGCTGATGTCGTAGCGGTCATCGGTCTTGACCAGCTTGGTGAAAACAAAGGAGGTCTGACCTGCAGGCACGGACAAACGTTCGCCATCATTCAGCAAAATCAGGCCGTCTTTTGCCAGATTGGACACTTGGCCACTCAGATACAGGTTGCCGCCGCTGCCGCCGCAAGCTGCCAGTGTGACGGCACAAGCCGCCGCCAGCATCGAGCGCAGGTACAAATTTTTCATACATTCTCCAAAACGAATCAGGTTGGGTAGCGCAACGCGGACGCTGGCGCCGCATTGGAATGGCGCCTATTTTAGTCTATCTGGCAAGCTGAATGATCTTGCCTTGTATCACCCTGTAACAATTTTTCGCCGGGAAGCGCTGGCCCGGCCCCATTTCACGGGGACGCAGCCATGCCGGCTGCGGCGATCGGTGCGACAATACATGCAGCCTGCGCATCGTGGCGCGGCATCCACCGTGAGTCCCATGTCCCTTTCCCCTGTCAAACCCGCCGTGCCGCCCAAGGCCATCCTGTTCGATCTCGACGATACCTTGTGGCCCATCGCGCCCGTGATTGCCGCTGCCGAAACCCTGCTGCACGACTGGCTGGCCACGCATGCGCCCAGGGTGGCGCAGCAGTTTTCCATCGAGGTGCTGCGCCAGCACCGCCTGGCCATGCTCAATGCGCAACCGCATTTCCATGGCAATTTGATCGAGTTGCGCCGCGCCGGCCTGCTGTCGGCCTTCGAAGCTGCCGGCGAGGATCCCGCCCTGGTCGACGGGGCCATCGTGCACTTCCTGGCCGCGCGCAACCGCGTCCAGCCGTATGACGACGTCTTGCCTGGCCTGGCCTGGATGCGCCAGCGCATGCTGCTCGGCTCCATCTCGAATGGCAATGCAGACCTTGAAATTATCGGTTTGGCGCAGCATTTCAAGGTGTCCATCGCCGCCAGCGAGTTTGGCGTGGCCAAGCCCGACGCCAGCATCTTCCTGGCCGCCTGCGCGGCGCTGGACGTGGCGCCGCATGAAGCCGTGTATGTGGGCGACGACCTGTATTTCGACGTGACGGGAGCGCAGGGGGCGGGCATGCGTGCCGTCTGGATGAACCGCAAGGGCAGCGATGCCCATCTGGCCGCCGGGGTGCAGCCCGACGCCATCTGCGGCAACTTTGACGAGTTGCTGCTGTGGCTGCAGGGGCAACTGGAAGATTGATCGCCGCAGGGCGGGCGAACGTGCATAATAGGTGCTGTTACTGCACGTTCGGCCGCTGTTGTTGCCGCTTGATTAACAATGTGCTTGTTTAAAGAATATTTGCTTACCTGAGACACCATGCAACTCGATACACGTGCCCAAACACTGCTGAAAGCCCTGGTCGAGCGATATATCGCCGACGGCCTGCCGGTCGGTTCGCGCGCCTTGTCGAAAATTTCCGGCCTGGACCTGTCACCGGCCACGATCCGCAACATCATGGCCGATCTGGAAGAGCTCGGTTATGTGTCCAGTCCGCACACCTCGGCCGGACGCATCCCCACGCCGCGCGGCTACCGCATTTTTGTCGACACCTTGCTGACCGTCCGGCATCTGGACGAGCACCTGGTGGAGTCGCGCATGCGCCTGCAGACGCCGCAGCCGCAAAAAACCATCGCCAACGCGGCGCAGATGCTGTCGTCGCTGTCGCAGTTTGCCGGCGTCGTGCTCAGTCCGCGCCGCGAATCCGTATTCCAGCAAATCGAATTCCTGCGCCTGTCCGAAAAGCGCATCCTGCTCGTCATCGTCGCCCCGGGCGGCGACGTGCAGAACCGTTTATTGCTGACGGAGGCCGACTATACGCCAGCGCAACTGGTGCAATCGGCCAACTATATCAATCAGAATTATGGCGGCCTGTCATTCGACGCCGTGCGCGTGCGCCTGCAGGGCGAACTGCGCCAGCTGCGCGATGACATGGGCAGCCTGATGCAGGCGGCCGTGGAAGCGGGCAGCGAAGCGATGGCCGACCATAGCGACGACATGGTGATTTCCGGCGAACGCAACTTGCTCAGCGTGAGCGATCTGTCATCGAATATGCATTCGCTGCGTCAGATGTTCGACATGTTCGAGCAAAAAACGGGCTTGATGCAGTTGCTCGACGTGTCGAGCAAGGCGACGGGCGTGCAGATTTTCATCGGCGGCGAATCGAACCTGGTGCCGATGGATGAGATGAGCGTGGTGACGGCGCCGTATGAAGTCAACGGCAAGATCGTGGGAACGTTGGGGGTGATCGGACCGACGCGCATGGCCTACGAGCGCGTCATTCCGATCGTCGATATCACGGCTAAATTACTGTCGAGCGCACTCAGCCATCATTAATCGTACTGCCAGCCGCCCCGTGGGAGCGGCAAGCGTGGGTCAGGCGGTTTTATGCGGGCAAGCCGTCTTGATGCAGTTGCCGTAGATGGCCAAGGCGTGTTCGGCGATCTTGAAGCCGCGCTCTTCAGCCACTTTTTGCTGGCGGATTTCGATCTCTTCGTCGAAGAATTCTTCGACCCGGCCACAGTCGAGGCACACCAGATGGTCGTGGTGGGAACCTTCGTTGAGTTCGAAAATTGCCTTGCCGGTTTCAAAATGGTTGCGGTTCAGCAAGCCTGCCTGTTCAAACTGCGTCAGGACACGGTAGACAGTTGCCAAACCGACATCCATATTGTCGGCCAGCAGAATTTTATAGACGTCTTCTGCTGTCAGGTGGCGTACCGGGCTACTCTGGAAGATATCGAGTATCTTCAGGCGTGGCAAGGTGGCTTTCAGGCCGCTTGCCTTGAGATCACTAGGATTGTTACTCATGTTTGTTGCTCGTATGTGGGTCAGGTGCTTTATCATATAGCGTTTTGTCGGGGAGTGCCAAAATATGCATTTTTTGGCAGGCCGGTCACTCCTGGCGTTTTGTTCATCCAATTGAGGTCATTTATGCGCGTAACACCGGCTGTATTGCCATCTCTCTGGCACCGTATTTCATTTCGAGCACCAGTCGTGGCAGGCATGGTCTGTGTCGCGCTGGCCATGTCCGGCTGCGCCAGCCGTGGCATCCTTGGCGAAAAGCCAGCAGCCAGCCAAAAAGAAGGCAAGGAAGTGGTTCCTGAACAGGGCGCACAAACGACCACCATTACGCCGTTGCAAAAATTCATGTGGTTTTTCTCGCCGTATCGTCCTGACATTCAACAAGGCAACTTTGTCTCCGAAGAGATGCTGGCTCAGTTGAAAGTGGGCATGACGCGCGACCAGGTGCGTTTCGTCCTCGGCACCTCGTTGCTGACCGACATTTTCCATGCCGACCGCTGGGATTATCCATTCCGCCTGGCCCGGGGCAGTGGCGAAACCACCAGCAGCCGCGTGGTTGTGTACTTCGGCAAGGATGGCAAGGTTGAACGTTTCGAAGGCGGCAACTTGCCGACCGAGAAAGAATACATCGACCGCATCGCCGGTCCGTCGCCGTTCGCCAAGGTCGCCAAGGCCGATGTGCCTGCCGCCGCCGTGCCGTCGCCCGTGGCGCCGAGCGCCGTGCCCGTGCCGGCCGATGCCGCTCCTGCCATTCCTGTGAGCAAGCCTGACGTTGCACCTGCAACGGCGCCTGCCGCCGAGCCTGCACCTGCTGCCGAACCCACCAAATAAGCTGTTGTAAGAGAATAAAATGACTGAACTGAAAATCGCCATCGCTGGCGCCAGTGGCCGCATGGGCCATATCCTGATCGAAGCCGTCAGCAACGCCCCCGACGCCGTGCTGGCCGGTGCGCTCGACCGCGCTGGTTCACCGTCCGTCGGCCAGGACGCCGCCGCTTTCCTGGGCAAGCCGGCCGGCGTGCTGATCGAGTCCGATCTGGCCACCGGCCTGGCCGGCGCCGATTACCTGATCGATTTCACGCGTCCCGAAGGCACCTTGCAGCACCTGGCGTATTGCGCCGAGCATGGCATCAAGATGATCATCGGCACCACCGGTTTCGATGACGCGGGCAAGGCGGCCATTGCCGCCGCCGCCGAAAAGACGGCCATCATGTTCGCGCCGAACATGAGCGTGGGCGTGAATGTCACCATGAAGTTGCTGGAACTGGCGGCGAAAAGCCTGTCTGAAGGCTACGACATTGAAATCATCGAAGCGCATCACCGCCACAAGGTCGACGCGCCATCGGGCACCGCCCTGCAAATGGGTGAAGTGGTGGCCGGCGCCCTGGGCCGCGACTTGAAGGAATGCGCCGTGTACGGCCGCGAAGGCGTGACGGGCGAACGCGATCCGTCGACCATCGGCTTTGCCACCATCCGCGGCGGCGATATCGTCGGCGACCATACGGTGCTGTTTGCCGGCATCGGCGAGCGCATCGAGATCAGCCATAAGTCGAGCAGCCGCGTCACCTACGCCCACGGCGCCCTGCGCGCCGCGCGTTTCCTGGCCGACAAGCCGACCGGCCTGTTCGACATGCAGGATGTGCTGTCGCTGAAGAACTGAGGAAGATCATGGCCACTGCCATCCTGAATGGAAAAGACATCACCGACGAAGCGAGCTTCCACGCGCAATGCGTGCCAGCCTTCGGTTTCCCCGCGTTCTACGGCAACAGCATGGATGCCTGGGTCGATTGCCTCAGCTATCTGCGCGACGACGAAAACATGACGCAGTTCCGTTTGAAACCGAACGAAGTGCTCGACATCGTCGTGCAGGATGCGGAAGCGATGAAGGCGCAAGTACCGGACTTGCTGGAAGAAATCACGTTCTGTATCGCCGGCATCAATGAGCGCTATGAAGATTACGGCGAAAAACCGGCGTTGAAACTGGTACTCAAGTGAATAGAATCGTAGGTCGGATTAGGCCCTGCGGGCCGTAATCCGACAACATTGTTGGCTGTGCAAGTCGGATTGCGCGCAAGCGCTAATCCGACCTACGTCCAGACGACCAACATTTACACCACCTTGCGCTCGCGCAAGCCGTCAATCTCCGCACTCTCCAATCCCAGCCACTGCTGCAGCACTTCCTGCGTATGCTGCCCCAGCATCGGCGGCGGCAAGCGGTATTGCACCGGCGAGGCGGACAGGCGCACGGGATTGGCCACCAGCGCAACAGTCCCCGCCGTCGGATGCGGCATCTCCACTTTCAAGCCACGCGCCACCACTTGCGGGTCGGCAAACACCTGGTCGATGCGGTTGACGGGACCGCACGGCACGGCTTGCGCCTCGAAGGCGCTGATCCACTCGGCCGTCGTGCGCATGACCGTGGTCTGGCGCATCAAGGGAATCAGAATCGCCCGGTTTGCCACGCGTTGCGGATTGGTGGCGAAGCGTTCATCCTGCGCCCATTCCGGGTGGCCGGCGACGGCGCAAAAGCGCGAGAATTGCCCATCGTTGCCGATCGCCAGAATCATGTCGCCATCGGCCGTGGGAAAGTCTTGATACGGCACGATGTTCGGATGCGCATTGCCCATGCGTTGCGGCACTTTGCCCCCACACAAGTAATTGGCTGCCTGGTTGCCCAGCGCCGCCACTTGCACGTCGAGCAAGGCCAGGTCGATATGCTGGCCCAGGCCCGAGCGCTCGCGTTCGGCCAGCGCCGCCTGCACGGCGATGGTGGCGTACAGGCCCGTCAGGATGTCCGTTTGCGCCACGCCCACTTTTTGCGGCCCGGCGCCCGGCTGGTTATCGGGCACGCCCGTGATGCTCATCAAGCCGCCCATGCCCTGGATCAAAAAGTCATAGCCGGCGCGCGCCGCATACGGCCCATCCTGACCGAAGCCCGTGATGGAGCAGTACACGAGGCGCGGGTTGAGTGCCAGCAAGCTGGCCGCGTCCAAACCATATTGCTGCAAGCCGTTCACTTTGAAATTTTCCAGCAGCACGTCCGCTTCAGCCGCCAGCTGGCGCACCAGCGCCTGGCCCTCAGGGGCGGCCAGGTCGATGCACAAGGAGCGCTTGTTGCGGTTGGCGCACTGGAAGTAGGCGGCCTCGGCCGTGTCGCGGCCGTCCTCGTCTTTCAGGTAGGGCGGACCCCAGGAGCGCGTGTCGTCGCCGCGGCCCGGCTGTTCAACCTTGACCACGTCGGCACCGAGGTCGGCCAGCATTTGCCCGGCCCACGGGCCGGCCAGCACGCGCGACAGGTCCAGCACGCGCAAGCCGGTCAGCGGTGCGGGCCGCAAGGTGGAAGCCAAGGCGTCCATCAGTTGCTGAAGGCGGCGATGCCGGTGATGGCGCGGCCGATGATCAGCGCGTGCACATCGTGCGTGCCTTCATAGGTGTTGACCACTTCCAGGTTGACCAGGTGGCGGATGACGCCGAACTCGTCGGAAATGCCGTTGCCGCCCATCATGTCGCGCGCCACGCGGGCGATATCGAGCGCCTTGCCGCAGCTGTTGCGTTTCATGATCGAGGTGATTTCCACGGCGGGCGAACCCTCATCCTTCATGCGGCCCAGGCGCAAACAGCCTTGCAAGCCCATGGTGATTTCCGTCAGCATATCGGCCAGTTTCTTTTGCACCAGCTGGTTCGCGGCCAGCGGACGGCCGAATTGCTGGCGGTCCATCGTGTACTGGCGTGCCTTCAGATAGCAGTCTTCCGCCGCGCCCAGCGCGCCCCAGGCGATGCCGTAGCGGGCGCTGTTCAGGCAGGTAAATGGACCCTTCAAGCCGCGTACGTCGGGGAAGGCGTTTTCTTCCGGGCAAAATACTTCATCCATGACGATTTCACCGGTGATGCTGGTGCGCAAGCCGACCTTGCCGTGGATTTCCGGCGCCGACAAACCCTTCCAGCCTTTTTCCAGCACGAAGCCGCGGATCGCGCCTTCATCGTCCTTGGCCCAGACGACGAACACGTCGGCAATCGGGCTGTTGGTGATCCACATCTTGGCGCCGGACAGGCTGTAGCCGCCCGGCACCTTGCGCGCACGGGTGACCATGCTGCCCGGATCGGAGCCGTGGTTCGGTTCCGTCAGGCCGAAGCAACCGATGAATTCGCCCGTCGCCAGTTTCGGCAGGTATTTCTGTTTCGTTTCTTCGTTGCCGAAGGCATGGATAGGCACCATCACCAGCGACGATTGCACGCTCATCATCGAGCGGTAGCCGGAATCGACACGCTCGACTTCGCGCGCTGCCAGGCCGTAGCAGACGTAGTTCAGGCCGGCGCCGCCGTATTCTTCGGGGATGGTCGTGCCCAGCAAGCCCAATTCTCCCATTTCGCGGAAGATGGCCGCGTCCGTGTGGCCATGGCGGAACGATTCGAGGACGCGCGGCACCAGGCTGCCCTGGCAATAGTCGCGGGCCGCTTCCAGCACGGCACGTTCGTCGCCCGTCAGTTGTTCTTCCAGCAGCAGGGGGGAATTCCAGTCGAATACGGTTTTGCTCATCACAGGCCTCGCAGGTGAGCGCCGGTGATCGGCGCAAGATTGAATATGGCTCATGGTAGGTTTTTGCCTAGCCTTGCGCAAACGATTTTTTCGCACCCAGACATGCGTGCTACGCATATCTTGCGGCATACTAGGGGTCTTTTACCGGCCGGATACCCGATGTCACGCAAAATCCCGATGCTACAGGCGCTCAATTGTTTCGAGGCGGCCGCGCGCCACCAGAGCTACACGCACGCGGCGCGCGAACTGTCGCTGACACAAAGCGCCGTGTCGCGCCAGATTTCATCACTGGAAAGTTTTCTTGGCGTGCAACTATTCCAGCGCACGCGCCATGGCGTGTTGCTGACCAGCGCCGGCGCCGCCTATGCGCGCCAGATCGCGGCGCGCCTCGATGGCCTGGAGCGCGACACGCTCGATACGATGGCGCGCCAGGGTGGCGGCGGGGCATTGCAGCTCGCTTCCGTGCCCACGTTTGCCACGCGCTGGCTGATGCCGCGCCTGGGCTCGCTGGCAGGGCGGCACCCCGACATCGTGGTGCATATCGACGCGTACACGAAACCGTTCATGTTTGCCGATACGGAATACGACGGCGCGCTGTACGCGGGCACGCCCGAGCAGCTGGCGCGCTGGCCCGGCACGCGCGCCACTTTGCTCATGCACGAAGAAATCGTGCCCGTTGCCAGCCCGCGCCTGCTGGCGGCGCGCAGCGCCTGGCAACCGCAGGATTTGCTTGAGCTGACCTTGCTGCAACAAAGTACGCGCCCGGGCGCCTGGCGCCAGTGGTTTGATGCCATGCAGGTCGAGGGAGAGGGACGCGATGGGGCACACTATGGCGCCCGCTACGAACTGTTTTCCATGCTGGCCATGGCGGCCGTGCAAGGGCAGGGGGCAGTCCTGCTGCCGCGCATGCTGGTCGAAGCGGAACTGGCGCGTGGCGAGCTGCGCATCGTCTGCGAGCGCCCACTGCGCGGCCAGCGGGCGTATTACCTGATCACGCCCGAAACGGCGCATGAAAAAACGGCCTTGCAGCAATTGCGCGCCTGGCTGCAGGACGAAGCGGCTTAAACGACTTTGCCGGTTTCGAAATGGGGATTGTCGATCAGGCCGATCTGGTTGCCGAACGGGTCGAGCAATTCCACCGTGCGGATGCCGTCGCCCACGTCCGTGATCGGATGGTGCAGGGTGCCGCCCAGCGCAACGATGCGCTCGACTTCCTGCTCGATGCCGTCCACGCCCCAGTACGTCACGCTGCCTTGCGTGCCTGGCTCGCCGCCCGGCAGCAGCCCAAGTTCGAAGCCGCCGATGGCAAAACCCACATAAAACGGCTGGTCGAAATACGGCGCCGTGTTAAATACCTGGCTGTACCAGGCTTTGGCCTTGTCCAGGTCGGGGACGGGATAGGTGACGGTGCGTAAGCCCTTGATCATGTTCTGCTCCTGGTGAATGAAGAATAACGCCATCATGCCACCGGCGCGCGGCGCGTGATTGTAAAAATGGAAGGTTTCAATGGTGGCGGCGCATGAACCACGCCTCGGGCGAACTGCGGGCGAAATCCTGGAAGTCGTGGATCAGGTGCGACTGGTCGAAATAACCGAATTGCAAGGCGACTTGCGCCCAGTCCGGCTGCCCCGCCAGGCGTTGCATGCCGGCGCTGGCGGCGCGAAAACGGCAGATACGGGCAAACAATTTTGGGCTGATGCCGACGTGCTGGCGAAATTGCAGCGCCAGGTGCTGGCGCGACACGCCCAGTTGCGCGGCCAGTCCGTCCACGCGCACCTGGCCGGATGCGCGTTCGATGGCGGCGATGGCATGTTCGGCCGCACCGGGCTGGCGCCGTGGCGGCGCGGTGCGCAGGCGTAGCAGCAGATAATCTTGCAAAATGGAAACTCTTTGCGCATTCGACAAGGGCTCGCTCCACAGCGCGTCACCCAGGCGTGCCGCCAGCTCGCGGCCCCACAGCTGTTGCAAGCCCGTGCGGCCATCGCTCAGTTCGCACAAGGGCAGCTGGAAGAAGCGCGCCGCCGCGCCCGGCCTGAAGCGGGCCGCCACCGTCTGCACGAGGCCGTGGCTGACGACGGCGATCGGCGCCGTCATCATGCCCACGGCAAAGCTGGCATCCTGCTGGTCCTGGCACAGGATGTCGATGCAATTGTCGGGCAAGACCTGGTGCGTGACGGGTGTGGCGCCCGTCTGCACGCGGCAGGTCCAGACGCAGTCCAGCCAGGGCCGCAGGGCGGGAATGGGCAGATATTCCTGGTAGACGATCATGGCCGGCTTTGATGCAAAGAACAAGATTGCCCATATATTACACAGCATAATTGTGCGCCGGCCAAAAAATGCCGGCCCGGGCCGCCAGCGCGCCGCGCTATCGGGCGGCGACAACCAGTATAATGCTCGGTTCATATCCACTATTGGCCGCACATCATGCAAGATAAATATAGTCCCGCCGACGTCGAACAAGCCGCCCAATCGCACTGGAAGGCGATCGATGCCTACAAAGCCGTCGAACACGACCCGCGTTTCCCAAAAGGCAAGTATTTTGCCTGCTCGATGCTGCCTTACCCTTCGGGCAAGCTGCACATGGGTCACGTGCGCAACTATACGATCAATGACGTGATGTACCGCTACCTGCGCATGAACGGCTACAACGTGCTCATGCCGATGGGCTGGGATGCGTTCGGCATGCCGGCGGAAAACGCGGCCATGGCCAACAACGTGCCGCCCGCGCAATGGACGTATTCGAACATCGCCCACATGAAGCAGCAGATGGAATCGATGGGCCTGGCCATCGACTGGTCGCGCGAAATGACCGCCTGCAAGCCCGAATACTACAAATGGAACCAGTGGATGTTCCTGAAGATGCTGGAAAAAGGCATCATCTACAAAAAGACCGGCACCGTGAACTGGGACCCGATCGACCAGACCGTGCTGGCCAACGAGCAAGTCGTTGATGGCCGCGGCTGGCGTTCCGGCGCGCTGATCGAAAAGCGCGAAATCCCCATGTACTACGCGCGCATCACCGACTACGCGGAAGAATTGCTGGCGTATGTGGACGACAAGCTGCCGGGCTGGCCCGAGCGCGTGCGCACCATGCAGACCAACTGGATCGGCAAGTCGACGGGCGTGCGCTTCGCCTTCCCGCATGCCATCAAGGATGCCGAAGGTGCCCTGATCGGCGACGGCAAGCTGTACGTATTTACCACCCGCCCCGACACCGTCATGGGCGTGACCTTCTGCGCCGTGGCCGCCGAGCACCCGCTGGCCCTCCACGCCGCGCAAAGCAATCCCGCGCTGGCCGCCTTCAACGCCGAATGTAAACTCGGCTCCGTGATCGAAGCGGACATGGCGACGATGGAGAAGAAGGGCATGCCGACCGGCCTGTTCGTCACCCATCCGCTGACGGGCGCGCAAGTGGAAGTATGGGTCGGCAATTACGTGCTGATGACTTACGGCGATGGCGCCGTGATGGGCGTGCCGGCGCATGACGAACGCGATTTCGGCTTCGCCAAGAAATACAATCTGCCGATCAAGCAAGTGATCGAAGTCAAGGGTCAGGAATTTTCGACCGATGCGTGGCAGGAATCGTATGGCAGCAAGGACGGCGTCTGTGTCGCCTCCGGCAAATACGACGGCCTGCATTTCGCTTCCGCCGTCGATGCGGTGGCCGCCGACCTGGCAGAACTTGGCCTGGGCGAAAAGAAAACCACCTTCCGCCTGCGCGACTGGGGCATTTCGCGCCAGCGCTACTGGGGCACGCCGATCCCGATGATCCATTGCGCCGATTGCGGCGTGGTGCCGGTGCCGGAAAAAGATCTGCCGGTGGTGCTGCCGGAAGACTGCGTGCCGGACGGCACGGGCAATCCGCTGAACAAGTACGAAGCCTTCCTGCAGTGCGATTGCCCGCAGTGCGGCAAGCCGGCGCGCCGCGAGACGGACACCATGGATACCTTCGTCGATTCGTCGTGGTATTACATGCGCTATACCTCGCCAGGCTCGAACGACGCCATGGTCGACGCGCGCAATGATTACTGGATGCCGATGGACCAGTACATCGGCGGCATCGAACACGCCGTCATGCACTTGCTGTACGCGCGCTTCTGGACCAAGATCATGCGCGACTTCGGCCTGGTCAAGTTCGACGAGCCGTTCGTCAATCTGCTGACGCAAGGCATGGTGCTCAACGAAACGTACTTCCGCAAGGACGCGGTGGGCAAGACCACCTGGTTCAACCCGGACGACGTGCGCCTGTCGCTCGATGACAAGGGCCGTCCGCAAAGCGCCATCCTGGTGGCCGATGGCCAGCCGGTGGAAATCGGCGGCACGGAAAAAATGTCGAAGTCGAAGAACAACGGCATCGACCCGCAAGCGCAGATCGAGCAGTACGGCGCCGACACGGCCCGTCTGTTTACCATGTTCGCCTCGCCGCCGGAACAGACGCTGGAATGGTCGGGCAGCGGCGTCGAAGGCGCGAACCGCTTCCTGCGCCGCGTGTGGAACTTCGGCTACGCCCAGTCGGCCACGATTCAAGCCGCACTGGCTGGCGGCGCCGCACCGGCCACGGGCGACGCGCAGAAAAACCTGCGCCGCGAATTGCACAAGCTGCTGCAGCAAGCCGATTACGACTTGAAGCGCATCCAGTACAACACCGTGGTGTCGGCCTGCATGAAGATGCTCAATACCCTGGAATCGGCCAAGCTGGACGATAGCGCGCAGTCGAAGGCCCTGATCGCCGAAGGCTTCTCCATCTTCCTGCGCCTGCTCAATCCTGTCGCGCCGCACATCACCCACGTGCTGTGGCAGGAACTGGGCTACGCCGGCGTGCACGGCGACCTGCTGAACGTCGCCTGGCCGCAGGTCGACCCGCAAGCGCTGGAGCAGTCCGAGATCGAGATGATGATCCAGGTGAACGGCAAGCTGCGCGGCTCGATCACGGTGTCCAAGGATGCGGACAAGGCCAGCATCGAAGCGGCCGCGCTGGCGTGCGAAAGTGTGCAAAAGTACGTCGAAACCACGCCGAAGAAGATCATCGTCGTGCCAGGCAAGTTAATCAGCATCGTGGTGTAATCATGACGACTTCCTCTCAAGTATCGCTGTTGGGCCGCCGTGCCGCGCTGGCGTTGGGTCTGACTGTTCTGTTGTCGGCCTGCGGCTTTCATTTGCGCGGTTCGAATGGCAGTTTCATGCTGCCGTTCGCGACGATGTACATCGGCTTGCCCGAGACATCGCCGCTGGCGATCGGCCTGAAGCGCTATATCCGCGCCATCGGCAGCACCGAGGTGGTGGGCACCAAGGATGGCGCCGACGCTGTCCTTGAAGTGCTCAGCGACCCGGAGAGGAATCGTACCAAGACCATTTTGTCGCTGAACAAAAATGGTCGCGTACAAGAGTATCAACTTGGCTATTCGATCAATTTCCGCGTCCTGGACAAGGCCGGCAACCAGTTGCTGGCTCCGACGACCATCAGCCTGGTGCGTCCGATTACCTTCGACGAGTCGCAGGTACTGGCCAAGGAAACCGAGGAGGCAGCGCTGTACCGCGACATGCGCAACGACCTGGTGCAGCAGATCATGCGCCGCCTGGCCGCCATCAAGCCGGTGCTGCCGGCCATGTCGGTGGCGCCCGTGACACCGGTCGCGCCGGCAGCCCCGCAGCAGTAACGGGGACGCCATGCAATTGCGGATAGACGCGCTCGACGGGCATGTGGCCAAGCCGCTGGCGCAGCTGTATGTGATCACCAGCGACGAACACTTGCTGGCGCTGGAAGCGGCCGACAAGATCCGCCGCGCGGCGCGCGCGCAAGGGTTTTCCGAACGCGACGTACTGACGGTGGAGCGCAGCTTCAAGTGGGGCGAACTGCTGGCGGCGAACCAGGAGCTGTCGCTGTTCGGCGATAAGAAACTGATCGAGCTGCGCATCCCCACCGGCAAGCCGGGCAAGGATGGCGGGGCGGCGCTGCAAAGCTATGCGAAAAACCTCAGTCCCGACAACCTGACCCTGATCACCTTGCCCAAGCTGGACTGGGCCACGCAGAAGGCGGCCTGGGTCGCCAGCCTGCAGCAGGCGGCCGTGTATATCGAGATTCCGAATGTGGAACGGGCGCAGTTGCCGGCCTGGATATCCCAGCGCCTGGCCGCGCAGGGCCAGAGCGCGGAGCGCGCCAGCATCGACTTCATCGCCGAACGGGTGGAGGGCAATTTGCTGGCGGCGCACCAGGAGATCCAGAAACTGGGTTTGCTGCACGCGGCGGGCAAGCTGACGTATGAGCAAGTGCAGGACGCGGTGCTGAACGTGGCCCGCTACGATGTCTTCAAGCTGTCCGAAGCCATGCTGGCCGGCGATCCGGCGCGCCTGGTGCGCATGCTCGAAGGCTTGAAAGGCGAGGGCGAGGCGCTGCCGCTGGTGTTATGGGCCGTCTCCGAGGAAATCCGCACGCTGTTAAAATTGAAGGCCGGCATGGCACAAGGGCGCCCATTGGGCGCGCTGCTGAAGGAATACCGCATCTGGGGACCGCGCGAGCGGATGATGGAACCGGCCCTGCGGCGCATCTCGCTGCCCGTGCTGGAAGCGGCGCTGCAGCAGGCGGCGCAGGTGGACAAGATGATCAAGGGCTTGCGCGCCAAGGGCTACGCGGGCGATGCCTGGGATGCCATGCTGCAGCTGGGCCTGAAGATCGCCCGAGGCTAGTTTTTAACTATATGGATACGAGCATGGACATCACAGAATATATGCAGGACGTGGGCACGCGCGCGCGCGCCGCTTCGCGCGCCATGGCGCGTGCCGACAGCGCCACGCGCAACCGTGCCTTGACCCTGATCGCCGCCGCCATCGTGCGCGACGCCGACCTGCTGCGCGCGGCCAACCAGCGCGACCTCGATGCGGCTGCTGCTGCCGGCCTGGCCCCGGCCATGCTGGACCGTCTGACCCTGTCCGACGCCGCCATTGCCACCATGGTCGAAGGCTTGACGCAAATCGTCGCGCTGGCCGACCCGATCGGCGAGATCTCGAACATGAAATTCCGTCCGACGGGCATCCAGGTGGGCCAGATGCGCGTGCCGCTGGGCGTCATCGGCATCATCTATGAAGCGCGTCCGAACGTGACGGTGGACGCGGCCGGCCTGTGCATCAAGAGCGGCAACGCGACGATTTTGCGCGGCGGCTCGGAAGCGATTCATTGCAACCGCGCGCTGGCCAAGCTGGTGGCCGAGGGCTTGCTGGGAGCAGGTCTGCCGGCCGATGCCGTGCAAGTGATCGACACCACCGACCGTGCAGCCGTCGGCGCCCTCATCACCATGCCGCAATTCGTCGACGTCATCGTGCCGCGTGGCGGCAAGGGATTGATCGCGCGCCTGATGGCCGAGGCCACCGTGCCGATGATCAAGCACCTCGATGGCATCTGCCATGTGTATATCGACGCCAAGGCCGATATCAGGAAGGCGATCGATATCGGCTTCAACGCGAAGTGCCACCGCTACGGCACCTGCAACACCATGGAAACCCTGCTGGTGTCGCGCGCCATTGCCGCAACCGTGCTGCCGCAGCTGGCCGAACTGTACCTGACCAAGCAGGTCGAACTGCGTGCCGATCCGGAAAGCCATGCGATCCTGGCCGCCGCCGCTTATCCGCACCTGGTGCCCGCCACCGAGGAAGACTGGTCCACCGAGTACCTGGCGGCGATCCTGTCGATCAGGGTCGTCGACGGTATCGATGAAGCGATGGACCACATCAACCGGTATTCGTCCAAGCACACGGAGTCCATCATTACGGAAGACTACAGCGATGCGCTGCGCTTCCTGCGCGAGGTCGATTCCGCCTCGGTGATGGTGAACGCGTCGACGCGTTTTGCCGATGGCTTCGAGTATGGCCTGGGCGCCGAGATCGGTATCTCGAACGACAAGCTGCACGCGCGTGGCCCGGTGGGACTGGAAGGCCTGACATCGCTCAAGTACGTGGTCTTTGGTCACGGCGAAGTCCGTAAATAGTCTCTTTCGCGGGTTGCCCACAAGGCGGCCCGCGCTCGCATTTTTCTCCACCTCTGACACTGGGAACCCCATGCTCTTTCTCTGGACCAAAGCCTTCCATATCATCTTCGTCATGTCCTGGTTTGCCGGCCTGTTTTATTTGCCGCGTATTTTCGTGAACCTGGCGATGGAGACGGAAACGGTGGCCACCGAGCGACTGTTGCTGATGGCGCGCAAGCTGTACCGCTTCATGTCCCTGCTGGCGCTGCCGGCGATGGTGCTGGGACTGGCCTTGATGTGGATGTTGTACGGTGGGGGCGAAGGCCGCGTGAAGATACCGGGCTGGATGCACGCCAAGCTGACGTTCGTGGTGCTGCTGCTCGGCTACCATCACGCCTGCGGTGCCATTCTGCGCAAGTTTGAAAAAGGTCTCAACAAGCGCAGCCACACCTGGTTCCGCTGGTTTAATGAAGTGCCGGTGGTGATGCTGCTGGCCGTCGTGGTGCTGGTCGTGGTCAAGCCTTTCTAAGGGAATCGAGATGAGTGCAAGCCAGAACAAAGTCGTGCAGTATTTCTTCGCGCCTCACTCGCCATGGACCTACCTGGGTCACGCGCGCCTGATGGCCATCGCCGCAAAGACGGGCGCACAGATCGACGTGCGCCCTTTCGACCTGGGCAAGGTTTTCAGCGTGTCGGGCGGCCTGCCGCTGGCCAAGCGCGCACCGCAGCGCCAGGCGTATCGCCTGGCCGAACTGGCGCGCTGGTCGGCCTTTTTGCAAGTGCCATTGACCTTGCAGCCAAAGTTCTTCCCCGTGTCGCCGGAAGCCTCGGCCAAGCTGATCATCGCCACGCGCCTGGCGCACGGCGTGGAAGCCTCGCTGAACCTGGCGCACGCCATCATGCGCGGCCTGTGGGCCGAAGAGCGCAATATCGGCGATGAAGAGACACTGGTGCAGATCGCCGTCGATGCGGGCTTCGAAGGCCGCCAGTTGCTGAAAACGTCGGAAACGGCCAGTGTGCAGGCCGAATACGATGCCAATACGGATGCGGCAACGGCCGCCAGCGTCTTCGGCTCGCCGTGGTACATCGTCGATGGTGAAGGGTTCTGGGGCCAGGACCGCCTCGATTTTGTCGAGCGCGCGCTGGAGACGTTGTAGGTCGGATTAGCGCAGTGTGCGGCATGTCGGCTTACGCCCTGACGGGCTAAGCCGACCTACGCCGACCTGCGCCGACCTGTGCAAGATATTGGATGTAGGTCGGATTAGCGCTGCGCGCGTAATCCGACAAGTTTTGAAATTTTTAGTTAATTGTTTTTCAACGGATAAAAGGTATCCTCATTATGGCTTCATATTTTTGCCCATGCCCGCGCGGCATGGAAGCGGCGCTGGCCGAGGAACTGGGCGAGATCGCCCAGGATAGTTCGACCATGAAGGTCCACAACCAGGTACCGGGCGGCGTACATTGCTCGGGCGACCTGCTGGACTCCTACCGCATCAATCTGCATTCGCGCATCGCTTCGCGCGTGCTGATGCGCATGGCCCATTCCGGCTACAAGACGGAAAACGATATCTATGACCTGACACTGGCGCAAGCCTGGGAAGACTGGTTCGGCGTGCACCACACGATTCGCGTCGACGTCACGGCCGTGAAGTCGCCGCTGCGCAGCCTGGAATTCACGACATTGAAAATCAAGGATGCGATCTGCGACCGCTTCCGCGACCAGTTCAACGAGCGCCCATCGGTCAACACCAAGACGCCGGACATGCGCATCGTCGGCTTCCTCGACGCGCACACATTTACCGTCTACCTCGACACTTCGGGCGAAGCCCTGTTCAAGCGCGGCTGGCGCGAAGAGACGGGCGACGCGCCGCTGCGCGAAAACCTGGCCGCCGGTCTGCTGCGCGTGTCGGGCTGGAAGCCGGGCATGGTGCTGTTCGACCCGATGTGCGGTTCCGGCACCATCCTGGCCGAAGCGGCGCAGATGTTGCAGGGTATTCCACCTGGTGCCACGCGCCAGTTCGCCTTTGAAAATTTCCACGACTTCGATCCGGCGCCGTGGAATGCCATGAAAAACGCCATCAAGGTCAATCCGCTGCCAGCCGAACCGACCATTTTCGGCAGCGACATCTCGGGCGATATGGTGGCCATGACACGCCATAACCTGCGTTGCGCTGGCGTGCGTTTCGACGTGCCCTTGAAACAGATCGAGGCGCAGGAAGTCAAGCCGCCAAGCGACGTGCCGGGCATCATGCTGACCAATCCGCCGTACGGCGAGCGTATCGGCGTGCGCGGCGACAGCACCATCCCGGAAGATGAATTGTCGACCTCCTTCTATTCGGCCATGGGCACAACCCTGAAGCAGCGCTTCGCCGGGTGGACCGTGTTCCTCTTCACGGCCGACCTGGGCTTGCCCAAGCTGCTGCGGTTGAAGGAAGCGCGCAAGACGCCTTTCTTCAACGGCGCGCTGGAATGCCGTCTGTTCCGCTTTGATATGGTGGCAGGTTACAACCGCCGCGAAGAAGCAAAACCTAAAAATATCTGATTAAACCTACTGCGCGTTGTGACTTGCGGCCTGCGGTGCTCACCGTACTAAAGTACGGTTGCGCTCTCGGCCACAATTCACTTCCGCTCGCTACGGTTTTCTCAGATATTTTGGCAGCTGAGAAAGCCGGATGTGTCACCCTGGATCCGCCATGTTTCCCATCCCTCCGGCGAGTGTGCCGCCCGACCCGGTCACGCCCGTTCCGCCTCCCACCCCGAGCCACATGGCGCCGCTGAGCCGCAGTGCGCTGGCCATGCTGCTGGCGGGCCTGTCGATGCTGGGGCCTTTGTCGATCGACACCTATCTGCCCGCCTTTGGCGCGATCCAGGGTTCGCTGCAGGCGTCGCCGCTGGAAGTGCAGCAGTCGCTGACGTTCTACATGCTGGCCTTTGCCGGCATGGTGCTGTGGCATGGCGCGATCTCGGACACCTTTGGGCGGCGCAACGTGGTGCTGGTATCGCTGCTGATGTTTGCCATCGGCTCGCTCGGCTGCGCTTCGGCGCACACGGTGCATTATTTATGGTTCTTCCGCATCCTGCAGGGTGTCTCGGCCGGTGCCGGCGTGGTGATCAGCCGCGCCATCATCCGCGACCTGTATGCCGATGCGGCGGCGGCGCGTTTGCTGTCGCTGGTGACGATGATCTTTTCCATCGCCCCGGCAGTGGCGCCCATCCTCGGCGGCTGGATCGTCATCTGGTTCGACTGGCGCTCGATCTTCCTGTTCCTCGCCTTTTACACGGTGGTGCTGCTGGCGTTCTGCTACTGGCGCCTGCCTGAAACCCTGCCGATGGAAAAGCGCCAGCCCTTCAATCCCCGTTTCCTGGCGTCGAGCTATGGCCAGATCCTGCGCTCGCCCCTGTTCCACATCAAGGCCGGCATCGTCGCCCTCAATTTCGCGGGCCTGTTCCTGTTCATCACGGCCGCGCCGGAAATGCTGCCTAAGCAGCTGGGCCTGGGTCCATCGCAATTCGCCTGGCTGTTCATTCCCTGCGTGAGCGGGATTTTCATGGGCGCCCTGGCGGCCAACCGCATCGCCGGCAAGGTCACGTTCGCGCGCCAGATCGGCATCGGCTTTGCTTTCCTTCTGTGCGCTGCGAGCGTCAATGTCGTGTACCACCTGTTCCTGCCGCCATCGCTGCCCTGGTCGGTGCTGCCGCTGTTCTTCTACACCTTCGGCATGTCGCTGGTGGGGCCGGGCGCGACCCTGCTGGCGCTGGACCTGTTCCCGCATATCCGCGGCACGGTCGCCTCGTGCCAGTCGTTCGCCAGCACCTTGCTCGGTGCCGTGGTGGCCGGCGTGATCTCGCCGCTGCTGTCCGGTTCCGTGCTGTGGCTGGCCTCGGGCCAGCTGGCATTTACAGCCCTGGCGCTGGCGCTGTGGCTGATCTCGCGGCGCTTCCGCCAGCGTTTGCTGGGTTCCTTCAAGGCATAAGTTTCCACGGCAGAACGCTGGATTTTTTTCAACTTAATTTTCTATATTGCAATTAATGCAGGATGCTATGATAAGATGACTTTTTCCCCGGCATCCTCTCAGGCAGTTTGTTTTTGGGTTACAGGAGTGGAGGATTCCTCTGGACGTGGCCGCGCTTCGCTGCTGAGCGCTCATCCTTTTCGAACCGGCAATGCCTGATACGATGCAACAATCTGATCAAGATATTCGCAATCGCCTGCTGATTGCCCGCCTGCCGGCCATGCCGCAGATTCTCATCAAACTGATCGCCCACCTGCAGGCCGACGATGCTGGCATGCCGGAGCTGGCCGCCCTGATCGCCAAGGATGCGGGCATGAGCAGCAAGATCCTCGGCGTGGCCAACAGCTCGGCCTACCATCGCCAGGGCAAGGTCGTCAGTCTGGAACAGTCGCTCGTGTCCCTGGGCACGGACATGATCAAGACCCTGGTCATCAGCGAATCCGTCTTCCAGACCTTCAACAGCTTTCCCCATTCCGGCAGCACGGATTTGCGCGCCTTCTGGAAAAGCTCGCTGTCGGTCGCCGTCATGGCGCGCGCGCTGGCCAAGGCCATGGCCTATCCGCACGTCGAGGAAGCGTACCTGGCGGGATTGCTGCACAACGTGGGCCGCCTGGCCTTGCTGGCCACGGCGCCGAAGGAATACGCGTTCAATTTCACGGCGCGCGACGATGCCGCCCTGTGCGCGGTGGAACAGCGCACCCTGCAGATCACGCATGCCGAAGCGGGCGCCTGGCTGATCGAGCGCTGGCAGCTCGATTCCTTCCTGGCCGACAGCGTGCTGTATCACCATGAACCGCTGGCGCGCCTGGAGGCCAGTCATCCCTTGATTCGCATCGTGCGCCTGGCGCACCTGCTGTGCTGCCATGCCGACGATGTGGAATCGATTACGCAGGCGGCGCAATTTTGCGCGCTGGAGCTGGAGGTACTGGAAAACCTGGCCGGCAGCGTCGCGCGCCAGGTGGAGCAGACGGCGCAGCACCTGGGCATCGACCTGGCCGGCGCGGACGATATCGCCACCCCGCCCGCGTATGCGCCGCCATCCGTCGATCCGGTGCAGCAGCGCCTGTCCGACGAAGTGCGCAACATGGTGCTGGTATCCGAAGTGGGCCAGACCTTTGCCCGGCAGCAGGGCGAGAGCAGCCTTTTGGAGGCCATCACGCGCTCGGCGCGCATCCTGTTCGATTTCGACACCGCCATCATCCTGCTGCAAAACCCCACCGGCCATGCGCTGGTGGGGGTGGCGGCGGGTGAACATCAGCAGCGCCTGGCCGGCTTCTCGATCCCGCTGGCCAAGGGCGGGCCCCTGGCCGCCGCGGCGCTGGAGGGCAAGCAGGCGTTCTTGAAACGCGACATGCCGGCGCTGGGCATCGTCGAGGAGCAGATGTTCCGCATTCTTGGTACCGATAGCCTGGTCTGCGTGCCTTTGGTGGCGGGCCAGCGCAGCCTTGGGGTGCTGATCGGCGGCGTGGCGGCGTGGCAGATTGCCGCTTGCCAGAAGCGCGAGGGTTTCCTGCGCGCGTATGCCAACCAGGCCGCCATGGCGCTGGAAACGGCCGTCAATGCGCGCGGGCTGGCACGGCGCCAGCTCGATCACGTGACCGAGGAATACCGCGCCGCCTCGCGCCGCGTCGTGCATGAAGTGAATAACCCGCTATCCATCATCAAGAACTATCTGAGCGTGCTCGATCACAAGCTGGAGAAACAGCAGCCGGTCAGCAGCGAGATGGCTATCCTGAACGAAGAGATCGACAGGGTCGGGCAGTTGATCGGCGGCCTGGCCGATTTGCAGCCGGTGGCGGCCGGTGGCGTGACCGATTGCGCGCGCGTGGTCGACGATGTGCTGCGATTGTTCCGCGCCACCGACTTCCTGCCACCGAAGATCGAGGTGGTCACGCGCATGCAGGACGCGCCATGCGAGGTGGAGGCCGATGCCGACATGCTCAAGCAAATCCTGCTCAACCTGCTGAAAAATGCCGTCGAAGCCCTGCCCGATGGCGGGCGCATCGAAGTGGCGAACCGTGGCCACGTCAACCGCGACCGCCGCCTGTATCTGGAACTGTGCGTCAGCGATAATGGCGCCGGTTTGTCCGCCGAGGTGCTGGCGAATCTGTTCTCGCCCGTGCGCAGCAACAAGGAAGGGGCGCATCACGGCCTGGGCTTGTCCATCGTACATGACCTGGTCACGCGCCTGCATGGCGTGATCGGCTGCCGCAGCAGCAAGTCCGGCACCTCGTTTGAAATTCTGCTGCCCATTCCCTTGCCAGCGAGCGCTGCAGCCGCGCTGCCCGCGCCCGGCAATACCGCCCTGTCTTCGTAACGTCCATGAACTCCTCCGCCATTCCATTTGACCTGGAAAACAGCCCGCGCATTCTGCTGGTCGATGACGAGCCCCGCCTGCTCGCTTCCCTGCACGAATTGCTGAAGGACCGCGGCTACCAGCTGTACACGGCCACCTGCGGCAGCGAGGCGCTGGCGCAGTTGTCGAAACTGCGCTTCGACCTGATCCTGCTCGATTTGCGCCTGCCCGACATGAGCGGCCATGAAATCATGGACCACATCAACCGGCGCGGCATCGAGGGCGACGTGATCGTCATGAGCGGCGACGTCGGCATCGAGGCGGCCATCGGTGCCCTGAAGCGCGGCGCATACGATTATCTGCGCAAACCTTACAGTCGCGAGGAGCTGCTCAAGACGGTGGAGAACGCGCTGCAAAAGCGCAAGCTGGCGCTGGAAAACGAGCGCATCGCGCTGCAGCTGGAAAACTCGGAAAAGATGTACCGCTACCTGGTCGACAGCTCGCCCGATATCATCTATACCCTGAACCACGAAGGCCGCATCACCTTCATCAACGATCGGGTGCACCAGTTGCTGGGCTTTAACCGCGAAGAGCTGATCGGCAGCCATTATTCGATCCTCGTGCACGACGAAGACCAGGAGCGGGCGCGCTATGCCTTCAATGAGCGCCGCCTCGACGAGCGCGCCTCGCGCAATGTGGAACTGCGCCTGAAGTGCCATAGCGGCAGTGGCAGCGACCGTACCTTCAACAACACGCTGATGACGATTCCGCTCAATTCGATCGGCATGCACGGCCTCGATCACGACGCCAGGAAGCAGGAATATTTCGGCACGTATGGCGTGGCGCGCGACATCACCGACCGCAAACGGGCCGAGGAAGTCATCTCCTACCAGGCTTACCACGACATCCTGACGGACTTGCCGAACCGCATGCTGTTCAAGGACCGCCTGGGCCTGGCCGTGATCCAGGCGCGGCGCAAGCTGACGGAGCTGGCCGTGATGTTCATCGACCTCGATCGTTTTAAACTGGTCAACGATACCCTGGGCCACGTGAAGGGTGACGAGTTGCTGCAGCAGGTGGCGCTGCGCCTGAAGGATTGTTTGCGCCGCGGCGATACGCTGGCGCGCCAGGGCGGCGATGAATTCACCATCGTGCTGCCGGAACTGCGCGACCGCCAGGATGCGCGCCTGATCGCCGACAAATTCCTCGAATGCCTGCACCAGCCCTTCGACCTCGATGGCAACCAGGTGCATATTTCGGCCTCCATCGGCATCGCCATCTATCCGGGTGACGGCGAGACCATCGACGAGCTGCTGCGCCATGCCGACATCGCCATGTACCAGGTCAAGGCGCTGGGCAAGAACGGCCACAGTTTTTATCACGAGTCCATGCTCGATGTGTCGCACCAGAAGATCGCGCTCGAGCAGAGCCTGCGCAAGGCGCTGGAGCTGAACCAGCTGGAGATGTATTACCAGCCGCAGGTGGACGTGATGACGGGCCGCATCGTCGGCGCCGAAGGCCTGATGCGCTGGAACCACCCGCAGCGGGGCTTGCTGACGGCCGGCGAATTCCTGCCGTTTGCCGAGGAAAACGGCTTGATGCTGCCGATCTCGGACTGGATGCTGGGCGCCCTGTGCCGCGACCTGGTGCAGTGGAACGCGGCCGGCGGCGAAGCCGTGCGCCTGTCGCTGAATCTGTCGCCGCAATACCTGGACCGGGGCGACTTTTTCGAAAAGATGCGCGGCGCGCTGACGCGCTATGGCATCGCGCCGGAAAAGATCGAAGTGGAAATCACGGAAAACATCTGCATCCGCAATCCGCAATATGCGATCGAGCAGTTGAACAAGCTGTGCCAGCTGGGCGTCTCGGTCGCCATCGACGATTTCGGTACCGGCTATTCCTCGCTGTCGTACCTGCACCGCTTCCCCATCCACACCATCAAGATCGACCAGTCGTTTGTGAAGGAAATCCACGACGAGCACGGACACTATCCCGTGATCCTGGCCATCATCTCGATTGCGCGCGGGCTGGGCCTGCACCTGATCGCCGAAGGCGTGGAAACAGAAGGCCAGGCGCGCTATCTGCAGGACAAGGGTTGCACCACGATGCAGGGCTATCTGTACCACCGGCCCATTTCGCTGGGCAGCTTCATCGGCGTGCTGCAGGAGCAGAACCGCCTGATCGTCGATGCCGCCCCCGCGCTGTCGCAGACGCTGGCCATCGAGGCCTGACCCATGCCGCCTGCCGCTCCCCGCTCCACGGCTGCTCATTATACTGCTGCTCATTACACAGCTGATTACCTGCGCCTGAAAGGGCTGGCCGAGAAGGGCAATGCGCATGCGCAGCACGGCCTGGGCTTCATGTATTTCAACGGCCAGGGTATCGAGCAAAGCTATGCGCTGGCGCTGCACTGGTATGGCCTGGCTGCCGCGCAGGGACTCGAGCACGCGCAATACAACCTGGGCGTGATGTGCCAGAAGGGACAGGGCGTGGCGCAGGATTTTGTGCAGGCCGCGCACTGGTACCAGCAGGCGGCCGAGCAGGGTTACGCGGCGGCGCAGTACAACCTGGGCTGGCTGTATGCCAAGGGCCAGGGACTGGCGCAAGATAGCGGGCAAGCCATGCTGTGGTTCAGCCGCGCGGCCGAGCAGGGCGACGCGGGCGCGCAAAACAATCTGGGCATGATGTATGACAATGGCAAGGGCGTGCCGCAGGATTTCGTGCAAGCCATCAATTGGTATCGCAAGGCGGCCGAACAGGGTTATGCGCGCGCGCAGTTCAACCTGGGCCTGCGCTACGACAATGGCCAGGGCGTGCGGCAGGACCGCCAGCAGGCGACTGCCTGGATGCGCAAGGCGGCCGAGCAGGGCTATGCGCCGGCCCAGTTCAACCTGGCGCTGCGCTATGAAAACGGCGACGTGCTGCCGCAGGACAGCAGGCAGGCGATCAGCTGGTACCGGCGCGCGGCCGAGCAGGGCCACGCCAGTTCGCAGTTCAACCTGGGCCTGATCTACGACAATGGCCAGGGCGTGCCCTGCGATAAACAGGCGGCGCTGGCGTGGTACGTGAAGGCGGCAGGGCAGGGCCACGCGGCGGCCCAGCACAACCTGGGCCTGCACCATGAACATGGCGCGCAGGACTATACCCGCGCGCAGGTGTTCTACCGCCAGGCGGCCGGGCAGGGTTTTCCTGCCGCGCAGTATCAGCTGGGACTCCTGTATGAGCATGGACAGGGCATGCCTGCCGATGCGCAGGAAGCCATCTTCTGGTACCGCAAGGCGGCCGACCAGGGACATGTGCGGGCGCAATTCGACCTTGGCCTGCGCTATGAACATGGCCAGGGCGTACCGCAGGATCTGTCGCTGGCGCTGGAGTGGTACCGCCGCGCCGCCGAGCAGGACTACGCGCCGGCGCAATACATGCAGGGCGTCTTGCACGACCGCGACGATGGCCCGGCGCCCGACAGCCAGCAGGCCTGCGCCTGTTACTGCCGCGCCGCCGCGCAGGGCCACAGCCTGGCCCAGTTTGCGCTGGGCCTGCGGCACGACAATGGTCAGGATGTGCCGCAGGATTATGCTGCCGCCTGGGACTGGTACGCGCTGGCCGCGCGCCAGGGCCATGCACGGGCACAAATGAACCTGGGCTTGATGGCGGCCAGCGGCCAGGGCGGCCCGCTCGATTTGCAGCAGGCGTATATCTGGCTGTCGATGGCCGCCGCCGCCGGCGTGGCCGGTGCGGAAAAATCCTTGCGCCAGACAGCGGCGCGCATGCGCGAGACAGATCTGGCGCGGGTGCGCGAACATCTGGCGGCGATAGCCGGCTGAGTTATACCATCCGCGTTAGCGTGCGCGGATACAACAGCAGGTGCTGTATAGTCCTTTCCCTCCGCCATCTGCGGACCTCCTTGTTTTCCCCAGACACAACAAATTGCTGCAGTATTTGCAGTTTTGATGTGCTAATGTTCCAGAATAAGGTGGTCTGTATAGTCTTTAGAAAAGGAAAACCATGCGCCTGAACCCTTTCCCTGGCCGTCCGGCTGCCATCCTGTGCGCGCTGGCGCTGCTGTCGTCCGGCGCAGGCGCCGCCAGTCCCCTCGATGCCCTCAGCAACCAGGATGCCAGCAATGGTTTGAAAGCGGCGCTGCAAGCCGGTTCCGCTGCCGCCGTATCGAAACTGGGTGTCGAGAATGGTTTCCTGAACAACGACAAGGTCAAAATCAAGCTGCCCGGCATCCTGGAGCAAGCCCAGCCTTTGCTGAAAATGACGGGCCGCGGCCAGCAACTGGACGATCTGGTGGTGGCGATGAACCGTGCCGCAGAATCGGCCGTGCCCATGGCCAAGCCCTTGCTGCTCGATGCGGTCAAGTCGATGAGCGTGACCGATGCGAAGAATATCCTGTCCGGTGGCGATACTTCTGTCACGGATTTCTTCCGCCAGAAGACCTCGGCGCCGCTGGCCGTCAAATTCCTGCCCATCGTGAAATCCGTGACCGACCGTTCCGGCCTGGCCAGCAAATACAACAGCACCATGAGCCAGATCGGCAAGACGGGACTGGTACCGCAGCAGCAGTCGACGGTGGAAGGCTATGTTACGGACCGGGCGCTTGACGGCCTGTATCTGATGATAGGCGAGGAAGAGAAAGCCATCCGCAGTAATCCGCTTGCGTATGGCAGCAAGATTATCGGCAAGGTATTTGGCAGTTTGAAATAATAGATGAAATCAAAAAAGCGTTGCGATGACGGGCAAAAAGAAGTGGTGTTATTGCCATGAATTGCATTAATGGAATTCATTTTCATTATGTTTTTCTATTTGCCTGATATTAGTGTACAGCCAGCACAGAACGAGATGGGCCGGTTGATGAACCTGGATTTGCTGCTTTTTGGCATTGTTTTTAAAGCAATTTTTAGCCTCCTTGTAGCAAATAATGTTAAAATTCTAGGTGTAATATTCAAACTGTAATAATTTTTTCAGTTAAATAATGAGATGAGTTCGAATTCAAACGCCATCGCAGGGATCTCCATCTGTTCCGGCTTTTTTGCTCGTTTTGTGGTTTTGTCCCCCCTCCGTATTGACATTTTCCCTTTTGTGCGGGAAGTGCAAGCGCAGGCTTTTTAGGTGCTTGGATTTGTTACGCGTATTCCGAAATTTCATTAATTATTCTTGCTGTGCTTACCTGCGGATAGGCGCTTCGTGCGCCATGGCCGCAACACCAAATCATAGCGGGCAGTCCGCTTACATCAATATGCCACGCGCTGTTGTTGAGTCCGATGGTGCCTTCAGTGTCGGTTACATTTTTAGATTCGTGTAATTATGCCCCCATTCGTAGCTGACCCTTCTTTAAGTCTCGACACGTTTTGAGTGCACTACTTTTCCAGCGAATTCAGAGCGCACAATGAGCCAAGCCCTGCATAGCTTTGCCAGAACGACTCACTTGATCCGTAAGGAGATTGGTGTCACCTGTGTCAGCAAGCATATGATAGCCCGCGCACGCCCTGGTGACGGAAAGAGTGCCTGGGATAGCTTCGGCAATGCAGAAAAACGTTCAGACGGCCGCTTCCCTTCTGAGCATGTTTCAATTGCCTTGGTTGCAGTAACCCCATTTGCCAAGGAGTATGACGCGCCGTGGTTGCATGGTGTAGCCGTCCTCGGTTCGGCAGGTCGCGCGGGCGACCGCAAACACTGGGTGTCCGATACGGTGCCGGCGGTATTCTCGGCTATGCGATCGGCAGTTGGCTGTGGCAATCTCAGCGCGAAGAGTGGTTCGTGCCTGACGACCAATTCCGGCTCCAAAGAATTGAGTGTTGGTTGTTAAAAAAGGTACTAAATTTGAGCTTGCGTTTGTAGGCGCATGCATTATTCAATGATTAATTCAGATAAAAAACAGCATGAAAAAATATTTTCACATAACACGACCACTTGTTAGACAATTGATATTATCCGCATGTGCATTGGGGATGGTTTCACCGCTTGCCATGGCACAGCAGGATGAAGCTGATGCTGGCCGTACCATACAGAGCAGCCCGTTGCCGAGCATCAAGAACTCTCGCAATGAGCAGCGTGTAACACAGCCAGTGCTCCGGCCAGCGCGCCCTGCCAGCGTGGCGCGCGCGGACACAGCCGGTTTTGCTGCATTTGTCACCGGCGTTACTGGGCAGCCTCTGCAAGTGTTTGGTGCCGATTTGTTCGGCGATGTGCCCAGTACCTTTGCCCCATTCGAAGGTGCGCAGGCCAACCAGGATTATCTGATTGGCACAGGTGACGAGTTGCAGATCCGTGGCTGGGGCATGGTCGATATCGATATTAGCACTACGGTCGACCGTAGCGGCTCTATCTATATCCCACGCGTGGGTTCCGTCAAAGTCAGCGGCGTACGGTATGGTGATCTACAGGGTTATCTGAAAAAAGCAGTAGGGAAATTCTTCACCAATTTTGAGTTGAGCGCCAGCATTGCGCAGACGCATTCTTTGCAAGTCTATGTGGTCGGCCATGCAGTACGTCCCGGTACGTACACGCTCAGCGCCATGAGCAGCCTCCTCAATGCCTTGTTTACTTCCGGTGGGCCGGATGCTAGTGGTAGCATGCGTAATATCCAACTCAAGCGCGCTGGACAAACGGTTGCCACTTTCGATGTCTATGACATGTTACTCAAGGGCGACAAATCGCATGACTTGACCTTGCGTGATGGCGATGTGATTTATATCCCCGAAGTCGGTCCGCTGGTCGCGTTGACCGGTAACGTGAAACGCCCCGCCATTTTCGAATTGAAGGGTTCAGCCACCTTGCAAGACGTCACGTCCTGGGCCGGTGGTTTTGATTCTGCAGCTTCAAGCAAACAAGTCATCGTCGAGAAAAGCATCAACAACCGTTTCCAATCCATCCTCGATGTGACTGTAGATAAGGATGGCGGCAGCAGCGCGCTGGCAGCAGTGCCTGTGGCATCGACCGACATCTTGCGCGTATTTTCGCCTGGCGCGATTCCTGTGCAGTCGCAGCTTCAGACCGAATACGTACGCGTTTCCGGCGAAGTCAAGCAGACTGGTGTTGTTAAACTAAATAAAGGAGAAACGCTGCGCGAATTGATAAGCCGCATTGGAGGTGTTACGGAGAATGGATATATCTACGCCACAGAATTGAGGCGTGATTCGATTCGCGCCGCGCAGCAGTCCAAGCTTGATGAAATTGCCGACCGTTTCGAGCGCGAGCTTGATTCGGCGGCTACTCAGCGGTTGAGCATTACGACTGACAAGGAAAACGCCAGCAAAGTGGCGATGGAAGCAGAACAGCAGCGCCGTATCGTGCAAAAGCTGCGTACTGTAAAGGCGACTGGTCGCATCGTACTCGAATTGCCAGACGGTGATGCGCAAGTGAAGAATTTGCCAGATGTGCCGCTGCGCGATGGCGACAGCGTGTACATTCCGCGTCGCCCAAATACGATTGACGTGCTTGGCTCGGTATTCCAGCAAAACACATTTGTATACCGGCCAAAGCGCACGGTCCGCAACTATGTGGATTTGGCTGGCGGTGTGACTGACGGTGCGGACAAGTCTGAGATGTATGTGGTCCGTGCTGATGGCACGGCGCAAAGCGGCCGCAACACCGGCTGGTTTTCCGGATTGGGTGGTGCAGCCTTGAATCCAGGCGACATTGTCGTGGTGCCCGAGAAAATCGTACGCGGCTCCTTCATGCAGGAATTGAAGGAATGGACGGCGATCTTTTATCAATTTGGTTTGGGCGCCGCCGGTTTGAAGGTTCTCAAAAACTAAACATTTTGTATGGTGCAGTTCGCTCGTCGAACTGCGCTTATTTGAAAGAAAATTATGCACGATAAAGTTGCAACTGTATTGCCACATGCTGGGAACGGTGACGATACAGAATCGTTCAATCTGATCGATGTACTCGCTATTTTTGCGCGCCAGCGAAAAATCATGGTGGTCATACCTATCCTCACCATGATCGCCGCTATCGCGGCCGCTTTTCTGATGAAACCTTTCTTTGTCAGTACTGCCGCCATTTTGCCTCCGCAGCAAGCGACTTCGGCCGCCAGCATGATGTTGTCTCAACTTGGTGGTTTGTCGGCTGCCGCTGGCGGACTGGGAGGTTTAAAAAATCCTAATGATATTTATGTTGGTATGCTGCAAAGCCGCACCATCAGCGATCAACTGATCACTCAGTTCAAATTGCAGGAGCGGTATGATGAAACTACTATGGACGACGTTCGCAAGGAGTTGCTGAAGAAAGCCACGTTTATTAGCGGCAAGGATGGCATGATACGGATCGCTGTTGAAGACAGCGATCCGCGTTTTGCTGCGCAACTTGCCAATGCCTATGTCGAGCAACTGGTACGCCTGACACGTACTCTTGCCGTGACGGAAGCAGCGCGCCGGCGACTTTATTTTGAAGGTCAGCTCAAGACGGTTAAGAATCAACTTGCCGAAGCTGAAGTGACTATGCGCAAGATGCAGGAAACGACGGGCATGCTGCAACTCGACGCGCAAGTCAAAAGTATCATTGCCAACGAAGCACAATTGCAGGGCATGATCGGCGCGAAAGAAGTCCAGTTAAGCGCTATGCGCTCATTTGCGACTGCGAATAATCCCGAGTATATACGTTTGCAGGAAGAGGTACGTGGTTTGAATGCGCAATTGGGCAAACTGAAAAAAGGGCAGGAATCGTCGCAGGGTGATGCAATGATGGCGACCAGAAAAATTCCGGAAGTCGGCGTGGAATATATCCGTAGCCTGCGTGAGGTGAAGTATTACGAAACTATGTTCGAAATGATGGCCAAGCAATACGAGCTGGCAAAAATTGATGAATCAAAAGATTCCTCGGTTATCCAACTACTAGATGCTGCCGTCGTGCCTGAGAAGAAATCTGGGCCGCAGAGCGGACGCCTTTTGCTCGGCGGGCTATTCGGCGGCATCGTGCTGGCCGCAATCATTGCGCTACTGCGTGACAGCTACTTGCGCATGCGTAGCGATGTCGGAAATCTCGCGCGTTGGGCTGCGTTGCGCCAGGCGTACAAGCAGTAAGTCTTCCTGTTCATGCTGGCATCTCATGCCGGCACGGAACGTTACACTCGTCAATGCAATCGGACGTGTGTGCAGGGCAATTGCGCTTCAAAGGCCTTTGCAGCGCGATTGTCCCGGGTGGGAAACAAGTTAAGTATTTACCATAAGAAAACAAAGTTAAAATCCGGCTGCATGAATTTTTGAAGGCACTCTGATGAGATTTTAGCTGCCAAAGAAATGCCCATTTTTAGTGGCGAACCGAAGCGCGGCATTGATTGATGCCCCACGGTTGGCTTTTTTTTTCTTCAGTTTTCATCAGGCTCGTTGATTTTCTGAATAGATAGTCAGAAATTCTAGGTGCAGGATATTTTAGGTAGCCGGATTTGTTAAACGTACTCAGAAAATCAATTAAAACTACCTGGTGTGGATGTCTGATCCTTGGCGCACCCTGCGCTATTGCTGCCACGCCCAATCATGGGGGGCAGTCTGGCTATATCAACATGCCCAGTGCCGTGGTGGAAGCCGACGGTACTTTCAGTGTTGGTTATAGCTACGACAGTCCGTACGGCCAATTGTGGGTCACGTCGAATATCCTGCCTTTTCTGCAAATGACGGGACGTTATGTCTCGATTGCCGGTATTCCCGGTTTTAGTAGTGTGCCGGGCGAGTATGGCAGCGGCTATGGCCGCTACAAGGATAAAGTCGTCGACGGGAAATTGCGCCTGTGGAGCGAAACGGATTGGCTGCCCTCGGTCGCGGTCGGCATGACGGACTTGTTCGGTACAGAATTGTTCAAGGGCCAATATGTCGTTGCCACCAAGACCTTCGGTGCAAGCAAAAATATCGAGGCGAGCCTCGGGTATGCCCGCAAGCGCCCGGACGGCATATTTGCCGGCGCGCGCTGGACCCCAACGGCATTGCCGCGCTGGTCCATGGTGGCCGAATATGATGCAATCAATTACAAGAATGATTTCAGTGCAAGTCTGACGCAGGCCGGCAAGCGCAGCAAGGGTGCGTCGTTGGGGCTGGAATATCGCTGGGGCTGGCTTGCCCTGCAGGCTGCGCGCAGCCGTGATCAGTTCAGCATCAATGCCTTTGTCAGTATTCCGTTTGGCGAACGCGAGTTCATCCCCAAGGTGTACGAACCGGCTTATTTTGTCGATGACAAGAATCCACCGCCGCTGCCCAGCAGGGAAGAATGGCATCGCGACGCCGGCCATGGCGCCGATCTGGTCAATGCCCTGGTCAAGCAGGACTACAAGAATATCCGTGTCGAGCAAGAGGGTAATACCCTCAGCCTGAGCCTGACCAACAGCCGCATTTCCAACATGGGGCGGGCTGTTGGCCGCGCCGCGCGCACGGCCGTAGCCTTCGTGCCGAAGGGTGTGTCGACGCTGCGCATCACCTACACCAAGCTGGACCAGCCGATCGCCACTTACGAATTCTTTGACTTGCCGAAACTGAACGACTATTTGGCAGGCAAGATCGATCGCCAGGCTTTCCTTGACGTCATGCTGCTGCGTTATCCGGGAAGAAGCGACGTTATTCGTGATGAGCAGCAGGGCTGGTTGCAGGAGTTCCTGGATCAGCCTGCTCCGGTCAAGCCTGTCGCCGTTGCCGTGCCGGCTGTTGCGCCAGCGGTGGCGACAGTTGCAGCGCCAGCCATGACGGCAGGGGCCAGTGACCAAGCCGCTGATATGCCTGTGCCGGCGGTCGTCAAGGCGACCAATGCTGTGAAAAATGATGGTAAGCTGGCGGTCGGCGTGGGCGTCGATGGCGACGTGGTGCAGATCAAATCGCTGGACCGGGAAGCGAACCGTTTCAAGATCGCGCCCAAAGTGGGCTTCTTCTTCAACGACCCGAGTGGCGCCTTCCGCTACTCAATCTCTGCGGTGGCCAATTATGACCGGCGCCTGGGCGATGGCCTGTATCTGAATAGTGCCGCCAGCCTGCAATTGCTGGAAACCGTCTCTGGCGTCAAGCAGGCATCGAACAGCAACTTGCCGCATGTGCGCAGCGATGTCGCGGAATACCTGCGCGGTGGCCGTTTCTCGCTCAGCCGCATCTTGCTGAACAAATATGACAATCCAGCCGAGCGCGTGTACACCCGCCTGTCCGCCGGTTTGTATGAAGACATGTTCCGTGGCGTTGGTGGGCAAGTGCTGTATTTGCCGAAAGACAGCCGCTGGGCAGCCGATCTGGCCGTCGATGCATTGCAGCAGCGCGGTTATAAAGGGCTGTTTGACGGCCGCGACTACAAGACGGTCACGGCAATAGGCTCCCTGCATTACCGCTTGCCGCACGACATCACCGTGACGGCGCGCGCGGGTCGTTTCCTGGCGAAAGACACAGGCGTGCGCATGGAATTCAAGCGCCGTTTCCAGTCCGGCATCGAAGTGGGCGCTTGGTACACGCATACGAACGGCAACGACATCACTAATCCTGGTACGCCATCCAAGCCTTACCAGGATCGCGGCATTTTCCTGTCGGTACCGCTGAACAGCATGTTGCCGATGGATACGCAGTCGACGGCCGGCTTTGCCATTTCCCCTTGGACGCGCGACGTGGGCCAGATGGTGGGATCGCCTGGCGATCTGTACGACATGATCGAGCGTCCGCGTGCAGACATGCATAGCTACGATGGCTTGGGCAACTTTGCCGAACGGCCAGATGAGCAAAACTTGCCAGCCGTCAATCCTCCGGTTCGGCCCTTTGTCAGTCCGTGGCCAGCCATGCGCGCGCGCCTGGAGCAATCTTCGTCCGCCATGCCGGAACCGGCCGAGTGGGTCAAGGCCACTGCCTTGATCGGTGGCGTTGTGGTGGCCTCCGCGCTTGCTGACAAGCCCGTTGACCGCTTCGTCAAGAAACATCAAGACTCGACCTACCTGCGTAATTGGGACAAGTTTGGGAAAGTCATGCCTTTCGCGCTGGTGGGGGCGGCTGGTGCCGCTTTCGCCCTGGGTGACGAGCGCATGCAGAATATCGGTCTCATTTCCATGCAGTCGGTGGCGGCGTCGACAGGCTTGGCGCTGGTGGGGAAATATGCGGTTGGACGTGCCCGCCCCGGTGCAGAGCAAGGTCCCTGGTCCAGCGTAGGCGGCAAGGCCCGTTCGGATGCCTCCTTCCCCTCGGGCCATTCCGCAATCGCCTTTGCGGCGGTGACGCCGTTTGCTCAAGAATACGATGCCCCGTGGCTGTACAGCGTGGCGGCGCTCGCTTCAGCAGGCCGTGTTGCCGGACGCAAGCACTGGGTGTCCGATACCGTCGCTGGCGGCATCCTTGGTTATGCCGTGGGTAGCTGGCTGTGGAATGCGCAGCGTGACCAGAGCAAGTCTGGCCTTTCGATTAATCCGGGGCCCAAGGAAATCAGCGTGACCTGGCAAGCCAAGTACTAAATTGAAGTTCACTAGCCGATGTGCGAATGTACCCTTATTTTTCAAATGGCTAGACGAAGTTTTTATGGCACCTAAATAAGTCGGGCGAGCGTCGGCCGCCCTGCCTCTATCCGGCGATGCGCTGCCCGATGATGTGCGGAAAGGATGGAATCTGGTCGCTGCACTAGATGCGGTCGATCAGGTATCCCCAGAACGAGATACCTAATTTGCGACAGGTTTTTTCAGGCTGAGAAGGTGTCGCGGCACTGGCGGCCAGTGTCGCTGCGAATTCAGCCACTAACCTTTATCTTCCTGACATGATCGTGGATATCGCCTTCGCTGCCGCTGTTACCCTGGAATATGAGCACGATAAACGACAGCCAGAACGGCGCAACGACTGGCGTCCTGCAATGAGCCGCATCTCCCTTGAGACGCTGACCGATGTCACTCAAACAATGCTCCCCATGCGCATGGACCAAAAAGAGCTTCTGGCCGACGAATTGTTCTACACTCAGCCAAATTTGTTGGCTCTGTCATCGGTAAGTAGGGTAAATGCCGGAATCTTCCTTTGACAGTGCTGTCTGACTCTGCATACTCACCTGACAAGGAGCAGATCATGCAGGCAGCCGAATGGATCAGCTTTATCGCGCAATTTGCGCAGTTGAACCGACGCCAGCGGCAGGCTGGAATGGCCCTGCTGCGTGGCAATGCCCCACACGACGCGACTGTCGCTCTGCTGGAAAGTGTGGCGCAGCCGCGATTGGCCTGTCCCGCCTGCCACTCGCCTCAGCTGCACCGGCATGGCCATGCACACGGCTTGCAACGCTACCGCTGCGTGCCGTGCGGGCGTACCTTCAATGCCTTGACGGGCACGCCGCTGGCCCGCTTGCGCCACAAGGCGCTATGGCTCGCGTATGCCGATTGTCTGCTCGACTCCGCCTCGGTGCGCCAAGCCGCTCAGCAGCTGGGTGTGCACCGCAATACCACCTTTCGCTGGCGCCACCGTTTTTTAACGGTCGCCAAGACGGACCGGCCGCATGGCCTGCATGGCATCGCCGAGGCCGACGAGTTATATCTGCTGGAATCGGAAAAGGGATCCAGGCGAATGACGCGTCGAGCCCGCCGCCGGGGCGGCCATGCCCGCCAACGCGGCATTTCCAATGAACAGGTCTGTATCCTGGTGGCGCGCGACCGCACGGGACAAACCCTCGATTTTGTCACGGGCAAAGGGGCGCTGACGAAGGCGCAGTTACACCATTGTTTGTTGCCCGTCATCGACAAGGATGTTTTGCTGGTGACCGATGGCCATGCCGCCTACCGGGCCTTCGCCAGGGAGGCGGGTATCAGCCACCAGGCCGTCAACTTGCGCGCCGGCATCCGCGTGCGGGGCGCGGCCCATGTGCAGAACGTCAATGCGTATCATCGCCGCCTGCGGGAGTGGCTACGGCCCTTTCACGGCGTGGCGACGCGTTACCTGCCGAACTACCTGGGATGGCGCTGGATACTCGACGCCGGGCGCATCCGTTCACCAGAAACATTATTGAAGGCAACCCTGGGAGCATTTCCACATCTGACGGTGACATAGCCAATTTGTTCGGCTCCGCGCTGACGCTCGAGCACATGGGCGTCTCACTGGTCGAAGTTGTGCTGGACCTGCTGTTGATCTGCTTCCAGTCGATGAAACTGTCGGGGTTACCTTGGTCGCTGATCAGCGAGGCCGACCTAGACTAGCAATTAAGGCGTTATGTCGCCATGGTTTGATTCGGCGAAGACCTGAGCCCAGCACAACGCCAACGCGCAATGACGCAATACCTCACAGCCCATCCAGAAAAAAACCTGCTCGCCTTTGTCACCGACGAACTCAACAGATGGCTAGCCGACATCGCCCCCGAAGCAACTGACAACTACGTCATGCTCGCCGCCATGAACTTCGTCACTGCACCGCCTTCACCTCTATCCCCACGGCAGCGAAGAGAAGCTAAACGACATTGCTTGGTTTGCGAGGCATTCACCTCAATGCCCGCATCATGCCGCCCTCCAAGTCCGCTGGCAAGGCTGGAGTTTATGGATCGCTTACACTACACAGGCGACCGCCTCGTCTTCGACCACCGCACGGCGCTGAACCCGAAGCGGGAGCCGACGGAAACCGTACAGTGCTTCGTGTGCCGCGCCGTTGTTACGCCGCGACAGCAACTGGCGCCGGAATATGTGTATGGGCGTCTTGCCCGCATTGGCTCTGGCCAGCAGTATCCTAATCCCATCATCAGGACGGCCTCACTATCAGCGGAAGTTGTTTTGGGTAGCGCCACCTAAATCTGCTAGGATAGAACGAAGGAAATTACCGACAAAAGCATTAGTTAATATATTGCCAAATGGAAACTGTATAAGTGTTATTTTGACAATAATTTGTGCATATCAAAGCCAAGTTGAGCTTGTTTTTGCTAAAGAGATAATGAAATAATTGCATTAATTTGTGCAGAAAAAAGATTCTTCGCATCCCTTTTCGTAGGATTCACACGCGCTTCCATAGCGCATTTAGTCGTTTTCAATTAAAATAAAAAACTTACCATATTTTTAAATGCTTAGGGTATTCAAATGATTTTAGTCACCGGCGGCGCGGGTTTTATTGGTTCAAATTTTGTACTTGACTGGCTTGCGCAGACCGATGAGCCGATCATCAATCTCGATAAGTTGACCTATGCGGGCAATATGAATAATCTGGTGACATTAAACCAGGACAAACGGCACATTTTTATCAAGGGCGACATCTGTGACACAGCCCTGGTTGCGTCACTGCTCGCCAGTCACCGTCCTCGCGCCATCGTGCATTTCGCAGCAGAGAGCCATGTCGACCGTTCCATCCACGGCCCAGGCGAATTCGTGTCCACCAATATCAATGGTACGTTCAGCCTACTGGAAGCCGCACGCGGCTATTGGTCTGCGCTGCCAATAGAGGAGCAGGCAGCATTTCGCTTCCTGCATGTATCGACAGATGAAGTCTACGGTACGCTGGGCCCGAATGATGCGGCGTTTACCGAAACAACACCATACACGCCTAACAGTCCTTATTCCGCTAGTAAAGCAGCATCAGACCATCTGGTACGCGCCTACCATCATACCTATGGCATGCCAACCCTGACGACTAATTGCTCAAATAATTATGGTTCATATCACTTCCCGGAAAAATTAATTCCGTTGGTCATCGCCAATGCGCGCGCCGGTAAACCGTTGCCTATTTACGGCGACGGCCAGCAGATACGGGACTGGCTGTATGTTAGCGATCACTGCTCGGCAATCCGCCGCGTGCTCGCAGATGGTCGCATTGGTGAAACCTACAACATCGGTGGCTGGAACGAAAAAGCTAATCTGGATGTGGTTCACACACTATGCGATATTCTCGATCGCCTGTCGCCAAAAGAGGACGGCACAAGCTATCGCACGCAAGTCACCTATGTCGCTGATCGGCCTGGCCATGATCGCCGCTATGCAATCGATGCGCGTAAGATCGAGCGCGAACTGGGTTGGAAACCGGCGGAAACGTTTGAAAGCGGTATCCAGAAAACTGTACAGTGGTATCTCGACAATCAGGAATGGGTGCGTAACGTACAGTCGGGAGACTATGCGCATTGGCTGGAAAAAAATTATGATCAACGCAACGCTCAGGAAGCAGTTTGATGACACAGGTGAAACAACGTAAAGGCATTATTCTTGCAGGTGGCTCTGGCACACGCTTGTATCCCGTCACTATTTCTGTGTCTAAACAGTTGTTACCTGTGTACGACAAACCGATGATCTATTACCCGCTAACCACGCTGATGCTGGCCGGTATTCGTGAGATTCTGATCATTTCGACACCGCAGGATACGCCACGTTTTCGTGAATTGCTTGGCGATGGTAGCCAATGGGGCATTAGTCTCACCTATGCAGTGCAACCTAGTCCGGATGGTCTTGCACAGGCATTTATTATTGGCCGTGAATTTCTCGGCGATTCTCCATCGGCATTAATTTTAGGTGACAATATTTTTTATGGTACCGACCTGGAATCCAAGTTGCGCAACGCTTCGGAGCAAAGCAGTGGCGCAACGGTATTTGCTTATCATGTAAACGATCCGGAGCGTTACGGCGTGGTGGAATTCGATGCGAATCGTACAGCTGTCAGCATTGAAGAAAAACCGATTACGCCAAAATCCAACTATGCGGTAACCGGTCTGTATTTCTATGACAACCAGATTTGCGACATTGCAGCCGATATTAAACCATCTCCTCGCGGCGAATTGGAAATTACTGATGTGAATCGTCATTATCTTGAACAAAAACAACTAACTGTCGAGTTAATGGGACGTGGTATGGCATGGCTAGATACGGGGACACATGATTCTTTGCTGGAAGCCAGTCAGTTTATCGCGACCATTGAAAATCGTCAGGGCTTGAAAGTTGCATGTCCAGAAGAAATTGCTTATCGTAAATCATATATCAATGAAGCCGCATTGGAAAATTTAGCCAAACCATTAAAGAAAAATGCCTACGGGAAATATTTATTGAGTTTATTGAACGAAAAGAAAAATTACTAATGAAATTCACAGTTGATAGTTTTATTTTGCAATAAAAAATTAACTCGTTTTTTGATATTCAATTTTCACAGCCACATCAAATACGTGATTAAAGAAATCCGATTTTATTTATGAGAGATTTCTAATTTAATGTGTAACTATAAAAATAATATCAGCAACAATCATTACTCTACTGCTCTACTGCTCTACTGACTATCAAGCATAAAAGCTAAAAGGCTAGTATATGCGACTGACACTTTTTTGAAATTACATTAGATGAATTTGTGGGTATTAAATTATCAGAATTAGATACATAACGCTTTGAAAAAATTGCAAAATCTCCCATTGATGGCAAGACGGATGTAAATCGTGTGATCATAGATTGCAAAAATATTGGCTTGGATGTGCTGATTGTACGCTGTCCAACCGTTGAAATTTCGACAGTTCAGAAGTTAGAAAAAGAAGTATTTTTTTAACAGATACTCTTGTCTATTTTCAAAACAAGAAAATGACCAAGAATATTATCCAACTTCCAATTGACTACACGTGACGTATCGCTACAAGTAATGATGCGCCGGCACTTGGTATTTTGGCTACAAAGTGCTTGACAAACTTTGCGGGCCACTACCACACGGATCCATTTTTAGATAAAAAGATGCTGATCTGGTATATTAATCCTGGGCATCTAACTCCTGTCATGGAGGGGCACTCGCTGATCAAATTTTTTTAATCTGTAGTGACAATGAGATTGTCGGTTTTTCAAGTGTAAAAAAATTCGTGAAATGAGTTGCGAAATAATATTAAATAGCGTAGATCCAGAACATAAGAAAAATGGTTTCTATTCAACTTTGGTTTCACTAGCAAAGAATTTGGCTATTAACCAAAAAAACGAATGAGTTACTGGTCCCTACACAAATAAACGATGTCGCACCACAAAAAGTATGGTGCCGCCAAGGCTTCGAACCTCTTCAGAGTCTTTACACATTTCACAAATGGTCCAATTAATGATTCCTTTCAATCGGCCTTTTCTTACCGGCAAAGAATTAGAAAACATTCAACAAGTCCTGGAAAATAGAAAAATATCCGGCGACGGTGAATTTACAAAAAAATGCCAAGCATTATTTGAGAATAAGCTTGGTATGCGTAAATCGTTACTGACCACCTCATGCACAGATGCATTGGAAATGTCAGCGATATTGCTGAATATCCAGCCTGGTGATGAGGTTATTTTACCGTCCTATACGTTTGTCTCTACTGCAAACGCATTTGCCCTGCGCGGTGCAACACTGGTGTTTGCAGACAGTCAGGCCGATCAGCCCAATATTTCACCGGATGAAATTGAGCAACTGATTACGCCTCGCACTAAGGTAATTGTCGTTGTTCACTATGCTGGTGTCGCTTGCGATATGGATCGTATTCTATCTCTTTCTGCCACACATGGCATCGCTATCGTGGAGGATGCAGCACAGGCCATCGATTCCTTTCACAATGGAAGGCCATTGGGTACCCTCGGCGACATGTCAGCCTTCTCTTTCCATGAAACAAAAAACATCATGTGTGGTGAAGGTGGATTGCTGGTCGTCAATAATCCAAAACACGATTTGAGAGCTGAAATAATTCGAGAAAAAGGCACAAATCGTTCCTCCTTTTTCCGCGGAGAAGTCGATAAATACGGCTGGGTTGATGTTGGCTCCTCTTTCCTCCCATCTGATTTGCTGGCGGCTTTTTTATATGCCCAAATTGAATCGATAGAAACCATTCAGGCAGAGCGGCGCCGGGTATGGTCACGCTATCAAGTCAACTTGAAAGAAGGCGCGGCAGCAGGATGGTTCAACACGCCGGTAATCCCTGACTATGCAACTAATAATGCGCACATGTTCTACTTGATATGTCGTAGTCTGGATGAACGTACTCGTCTGATTGAAGCACTGAAAAAGGCTGGCATCTCAGCGGTATTCCACTATTTATCGCTGCACAGCAGTCCGTATTTCGCCAAATCGCATGGAAATCGTGCCTTGCCAAATAGTGATCGATATACCGATTGTCTGCTTCGTCTACCGTTGTTCCCGGAACTTCGTGATGATCAGATAGATTACATTTCAAAAACCATACTTTCTTTTTATTCTTAGGCATGTGTTTTCTGAAAGTCGGTATACTTTTTGCGGCGTCGATTTTAAGAAAACTGATAGCAGGACTCCGGATAGTAAAAATAGTTGCCATTTATTTAGGTACAGAAGGACTTGGTCAACTAGGCCAGTTCATGAGCTTGATGTCGATGATAACGATATTGGCTGGTGGTGGAATTAATACTGGAATTATCAAATATGTTGCCGAGTTTAATAAAGAGGAAGTGCAGCTAAACGGCTATTTAAGGGCTGCTAGCATGATAACGCTTGTATTTTATTTAATGCTTTTTTTGGGTTTACTGGTTGGCGCTTCAGAAATATCTCGTTGGCTATTTAATACAGATAACTATGCAACTGTGGTAAGGGTATTGGTCGCTGCACAGTTTACAATTGCACTGACAAATCTTTTAATGGGTATATTGAACGGCCACCAACGGGTAAAAGCGTTCGCAATTATCAATTCAACCAGTGTTCTAGTCGGTGCCACCGGCGTAGTGGTCGGATGGGCATTATATGGAATGCGGGGCGCAATGTATGGTTTGATCTGGATGCCTAGCTGTACGTTATTCCTGCTGTTACCTTGGTATCGTTTTGGCCTCAAATTCAGCTGACGGCGTCTGTTGCCAAAATTGGATGCACAAAAGACACGTCATTTTGTTGCTTATTCCATGATGATTCCAATGACCGTCGTCACCATGCTACAGCTACCATAAAAAAGGGCTCTCATTTCCACTGGAAAATTTCGTTACGTGCATAAAAGATATTGCAGCGCTTGATGCATCTGGCTACGCTGACCTTTCTGAAAAATCCAATTTACGGGCATCCGATTTTTCAATTGAAAAATCCGTTGACTTATATTTATCATTTTTGAGAGCTAATGCATTTTTAGTAATGCGAGATATCCATTTAAATATGCCAGAATATTTACTCCGCATCGCCTCTTGCTTTGCACTCGGTCGTTTTAATGAAAACAAATTATTCAGTGCGCGGTATTAATGCAATTAGATAATATTAACATTATCTGACTTCGACATAGTGAACTAACATTGCGAATGCCGCAAAAAATAATCAGCATAATATTAATCACATTCTGGCTGGAGTATTTTCTGGAATTTGTGATTAATGAAGGACTATCCTAGTGAAATATCGACTTCTATTCATCGCCACCACATTGGCGAAAATTTCCATTTTTGTATATTTTTCGTTATTCCCAACAATTTTTTTTGGAGGCGGGAATGACTCGGAATATTATGATACTTATGCGCAAGGACAGGATAGCGAAATTCCAAACATTTGGCCTGTCATTCTACGCTTCTTGAATGACCAGGGAATGTATTCACGGGAAGGTGTGAGTTATTTCCTGGCATTTTTGGGAGTAATAATAATACCTCTACTTGCTGCAAATCTTTCAATATACAAAGATAGCCCAGCGCGAAAACGAATTTATTGGGGCGTGGCAGCAGCGATTGCTATTTATCCAACGCTATTTTTCTATACTTTTGATATTTACCGTGACGTATTCATGGTACTAATATTCTTACTTGGATTATTGACAGTCAGGGCATTTATTAAAAGCAAAAATTTTTCTTTGAAAATATGGTACGTCTTGTTGATTATCGGAATTAGTTTTTTTCTATACCTTTTTAGACCATATTTGGGCTTTGGATTTTTCATTTCATTTATTGGATTTAATTATTTTAACTTCAGGAAAATCTCGCTTTCTTTTTGTTTGATTTTATTTTTTTTCACGCTAAATATTTTATTTCTAATTGGATTACTTGATCCAATTTTCTCATATCGTGGTAGTTTTGATGATATGGATGGAGGTTCTAATATAGGTATCCGCTTTGACTCTTTTGCGTCATTTATTCCTGATTTTTTTAAAAGCTTTATTTTCCAGATGTTTGGCTTATACTTCCCCAATGCGGTAGCTATTGGAGTTTTTTTGATTGAAAGTTTTCCGTTTATCATTGTATTCACTTACCTAATAAGAAATAGAAAATACTCAACACCTTTCATTAACTATCTTGTGGTATTTTTTATATCATATTCAACTATTTGGTTGATGGGGAACGACAATCTTGGAACCGCAGTGCGACTGCGAATATATAGTTATATTTCGGTGTTTATTGCTGGTGCCATAATTTATCAGAAAAAGATGGCTGCCATATTGCTGGAAAAAAATATGCTGGCTTCTGAAAGCGAGAAGCGGAGCGTGCTGGATAAGTAAGATGGTTCGCTATACTTCTACGTCCATCATGTAAACTCCACTATTAAACATTTCCGAACTCATATAAGCATTATGCCAATGAAAATATCTATCACCAGTGTATCTGGATTCATTGGAAAGTTTCTACTTGAGGAACTGATTTTATTGAATCACGACATTTCTATCCTGACACGGAAAGAGTTGCCCGCTAAGCACGGAATATGCAATATCAAGGGAGACCTTCTACATGAAGGAATAGCCCTAGACGTTTTCGTTGACGGATCCGATGTGGTTTTTCATTGTGCTGGCGAAATTAAAGACGAGCGTCTAATGCAGCAGTTACACGTTAATGGTACCCAGAACTTATTAAATGCCGTACATGCATCGATCAAGAAATATGGCAAACCTGTTCATTGGGTACAATTAAGCAGCGTCGGTGCATATGGACTTGACGGTGAAGGAGCCCAATCCGGACGCACCATCACGGAATCCAGTGCAGAGCAACCGAAAGGTATATATGAGGTCAGCAAAACTGCTTCCGATCAACTGGTACATGAATTTGCTTTGATTGAACCGCTATTTAGCTTTACAATCATTCGCCCGACGATTGTTATTGGCACTACAATGCCAAATCAATCATTCCATGCTATGGCACGTATGATCAAGCGCGGTATATTTTTTCGTATTGGGCGCCAAGAAGCGATGGGTAATTATGTCCATGTGCAAGATGTAGTGCGTGCATTGGTGAAATGTGCCTACGATACCCGCGCGCTCGGAAAAGTATTCATTGTGGCGAATGATTGCCCCTTAGGCGAAGTCGTTGACGCGCTTGCACATGCCATGCAAGTAGCGCCACCAAAATTGGTATTGCCGGAGAGGATATTACGCCTATTGGTGAAGCTCACTCCACCGTGGCTAAAACTTCCGCTAACGACTGCGCGTATCAATGCTTTAACACGCAGGACCCATTACTCATCGGACCTGATTGGTAAGACATTGGGATTTTTCCCTTTGGAGCCAATTACCGCAAGTATTCCACGCCTTATTGCCGATTCCAGCGCGCGTTTGGCCTAATTGATTTGAGCGGTTAGCGCGCCGCGCTGCAATACTGGTAAAAATATAGAGTGGATGGAAGAATGATCAGAAAAAAGATTTGTATTGTCTCAACCGTGCCTATCCCGCTTCAAGTATTTATGCGTGAGCATGTAGAGCGATTGTCTGAATTTTACGACATAACTCTGTTATGCAGCGGTGATGGCCGCGAACTGAAAAGCATGCTCAATACCCGTGTCAGCTTCAAGTCAATTTCGATCGAACGAAAGATTAGTATTGTTGCCGACGTGTGTGCGCTAATCGCGCTGATACGAATTTTCCGGCAGCAGCGTTATGACTGTGTGCATTCGCTGATGCCGAAGGCAGGTTTGCTGGCCATGCTGGGTGCCTGGCTGGCGCGCATACCCGTGCGAATACACATTTTCACGGGCCAAGTGTGGTTTGCCAAGACTGGGGTTGCAAGGATTATCCTGAAGTGGATGGATCGGGTGGTTGCAGCCTGCGCTACTCATCTTCTGGCCGACAGCCCGTCGCAACGAGATTTTCTTATCCAAGAGAACGTCGTCAAACCAGCAAAGATCAAGGTACTTGGTCAAGGATCGATCAGTGGCGTAGATATGCAGCGTTTTAAGTTTGATCGATTGGCCCGCCAGACAGTGCGTTCGGAATTGAACATCGGCGCAAATGCTGTAGTATTCCTGTTTCTAGCGCGTTTGACACACGTAAAAGGTATACAAAATCTGACCAGAGCGTTTGCTACCATTGAAGAGGAAATGCCAAACGCCCAACTATTAATTGTTGGACCAGATGAGGATGGATTGACGCCGCAACTGGAAAGGGACTGGGCTGACTGTGCTCACAAGGTTCACCGCGTCAATTACACCAACAAGCCTGAACACTATATGTCGGCATCCGATGTGTTTTGCCTACCCAGTGCGCTTGAAGGTTTCAGTTCGGCAACAATACAAGCTGCGGGTGTTGGATTACCCGCAATCGTTTCTCATATCTATGGCTTGACCGACGCTGTCAAGGGCGACGTCACCGGTCTCTTTCATGAAACTACGAATCTAGGTCAAATACAGGACGCGATGCTGCGCTTGTATACGGATGAAACATTACGTAAACAAATGGGAGAGGCCGCACAGCGCCGCGCCTATCAGGATTTTTCCCAAGATGTCATCGTTGAAGCAATGCGGCAATATTATGCAGATGTCCTTGGCGGACAGTCGCACGCTTAAGCACTAACTCCGGCTGTAATCCACGAAGCAGTTCGCATACTTTTCAAAAAAATAATTAAAGGAAAAAAATGATTTTGGTTACCGGTGGCACCGGCTTTGTCGGCTCATCTGTTTTGACAAGACTAGTGCAGGAAGGCAGCAACTCCGTGCGAGCAGCAGTACGTCATGCCGATGCGGTCGTGCCCTTTGGCGTGGAAAAGGTAGTAGTGAGTGATTTAGCTGTAGATACCGATTGGACTGCGGCCCTTTATGGCGTTACCGAAGTAGTGCACAGCGCTGCCCGAGTTCATATCATGGACGATACAGCAGCAGATCCGCTTGAAGAATTTCGCCGTGTGAACGTGCAAGGAACGTTGGCCCTCGCGCGTCAGGCGGCAGCGGCGGGGGTGCGTAGGTTTGTTTTTGTCAGTTCCATCAAGGTTAATGGTGAAGTGACTGTTCCTGGCACAGCGTTTGCCGCAGATGATGTTCCCGCTCCGGTCGACGCGTATGGAATATCGAAGATGGAAGCGGAACAAGGCTTACGCGCTCTGGAGACGCGGACGGGCATGGAAGTATGCATTATTCGCCCGCCCCTGATATACGGACCTGGCGTAAGGGCCAACTTTGCCGTAATGATGCGGTGGCTGGGGCGCAGCCTGCCCCTGCCCCTAGGGGCGATCCATAATCAGCGCAGTTTGGTGGCACTCGACAATATTGTGGATCTGCTCATCACCTGTGTACGCCATCCTGGCGCAGCCGGACAGACCTTTCTGGTTTCTGATGGGCAGGACACGTCCACCACCGAATTATTGCAACGGATGGGACGCGCCATGGGGTGTCCGGCAAGACTCGTGCCAGTTCCCGCCAGCTTGTTGAAACTGGCGGCAGGAATGCTTGGCAAGCAAGACGTGGCACAGCGCCTGTGTGGTTCCCTGCAGGTTGATATCGAAAAAACGCGTCGAATATTAGGGTGGCAGCCGCCACTTACATTGGATCAAGGTTTAGAAAAAACAGCCAAAGGAAATGACAATGAAAAGACTGTTTGACTTCGTATTAGTGTTGATAGCATCACTAATCTTACTCATCCCTATCGTAATAGTGGCACTGTTAGTACGTGTTACTTCGCCAGGGCCGGTGTTGTACTGGTCGGATCGCGTGGGTCGCTACAATAAAATTTTCAAAATGCCAAAATTTCGTAGCATGCGTGTCGGCACACCAGCAGTAGCGACCCACCTGTTGGCAGATGCTCATTCTCATTTGACGCCAGTGGGTAATTTCCTGCGAAAAAGTAGTCTGGATGAATTACCGCAACTATGGAGTATTATTTGTGGCAACATGAGCTTTGTCGGTCCTCGACCTGCATTGTTTAATCAACAGGATTTGATCGAATTGCGCACTCAAAATGGCGTAGATAAAATTTTGCCTGGTCTGACGGGTTGGGCGCAAGTCAATGGTAGAGATGAGCTGCCTATTCCTACGAAAGTAAAACTGGATGCTGAATATATGCAGCGTCAATCTTTACTTTTAGACGTAAAAATAATATTTCTTACTTTTTTAAAAGTGCTGCGTAGGGATGGCATTACGCATTAATTTTATTGAGAATTTGAAATTTATCAAAAAATTAAATTAATAAAATATCTAATGGTAAAAAATTAGTACTTTTATTCATCGAAATTTATTTAAAAACATTATTGTCAGGTCAATTGCTTCAGTAATTACAATAAAAATGAAATTATTTCTTGGTTTTTCCCGTTTTCAGAAAAAAATGGTTGCCGCGACATTTGACTTTGTCTTTTTGCCGCTCACTTTTTGTTTATCCATCTTGTTAAGATATGATGCTGTCAATACGGCACTGTTCTTGCATTATCTTTGGCTGATCATTGCAACCCCGTTTGTATCGATTCCCATATTTATGCGTCTGGGACTGTACCGCGCAGTTATCCGCTTTATCGACCAAAAAATTGTCTATATGGTAATTTTTGGCGTTACTGCATCAGTCGCGCTCCTGGTTCTGTTGAGCGCTTTCGCTTCGCACATGGAAGGTTACTCTCGCGGCGTCTTTGGCATCTATTGGGTCAGTGCAATCACCTATGTTGTAGCCAGTCGTTTCTTTGCGCGCGGCATTCTATTACAACCGAGCAAAAAAAATACTGTCATCCGCGTGGCTATTTATGGTGCGGGAAAATCAGGCACGCAGTTAGCCAGTGCGCTGCGTGCCGGCCATGAATATCGGCCTGTTGCCTTTATTGATGACATGAAAGAACTCCAAGGCACAACCATTTCGGGAATCAAAGTTTACCCTGCTGCAGACTTGCAATCCGTTATCGAAAAAAAGCGGATCAGTGAAATCCTACTTGCGATGCCATCAATCAGCAAAGGAAAGCAACGTCATATTCTGGATATTGTTGAAAATTACAAGGTCAAGGTAAAAGTCGCGCCACCAGTAGAAAGCCTGGTCAACGGGGAATTGCGCATGCAGGACGTGCGTGATATTGAAATCGAGGATTTGTTGGGACGCGACCAAGTGACACCAGACTTGGGCCTGATATCAAGTTGCATTACTGGAAAATCGGTGATGGTGACTGGTGCAGGCGGTTCGATTGGATCTGAATTATGTCGCCAGATCATCAAGCTGCAGCCGTCACGCTTAATCCTGCTCGAGATGTCGGAATTTGCCCTGTACTCCATCAAGCAGGAATTAAAAGGAATCAATAGCACGCATCATCTCGATGTTGAACTTATGCCATTCCTGGGAACGGTGCTCGATACTGAAAAATGCAAACGTATTCTGACCACGTTCAATGTGGAAACGTTATACCATGCAGCCGCCTACAAACATGTGCCTTTGGTTGAGCATAATCCCATCGAGGGCGTGCGCAACAACGTATTTGGTACGCTCAGTATTGCACAAGCAGCCGTGACGGCAGGCGTCAAGTGTTTTGTGCTCATCTCCACCGACAAGGCCGTACGTCCAACCAACGTAATGGGCACGACCAAAAGGCTGGCCGAGTTGATTCTGCAGGCCTTCTCGCGAGAACACTCGCGTACCCGTTTTTGCATGGTGCGATTTGGTAATGTGCTCGGTTCGTCAGGCTCGGTGGTCCCGCTGTTCCGCAAGCAAATCGAAGCTGGAGGCCCCATTACGCTGACACATCCCGAAATCACCCGTTATTTCATGACCATTCCAGAAGCGGCTCAACTGGTCTTGCAAGCGGGCGCCATGGGAGAAGGAGGTGATGTCTTTGTGCTGGACATGGGCGAACCGGTCAAGATCATGGCTTTGGCCGAACGCATGATTCACTTGAGTGGCCTGGAAATAAAGAGCAAATCGGCTCCGGATGGCATAGACATAGAGCATGTCGGCTTGCGTCCAGGTGAAAAACTCTATGAAGAGTTATTGATTGGCGACAACGTCGAAGGCACAGAACACCCGCTGATCATGCGGGCACAAGAATCCGAGCTCCCTTGGCCAGAGCTTCAAGTGCTCCTGTCTGACCTCGACAAAGCCTGTAATCAGTTCAATTTTGAAACTGTGAGGGAATTGTTATTGGCTGCAGTCAAAGAATACACGCCGCAATGTGGTATCGAAGACCTGATATGGAATGAACGATGCCGCAAGCGCCTGCAAATTGACAAGGAAAATGAAGTTTCACCATAGCAATATTTCTGTATTCCGGACTATGACGCTGCTTGACAGCGTGATAGTCTATGAAGCTGGGTGTTCTCAAGAACCACGTGTAACACCTTTGCTGTAATGTGCCGCCATGGCGAGAGTCTACAAACATTTGACTACCCAGCAGCGCGCCGTCATGACCATGCGCGCTGACCTGTGCTCCATTCGATCCATTGTTAAACACCGTCTTTGCCGTTCAGCCAGTAAGATAGGCCGCGAACTCAAACGCACCAGTTGCACCGGTGTGTACGATGCCGACTGGGCGCACATGCTGCGGCAGGCTTTCTTCTAATTTCTCTCGATCAATGTCGCTGGTGTAGGGAATTCTCATCCCGTCATTATCCGGCCACTCGGTGAGAGCGTTAACGCGTTCTTAGATTCCCTTCACTTCGATCAAAAAAGCAATAAACACGCACGCGGCACTGGCACTGAGGATGAGTACAGAGCCAGCGGCGCAATCCTTGGCGATCTTGATGCTGGGATGCAGGCTCGGATGCAAGTGATCGATCATTTGCTCAAGCGCCGTGTTGAACAGTTCTGCGGCCAATACCAGGCCGCAATTGAGTAACAACAACGCCCACCAGATCATGGCGGGTTTATACCAGGCCAGCACGATCACCACCATGAGGGTGGCAATGGACTGCAGGCGAACGCTCGATTCCATACGAAAAGCCGCTGCAATGCCTTGCAAGGCAAATCCCATGCGTTTGAAGAAAGGCTGATTTTTCATCGGAGTTCAGTTGTACGAAGTGTTTGACGAGCATGGCACGCAAATTCTTCTCGAAGATGAGTATAAATACCGAAGGTGTAAGCTGGAATGCAATATCTGGTTACTTTGAGAGTAGCGTTGAAGCAGAATGTTGAAATTCGTTCAAAAAATAAAAGCCCGTTTTTCAATGAAATGAAAAAGGGCTCCTATTGTGGAAGTTGCGCATCACGGATGGTGCGACCTTCCGCGCATCAGACCTTTACGCCGGGCTTGAGAACAAGCTGGTGTTTGGGCCTGCCTGTCGCTGCCTGGGCAGCCAGGAATTAATGATGCGTCGTGGTACCGTGGTGTGTCGTGGTCGAATCCGAGCTTGCTGCGCCGGCTACGACAGCTACGGCTGCGCCGATAGCGATCAGGGCGCTCGTGCTCAGGCCGGCAACGGTGCCGCCAACAGCAGCGCCAGCAGCAGCACCAGCAGCTGGTGCCGCTGCTGCTGGAACAGGTGCGCCACCAACTGGGGCCGTCGTTTGAGCCATAGCTTGTGCGGAAGCGAAGCACAGGATTGCCGAAGCGATCAGAATTTTCTTCATGGGATATCCTTTTAGGTTGAACAGCGGGAATGCTAAACTGTCACGCGATTGTAGCAACATTTCTCCCGCTAGTCTGCGCCACACCGCTCGCGACGACAATAATTTCTTTTATTTTAGCCATATATCAGGTGATTCACCGTGCCAGGCTGGCTGCGACGTTGTTCTCTATCAACAAAAACGCTGATGTGCCGATGCGGATATATTATTTTATTATTATTTTCCGTGAGAATTCCCGATGAATTCGAAGGCGCCGCACAAGTTTGCCAAGTCCTTGTCATCCCGCGTAAAATGCAGGCTTCGCGGGTGTAGCTCAATGGTAGAGCAGAAGCTTCCCAAGCTTACGACGAGGGTTCGATTCCCTTCACCCGCTCCATTTTTCGCTGGCGCCTGGCTTTATGCGGCGCGGCCACTTATTTCTTCATTCCCATGTCTTCTGATACCCCAGCAAACGGCCCGGCGCGGCCGATGATGTACGATCCGACCGAACACCGCATCCGCAGCTTCGTGACCCGCGCGGGACGGCTGTCTGTCGCGCAGGCGCGCGCGCTTGAGACCTTGGGGCCGCAGTTCCTGGTGCCTTTCGCCAAGGAACCGATGGACTTCGAACAGGTGTTCGGCCGCAAGGCACCGGTCATCCTGGAAATCGGTTTTGGCATGGGGGCGACGACGGCGCATATCGCCAAGGCCATGCCGGAGAAGGATTTTATCGGCGTCGAAGTGCATACGCCTGGTGTCGGCAGTCTGTTGAAACTGATCGGCGAAGAGTCGCTGACGAATCTGCGCCTGTTGCAGCACGATGCCGTGGAAGTGCTGACGCACATGATTCCTGCCAATTCGCTTGCCGGCATCCACGTTTTCTTCCCCGATCCATGGCACAAGGCGCGCCACAATAAGCGCCGCCTGATCCAGTCGCCGTTCGTCAAGCAATTGACTGATCGCCTGGCGCCGGGTGGCTATCTGCATTGCGCCACCGATTGGGAAGATTACGCGGTGCAAATGCTCGATGTGTTGGGCGCCGAGCCGCAGTTGCACAATAGCGCCGATGCTTACGCGCCGCAGCCGGCGTACCGTCCGCTGACCAAGTTTGAAAACCGTGGCTTGAAGCTGGGCCATGGCGTGTGGGATCTGGTCTTCATCAAGAAATAAATTCTCTTTGGCGGTTTGCCCACCTGTGCCGTTTGCACGAGAACAAGCCTGCCGCGGCGACGCCGCAGGCTTGTTCTCGTGCGCGCCAGCGTGCGCTCTAGGCAAGGTTGGGGGAATTGCGCTAATATTATCTTTTTTGCATTGATTGATATTATGTCCAAGAAAATACTCGTCACCGGCGCATCCGGTTTCATCGGCTCGCATACGTGCGTCGAATTGCTCGCTGCCGGCTTTGAAGTCGTTGCGGTGGATAATCTGTGCAATAGTTCGCGTGAAGCCATGGCGCGCGTGGAGCGAATTGCCGGTAAAAGCGTGCCCTTCTACGAGGCTGACGTGCGCGATCGTACGGCCATGGCCACCGTCTTGCGCGAGCACGCCATCGATGCGGTGATCCATTTCGCAGGATTGAAGGCGGTGGGCGAATCCGTGGCGCAGCCGTTGATGTATATGGATAACAATGTATCGGGCACTGTGGCGCTGCTGGAAGTGCTGGCAGCGGCGAACGTGAAGCGTTTTGTGTTCAGCTCGTCTGCCACCGTGTACGGCGACCCGGAAGCCTTGCCGATCCTGGAATCGTCGCGCCTGTCCGTGACCAACCCCTACGGCCGCTCGAAGCTGATGGTCGAGCAGATACTGGCCGATGTCGTGCATGCCGATGCTCAATGGCAAGTCGGCGTGTTGCGCTATTTCAACCCGGTCGGTGCGCATGCCAGCGGCTTGATCGGTGAAGACCCGGCCGGCATTCCGAACAACCTGATGCCTTTCATCGCCCAGGTGGCAGTGGGCCGCCGCGAGCGCCTGGCCGTCTTCGGCAACGACTACGCTACGCCCGATGGCACGGGCGTGCGCGACTATATCCACGTGGTCGACCTGGCGCTGGGCCATGTGGCGGCGTTACACCGCCTGTTTTCCACCGAGGGTGGCTTTACCGTCAACCTGGGCACCGGCCACGGCTACAGCGTGCTCGATACCGTGCGTGCCTTCGAGGCCGCCAGCGGCCGCGCCGTGCCGTACCAGATCGTGCCGCGCCGCCCCGGCGACATCGCCAGCTGCTACGCCTCGGCCGACAAGGCAAAGCAATTGCTGGGCTGGCAAGCGCAGAAAAACATCGACGACATGTGCCGCGACCACTGGCGCTGGCAGCACCAGAACCCGCAAGGCTACGCGGCCAGAGGATAGAGGCGGTTTCGCGACTTCGGTTGCAGGTGTCCAGGTGAAAGGAATAGCAATGATCGCTGCATTTTCAGTCCAGCATTGAGTCTTGGCACAACAGTAAGGCATCTTGCCACTGCGGCAAGCCGCAGAACGTGTCGAGCAAGCGTCGTGACGACAGTTGCGAATTGGCGGGACGTTGTGCCGGCATGGGGTAGTCTTTTGCCAGTATCGCTCGCAAACGGGGTTTTTTTGTAATCGACGGGTGCGCCATGATCGCATCGGCAAGGCCAAACCAAGTGGTTAGGCCTTGCGCAGTCAGATGATACAGCCCCGAGTGTTCATGCCACCATCTTTGCGGATCTGCCGCAGCCAAGTACTGTGACAGGATGTGGGCCGTGGTATCGGCGACCGTGCGGCTCCAGGTCGGCGCGCCGTATTGGTCCGATACGATGGCCAGTTCCTCGCGCTCCTCTGCCAAGCGGCGCATGGTCAACAGGAAGTTTTTGCCATGCGCACTGTAGACCCAGCTGGTGCGCAGGATCAGGTGAGGAATACCTGCTGCCTGGATCGCTGTTTCGCCAGCTAATTTGCTGATCCCGTAAACGTTGATCGGGCACGGCGGGTCGGTTTCCTCGTATGGCCCCTTTTTTGACCCATCGAATACATAGTCGGTGCTGTAATGTATTAGTGCGGCTCCCAACTTGCCAGCTTCCTCTGCCATTACGGCCGGGGCTTCGCCATTGATGCGCAGCGCAATTACCGGCTCGCTTTCGGCCTGGTCTACGGCCGTGTAGGCGGCCGTGTTGACGATCAGGGTCGGCTTGACACGGCGAATCACATCGCGCACCTGGTCGAGATCGGTCAGATCCATTTGCTTGCGGTCCAGCGCGAAGATTTCCCCCAAACCTTGCAAACTACGTTCAAGCTCGTAGCCGACCTGGCCGGTTTTTCCGGAAATTAAGATGCGGCTCATGCGATGTTCTCATTCAAATGATGACTGCAGATGCAGCCTTGGGGGCATTCAAGTAAAGACATCGGCGTTGGCCAGCAATGACCCAAGCCTGTCTTTGTTCGACAGCAGAGGTTCACCATCAAGCGGCCAGTCAATGCCGATTTGCGGATCATTCCACAAGATGCAGCGTTCAAACTCCGGCGTCCAATAATCTGCCGTCTTGTAGAGGAATTCGGCGCTGTCGCTGGTAACTAGATAGCCGTGGGCAAAGCCCTCTGGTATCCATACATGACGCTTGTTGGCAGCCGATAACTCGACACCGACCCACTGACCGAAGCTGGGCGAACTTTTGCGCAAATCGACACTGACATCGAATACCGTCCCTGCAGTGCAATGCACCAGCTTGCCTTGCGAGTGCTGGATCTGGTAATGCAGGCCGCGCAAGACGCCTTTGGTAGATTTAGAATGGTTGTCCTGCACGAATGTACGACTGATGCCGGTGAGCTCTGTAAAGCGTTTCTGGTTGTAACTTTCATAGAAAAAACCACGCTCGTCACTGAACACCATTGGTTCGATGATCAGGACGTCCGGTATGGCAGTGGCCTGGATTTTCATGACATTGTTTCAGCTAAGTGGTGAGCAAATGGCACGTTAGAAAACGGTTTCGTCGAGTAAGCGCAGCAAGTATTGTCCATAGGCGTTCTTTTTCAAGGGCTGGGCCAGGCTTCCCAGTTTTTCCGCGTCAATGTAAGCTTTGCGATAGGCGATTTCCTCCGGACAGGCCACTTTCAAGCCTTGGCGTTTTTCGATAGTGGAGATAAATTGTCCCGCCTCCAGCAACGATTCATGCGTGCCGGTATCAAGCCAAGCCATGCCGCGACACATGATCTCGACGTTCAATTGATTTCGTTCAAGATAAATACGATTGACGTCAGTAATTTCCAGCTCGCCGCGCGCTGATGGCACGATGCACGCGGCAATATCGCACACCTGATGATCGTAAAAATACAGACCTGTCACGGCATAGTTCGATTTTGGACTGAGCGGCTTTTCCTCGATGCTGACGGCGCGTCGCTGGGCATCGAATTCGACTACGCCGTAGCGTTCCGGCGATTGCACATGGTAGGCAAAAACGGTCGAGCCGCTGGTGCGTGTCGAGGCGAGGCGTAACTGTGCTTCAAAGTTAGTGCCGTAATAGATGTTATCTCCGAGAATTAGTGCCGATGGGGCATCGCCAAGAAATGCGCGACCGATGATGAACGCCTGTGCCAATCCGTCCGGCGTAGCCTGCACGGCATAGCTTAATTGGATGCCCCATTGGCTGCCATCACCCAGTAATTCCATAAAACGTGGAGTATCTTGAGGGGGAGAAATGATCAAGATGTCGCGTATGCCCGCCAGCATCAGGGTGGTCAGTGGATAGTAAATCATCGGCTTGTCATACACCGGCAGCAATTGCTTCGATATTGACATGGTCACAGGGTACGGGCGTGTTCCTGAGCCACCGGCGAGGATGATGCCTTTGCGTTCAAGCGGGGAGGTCATGCTATGGTTTCCTTGGAGTCATTGCGTTCCGCCTAGTTTTTCTGTACCCAGGCCAGGTAATCACCTGACTGGACAGCGCGTACCCAAGCCTGATTATCGAGGTACCATCGGATGGTCTTGCGGATGCCCGTGTCGAATGTTTCGGTTGGTTTCCAGCCCAGTTCGCGTTCGATCTTGTGTGCATCAATGACGTAGCGGCGGTCGTGGCCAGGGCGATCCAGTACATAGCTGATTTGTTCCCGATAGCTGCCGATGGCCTTGGGATCGAGGGTGTCGAGAATATCGCACAAGGTCTGCACGACCTCCAGATTGGTCATTTCATTCCATCCCCCGACGTTATATACCTCACCCGGCGTGCCCGCTTCCAGCACGCGGCGGATCGCCGAGCAGTGGTCGCCTACATATAGCCAATCGCGTACTTGCAGGCAATCGCCATAAACAGGCAGGGCCTTGCCGGCACGGGCATTGCTGATGATCAAGGGAATCAGTTTTTCCGGAAAGTGGAAGGGGCCATAATTGTTTGAACAATTCGTGGTCAGCACGGGCAGGGCATAAGTATGGAAATAGGCGCGTACCAGATGGTCGGATGCAGCTTTCGACGCCGAATATGGACTATTTGGCGCGTAGGGCGTCTCTTCGGTAAAGGGGGGATCCTGCGGCTGCAGGCTACCGTATACCTCATCAGCTGAGATATGCAGGAAACGAAAGTCCTCTTTGGCATCGCCCGTCAGGCCGGACCAATAGGTGCGTGCGGCTTCCAGCAGGCTGAAGGTGCCGTTGACGTTAGTCGAGATGAACTCGCCAGAGCTATGGATCGAGCGTTCAACATGACTTTCGGCAGCAAAGTGCACGATGGCGCGTGGCTGATGCTCTGCCAGCAAGCAGGTTAGGTGAGCGGTATCAAGGATATCTCCGCGCACAAAGAGATGCCGCGGATCGTGTTCAAGGCTGGCTAGATTGCTGAGATTGCCAGCGTAAGTAAGTTTGTCAAAGTTGACGATGAACTCATCGTTGAGCGCCAGCCAGTCGTTTACAAAATTGGAACCGATGAAGCCGGCTCCACCGGTCACTAAAATCATATTGCTATCCTATTTGTTGCATTCTTGATCAACCCAGTTATGGCTCCTGATGGAACTCCGTAGTTACATGACAAATTTTTAGATATCTCATTCTTATTCTTTTTTTTTCATTTTGACTAGCGTTACTTATTCGGCTTAGTTGACCTGTATCATTAGGCTGACGGCAGGTTCATATTTCAAGGGTGTCTTTAGATTGATTCGTAATATCGAGCCTGTGTGAAAGTAGCATGAGGTGTTGAGTATAAACGACTGGTGGAATGCGCAGGGGCAGCCTTGCTTTGCCCGGAGGTCGCCGCACTGTATCGTATGGATGAGGAAAAAATGGCAGACTGGCGAGATACATGACGTGAGCGTAAAGCTTGCATTGCGCAGCTCACAGCGAGAATGAGTGTGGCCTGGATCACTGGCGAAAGGCACCGGCAGTTTGTTGTGCTGGAATCGGCAATGGTGCCTCAACAGAGCATTGTTGAGCAACAATGCTCTGGATATGGTGGCCGGTTATGTCTAGGAAAAGCCTAGGACGCAACAGGCACGCCCCAGGCATTTTCTCAGGCAGCCATTATGGGTACAGGCCGCGCACTTCGCGAGCTTGCAGGACGCGCGTGCACGCCAGGATGAAGGTGGCGGTACGCATCGACACTTTCTTCTCTTGCGACACTTGCCATACCGCGTCGAACGCTTCGCGCATGATGCGGGTCAGGCGGCTGTTGATTTCTTCTTCGGTCCAGAAGAAGCTCGAGAAGTTCTGTGCCCACTCGAAGTAGCTGACGGTCACGCCGCCGGCATTGGCCAGCACGTCCGGCACGATCAATACGCCGCGGTCGGTCAGGATGTCGTCCGCTGCTGGCAGGGTCGGGCCATTGGCGCCTTCCAGGATGATCTTGGCGCGGATGACTTGTGCGCGCTCAGCCGTGATCTGCTGTTCCAGCGCGGCCGGGATCAGGATGTCGCAATCGATGCCCCAGAAATCTTCGCGTGGCACGAATGCCTCGGCGCCCGGGAAGCCTTCGACGCTGCCCACTTCGGCCACGTGTGCCAGCAATTGCGGGATGTTCAAGCCGCCGGCATGCACCACGGTGGTCTTGTGGTCTTGTACCGCGACGATTTTCGAACCGGCTTCCGCGAACATGCGTGCGGCGACGCCGCCCACGTTACCGAAACCTTGCACGATGACTTTCGCGCCTTCGAGCGACATGCCGACCTTGGCGGCCGCATCGCAACCGACGACGAACACGCCGCGGCCCGTGGCATCGCGGCGACCCAGGCTGCCGCCCAGCGAGATCGGTTTGCCCGTCACCACGCCGGTCGACATGTTGCCGCCGATCATGGCGTAGCTGTCCATCATCCACGCCATGACTTGTTCATTCGTGTTGACGTCCGGCGCCGGGATATCCTTGTTCGGTCCGATGATCATGCTGATCTCGCTCGTGTAGCGGCGCGTCAGGCGTTGCAGCTCGTTGCGCGACAGGGTCTTCGGATCGACACGGATACCGCCTTTGGCGCCGCCGTATGGCACGTTGACCGCTGCATTCTTGACCGTCATCCAGGCCGACAGCGCCATCACTTCCGACAAGGTCACGTCCTGGTGGAAGCGCACGCCGCCTTTACCTGGGCCGCGCGACAGATTGTGCTGCACGCGGTAGCCTTCGTAGTGGGCAATGCTGCCGTCATCGCGCTCGATAGGCACGTCGACCGTCAGGATGCGCTTAGGGCGCTTCAGCGTTTCCACCCAGCGCGACAGGTTGCCCAGGTACGGCGTAACGCGGTCGATCTGCTCGAGGTAGACGCCCCATGGGCCCAGGTCTTCAGGATTGAGGTAGGAAGGAAGTGCGTGCTTGCTGGTCATGCTTGATAAGCTCCTGGACAATACGAATACGTTAGAGGCACAGCCGAGATGCAGCTGCGCGCAGCGGAACCGCATCGTAGGCGATAGCCTCATGCCCCGGCCAATGCTTTGTGCGCATCCGGTTATGCATTTATTGCATAGTTAGGAGATCAGGATGGCATTGCGGTGACAGCCGCGCGCCGGCGTTTTTTTCCGCCGCGCGCGGCGTTTTCCTGCGCCTGCACCAGGTACTGCCACAGGCTTTCGACGATCTGCTTGCCGGGACGCTGGCCTGAAGGGCGTTCGCGGTACAAACGGATTTCCAGCTCGATTTCCCAGCCCGGCGCACCGCCGTCGGCGCGCGCCAGGTGCTTGTATTTGACGTCGCGCATGACTGCCGATTCGGGCAGGAAGGCGATGCCGCGCCCTTCCAGCGCCATCATTTTGAGGCCTTCTGCCATGTCCGTTTCGTAGCAGGTTTCCAGGAACAGGGGGGCCTTGGCATCGGCCACCAGCAGTTCCACCATGCGTCCCAGGTAGGCATTGCTGGTGTAGGAGAGGAAGGGCAGCGGCTCCTTGGCGCTGCCGGGCAGGACGAAGTCCGGCACCTTGTCCTGGCCGCAGCGCGCATACGCGCGCACGGTTTCGCGGCCCATCACCAGCATGTCGTAGCGGCCCGGGTCCAGCTGCACCGGCTGGCGCGGATGGTGATAGCACAGCAGCAGGTCGCAGCCGCCGTCGACCAGCTGCAGCACGGCGTCGTGCACGTTCAGTGCCATCAAACGGCTGTTGATCGGTGCAAAACCCGCTTCCAGCGCCGTCAGCCACTTCGGCATGAAGGTCAGCGACAGGGTATGCGGCACGGCGAAGTCGACGCTCGTCTGCGTGGCCGCCCGCTTGCCGCGCAACAGTGCGCGCACGCCGTTGATCTGCCCCAGCATTTCCAGCGCCTGCTCGTAAAACACGGCGCCGGCCGGCGTCAGGCGCGTGGGGTAGGAGGTGCGGTCGACCAGGTCGATGCCGAGCCAGTTTTCCAGCGACTGGATGCGCCGCGAGAAGGCCGGCTGGGTGACGTGGCGCAGCGCCGCGGAACGGCTGAAATTATGCGTTTCAGCGAGCGAGATGAAGTCTTCCAGCCATTTGGTTTCCATCGCGGCAGCGTTCCGTTATCAAGGGCAGGGGCAAAGTAAAGTGGTCAGGGCGTATCGGGCGATGCCGCCGCCTGGTACAGCGCGGCGGGCAGGCCGAAGAAGGACGGCGGGCCCAGGGTCGTGCCGTCGAGCGAGCCGCCCGCGTTCAAGCCCTTGTTGATGGCCGACAGCAGGGAGCTGCGGTCGGCCAGGTTTTGCATCAGCGCGCGCGGGCCGTTGTGGAAGGTGTGCTGGGCGATGTCCAGGGCGACGACAAAGATCGGTTCGCGGCGCAGGGGGAATTCCACCCACTCGCTATCCTCGTCTTGGGCGCAGAAGGTGTCGGGCAAGGTCATGTTTTCGGTGCCGGGAAGGTGCGACGCCAGCACCAGGCCGAAGGCTTCCGGCACCACGTCGGCCAGGCGGCGCACGGTAAGGTCGTCGCCGACCAGGGCACGGACTTGCGCTTCCACCGCGTCGTCGGCGTCCGGCTGGGCGCCGAGGATTTTCACGGCCTGATAGATCAGGTCGGACGAGAGTGCTTCCATCACATCATCTCCAGGATCATGGCGACGATTTCGTCGCCGTACGAGGCCAGTTTTTTCTCGCCCACGCCGCTCACGCCGCGCATCTGCTCCAGCGAGGTAGGCTTGGCCTTGGCGATTTCGCGCAGGGTGGCGTCGACGAAGATGACGTAGGCCGGCACATTGTGCGTGCGCGCCGTCTCCACGCGCCACCAGCGCAGCTTGTCGAAGATCGCTTGCTCGCTGGTCGACAGGTCCGTCTCGACATAGCCTTTCGCCACGCTGGTGCTGCGCTTGCTGGTTTTGACCGGTTTCTGGTACTGGCGCAGCTGCACCTTCTGGCCGCCCTTGAGCACGGGGCGCGAAGCGTCCGTCAGTTTCAGCGAGCTGTATTGTTCATGGTCGACCGAGACGAGGCCCAGCGCGATGGCCTGGCGCAGGATCGCTTTCCATTCCGCTTCGCCCAGGTCCGAGCCGATGCCGAAGACGGACAAGGAATCGTGGTGCCAGGTCTTGATGCGTTCCGATTCCACGCCGCGCAGTACGTCGATCACGTGGCCGCCGGCGAAGCGCTGGTCGACGCGGTAGATGGCCGACAGCAGTTTTTGCACGGGCACGGTGCCGTCGAACGACACGGGCGGCACCAGGCAGGTGTCGCAATTGCCGCACGGCGAAGCCGGTTCGCCGAAGTATTCGAGCAAGCGCATGCGGCGGCAGCTGAGGGTTTCGCACAGGCCCAGCATGGCGTCGAGTTTCACGCCCAGCACGCGCTTGAAAGTGTCGTCCGCTTCCGATTCGTCGATCATGCGCCGCTGCAGCACCACGTCCTGCAAGCCGTACGCCATCCAGGCATTGGCGGCCATGCCGTCGCGGCCAGCGCGGCCTGTTTCCTGGTAATAGCCCTCGATGCTTTTCGGCAGATCCAGATGCGCCACGAAGCGCACGTCGGGCTTGTCGATGCCCATGCCGAAGGCGATGGTGGCGACCATGACGATGTTTTCTTCGCGCAGGAAGCGCGCCTGGTTGGCGCTGCGCTTGGCGTACTCCATGCCGGCGTGATACGGCAGGGCGCGGATGCCGCTCTGGTTCAAAAATTCCGCCGTCTCTTCGACCTTCTTGCGCGACAGGCAGTAGACGATGCCGCAGTCGCCCGTGTGTTCCGTGTTGATGAAGTCGAGCAGCTGCTTGCGGCCATTCGCCTTTTCCACGATCTGGTAGCGGATGTTCGGACGGTCGAAGGACGAGACGAACTGGCGCGCGTCTTCCAGCTGCAAACGCATGGCGATTTCGGCGCGCGTCTGCGGGTCGGCAGTGGCCGTGAGCGCGATGCGCGGCACGTCCGGGAACTGCTCGTGCAGCACCGACAGCTTGATGTATTCGGGACGGAAGTCATGGCCCCACTGGGCCACGCAATGCGCCTCGTCGATGGCGAACAGGGAGATCTTCGACGCCTGGAACAGGTCCAGGCAACGCTGCGTCATCAGGCGCTCGGGCGCCACGTAGACGACGTCGATGCCGCCCGTGCGCACCAGGCGCTCGATGCGGCTCGCTTCTTCGTAGGTTTGCGTGGAATTGAGGAAGGCGGCGCGCACGCCGACTTCGGCCAAAGCGTCCACCTGGTCCTGCATCAGCGCGATCAGCGGCGAGACGACGACGCCCACGCCATCGCGCAGCAGCGCGGGAATCTGGTAGCACAGCGACTTGCCGCCGCCCGTGGGCATCAGCACCAGCGCGTCGCCGCCATGGCTGACGTGGTCGACGATGTCGGCTTGCTGGCCGCGGAAGGCCGGATAGCCGAAAACGGTTTGCAGCAGGTGCAGCGCGCGCTGGTTAAGATCTTGATTCATAGTGCCTTATTCTGCCCAAACAACCCAGCCGTAGTGGGCGCTGGCCAGGACCAGCAAGCCAAACACAATGCGGTACCAGGCAAAAAACGTGAAGTCGTGCGAGCTGATGTAACGCAGCAGCCAGCGCACGCACAGGAAGGCGGAGATGAAGGCGGCCACGGTGCCCAGGCCGAACAGGGGCACGTCGGTGGCCGACAGGATGTCGCGCGCTTTGTACAGAGAATAGGCGGTGGCGGCCAGCAACGTCGGGATGGCCAGGAAGAACGAGAATTCGGTAGCCGTCTTGCGCGACAGGCCCAGCAGCATGCCGCCGATGATGGTCGAGCCGGAACGGCTGGTGCCGGGAATCAGCGCAAACGCCTGCGCGCAACCCACTTTCAAGGCGTCGAGCGCGGTCATTTCATCGACCGAGTTGACGCGCACGGTGACGGGATTGATGCGCGCGCGGCGCTCCACCAGCAGGATGATGATGCCGCCGATGATGAAGGCCATGGCGACGGGCACGGGCTTGAACAGCGCGTGCTTGATCATCTTGCCGATGGCCAGTCCGATGACGGCCAGCGGGATGAAGGCGATGGCCACGTTCAGCACGAACTTGCGCGATTTGACCTCGGTGCTGAAGGTGGACAGCACACTGCCGATGCGCTGGCGGTATTCCCAGCACACGGCCAGGATGGCGCCGGCCTGAATGGCGATTTCGAAGACATCCATGACTTCTTTCGAGACATCCTTGGTAAAGTCGAGCAGGCTGCCGGCCAGGATCAGATGTCCGGTGGACGAAATCGGCAAGAATTCGGTAAAACCTTCGACCAGCCCCATGATGATGGCTTTTAACGCAAGAATGAGATCCATAGATGTATAAAAGGTATAAGTACGGGTATAAGTGACAGGATGGGGTGAGCGCGTGGCGCCAGCAATGCGCGCGGGGTCGAAGCTTACCACGACAGAGGCTTGCCGACCTTATTTGGGCGCTGACGGACGGTGCTTTTTTAGCGCCGTCCACCAGGCAAGAGGGAGGATCAGGATGCCTGTTTTGCCGGCGCCACCAGGCGTGCGCTGGCCGCCACCAGCAGCAGGGCGGCACCCAGCATGGCGAAGGCGATATTCAGGCTGGTGGCGTGGGCCACGAAACCGATGACGGCGGGGCCGGCCAGGATGCCGGCATAGCCGATGGTGGTGATGGCCGCCACCGCCAGGCTGGCCGGCATGGCGCGCTGGTTGCCGGCGGCCGTGAACAGGATGGGCACGATGTTCGCCGCACCCAGGCCGATCAGCACGAAGCCGGCCATGGCCAGGCTGGCGTGCGGCGCCAGCACGGCCAGGAAGAAGCCGGCCGCTGCGCACAAGCCGCCAAAAGTAAGCACCCGCTTGCCGCCAAAGCGGCTGACCACCTTGTCACCGGTGAAACGGCCCAAGGTCATGGCGATGGCGAAGGCGGCGTAGCCGAGGCCGCCCTTGGCTTCCTCCACGCCGCGCGTGGTGGTGAGGAACAGGGCGCTCCAGTCGAGAATCGCGCCTTCGGCCAGGAAGACGATAAAGCACAGCAGGCCGATGAAAATGACGGCGCCATGCGGCATGACGAACAGCGGCGTCTTTTCGCCCGAGGCGGACGCCGTCGGCAGCAGATGGCCTTGCGCCGCGCCCAGCACGCCGCACAGCAGCAGCATCACCACCACGCAGGACCAGGCCGGTGTCAGGCCCAGCCACAGCAGCAGGGCCATGCAGGCCGCGCCGGCGAAGCCGCCCACGCTGAACAGCGCATGAAAGCCCGACATCATGGCGCCGCCGTTGGCCTTTTCGATGATCACGGCCTGGATGTTGATGGCCACGTCGAACGTGCCCATGGCCGCGCCGAATACCAGCAGCACCAGGCCCAGTTGCAGCGGCGTGGCGGCCAGCGCCAGGCCGGGCAGGATGGCGATCAACAACAGGCCGGCGCCGACGATGACCTTGCGGCAGCCGAAGCGGCTTGACAGCATGCCCGTAAACGGCATGGCGCACAGCGAGCCGGCACCCAGGCACAGCAGCAAAATGCCGAGGGTGGCCTCGTCGAGGCCCAGGCGCGACTTGGCGTAGGGAACCAGCGGTGCCCAGGCGGCCATGCCGAGGCCGGCGGCGAAGAAAACCAGGCGCGTGGCGCGTTGCTGCATGGTACCGGTGAGATGCATGGGAGAGCTTTTCAAGAGTCGGGTGGATAACATCAGGCGTGGGCGCGCAGCACTTGCACGCCCAGCCGTTGAAAGGCGGCCACATGGGCCGCGTCGGCATCGGCTTCGAGCACCAGGTGCTGCAGCAAGCCCGTGGCCAGCACGCCGAAGGGGGCGGCCGTGCCCAGCTTGTCGCTGGTGACGGCGACGACGACGGCCTTGCTGGCGCCGGCGATGCTGCGCTTGAATTCTGCCTCGTCGTAGTTGAACGCTGTCACGCCCGCGTCCACGTCGGCGCCGCAGGCACCGAGGAAACACAGGTCGGGATGCATGCGCTCGACGGTGCGCAGCGCCTGCGGTCCCAGGCTGGCACCCGCGCGGCGGTCGACCCGGCCGCCAGCCATGATCAGCTCGATTTCCGGGCGCTCCATGAGCGCCATGGCAATCGAGGGCGCATTCGTGATGACAGTGAGCGCCAACTCTGGCAAGACGCTGGCGATGGCCAGGTTGGTCGATCCCGCATCGAGGAACAGCACCTGGCCGGTGCGCACGAGGGACACGGCGGCCTGCGCCAGGCGCGCCTTGCGTTCCGGCGCTTCCTGCTTGCGCTGGGTCAGGGTGCCGCCATCGGGCGCCAGCGGCAGGGCACCGCCATACACGCGCTGGCACAGGCCGGCTGCCGCCATCTCGCGCAGGTCGCGCCGTATCGTATCTTCGGACACGTCGAGCTGGCGCGCCAGGTCCAGCGCCAGCACGCGGCCGTCAGCGTGCAATTGTTGCTGGATCAGCGCATGGCGTTGTTTGAGGAGCAGGGTCGCGGACATGGGTCTATTTTTAAAACGTGCAGGAATGTGCATGAATATACGCAAACGTGCAAATCGAGTCAAGGTGACTTTTGTGCGCGTGCTGGTATTGCCGTAGGGATATGAAGTGCGTACAGTTGGAAAAATGGAACAAATTAAAGGAAACCATGTTCTCCAGTAAATTGTTAATGGCAACCTTGCTGGGCCGCGTGATGCGCCGCAGTGGGTGGGGTGTCCTGGGTATGCTGATCGTTTTTAATGCACTGCATTGGAAGCGCCACGGCACCTTGGAATGGAGCGACATGCGCGCTTCCCTGCTCGTGCTGCTGGCCTATCTGGTGGTTTCCATGCTGATGGAATACAAGCGCCTGCGTGACGAAGAGCGGGCCGCGGTGCGGACAAGCGCCGCAGACTAAAGCGTTGCTGGCGCTCAGGGTGCCGTCAGCCGTTCCAGCTCGGCCAGCCAGCGCACTGCGTGTTCGCGGCTGCTGCCGCACATGTCCTCGGACGGCTGCAAGCCGCCGCAAAAGGCGGGCCGCTGCGGCTGGCCAAAGATCTTGCAGCGGTTGTCGTCGGCCAGCTGTATGCAGCGCACGCCCGCAGGTTTTCCATCCGGCATGCCGGGAATTGGGCTGGTGATGGACGGAGCGGTGCAGCAGGCGCCGCAGGATGGGCGGCATGCCAGGGAAACGGCGCGGGACGGCATGGCGATGAGTGAAAAGGGGCAGGGGCCGACAGTATAGCAAGCCGGCCCGCGTGCTTCGCCAGAGCGCGATTAGCGCACGATGCTGACGCGCTTGCCCGACAGGGTGCGGCGGGCCGGATCGCCATGCACGGTGATGCGGCCGGAACCGCTGGCGCGGGCATTGACTTCATTCTGGACGGTGACATCGATGTCGCCGGAACCGTTGCTCGCCAGATAGGCAACGTCGCTGCGCAGGGCGGCCAGGTTGATATCGCCCGAGCCATTCACGTTGGCGTCGAGGCGCTGTACGGCGCCGCTGGCGCTGATGCTGCCCGAGCCGTTAAGGGCCACGTTGATGCGTTCACCGCGCAGGCTGCCCAGCTGGATGTTGCCCGAACCGTTCTGCACCGCATCCGTGTTGCCGCTGACGAGGGCCGCCGCGTTGATGCTGCCCGAGCCATTGTTGGCCACGTCGAAGCGCCCCACCGTGCCCGACAATTCGCTCTTCATCGAACCGCGCTGCTCCAGGCTGAAATCTTCGCCATCGAAACCGCTGGCCACCAGGCGGCCAGAGCCGGAAATGCGGATCTTCTTCAATTGCGGCGTCGTGTAGATGACGTGGATACCATTGCTGCTGCGAATGTTCGTATCACCCCAGATGCGCAGGGTATTGCCGCTCACTTCGCTATGAATGCGCGGCTGCAGATCGCTGTCCGCTTCGATCACCAGCGAGGTCGCCGGCCCGACGCGCACATCGATTTTCATATCGATGCGCTTCATGCTGTCGATGTCGAGCGTGTTGATGGTGCTGACCTGGCGCACGTCGCGGCTCACTTGCTCGTTGCCCTGGATGGTACCCGCGTCGGCATAGCGCACTTCGCCATCGTTGGGGTTGATGACGATGGCGCAACCGCCAAGGGTAACGGCACAGCACAGGGCCAGCAAGGTACGCATGGTGTTTCCTTTATGATAGTTCAGGACAAGAAAAAAGCCGGCTGCCGCGCCGCGGCTGCCGTGCTGTCGATGAGAAGATAACAAAACGGCATGCTGGCTGGAAGGGAAATGCGATGAACCGCGTAAAACGCGGCGTGAACTGCAGGCGCGTGTACCTGATGCGGTGCCGTCCGGCTTAAAAGCTGAGCAGGAAACAGGCGCCGGCACCGACCGGGCGCGCATGGCGCAAGGTGCCGCCGTTGGCGTGGGCCAGGTGGCGCACCAGCGCCAGGCCGATGCCGCGCCCCTGTTTCCTGGTCGAGAAAAACGGCATGAAAATGTGCGCGGCCAGCGTATCGGGCACGCCATGGCCGTTATCGCGCACTTCGATGCGCAGACGCGCGCCCCGGCTCAGGCGGGCGCTGACCGTCACGCGCGGCGCGGTAATATCGTGTGTGGCCTCGGCGGCATTTGTGAGCAGATTGATCAGCGCCTGTTCCAGCTGGCCTGCATCGATCCGCACTTCCAGCGATGCCGGTTCGACGGAAAATGCCGCCGTGCCGCCGCGCGCCTGCCAGGCCGGTGCCAGCAGCGCTTCCAGGCGCTGGAACAGGTGTTCGAGGCGCACGGTTTCCGGCTGCGGCGCGGGCACGCTGGACAGGCTGCGGTAGCTGGCCACGAAATCGGCCAGGCTGGCGGCGCGGCGCGCGATGGCGTCGAGCGCTGTCGCCAGGTCGGCATGGATGTCGTGCGGCAGCAGGGGGTGCACGTCCGCCAGCAGGTCGCAGGCCGTGCGCGACAGCGAGGCGACGGGCGTGAGCGAATTCATGATTTCATGCGTCAGCACTTGTACCAGTTCGCGCCAGGCATTGAGCGCCTCGGCTTCCAGTTCGCTTTCCACCGGCATCAGCGCGGCCAGGTGCTGCGGCGCGCCTTGCAAGGTCAGCGCCGCCACGGCCACCAGCGCCCGTTCGACGCCCCGTTCCGTGTCAAAACTGAGCAGCCGGCGCTGGCCGGGAGGCTGCGCCGCCAGCAGTTGCTGCCACCGCTGCGGCTCGCTCGCATGCCCGGGCGCCAGCTGGCGCCGGGCGCTGGCGTTGAGTGGCGTCACCTTGTGTTCCACGGCGCCGCTCTGGATACGGAACAGGGCAATGGGCGCGTGTTCAAGACAGGCTTCGAGCGCCCTCAGCGATTCTTCATCGGGCGTTGGCGACGCTGCCGCCGCCATGGCCGCTGTCATTGTCGACTCCTGGCGCGACACCCGCGGCGCCAGGCGGTTCAGGCAGCGGCACAGCAGCCACGCCGGCGGCATGGCTAGCAGCAGGCACAGCACGCTCAGGCGCGGCGACGCCAGTGCGAAAAAATACCCGGCGGCGCCGGAGAGCGCCAGCATGGCGGCGATGCTGGCGCTGGCCGTCGTCTTGAGGCTGCGCTCAGATGCCATGTTTGTTCAGCTTGCGGTACAGCGCGGCGCGGCTGATGCCCAGGGCCTTGGCCGCATGGCTGATATTGCCGTCGACCTGTTCCAGCGTGCGATGGATGGCGTCGCGTTCCAGCGCGCCGAGTGTCTGGCGTGCGTGGGCGGGTGTCGTGGGCACCGCTGCCGCCTGGGCGTGGCTGTCAAACAGGCCGAAGTCACTGCGCGTGTAGTGCGCCTCGTCCCCCAGGATCACGGCACGTTCGCAGGCATGGCGCAGCGCGCGCACATTGCCCGGCCAGTCATGCTGTTGCAGGTAATCGAGCGCCTCCGCTGCAGGCGCGCGCGCGCGGCGCTGGTACTGGCTTTCGTAGTGCGCCAGGTAGTGCCGCAACAGCATGGCGATATCGTCGCGGCGCGCGCGCAGCGGCGGCACGCGCAGCACGATGGTATTCAGGCGGAACAGCAGGTCGGGCCGGAACACGGCCGGATCGAACAGCCGCGCTTCATCGATATTGGTGGCGCTGAGGATGCGCACGTCGATCGCTTCCGGACGGTCCGCGCCCAGCGGCGTCACTTCGCGCCGTTCCAGCGCCGTCAACAGCTTGGCTTGCGCCGCCAGCGGCAGGTTGCCGATTTCATCGAGAAAGAGCGAGCCGCCGCGCGCCGTCTGGAAGCGCCCCGCGCGTTCATGTTTGGCATCGGTGAATGCGCCTTTGCGGTGGCCGAACAATTCGCTTTCAAAGGTTGCCTCCGGCACGGCGCCCATGTCCACCGCCAGCATGGGACCGGCGGCGCGGCGCGAGGCCTTGTGCAGGGCGCGCGCCACGAGTTCCTTGCCGACGCCGTTTTCACCGAGCACCATCACATTCGCCTCCGTGGGGCCGACGCTGGCGACCATCGCGCGCAGCTCGCGCATGGCCGGAGAGTTGCCCATCAGGTCCGGCGCGGCAGTGGCTGTGGCGGCCGTGTCGGCGCGGCGCGCCAGCGCATGTTCGACGGCGGCGGCCAGGCGCGCGTTGTCCCAGGGCTTGGTGATGAAGTCGCTGGCGCCGCGCTGCAGCGCCGCCACCGCCAGCGGCACATCGGCATAGGCCGTCATGGCGATCACGCAAGGCGGCCGTGGCAGCGCGCGCAGCAGGTCGAGCAAGGCCAAGCCTTGTGCGCCATCGGTCTGGCCGGGCTGGAAATTGAGGTCGAGCAGCACCACGTCCGGCACCGCCCGGGCCAGCAGCGCGGGCAGTCCTGCAGGGTCGCACAGCGTATCGACTTTGCCGTCGCGATAGCGCCGCCGCAGCAGCAGCTGTGCGGCGCAGGCGACATCGATATCGTCGTCGAGGATCAGGACGTGGGCTGCGGTGTTGGCCATGGAGAGCATAGTGAGCGTCGGTCGGTGGCGCATTCTAGCAGCCGTGCTGGCGTCGTGGCGGCCGCTGTGGGCATGCCTGTTTGCCGGCGCTGTGCGCTTGCGAACAGCCGCTGTCCGGAAATGGACACTGCGGGACACCGCGTCGCGCCAGCATGCTTGGCGAACGGCTGCGGGGCGCATGTCCGCGTGGCGCCCGTTGCTGGCACGCTGCTTGCTGATATGCGAAGAAACTTTGTTCGAAAGACGTGAAAATAAATATGCATGCTCCTCAATCTGCCATGCCCCATTTGCCGTCCAGCGGCGCCGCCATGGATACGCGCGTGCCGCGCAGCCGGCGCAAACTTGTCGTTGCCAGCCTGGCGGGCATGCTGTTGCTGGCCGCGCTTGCCGCGGCGGGCTGGTGGGCCATGCCACGCGGCTTGCAGGTGCCTGTCGCCGAATTGCGCATCGGCGCCGTGGCGCGCGGTATTTTTCTCGATGAAGTGGTGGTGCGCGCCAGCGCCGAACCGCTGCATTCCGTGCTCCTCGATTCGGTCGAGTCGGGCCGCATCGAAGAGGTGCTTGCCAGTGATGGCGCACTGGTGAGCAAGGGCCAGCTGCTGTTCCGTATCTCCAATCCGCAGCGCAACCTGGAACTGCTGGCCCGCAAGGCTGAACATGCGCAGCAGATTTTCAACTTGTCCAATTTGCGCGTGGCGCAGCAGGCCAGCACCAGCGAGCATCAACGCCGCCTGGATGATCTGGCGTTCGCGCTGCAGCAGGGTGGCAAGCAGCATGCGCGCAATGTCAGGCTGGCGGCGCAGGGCTTCATTTCCAGCGTGGCGCTGGAGGAATCGGCCGACACGCTGCTGCAGCAGCAGCGCGCGCTGGCGCAGGAACAGCAGGCGGCGCAGGCGGAGTCGCTGGTGCGCCGCGATGCGGCCAGCCAGCTTGGCGCGTCCATCGCCGGCCTCAGTTCGGGCTTGCTGCTGGTCGGTGCCACGGTCGACGCCCTGGCCGTGCGCGCGCCGTCCGCCGGCCGGCTGACGGACTTCCGGCTGCAGGTGGGCGAGTCTATCGCGACGGGCAAGAATGTGGGCCGCATCGACGACCCTGTGCGCTATAAGCTGTCGGCCAGGGTGGACGAGTTTTACCTGAACCGCATGGCGGCGGGACGGCAGGCCAGCATCGTCCAGGCTGGGCAAAATTACGCATTGAGCGTGCAGACGATTTATCCGCAGATCAAGGAGGGCCGCTTCACTGTGGAACTGGTGTTCACGCACGGCCAGCCGCCCGTGCTCAATCCCGGGCAAAGCCTCGATGCGCAGATCACTCTGGGCGAGCCGGCTGCCGCGCTGCTGCTGCCGAACGGCGCCTTCATCAACGACAGCGGCGGCGCCTGGGTCTACGTGCTCGATGCGTCCGGCGGCCAGGCGCAGCGGCGCGCAGTGCGTATCGGCCGGCGCAACAACAGCCAGCTCGAAGTGCTGCAAGGGCTGCAGGCAGGCGAGCGCGTGATCCTGTCGGCCTACGCTGCCTATGGAAATTCCCCCAGATTGCACATAAGCCGGTAAATTCCCCTCATCCTCCATAAAGGTAGCACCCATGCTCAAACTAGTCGGCGTCAGCAAGATGCATCAGTCAGGCGATATCCAGACCAAGGCCCTGGATCGCATCGACCTCGAGATCGAGGCGGGCGAATATGTGGCCATCACTGGCCCCTCGGGCTGCGGTAAATCTACCCTGCTGGGTCTGCTGGGATTGCTCGATATTCCCAGCCATGGCGAATACTGGTTCGAGGGCCAGAATGTGGCAGGATGGAGCGAGGCAAAGCTCAATGCGCTGCGCCGCGGGCGCATCGGCTTCATCTTCCAGAGCTTCAACCTGATCGAGGAACTGAGCGTATTCGAGAACGTGGAGCTGGCGCTCGAGTACAACGGCACGCCGGCGCGCGAACGGCGCCAGCGCGTGGCCGCCATGCTCGACAAGCTGGGTGTGGCGCACCGCGCCGGACACCGGCCGTCGCAGCTGTCGGGCGGCCAGCAGCAGCGCGTGGCGATCGCGCGCGCGCTGGTGGCCGGGCCGGCCGTCTTGCTGGCCGATGAGCCGACGGGCAACCTCGATACGGCGCACGGCAATGAAGTCATGCGCCTGCTGCGCAGCATCAATGCGGAGGGCACGACGGTGGTGATGGTGACGCACTCGCCCGACCATGCGGCGCAGGCGTCACGTACCCTGCACTTGCTGGATGGTCGCGTCATGGTCGACGCCTTGCAAGCCGCATGAAGGCGGCCGATTTCCGCATCGGCTGGCGCCTGCTGGCGCAGCAGCGGGGCGCCTCGGCGGCCGTCATCCTGGGCCTGGCGGTGGGTTTCGCCGCCTGCTTCCTGCTGCTGGGCTTTGTCGGCTACAGCCTGGGCTACGATAGCCAGGTGCCGCAGCGTGAGCGCGTGCTGCTGGTCAAGCAGCGCATCAATCTGTTCATCCGCCCCGAGTGGCAGAACTTTGCCTATCTGTCGCTGCGCGACGTGGCGCAGCGCAGCGGCGCGGTCGGCATGGCGAGCATCGTCAAGGAACTTGATTTAACCGTGCAGCGCGGCGAGCGCCCGTATGCGCTGAACGTGCAAGCAGTCGATGCGGATTTCGCCAGCCTGTTCGGCATCACGGCGCTGCAGGGCGATCTGCGTTCGGCGCTGGCGCAGCCCGATGCCGTGGCGCTGACGCAGACGGCGGCGCGCAAGCTGTTTGCCGACGCATCCGCGCTGGGCCAGCTGCTGCAGATCGGCGGCGTCACGCTGAAGGTGCGCGCCATCCTGCCTGACCATCAGCGCAACACCAGCGTGCCGTATGAAGTACTGGTGGGCACGCTCAGCAGTGCCTGGCCGGCAGCGCAGCGCGAGGTCGCTTTTTCCGGCACGGGGCGCGGCGCCATCTACCTGCAGCTGCGCCCCGGCGCAGACCCCGGCGCGCTTGCGGCGCTGCTGCAGCAGGCCGTCAACGACTCGCCGCAAGACCGGCAGGTGCGCGGCGCATCCATGGGCCGCGCGCTCGCGGGGCGCAACGTCACCGACATCGCGCTGCTGCCGCTGGCGCAGGCTTACTTCGATGCGGACCTGTACCACAGCCGCGCGGCGGCGCGTCACGGGCAGCGCGCCAGCGTGGTGGGACTGGCCGTGCTGGCGCTGCTGATACTTGCCCTGGCCGTCATCAATTACGTGAATCTGTCCACGGTGCGCACCTTGCGCCGCCAGCGCGAGATCGGCGTGCGCAAGCTGCTCGGCGCCGGTGCGGCGCGCCTGGTGCAGCAGTTCCTGGCCGAGTCGGTGCTGACGGCGCTGCTGGCCGCCGCCGCGGGCTTGCTGCTGGCCTGGCTGGCGCTGCCGCTCTTCGCCGAGCTGGTACAGCGGCCGCTGGACGATATGTTCACCGCCTGGCGCTGCGCCGGCGCCTTGCTGTTTGGCGTGCTCACGGGCTTGTGTGCGGGCGCCTATCCCGCCTGGTGTGCGCTGCACGTGCGGCCCGGTCCCGCGCTGGCGGGCCGCGGCAACAGCGAAACAGCGACTGGCCTGTGGCTGCGCCGCGTGCTGACGGTATTGCAGTTCGGCGCCGCCATGGCGCTGTGCGCCGCGACCCTGGCGGTCGGCTGGCAATCCTGGTATGGCAGCCACGCCTCGCCCGGCTTCACGCCGGATGGCTTGCTGGTGCTGGATTTGCCGCCCGGGAGCGAAGACAGCCCGCAGGCGCGCGCCTTCGAAGAGGCGCTGGCGCGCCTGCCCGGCATCGCCGGCGTGGCGGGCATCGCGGAAGCGGTCGGGCGCGATGGCAGTAAGGTCGTCGGCAGCGTCAGGACGCGCGATGGGCGCGACGTGCGCCTCGAATACAAACCCATGACGCCGGGCTGGTTTGCGCTGCACCGCATCGTGCCCTTGCACGGGCGATTGTTCGATGTGGCGCAGGACCGGATCGGCAGCCAGGTGGTGGTGCTCAATGCGGCGGCGGCGCTGGCGCTGGGTTATCCCACGCCGCAGGCTGCTGTGGGGCAGGCGATGCCGGACGGGCAGGTGATTATCGGCATCGCGCCGCCGATCCGTTTCCAGGACATGCGCCAGGCGGCCCAGCCGATGCTGTTCGATTTGCGCCACGGCGGCGCACTGTCCTTGCGCAGCAATGATGATGTGGCAGCGGCGCATGCGCGTATCGAGCCGCTGTGGCGGCGCTATTTTCCGCAGCGGATGCTGGAACTGCGCACGGCGCAAAGCCTGTTGGCACAGATGTATGCCGAGGATCTGCGCCTGGCGCGCATGCTCGGCCTGGCCAGCCTGATCGCCATGCTGCTCGCCGCCTTCGGCATTTACGTGCTGTCGGCCTACAGCGTGCAGCGCCGCAGCCGTGAAATTGTGCTGCGCAAGTTGCATGGCGCTGGCCGCGCCGCCATCGCCCGCCTGGTGGGGCGCGAGTTCATGCTGCTGCTGGCCGCCGGTGCCGTATTGGGCCTGCCGCTGGCGGCCCTGGGCATCGCGCGCTACCTGGCCGGCTTTGTCGAACGCGCGCCGGTGGGCGCCTGGCCGCTGGCGGTGGCATTGCTGCTGGCCATGCTGGTGGCGCTACTGGCCACCGTGCGGCACACCTGGTTGGCCATGCGCATGGCGCCGGCGCAAGCCTTGCGCGATTGAGACGGGCTGGCGGCATGGCATCAGCGTCGGACACTCCCGGCCGATGGACGCCTTGCAACAGCGACGCGTTACAATGGCGAGCGTGCAAGTCAGCCAGCAGGCGAGGTGCGGATACTTATATGTATACGTGTGAGTGTACTTCTGCGCTCCTCGTCTGGCAGCAGGATGGGCCTGGCGGCCTGCGCTTGACCTTGGCGGTAGACAGGTCTACTATTAATGACTCAAAAGTAAGTTACTTGGAAAGATACATGCAAGCCCCGATTGATACCAAGCCCCGCTGGGAGCGGCGCAAGGATGCCCGCCCGCAGGAATTGCTCGCCGCCGCCCTCGACCTGTTTGTCGAACGGGGCTTCGCATCGACGCGCCTGGAGGATGTGGCCAAACGGGCCGGCGTGTCGAAAGGCACCCTGTACCTGTACTTTGAGAACAAGCAAGAGCTGTTCAAGGCCGTGGTGCGCGACAATATCGTGCAGTCGATCGGCGAGGCGGAAGACAGCATGGCCGCTTCGGACAGTAGCAGCGCCGAGTTGTTGCGCAAGGTGATGATGCAGTGGTGGGAAGAATTCGGCGCCACCAAACTGGCCGGCTTGACCAAGCTGATGCTGGCCGAAGCGAACAATTTCCCGGAACTGGCGCAGTTTTACAACGAAGAAGTCGTCACGCGCGGCAATGCGCTGATCGTCAGCCTGCTGGAACGGGGCATGCAGCGGGGCGAATTTCGCCAGGTCGATGCCGTGCTGGTCAGCACCATCCTCAGCGCGCCCGTCACCATGCTGATGATGTGGACGCACTCCTACCTGCCGTGCGAGGTCAAGAATATCGATCCGCTCGCCTACATGGATGCGTTCATCGACATGAGCGTGCGCAGCCTGCAGGTGGAGGGGCCCGGAAAAAGCTGATCCTCCGGGCCTGGCTACAACCGTTCAGTTGCCCCTATCCAAGGTTCGCCCCCCCAAATCTGCAGATCGTCGCAAATTTCCTCCATTCCCCGCCTTTATGGTTAACATGTGCTTTCAGCCAGTTCAACGATAAAATGGCGGATTATTACTTCACTTACCGAGTCCAAAGATGAATATCGAACAAGCCCGCTTCAATATGATCGAACAGCAGATCCGTCCATGGGATGTATTGGATATCGACGTGCTGGAGCTGTTGAACGTGGTCAAGCGTGAAGATTTCGTGCCGGCCGCCTATAAAAACCTGGCCTTCGTCGATACGGAAATTCCACTGGGCGGCGGCGAATGCATGTTGACGCCGAAGCTGGAAGCGCGCATTTTGCAAGACGTAGCCGTCAAGAAGCATGAAAATGTGCTGGAGATCGGCACCGGTAGCGGCTATATGGCCGCTTTGCTGGCGCACAAGGCGCGTCATGTGACGAGCGTGGAAATCGTTCCCCAATTGAAAACCCTGGCCGAGCAGAACCTGGCCGCCAACGGCGTGACGAACGTCACCGTGGAACTGGGCGACGGCGCTCAGGGCTGGAGCAAGGGCGCACCGTACGACGTGATCGTCGTGTCCGGCTCCCTGGCCGTGTTGCCGGAAGCACTGTTGCAACAAGTGAAAGTCGGCGGCCGCATCCTGGCTATCATCGGCGAAGCGCCGATCATGTCGGCGCACCTGATCACGCGCAGCTCGGACAAGGCTTACGACACGCGCAAGCTGTTTGAAACCAATGTCACGCCGCTGCAAGCGGTGGCACCGTCGCATTTCCAGTTCTGAGGCGACCGATTCGATGGAGCATTTGAGTGCACCGCAGCTGGCCGCCTGGCTGGCTGACCCTTCCCGTCCGCGCCCGTTGTTGCTGGACGTGCGGGAACAGTGGGAGTTCGACCTGTGCCACCTCGACGGTGCCACCCTGATGCAGATGAACTCGATTCCTGCGCGCATCGATGACCTCGATGAAGACGCCGAGATCGTCTGCATCTGCCATCACGGCATGCGCAGCATGCAGGTGGCGGCCTTCCTGGAGCGCAATGGTTTTGGCAAGATCAGTAATTTGACGGGCGGCGTGCATGCCTGGGCGCTGCAAGTCGACAGCGCAATGCCTACATACTAAGTTATTTTGCAGTAGATGCACCCAGGCATGTTTTCCTGCATGCCTGCGGAGGCCTGTACCCCGCTCATCCGGCGGGCGCAAGGCAAGCGGTAGCAGATTTTTGATTCCATCAACTTTTGACGACTCCAACGGAGAAATGCAATGCGGAAACCCCTTATCGCCGTGCTGATGACCAGCGCCTTTGTCTCGATGACATGCACGCTGCAAGCGCAGGCGGCCGATCTCATCCAGGTGTACCAGCAGGCGCTGGCCAATGACGCGCAGTACGCCAGTGCGCGCGCGGCGCTGTCGGCCGGGATGGAGCGGGTTCCGCAGGGGATGGCTGGCTTGCTGCCGCAAATCTCCGCGTCGGGCAGCAATACGCGCGGCAATCAGGAGCAAATCGTCCAGAACAATGGCGGCAACAAGATCACCTCGCCGTCCGTCAACGTGCGCACAAACAGCTACAACCTGACCCTGGCGCAACCGCTGTTCCGCTGGGACCGTTGGGAAACCTACCAGCAAAGCAAGCTGGCGCAAGCGATTGCTGAAGCGCAATTTGCGCAAGTCCAGCAAGACCTGATCACGCGCGTGGCGCAGGCGTATTTCGACGTGCTCAGCGCGCAAGACAACCTGGGCGCCACGCAGGCGCAAAAAGTGGCCACGACGGAGCAGCTGGCATCGGCCAAGCGCAACTTCGAAGTCGGCACGCAAACGATCACCGACACGCACGAAGCGCAAGCGGCCTACGACCTGGTGGTGGCGCAGGAATTTGCCGCCATCAATGACCTGGCCAACAAGCGCAGCGCCTTGCAAACCATCATCGGCGAAGCGCCAACGTCGCTGGCGCCGATGCGCACGGGCGTGGTCATCAGCGCGCCCGAACCGGCTGCCGTCGAGCCGTGGGTGGCGTCCGCCGAAGAGCAGAACTACGGCGTCGTCACGGCGCAGTTCAATGTGGAATCGGCCAAGCGCGACATTGGCCGCAACCGCGCCGGCCACTACCCGACCCTGGACCTGATCGCCAACGCTGGCCATAGCTACACATCCGGTGGCGGCAATGGCAACGGCAACAACAATAACGCCATCGGCGTGCAGTGGAGCATCCCGATCTTCAGCGGTTTTGCCGTCACCAGCAAGGTGCGCGAATCGATCGCGCTGGAAAACAAGGCCCGCAACGACCTGGAAACGGCACGCCGCACGGCATCGCAGGGTGCGCGCCAGGCTTTCCTGGGCGTCAACAGCGGCCTGGCGCAAGTCAAGGCGCTGGAAGCGGCGGAAGTGTCGAGCAAATCGGCGCTGGAGTCGAACCAGCTCGGTTACCAGGTGGGCGTGCGCATCAATATCGACGTGTTGAATGCACAGAAACAATTGTTCTCGACGCAAAAAGACCTGTCGAAGGCGCGCTACGACACCATCATGAACGGCTTGCGCCTGAAAGCCGCGGCCGGCACCCTGAAGGAAACGGATTTGATGCCCGTCAACGCCTTGCTCGACAAGTAAGCGGGATTTTGCTCTGAATGAAAACCAGCACCGGCAACGGCGCTGGTTTTTTTTCGTCTTGAGGTGTTGTCACATGGCGCGGCTGTTGGCTATTTGCGTGAGCACGACCCCGGCCACCACCAGGCCCGCGCCGGCCCAGTGCAGCGGAGAAATATGTTTGACGGCAAAGCCCAGCAAGCCGTAGCGGTCGATGGCCAGCGCGGCCAGCATTTGTCCGCCGATGACGGCAGCCATGAAGGGGCCGGACCCCATGCGCGGCGCCAGCATCAGCGCGGCCGTAATATAAAACACGCCGGCCGCGCCGCCCAGCCAGGACCAGCCTGGCCCGCGCACGGCGAGCTGGAGATCGGGTGCCGGCACGCGCCAGAGCAGCATCACCAGCGAGGCGAGTACGGCGCTGACGGCCAGCGAGGCGAGCGTGGCCCACAACGGGTGGCCCAGGTTGCGGCCCAGCGCGGCATTCGCGCCCGCCTGGAAGGGGACGACGGCGCCGGCCAGCATGGCCAGCGGGGCAAATACGGTAATCCATCCATGCATCGGTGACTCCCACAGTTGAGTTGATGGCGTCATCGTATTATGCTGTGATGATTAAATCCAATTCGTAATTTGCCATTCAACTATGCATCAAATGAATAATCTGCGGTCCGTCGACTTGAATTTGCTGGTGATCCTGGAAGCGCTGCTCAGCGAGCGCCACCTGTCGCGCGCGGCCGAACGCTTGCACATGAGCCAGCCTGCCGTCAGCCATGCGCTGGCGCGCCTGCGCCATCTGCTCGACGATCCGCTGCTGCTGCGCGGCAAGGGCGGCTTCCAGCCGACGGCGCGCGCACTGGCATTGGCGCGGCCGCTGGCCGAGGCCCTGCAAAGCGTACGCTCCGTGCTGGGCGGCGCCGTTTTCGAGGCGGCCACGGCGCAGCGCGTGTTTCGTCTGGCCATGTCGGATTACGGCGCGGCGTTGCTCTTGCCGCGTTTGTTGCGCCACTTGCGCGTGGAAGCGCCCGGCATCGACCTGGCCGTCAGCTACGCCAGCCGTCCTGCCGTGATCGCTGGCGTGCTGGATGGCGAGATCGACCTGGCGCTGGGCGTGTTCCCGCAACTGCCCGAGCAGTTACATAGAGAAACCCTCTTCGAGGAAACGTTCGTGTGCGCGCTGGACCCGGCCAGCCTGGCGCCGGGCGAAACCTTGAGCCTGGACACCTATCTGGCGCGCCCGCACGTGCTGGTGGCATCCGGCGAGGGCGGCATGGCGGCCGAAGTGGACGCATCGCTGGCCCAGCTGGGCCAGGCGCGCCGCATCGCCGTGCGCGTGCCGTACTGGACGGTTGCACCGGATGTTGTGATGGGGACGGACATGATTTTGACGGTGGCGCAGCGCGCCTTGCGCGGCAGCGCGGCGCAAGGGCTGGCGCAGCATTCTGCGCCGTTTGCCATCGCGCCGTTTGCGTTTGAAGCGATACGGCACCGCCGCACGGACGGTGATGCGGGCATCGCCTGGCTGCGCGCGGCCGTTGCAACGGCCGCCGGGCCAGGCTGAGCAATTACAGGCCGCCGCCCTGGCCGTCGAACTTGCGCTCGATCAATTCGATCTTGTAGCCGTCCGGGTCGGTGATGAAGGCGATGACCGTGTTGCCGCCCTTGACGGGGCCCGGTTCGCGCGTGACGTTGCCGCCATTCGCGCGTGCCGCATCGCAGGCGGCGACGATGTCGTCGGCCGAGATGGCGATGTGGCCATACGCCGTGCCCAGCTCGTAGCTGGTGGTGCCATAGTTATACGTCAGCTCCAGTTCCGCGTGGTCGGGGTTCGAGCCATAGCCGACGAAGGCCAGCGTGTACTGGTATTCGGGATTGTCGCTGGTGCGCAGCAACTTCATGCCCAGGACCTTGGTGTAAAAATCGATGGAGCGCTGCAGGTCGCCGACCCGTAACATGGTGTGCAAAATACGCATCGTAAATCCTTGAGGGTGATAGGGGAGTGGCAGGATTTTATGCGGTTTATGGCTTTCTTGCCGAGACCGCCCCGGCCGCCCTGGTGCAGGACAGCCGCGGACGGTGACCTTGGTGCCTGTGGATTTACTCCAGACGGGCGTCCAGGGTGATTTCCGTGGCCAGCAATTTGGACACGGGGCAGCCGAGCTTGGCGCGCAGCGCCGCATCCTGGAACGCTGTGTCGGTGGCGCCGGGAATGGTCGCCACCAGGGTCAGATGCACGGCCGTGATGGCATAGCTGCCATCGATTTTTTCCAGGCTGACATCGGCCGTGGTTTTCAGGGCCGTGGCGCGCAAGCCCGCCTCGCCCAGCTGGCCGGACAGGGCCATGGTGAAGCAGGCGGCATGGGCGGCGCCGATCAGTTCTTCCGGATTGCTGCCGGGACCGTCTTCGAAGCGCGTGTTGAAGCCGTATGCCACATTGTCGAGCGCGCCGCTTTCGGTGGAAATAAACCCTTTGCCATCTTTAAGGCCGCCACTCCAGACGGCTGATCCTGTTTTTTTCATGATGTACTCCTTGCGTGGTTCGAACGTCCATCATGCGCGCCCTGCCTTTGCGCTTCCGTTCGTTGCGTCACACTGTGGCAGATGGAGGTTCAACGGGCCGGCGTCACGCGCCAGATGACATTGCCCACGTCGTCCGCCACCAGCAGCGCGCCCGCCTTGTCGACGGCCACGCCGACGGGGCGTCCCTGCGCCTTGCCGTTCTCGTCCAGGAAGCCGCTGACGACATCCTGTGGCGGGCCGCTGGGCACGCCGTTGGCGAAGGGCACATGGATGACTTTGTAGCCGCTGAAGGGCTTGCGGTTCCATGAGCCGTGCTGGCCGATGAAGGCGCCGCCCCGGTAGCGTTCGGGTAGCAAGGTGCCGTCATAGAATGCCAGTCCCAGCGAGGCCGTGTGCGCGCCCAGCGCATAGTCGGGTACGATGGCGGTGGCCACCAGTTCGGGGCGCGGCGGCTTGACCCGCGCATCGACGTGCTGGCCGAAATAACTGTAGGGCCAGCCATAGAAGGCACCTTCCTTGACCGAGGTCATGTAGTCCGGCACCAGGTCGTTGCCCAGCTCGTCGCGTTCATTGACGGCTGTCCACAGGGCGCCCGTTTTGGGTTGCCAGGCCATGCCATTCGGATTGCGCAAGCCGGTGGCATACACGCGTGCCTTGCCCGTGGTGCGCGTGAATTGCCAGATGGCGGCACGGCCATCTTCGGCCGCCATGCCGTTCTCGCCCACATTGCTGTTCGAGCCGACGGAAACATATAAAAACTTGCCGTCGGCGCTGGCGACGACGTTCTTGGTCCAGTGGTGATTGATGGAGCCGCCCGGCAAATCCATCACCTTCACGCCCGGCGCCGTGATGGCCGTCTGGCCTTCCTTGTAGGGAAAGCGCAGCAGCGCGTCCGAGTTGGCGATGTACAGCTCCTTGCCCACCAGGGCCATGCCGAATGGCGAGTTCAGTCCTTGCAGGAACACGCTGCGCGATTGCGCCACGCCATTCGCGTCAAGGCCGCGCAGCAGGGTGATGCGGTTGGCGCTGGGCGTGGCGGCACCCGCCTTTTTCATTTGCATCTGCATGATGGCACCCTTGATGCCCTTGCTGTCATCGGGCTTGGACGGGGCATTCGTTTCCGCCACCAGCACGTCGCCATTCGGCAGCACGTACAACCAGCGCGGATGGTCGAGGTCGCGCGCATACGCCTGGATGGCCAGGCCGGGCGCGACCACGGGGCGCTGCGCGGCCGTCCAGCGCTGCACGGGCGCCACGTTGACGGTGGGGATGAATTGCTTGTCTGGCGCGGGCAGGGCAGGTTGCGGGCCAAAGCCCACGGGCATGGCGGGTGCCTGGGCGTGGGCGAGGGTAGTGCTGCAGGCGGCGACCAGCAGGAATGAACAGACGTAGCGGTGCATGGCGTACTCCGGAACAATAGCATTGCGTGAGGATGCGATTCAGCGCGCCTTCTTTGGTTCCAGTTGCGCATCGGGGCGGGCTTGCTGCGGCGCGGCCGGCTTGACCTTTTCCACGCCGGGCTGGGCGTGGCGGTCCGTGTCGACCAGCCCGCGTTCCAGGTCGCTGGCCGCCTGTTGCATGATTTTGCGCGGGCGCACGTCTTGCGCATCGGGCGATTCGTCGCGCTCGTGCGGCAGGCGGTCGACGCCGTCATTCTGGACCTTTTCATCGGTATTGATCTTGCGTTCGCTATGCTGGCTAACCATATGGCCTCCTGACAGTAAAGTGCTACCAGTGTCCTGCCGCGCCAGGCCGCCTGCAAGCGGATTTGTCCGTGCTGGGAGCGCTGGCGCACGTATGGGCGATTCTTTTTCTGCGCTACACTGCGTGCAACACCAAGAACGCCCCTTGCAGGCACACGACAGGCGCACTATACTGTGCATATATACAGTATCATGCAATGACGGCGTGCGACGCGACAGCCTGGGGCGGTTTGCCACCGAATTCACTACCGAGATTCTTATGCCCGTCGATACACACGCCGAACAGCCAGCCGCGACCTTGCCAGCCCCGGGCGAGCGCTTCAACCTGGGCGCCAAGACCATCGCCCTGGTCGTGCGCCAGAATACGGATGGCATTGCCGAGCCCGTCAAAAGCATCGTCGATTTCCTGCAAGTGCTGGGCCACACGGTGGTCTTCGAGGCGGAGACGGCCGTGCATCTGAACCTGGCGTTTCCCGGCGTGCGCGCCATGTCGCCGGCCGAGATCGGCGCCGCCGCCGATTGCGCCATCGTCATGGGCGGCGACGGCACCATGCTGGGCATTGCGCGCCAGCTGGCGCCATTCGATGTTCCCTTGATCGGTATCAATCAGGGACGCCTGGGCTTCATGACCGATATCCCGCTCGAGCGCATGCTGCCCGTACTGGCGCAAATTCTCGGCGGCCGCTTCAAGGCCGAACGCCGCACCTTGCTCGAAGGCAGCGTGCTGCGCGATGGCGAGTCGATTCACGTGGGCATGGCCGTCAACGATGTCGTCGTCTCGCGCGGCGGCGGTGCCGGCATGGCCGAATTGCGCGTCGAAGTCGACGGCCACTTCATGTACAACCAGCGTTCGGACGGCTTGATCATTTCCACGCCCACGGGCTCGACCGCGTACTCGCTGTCGGCCGGCGGCCCCTTGCTGCATCCGACCCTGGGCGGCATCGTGCTCGTGCCGATTGCCCCGCATGCGCTGTCGAACCGGCCCATCGTCCTGCCCGATTCCAGCCAGATCGTGGTGGAAATCGTGCGCGGGCGCGATATCAGCGTCAATTTCGACATGCAGACCTTTGCCAGCCTGGTGCAGCAAGACCGCATCCTCATCCGCCGTTCGCCGCACACGATTACCTTCCTGCATCCGGAAGGGTGGAGTTACTACAACACCCTGCGTGAAAAACTGCACTGGAATGAGTACCCGTCGGGCGAGGGCAAGCTCAGCTAACATTTTCTCCACGCTAACCCGCGGTGCGCCGCCTAACCACAGAAGCCATGCTCCATACCCTGTCCATTCGCGATTTTGTCATTGTCGATACCATTGAACTGGAATTTTCCGCCGGCTTCAGCGTGCTGACGGGTGAGACGGGCGCAGGCAAGTCCATCCTCATCGATGCGCTGACCCTGGCCCTGGGCGGGCGTGGCGACGCCAGCGTGGTGCGCGAAGGCGCGGCCAAGGCAGACATCACGGCCGATTTTTCCGTCAGCGAGGTGGCGCAGGCCTGGCTGGTCGCCAACGAATTTTCCAATGACGATGGCGGCGCCCTGCTGCGCCGCGTGATCGACAATGCGGGCCGCTCGAAGGCGTACATCAACGGCATCCCCGCCACGGCCGCGCAGTTGCGCGAACTGGGCGACATGCTGGTCGATATCCACGGCCAGCACGCGCACCAGTCCTTGCTGAAAAGCGAGGCGCAGCGCGCCCTGCTCGACGGCCAGGCGACGGCGCGCGAAGCGGGCGTGGAGCAGGATGCGCGGCAGGTGGCGGCGCTGCACAAGCGCTGGCGCGCCCTCGTGCGCCAGCGCGAAGAATTCGAAACCAACGCCGCCAACGTGCTGTACGAGCGCGAACGCCTGGAATGGCAAGTGGGCGAACTGGAAAAACTGGCCGCCAAGCCCGGCGAGTGGACGGACATCACGAACGAGCACAGCCGCCTGTCGCACGCGGCCAGCCTGCTGGAAGGGGCGCAGGAAGCCCTGTCCCTCATTTCCGAGTCGGAAGACCACCCGATCGTGTCGCAACTGTCGGCCCTGAACCAGAAGCTGGGCAAGCTGGTGTCCGTCGATGCGGAATTGCAGCCGATCGTCGACCTGATTGAATCGTCGCGCATCCAGCTGCAGGAATCCGTGTACGCGCTGAACAACTACCTGGACCGCGTGGAACTGGACCCGGAACGCCTGCACCAGCTCGACGCGCGCATGGAAGCCATGCATAGCACGGCCCGCAAATTCCGCGTCACACCCGAAGAGCTACCCGAGGAACACGCCAAGCTGTCGGAAAAGCTGCAGCACCTGGCCGACGCTTCCGATATCGAAGGCTTGCTGCGCCAGGAAGCGAAGATCGAGGCCGAGTACCGCAGCGTGGCCGAGCGCTTATCAAACACGCGCCGCGCCGCCGCCCTGGAGCTGGGGCACGCCGTCACGCGTGCCATGCAGGAACTGAGCATGACGGGCGGCAGCTTCGAGATCGCACTGCATCCGTGCGCACCGGCTGCCCACGGGCTCGAGCAAGTGGAATTCCTCGTCGCCGGCCATGCGGGCACGGCGCCCCGTTCGCTGGCCAAGGTGGCGTCCGGCGGCGAACTGGCGCGCATTGCGCTGGCCATTTCCGTCATCACCTCGCACGCCACCACCACGCCGACCCTGATCTTTGACGAAGTCGACAGCGGCATCGGCGGCGCCGTCGCCGAAGTCGTGGGGCGGCTGCTGAAACGCCTGGGGCAGGGACGCCAGGTACTGTGCGTGACCCATTTGCCGCAAGTGGCCAGCCAGGCGAACCAGCATTTTCAGGTGGCAAAAAGCACCCTGGACAATGGCAAGACGGCGTCGCGCATCGACATGCTCGATGCCAAGGCCCGCGTGGAAGAAGTGGCGCGCATGCTGGGCGGCCTGGAAATCACGGCCACCACGCGCAAGCATGCGCGCGAGTTGCTGGCGATTTGATTCATGGCTTGGGGCAGACCGGGGTCAGACCCGCCGGGGCAATGCGTTCCAGTGGAGCGCATTGCGATCACGCAGTGACTGACCCCAGCCTTTGCTATGGGTGAATTGCATCAACATCCATCTTTCCCGATGTTGATGCAATGTAACTATAATGGTCGGCTAATCCATCCAACGTCTTCGAAGAGCTTTCATGTCATTTCAAACAGAACCGTCGTACACGCATGGCAGCATCGACCGCAGCGCCGTGGTGCTGGTCAACCTGGGCACGCCCGATGCGCCGACCTCGTCGGCCGTGCGGCGCTACCTGAAGCAATTTTTGTCTGACCCGCGCGTGGTGGAGATTCCCCGCCTGGTCTGGTGGTTCATTTTGAACCTGATCATCTTGCCATTCCGCTCTGGCCAGTCGGCCAAGAAATATGCATCGATCTGGACGCGCGAGGGTTCGCCCCTGAAAGTGCATACGCAAAAGCAGGCGAAATTGCTGGCCGGCGCGCTGGCCGAGCGGGGGCATGACGGCGTGACGGTGGCCATGGCCATGCGTTACGGCTCGCCTTCCCTGCCCGAAGTACTGGCCAGGCTGAAAAGCGAAGGCTGCGAGCGCATCGCCATCTTGCCAGCCTATCCGCAATACTCGGGCACGACGACAGGTTCCATCTACGACGCCGTGTTTGCCCATTACGCCACGGTGCGCAATGTGCCGGAGTTGCGTTTTATCAAGCAATATCACGAGCACGACACGTATATCGACGCCCTGCGCGATTCCGTACTGAACCACTGGGAAGCGCATGGCCGTCCGGAAAAACTGGTGATGAGTTTTCATGGTGTGCCCAAGCGCACCTTGCTGCTGGGCGACCCCTACCACTGCCAATGCCTGAAAACGGCGCGCTTGCTGGCGGAAAAGTTAAAGTTAAGTAAAGAGCAATACGTGGTGACTTTCCAGTCGCGCTTCGGCAAGGCCGAATGGCTGCAGCCGTACACGGCCCCTACCCTGGTGGCGCTGGCGCAACAGGGCGTCAAGCGTATCGACCTGCTGTGTCCGGGCTTTACCAGCGATTGCCTGGAAACGCTGGAAGAGATTGCCATGGAAGCCAAACATGATTTTGAAACGGCCGGCGGTCAGCAGTTTCATTACATTGCTTGCTTGAACGAAACACCAGCCTGGATCGCGGGCATGGCGGAAATTGCCGAACAACACATGATCGGCTGGCCGACGATGAAGACGGCGCCGCAGCGCGAGGTGGACAGGAAAGCGGGCGAGCAGGCGCGCGAGGCGGCGCTGGCGCTGGGCGCGGCGAATTAAGGAATATTAATTTTTGTGACAATCAGGGGCCGCGCTTGCGCGGCTTTGTCATGTCTGGCGCGACAAAAGTACCATCCAGATAGTAACGTCGCCAGTGGCGACGGCGGCGGCGCGGCTGGTAGAATGCCCGCTTTACCGTGGGAAGCCTGGAAAATCAAGGGGGCGCGCACGGATCGCTGGCCGAAATGGGTAGCGTTTTGTAAATAGCTGTAACATGGATCGATGTAAATCTGGTTTTGCCATGCATACCCCTTGAAACAATAGGATATAGCCCCATCTGCCCGTTAGTGTTGTAAAGATAGTTAGACTAACTCATTTAAGTCATTGATTGTAGGAGCTTTCTAGATGCAAGATCAGGAAAACCAAGCTGTACCTAATCCGCAAGCGGACGCCGCGGCTCCCGCAGAGCCTACTTTGGAAGAACAGTTGGCGAGTACCGAAGCGCGTCTTGCAGAGATGCATGATGCCTTCATGCGCGCCAAGGCCGATGGCGAAAATATTCGCCGCCGTGCGCAGGAAGATGTTGCTAAAGCGCATAAATTCGCAGTGGAAAGCTTTGCCGAAGCCATGGTGCCGGTGAAAGACAGCCTGGAAACGGCGCTGACGGTGGAAGCACCGACCATCGAATCGCTGAAAGAAGGCGTCGAGATGACCCTGAAGCAACTGAACGCCGCGTTCGAGCGCAACCGCCTGGTGGAAGTGTTGCCGGTGCAGGGTGAAAAGCTCGATCCGATGAAACACCAGGCTGTTGCCGTGGTGCCAGCGGAGCAGGAAGCCAATACCATCGTATCCGTCCTGCAAAAGGGCTATATGATTGCGGACCGCCTGCTGCGTCCAGCCATTGTAACGACCGCGCAAGCAAAATAATCAGAGGGCGGCATCAAGCAAGCCTTGAAACCATGCCGCTTTGCCACATATAAGAACCATCTGAAATCTAGCAAATAAAAGGAAAAAAATCATGGGTAGAATTATCGGTATCGATCTGGGAACCACGAATTCCTGCGTTTCCATCATGGAAAACGGTCAACCAAAGGTAATCGAAAACGCTGAAGGCGCACGCACGACGCCGTCGATTATTGCTTATCAAGAAGATGGCGAAATTCTCGTCGGCGCGCCGGCGAAACGCCAGGCCGTGACCAATCCGAAAAACACGCTGTACGCAGTCAAGCGTCTGATCGGTCGCAAGTTCGACGAAAAAGAAGTGCAAAAAGACATCGCGCTGATGCCGTACCAAATCATGAAAGCCGACAACGGCGATGCATGGATCGGCGTACGCGACAAAAAACTGGCGCCGCCACAAATTTCCGCTGAAGTGCTGCGCAAGATGAAGAAAACGGCAGAAGACTACCTCGGTGAAGAAGTCACCGAAGCGGTCATCACCGTACCTGCGTACTTCAACGACTCGCAGCGTCAAGCCACCAAGGATGCCGGCCGTATCGCTGGTCTGGACGTCAAGCGCATCATCAACGAGCCAACCGCGGCAGCGCTGGCGTTCGGCCTGGACAAGACCGAAAAAGGCGACCGTAAAATCGCAGTGTATGACTTGGGTGGCGGCACGTTCGACGTGTCCATCATCGAAATCGCAGATGTTGATGGCGAGAAACAATTTGAAGTGCTGTCGACCAACGGCGACACCTTCCTGGGCGGCGAAGACTTCGACCAGCGCATCATCGATTACATCATCGATGAGTTCAAGAAGATCAACGGCATCGATCTGAAAAAAGATCCGATCGCTCTGCAGCGCATCAAGGCTTCGGCCGAGCGCGCGAAGATCGAATTGTCGTCGTCGCAGCAAACCGAGATCAACGAGCCGTACATCGCCATGGCCAATGGCGCGCCGGTCCACCTGAACCTGAAGATGACCCGCGCCAAGCTGGAGTCGCTGGTGGAAGAACTGATCATCGCGACGATGGAACCATGCCGCATCGCTATCAAAGATGCTGGCGTGAAAGTGTCGGACATCGATGACATCATCCTGGTCGGCGGCATGACGCGTATGCCGAAGGTACAGGAAAAAGTGAAGGAATTCTTCGGCAAAGATCCACGCAAAGACGTGAATCCGGACGAAGCCGTGGCCGTGGGCGCAGCGATTCAAGGTTCGGTCCTGTCGGGCGAACGCAAAGATTTGCTGTTGCTGGACGTCACCCCTCTGTCCCTGGGTATCGAAACCCTGGGCGGCGTGATGACGAAGATGATCCACAAAAACACGACGATTCCGACCAAGTTCAGCCAGGTATTCTCGACGGCCGACGACAATCAGCCTGCGGTGACCATCAAGGTCTTCCAGGGTGAGCGCGAAATCGCCGCCGGCAACAAAGGCCTGGGTGAATTCAATCTGGAAGGCATTCCACCATCGGCGCGCGGTACGCCGCAGATCGAAGTGACCTTCGACATCGACGCCAACGGCATCTTGCATGTCGGCGCGAAAGACAAGGCCACCGGCAAGGAAAACAAGATCACGATCAAGGCCAATTCCGGCTTGACCGAGGCTGAAATCCAGAAGATGGTGAAAGACGCCGAGTTGAACGCTGAAGAAGACAAGAAGGTCAAAGAATTGGCCGAGTCGCGCAACCAGGCCGATGCTCTGGTACACTCGACCCGGAAATCCTTGACCGAATACGGCGACAAGCTCGATGCGGGCGAGAAAGAGAAGATCGAAGCGGCGATCACCGACCTGGAAGCAAGCATCAAGGCGGGTGACAAGGCTGAGATCGACGCCAAGGTGGCTGCACTGTCGAGCGCATCGCAGAAACTGGGCGAAAAAATGTATGCCGACATGCAAGCGCAGCAAGCTGCCGGCGGCGCGGAAGGTGCACAGCAAGCTGCTGGCGCATCGGACGCAGGCGCCAAGCAAGACGACGTTGTTGACGCTGACTTCAAAGAAGTCAAAGACAGCAAGTAATGTCTTGCGCTCCCATGCACTGGGGGCAGCCGGGCTGAACGCTACATCGCGGGATTAGCCGCGAAGACCGGCCGAGCCGAGTCGTTGCCCAGTGCAGCACTCGACTCGGCTTTTTCGTGTAATTTTTACATCAGTAGATAGACTGCAAGGTGCCGACAACATGGCAAAGCGTGATTTTTACGAGACACTCGGTGTCGCAAAAAATGCTTCGGAAGAAGAGATCAAAAAGTCTTACCGTAAACTGGCGATGAAATACCATCCGGACCGCAATCCGGATAGCAAGGAATCGGAAGAAAAGTTTAAGGAAGTCAAAGAAGCCTACGAAATGCTGACCAATCCGGAAAAGCGCGAAGCGTATGACCGTTATGGTCACGCCGGCGTGGACCCGAACATGGGCGGCGGTGGCGGCTTCGGTGGCGGTGCTGGCGGCTTTGCCGACAGCTTCGGCGATATCTTCGGCGACATCTTTGGCGGTGGCGGTGGACGCAGCCGCAATGCCGGTCCACAGGTGTACCGTGGCGCCGACTTGCGCTACAACCTGGAAATTACACTGGAGCAAGCTGCGCACGGCTTCGACACGACCATCCGCGTGCCGAGCTGGGACAAGTGCGACACCTGCCACGGCAGCGGCGCCAAGCCGGGCACGTCGCCAACCACCTGCGGTACTTGCGGTGGCCACGGCCAGGTGCGCATGCAGCAAGGTTTCTTCAGCATCCAGCAAACCTGCCCGAAATGCCATGGCAGCGGCAAGGTCATCACCGACCCCTGCACGCCATGCGGCGGCGCCGGTCGCATCAAGCGCAACAAGACCCTGGAAGTCAAAATTCCAGTCGGTATCGACAACGGCATGCGTATCCGTTCGTCCGGCAACGGCGAACCGGGCACGAATGGCGGTCCGTCGGGCGACCTGTATGTGGAAATCCACATCAAGCCGCACGCCGTGTTCCAGCGCGAAGGCGACGACCTGCATTGCGAAATGCCGATCTCGTTCACCAAGGCGGCCCTGGGCGGCGAAATCGAAGTGCCTACCCTGAACGGTAAAGTGTCGTTCACGATTCCTGAGGGCACCCAGTCGGGCAAGACCTTCCGCCTGAAAGGCAAGGGCATCAAGGGCGTGCGCTCCGGTTACGCGGGCGACCTGTTCTGCCACGTGGCCATCGAAACACCGGTGAAACTGACGGAAAAACAGAAAGACCTGCTGCGCGACTTTGAAAAGTCGACCACCGAGGGCGGTGCCAAGCACAGTCCGCAAAGCAAGACCTGGAAAGACAAGGTCAAGGACTTCTTTGAGTAAGCACACGTAATACCATGCGCCGGGATGCTCACACATCCCGGCGTTTTTTTCACTACGACTGAGCAATGTGCGCACATCGCCGGCCTATGGGCGCGATCTGCAGCCTTCAGTCGTACTTACACAATGGGAGCGATATGACCGAACCGAAAAATGGCATGGCCCTGGCGGAACTGCTGCAGCGTAACCGCCGCTGGGCCGACTCGATGGTGGCGAACGACCCGAACTTCTTCAAGAACCTGGAAGCGCAAACGTCGCCCGAATACCTGTGGATCGGCTGCTCCGACAGCCGCGTGCCCGCCAACGAACTGCTGGGCATGGCGCCTGGCGACGTGTTTGTGCACCGAAACATTGCCAACGTGGTCGTGCATTCCGACCTGAACTGCCTGTCCGTCCTGCAATTTGCCGTGGACGTGCTGAAAGTCAAACATGTCATCATCGTCGGCCATTACGGCTGCAAGGGTGTGCATGCGGCCATGACGGGCACGCGCATCGGCCTGGTCGACAACTGGTTGCGTCACGTGCAGGACGTGGGCCAGAAGCACGAACGCTATCTGGGCGACGTGCTGACGAGCCGCCAGCGCGGCGATCGCCTGTGCGAACTGAACGTGGTGGAGCAGGTTTTGAATGTATGCCAGACCACCATCGTGCAAGATGCGTGGGAACGGGGCCAGGAACTCAGCGTCCATGGCTGGGTCTATGGCTTGAAGGATGGCTTGCTGAACGATCTGGAAGTGACGGTGACGGCCGGCCACGAGCTGGCGCCGCGCATGGCGACCCGCCTGGCCCGCTACGAAGCAACGGCGTAAGCAAGCAATGCTGGCGCGGCGCTAAGGTGCCGCGCCCTCCAGGCGGCCCAGATAATCGGCCGCCTCCGGCACGCCTTCTTGCGCCGCCCGGCGCAGCCAGGTCTTGGCCTGGGCAATATCCTGCGGCGTACCCCGGCCTTCGGCCAGTGCCACGCCATAGTGATAGCGCGCCAGCCGCGCATAGGCGGCGTCATCGTTCGTATGGGCACCACGCCGCATCAGCGCCGTCGCCTGCTCCAGGTCCTTGGTCACGCCGATGCCCGTTTCATACAGCTGGGCCAGCCAAATCATCGAATACACATCGTTCCAGCGCCGGATGCAATCTTCAAAGATGGCGACGGCGGCCGCATGGTCGCCCGTCTTGTCGGCCGCATAGCCGTACAAGCACTTGATGCGCTTGTCGCTGTGCACATAGGCTTTGTAGCTGAGATCACTTTCACCCTGGCTATCCTGCGCATGGGTGGGAATGGGGAACAGCAAGGCGAACAAGAGGGCGAGAATGGGCATGGCGTTCCTGTGTAGGCGTTGAAAATTGGTAGTCAAGCAAATTGCGTGCTAGCACCCCTCCCGGGCACGGCCGATACTGCTGTGCCATTGCGTGACAGCCACTGTTGCAGCCTGGCGCAACGCGCCGCGCATATCCATAGCAGAAATGCTTCGTTTGCAGGATGGACGAGCAGGCATACAGTGGACTTCCCTTGTTCACTGATGAAGCCATCATGTCGGCCGTCCTGAAACCCGCGCATTCCGCTAGTCATTTCCGTATCGAAACGTTCGATGCGCCGCTCGGCGCGCAAGTGCTGGGACTGGACCTGGCGCAGCCGTTGTCGCTGGGCGACTTCCAGCGCCTGCACCACGCCCATCTCGACCATCACGTGCTGGTGTTCCGCGAGCAGCACATCACGCCGCAGCAGCAGGTCGATTTCAGCCGCCGCTTCGGCCCGTTGCAAATTCACGTGCTGCGCCAGTTCCAGCTGCCCACGCAGCCGGAAGTGCTGATCATCTCGAACATCGTCGAGGATGGCCAGCCCATCGGCCTGGGCGACGCGGGCCATTTCTGGCATTCCGATTTGTCGTACATGGAAGTACCCAGCCTCGGCTCCATGCTGCACGCGCAAGAGTTGCCGGACGAGGGCGGCGATACCGTGTTTGCCAACATGCACCTGGCCTGGGAAAGCTTGCCGGCCGCGCTGCGCCACGCCGTGCGCGGCGCCCGTGCCGAACACAGTTACCTGAGCCAGTATGAGGAATTGCGCCGCCGCAATCCCTGGCGTCCCGCACTGACGCAGGCGCAGATCGATGAAGTCACACCCGTGACCCACCCCGTAGTGCGCGTGCATCCGGAAACGGGGCGCCGCGCCCTGTTTGTCAGCGAACACTTCACCACGCGCATCATCGGCCTGCCCGAGGATGAAAGCCGCGCCCTGCTCGATGAACTGTTTGCCCATAGCGTGCGCCCCGAGCATCTGTATGTGCACCGCTGGCAGCCGTACGACCTGGTGTTCTGGGACAACCGCTCCCTGATGCACCTGGCGACGGGGTGTCCGCCCGAGCAGCGCCGCAAACTCTACCGAACCACCATCGAAGGCGATGCGCCGTACTGATTTTTTCCTGTAAGCCTGACCCAAGGAGTGTCCATGTTGCCGATCTTCACCTTTTCCCGCCGCCTGCTCGCCACCATCGCCATGCTGTGTTTGACAGGCATGGCCATGCCCATGGCCCGGGCCGAAGGCCAGATCCGCATCGCGGGCCAGCATGGCATTACCTTCTTGCTGCTCAATATTGCGCAGGAACAAAAGCTGATCGAAAAGCATGCCAAGCAGCAGGGCGTCGACGTGAAGGTCGAGTGGATCACCCTGTCTGGCGGCCCCGCCATCAACGACGCCTTGTTGTCGGGCAATATCGATATCGCGGGGGCCGGCCTGGGGCCGCTGCTGACCATCTGGGACCGCACCAGGGGAAGGCAGAATGTGCGCGGCGTGGCTTCGCTCGGCAATTTCCCCTACTATTTGATCAGCAATAATCCGAAGGTGAAAACCCTGGCGGACTTGACGGACAAGGACCGCATCGCCTTGCCTGCCGTGTCCGTCTCGGTGCAGGCGCGCATCTTGCAGATGGCCGTGGCAAAACAGTGGGGCGACAAGGAATTTGCCCGACTCGATAAAATCACGCAAACCCTGCCGCACCCGGATGCGGCCGCGGCCATCATCGCCGGCGGCACGGAGTTGACTGGTCACTTCGGCAATTCACCGTTCCAGGAGCAGGAACTGGCGCAAAACCCGAACGCCCACATCCTCCTCAATTCCTACGATGTGCAAGGCGGGCCCAGCTCGTCGACCCTGCTGTATGCAACAGAAAAATACCGCAAGGACAATCCCAAGACGTACCGCGCCTTCATCGCCGCCCTGGCGGAAGCGGCGCAGTATGCGAGCAGCAACCCGCAAGGCGCGGCCGACATCTATATCAAGGTGAACAAAAGCAAGGTGGACCGCAATCTGCTCTTGAAAATCTTTGCCAATCCGCAAGTGCAATTCAAGATCGCGCCGCAAAACACCTATGGCCTGGCGCAATTCCTGCACCGCGTGAATGCCATCCGCAACCTGCCCGACAGCTGGCGCGATTATTTCTTTGACGACCCGGCCATCACGCAAGGAGGCTGAGATGAACGCACCCGCTTTTCACCTGGTACGTCCTGCGGTCACAGTGGCGCCATTGCTCAGCGTCAAACATGTCAGCCTGGAATACCGCACGGAGCAGCGCACCGTACGCGCCACGCATGATGTCAGTTTCGACGTGTTCCGCGGCGACCGTTTCGTGCTGCTGGGACCGTCCGGCTGCGGCAAGTCGTCATTGCTGAAAGCCGTGGCCGGCTTCATTGCGCCGCGCGCGGGCAGCATCGCCATGCATGGCCAGCCGATTCATCAACCGGGACCGGACCGGGTGGTCGTGTTCCAGGAATTCGACCAGTTGCCACCGTGGAAGACGGTGCTGGAAAACGTCATGTTCCCCTTGCTGGCCAGCAAGCGTCTCGACAAGCAGGCGGCGCGCGAGCGCGCCCATCACTGGATCGCCAAGGTGGGCCTGGCCGGCTTTGAAGATGCCCATCCGCATACCTTGTCGGGCGGCATGAAGCAGCGCGTGGCTATCGCGCGCGCGCTGGCCATGCAGCCGGAAGTGCTGCTGATGGACGAGCCGTTTGCCGCGCTCGATGCCTTGACACGGCGCAAGATGCAGGAAGAGCTGAGCCGTTTGTGGGAAGAGTTGCGTTTTACCCTCGTCTTCGTCACGCATTCGATCGAGGAAGCCTTGGTCGTGGGCAACCGCATCCTGCTGCTGTCGCCCCATCCGGGCCGCGTGCGCGCCGAACTCAATAGCCATCAATTTGGCTTGCACAGCGCGGGCAGCGCGGAATTCCAGGCTGCCAGCAGCCGCATCCACGGCTTGCTGTTCGATGAAGAAACGACTGCTGCCCCGCAGGCAGCGAGCACGCAGCGGGAGGCCGTATGAACGTGTTGCTGGAGCCGCCCATCCGCCAGGAAGTCGTGTATGCGGCACCGCCGCCGGCCGGCGTCACCGTCGAGCAGCCACTGTCGCGCTGGCAGCGCTGGAGCCAGCACGCGTTGTGGCGCAAGGCCTTGATTTTGCTCAGCCTGGCCCTGCTGTGGGAGGGCGCGGCGCGCTGGACGCAGAACGATTTATTGTTGCCCAGTTTTCTGCAGACGGCGCAGGCGTTTATCGGCGGCATCGCCAGTGGTGAATTGCTGACGCGCACGGCCGCCTCCCTGGTCGTCTTGCTGCAAGGCTATGCGGTGGGCGTGCTGGCCGCCTTCGTGCTGACCCTGCTGGCCGTGTCCAGCCGCCTCGGACGCGACCTGCTGGAAACCCTGACGGCCATGTTGAATCCCTTGCCGGCGATTGCCCTGCTGCCGCTGGCCCTGCTGTGGTTCGGCCTGGGCCGCGCCAGTTTGATCTTTGTCATCGTCCATTCCGTGATGTGGCCGCTGGCCCTGAACACCTATGCGGGCTTCCAGGGCGTGCCGGAAACCCTGCGCATGGCGGGCCGCAATTACGGGCTGAACGGCTTGCGCCTGGTGCTGCACATCCTCGTGCCGGGCGCCTTGCCCTCCATCGTCTCGGGCTTGAAAATCGGCTGGGCGTTTGCCTGGCGTACCCTGATCGCCGCCGAGCTGGTATTCGGCACCACCTCGGGACAGGGCGGCCTGGGCTGGTACATTTTCCAAAACCGCAATGAGCTGTACACGGACAAGGTGTTCGCCGGCCTGGCGGCCGTCATCGTCATCGGTTTAAGCGTGGAAAACCTTGGCTTTCGCAGCCTGGAACGCGTCACCTTGAAGCGCTGGGGCATGCAGCGGTAGTTATCTCACAATAATCATTTCAGCATGCTGCGCGCCGCCGCGATGATTTGCCGCGACAGCTGCTCCATGCGCGGCGACTGCACCTTCCACGTGTGCCAGTACAGGGCCACGTCGGCCGGGGTCTTGGGCGTGAGCATTTCCACCAGCTCGCCATCCGTGTTCGCCTTGAGCAGCAACTCCGGCACCATGCCGTAGCCGAGGCCGTAGCGGATGGCGTTGAAGTGCGAGGTGGCGCCCGGTACGTAATGGCAGGGGTAAGCGCCCTCGGGCAGGCCCAGCGCCTCTTGCAGGAACGACGATTGCAAGGTGTCCTTGCGCGTGTAGGCGACCACGGGCGCCGTGCGCGCCGCCTTGCGCGTCAGGCCGTGCGCAAACCACTGCTGGCGGAACGCGGGCGTGGCCACCAGCCAGTAGCGCATCACGCCCAGCGGCTCGGCCGTGCAGCCGCGCATGGGCTTGGCTTCCGTGCTGATGCAGCCGATGGCCATGCCCGTTTCCAGCAAGGTGTAGGTATGGTCCTGGTCTTCCACGGTCAGGTCCAGCAGCACGCGCTCGCGTATCAGCACTTCCGACAGGGCCGGGAAGAACCAGGTACCCATCGAATCGGCGTTCAGCGCCAGCACCAGGGTCAGCGGGGCGTCCTGCTGCACCGCCATTTCCGCCTGCAAGTCCGCTTCCAGCAGCTTGGCGCGCTTCAGGTACTGCATCAGGCGCTGGCCCATGCGCGTGGCGCGCGCGGGACGGCTGCGCACGATCAAGGCATTGCCCAGCTGGCTTTCCAGCGCCCGCACGCGCTGCGAAATGGCCGGCGACGTCAGGTGCAGCCGCAGCGCCGCCTGCTCGAAGCTGCCCGTTTCGACGACGGCGCGGAACGCTTCCGTGTGCTTGGGATTCAGATCCATGGTGCGCGCCTAACATAAGAAAAATTTATCAATACTAAATAATACTTACTTTTGATAAGGATAGGTGTGTTGCAGTGCACAATGCGTCTTTGATGGAGTGCCGCGTACGCGTATGCAGCGCGGCCTCCTGGCAGCAAGGGAATACCACCATGGAAGCACAAGCGAACGGCAGCAGCACCCGCAAGCCCCAGTCGAAGCTGGCGCGCAATCTGAAATTCGGCCTGGGACTGACCCTGGGCCTGGGCATGGCCGCCGCGCTGGCGGGCGGCTGGTGGCTGCGCCAGGCATGGCAGGACTTGCCGGCCGTCGAGCACCTGGCCCAGTACAAGCCCGCGCTGCCGCTGCGCATTTTCTCCAGCGAAGGCGAGCTGCTGGCCGAATACGGCGAAGAGCGCCGCGAATTCCTGCCGCTGAAGGAGATCCCGCTGCGCATGCGCCAGGCCTTGCTGGCCATCGAGGATGCGCGCTTTTATGAACACGGCGCCGTCGACTTTTATGGCTTGACGCGCGCCACCCTGGCCAACATCGTCACCGGCCACCACGTACAGGGCGCCAGCACCATCACCATGCAGGTGGCGCGCGACTTTTTCCTGTCGCGCGACAAGACCATACAGCGCAAGCTGACGGAGATGCTGCTCGCCTACAAGCTGGAACAGCACTACGGCAAGGACAAGCTGCTGGAGCTGTACATGAACCAGATTTACCTGGGCGAGCGCTCCTACGGCTTTTCCGCCGCCTCGAACATCTATTTCGACAAGCCGCTGGCGCAAGTGAGCATCGCCGAAGCGGCCATGCTGGCCGGCTTGCCGAAAGCGCCGTCGGCCTATAACCCCGTCGCCAATCCGCAGCGCGCCACCGTGCGCCAGCACTACATCCTGCAGCGCATGCGCGAACTCGGCTACATCACGCCAGCCGAATATGACACCGCCGTAGCGGAAAAACTGGCCCTGAACAAGGACCGCAACAGCTCCGTGCACGCGGCCGCGTATGCGGTCGAGGAAGCGCGTCAATTGATCTTGCAAAGCTATCCCGAAGGCGCCTACAGCATGGGCCTGGACGTGACGACCACCATCCGCATGGCGCCGCAAATCGCAGCCGACAAGTCGCTGCGCGATGGGCTGTTAAACGCGCAGGCGCGGCGCGGCTACCGTGGCCCGGAAGCGCGCCTGGCCCCTTCCGCAGACAGCGTGGCGCGCCAGCTGGCCGCCTATCCGGATAGCGGAGAATTGCGCGCCGCGCTGGTGCGCAAGGTAGATACTGCCGGCAAGCGCCAGTTGACGGCGCAGCTGCGCAATGGCGACGAGATCGTGCTCACCGCCTCGGATGCGCGCCTGGGTGGCAAGCTGCAGTGGGATGGCAAGCGCGCCATCGTCGCGGGCAGCGTGATCCGCGTGGTGCACGACGCGGCGAAAAAACGCTGGCTGGTGAGCCAGCTGCCCGAGATGGAAGGCGCGCTCATTTCCGTCGAGGCGCACAGCGGCGAAATCGTCGCCATGGCGGGCGGCTTTGATTTTTACCGCAATCACTACAACCACGCCATGCAGGCCTACCGCCAGCCCGGCTCCAGCTTCAAGCCCTTCGTATATTCGGCGGCGCTGGAAAAGGGATATTTTCCCGGTACGGCCGTGGACGATACGCAGCGTTTGCTGCTGCCGCAGGAAACGGGCGCGCGGCAGTGGCGTCCGCGCAATTACGGCAACAACTATGAAGGTTTCATCAGCGTGCGGCGCGGCCTCGTGCGCTCGAAAAACCTGGTGGCCGTGAGCCTGATGCAGGCGGCCGGTCCCGGCTACGTGCAGCACTACGCCACGCGCTTCGGCTTCGAGGGCGCGCGCAATCCCGTCTCGCTGCCGCTGGCGCTGGGCGCGGGCGCCGTCACGCCGCTGCAGCTGGCGCAATCGTATGCGGTGTTCGCCAACGGCGGCATGCAGATGCCGCCGAAACTGATCAAGGAAGTGCGCAGCCGCAGCGGCGAAGTGCTGTTCAGCGATGCGGCGCCACGCGCCAAGGGCGCGCCTGCAGCCGGTACGCAAGTCATCTCCACGCGCAATGCCTACGTCATGGACAGCATGCTGCGCGACGTCGTCAAGAGCGGCACGGGACGCGGCGCGCTGGCGCTGGGGCGCGGCGACGCGGCCGGCAAGACGGGCACGTCGAATAATGCCTATGACGCCTGGTTCGCCGGCTACTCCTCGGGCCTGGTGTCCGTCGTCTGGCTCGGCTACGACCAGCCGAAAAGCCTGGGCAATGCCACAGGGGGGACGTTGGCGCTGCCCGTCTGGCGCGACTACATGCAGGTGGCCGTACAAGGCCGGCGCGAACAGGTGCTGGCCGAGCCGCCAGGCCTGGCCCTGCTCGATGGCGATTACGTGTATGCCGAATACCTGGCCGGCGACTGCCTGAAGGATAACTTTGCCTTTATCCACAGCAGTGTCGGCTGCGGCAGCGGTGGTGCGGACACGCGCATGGCGCACGGTGACGCTGGCGCTGGCAATGGCGGCTCCAGCACGGGTACGAATGAAGCGCGCGCCCTGAGCGAAGCGCGCGAACGCGAACAAATTCTCAAATCATTTTCGGAAGAGTAAGAGCATGCTGTTATATACGATTTACCTGGTGGCGATTGTCGCCGAAGCGATGTCCGGCGCCATCATGGGCATGCGGCGCGGCATGGATTTGTTCGGCATCTGCATGATCGGCACCGTCACGGCGCTCGGTGGCGGCACCGTGCGCGACGTACTGCTGGGGCACTATCCGCTGGGCTGGATCGCGCATCCTGAATACCTGCTGTTTACCATCGGCGCGGCTGTGGTCACGGCCTTTGTCGCGCGCTACCTGCACCATCTGCGCGCCATTTTCCTGCTGGTCGACGGACTGGGCCTGGTGGCGTTTTGCGTGATCGGCTGCGACATCGCCATGTCGGCCAAGATGCATCCGGCCATCGTGGTGCTGGCGGGGATGATCACGGGCGTCTTCGGCGGTCTGCTGCGCGATATCCTGTGCAACCAGATTCCGCTGGTGCTGCAGCGCGAAGTGTATGCCACCGTGGCCCTTTTCACGGGCGCCCTGTATGTCGGCCTGCTGCACTTCAAGGTCGACAGCGCGGTGGCGCAGCTGGCATCCATCGGCGCCGGTTTCCTGTTCCGCTTCCTGGCCCTGCATTTCGAGTGGCGCCTGCCGAATTTCAACGGCGACCGCATACGCGGTTTTGAATAGGGCAGCAACGTCGTCATTATTTTCACGCGTATTTAACCCCTTTTTCCCTGCCGCTGCGTTTCATGCTTGACACCCCAGCCAACCGGAGAAGAAGCGATGTCCAGCGCCCTCAAGATCACATTGATACTGTCCCTGTTGCTGTCGGCAGGCAGCCATGCCGCCGACACGGCCCCAAGGAAAACCCTGGCCCCGTTCGCCAGCGAGCAAGCCTTGAGCAGCTACCTGAAGCAGTTGCAGGCGCGCCAGGCGGCACTGCAGAAGGAGCAGCAGAAACTGCAGCGCGCCACGGCGCAGTATGCATATTCAGCGCAGTACGTGGCGGCGGCGCCGGCCCCTCCCGCGCCGATGGTGGCCAAGGCTGCCCCCGCACCATCAGCAGAAGCTGCGGAATCGGTCACCAATGTGCAGACGGCGGGCGTGGACGAAGGCGGCATCGTCAAAGTGCATGGCAAGCACCTGGTGATGCTGCGGCGCGGCAAGCTGTTCACCGTGCAGGTGGGGGGCAATGCCTTGCAGCCGGTGTCCTCGCTCGATGCGTACGCGCCGGGCAGCGACCCATCGGGCAGCTGGTATGACGAGATGCTGCTCGACGGCGATACGCTGGTGGTGATCGGCTACAGTTACAGCCGTGGTGGCACGGAAATCGGCCTGTTCGACATCGATGCGAACGGCAAGCTGGCCTACCGCGCCACGTATCATTTGCGCTCCAACGATTATTACTCCTCGCGCAATTACGCCAGCCGCCTGATCGGCAGCAAACTGGTGTTCTATTCGCCCTTGTCGCTGAACTTGCGCCGCGGCGATCCGTTTGGCGGCTTTCCCGCGCTGCGCCGCTGGCGCCCCGACGCCGTGCCGTCCGATTTCAAGCGCATCGCGCCGGCCACGCGCATTTACCGCACCGATGAAGAGCCCGAACCGGGTTTTGGTCTGACCCTGCACACGGTCACCGTGTGCGACCTGGCGCAGCGCGACATGCGCTGCGAAGCGACCGCCGTGATGGGGCCGCAGGGCCGCGTGTTTTATGTGTCGGGCGAATCCGTTTTCGTGTGGACCACACGGCGCGGCAGCGACTCGGGCGTGTTCCGCATTCCCCTCGATGGCACGGCGCCCAGCGCATTGAAGGTGGCGGGCGCGCCCGTCGACCAGTTCTCGTTCCTGGAAAGCGATGACGGCCACCTGAACGTGCTGCTGCGCGCCGAAGGCCAGGGCGACGCGATGTGGGATGGCGCGCGCGGGCGCGGCGACATGGCCCTGCTGCGCGTGCCATTGACGTCGTTTTCCGATGGCCGCGACAGCGCGCCCGCCAGCAGCTACCAGCCGCTGCCCGGTGGCGGCGGCTACGCTCTGCAGAACCGCTATGTAGGGCCGTATCTGTTGTACGGCAATCCGGGCAATCCCGGACGCCGCAAGGCGGATCAGGCCTGGCCGCGCCAGCCCCTGTATGCCGTGCGCTGGGCCGATGCGGCCAGCGTGCAAGCCTTGTCCCTGCCGCACGGCGTGGAGCGCATCGAAGCGCTGGGTAATGATGCCGTGGTGATCGGTGCGCAGGGCAAGGATCTGCACTTCAGCAGCATCCGCCTGGGGGCGCAGGCGGCGATTGCCACGCGCTACATCCGCGCCGATGCGGCGCAGGGCGAGTCGCGCAGCCACGGCTTTTTCTACAAGCCGCACACGGCCAGCGAGGGCGTGATCGGCCTGCCCATCCTGGGCGCGGACGAGCGGCCAGGATCGAGCCGGCCGGCCGCCTCCGTCCTGTACCTGCGCAACAGTGGTTTGACATTGACGGAACTCGGTGCGCTGGCCGCGCGTCCCGGTCCAGCACCGGACGATGGCTGCCGCGCGTCCTGCGTGGACTGGTATGGCAATGCGCGCCCGCTGTTCCTGCAGGGACGGGTCTTCGCCCTGCTCGGCTATGAAGTGGTGGAAGGGGCGCTCAGGGATGGACAGATCCGTGAAGTACGCCGCATCAGCTATGCGCCCATTGCGTCCACTGTACGCTGAAGGCGTAGGGAAATTGTCGCTGCCGCGCAGTTCGGCTACACTGCTTCGCATGCCCGATACATTACTCACTGCCACGGATGAAGAACTGATGCTGCGCTACAGCGCCGGCGACCTGCCGTCGTTTCGCGAATTGTACCGGCGCCATAGCCAGGGTCTGTACCGCTTCGTGGCATGGCGCGCGCCGCGCCGCGCGTGGGTCGACGAGATCGTGCAGGATGCGTGGGCCAGCCTGCATGCGGCGCGCACGGGCTACCAGCCGCAGGCGGCTTTCCGCACCTATCTGTACCAGATCGCGCGCAACCGCCTGATCGACCTCCTGCGCCAGCGGGAAGGGCAGGAACAAGGGGAAGCAGGCGAGCCGGCCGACGAGGGTGTATCGCCGCCGCAATCGCTGGAGCAGAAACAGCAGCATGCGCTGCTGCATGCGGCCATCGCGGCGCTGCCGGTGGAACAAAAGGAAGCGCTGGTGCTGCAGCAGTTCAGCAGCATGAGCATCCAGGATATCGCCGTGGTGACGGGGGCGGAAGCGGAAACCGTCAAGAGCCGGCTGCGCTACGCCATGCAGAAGTTGCGCGCGGGCTTGGACAGCGGGGGAGGACAGGCATGAATACGCACGATCAAGATCACGACGAACCGAATGACGAGGAATTGAAGGCGCTGCTGGCCAGCCTGCCGCAGCCCGCGCCTTCCAGCGCGCTTGATGCGGCCATTCTGGCCGACGCGGAAAAAGCCTTGCACCAGCCGGCAGCGGCGAACGACAGCGCCGATGGCGTGCTGCGTACCTTGCCCGTCAAGAAGGCGCCCGACTACCTGCAGCGCTGGCGTATTCCGCTGGGACTGGCGGCGGCCGTGCTGCTGACGGTCAACCTGATCGGCGTCGACTGGTTCGGCTCGAAGCCGGCGCAATTTCCCGTAGTCGGGGAACCGGTCACGCAGGAGGTGATGCAGGCAGCCGCACCGGTCATTGCACCGGCGACTGCACCTGCGACTGAGTTTGCGCCACTACCGCCAGCACCGCGCGCCATGGCCAGGGCGGCACCGAGGCCGCCGGCGCAAGCCGAGCCGGCGCCATCATCCGTACCCGCGCCTGCGCCACCGGCCCCGCCACCTCCCCCGGCAATGCGGGAGGCGATGGAGCGGCAAGCCGCCATGCAGGCCGAATTTAGCCTGCAGCGCCAGGCACCGGTGCAGCGCGCGCTGGCCATGCCCGCTCCCGTCGCGGTAAAGTCGGCGCCGCTGCCACCGCCGGCAAAGCTTGACGCTTCCGTGTGGCTGGTGAAGATCGACGCCTTGTTAAAAGCGGGCGAAACGGCGCTGGCGCAGGAGGAGTGGGCCGCGTTCCGGCAGGCGTATCCCGACTATCCGGTGGCCGAGGAGCTGCGACAGCGGCTGGAAAAAAAGTAGCGCGTTACACGATCCCCTTCCTGCGTTCCCACGCTGCGCTGCCGACGAAAATGGCGCAGCACACCCACATCACGGCCGGCAGGGCGTTCACGCCGACCGATTGCATCAGCACGCCCGTCAGCAGGGGGCCGCCGCCGCTGGTCACGCCCCAGGTAGCGTTGACGATGGCGCTGGCGCTGGTCAGCGACAGTCCCGTAAAGCGCTCGCCGCAGGCCACCAGCGCCAGCATGTAGATGCCGCCCGCCGCCGCGCCCAGCAACAGCAGCAAGGTCCACCACAGCCACGGCGTGCCGACGGCGAACGGCAGCAGCGGCAGCAGCAGGCACACGGCCACGCCGCAGGCCGCGTGGACTTTGGCGCGGCCGAAGCGGTCAGCCATCCATCCCAGCGCGAATTGCAGGCCCGTGTCGCCCACCAGCACCACGGTGGCCGACAGCAGGGCCAGGTCCGTGCCGATGCCGTGCTCCATCGCATACAGCGGCAACAGGCTCAATGCCAGCGTGTCGAACAGGGCAAAGAAGGCGGCGCCCAGCACGATCATCGGCATGCGCGGCAGGATCAAGGTCCACTTCACGCCGTGTTCTTCCGGTTTGCGTTCCGGGCCGCTGTTCGAGATCAGCATCAGGCCCGGCACGGCCAGTAAAAACAGCAGGCCGCAGGCGGCGAAGCTCCAGCTGATCTTGTCGTTGAACAGCGCCACGAGGGCTGGGCCGATCAGCTGGAAGAAGGTAAAACTGGTGGTGTACATGGCCACCACGCGTCCGCGCGAATTGTCGGGCGCCAGGCGGTTGACCCACGCCTCGCCGATGGTAAACAGCACGCCCATGGCGCCGCCGAACAGGAAACGCAGCACGCTCCACGCCAGCAGGTGGTCGGTGAACTGCATGGCGATCGTCGCCAGCGACGCCACCCACACGGCGCCCAGCATGGTGGCGCGCGCGCCGAAGCGTCCCACCCAGCGCGAGACGAATGGCGAGGCGGCCAGGATGCCGAGCGCGCTGACGGCCGTGATCATGCCGATGATGTCCGTGCCCACGCCGCGCTGGTGCAGGGTCAAGGCGGTGAGCGGCATGGTCGCGCCCAGGCCCAGGCCGACCACGCCGATGCTGACCACGAGGGCAAAGAAGTCACGCCATGGCATGTGCTTCATGATTGCCCCCGCAGGGTGGAAAAGGAGTTTCGGCAGGCTGGAAAGCGGTATGGGTGCATGGGAAAGTAAGGGGACTTTGCCGGTGGCGCTGGTGTTTGGCGCCGGACGGGCATATGATGATTTTAGTAAAGGCAATACTGCAAAGCCGTAGTGTAGGCGATGTGTGCCGCCGCTGGCCACGCCCATCAGTGTGGTCGCCTCCACCGGCTCTGCTGTACAGTGTAGCGAGCGGCAGCGCTGTCATGGCGCTGTCATTGGATCGTCACGCCAGCGAGGTAGCACTCTATGCGCCGTCCCATCGTTCTCGTCCCCGCCTGCCAGCGCCAGCTCGGCAGCCACGCCTGGCACATGGCGCAGGACAAATACCTGCACGCCGTGCTGCGCGGCGCCGGTTGCATGCCGCTGCTGTTGCCCGCCTTGGGCCTGGATGCCGACCTGGACGCGGCGCTGCAGATTGCCGATGGCGTCATGCTGACCGGTTCCGCCTCGAACGTCGACGCTCGCCTGTATGGCGAAGACATCCTCCACCCCGACCTGCCGCAAGACCCTGCGCGCGACGCCACCACCTTGCCCCTGATCCGCGCCGCGCTGGCGCGCCAGCTGCCCTTGCTCGCCATCTGCCGCGGCTTCCAGGAAGTCAATGTGGCCCTGGGCGGCGGCCTGCACCAGGCCGTGCATGCGGTGCCGGGCATGATGGAGCATCGGGAGAATGTGCTCGATCCCCTGGCGCGCCAGTACGCGCCCGCGCACCGCATCAAGTTGATGCCGGACGGCCTGCTGTCACGGCTGCTGGGCGGCGAGAGCGAAATGATGGTCAATTCCCTGCATGGCCAGGGCATCGCCCGGCTGGCCGATGGCTTGCTGGTGGAAGCCCTGGCCGACGACGGCCTGGTGGAAGCCTATACGGTGGCCAGCGCCGCCGGTTTTACGCTGGCCGTGCAATGGCACCCGGAATGGCAGGTGGAAGACAATCCGCAGTCGATGCGCCTGTTCGGCGCCTTTGGCCAGGCTTGTCGCGATTACCAGGAACAGCAGCACAGAAAGGCAGGATGACAGGTGCGCCGCAGCACCACCATGCGGCGCTTGATCAGGAAAAGCGCAATACCAGCGAGAGGGAAACATGGCAATACGCGAAAATTTCACCTATACGGATATGGATTTGTGGCTCAATGAAAAGCGCGTCACGGAAATCGAATGCCTGGTCCCCGACTTGACGGGTGTGGCGCGCGGGAAGATCCTGCCGCGCGGGAAATTCACCCAGGAGCGCGGCATGCGCATCCCGGAGGCGGTGCTGGGCATGACCGTGACGGGCAATTACCCGGTCGACGATGGCGGCTATGACCGCGCCATTTCCAGCACCGACCGCGACATGATCTTGAAAGCCGATCCCACCACCATCACCATGGTGCCATGGGCTACAGATCCCACCGCGCAAGTCATCCACGACTGCTATTTTTCCGATGGCGCGCTGGTCGATTTTGCTCCCAGATCTGTGCTGCGGCGCGTGCTGAAACTGTATGCGGACAAGGGCTGGAAGCCCGTGGTGGCGCCGGAGCTGGAGTTCTACCTGACGGCGAAAAACACGGACCCCGACTTGCCGCTGAAGCCGCCCATCGGCCGCAGCGGCCGGGCCGAGACCAGCCGCCAGGTGTACAGCATCGACGCCGTCAATGAATTCGACCCGCTGTTCGAGGATATCTACGATTACTGCGAACTGATGAACCTGGACGTCGACACCCTGATCCACGAAATCGGCGCCGGGCAGATGGAAATCAACTTCCTGCACGGCGACCCGCTGGGCCTGGCCGACAAGGTCTTCTTCTTCAAGCGCACGCTGCGCGAAGCGGCCTTGAAGCACGATATGTACGCGACCTTCATGGCCAAGCCCATGGCCGGCGAGCCGGGGTCCGCCATGCATGTGCACCAGAGCGTCGTCGACGCGAAGACGGGCTTGAATATCTTCAGCAACGACGATGGTTCGGCCGCGCCCATCTTCAAGCATTACATCGCGGGGCTGCAGCGCTACATGCCATCGGCCATGGCCATCGTCGCGCCCTACGTGAATTCCTACCGCCGCATCGTGCGCCATACGGCCGCGCCCATCAACATCCAGTGGGGACTGGACAACCGCACCGTGGGTTTCCGCGTGCCCGAATCGGGCGTGCAGGACCGCCGCGTGGAAAACCGCATCATCGGCGCCGATGCGAATCCCTATCTGGCGCTGGCCGTCACACTGGCCTGCGGCTACCTCGGCATGACGGAGCAGCTGGAAGCGACGCCGATGATGGTGGGCAGCGCCTACGACATGAAGTTCGAGCTGCCGCAAGGCTTGCCCGAAGCCCTGCAACTGCTGCGCGCGGAAGACAAGCTGCGCACGGTGCTGGGCGAGCGCTTCATCGACGTGTATGCGGCCATCAAGGACCTGGAGCACCAGGAATTCATGACCGTCATCAGCCCGTGGGAGCGCGAACATCTTCTGCTCCACGTTTAAGAAAGGATCGCAATGAGTACAACAAACAATCCGCTGGCGCCGAGCGCCGCTTTTGTCTCCTCCGTGGCGCAAAGGAATGCGGCGCCGCAGGTCTACGACACGGCCGCCATCCAGAAAATGGATACGGCCCATTACCTGCATCCATTCACCGATTTCCAGGACCTGGCAAGCAAGGGCGCCAGGGTGATCGTGCGCGGCGATGGCGTCTACCTGTGGGATAGCCAGGGCAAGAAAATCGTCGACGGCATGTCGGGCCTGTGGTGCGTCAATGTGGGCTATGGCCGCACCTCGATCTCGCAAGCCGTCTACCGGCAGATGGAAACGCTGCCGTTCTATAACAGCTTCTTTGGCACGACCAATGTGCCGGCCGCGCAGCTGGCGGCCAAGCTGGCGCAAATATCGCCGCCGCAGTTCCAGCACGTGTTTTTCACCAGCTCCGGCTCCGAGGGTAACGACACGAACCTGCGCATGGTGCGCCGCTACTGGGATATCCTCGGCTACCAGGAACGCCATACCGTCATCAGCCGCCACAACGCGTATCACGGCAGCACGGTGGCGGGAGCGTCGCTGGGCGGAATGGACGGCATGCATGCGCAGGGCGGCTTGCCCATTCCCGGCATCGCGCATATCGGCCAGCCCAATTACCTGGAAGCGGGGCATGGCTTGACACCGGAAGCCTTCGGTTTGAAGGCGGCGGGCTGGCTGGAAGACAAAATCCTCGAGATCGGCGCCGACAAGGTGGCCGCCTTCATCGGCGAGCCGGTGCAGGGCGCGGGCGGCGTCATCATCCCTCCAAGTACCTACTGGCCCGAGATTCAGCGCATCTGCGACAAGTACGGCATTTTGCTGATCGCCGATGAAGTCATCTGCGGCTTCGGCCGCCTGGGGCGCTGGTTCGGCTCCGAACTGTTCGGCATCAAGCCCGACCTGATCACGTTTGCCAAGGGCGTCACCTCGGGCTATGTGCCGCTGGGCGGCGTGCTGGTGGGGGATCGGGTGGCCAAGGTGCTGATCGAGCAGGGCGGCGAATTCACGCATGGTTTCACGTATTCCGGACACCCCGTGGCCTGCGCGGCCGCACTGGAAAATATCCGCATCATCGAGGACGAGCAGCTGGTAGCGAAGGTGGCCGAGGATACGGGACCGTACCTGCAGCAGTGCTTCGCCAGCCTGGGCGAGCATCCGCTGGTGGGCTACGCGGACAGCTGCGGCCTGGTCGCGGGCCTGAACCTGGTGCGCAAGAAGGGCGCCACCGTGCACGAGAACGAGCTGTTCGACGAGGACCAGGGCGTGGGCATGATTTGCCGCGGCCACATGTTCGACAACGGCGTTATCATGCGCGCCGTGGGCGAGCGCATGATCGTCGCCCCACCCCTGGTCATGATGCGCGCGCAGATCGATGAAATGGTGGCGTTGATACGCGTGTGCCTGGACAAGACGTATGCGGATGTGAAAGCGAAGGGCTGGGTGTAGGTTCTGGCTGAACCCAAACGCAAGGGCCGGGGGCGTACCCTCAGGGTACGACCCCGGGGTTTGCTCTTGGGTTGGTGTCAGTTTTTCACCCAAATAGACGCTAACTCAAGTTTTTTTGGACCAGAATCGCGGCAGTTCCGCTAAACTTCCATCTTGGCCGCTCCTGTAGCGGCCAGTTTTTCCTTTTGACACCCTCTTACCCAAAGCACCCACATGACGATAGCAACACCTGCCGCGTCGGCCAGCGACGCCCCAGCGCCTTTCTTACTGATTGATCAGCTGGTCAAGGAATTCGATGGCGTGCGCGCCGTCAATGATATTTCCGTGACGATCAACCAGGGCGAGATCTTCGCCCTGCTCGGTAGTTCAGGTTGCGGCAAGTCGACCCTGCTGCGCATGCTGGCTGGCTTCGAGACGCCGACCTCGGGCCGCATCGCGCTGGCGGGCAACAGCATCATCGATGTGCCACCGCACCAGCGTCCCATCAACATGATGTTCCAGTCGTATGCGCTGTTCCCGCACCTGTCCGTGTGGGACAACATCGCCTTCGGCCTGCGCCGCGACGGCTTGCCGAAAGTGGAAGTGGCGGCGCGGGTCGAACAGATGCTGGCGCTGGTGCAGCTGGGCCAATACGCGAAGCGCAAGCCGCACCAGCTGTCGGGTGGGCAGCAGCAGCGCGTGGCGCTGGCGCGCAGCCTGGCCAAGCGGCCGCAGTTGCTGCTGCTCGACGAGCCGCTGGGCGCGCTGGATAAAAAACTGCGCGAACGCACGCAGATGGAACTGGTCAACATCATCGAGCAGGTGGGCGTCACCTGCGTGATGGTCACGCACGACCAGGACGAGGCCATGAGCATGGCCACGCGCATCGCCGTCATGAGCGAAGGGCGCATCCTGCAGGTGGGCGCACCGGGCGAAATCTATGAAACGCCGAACTGCCGCTTCGTCGCCGATTTCATCGGCAGCGTCAATCTGTTCGACGGGCGCATCACGCAAGACGAGCCCGATCACGTGGTGATCGCCACGCCCGATGGCGAGCACTATGTTTCGCATGGCATCACGGGTAACCTGGGCATGGATGTCTCGGTGGCCGTACGCCCCGAAAAAATCGGCATCCAGATCGCGCCGCCCGCTTTGGAAGAACGGGCGTCGCCGGCCGAACACGGTTATAACTGCGCGCAGGGCGTGATCGTCGCCATGGCGTATTTTGGCAATGAAACCAGCTACCACGTGCGCCTCGACAGCGGCACGGTGGTGAAAGTCTCGCGCACCAACGCGGCCCGCCACGACGCCGCGCGCCTGGAGCGCGAACAGCGCGTGTGGGTGTGGTGGGATGGCGCCGACATCGTCGTGTTGACCAGCTGAGGCCCGTGATGACTTCCCTCCTGCAATCGCTGCGCAGCCTGGTTACCCTGCGTTGGGTCACCGGGCGCAACGCCGTCATCGCCGTGCCGTCGCTGTTCCTCGCTGCCGCCTTTCTGGTGCCCTTTCTGATCGTGCTGCGCATCAGCCTGTCCGACATGGACACGGCGGGCAGCCCGTTCGGCGGCTTGCTGTCGTACGTCGATGGCATCGTCGTGCTGAAGGTGAAAATCGCCAATTACCTGTTTATCGCCGCCGATGAACTGTACCTGCTCACCTACCTCAGTTCCATCAAGTACGCGGCGATTACCACGGCCATCTGTCTGTTCGTCGGCTACCCGTTCGCCTACTTCATGGCGCGCGCCAGACCGTCGATCCGGCCCGTGCTGATGCTGCTGGTGATGCTGCCGTTCTGGACCTCCTTCCTGCTGCGCGTGTATGCGTGGAAGGGCATTCTGGCCAACCATGGCTTGCTCAACGACCTGCTGATCGCCCTGGGCATCGTGCAGGAACCGCTGCACATGATGAATACCTCATTCTCGCTGGTGGTCGGCATGGTGTACGCCTACCTGCCGTTCATGATTTTGCCCCTGTATGCGAATCTGGTGAAAATGGACGTGCGCTACCTGGAAGCGGCGGCCGACCTGGGCGCCACGCCTTTGCAGGCGTTCTGGCGCATCACCGTGCCGCTGTCGAAATCGGGCATCATCGCCGGCGCCATGCTGGTGTTCATCCCGTCCGTGGGTGAATACGTGATTCCCGAACTGCTGGGTGGCCCGGAAACGCTGATGATCGGCCGCGTGCTGTGGGATGAGTATTTCACGAATAACGACTGGGCCATGGCGTCTTCGGTGACGGTGCTGGTGGTCTTGCTGATCCTCGTGCCGATGGCTATTTTTAACAAATACAAGACGGACCAGGACGCGGAGGAGCGCACATGAACGGACGTAATTTCCTGCAGCGCTGGTTCGGGCGCGGCTGGCTTTCGCTCGGCTATCTGTTCCTCTACCTGCCCATCATCGTGCTGATTGTCTTTTCGTTCAACAGCTCGCGCCAGGACATGGTGTGGAGCGGCTTTTCGCTGCGCTGGTACAGCGAGTTGATGAGCGATACGCAGATCATCTCGGGTTTCGGTCTGTCGCTGAAGATCGCCTTCATGTCGGCCACGTCTTCCGTCATTCTCGGCACCTTCGCCGCCTTTGCGCTGACCAATTACCAGCGCTTCCGCGGCCGCACCTTGTTCTCGTCCATGGTCAGCGCGCCCTTGGTGATGCCGGAAGTGATCATCGGCCTCTCCTTGCTGCTGATGCTGGTGTCCATGCAAAAGGTCTTTGGCTTTCCCGAGCGGGGCGTGCTGACGATGTGGTTCGGTCACACCCTGCTGGGCATGGCGTATGCGGCCGTGGTGGTGCAGTCGCGCCTGCAGGAGATGAGTAAATCGCTGTCCGAAGCGGCGATGGACCTGGGCTGCCGCGCGCACCAGGTATTCTTCCTCGTGACCCTGCCGAACATCACGCAGGCGCTGGCCTCAGCCTGGCTGCTGACGTTTACCCTGTCGCTCGACGATGTGGTGCTGTCGGCCTTTTTGTCCGGCCCCGGTTCGACGACCATGCCGCTGGTGATCTTCTCGCGCGCGCGCCTGGGGCTCGATCCGCGTGTGAATGCCATCGCCGCGCTGACGATTCTGGTGGTGACGCTCGCCGTGATCGTGTATGCCGTGCTGCTGGCGCGCGCCGACCGGCAGCGCCGCAAGCAACTGTCTGCGGCCTATCTGGCAGACCAGGAGTAAGCTGCTCTTACACTGACACAGGAGATGACCATGACGGGAAACACCAGCTGGCATGCACGGGCCGCAGCGCTCGCGATCGATGGACGCGCCTTCCTCAACGGCGAGCGGGTCGGAGCGAGGTCAGGCCAGACTTTCGACAATCTGTCGCCCATCGACGGGCGCCTGCTGGGGCAGGTGGCCCGCTGCGATGGCGGCGACGTGGACGCGGCCGTGCTGGCCGCGCGCGCCGCCTTCGAGGATCGCCGCTGGGCAGGCAAGTCGCCCGCGCAGCGCAAGCGGATATTGATCAAGTTCGCCGACCTGGTGCAGCAATACGGTCCCGAGCTGGCCCTGCTGGAAACGCTGGACATGGGCAAACCGATCAAGTACAGCCAGAGCGTGGACGTGGGCGCCACGGCCAATTGCCTGCGCTGGTATGGCGAGGCGATCGACAAGGTCTACGATGAAATCGCCCCGACCCCTGCCAACAGCCTGGCCCTGATCACGCGCGAACCGGTCGGCGTCGTCGCCGCCATCGTGCCGTGGAATTACCCGATGATCATGGCCGCCTGGAAGATCGCGCCGGCCCTCGCGGCCGGCAACAGCGTGATATTGAAACCGTCGGAAAAATCGCCGCTGACGGCGCTGCGCCTGGCCGACATCGCGGTGGAGGCGGGCGTGCCGGCGGGCGTCTTCAACGTGCTGCCAGGCTACGGCCATGAGGCCGGCGCCGCGCTGGCGCTGCACATGGATGTCGATTGCATCGGCTTTACGGGCTCCACGCGCACAGGGAAATTGATCGTGCAGATGGCGGGCCAGTCGAACCTGAAGCGGGCGTGGACGGAACTGGGCGGCAAGTCCGCCAACATCGTCTGCGCCGATTGCCCGGACCTCGACAAGGCCGTGGCGGCGGCCGTCGGTTCCATCTTCTTCAACCAGGGCGAAAGCTGCAACGCGCCATCGCGCCTGTTCGTGGAAGAATCGATCAAGGAAGAATTCCTGGCCAAGGCGCTGGCCATGCTGCCCCGCTTCCAGCCTGGCGATCCGCTCGACGACGCCACCGTCATGGGGGCGATTGTCGACGCCACGCAGATGAATACGGTCATGGGCTATATCGCGGCGGGCAAGAACGAAGGCGCGCAGCTGCTCGGTGGCGGCGAGGCCGTGCGTCTTGATACGGGTGGCTATTACGTGCAGCCGACCGTGTTTGGCGGCGTGGAGGCCGGCATGACGATCGCGCGCGAAGAGATCTTCGGCCCCGTGCTGTCCGTGCTGGGCTTTACGGATATCGCCGACGCCATCCAACAGGCCAACGCCACGCCGTACGGCTTGCAGGCTGCCGTGTGGACCTCCGACATCACCAAGGCCATCCAGACGGCGCGCGCCCTGCGCGCGGGCACCGTGCACGTCAACCAGTACGACGGCGACGACATTACCGTGCCGTTCGGCGGCTACAAGCAGTCGGGCAACGGGCGCGACAAGTCATTGCACGCGCTGGACAAGTACACGGAGCTGAAGACGACGTGGATACAGGTGGGGTAATTTCTATAAGGGTACTTAAAAGGGCTAATTAAGGGTGTTGATAGCTTGAAATAGTTCTTTTAGGTGCCATTAAATTTTTCATGGCGCTACACTTGTTAAAATTTGGATCGTATAAGTGCTAATTTAGGGATAAACTAAACACAATTAGCTACTATAAGATCCAGTGGAGCCGCCATGCAATGCCATTTTCAAATTTTTCATGATGATGCGTGGCACGATTGCGCATCGCTGACTTTGCTTGAGCCTGCAGGCGGCAATCCGCGCACCGCTGCCCTGTTCGAGTATGACCTCGATTATGCCTTCTTCAAGCTTGAGAGCGGACCTGTCTCGCTGCGTTTTCCCGTCACGGCAGAGATGCAGAAGCTGGCGCAATGGCCAGCCTTTCTCTTTGACCTGATTCCCCAGGGAAGCGGACGGCAATATCTGCTTGGGCAGCTGCAACTGGCCGATGGTCCTGCTGCCGATTTTCCGCTGGCGTGTGCTGGCGCATTCAATCCCGTCGGGCGCGTGCGCATCGCCGAGGCCGTGCAGTACTACGCACAACATATGCATCGCCATGACAAGGGCAAGCCGCTGACCGGCTTTTCACTGGACGAGATCATAGGCCGCGGCGATGCCTTCAATGAGCGCATGCTGATGCATGGCATGCTGGCCGCCGGCAGTCTGGGGGTGCAAGGAGCGGCGCCGAAATATCTGCTGACCACGGACCATGCCGGTCTCTGGCATGCCGATGGCGCCCTGGCGGACCAGGACGCGGCTGCCCATTTCATCGTCAAGCGTCCGCGCGGAAAGACCGCCAGCGACGCCAAGGTATTGAGAAATGAAGCCGCATACATGACTGTGGCACGCGCGGTGGGCTTGCGCACCGAAGGCCGGCTGCGCTACCAGGACGATACCTTGTTCATTCCCCGTTTTGACCGCCGCATCCGGGATGGAAAAGTGCTGCGGCTGCATCAGGAAAGCGCCGCTTCGCTGGCAGGTATTGTTGGCTTTGAAGCCACGCCCAGCCAGTTCGACCTATTGCAGGCGCTGCGCGCCGTCGTCAGCGACAAGACTGCGGAAACCATCGAATTTCTCAAACGCGATATCTTGAACCTGGCCATGCGCAATACCGACAATCACGCACGCAATACGGCGGTGCAGCAAATTGGTGCCGAGGTGCGCCTCACTCCGCTGTTCGATTTTGCGCCGATGTACCTGGACCCGGATGGCATACCACGCGCGGCGCGCTGGTATCACCCGGATACCAAAAACGAGCTGCATGACTGGACGACGATACTGGCCACGATCGGCATGCAGGACGTGGAGCGCCAGCAGATCCGCCTCGCGCTATACGGATTTTCCCGGCACCTGGTTGCGCTGGAACAGCATATGCAGGAGGCCGGCGTGGATGATGACATCATTGCTTTCCTCCGGCCACATATCGCCGGGCAGATCGAACAGCTCAAGGCATTGGGAGAGCACTGACATGGCGCGTACGAAAAAGACCGTTGACAAGGAAGAGTTGCGGCAGCGCAGGGTAGTGCTTTACGCAGCCATTGAAGCAGGCGCCGTCACGCTGCAGCACGCCGTCAAGGAAATGCGCGCCATCTCGCGCCTGACGCAGGCCCAATTTGCGGAACACCGAGGGGTCAGCCTGAAAACCATCAAGGAGATCGAGAGCGGCAAAGGCAATCCGACCATTCAGACGCTGAACCGTATCGGGCAGTTCTTTGGACTGGAGGTGGCGTTTGTACGCACAGAAACGCTGCGCGAAAAAAAAATCGCCCCGGCGAGTGCCGGGGCGATATCGCCTGAATAGGTTAGATCAGAAGATCAGAAGCAGTGTTCCAGCGCCGGGAAGCTGCCATCCTTGACGGCCTTGACATAGCCGGTGACGGCGTCGTCGATGCTGGCCGCGCCTTCCATGAAGTTGCGCACGAAGCGCGCCTTGCGGCCTGGGAACACGCCCAGCATGTCGTGCATGACGAGCACCTGGCCCGAGCAGTCGGGACCGGCGCCGATGCCGATGGTGGGGATGGTCAGCATGTCGGTCACTTCCTTGCCCAGCTGCGACGGCATGGCTTCCATCAGCACGATGGCGGCGCCCGCGTTTTGCAGCGCCAGCGCGTCGTTCTTCAGCTCAGTGGCGCTTTCCGTGCTCTTGCCCTGCACCTTGTAGCCGCCCAGCTGATGCACCGATTGCGGCGTCAGGCCGATGTGGGCGCAGATGGGGATGCCGCGCTGCGTGAGGAAACGGACGGTCTCGGCCAGCCAGGCGCCGCCTTCGATCTTGATCATGTGCGCGCCTGCCTGCATCAGGATGACGGCGTTGGCATACGCTGTTTCGGGCGTGCCATACGCGCCGAACGGCAGGTCGGACATGATCATGGCCGACCTGGCGCCGCGCGCCACGGAAGCCGTGTGGTAAGCCAGTTCGGCCACGGTGACGGGCAGGGTGGAGTTGTGGCCGTTGCAGACCATGCCGAGCGAATCGCCGATCAGCAGGATCTCCACGCCGCAGCGGTCCATCAGCGACGCGAAGCTGGCGTCATAGCAGGTCAGCATGGTGATCTTTTCGCGGGCGGCGCGCAGCGTGGCCAGGGTGTGGATGGTCACGGCCTTGTTGGCGACAGGCTTGGATGGCGCCGGCGCCGGTGTGGCGGCCTTGTCTTTTGCGGCCAGATCTGTTCCTTGCAAATAAGCGGACATAGGTATTCTCTAGAGTGAAAGGGGGGTGATGCTATTGCGACGCCGTTAGTGTAGTACTTTATATGGCGGCGTGCAGGGGCGGCATTGTAGAGCAATGCCGCGTGGCGCTCAGAGTTGGCTGATGGCCTGGTCAGCGACGCTTGCCAGGTAGTCCTGCGCCAGCCCGAGGCCGGGCACGACGACGGCGGGAGCCAGTTCGAGCAGCGGCACCAGCACGAAGGCGCGCTCGGTGATGCGTGGATGCGGCACCGTCAGGCTGGCGCTGGCGATGCGTTCATCGCCGTACAGCAGCAAATCCAGGTCCAGGGTGCGCGGGGCGTTGCGGTAGGGCCGCTCGCGCCCGTGCGCCGCCTCGATGGCGTGCAGCGCCAGCAGCAGCTCTTCGGCCGGCAGGGTGGTCGTGATGCGCGCCACGGCGTTGATGTAGTCGTCACCGCTGGAAGCTATGGGCGCCGTGCGGTAGCTGGACGAGGCGTCCACGAGGGATGCGCCGGGCAGGCGCGCCAGGCGCGCAATCGCATCCTGTACGTTCGCGCGCGCGTCGCCCAGGTTGGCACCGATGCCGATGTAAGCAGTGACGACCATTATTCGTCGCTGCTGCCGCCGGTGGTCGAGCCGCCTGTACTCGTCTTGCTGCGCGTGCTGCGGCGTGGCGGGCGCTTCTTCTTGACGGCGCCCGGCGCGGCATTCGCGCTGACGAGCAGCGCTTCGCGCGTTTCCTCGTCACCCTCATAAAAGGCTGTCCACCACTCGCCGATCTCCATGTCGATCTCGCCCGAGGCGCAGCGCAGCAGCAGGAAGTCGTAGCCGGCGCGGAAGCGCAGGTGTTCCAGCAGTTTATGCGGCGCCTTGCCGACGCGGCGCTCGAAGCGCGGCTGCATCGACCAGATGTCGCGCATGTCCGAACCGATCTTGCGCTGCAGGGCCAGTTTTTCCGTTTGCGAGTCGAGCACGTCGTCGGCTGCCAGGTGCAGCGCGGGGATGGTTGACTCGCCGGCGGCGCGGTAGGCCGTCCATTTTTCCAGCACCTGGTGCCACAGCAGCGAGGCAAACAGGAAGCCTGGCGAGACGGTCTTGCCGGCGGCGATGCGTTGATCCGTGGCGTCCAGCGCCAGGGTGACGAATTTCGCGCCCAGCGGCTGCTCCAGCACCACGTCGAGCAGCGGCAGCAAGCCATGATGCAAGCCTTCCTTGCGCAACTGCTGCAGGCAGGCCAGTGCGTGGCCGCTCATCAGCAGTTTCAGCATCTCGTCGAACACGCGCGGCGCCGGCACATTGTTGATCAGCGGCGCCATGATGGGAATCGGCGCGGCCGTATGCGGCTCGATGGTGAATTTCAGCTTGGCGGCAAAGCGCACCACGCGCAGCATGCGCACGGGATCTTCGCGGTAGCGCTCTTCGGGCTTGCCGATCATGCGCAGGGTCTTGGCGCGGATATCTTCCACGCCGCCGTGGTAATCGAGTACTTCCTGCGTGGCCGGGTTGTAGTACATGGCGTTGATGGTGAAGTCGCGGCGCAGCGCATCTTCGTGCTGCAAGCCGAAGGTATTGTCGCGCAGGACGCGGCCATGTTCATCCTTCGGTGCGGAGTCGGCGCCGGCGCCGCGGAAGGTCGTCACTTCCAGCAAATCCTGGCCGAACATCACGTGCACGATCTGGAAGCGCTTGCCGATGATGAAGGCGCGGCGGAACAATCGCTTGACCTGTTCCGGCGTGGCGTTGGTGGCGATGTCGAAGTCTTTGGGTTTGACGCCCAGCAGCAGGTCGCGCACGGCGCCGCCGACGACAAAGGCCTCAAAACCGGCTTCCTGCAGGCTGCTGGTGACGCGGATGGCATTCGACGACACCAGTTTCGGGTCGATTCCGTGTTGCGCGGGACCGAGCACGATGGGTGCCGTGGTGTCGCGCGCTGCCTCTTTTTTAACGCCGAGGATCTTGCGGATGAATTTTTTAATCATTGAATAAGTGGAGTGATGGCCAGCCGTGGAGGGATGCGTGTGCGCTCAAAGCGGTGTTGGGATTGGTCGCGACAGGGTGGGTCACGACCGACAGCAAGGGAATGTCGTTGTGTGAATCGCTGTAAAAATAGCTGCGCTCGAACTGCCCCAGTTCCTTGCCCATCTTTTCCAGCCAGGCGTGGGTGTGGGTCAGCTTGCCCGCGCCCAGGGTCGGCGTGCCCAGCAGCTTGCCCGTGACGTTGCCTTGCGCGTCATATTCGGGCATGGCGGCCAGCAGATGCTCGACGCCCAGCGCATCGGCGATGGGCTTGGTGATGAAATGGTTGGTGGCCGTGACGATGGCCAGCAAATCGCCCGCGTCCTGGTGCTGCTTGAGCAGGGCCACGACTTCGGGGCGGATCGACGGCAAGACCACTTCGGCCATGAATTGCCGGTGCAGCGCTTCCAGGCGTTCGCGCGGAAACTGCGCCAGCGTGCCGAGCGAGAATTCCAGGTATTCCACCGGGTCCAGGGTGCCGGCCTGGTACTGCGCGAAAAATTCGTCGTTGCGACGGGTGAATTCGGCGGCGTCCACGGCACCGATGCGTACCAGGAATTCGCCCCACTCGTGATCCGAGTCGATGGGCAGCAGGGTGTGGTCGAGGTCAAACAGGGCCAGATTCATCATTCTTTCGCTTCCGCCTGCAGCAACTCGCGCAACAATGGCAAGGTGATCGGGCGTTGGGTTTCAAGGGAGTAGAGGTCGAGAGAGTCCAGCATCGTCGACAGCGAACGCATGTCGCGCCGGAAATGGGACAGCAGATAGGGTAACACGCCCGGCGACAAGGTCAAGCCGCGGGTGGTGGCCGCCTGGGTCAGGGCGGCGATTTTTTCATCGTCGGTCAAGCCGTGGATTTGATAGATCAGGCCCCAGCCCATGCGCGTGCGCAAGTCTTCGCGCACGGGCAGCACGGCCGGCGGCACGGCGCCACTGCACACCATATAGGCCTTGTTGGCGCGGATTTCATTGAACAGGGCAAAGGCATCGATCTGCGCCAGCGGCGAGAGCTTTTCGCAGTCGTCGAGCAGGTACAGGTCGACGTCGGGCGAATACACGAATTCGGACTCGATCGAGAACGGCGAAATATAGCGCGCGCGCTCGGTGCTGGCCAGGGCCTTGAGCAGATGGCTCTTGCCGGCGGCCAGTTCGCCCCACAGGTAGGCAAAATGTTCGCGCGACGTGCGCGCGGCGAACTGTCGCATCAGCTGCGCCACTTCGGCATTCTGTCCCACCTCGAAGGTATCGAGGCTGTGCGCCTGGTCTGTGCCTAAATCGAGCACCAGTTGTTTCATGGCGTACGCCTTGTCCTGTTTTTCATTACTGCTTGTGCGTCGTCGTCGCTGTTGTTGGATTTTTATTAATTTAACATTGTAGTCGTATCGAGTGCCTGACAGAAGCGTAGCGAGCGGCAGCGATTTGTGGCCGAGAAGCGCAACCGTACTGTAGTACGGTGAGCATCACCGGCCGCAAAGTGCGACGCGCAGCAGCTTGTGTCAGTCACCTTGTCACGCATTATAGAAGGTGCTGGACAGGTAGTGGCGTCTTAGATGCTTAAAAGCGACCATCAGGATGGCAGAAGCGGGTAAAGCGAGCAAAACGCCGACGAAACCGAACAGTTGTCCGAATGCCAATAAAGCAAAGATCACGGCCAGCGGGTTCAGACCGATGCGTTCGCCCACCAGGCGCGGCGTGAGGAAAAAGCCTTCGATGACCTGGCCGCAGCCGTAGATGACGGCGACGGCGATCACGCCGCTCCAGTCGGCAAACTGCAGCAGGGCGGCGATCAGGGCCAGCATCAGCCCCAGGCCGAAGCCCAGGTAGGGGATGAACACCAGCAAGCCCGTAATGATGCCGACAGGCAATGCCACTTCAAAACCGGCGATGGCCAGCGCCGCCGAGTAATACGTGGCCAGCACCAGCATGACGAGCAACTGGCCGCGCAGGTATTGCGCCAGCAGGGTGTCGACTTCCTGCGCCATGCCCACCGTGCGGCCCACCCAGCGGCGCGGCACGGCAGCGGCGATGCGCGCCAGCATCGGATGCCAGTCCAGCAACAGATAGAACAACACGACCGGGATCAGCACCACGGTGGCCAGCCAGCCCAGCACGGCCGTACCGCCGATGCGGGCCGAGGCCAGCACGGTGCTCCAGATTTCATCGCCACTGGTGGCCATCTGCTGGCTCAGCATGCGTTTGATGCCCGTGCCGTCGAGGCGTACGCGGATGCCCAGGTCGCGCAGTTTCGGCGCCAGCAGCTCGTTGGCCTTGCTGAGAAACTGCGGGATCTGCGCTTGCAGCAGGGGAATTTCCTTTTGCAATACCGGCACGACGATCAGCACCAGCGCCGTGATGGCGAGGAAAAACAACACCACGACGACCAGCACGGCCAGCGGACGGGGCACGTAAAAGCGCTTGTAATGCAGGCGTTGCAAGCGGTCCACGCCCGGATTGAGCACGTAGGCGAGGATGGCGGCGGCCAGGAAGGGCGTCAGGATGGGGCCCAGGCTGACGAGCAGCAGCAAGAATGCCAGCCAGACCGCGATCCAAAATGCTGTTTGCTTCTGCTCGGCGGTGATGGCGAATGGCATGTAGTTTGTGCTGTTGCGTTAAAAAAAGGCAGTTAATTACGAAATGGCGGGGCAGTTTGATAAAATAGCGACTTGATCGACCGAATTCACCCGCTGGCGTCCTGCCGCACGATGTTGAAAAACATGCTTGCGCGCGCGTGCCGGCGGGTATCCGCCTTCTATTTTACCGCCTCCGCTGCCACCACACCATGAACCAGACTTCTAATGTTTCCCTTTCCTACCGTGACGCTGGCGTCGATATCGACGCAGGCGACGCTTTAGTCGAAGCAATCAAGCCGTTTGCCAAGCGCACCCTGCGCGAAGGCGTGATGGGCGGCCTGGGCGGTTTTGGCGCCATGTTCGAAATCAGCAAGAAGTACAAGGAACCGGTGCTGGTCTCGGGCACCGACGGCGTCGGCACCAAATTGCGCCTGGCGTTCGAACTGAACCGCCATGACACGGTCGGCATCGACCTGGTCGCCATGAGCGTCAACGATATCCTGGTGCAAGGCGCCGAACCGCTGTTCTTCCTCGACTATTTCGCTTGCGGCAAGCTGGACGTGGCGATTGCCACCGACGTCATCAAGGGCATCGCCCAGGGTTGCGAACAAGCGGGTTGCGCGCTGATCGGCGGCGAAACGGCGGAAATGCCGAGCATGTACCCGGCCGGCGAATACGACCTGGCAGGTTTTGCCGTCGGCGCCGTGGAAAAATCGAAAATCATCGACGGCACCAAGATCGCCCCGGGCGACGTGGTGCTGGGCCTGGCCTCGTCGGGCGTGCACTCGAACGGTTACTCGCTGGTGCGCAAGATCATCGAAGTGGCAAAACCGGACCTGGAAGGCGACTTCCACGGCCGTAAACTCGCCGACGTGCTGATGCAGCCGACGCGCATCTACGTCAAGCCGCTGCTGGCACTGATGGACGCCATGGAAGTCAAAGGCATGGTGCACATCACCGGTGGCGGCCTGGTGGAAAACATCCCGCGCGTGCTGCAGCCTGGCCTGGTGGCTGAACTGGACTCGAAGGCATGGACCATGCCGCCGCTGTTCACGTGGCTGCAACAGCATGGCGGCGTGGCTGACGCTGAAATGCACCGCGTCTTCAACTGCGGCATCGGCATGACCGTCATCGTTTCGCAGGAAAACGCGGACGCCGCCATCGCGCAATTGCAAGCGGCCGGCGAAACCGTCTCGCGCATCGGCACCATCCGCGCGCGCGTGGGTGATGAGCACCAGACCATTGTCATCTAAGCTTTAGCTTGAACAAACAAGGCAGGCGCTCGCAAGAGGCCTGCCTTTTTTTACGCCGCGATGTCTTACCTTGCGTGCGCCGTCTTCATGCGGCCATCGGGCTGCGAGCCGCCCTTGCCGATCATGGCCACGCTGACGGCCGAGACGAGGGAGGCGAACAGGATGTAGCCGACGATGTGCCACGGCTCGCCATTGCCCGTTTTCAGCAGGTAGGTGGCGATGATGGGAGTCAGGCCGCTGGCGAAGATGCCGGAGAACTGGTACACGAAGGAGATGCCCGTGTAGCGCACCTTGGCGTCGAACAGGTCGCAGAACAGGGCCGCTTCCGGGCCGTACACGGCCGAATACAGCACGCCCAGCGGGATGATCACGGAACACCACAGCAGCAGCGGATTGTCGGCGTGACGCAGCATGATCCAGAAGGCGGGAATCGACGACACGCCCGTGATCAGCGAACCCCAGAAGAACACCTTGCTGCGGCCGATGCGGTCCGACAGGCGGCCGAAGAAGGGGATGCAGAAGCACATCACGACGGCCGACGCCATCACGCCCATCAGCGCTTCCGTGCGGGCGATCTTGATGGTGTTGGTCAGATAGGTGATGGAAAACACGCCGAAGATATTGAAGAACACACCGTCGATATAGCGCGCGCCCATGCCTTTCAATACATTGCCCGGATAGCGCTTCAGCAGGTCGAAAAACGGAATCTGCGTCTCCGCGTTCTTCTCTTTCACCGCCTGAAATTCCGGCGTTTCCATCACGTTCAGGCGTATCCACATGCCGATGAAGACCAGGGCCGCAGATAAAATGAAGGCAACGCGCCAGCCCCACGACAAGAATTGCGCGTCCGTCAGGCTGTACGACAGGATCGCCACCACGCCGGAAGCGAGGCACAGGCCGATGGCCAGGCCGATCTGCGGCAGGCTGGCATAGAAGCCGCGCTCTTTCGGCGGCGCATATTCATACGCCATCAGCACGGCGCCGCCCCATTCGCCACCGAGGCCGATGCCCTGCAGCACGCGCAGGAACAGCAGCAGGCCGGGCGCCCAGTAGCCGATGTGGTCGTAGGTCGGCAGCACGCCGATCAGGAAGGTGGAGACACCCATGATCATCAGGGTCATCACCAGCATGCTCTTGCGGCCGATCTTGTCGCCGAAATGGCCGAAGATCACGCCGCCGATGGGGCGCGACAAGAAGCCCACGGCGAAGGTGCCGTAGGCCAGCATGGTCGAGACGAGCGGATCGCCGCCCGGGAAATACAGCTTGCTGAACACGATGCCGGCGACGACGCCGTATAAAAAGAAGTCGTACCACTCGATGGTGGCGCCGATCACGCTGGCCATCACGACTTTCCGTAGCTCTTTGGCCTTTTTCGGATGGTTCGGATTGTTATCCATAATATCTAGTCTCCAATCGATATCGATTATGTATTTTTTTGATGCTAGGCTGCTTGCCGAGTCATTGGGGGCGGGGCCGTCTGCCCGCCGCTGGCATCCTCCTTGTCGGTGGAAGTGGACGGGGCGCTGGCTACGCGGCCTTGGGCAGGCGCACGGCATCCGCCAGGATCATGTCGGCGGCTTTTTCGGCGATCATGATGGTGGGCGCATTCGTGTTGCCCGAGACGATTTCCGGCATGATCGACGCGTCGACCACGCGCAGGTTCTGCATGCCGTGCACGCGCAGGCGCTCATCGACGACGGCCATGGCGTCGTGGCCCATCTTGCAGGTACCACTGGGGTGGTAGATCGACTGGCTGAAACGGCGCGCCGCGTCCAGCAGCTGCGCGTCCGTCTCGAATTGCGGGCCGGGCACGAACTCGGAAATGATGTGCGGCGCCAGCGACGGGGCGGCGGCGATTTTTCGGGCCACGCGCAGGGCGGCAATCGCCGTCTGCTGGTCGCGCGGGTCGGACAGGTAATTCGGATAAATGCCCGGGTAGGCGAGGGGATCGGCGGACTTGATCGAGACGTGGCCACGGCTGTGCGGACGCAGCTGGCACACGGACGAGGTAAACGCGGAAAACGGATGCGCGCCTTCGCCCGGCTTGTCGGCGCTCAGCGGCTGCATGTGGAACTGGATGTCGGGCCGCTCCACCTCGGGCGAGGATTTGGTAAACACCGTCACCTGGCTGGCCGCCAAGGTCAACGGTCCGGAGCGGGAAAACACATATTGCATGCCCACCCACAGCTTGCCCCACAGGCTGTTGACTTCATCGTTCAGGGTTTTCAGCCGTGTCTTGAAGACCAGGCGGATTTGCAAATGGTCTTGCAGGTTCTGCCCCACGCCGGGCAAGTCGTGCACGAGAGGCACGCCCACCTCTTCCAACAGGGCACGCGGCCCCACGCCCGAGCATTGCAGGATGTGCGGCGAGCCGATGGCACCCGCGCAGAGAATCACTTCGCCGCTGGCGCGCGCCTGGCGCAGCTGGCCATCTTGCCGGTACTCGATGCCGACGGCGCGCTTGCCCTCGAACAGTACGCGCGTGATCTGCGCGCGCACTTCCACGCGCAGGTTGCTGCGCTTGCGGGCCGGGCGCAAAAAGGCTTTCGCCGTGCTCCAGCGCAAGCCCTTGCTGGCCGTCTGCTGGAAGTAGCCCACGCCCTCCTGTGTGGCGCCGTTGTAATCGGCATTGAAGGGGATGCCGCTTTCCGTGGCGCCGGCAATAAAATGTTCGGCGATGGGGCGGCGCAGGCGCAGGTCCGACACCTTTAATGGACCGCCCACGCCGTGGTAGTCGCTGGCACCGCGTTCCTGGTCTTCCGATTTTTTAAAGTAGGGCAGCACCTCGGCGTAGCTCCAGCCTGCATTGCCCAGTTCGGCCCAACGGTCGTAATCTTCTTTCTGGCCGCGCACATACAGCAAACCGTTGAGCGAGCTGGAGCCGCCCAGCACCTTGCCGCGCGGCCATTGCAGCTGGCGCCCGGCGATGCCGGCGTCCGCTTCCGTGCGGTAGCACCAGTCCAGCTTGGGGTCGTGCATGGTCTTGAAATAGCCGACCGGCACGTGTATCCAGGGATTGTTGTCCTTGCCGCCCGCTTCCAGCAGCAATACCTGGTTGTTGTTGTCGTGCGACAGGCGGTTGGCCAGCACGCAGCCGGCCGAACCGGCGCCGACGACGATGTAATCGTAGTGTGTTTGTGACATTGCCCTGGTCTCCTGCGTTTGCGGTATCGCTTGCCTTTGCGGACGATTTTTGCGATACACTGGTCTTTTATTTGATGTTTTGGAACATCTGGTTCCATTTATAAAAGACGAGCAGCGCCGGGACAAGCGGAAACCACCGCATACGCGAGAGGTGAAACAGAACATGCAGGATGCGTTTCAAAAACGGCCAGCCGAGGCCGAAGAAGACAGTTCGGCGGGCGGCGTGGTGGCTGCGAGCGCGGCGGCCAGCCATGGCGACGAGGCGCGCGGCCTGCGCGTGCTGCGCCTGATCGAGCACCTGGCCAGCGCCAGCCAGCCATTGACCCTGTCGCAGCTGGCGGCGCGCATGCAGGTGCCGAAAGCCAGCATGATGCGCCTGCTCGATACGCTGGAACAGCACGGCTATGTGTTGCGCACGCCCGTGGGACGCGGCTATGTACCCGGTGCGGCGTCCACCAACCTGGCGCTGGCGACCTTGCGCAACAATGCCCTGATCCGCGTGAGCCGCAGCATCCTGGGCAGCCTGGTGGCGGCCACGGGCGAGACCTGCAACCTGGCCATTCCCGAGGGCAACGCGATCGTGTATGTGGACCGGGTGGAAACGCAGGAGCCGCTGCGCCTGCACCTGGTGCTGGGCACGCGCGCGCCCATGCATTGCACGGCGAGTGGAAAATTATTCCTGGCGCACATGACCTTGCTGGAGCGGCGCGAGCTGCTGGCCATGCTGACCTTGCAGGCGCGCACGCCGAAAAGCATCACCGACCCCGCGCTGCTGGAACGCGAGATCGTGCGCATCGCCCGCCTGGGCATCGGTATCGACGACGAGGAATTCGTGCACGGCATGGTGGCCGTGGCCGTGCCCATCTGCGCCGCCGACGGGCGCATCGTGGCGGCCGTCGCCTGCCACGCGCCCGTGGCGCGCAAATCCGTGGAGCAACTGCTGCAGCACGTGCCACAGCTCAAGGAAGCGGCCGTGAAACTGCGGCCGCTGCTGCTGGCCGAGTCCAGCTAGGGTTTCAGCACCTTCGCTACTTTCGCCGCGCGCAGGCGGAACGCATCGGGCATGCTTGAACCCAGCAGCGGGCGCAGATACAGCCGGAAAGCATCGGTCACGTCGGTGCCGCTGGCGCTGATGAATTCGTCTTCCATGGTGCGCGTCTTGCCTGCCACCTCGGTCAGTGGCAGCAGCTCGTAGTCGACGGAATAAAAGCCCGTGCGCTTGATGGCGACGGAACCGTCACGGTCGCCCCACATGGCGAACTGCACCGCCTTTTCTCCCACTTCGCGCGCTTCGCGTTGATCGATGTCGGAGACGCAGCCGATGAAGGAGCGTTGCAGATAGCCGAAGGTATCGCCGCGCACGCGCTTGATGCCCAGTTTGGCCTTGATTTCGTCGCACAGCAGGTCGGCCAGCGCGCCCGTGCCCGACAATTGCACATTGCCATGCGCATCGCGTTCCACTTCATTGCCCACCTGTTGCGCCAGCAGGCTGGCGATCGGTTCGCCCGCGGCATCGTGGATGCCTTCCGAGACGGCGATCACGCAGCGGCCGTATTTTTCATACGTGGCTTTCACGTCGGCAAGAAAATTCTCCAGCACGAAGACTCTTTCCGGCAGATAGATCAGGTGCGGGCCATCGTCGGGGAACTTCTTGCCCAGCGCCGAGGCGGCCGTCAAAAAGCCCGCGTGGCGGCCCATCACCACGCCCACGTAGACGCCGGGCAAGGCGGCGTTATCGAGGTTGGCGCCAGCGAACGCCTGCGCGACGAAGCGCGCGGCCGAGGGAAAGCCGGGCGTGTGGTCGCTGCCGACCAGGTCGTTGTCGATGGTTTTCGGGATGTGGATGCAGCGCAGCGGATAGCCGGCCTTGTGCGCTTCCTCGCTGACGATGCGTACGGTGTCGGACGAGTCGTTGCCGCCGATGTAAAAGAAATGTTCGATTTCGTGCGCGCGCAGCACTTCGAAGATTTGCTGGCAGTAGGCAATATCGGGCTTGTCGCGCGTGGAGCCGAGGGCAGAAGACGGCGTGGCGGCCACCAGTTCCAGGTTGTGGCTGGTTTCCTGCGTCAGATCGACGAAGTCTTCATTGATGATGCCGCGCACGCCGTGCAGCGCGCCATACACGCGCGTGACATGTTGAAAGCGCCGCGATTCGAGCACCACGCCCACCAGCGACTGGTTGATGACGGCGGTGGGGCCGCCTCCCTGGGCAACAAGAATTTTTCCAGACGGCATGGGATTTCCTCGTAAATGGCGCGGCCCTCCAGCCTACTCCTTTTTTGCCGGGGCGCTGTCTTTTCCGATAGTTCTGTCGAGGAATTGTTCCACCCGGCCCCAGAAGTCGATGCGGTTCTGCGGCAGCGTCCAGCCATGGCCTTCCTCGTCGTAGACCACCCATTCGACATCGCGGTTGTGCTGTTTGACGGCCGCATAAAATTGCTTGCCGTGGTACAGCGGCACCCGCCGGTCGGCGGTGCCGTATGCCAGCAGCAGGGGCTGGGTGATGCGCGCCGCCTGGGCGATGGGCGAGGTGGCCAGGAACTGGGCCGCGTTGGCCGTCCGGTCGCCAATCAGCTCGGGCATGCCGTACTGTTTCCAGTCATCGCCGAGGTCGGACTTGAAGCTCCAGTGGCCGCTATACAGCAGGTTAATGTCGGTCACGCCCACCCAGTCGACGGCACAGCGGAACAGGTCGGGATCGTTGACCAGGCCCATCAAAGCAGCATAGCCGCCATAGCTGGCGCCGGCGATGCAGATGCGGCGCGGATCGGCGATCCCTTCGGCGATGGCCCAGCGCGCGCCATCGGCAAGATCGTCCTGCATCTTCAAGCCCCATTGTTTCCAGCCGGCCCGAAAATGCTTGGCGCCAAAGCCTGTGCTGCCGCGAAATTCCGGTTGCAGCACGGCATAGCCACGCGAGGCAAGAAATTGCACTTCGGCATTCCATTGCCAGGAGCTGCCGCGGATATACGGGCCGCCATGCACGAGCACGACCAGCGGCAGCTGCTTGCCGGAAGTCGTGGCGGGCACGGTGAGCCAGGCTGGAATGGACAGGCCATCGCGCGCCTTGTAGCGTACCAGTTGCTGCTCGCTCATCTGCACCGGCTGAATGAGCGGCTGCGTCTCGCCGATGATGCTCAGCGTGCCAGTGTCGCTATTGAACACCGAGAATTTGCCCGGCTGCCGGTCGGAATACGAGGTCACCAGCATGAAGGGCGTGGCGGGGCGGGCCGCCAGCGAGACCAGGTTGATGGTCGCTGGCAGCAGGGCGTCGATGCGCGCCTGGGTCGCTGCCATGGCCGGGTCGAACCAGCGCGTGGCGCGCGCATCGCTCAGGTGGCGCACGCCCAGCAACTTGCCTTGCCGGACGATCAGATCGCCGCTGAAGTCATAGCCGTCGAGCGAGATGATGGGCGTGGGTGTGATGCGGCTGCTGGCCAGGTCGTAGGCATGCACGGATAGCGTATCGCTACCCCTGCGGGCGCTCACGTACAGGGCGCCGTCCGGGCCGAAGGCGAGCGGGGTGAAGGCATCGGGGCCGCTGAGGTAGGCGTCGAACTGCGCCAGCGTGCGCCAGGCGCCGCCGTCCGGTTCCCGGTACATGACGCTTTCAATATTGCGCTCCCGCGTCACGGCCAGGCGTGGTTCGCCATGCTGGTCGAGCAGCCAGCGGTGCACCTTGCCCGGCGGCCTGACGCTCGTGCTGCGGCCCGTGAGCGTATCGAGTTGCCGCAAGCCTTCATAGTCGACTTCGCCCGTCGAGGCGTACACGGTGCTGCGCACATACACGGCCTGGGAATCCTGCGCACCGCGCTGCCCCGTCAGGTAGGTATGCCAGGGCAACAGTTTATAGGTCGAGGTGGAGGCATCGGGCATGGCGCTGCGGGCGGCCAGCTGGCGAAAGTTGCTGCCGTCCCGGTTGACGGCAAACAGGCCCGGCCCGAAACGCTGCTCGCCGGGCGCCGTCTGGCGGTCGCGCGTATTGAGTATCAAGCGCTCTTCGTTGACCCATTCGACGTCGCCCACGTCGACGTCGCTGAACTGCGCCACGACCTTGATGCTGTTATCGAGCAGGTTGATGATGGCCAGGCGGTCGCGCTGGTTGGCGCCATTGACTGTCACGGCCAGGTAGCGTGCCTCGGGCGAGAGTATGGCGCCGCTGAATTCGGGGTTGGCAAAGAAGGCGGCCAGCGGCGGGGGCGCGGTTTGCGCGCCCGCGTTCATGGCGACGAGGAGGATGGCCGCGAGGGCGGCGCGCAGGAATTGTGTGCAGGTCATCTGGGAAGTTGGGGATCAGGGGGGGGCGATATGCTTGAGTAAAAACTTCTCTACCCGGCTCCAGAAGTCGTAGCGGGTGGCCGGCAAGGCCCAGCCGTGGCCTTCCGTGGCGTATTCCACCCATTCCACCTGCGCATTGCTCTTGCGCACGGCATCGTAGAACTTGCGCCCGTGGGGCAGCGGCACGCGCTGGTCGGCGCTGCCATAGGCCAGCAGCAGCGGCTGGGTGATGCGCGCCGCTTGCTGCAGAGGGGAGGTGGCCATGAACTGGGCGGCATCCTTGACGGCGTCGCCGATCAGCACGGGCATGCCGTACTGGCGGTAGTGCTCGGAGACGTCCGAATGGCCGCCCCAGCTGCCGTTTTGCAGCAGTTCGATATCGGTGACGCCGAGCCAGTCGATGCCGCAGCGGTACAGCTCCGGATCGTTGACCAGGCCCATCAGGGTGGCATAGCCGCCATAGCTGGCGCCAGCGATGCAGATGCGGCGCGGGTCGGCGATGCCTTCGGCAATCGCCCAGCGCGCGCCATCGGCGATATCGTCCTGCATTTTCAAGCCCCATTGTTTCCAGCCGGCCTTGAAGTGATGCTGGCCATAGCCCATGCTGCCCCGGTACTCGGGTTCCAGCACCACATAGCCGCGCGAGGCCAGGAACTGGCTCTCGGCAGTCCAGTTCCAGCTGCCGCGCACCCACGGGCCGCCATGCACGAGCACCACCATGGGGCGCATTTTTGCTGCGCCCCTGGGAAGGGTCAGCCAGGCGGGAATGTCGAGACCATCGCGGGCCTTGTAGTGGCGCAATTCCTTGTTGGCCATCTGTGACGGCACGATGGCGGGACGGGCGCTGCCCAGCACGCTCAAGCTGCCCGTCTCGCTATTGAACAGGTGATACTGGATCGGCATGGTGTCGGAAACGCTGCGCACGAGGATGTAAGGCGTGGCTGAACGCCAGCCGGTGGACAGGCTGTTGATGCTCATGGGCAGCAGGGCATTCACCTGCTTTTGCATGGCTTGCATTTTCTCGTCGAACCAAAGCGTGGTTTGCGCATCGGTTTCATAGCGCAGGCCTAGCAGGCGGCCAGTGCCACCCAGCATTTCGGCCTGCACGTCGAAGTCGGGCGATGCGGCCAGGGGCGCGTCGTCGATGCGGTTCTGGTCCAGGTCGTAGCGGTACAAGGCCAGCTTGTCGCGGCCTTGCCGGGCATGCACGTACAAGGTGCCATCCGGGGCGAAGAAGGCGGGTATGAAGGCGTCCCTGCTTTCACCATAGGCATCGAAGCGGGTCAGCGTACGCCATGGCGCATCGTTGCCGTCGCGATAATGGATCTCTTCCTGCGCGCCATTGCGCACCTGTGCGATGCGCAGCTGGCCTTGCTTGTCGAACAGCCAGTTGCGCGTGCCGGGCGGCTGCGCGATGGTTGTGGCGATGCCAGTTCTGGTATTGAGGCGCAGCAACGCCAAGTCATTGATGTCGCCTGGGCGCGTAAATTCGCGTTGTGAGACAAACACGTCGTCCGATTGCTGGTCGCCGATACTTTCAACCAGGAATGTATTCCAGGGAAGCATCAATATGGCGCGCTTGTTTTGCCGGGAGTCGGTGCGCGTGACCAGTTGCCGGTAGTTGCTGCCATCGGCGTTGACGGCGTACAGGCCGGGACCGTAACGCAGCGCGCCCTGCGCCAGTTGCCGGTCCGCCAGGTCGAAGACGAGGCGTTGATCATTCACCCAACGAAACGTATTCACGTCGGCATCACTGAAAAAGGCCACCACCTTCACTTGCATGCTTGCCAGTTCCAGCACGGCCAGGCGCACGCGCTGCCCGGGGAGGGCAACGCGCACGGCCAGGCGGTGGCCGTCGGGCGAGATGATGGCACCGCTGAAGGCGCTGCTTTCAAAAAAATTCTCAATGGGAATCAATGCGCTCGCTGCCGTCTGCATCGCAGCTGGCGCGGGCGCCGCATCGAACGCCGAGGCGGATGGCGCAGTGAGCAGCGCGTTCAAGGAAATGCATAGCACCACATAAAAATACCTGGTAAACATGTTTCCCTTTTGAGAATTATCTTAAGGCAACATATTATCATTAAATTAATATGAGTCAACGAGCATTGTTGTGACGCGTGCGCTGCATGGTGCCGTCATTCCGGCGCCCGGATATGTTCCACCAGCCCCGTGCTGCGGCGCCCCGGCGCCGGTGTCAGCCAGCTGACCAGCACGGCGGCGGCCAGGCCGGCGGGCACGCCGAAGATGCCGGCCGAGATGGGCGCGATATGCAGCCATTGGCCGTCCGGGGTGCCGCCGAGCATGGTGCTGGTGTGCAGCATGTAATACAGGCACACGCCAAAGCCGGCCAGCATGCCGGCCAGCGCCCCCTGGTAATTGGCGCGCTGCCAGAAGACGCCCAGCACCAGCGGCGGGAACAGGGTCGAGGCGGCCAGGGAAAACGCCACGCCCACCAGCGACAAAATGTCCGCCGGCTTTTGCGAAGCCGCATAGGCGGCGATGAAAGCCACGGCCAGCAGCAGCAATTTGGAAATCGTCACGCGCTTTTGCGTCGAGGCGCTGGGATCGACCACCTTGTAATAGATATCGTGTGACAGGGCATTTGAAATGGCCAGCAGCAGGCCGTCGGCCGTCGACAGGGCGGCGGCCAGGCCGCCTGCCGCCACCAGGCCGGAAATCACGTAGGGCAGGCCGGCGATCTCGGGCGTGGCCAGCACCAGCACGTCGGCATCGATGGAAATTTCCGCCAGTTGCACGATGCCGTCGCGGTTGACGTCGACGATGCTGATCAGGGGACTGAGCTTGTCCACATTGGCCCAGTACGACACCCAGGTGGGCAGGTTCGTGTATTGCGTGCCGACCAGTGCCGAGTAAATATCGTACTTGACCAGCACGGCCAGCGCAGGAATCGTGAGATAGATCAACAGGATGAAAAACAGGGCCCAGAAGACGGAGACGCGCGTTTCGTGCACGGAGGGCGTGGTGTAGGATCGCATCAGGATATGCGGCAGGGCGGCCGTGCCCAGCATCATGCAAAACACGAGGGCCAGGAAATTGTTGCGCTTGATGTCGGATTGCTCGCGATCGGCGGCGGGAAACGGCTGCGCGTGCGGAATGATGGGTTCGGCGCGTTTCTGGTTTTGCGCCTGCGCCGCCTGCCACAGCACGCGTGCCTCGTCCGGGCTTTTCGGATAGGCGATCAGGTAGCGCTCCGCGTTGCGGATATCGAACAGCGAGGTATTGCGCTGGCGTAAATGATCGAGCTGGCGCTGGGCCGCCAGCCGGCCTTGCTCCCAGGAACCGGGCAAGCCGGCGATGCGCGCCTGGTAGCTTTGCGCGCGCTGGCGGAAGATGGCCCGCACTTCGTTTTCCTTCGGGTCCGTTTCCAGCACGTGTTCGCGCGCGCTCAGTTGCGGCAGCACCTTGCCGTAGGCGATCTGCGGCACGGGATTGTCCGCATGCTTGACCGACAGCCACATGGCGGGAATCAGAAAGGCGACCAGGATGATGATGTACTGCGCTACCTGCGTCCAGGTGATGGCGCGCATGCCGCCCAGAAAGGAGCAAACGAGGATGCTGGCCAGGCCCAGGAAGATACCGACGGAAAAATCCACGCCCGTGAAGCGCGAGGCGATCAGGCCGACGGCGTAGATCTGCGCCACCACATACGTAAACGAGACGATGATGGTGGCGGCCACGGCCACCACGCGCACGCTGGCGCCGCGTTTGTCGGTGCCGCTGCCGTAGCGGGCGGCGAGGAAGTCGGGAATCGTGTACTGGCTGAACTTGCGCAGATAGGGCGCGATCAATAGCGCCACCAGGCAGTAACCACCGGTCCAGCCCATGATGAAGGCCAGGCCGTCGAAGCCGTTCAGGTACAGGCCGCCGGCCAGGCTGATGAAGCTGGCGGCCGAAATCCAGTCGGCGGCCGTGGCCATGCCGTTGAACATGGCCGGCACCCGGCGCCCCGCCACATAGTATTCGGTGACGTTCGAGGTGCGGCTGATGACGCCGATGGTGGCGTACAGGGTAATGGTGACCAGCATGAACAGGTAGCCGATCCAGGCGCGCGGCATGCCTTCCTGTTCCAGCACCGACAGGGCCAGCAGGAAGGCGGCGAAACCGGCGGTAAACAGCAGGTAGTAGCGGCACAGCCGCGCAAAGAAGCTGCGCTGGCCGCTCATGTTTGCTCCTCGGCATGAAAATCCCGGTCCAGGCGTCGCATGCGCCAGGCATAGAAGGCGATGATGGCCAGATACACCAGCGAGGCGCCCTGGGCCGCCATATAAAAGGGCAGCGGCCAGCCGAACAGGTTCAGGTGCAACAGTTCACGCGCATAAAACACGGTCAGGAAGCCCGTCAGCAGCCAGATCAGCAGCAAGATGGCCGTCAGGCGCCGTGTCTTGTGCCAGTGCACGTCGAGGCGCGCCTGCAGCTCGGGGCTGGGCGTGCGCGCCGGCCGCAGCGGCGCCGTGGGAAGGCTGGGCTTATCCATACGTGATGTCATCCTCTTCTGGCGCGTCCGGCAACAGCAGGGCGATGCTCAGGCGCAGCAGGGTGCCCGGCAGCTTCGGCGACTGCGCGCGCGGATTGTTAAAAATATCGACTTCGGCGCCATGCTGCTGGGCAATCTCGCGCACGATGGCCAGGCCCAGGCCGCTGCCATCGACATTGCTGCCGAGAATGCGGTAAAAGCGTTCGAACACGTGCGCCCGCTCGGCCTGCGGTATGCCGGGGCCCGTATCCTCCACTTCCAGGATGGCCAGTTCCAGGGTGCTGCGCACGCGTACCGTGACGCTGCCGCCAGCCGGCGTGTAGCGCAGGGCATTGTCGATCAGATTACTCAGCAGTTCACGCAGCATCATGGCATTGCCGGAAATCATGATCGAATACGCGGGCTGCTCGAAGCCCAGGTCGATATGCTGGGCAAACGACGCTTGCACCCAGTCCTGCACCACGCCGCGCGCCAGTTCGCTCAGCTCGATCGGCTCGAACGCCGTGCCCGCCTGCGGCTGGTTTTCCGCGCGCGCCAGGGCCAGCAGTTGGTTCACCAGGCGCGTGGCCGCTTCCGAACTTTTCGCCAGCTGCAGCAGCGAGCGGTGAATTTCGTCGTGGTCGGTCTGGCGCAGGGCCAGCTCGGATTGCATGCGCATGCCGGCCAGCGGCGTTTTCATCTGGTGTGCGGCATCGGCGATGAAGCGTTTCTGCATGTCGATCGACAGCGATAGCCGCGCCAGCATCTCGTTGAGCGAACCGACCAGTGGCGTGATTTCCTCGGGCACCTGGCCCGATTCGATGGGGGAGAGGTCGTCGGGCGGCCGGGCGCGTATGCGCTCCTGCAATTGTGCCAGCGGCGACAGGCCGCGCGCCAGGGCAAACCAGACCAGGGCCAGGATCACGGGCAGGATGATGAACTGCGGCAAGATCACGCCCTTGATGATTTCATTGGCCAGCTGGGCGCGCTTTTCCAGCGTCTCCGCCACTTGCACCAGCGTGCGGCGCGGTTCGTCGTCGCTGCCGGACGGCATGTCGAGATAGGTAAACGCCACGCGCACGGGCGTGCCGTGGATGGTGTCATTGCGAAACAGCACCATGCCGCTGCGGTATTTGTCGGGGTCTTGCGGCGGCGGCAAGTCGCGGTCGCCGTCGAGGTATTCGCCGCGCCCGCCCACCACCAGGTAATACAGGGTGTCGACATCGTCGGCGCGCAGGAAGTCGCGGCCGCTGCGGTTCTTGTCCGGCACGCGGCGCAGCAGTGCGCCGTCGGCCTGCTTGACCTGCTGCGTCAGCACCGTCACGCTGTCTTCCAGCGCATGGTCGAACGGTTGATTGGCGATGCCCTTGGCCACCAGGTAGGTGATGGCGATGCTCATCGGCCACAGCAGCAGCAAGGGCGCCAGCATCCAGTCGAGGATTTCGCCAAACAGCGAATGCTCGATGGTGTCATCCTGCTCCGTGGTGGGCGGCTCGAACCAGTCGTCGTCGTCCACCTCGTCCGCTGGCGCTTCGCGCGCCTTCACTTGGTGGCGGGGCCGCTGGCCGGGCCTGCCGCTTCGCCCGCTTCGGCGTTCAGGCGCGCCGCTTCCGAGTATTTTTCCAGGCAATAGCCGAGGCCGCGCACGGTGGCGATGCGCACGCCGCCCACCTCGATTTTTTTGCGCAGGCGGTGCACATACACCTCGATGGCGTTGTTCGACACTTCTTCGCCCCATTCGCACAGGTGGTCGACCAGCTGCTCTTTCGAGACGAGGCGGCCGGTGCGACCCAGCAGGATTTCCAGCAAGCCCAGTTCGCGCGCCGACAGGTCGAGCATCTGGTCGTTGATGTAGGCGCTGCGCCCCACCTGGTCGTAGCTGAGGGGGCCGTGCTTGATGACGGTGGCGCCGCCGCCGGCGCCGCGGCGCGTCAGGGCGCGCACTCTTGCCTCCAGTTCCGACAGGGCGAACGGCTTGGCCATATAATCATCGGCACCCAGGTCGAGGCCATTCACGCGTTGTTCGATGGAGTCGGCGGCCGTCAGGATCAGCACCGGCAGCAGCGAAGCGCGCGCGCGCAGGCGACGCAGCACCTCCAGGCCGGACATCTTCGGCAGGCCCAGGTCGAGGATCAGCAGGTCGAATTCCTGGGTGGACAGGGCCGTATCGGCTTCCTGGCCGGTCTTGACGTAGTCGATGGCATAACCGGACTGGCGCAGCGAGCGGGTCAGGCCATCGGCCAGCACGCTGTCATCTTCGGCAAGTAAAATACGCATGGTGCACTTCCTATGCTTGCAACATCAGGACATCTGAAGTCTGTATTGTGTTTCATTTCCCGCAAGGTGGATAGTTTTTGTGAAAAACAGGCTTGTATTGATCTGTTTCAAAACAAATCCACGTTCCGCTTGCATTGATCACTGTTTTTTTATACAGTACTGTCTGTGTAAAGAATTTAACCCACTGGCGCTATCGCAGGCTGCCGGATTCCACTGAGTCCGCAACTGTAGAACGGCTGAAAGAACATATGGACGATAAAAAAGCTGTAGTACCCGCATCGGAAAAAGCCAAGGCGCTCGCCGCCGCACTGGCGCAGATCGAGAAGCAGTTTGGCAAAGGTTCGGTCATGCGCATGGATGCCAGCGCGGTGATCGAAGAAGTGCAAGTCGTGTCGACCGGTTCGCTCGGCCTCGATATCGCGCTGGGCGTAGGCGGCTTGCCGCGCGGCCGCGTGGTGGAAATCTACGGTCCTGAATCGTCGGGTAAAACCACGCTGACCCTGCAAACCATTGCTGAAATGCAAAAACTCGGCGGCACCTGCGCCTTTATCGATGCCGAGCACGCGCTCGACGTCGGTTACGCGCAAAAGCTGGGCGTGAACCTGCACGAATTGCTGATCTCGCAACCGGACACGGGCGAGCAGGCACTGGAAATCTGCGACGCCCTCGTGCGTTCGGGCAGCGTCGACCTGGTCGTCATCGACTCCGTGGCCGCACTGACGCCACGCGCCGAGATCGAAGGCGACATGGGCGACTCGCTGCCAGGCTTGCAAGCGCGCCTGATGTCGCAAGCCCTGCGTAAATTGACCGGTTCCATCAACCGCACGAATACCCTGGTCATCTTCATCAACCAGATCCGCATGAAGATCGGCGTGATGTTCGGCAGTCCTGAAACCACCACCGGCGGCAATGCGCTGAAATTCTACGCCTCCGTGCGCCTCGATATCCGCCGCACCGGCTCGATCAAGTCCGGCGATGAAGTGATCGGCAACGAAACCAAGGTCAAGGTCGTCAAGAACAAGATCGCGCCACCGTTCAAGGAAGCGCACTTCGACATCCTGTACGGCGCCGGCACCTCGCGCGAAGGCGAAATCCTGGACCTGGGCTCGGATGCCAAGATCGTGGAAAAATCCGGTTCGTGGTACAGCTACAACGGCGAACGCATCGGCCAGGGCAAGGACAACGCCCGCGCCTTCCTGCAAGAGCGTCCGGCGCTGGCCCGCGAGATCGAAAACAAGGTCCGCGCTTCGCTGGGCGTGCGTGAACTGCCCCCGCTGGCTGCTGAAAAGCCGGAAAAAGCGGATAAAGCCGCCGACAAGGCTGCCAAGGCGGAAGCCAAGCCAGAGTAGGTCGTATTAGCGCGGCAAAGCCGCGCGTAATCCGACAACACCACAGACGTCAACAATGTTGTCGGATCAGACGCCAGCAATGTTGTCGGATCAGACGCCAACAATGTTGTCGGATTACGGCCCAAGGGGCCTAATCCGACCTACGCGTGGCTTGCCGCAAGGTTGGACCCTGATCGCCGTCCCGCGCTGTTGCGCCGGGCGGCGATTGTGTTTGGGTGCTGTGATCGTGGAATGAGAGACAAGGTGGGTGTATGGCTGCAGTACAACTAAGCCTGAAGGGCAGGGCGCTCCGCTTTCTGTCGATGCGTGAGCATAGCCGCATGGAATTGCGGCGCAAGCTGCAGCGGCATGCGCAGGAAGGCGATGATGTGGAAGCCTTGCTCGACAGCCTGGAGCAAGCCAACTGGCTGTCGCAGGAGCGCTTTTCCGAATCGCTGATCCACCGCCGCTCGGCCCGTTTCGGCAATAGCCGCATCATGGCGGAATTGCAAAGCCATGGCATAGGCGGTGAAGCGCTGCAGGAACTCAAGGCGGGCCTGGCCGAAGGCGAGACCGCGCGCGCCTGCGAAGTGTGGCGCCGCAAATTCGGTGTAGTGGCGCAGGATGCGGAGCAACGCAACAAGCAGGTGCGCTTCCTGATGCAGCGCGGCTTTTCGCAGCGCGCCGTGCAGGTGGCCTTGAAAGGCCTGGAGCCCGACGACGAGTAATATTGGTTAACTTGACAGCAAGGATCAGTTATTCTGCCCAATTGCTGCTGCGCATGTTGCGTCCCAGCTTATTTACTTGATATACGGGACACCTGATGAGCAATTGGCATGCCGGCTACACGGCCGAAACCGCATACACCTACGGCTATTACACGGAATTGAACCCCTTGCGCATACAGTTGTTGCTGCTGAGCTGGGGCATACAGCCGCCGAAGGTCAGCACCGCATGCGAACTCGGCTTTGGCCAGGGCATGACCGTCAATATCCATGCCGCAGCGTCCGGCACACGCTGGTATGGCACCGATTTCAATCCGGCCCAGACCGCCTTTGCGCAGGAACTGGCCGAGGTATCCGGCAATGGCGCCGTGCTGTCGGAGCAATCGTTCCAGGATTTTTGCGCCCGCAGCGACCTGCCGGACTTCGATTTCATCGCCCTGCACGGTATCTGGAGCTGGATCTCGCCGGAAAACCAGGCGCATATCAGCGACTTCCTGGCGCGCAAGCTCAAGCCGGGCGGCGTGCTGTATATCAGCTACAACACGCAAGCGGGCTGGGCGGCGATGGCGCCGATCCGCGACCTGATGGAGCAGCACAGCCGCGTGCTGAGCGCGCCGGGGCAGGATTCCCTGACGCGCGTGGGCAGCGCGCTATTGTTCGTCAACCGCATGATGGAGATCAAGCCGCGCTACCTGCTGGCCAATCCCAGCATCGCCCTGCGGCTGCAACAGCTCAGCGAGCAGGATCCGAATTACCTGTCCCACGAATACTTCAATCATTACTGGCAACCGGTATCGTTTTCGGCCATCAAGCCGGTGCTGGCCGGGGTCAAGCTCGAGTTTGCCGGTTCGGCCGCCTACTCCGATCATGTTGCTCCCCTCAATTTCTCGCCCGAACACCTGGCTTTCCTGGCGCAGATTCCGGATGCCACTTTCCGCGAAAACACCGCCGATTTTCTGCTGAACCGGCAGTTTCGCCAGGATTACTGGGTCAAGGGCCGCCGCAATCTGAGCGCCCATGAACAGGCGGCCGCACTGCGCGCCGTACGCATCCTGCTGGTGGCGCCGGTCGAGCAGATCACCATGAAGGTGACGGGCGCCTTGGGCGAGGCCGACCTGGACCCGGTCGTGTATGGCCCCCTGCTGGAGCTGCTCGGTGACGGCAAGCCGCATACCATAGCCGAACTGCAACAGCGTTTGCCCGCCGGTCTGGCTGACCTGGGCAGCCTGCTGCAGATGCTGCTGGTGCTGGCGCATAAAGCTTGCATCTCGCCGGTGCAGGATGACGCCGCGATCGCGCTGGCACGGCCGGCCACGGCCAGGCTGAACCGGCATCTGCTGGGAAAGGCCCTGGGCCGCACCGACCTGGCCGCGCTGGCCAGCCCGGTGACGGGCGGTGGCGTCGGTGTGTTGCATCTGCAACAGTTGTTCCTGCTGGCCAGGCTGGAAGGGCATCAGGAGGCCGACGCCTGGGCGGCATTTGCCTGGCAGGCTTTGCGCGCACTGCAGCAAACCATGGTGCGCAATGGCACGGTGCTGACGACGGAAGAAGACAACCTGGCCGAACTGGCCGTGCAGGCGGAAAGCTTCCGCGTCACCGTGCTGCCCATCCTGCAGGCGCTGGGCGTGGCCGATTGATGCTGAGGCCGAAACACCTCGCGGCATGACGATGGTAGTGATTTTTATGATATCAATCATTTGTTTCGTGAATGGCTTCATGAAAATCACTGTTTTCTATTTATAATTTGAAATGTTTTTAACGATGCAATGAAAAATTATGTTGCGGCGCAACCTGCGCGCAATGTGCTACACTTTTAGGGTTTTTGCGGCGCCGCAGGTGCGGTTGCTGTTCGTAGAAGCTGCGAACGGCGTGCTTTAGGCACATGGCTGCTTACTAAATTTTGGCCGCGCAAGCGGCATCGGTCTTATGCCCCTGTCAACTCCCGTATCCCGGCGCGCCCTACGGCACTCCCGCGTTATCGACGTCCAAGCGTATGTGCGCGACGACGGCCTGTGGGATATTGACGCCCGTATCACTGATATCAAAAGCTATGACGCGACCCTGGCCTCCGGCCCCCGTCCCGCCGGCACTCCCCTGCATGACCTCCATTTACGTATTACCGTCGATCGCGAACTGACCATCGTCGAGGCCGAAGCCGCCTCCGATGCCGTGCCCTATCCCGGTTTTTGCGATACCATCGGCCCCGCTTACAGTGCGCTGATCGGTTTGAATTTATTGAAGAATTTCCGCCGCGACTTGAAACAGCGCCTGGCGGGAATCGCTGGCTGTACCCATTTGACCGAACTGGCGCAAGTCTTGCCGACTGCGACGGTTCAGGCATTTGCCGGCGATGTCTGGTCGACCCGTGACGGTGAGAATGCTGATTTGTCGCATGAAAAGCCGTTTCAACTCGACAAGTGTCACGCCTTGCGCACCGATGGCGGGGCAGTTGCACAGTACTACCCGCGCTGGGTAGCCAAAGCGTGACCCCGGCGCTGTATTTCCTGTTTTTTTGCACCACTAACCGTATTTTTACAAATCAGTATCAGAAGGGAAGCCAGCATGAAAATCCATGAGTATCAAGCCAAAGAAATCCTCCGGCAATTCGGAGTGACGGTACCACGCGGTATTCCGTGCATGTCCGTCGACGAGGCAGTCAAGGCCGCGGAAACCCTGGGCGGCCCGGTATGGGTCGTCAAGGCGCAGATCCACGCAGGTGGCCGCGGCAAGGGCGGCGGCGTGAAAGTGGCAAAATCGATCGAACAGGTCAAAGAATACGCTGACCAGATCATGGGCATGCAGCTGATCACGCACCAGACCAGCGCCGAAGGCCAGAAAGTCAACCGCCTGCTGGTGGAAGAAGGCGCCGACATCAAACAAGAACTGTACGTTTCGCTGGTCACCGACCGCGTGACCCAGAAAATCGTCCTGATGGCTTCGTCCGAAGGCGGCATGGACATCGAAGAAGTGGCCGAGAGCCACCCTGAGAAGATCCACCACGTCACCATCGAGCCTAGCGTCGGCCTGACCGATGCCCAGGCAGACGACATCGCCGCCAAAATCGGCGTGCCTGCCGGTTCCATCGTCGACGCCCGCGTCAACCTGCAAGGCCTGTACAAAGCCTACTGGGAAACCGACTGCTCGCTGGCCGAAATCAATCCGCTGATCGTCACCGGCAGCGGCAAAGTCATCGCCCTGGACGCCAAGTTCAACTTTGATCCGAACGCCCTGTTCCGTCATCCGGAAATCGTCGCCCTGCGCGATCTGGACGAAGAAGATCCAGCTGAAATCGAAGCGTCGAAATTCGACCTGGCCTACATCTCGCTCGACGGCAACATCGGTTGCCTGGTGAACGGCGCCGGCCTGGCCATGGCCACCATGGACACGATCAAACTGTTCGGCGGCGAGCCAGCCAACTTCCTCGACGTCGGCGGCGGCGCCACGGCAGAAAAAGTGACCGAAGCGTTCAAGATCATGCTGAAAAACCCAGGCCTGAAAGCCATCCTGGTGAACATTTTCGGCGGCATCATGCGTTGCGACGTGATCGCCGAAGGCGTCATCGCCGCGGTGAAAGCCGTTTCGCTGAACGTTCCGCTGGTGGTGCGCATGAAGGGCACCAACGAAGATCTGGGCAAAAAGATGCTGGCCGATTCCGGTCTGCCTATCATCGCAGCCGACACCATGGAAGATGCAGCCAAGAGCGTCGTTGCCGCTGCTGCCGGTCAAGCTTAATTAAGGAATCAACATGTCCATTCTGATCAATAAAGATACCAAAGTCGTAACCCAAGGGATCACCGGCAAGACCGGTCAGTTCCACACCCGCGGTTGCCGCGACTACGCGAACGGCAAAGCTGCCTTCGTGGCAGGCGTGAACCCGAAGAAAGCCGGCGAAGACTTCGAAGGCATTCCTATTTTCGCTAGCGTCACCGAAGCGAAACAAGAAACCGGCGCCAACGTTTCCGTGATCTACGTGCCGCCAGCAGGCGCGGCAGCGGCGATCTGGGAAGCTGTCGAAGCTGAAATGGATCTGGCTATTTGCATCACCGAAGGCATTCCTGTCCGTGACATGATGGCCTTGAAAGACCGCATGGCCAAGTCGGGCAGCAAAACGCTGCTGCTGGGCCCTAACTGCCCAGGCCTGATCACGCCAGACGAAATCAAGATCGGCATCATGCCAGGTCACATCCATAAAAAGGGCCGCATCGGCGTGGTATCGCGTTCGGGTACCCTGACCTATGAAGCAGTCGGTCAATTGACCGCACTGGGCCTGGGCCAATCGTCGGCAGTCGGCATCGGCGGCGACCCGATCAACGGTCTGAAGCACATCGACATCATGAAGATGTTCAATGACGATCCAGATACCGACGCGGTCATCATGATCGGCGAAATCGGCGGTCCGGACGAAGCCAACGCGGCGTATTGGATCAAAGACAACATGAAAAAACCGGTCGTCGGCTTCATCGCTGGCGTGACCGCTCCTCCAGGCAAGCGCATGGGCCACGCCGGCGCGCTGATCTCGGGCGGTGCCGATACGGCACAAGCCAAGCTGGAAATCATGGAAGCTTGCGGCATCACCGTAACCAAAAACCCGTCGGAAATGGCGCGTCTGCTGAAAGCCATGCTGTAATTTCAGCCTGGTTCACGCAGTACAAAAAAGGAGCTTCGGCTCCTTTTTTTTTGTCCGCAAGACAGGCCGCTTTCCGGCCCGGGCCGACGCAACTGGTCCGAACCTGCCCAAAAGTGTCGCTTTTCTTTCCACGGTTGCCGCCTCTGCCCGGGCGCGCCGCTGGCATGGCGCTTGCACCGTACCAGCCGTGAGCAATGCACCATGGGAGGAGACGATGCGCGCGCAGAGCGGATTTACCCTGATAGAACTGATGATCGTGGTGGCCATCGCCGGCATCCTGGCGGCCGTGGCCATTCCCCAGTACGGCGACTATACGATGCGGGCCAAGGTCGGCAACGTGCTGGCGGCGGCCGCACCGCTGAAGACAGCCGTGGCCCTGTGCGTGCAGGAAAATGGCGGAGCGGCTACCGCCTGCAGCACGCCCACCGAGGCCGTGCCCAGCGCCATCCCCGTGTTCAGTGCCACGCGCGAAGTGGCCAGTGCCAAGGTCGACAAGGGCGATATCGAGCTGACCCTGGCGGGCGACCTGGGCAGCGGCTTGGGCGGCCAGACGGTGAACATGGAGTTGCAGCTCGGCACCAGCAGCCTGACCTGGTTTAACAGCACCAGCGTGACGAATCCTGTGGCCAAGGAGGTGATTACCCGCAGCAATATTCCCAAGGTGGTGGCGACGCAGTGAGCGGCGCCTGTCGCGCCCATGTCAGACGATTTTTTGCCGGTCCGCAATCAGCGCTTCATAGGTGAGGTTTTGCAGCAGGGTGTAGTGGGTCGGTTCGAGGTCGATGAATTGCACGCCATATGTATAGATTTCGGCGACCTCGGCCGCATTGCCATTCGACGGCTTGCCCACGCTGACGTTCTGGATGCGCGCGCGCGTATTGACGCGCATCTGATGCTTGTTCGGCTGCACCAGCAGGGTAAAGCTGAGCGCGACGCCCTCGTCGTCCGGCGTGAGCATGCTGGGCGCCTCGATCAGCGCCCCCGAGACGCTGAGGTTGACGATGAACACGGGCACGGCCGCCACGTCGCGGTAGCTCAGCTGCGCCGGAATGTCCACCTTCACACGCATCGCCGTGCGCAGGCTGGTGCCCTGGATGGCGTCGGGAAAGCTCAGGTGCACATAATTGAGGGGGCGGCCGAAGATGCGCAGCACGCTGCACGCAAACGAACACACGGTGACGCCGGAAAACACGCGGATGGTCAGCTTGTCGCCCTCGTTGAGCACGATGGACGCACCGTTTTCCATGGGGATCTTGACGATCAGGTACTCGTCCTTCACGTAGCCGATCAGGGTCGAGAAATGCTGGATGGGTTTGATGGTGCGATGCGTGATGAACTGGATGCGTCCCCCCACCTGCAGATTCATCGCCTCGAATTCGAAGTCCTGGAGCTTGTTTTCCGCGGCGGGCTTGTTGCTAGTCATGCGATGCTCATCTTGAAATTGTCGAATCGCAGTATGCATGATTTCTTGCTGAAAAAGCACTTATATCAATGAAATTCATATTCGCATAGAAAAATGCCCTGTGCGCGTGCCGGCGCACGGCTCTGGCTTTACAATTGCGTCAATATTGACGAATGTAAATCTTATGCCACGCAGCTACTTCTGGACCATGTTGTTCCTGATCCTGCATCAAATCGACGCTGCCTACTGGAAAGAGTGGGAGATGTTTCATGTGCCGGGCGGCGTGCAGGGTTTCCTGGTGTTTAACCTGGCGGCGATTACCCTGGTGCTCGTCGGTTACCGGCACGTGCTGCTGGCCACCCCGCGGGCGGTCCTGTACGCTTGTGTGTGTGCCGCGCTGGGCGTGGGAACGTGTCTGATCCATGCCGGCTTTGCGCTGGCAGGGATGGAACAATTCCACTTGCCCCTGTCCGTGGTCATCATCGTGCTGTGCCTGGCCAGTGCCGTCTGGCTGCTGTGCGACGTGCGCCGCGTCCTGGGCCGGCTGGCGCGCCAGGCAGCATAGTTACACCTCGGCGTGCCAGTCGCCCGACTTGCCGCCATGTTTTTCCAGCACGCGCACGTTGGTCATGACCATGCCCCGGTCGACGGCCTTGCACATGTCATAAATCGTCAGCAAGCCGATCTGCACGGAAGTGAGCGCCTCCATTTCCACGCCCGTCTTGCCTGTGGTGTCGACCTGGGCGCGGCAGTGCACGCTGTTGGCTGCTTCATCCACTTCGAAGTCGACGGTGACGCGGGTGAGGGCCAGCGGGTGGCACAGGGGAATCAGGTCGCTGGTGCGCTTGGCGCCCATGATGGCGGCGATGCGGGCGATGCCCAGCACGTCGCCCTTTTTCGCATTGCCGGAAATGATCAATGCCAGGGTGGCGGGCTGCATGCGGATGGTGCCGGCGGCCACGGCGCTGCGGCGCGTGTCTTCCTTGCTGCCCACATCGACCATATGGGCCTGGCCCGTGGCGTCGAAATGGGTCAGTTCCCCGGCGGGGGCTTGCTTGTCTGCTGTTGTCATGGCGTCAGAATAGGTGAGGAGTGGGGCGCGGCACGCGTGGGAATGGGCGCCGCTAACAAGGTATGATAGCACCCGTGAATTCAAAAACTCCCCTTCCGATCGTCCGTGAAAACACCGCTGCGGCATGGTCGCGCCGCTCCCGGCGCGCATCCATGCTGGCTGCATTGTGGCTGGCGGCGCCGTTTGCGCTGGCGCAAACCTATACGTCTGCGGCGCCGGCCGCCAGCACGGTGGCCAAGCCGGCCGGCAGCTGGACGCCGCTGGCCGTGCCGCCAGCGCCGAACCTGCCGAATCTGGGCGATACCTCGCGCGAAGACCTGTCGCCGGCGATGGAGCGCAAGATCGGCGAGGAGATCATGCGCGGCATCCGCGGCGACCGCGATTACCTCGACGATGCCCCGCTGCTGGAATACCTGAAGACTTTCGGCAACGCCCTCGTGGCGGCGCGCCCCAGCGTGCGCGGTGAAACGAATTACGACTATTTCTTCTTTGCCGTGCGCGATCCCCAGTTGAACGCGTTTGCCTTGCCCGGCGGCTTCATCGGCGTGCATTCGGCGCTGGTGCTGGCGGCGCAAACGGAGGCGGAACTGGCATCCGTGCTGTCGCACGAGATCGGCCACGTGGCGCAGCGCCACATCGCGCGCATGCTGGGCCAGCAGCGCCAGGATGCCCTGATGCCGCTGGCGGCCATGTTGTTGGCGGCGCTCGCGTCGCGCGCGGGCGGCGATGTGGCGCTGGGCGTGTTTGCCGCCGGCCAGGGCCTGGCCATCCAGCGCCAGCTCAACTTCGGCCGCGACGCCGAACGCGAGGCCGACCGCATCGGTTTCCAGATCATGGGGGAAGCCGGTTTCGACACCACCGGCATGGTGGCCTTCTTCGGCCGCATGCAGGCGGCCAGCCGCTCGTACAGCGACCTGATGCCGGCCTATCTGCAGACCCACCCGCTGACGACGGAACGCATCGCCGACATCCAGGCGCGCATCCGCGAGCAGCCCTACAAGCAGCGTCCGGACAGCCTGAGTTTCCACCTGGCCCGCGCGCGCGCCCGCGTGCTGCAGGATGCAAGCGTGCAAGGCCTGTTGAATGCCAAGGCCGTCTTCAAGACGCAGCTGGAACAGCAAAGCCGCTTCCAGGTGGTGGCAGCCCATTACGGCTTGTCCTTTGTCGCCGTCAAGCAGGGCAAGCCAGCCGAGGCGCAGAAGGAACTCGATGCCGCCAATGCCGCCCTGCACAAGCCGGCCGGGCCGAATGTGTTTACCTCGGGCGGCACGCAGGCGCCGAACTCGCTGCTGGCGGCGATGGGGCTGGAAGTGCTGCTGATGCCGGCGCAGAAGAAGGAAGTGGCGCAGCAAGCTTTGACGGCGGCCGATGCGGCGCGTCAGCAGTTTCCCCTGTCGCGCGGCATTGCGCATCAGTATGCGGAAGCGCTGATGGCTGCCGGCAAGCTGGAGCAGGCCACCTTGTATCTGCGCGACCAGGTGCAGCTCTACAAGGAGGAGCCGGAACTGTATGATTTATTGGCGAAATCCTATGCGGACCAGGGCAAGATGACCTTGCAGCACATGGCGCTGGCCGAATCCTACGTGCTGCAGGGCGCCACCATGGCCGCGCTGGACCAGCTGACCATCGCCCGCAAGTCGACGGACGCGACCTTTTATGACCAGGCCGTGATCGATGCGCGCGAGCGCGAACTGCAGGAAAAGCGCCGCGAACAGCTGAAAGATCAGAAGGGTTAAGCCTTACTCGGCTTGCGGCGCGCGCTGGAAGCCGAAGGTCTGCGGTACGCTGGCATAGGCCAGCGGCTGCACGGCAATCTCCTTGCCGTCATGCAATAGCATCAAGTTGCCCTGCCCATTCTCCAGCCAGGCCAGCAGGGCCTCGTCGCCGGCCGCCTGTCCGTCGACGCGCAGCGCTGGCAGCACGTGCGCCATGTCGCGGTCGTCGACCTGCGCGACAATATGATCGTTGCGCAAGATCAGCGCGCCGTTGTCGCACAGATACGCCGCCTCGATGGCCGCCAGCGGCACGCCTGTCTGCAAGATAAAACCGTGCTGCGGATCGCTGCGGGCGATGTACGGCGTCGCTTCCAGGTTCAGGTAGACGCGCTGCGGGCCATTCTGGAAAAACCAGCAGCCCCGGTCGTCATGGTCGTAATTGCGGTTGATAAATCCCAACAGCGCTGCATGGGCGATCTTGTCTCCGGGCAGTTGTTGCTGTTGCGCCTGCTGGTCGCGCATGCGCCAGTGGCCGCGCGCGTCCAGGCCCAGCCAGCCGTAGCAGTGCGGCACGTTCGGCCATTTGGCCAGCGCCTGTTTGACGAGTTCATCCATGTGTAGCGTTTTCCGTGTGAGTGCGTGCACCGCCAGCCTGACAGCTTCGCGGGGAAGAGGGCGCCGTGTTGCCGCCTTCAAAAAAATGGATCAGGCGCTGCGGCAGCCAGCGTGTGCTTCCCGGCAACTTGCCAGCGGCAAAGCCGACATGGCCGCCGTGGCGCGGATACTCGAGTGTGACTTGCGGCGCGGCGCTGCGCGGCAGGAAGCGCCCGGGCAGGAAAGGGTCGTTCTGCGCATTGAGCACCAGAGTCGGCACGGTGATGTCCTGCAAGACGTGCTTGGCGCTGGCGCGGTGCCAGTAATCGTCGGCGTCGCGGTAGCCGTGCAGCGGCGCCGTGACGACATTGTCGAAGGCGTGCAAGTCGCGCGCGGCCAGCATGGCGTCGCGCGCAAACAGGCCGGGAAACTGTTCCAGCTTGGCCAGGCACTTGGGTTTGAGCGTGTTCAAAAACATGCGCGTGTAGAGCCGGTTGGCGCCGGACGACAGTGCCTTGCCCCCTTGCGCCAGGTCCAGCGGTGCGGACACGGCCGCAGCCGCATCGATGAAATCGGCCTGGTGCTGCGACTGGCCCAGCCAGCACAGCAGGGCGTTGCCGCCCAGCGACACGCCGGCCGCGTAAAACTTGCCCGTGGCGCGCGGGCGCAGGCGCTGCACGATCCAGTCCACTTCCTGCGCATCGCCTGAATGGTAGAAACGCGGCGCCAGGTTGGCTTCGCCCGAGCAGCCGCGAAAATGCGGCACGGCGCCCGACCAGCCGCGCGCCGCCACTTCGCTCATCAGGGCGCGCGCGTAATGGCTGTTCGACGAGCCTTCCAGGCCGTGGAACAGCACCACGAAAGGCTGGCCCGGCTGGCCGTCGACCAGGTCGACATCGACGAAGTCGCCATCGGGCGCTTGCCAGCGTTCGCGGCGGAAGGCCACGGCCGGCTTGGCGAGGCACACGGCAGGATAAATCGTCTGCGCGTGGCCGCCGGGCAGCCACAGCGGGGCGGTATAGGAAAGAAGCAAGGACATCAGTGCAGGATCTGCGTTCCCGTGGCGTCGGCCGGCGCGCCGCCGGGGGCGACGGAGGCGTGGTGCAGCACGATGCGCCAGCCGCGCGGCGTCTTGACATATACATTTGTCGCCAGCAGATGCGCCGGGCCGCCTTCTTCGGCGGTGATGCCTTCGATCACCGTGTGCACCGAACTCATCAAATTGTGCGTTTCGTGCAGCTGCGCCGGTACGATGTGCAGGCCGCCGGCCGCCAGAATGGTTTCCCACGAGGCGCGGATGGCGGCATGGCCGATCAGGCGGGCGCCGCCCGGGTGGATGCAGACGATTTCTTCATCGTCGGCCCACAGCGCCATCAGCGCTTCGAGGTCGGCGCGGTGCAAGGCATCGTAGAAAGCCGCCTCGACTTCGGCGGCGCTGCCATTGAGTTCTTTCAGACGTTTCATGACGACTCCTGGCTGGTGCAAATAAAAACGGCGCGCTGGGGGCGCGCCGCTGGGCAGTTTAATGATGGCCGGCGCTGGCGCCTTCCTTCAGGGTATACGCCGTGCCGCAGTAGGGGCACTTGGCGATACCGTCTTTGTTGAATTCCAGAAACACGCGCGGATGCGACGACCACAGCGGCATGGCCGGGTTAGGGCAGTGGGCTGGCAAGTCTTTACCGTCGAGTTCGACCGCTGGCTGGGTGGTTTTTGTCATCTTGTCATGCTCCGTGAGGCTGTATGGAAGGAAGTCGGCTGCTGCCAAAAGCACGATTTTAACGGATTCAGGCAGACAGCAAAAATCATGGCTAAAATGGCGGCTCGATCATCTGCGGCTGCGACGCGTTTTTTTTGCGGAAAGATGGCAGCTGCAGCGCCACACTGACTGGATTTGCCTTGCCGGTATCACCGTTGCCGCCCTTGTCGCCATGCACCATTGTTGTGCAGTTACCACACTCAGCCTGCCGGGGGCGCGCATGCACACCCGCGTGAACGCCGTCCCGGCCGCCAAGGAAGACGCCCTGCTGAAAGACGCCTGGCGCGCTGGCCTGAACCTGGGCGCGCCCACCCTGCTGGGCATTGCCGCCTGGGGTATGGTGGTGGGCGTGGCCATGGTGAAAAGCGGTCTGACGGTAGTGCAGGCGGGGGCGATGACCCTGTTTGTCTTTGCCGGTTCGGCCCAGCTGGCCTCGCTGCCGCTGCTGGCCGCGCAGGCGCCTGTGTGGGTGATCTTCGCCACGGCGCTCGTCGTTAATTTGCGTTTTGTCATCTTTTCCGTGTTGCTGGCCCCGCATTTTTCCCATCTGCCGTGGCGCCAGCGCTTTGCGCTCGGCTATGTGGCGGGCGATATCACCGTGGGCCTGTTCCTGCAGCGCTATCCCCATGAAACGCCGGACCCGGCCAAGCTGCCCTTCCTCAAGGGGCTGATTTACCCCAACTGGCTGGCCTGGCAGATCGGTTCCTTCATCGGCATCGTGCTGGGCGCCGTCGTGCCGGCCGAATGGGGGCTGGGTTTTGCCGGTACCCTGGCGATCCTGTGCGTGACGGTGCCGCTGATCCTCAGCCGCGCCGCCCTGTGCGGCGTGCTGGTGGCGGGCACGGTGGCCGTGCTGGCGTTTGGCTTGCCATACAAGCTGGGTTTGCTGGTGGCCGTCGTGGTGGGCATGGTCAGTGCCATGGCCGTGGAAGAATTGACCGAGAAATGGAACAAACGCCATGTTTGACGGCATCGATTGGGGCAGGGCCGATGTGTGGATCGCCATCGCCGTGCTGGTGGTGGCCACGGCCGCCACGCGCAGCACCTTCTGGCTGGTCGGCCATCACATCAGTATTCCGCGCAGGATCAACGAGATGCTGCGCTTTGCGCCGGCCTGCGCGCTGGCGGCCATCATCGCGCCCGACATGCTGATGGAGGGGCAGCAAGTGTACTTCGAATTGTCGAATTTGAAACTCTTGTCAGGTATTGCCGCCACGCTCTTTTTCGTGATCCGCCGCAATATGTTGCAAACCATCGTGTTTGGCATGCTGGTTTTCACGGGCTTGCGACTGTTGCATGTTTTTCAGTAAAGCAGGACAAATCGGGGATTTGCTCTGGTCATTGCGGTAAAATAGCGCACTTCCTTCCACTCGTCATCTGGATCGCCATGTCAGCTGTTCTCAACTTCATCCGTCTGCAAGATTTGATCGCCCAAAATGCACTGCAAGGCAAGCGCGTGTTTATCCGCGCCGACCTGAACGTCCCGCAAGATGACAGTGGCAAGATCACCGAAGATACCCGCATCCGCGCTTCGGTCCCGGCCATCCGCGCCGCCCTGGACGCTGGCGCTGCCGTCATGGTGACGTCGCACCTGGGTCGTCCGACGGAAGGCGAGTTCAAGCCGGCCGACAGCCTGGCACCCGTGGCGGCACGCTTGTCCGAACTGCTGGGCCAGGAAGTGGCACTGAAACAAAACTGGATCGACGGCGCCGGGCTGGAAAACCTGGCTGCCGGCCAGGTCGTCCTGCTGGAAAACGTGCGCGTCAACAAGGGCGAAAAGAAAAACAGCGATGAACTGGCGCAAAAAATGGCCAAGCTGTGCGATATCTACGTCAATGATGCGTTCGGCACGGCCCATCGCGCCGAGGCGTCCACGCACGGCATCGCCAAGTTCGCCCCTGTCGCCTGTGCCGGCCCGCTGCTGGCCGCCGAACTCGATGCGCTGGGCAAAGCCTTGCACGCGCCAGCCCGTCCATTGCTGGCCATCGTTGCCGGTTCGAAAGTATCGAGCAAGCTGACCATCCTGAAAGCCCTGTCCGACAAGGTCGATAATCTGATCGTTGGCGGCGGCATTGCCAACACCTTCATGAAAGCCGTTGGCTTGAACGTCGGCAAGTCGCTGGTGGAAGCGGAACTCGTCGAAGAAGCCAAGGCCATCATCGAGATCATGGCCAAGCGCGGCGCGCAAGTACCGATTCCCGTCGATGTCGTGTGTGCCAAGGAGTTTTCGCCTACGGCCGCCGCTACCGTCAAGGACGTGGCCGACGTGGCGGACGACGACATGATCCTCGATATCGGCCCGAAAACGGCGGCCCTGCTGGCGCAGCAGATCGCCGCTGCCGGCACCATCGTGTGGAACGGCCCGGTCGGCGTGTTCGAATTCGACCAGTTCGGTCACGGCACCAAGACCCTGGCGCTGGCCATTGCCGAGTCGAAAGCTTTCTCGATTGCCGGTGGTGGCGACACCCTGGCGGCGATTGCCAAATACGACATTACCGATAAAATCAGCTATATCTCGACGGGCGGCGGCGCTTTCCTGGAATTCCTGGAAGGCAAGACTCTACCCGCCGTTGAAATCCTGATGCAGCGTGCTGCTTAATTCAGCAGCAGTCAGCAGTTCAGTACCAAGCGCAGCCTGATCGCTGCGCTTTTACCTTGCCGGGCGGTTCAGCCGCCAGGTCTTGCTCACCTTCGCTCGCGCACAAGGACTCCTATGCCACGTGGTACAAAAATCGTAGCAACAATCGGCCCCGCCTCCACTGACTTCGATATCCTGGTCAAAATGATACGCGCGGGCGTCGACGTGGTGCGCTTGAATTTTTCCCACGGCAAGGCGCAAGACCATATCGACCGCGCCGCGCTGGTGCGCCTGGCGGCAGCGGAGTGCGGTCGCGAAGTGGCCATCATGGCCGACATGCAAGGGCCGAAGATTCGTGTTGGCAAGTTTGAAAACACGCGCATTCAGCTGGAAGCGGGCGAGCGCTTCATTCTCGACGCCAAGTGGGGCGAAAACGGTGAACTGGGCAACCAGGAGCGGGTCGGCCTCGACTACAAGGCCCTGCCGCGCGACTTGCACAAGGGCGACGTGCTGCTGCTGAACGACGGCCTCATCGTGCTGATCGTCGAGCGCATCCACGGCAGCGAAATCCACACCACCGTCAAGATTGGCGGCGAGTTGTCGAACAACAAGGGCATCAATCGCCAGGGTGGCGGCCTGTCCGCGCCCGCGCTGACGGCCAAGGATATGGAAGATATCAAGACGGCCATGAGTTTCCAGGCCGACTATCTGGCCATTTCCTTCCCGAAATGCGCGACCGACATGGAAATGGCGCGCCAGCTGGCCAATATCGCGGGCGAAGCGTACCACCACAAGCCGATGATGATCGCCAAGATCGAACGGGCGGAAGCCATTCCTGCCTTGCAGGAAATCCTCGACGCCTCCGACGGCATCATGGTGGCGCGCGGCGATCTGGCCGTGGAAGTGGGCAATGCGGCCGTGCCGGCCTTGCAGAAGCGCATGATCAAGATGGCGCGCGCGTCGAACAAGCTGGCCATTACTGCCACGCAGATGATGGAATCGATGATCGTCAACGCCGTGCCCACGCGCGCGGAAGTGTCCGACGTGGCCAATGCCGTGCTCGATGGCACGGATGCCGTCATGACGTCGGCCGAAACGGCCTCGGGCAAATACCCGATCGAGACGGTGGAAATGATGGCCGCCATCTGCGTCGAAGCGGAACAGTCCGAATACAACAAGCTTGATGCCGATTTCCTCAACGTCACATTTACCCGCATCGACCAGTCGATCGCGTATGGCGCGCTGTTTACGGCCCACCATTTGCGCGTGAAAGCCATCGTGGCGCTGACGGAATCCGGTTCCACCGCCTTGTGGATGAGCCGCCACAGCATCGACACGCCGATCTACGCGCTCACGCCCAGTGTCACCACTTTGCGCAAAGCCGCGCTGTACCGCAATGTTCGGGCGTATCATCTGATGCAGAACGCCCCCAGCGCGCAAGTGCTGAAGCAGGCGGAAGAGCTGCTGGTGGCGCAGGGCATCGTCAGGAAGGGCGACATGATCGTCGTCACCTGGGGCGAGCCGATGGGGCAGGTGGGTGGCACGAATGCCTTGAAGATTGTGAAGGTAGGCGAATTCGACTAAGGTCCAAGAATTCAGGCGCTGGCGCGGTTATTGACCACCGCGAAGCGCCGCAACGGTTTCTATTGTTATCTGGAGTATTACCATGTCTCTCGTATCCATGCGTCAACTGCTGGACCATGCCGCCGAAAACGGTTATGGCATTCCTGCTTTCAACGTCAACAACCTGGAGCAAGTGCAAGCCATCATGGCTGCCGCCGATGCGCTCAACAGCCCGGTGATCATGCAAGCGTCCGCTGGCGCGCGCAAGTACGCCGGTGAAGCCTTCCTGCGTCACCTGATCGACGCCGCCGTCGAAGCGTATCCGCACATTCCCGTCGTCATGCACCAGGATCACGGCCAGTCGCCGGCCGTCTGCATGGCCGCCATCCGCTCGGGTTTCACATCCGTGATGATGGACGGTTCGCTGGAAGCGGACGGCAAGTCGGTTGCTTCCTACGAATACAACGTGGAAGTATCGCGCGAAGTGGTGAAATTCTCGCACGCCATCGGCGTGACGGTGGAAGCGGAACTGGGCGTGCTCGGTTCGCTGGAAACCATGAAGGGCGACAAGGAAGACGGACACGGCGCCGACGGCACCATGACCCGCGAGCAACTGCTGACGGACGTGGCGCAAGCGGCCGACTTCGTGCAGCGCACCCAGTGCGACGCCCTGGCGATTGCCATCGGCACCTCGCACGGCGCGTATAAATTCACGCGCAAGCCGACGGGCGACATCCTGGCCATCGACCGCATCAAGGAAATCCACGCGCGCATCCCGAACACCCATCTGGTGATGCACGGTTCCTCGTCGGTACCGCAGGAATTGCTGGCCATCATCCGCGAATTCGGCGGCGACATGAAGGAAACCTACGGCGTGCCAGTGGAAGAAATCCAGGAAGGCATCCGTCACGGCGTGCGCAAGATCAACATCGACACCGATATCCGCCTGGCCATGACGGCCGCGATCCGCAAGTACCTGTTTGAAAACCCGTCGAAATTCGACCCGCGCGACTACCTCAAGCCAGCCCGTCTTGCTGCAGAGCAAATCGTGCGCGCCCGCATGCAGGCATTCGGCTGCGAAGGCCAGGCGTCGAAAATCAAGGTCATCACGATGGAAAAAATGGCCGAACGCTACAAGGCCGGCGAGCTGTCGCAAATTGTGAAGTAAAATTCTGTCTGGAACGGGCCGGAAGCTGCATCTCCGTGCCCGATTTTCTCGACCGGCGGGCGCCTTCCCTGCCTGCCGGTTTCGTTTCATCCAACTATTCCCCCCGCTATGAACAGCCTCTATCAGACTTCCATCCACTCCCTGCCATTGCTGGGCCACGGCAAGGTCCGCGACAACTACGCCGTCGGCGACGACAAGATCCTGATCGTCACTACGGACCGCCTGTCGGCCTTCGATGTCGTCATGAACGAGCCTATCCCCGGCAAGGGCAAGGTCCTCAACCAGATGAGTGACTTCTGGTTCGAGAAACTGGGCCATATCGTGCCGAATCACCTGACTGGCGTGGCGCCGGAATCGGTGGTGGCGCCCGATGAAGTGGAGCAGGTCAAGGGCCGCGCCGTGGTGGCCAAGCGCTTGAAACCCATCATGGTCGAGGCGGTCGTGCGCGGCTACATCATCGGTTCGGGCTGGAAAGACTATCAAGATACAGGCAGCATCTGCGGCATCAAGTTGCCAGCCGGCCTGCAACAGGCGGAAAAACTGCCGGAACCGATCTTCACCCCGGCGGCCAAGGCCGAGCTGGGCGAGCATGACGAAAACATCAGCTTTGCGGAAATGGAAGAGCGCATCGGCGCGGATCTGGCTGCCAAGATGCGCGACGTGGCCATTGCCCTGTACAAGACGGCCGCCGAATACGCCGCCACGCGCGGCATCATCATCGCCGACACCAAGTTCGAATTCGGCCTCGACGACAATGGCGTGATGCATCTGATGGATGAAGTGCTGACGGCCGATTCGTCGCGCTTCTGGCCCGCTGATTCCTACCAGCCCGGCATCTCGCCACCGTCGTTCGACAAGCAATTCGTGCGCGACTACCTGGAAACACTGACCTGGGGCAAGACCGCACCGGCGCCAGCGCTGCCGGCCGACGTCATCGAAAAAACCCAGGCCAAGTACTTCGAAGCCATCGAACGCCTGACGGGCGAGAAGCTGAAGGCCTGAGATGAGCGAGCAGAATAAGCCGCTGGTCGGCGTCATCATGGGCTCGTCCTCGGACTGGGAAGTGATGCAGAACGCGGTTGCCATCCTGAAACAGTTTGGCGTGCCGTACGAAGCGCAAGTCATTTCCGCGCACCGCATGCCCGACGAGATGTATGCGTACGCGAAAAGCGCGCGCGCGCGCGGCTTGCGCGCCATCATCGCCGGCGCCGGCGGCGCGGCCCACCTGCCTGGCATGGTGGCGGCGATGACCATCGTGCCCGTGCTGGGCGTGCCCGTGCCGTCGAAATACTTGCGCGGCGAAGATTCCATGCTGTCCATCCTGCAAATGCCCAAGGGCGTACCGGTCGCCACCTTCGCCATCGGCGAAGCGGGCGCGGCGAATGCGGCGCTGACGGCGGTGGCGATGCTTGCCGCCAATGACGACGCCCTGGCCGACCAGCTCGAAGCCTTCCGTACCACGCAAACGGCCGCCGCCAAGGCCATGGTCTTGCCTGACTAATGTGTTTGAAAAATAATGAATAGTAAATCGACTTCCCCCTTGCTGCCCGCCGCCAACCCACCGGCGTGGCTGGGCGTGATGGGCGGCGGCCAGCTCGGCCGCATGTTTGCCCAGGCCGCCCAGAGCATGGGCTATCAGGTGGCCGTACTGGAGCCATCGGACGCCTGCCCTGCGGGGCAGGTGGCACAGCGGCTGGTCAATGCCGGCTACAGCGATGCAGCCGGGCTTGACGCCCTGGCGGCGCAATGCCTGGCCGTCACCACGGAATTTGAAAACGTGCCGGCCGACAGCCTGTCGCGCCTGGCCGAACGCGTGTTTGTCGCCCCCAACGCCCACGGCGTGTCGGTGGCGCAGGACCGCATCGCGGAAAAGCGTTTCTTTGTCGACTGTGCGGCCAAATCCGGCGTGCTGCCGGCGCCGCATACGGTCATCGCCACGCAGCTTGACATCGATGCCATCGCCGACGACTTGCTGCCGGGCATTTTGAAAACCGTGCGCATGGGCTATGACGGCAAGGGCCAGTTCCGCGTGCGCACGCGCGACGAAGTGCGCGTCGCGTTCGCGGAAATGGGCGAAGTAACTTGCTTGCTGGAAAAAATGCTGCCGCTGGCGTATGAAGTGTCCGTGCTGACGGCGCGCGGCGTGGACGGCGAATCGGTCGTGTATCCGATCGCCGAAAACGTGCACCGCGACGGCGTGCTGTTTACCACCACCGTGCCGGGCCCGAACGTGTCGGACGACTGCGCCGCCAGGGCGCAGCGCGCGGCGCAAGCCATGGTTGCCGAACTCGGTTATGTCGGCGTGCTGTGCATCGAATTTTTCGTGCTGGAAGATGGCAGCCTGGTGGTCAATGAAATGGCGCCGCGTCCGCACAACAGCGGCCATTACACGATGGATGCCTGCGTCACCAGCCAGTTCGCGCAGCAGGTGCGCGCCATGGCGCGCCTGCCGCTGGGCGACGTGCGCCAGCATTCGCCGGCCGTGATGCTCAATATCTTGGGCGACGCCTGGTTTGCCGACGGCAGTGATGCCGCCATCGAACCGGCCTGGGATCAGGTGCTGGCGCTGCCGGGCGCCTGCCTGCATCTGTACGGCAAGGACGATCCGCGCCGTGGCCGCAAGATGGGCCACCTGACCTTCATCGCGGCCACCTTGCCAGAGGCGCAGCAGCGCCTGCGCGACGCTTGCCTGATCCTGGGAATCGCGCCGTGAGCGTGCCCGCACAAGACCTGGCAGCGGCCGCCGCCGTGCTGGAAGCGGGCGGCCTCGTCGCTTTTCCGACGGAAACCGTGTACGGACTGGGCGCCGATGCGGAAAACCCGGCCGCCGTGGCGCGCATCTATGAAGCCAAGGGGCGGCCCTCGGACCACCCCGTGATCGTGCACGTGGCGCCCGATGCCGACCTGGCACACTGGTCCGATGATCTTCCGCCCGAGGCGCAGCAACTGGTGGCCGCTTTCTGGCCCGGTCCGCTGACCCTGATCGTCAAGCGCGCCGCGCATATTCCTGACGCCGTTTCCGGCGGCCAGGATACGGTGGGCTTACGCTGCCCATCGCATCCGGTGGCTATCGCATTGCTGCGCACCTTCAAGGGTGGCAAGGGCGGCCTGGCGGCGCCGTCGGCGAACAAATTTGGCAACGTCAGCCCCACCACGGCGCAGCATGTGCGCGATGAATTCGCGGCGGAACTGGACAGCGGCCTGCTGGGCCAGATCCTCGATGGCGGCCAGAGCGAGGTCGGTATCGAGTCGACCATCGTCGACCTGTCGCGCCTGGCCACGCACGGTCCCGTGCTGTTGCGTCCCGGCCATATCAGCAGCGAACAGATCGCCGCCGTGATTGGCCGCGCACCGGCCGTGGCGGACGCGGCCGCGCCGCGCGCCTCGGGCACGCTGGAATCGCACTACGCACCGCACACGCCTGTTGCGATGCAGCACAGCGACGACGTGTGCGCCACCTTGAACCGCCTGCTCAACGACGGGCGTCGCGTGGCCCTGATCCATTACTCGGACTTGCCGCCGGCCAGCGCCAGCGTGCGCCTGGCGGCCAGCCCGGAAAATTACGCACACGCGCTGTATGCCTCGCTGCGCACGATGGACCAGGTCGGCGCCGAGCTGATACTCGTCGAAGCACCGCCTACCGGCCCCGAGTGGCTGGGCGTGAATGACCGTTTGCGGCGCGCCGCGTTCGGCTCAAGTGGTATCTTGCAGCAGTTTCTATCCGCATAATGAAAAGCCCCGCAAGGGGCTTTTTCTTGATGCAGCGCAATAGCGATGCTTGCCCCGAAACATCTTATATCCTCCATAATTCATGCGATCACCCGCTCGTGACAGGGCGCCGGCGGTGTTGTTATTTCGTTGATTTTTAAAGCATATTTTCTATACAAGCCCGAGGAACGATGGCATATTAGTTGGGTAGCGAATAGCACGCCCGTTCGTTTAGAAACCAGAAAAAAGACCGAGGAGACAAAATGCATCAAACAAAATTCGCGCTGGCCGTGCTGGCTGCGGCTGTCCTGGCAGGTTGCGGCGGCGCCAGTGGCGGTGATCAAACCTTGAAAGTCAAATACACGGCGCAGGTGTCGTTCGGCGACAGCCTGTCCGATGTCGGTTCGTATGCCGTCGGCACGGTGCTGGCGAAAGGTGGCGGCAAGTTCACCATCAATGGCGACAATACCAAGATCAATCCTGAACTGACGGGCAAGAACTGGACCGAGCACCTGGCCGCGCAATTCGGCCTGGCCGCACCATGCGCCGCCGAGACTGGCCTGGAAGGCAATGCCTTGAAGGGCTTGGCCGTGCCGCGCGTCAAGCATGCCGGTTGCTACGGCTACGCCATGGGCGGCTCGCGCGTGACCAATCCGGTTGGCCCGAACAACCAGGCGACCGGCAGCGAACTCGGTGCCCTGACCGTGCCCGTGGTGACGCAGATCGCGAACCACCTGGCCGTGTCCGGTGGCAAGTTCAGCGGCACGGAAGCCGTGTTCGTGATGGCTGGCGGTAACGACGTGCTGTACCAGCTGGGTGCATTGCAGGCGGGTGCGACCGCCGCTGGCAAGGCGGCGGGTGCGACCGCAGGCGCCCAGGCTTTCGCCACCAATCTGACCATGGCTCTGGCGGCCGGCGCCACCAACCCTGCCACGGCAGCGGCTGCCATCGGCGCCGCCGTCAAGACGGCCAGCGCGGCGCCAGGCGCCACCTCGACGACCATCGTCGGCGCCGCCGTGCAAGCTGCCGTGATTGCCGGCAATACAGCGGCCGCTTCGCCTGCCGTGTATGGTCCGCTGGTCACCAAAGCACAAGCCGATGCGACGGTGACGGGCAATGCTGCCGGCGCCAAGGCCGGTGCCGATTACGCTGCGGCCCAGGGTCCGTTGCTGGTTGCCTCCATGAAACAAGCGGGTACCGAACTGGTAGCGCTGGTCAAGGACCAGATCATTGCCAAAGGCGCCAATTATGTGGTGGTCAACAACCTGCCGGACGTGGCCGGTACGCCATCGGGCCTGAGCAAGGATGCCAATACCAAGGCGCTCATCAACGCCATGGTCAGCGCCTTCAATGGTGAACTGAGCGGCGGCCTGAGCAGCAATGCGAAAGTCTTGCTGGTCGACGTGTTTGCCGTCAGCCATGACCAGGGTGTCAATCCCGGCCCGTATGGCTTGACCAATGTCAGCGAGACGGCATGCGACCTGACCGCGCCAGGCAATATCCTGGGCAGCTCGCTGGTGTGCAACGGCACGAACCTGAAAGCGGGCGATGTCAGCCACTACTCGTATGCCGACGATGTGCATCCTACGCCGTTCAACAACCTGCTGCTGGCCCGTTATGTGGCCAAGGACATGGTCGTGCGGGGCTGGCTGTAAGGGATGGCCGCACCGGCTGTGCCTGGGAGGCGCGGCCGGTGCCGGCAGCGACAAGACTCGATAGCGGAACACTCCGCACATACTGAATCAGGAGACAAGATGAAGAATCATTTGAATACCGCCGTGCGCGTACTGGCCGCAGTTGCCGCGATGACCGTGGCGACGGGCGCCTCGGCGCAAAGTGCCGGTACCTGGATGGCCAAGGTTGGCCTCAACAAGATCACGCCGCACGTGGACAGTGGCGACATTTCCGCACCTGCACTGCCGGGTACGAAAGCCGACGTCAAGGCCGATACCAAGCCCATCCTGACCTTTGCCTACATGATTACGGACAATATTTCCGCTGAAATGATCCTGGGCGTGCCCTACAAGCACGACCTGATGGGCGACGGTTCGATCAAGGGCACGGGCAAGCTGGGGACGGCCGAAGCCTTGCCGCCAACGGCCTTCGTCCAGTATCGTTTCTTCCAGCCCAATGCGATGATCCGCCCTTACGTGGGCGCAGGCTTGACGTATGCCTACTTCCAGAAAGAAAAAGGCTCGGGCCAGATGACGGCCTTGCTGGATCCGGGTGGAAAACCAGTCACCTACCGCATGGACAACAAGCTGACGGGCAGCCTGGTGGTCGGCAGCACCGTGGCCATCAACGAGCGCTGGTTTGCTGACGTGGCCGTGGTCAAGACTTACCTGAAAACCAAGGCGAAATTCTCGACGGGGCAGACGCAGGACATCAAGCTCGACCCGGTTGCCGTGAGTATCAGCATCGGGTACAACTTTACGCTGTAAAATAAAAAATCCGCCTCGGCGGATTTTTTTTTGTCCCGCTCAGGCTGGCGGTGTATTGAACTTTCCATTGTGGAAGATCAAGGGCGGCTGCGCGGCAAATGCGCATTGCTCCACTTCGCCCACGAAAATGACGTGGTCGCCTTCCGGATAGCGGCTGCGGTTATGGCATTCGAACCAGGCCGACGCGCCTTTCAGGATGGGCTGGCCCGTGCGCGACAATTCGTATTCGACGTCGTCGAAGGGATTCGGCGTGCGTCGCGCGAAGCGCTGCGCCAGTTCCGCCTGCTCGGCGCCCAGCACATTGATGACGTAATGCGAGTTGCCGCTGAAAATGGGCATGCTGTTCGCCACGGAACCGAGGCTCCACAGCACCAAGGGCGGCGACAGCGAGACGGAATTGAAGGAACTGGCCGTCAACCCGCGGAAACTGCCGTCGGCCAGGCGCGTGGTGATGACCGTCACGCCGGTGGCAAATTGCGACAATGCCTGACGGAAATGTGTCGTATCGAATTCTTGCGCTGGCGCGCGGGGGGAGCGTGTGTTCATGGTTGACCTGTCTATTTGCTGACATTATGCCAAAAATCGGCCGCGCCAGCGCAATCGTGGCCGGCGTACGCTGATGTGCGATGCGCCACGCGCCTTTTCAAGCGGCACTGCAGGCCACAGCACTTTGCGTTACAGTAGTGAAATGATAAGTCGTAGCAGCATTGCGGGAGGACATCATGAATCAACAGATGGAAGTGGCGGTATTCGGCGGCGGCTGTTTCTGGTGCCTTGCTGCCGTGTATGAAGAGGTGCGCGGCGTAACGCGCGTCACATCCGGCTACACGGGCGGCAGCGTGCCCGATCCCACGTATGAACAGGTGTGCACGGGCGACACGGGCCACGCGGAAGTGGTGCGCCTGGAATTCGATCCCGCTGTCATCGCCTACCACGACTTGCTGGAAATCTTTTTCACGCTGCACGACCCCACCACACTGAACCGGCAGGGCAACGATGTCGGCACGCAATTTCGCTCCGTCATCTATTACCAGTCGGCCGAACAGGAAAGCGTGGCGTGCAAGGTGCTGGCCGAGATGGCCGGCGTGTGGGATGCGCCCATCGTCACGCAGCTGGCGCCGGCAGCCACCTTTTACCTGGCCGAGGATTACCACCAGAATTATGTCGCACGGCACCCCTTGCAGGGCTATTGCGCGCTGGTCGTCGCGCCCAAGGTGGAGAAATTCCGCGCCATGTATGCGGGGCGTCTGAAGTGAGGCAGCCCTCGGCGCTGCGCGCGCCTGTCAGGGCGTGAGCGCCGGTGCGGGTCTGGCATCGTGCGCATACATGTAGTTGCGCGACCAGGGTAGCGTGGAAGAGCGCCGGCCTGCCTTCACGCAGACGATCTGGTACAGGCTGATCAAATCTTGCTCGAAGGCATAGGCGCAGCCGGCCAGGTAGACGTGCCAGATGCGGAAGCGCCGCTCGCCCGCCAGCGGACGAATTTGCTCGGCGTTGGCTTCGAAGTTCTCCGTCCACAGGGCGCAGGTGCGCGCATAGTGGCGTCGCAGGTTTTCCACGTCCAGCACTTCCAGTCCCCCTTGCTGCATGGTTTTCAGTACATTGCCGATGTGCGCCAGCTCGCCGTGCGGAAACACATATTTTTCGATGAATTCGCCGCCGCCATACGGCGTTTCGCCATTCTCCGGGTCGGTCGAGGTGATGCCGTGGTTCATCGCCATGCCGTCCGGCGCCAGCAGCTTGTGGATGATGGAAAAGTAGTCGGGTAAATGTTTCAACCCCACGTGCTCGAACATGCCCACGCTGGTGATGCGGTCGAACTGCCCCGTCACGTCGCGGTAGTCTTGCAGGCGGATCTCGATCAGGTGTGACAGTCCGGCCGCCGCCACGCGCTCGCGCGCCAGCGCGTACTGGTTTTCCGACAGGGTCACGCCCACGCAGCGGGCGCCATACTGCTGCGCGGCACGGATGACGAGCGCGCCCCAGCCGCAGCCGATGTCGAGCAGGGTCTGGCCCGGCTGCAGCTGGATTTTCTTCAGGATATGGTCGATCTTCTTGACTTGCGCCTGCGCCAGCGTTTCATCGCCATGTTCGAAATAGGCACAGGAATACACGAGAGCGGGGTCGAGAAACTGTTCATAGAACGCGTTCGACACGTCGTAGTGGTAGCGGATGGCTTCGGCATCTTTGCTCTTGTCGTGCGTAAAGCTGCGCACGATGCGGGCCAGCTTGCCTTCCGGCTTCAAGGTATTGCGGGCCAGGGCATTGCAGATGGCAATCATGTCCATCGCCGTGCCCTTGACCTCGATATTGCCTTCCACGTAGGCCGAGCCCAGATTGGCCAGCGAGGGGTTCAGCAGATAGCGGGCCGAGGCGACGGTCGGCAGGCGGATCGTGACTCTGGGCGCCTCGCTGGACAGGTCGACATGCTGGCCGTTCCACAATTCTATGCGCAGCGGCAAGGCGGTCTTGCTGCGGATACTGGCGATCCAGGACTTGAGTTGGTTTTGTACAAACAAAATGGCCTCCAATGCAGCGCCCCCTGCTGGGGCCGCAAATTGAGAAACAATGTCATTTAGTAACTTCTATCCTCATAGCCTACACCTATATTGACCAGCTTGCTTTGCGCCGCCTTGACCAGCTTGCTCAGGGTTGCAAGCGTTGCATGCTCCATTGCCCGTCGGCACCGCGCGTAAACACGATGCGGTCGTGGAAGCGCGAACGGCGTCCCTGCCAGAATTCGATGCGCTCCGGCTGCAGACGGTAGCCACCCCAGTGGGCCGGGCGCGGCGGCTGGGCGTCGCCGAGGGCGGCGGCCACCGCTTCGTAATGGCTTTCCAGCGTGGCCCGGCTATCGATGGGCGCGCTTTGCTGCGAGGCAATCGCCGACAAGCGGCTTTGCAGGGGGCGCACATTGAAATACTCGTCGCTCTCGGCCGCCGTGGTTTTCACCACCGTGCCTTCGATGCGCACTTGCCGCTCCAGCTCGCGCCAGAAGAACAGCAGGGCGGCGTTGGGATTGTGATCGAGCTGCTGGCCCTTGTCGCTGTGGTAATTCGTGTACCAGGTAAAGCCACGCTCGTCGAACTGCTTGATCAGCACGATGCGCGAGCTGGGCTTGCCATCAGGAGTGACGGTGGACAAGTCCATCGCGTTCGGCTCCATCACCTGGGCCTTGACGGCTTCGGCAAACCATTTCTGGAACATGGCGATGGGATCTGCCAGCACATCCGTCTCGCTCAGACTCGATTGCACGTAATCGGTGCGCATGGCTGCCAGCACGGCGGCCGCGTCCGGCACTGCGGGCGCTTCCGGCGCATCGGGCGCGATGCCGCGGCGGCGCTGCATGGCCGTGCCCAGCTGCTCCATCTGCTGCGCGCTGAACAGGCGCTTGGCCATCGGTGCCAGTTGTCCTTCTTCCTTGGCCATGTGGGCCTGGTAGGCGGCGATATAGTCGCGCACGCCATCATGCGACAGCTGCGAGTCCGTACCGGCGGCGATGGCGTCCAGTTCCGGGCGCAGTGTCAGCCAGGCCTGGTCCATGCGCTGGTGGTCGGCCAGGATTTCCGGCACCAGGGTGGCCAGCAGGGCCGCGTCCTCGCCCGTGGCCGTCGCCTGCAGCATGGGCATCAGGTCTTGCTCTTCATCATCATGGTGCAGATGGGCGGCTTTATTGAAATATTGCAACACCGCCTTTGCCGCCTGCTGCGCTTCCGGCGTGTTGCCGTTCTGTCCCAGGTGGCCCAGCAGGTTTTGCAAGGTCGTCAGCTGCTTGCGGATCTTGTCGTGGCAATGCTTGAGCACGGCGATGGGCTGGTCAAAGCCGGGAACGGAGTCGAACAGGGGAGAGGTCATGGCGAGTTCTCGTGGTGGGCGGTGTGGGGGCATGGCGACAGTGCAGCTTGTCGCTGTGTCAATTCGGCTATTTTAGAATATCTGCCAGCGCAGTGTCCGTTAAAATGGCGCCATGCATACCTCCACCAATGAACTAATTTCCATGGACTTGACCGAGATCGATTTTGACCGGCGTTTCGGCGGCATTGCCCGCCTGTACGGCGCCCCCGCGTTGCAACGTTTCCGCGCCGCCCATGTGTGTGTCATCGGCGTGGGCGGCGTCGGTTCCTGGATCGTCGAAGCGCTGGCGCGCAGCGCCATCGGCCGCCTGACCCTGATCGACCTCGACAATGTTGCCGAATCGAATATCAATCGCCAGATCCAGGCCATGAGCGACACCATCGGCAAGGCCAAGATCACGGCCCTGGCTGAACGTATCGAGCTGATCAACCCCTTGTGCCAGGTCACGCAGATCGAGGATTTTATTGCCCCCGATAATCTGGAGCAATTGCTGGGCGGGCGCGATTTCGACTACCTGGTCGACGCCATCGACAATGCCAAGGCCAAGGCGGCCGTGATCGCGTATTGCCGTGCGCGCAACATTCCCATGCTGACCATCGGCAGCGCTGGCGGGCAGACGGACCCGACCCTGATCGCCGTGCGCGATTTGTCGAAAACGGAGCAGGAACCGCTGCTCAAGCGCGTACGCAAACTGTTGCGCACCGAATATGGGTTTCCCCGTGGCGTGAAAAACAAATTCAATGTTGACGCCGTGTTTTCCATGGAGCCGCTGAGCACGCCCGAGAGCGCCGAAGCATGCGCCATTGATGGCAGCGCGCCCGCCGGTGTCACGGGCCTGAACTGTGCCGGTTTCGGTTCCAGCGTGGTGGTGACGGCCAGCTTCGGCATGGTGGCGGCCGCCCATGCGCTGAAAAGCTTGCGCCAGGATAAAGTTGCCGCAGTGCCAGTGCCAGTGCCAGTGCCGGACGCCGCCTGAGTCACGCTGTTTGAATCCGCTTGCGGCTGGCCAGGATGCGGTACTCGCCGCTGCTTTTCAGCGATTCCACCAGCACCAGTTCGTCCGCCTGCCAGGCGATGGGTGCAAAGTCCTGGCTGGCCGGCGGCGGCGCCTGGCGCGCCAGGGTCACGTGCGGCGTAAAGCGGTCGTGCTCGAAGCGGGGCGCGAGTCCCTGTTGCGCCAGGCCGTGCATGCAGGCCGTGCGCAAGTCCAGCAGGGCGGGCGAGGGCTGCGCCAGCGCGGCCCAGGTCAGCGCCAGTTGCGCAAAGTGGCTGGCGTGATCGAACAGCAAGGGGATGGGATGCGCCGGTGTGTGCGCCAGGATATCTTGCAGGGCCGGCAGCTCGCTGGCCGGGCGCTGGCCCAGGAAGGCCAGGGTCAGGTGCAGTTTCTCGGCGCGCACGGGCTTGCCTTGCAAGCGCGCCTGCCAGGCGAGCAGGGCCGTGCGCGTGGCCGCATCGGGCCATAGCGCGTAAAACAGGCGGGGAGCGTATGTATCGAGCGACAAGTTTTTCCTATCGTTGCAGCGGTTTGCTATCATTGGCCTTCCCTGCCCACTCGCATTGGCAGAGATCTCACCGAAACTCACTGAAAGAATACATCATGACGCGTAGCTCCGTTTTGTTTGCCCTGATCTGCTCCGTCGCCGCGTCGCTGGCGCAGGCACAGGCGCCAGCGCCTGTTCCCGCCTCCGCCGTCTCGCTGAGTCCCGGCCCTGTCGCCGATAAACTGATCGTGATCGACAACAAGGTTGGCACCGGCAAGGAAGCGTCCGCCGGCAATAACGTCACCGTGCACTACACGGGCTGGCTGTACCGTCCCCTGGCGAAAGATTCGCGCGGCAAGAAGTTCGACAGCTCCGTGGGCCGTGGCCCGTTTGACTTCCCGCTCGGCAAGGGCATGGTCATCAAGGGCTGGGACCAGGGCGTAGCCGGCATGAAAGTGGGCGGCAAGCGCACCCTGATCATTCCAGGCGAACTGGCCTACGGCCCGCGCGGCGCCGGCAATGGCGACATTCCGCCGAACTCGGCACTGATCTTCGACGTGGAATTGCTGGACGTGAAGTAATTGTTCAGTTTCGGCAGCGCACCACGTGCGCTGCCGTGAAAAAGCGGTAGACTGGATTCTTCTGTAATTGCTGTGGAGACTCCCATGAACATCGCCAACGACGTCACTGAACTGATCGGCAACACTCCCCTGGTGCGCATCAACCGCATCGCCGCCGGCAGTGTGGCCACCATCCTGGCCAAACTCGAATTCTACAATCCCGCGCACAGCGTCAAGGACCGCATCGGCCTGTCCATGATCGTTGCGGCCGAAGCCGCTGGCAAGATCCATGCCGATACCATCATCGTCGAGCCTACCAGTGGCAACACGGGCATCGCGCTGGCCATGGTCTGCGCCGCGCGCGGCTACCGTTGCACCCTGGTCATGCCCGACACCATGAGCCGCGAACGGCGCATCCTGCTGCGCGCCTACGGCGCCGAGCTGGTGCTCACGCCGGGCAGCGAAGGCATGCTGGGCGCCATCCGCAAGGCCGAGGAAATGGTGGCGGCCGAGCCGCACTACCTGATGCTGCAGCAATTTAACAATCCGGCCAATCCCGCCATCCACCGCGCCACGACAGCCGAGGAAATCTGGCGCGATACGGATGGACAAGTCGATATCGTCGTCGCCGGCGTGGGAACGGGCGGCACGATCACCGGCATCGGCGAAGTGTTGAAGGAACGCAAGCCCGGTCTGCAAGTGATTGCCGTGGAACCGGAAGCGTCGCCGATGCTGTCGAAAGGCACCAAGGGTCCGCACCCGATCCAGGGCATCGGCGCCGGTTTCGTGCCGCAGATTTTGAACACGGCCATCTACGACGAAATCATCTGCGTGAAGAACGACGATGCGTTCGCCACGGCGCGCATGGCCGCCAGCGATGAAGGTTTATTGGTCGGCATCTCGTCGGGTGCCGCCCTGTGGGCCGCCCTGCAAGTGGCGCGCCGCCCGGAAAACGCAGGCAAGACCATCGTCACCATCATCCCGTCGTTTGGCGAGCGCTACCTGAGCACGGCGCTGTATGCGGGCTTGGGCGACTGAGAACCTATCCGTCCGGCGGGGCTGCGCAGGTGGCCCCGCTTGAACTTGTCATAGCGAAATAGGCGCCAGGCAGGCAGGGCAGGCGCAGTACAATATCGGACGGGCCGCAATGGTTCGGCCCGAATTGTGTCTTTGAATGGAAATATGTTCCTGGTAAAACCTGAACGCCGCCGCCTGCTGCAGGTGGGCGCAACCGTGGCTGTCATCGCGCTGGGCCTAGCCTCGCGCGCTTATCCCCAATTTCTTCCCGCCGCGCTTGGCAAATATCCGGGCGACGCCCTGTGGGCCATGATGATCGTCTTTGCACTGGGCGCCATCGCCACGCGCATGCGCACGTGGCAGCTGGCTTTGTGGTCCTTGCTGATCTGCTTTGCCGTGGAATTCGGCCAGCTGGTCCAGGCGCCCTGGCTCGTCGCGCTGCGCGCGCATCCGCTGGGGCACCTGGTGCTCGGTTCCACCTTCGGCTGGGCCGACTTGATCGCCTACACGGCCGGTGTGGCCGTGGCGGCGTTCATCGACAAGCTGGCGCTGTTCAAGCGCCGCTAGTCTTACTTGGCGTTACCCTCCTTGAGGTTACCTTCGGCATCGCGCAATTCCACGGGCGCCAGTTTCAGCTTGGACAATTGCGGGGCGATCTTCGCCTTGTCACCCACGCCGATGACGATCAGCTTTTCCGGCTGCAGGTATTTCTTCGCCACCTGTTGCACCTGCTTGTCCGTCACGCCCGCAAAGCGCTGCGGCAGGGTGGCGTAGTAGTCGAGGCCCAGGCCGTAGATATACACGTTGGCCATGCTGGCGCTGATGCTGGCATTCGTCTCGAACTGGCCCGGCAGCGACAGCACCTGCGAATTGCGCGCATTCGACAATTCCTTGGCCGTTAACGGCTTGGCGATCATGGCACGGATTTCCTTGAAGGTTTCCGACACGGCCGGCCCCGTCACATCGGTGCGCACGCCGGCGGCAATCGAGAATGGGCCTGGCTGGCTGCGGTACTGGAATTGCGAGCGCACGCCATACGTGTACCCCTTTTCTTCGCGCAGATTATTGCTCAGCCGGCTCGTAAACAAGCCGCCCAGCGCCGCATTCATTACTTGCAGCGGCGCATAATCGGGCGTCGTGCGGGCCACGGCGATGGTCGACAGGCGTACGGCCGTCTGCGGCGCGCCCGGCTTGTCGACGAGGATCAGCCTGGCTTTCGTCGTGGCCGGCGCCGCCGTCACGGAAGGCGCCACCGTACCGGCCTTCCAGCTGCCGAACTTGGCTTCGGCCAGCGCCTTCAATTGCGCAGCGCCGATGTCGCCCGAGACGATCAGGGCCGCATTGTTGGGCACGTAATGCTGCTGCCAGAACGCCTGCAGGTCGGCGCGGCTGGTGGCTTTCAGGGCCGCTTCCGTGCCCAGCTGGATAGTGCCGTACGGATGTTGCGGGCCATACAGGGCGGCCGCTTCCACGCGGGCCGCCACGGCCCCCGCGTTTTCGCGCTGCTGCGCCAGTTCGCCGATGCGGCTGGCGCGCTGGCGCTCCACTTCCGCCGCAGGGAATTGCGGGTGCTGCACCACGTCGGCCAGTACGTCGAGCGCTTGCGGGAAGGTGGTTTTCAGCGACGTCAGCTGGGCGAACGAGGCATCCGCGCCGGAACCCGTGCCCAGGAAAGCACCGAGCTGCGCCACGTCGTCGGCGATCTGCGGCGCGCTGCGCGTGGCCGTGCCTTCCTGCAGCAGTTGTGCCGTAAAGCTGGATAAGCCCGGCTGCGCCAGCGGATTGGCGCCCGAACCGCTTTTCACCACCAGCTGGCTGGAAATCAGCGGCACGGCCGGGTTGTAATTGTGGATCACGGTCAAGCCATTGCTCAGCGTGAAGGACGTCGCTTGCGGCAGCACGATCTTCGGCGCGGGACCGGCGGCCGGCACCTTGTTACGCCACGGCTCGTCCGCATTGATGGCCGTGCCCGGTGCCGCCTTGACCTTGCCCGGCGCCGGCGTCGGCACTTCCGCTCCCAGGTCCGGCGTGCCCGGCACGCCGTACACGACCACGCGCGCCTGGTTTGTCAGGTAGGTGTCGACGGCGCGCTGCACGCCGGCCGCCGTCACCTGGCGGTAGCGTTCGATATCCTTGCCCAGGTAGCCGGGGTCGCCCAGGTACTGGTTGTACTGGTTCATCAGGTTGGCGTTGCCGCCCACTTTTTCCACCTGGCTCAGCATGCTCGTCTCGATGCTGTTGCGGGCTCGCTCGATTTCCTTCTCGCTGGGCCCCTTGGCGCGCAATTGCTCCAGCTCCGCCTGCATGGCTTGCTCGATTTCCTCGGGCTGGTGGCCGGGGCGGGCCGTCACGTCCACGCTGAACACCGAGGTGAGGGCGTTCGAGCTCTGGTTCGCGCCCACGTCCTGCGCGATCTGCTTGTCGTACACCAGCGATTTATACAGGCGGCTGGACTTGCCGCCGGCCAGGATGTGCGCGGCCATCGACAGTTCCGCGTCATCCTTGGCGTAGGCGGACGGCGTCAGCCAGGCCATGAAGACGCGCGGCAACTCGACCCGGTCCTGCACCACGATGCGGCGTTCCTGCGTGATGGGCGGCGTCACCACATCGGGTTTCGGTACGGCGGGGCCGCTCTTGAAGCTGCCGAAGTATTTGTTGACCAGTTGCTTGGTTTTCGCCTTGTCGATGTCGCCGGCGATCACCAGGCTGGCATTGCTGGGACCATAGTATTTGGTAAAGAATTCCTTGATGTCGGCCAGTTTGGCGTTCTGGATGTCCGCATGCGAACCGATGACGCTGGCGTAATACGGGTGGGTCTTCGGGAACAGCTGGTGGTACAGGGCTTCCTGCACGATGCCATACGGTGCGTTTTCCACGCTCTGGCGGCGTTCGTTGCGCACCACGTCCTGCTGGTTCGTCAGCGCCGTCTGGTCGAGCACGTCGAGCAGGTAGCCCATGCGGTCGGAATGGGCCCACAGGGCCAGTTCCAGCTGGTTCGACGGCACCGTGTCGAAATAATTGGTGCGGTCGAAATCCGTGCTGCCGTTCGAATCGGTGGCGCCCGCCCCTTCCAGCAACTGGTCGGCCATGCCGCGCGGCACGTGCTTGGTGGCGGCAAACATCATGTGCTCGAACAAGTGCGCAAAGCCCGTCAGGCCGGGCGCTTCATTGGCCGGACCCACGTGATACCAGACATTGACAGCCGTGACGGGCAATTTATGGTCTTCCACGAGGATCACGTCGAGGCCATTCGGCAGCGTGTATTTTTCGTACGCAACATTTGGCACGCTCGTGGCTGCAGTCGCGACTGCCGCAGCGGCGGCGTGGGCGAGGCTCAGGGGGACGCCGTACAGCGACAGCAACAGGGCGGGTATGGCCAGCAATTTGATCGGTTTCATGCATGCTTCCAGGCTAGGGTGGGGGGAAGACGCTGCGCTTCGCTCGTGGCTGGCGCAGCGCGACAGTGCTACGCTCGGTGCTACAGTTTATAAAGCAGGGCCGCGCCGCCCAGCACCAGCAGCGCGCAGGCGACGGAGACGATGGCGGCCGCGCCCAGCAAACGCCATTCGCGCGGCGTAAAGCCGGCGGCTGGCGCCGCCGCATTATCGGCAGGGCTGGCCAGGCTGGCCAAGGACGCGGGCGGCAGCTCAGGCAAGCCGCCCGCCGCGCGCGCTTGCGCCGCCAGCGCCTGCGTGGCGGCGTCCAGCAGGGCCAGCTGGCGCTCGACGGTTTCCGCCAGCACCGCTTCGTTCAGCGCCACCAGGGCGAATATCGGGTCATCGACGTCGATCTTGATGCCCGTCTTGTCGAACACATGGCTGCGCAGTTTGTGCTGGTCCATCTACCATTGCACCTTGTCGAGTTGTTCGAAGATGTCGCGGTAGACAACCTTGATGCGCTGTTTTTCCATGATGTTGAACTTGTCGTTCTGCATCACTTCCTGCATCGTCAGGCGTGCCGTATTCATTTTCTTGACATCCGCGCCAAAGGTGTCGGGATTGCGCTGGCTCAAGGTGATGCTGCCCTTGACGCGCGCGCGGTTGTCGGCATACGACTGCGATTCGATAAACTGCTTGCCGGACGCCGATTGCAGCAGGCCGAAGTGTTCGTTTTGCCACAGTACCAGCGGCACTTTCGTCGCTTGCGCCGTGGCGACAAAACCCGTGGCCGTATCGTGCAAGGTGTCGCCGCCGCCGACGATGGTGTGGATGTACACCTTGCGGCCCGATTCTTCCAGCAGCGAGAAACAATCGTTTTCCAGCAGATAGCCCATCAGCGGCGAAAAGGTATTCGCGCCATTGTCGATCACGCAGTTGCCGTCTGTTTCGAGGATGTCGATCATCAGCGCGTCAAAGCGTTTCGGGTCGATGTTGCGCGCATCCGTCATCACGGGCACGTGCTTGACCTGCATCGCCTTGTAGCGCGAGAACGTGGCGTTTTCCTGATCGGTGTCATAGCAGCGCAAGGGCGTGTCGTCCTTGCCGCCTATCCATTGGGCCAGCAGGGTCGATACCAGGGTCTTGCCGATGCCGCCCTTGCCCTGCAGGATGAAATGTACCGTGTTTTGCATTGCGACTACTCCAAGTTGTTGCGTCAGTGACAATCAAAGATTCGTGACAGCGGCGCGGGCGCCTGGCCAGGCCACGACTGGCATTTTTACCACAATCGTTTGCGAATATGCCATGCGGGACAGCGAATCTGGTTATGATGTTAATCAGGATACCATTGATATAGAGCAAGTTTTGTGTGAAAAATCCACCCCCAGAGTGTGAACGAGGACGCAGTGCCGATCTCCAGTCTCGATAAAGCCGACATTGACCGTTTGAATCAGCAAGCCCTGTCTTGCCTGGTCGGCAACCGCCGCCAGGCGCGCCGGCTGACGCAGATGGCGCTGGCGGCGGCGCAACGACAACAGTATGCGCGCGGCGGCGCGTATGCGGAACTGAATCATTGCTGGCTGGCGTATTACGCTGGCGAGGCCGAACCGTCGTGCGAGCGCCTGCGCGTGTATTTCCAGCACAGCGGCGACCTGGAAGGGGGCATGGAAGTGGCTGCCCTGCAGGGCGCGTATGCGAGCCGGCGCGGCGACTTTGCCGATGCCGAGCAGCATTTCCTGCAAGCGCGCAGCCAGGCCGCGCAGATACCCGACTCGCTGCACAAGTTCATGCTGTATGCGCGCCTGGGCGTCGATGCCCTGAACCGTGGCGATACGCAAGACGGCCCGCGCAATTTTTTGCTGGCGCTGGACATCGCCGAACGTTTCGGCAGCCCCGCGCACCGGGTCAACAGCCTGTCGAACCTGGCGTCGTCGCAGCATGACCTGGGCAACGATGAAGACGCCATCCCCCTGCTGGTCGAGGCGCTCGAGATCATCGGCACGCAAAAGCTCAAATACCAGCAAACCATCGTCTCGGCCAACCTGGCCATGTGTTTATTGGCTACGGGCAAGCCGGCCGAGGCGCTGGCGCTGGTGGAACCGTTTTACGAGTGGCCGGAAGAAGACCTGGCCGTCCGCGCCTTTTTATTCTGCGTTGCCGCGCACGCCGCCATCTTGCTGCGGCAGCCTGCCAGCGCGCTGCAACTGCTGCTGCGCGCCGAAGAGTATGCGCGCCGCGGCCAGGACCTGGAAGAGCAGATGCATGCGTGGCTGGTGCGCGGCAAGCTGGACCTGCACGCGGGCCAGACGGCGCAGGCGCTGGCCTCGCTGGCACAGGCGCACAGCCTGCTGAGCTGGACGCGCAATCCGTTTCACCAGCAGCAGATTTTGCGGGGATTGGCCGAGATCAATGCCCAGCTGGGCGAATGGCAGGCGGCGTACGGCTTCCTGCAGCAATACCAGGCCGCCTACGAGGCCAGCAGCAAGTCGGCGCGCGCCTCGCGCAGCCTGATGCGCAACCTGGAAAAAGAAATGCACAGCCTGAAAGCCGAGCGCGACAAGGCGCTGGAGCTGCAGGCGGCGCGCGAGACGGAAAACGTCAAGCTCGAGCACCTGAACCGCGAACTGGCGCACCAGATCCTGCACGTCAATTCGCTGCAGGACAGCCTGAAGGAACAGGCCATGCGCGACCACCTGACGGGCCTGTACAACCGCCGCCATTTTGAAACCTGCCTCAATGCCATCCTGCACGCGGCCGATGCGGATGCGCCCGTGGCCATTGCCATCATCGACCTGGATTTCTTCAAGCGCGTCAACGACACCTACGGGCACAACTTTGGCGATGAAGTGCTGATCCAGTTCGCGCGCCTGGTGGAGAGCCAGCTGCGCGGCAGCGACATGGTGTGCCGCTATGGCGGCGAGGAATTCTGCTTGCTGTTGCGCGAAGCCGACAGTGTCATCGCCGCGCACAAGATCGACGATATCGCCGCGCGCTATCGCCAGTTGCTGATCCGGCAGGCGCCACACAGCTTGACCGGCTGCACCTTTTCGGCCGGCATCGCCGAATACCCGCGCCACGGCGCCGGCCGCCACGACTTGCTGCTGCGCGCCGACAGCGCCCTGTATGCGGCCAAGCAGGCGGGCCGCGACCGCGCCTGCATCGCCGACGCTACTGGATAAAGCGCAGCAGTTCCCGCAGGGCGTGCGCCACGGCCTGCTCGCGCACGGCTTGCCGGTCGCCCGCAAACACCAGCCGCTGCGTCTGCACGCGACCGTCCATGGCCCAGCCGAAGCAGACGGTGCCGACGGGCTTGCCGGGCACGCCGCCCGTGGGGCCGGCGATGCCGGTGGTCGAGACGGCCACCTGGGCCTCGCTGTGCGCCAGCGTTCCCTGCGCCATGGCGGCGGCCACTTCCTCGCTGACGGCGCCGTGTGCGGCGATCAGCTCGGCGGGCACGCCCAGCATGCTGCTTTTGGCCCCGTTGGAATAGGTGACGAAGCCCCGTTCGAACCAGGCGCTCGACCCGCTGATGTCGGTGACGGCCTGGGCCACGCCGCCGCCCGTGCATGATTCGGCCGTGGCCAGCAGCAGGCCCTTCGCCTGCAAGGCCAGGCCGACGGCGGTGGAGAGGGGGGCGAGTGCGTTGCTCATGGAGGACTCCTGCATGCGGTGGTAAGGGTGGCGAGACTGTAGCATGCTCAACGGTAAAAGAAACTTTCCCCGGTAACAGCGAAAATGCGTACACTCTTTTATACATTTGCTACCACTTTGGGCCGGCAGGCGCTCTGTCGCTGCGCCACCCTGGTGCGCATCGCCCGAACCGGCAAGCGGCATGGTGCCGCGCCTTCGTATGCATTCTCTTTACTCGGTAGTCATGGCAATTCTGAACTGGTCCTGGTGGCGTCATCCTGGCCCCCTGCGCCGCCCCGTGCGCGGCGCCGGCCGCCGCTCCCTGCGCTTGGGCTGGCTATTGCTGCTCCTGGGCGTGCTGTGTGCCGAGGCGCGGGCGCAGGTGCCGGGCGAGCTGGAACGCCAGGTCAAGGCAGGGTATCTGTACAAGTTTGCCGGTTATGTCGAGTGGCCCGACGGCAGTTTTGTCCGGCCCGACTCCCCGCTGGTGATCGGCGTGGCGGGCGCCGATGCGCTGGCCGAGCAGCTCGAACAGAGCGTGGCAGGGCACAGCGTCAACGGCCGCGCCGTGCAAGTAAAAAAAGTGCGCCGCGGCGAAGCGCTGGCCGGGCTGCACGTGCTGTACCTGGGCGCACTGGAAAAAACGGCGCTGCAGGAAATGCTGGCCGCCAGCCGTGGCCTGGCGTTGTTGACGGTGTCCGATTCGGATGAGGTCTACGCGATGGGCAGCATGATCAATTTTGTGATGGCCGAAGACAAGGTGCGCTTCGACGTGGCCCTGAAACCCGTGGCGCAGGCGCATATCCGCATCAGCGCGCGCATGCTGCTGGCCGCCTATCGCGTGCAGACGGGGGGCGCCTGACCATGCTGCGACTGCGTTCCATCCGCCACAAGCTGATGTCGGTGGTCTTGCTGACCACCCTGGTGGCGCTCGTCATTTCGCTGGGCACCATCGTCGTCTACGACTTGCGCGCCTATCACCGCAACCTGGTGGCCGATATCAGTACCCAGGCCGAGCTGCTGGGGCACATGAGTTCGGCCGCGCTGGCCTTCGACGACGAACGCCTGGCGCTGGAAAACCTCAACCTGATGCGCATCCGCCCGCGCGTGACGGCCGGCGCCCTGTACAAGGCCGATGGCAGCCTGTTTGCCAGCTACCGCGCAAATGAGCGCGTGGGCGCGCTGCCGGCGAAGGTGGGCAAGGAAGGTGTCAGCATCGCCGGCAGCTCGGTGGAATTGTTCAAGCCCATCGTCGACAATGGCGAGCTGCTGGGCACCGTGTATCTGCGCGCCGATTATGAGCTGGCCGGCCGCACGGCCGATTATCTGGCCATCGCGCTGGGCGTGACGGTGCTGGCGCTGCTGGTGGCCTTGCTGCTGCTGCGCCGCCTCGATTTCGTCATCACGCAGCCCATCCTCGATATCGCCGATGTGGCGCGCGAAGTGATCGAGACGGGCGACTACTCGCGCCGCGCGCGCAAGCTCAGCGACGACGAAGTGGCGCAGCTGGTCGATTCCTTCAACAAGATGCTGGCCGAGATCGAGCTGCGCACGCACGCGCTGGAACGCTCGAACGGCGAACTGGCGCGCGAAGGCGAGCAGCGCACCGAGGCGCAGCAGGAAGTCATGCGCCTGAACCAGGAACTGGAAGTGCGCGTGCACGAGCGCACGATGCAGCTGGAAATGACGAATGGCGAACTGGCCATGGCGATGGAAGAGGCGCGCAGCGCCAACTATGCCAAGTCGGCCTTCCTGTCGTCGATGAGCCATGAATTGCGCACGCCGCTGAACGCCATCCTGGGCTTCGCGCAAATCCTCAGTTCCGACCGCCTGCCGTCGACCCTGGAGCAAAAGAAGGAATTCGCCGGCCATATCCTCAAATCGGGGCGCCATTTGTTGACCTTGATCAATGAAATCCTCGACCTGGCAAAGGTGGAGTCGGGCACGGTCAGCCTGTCACTGGAACCGGTGGGCCTGGACGCCATCTTGCAGGAATGCCGCGACATGATCGCGCCGCTCGCCAGCCAGCGCGGCATCGGCATGGCCTTCCCCGATGCCTGCCCCCTCAATGTGCTGGCCGACCGCACGCGCCTCAAGCAAATTCTGTTGAACCTGCTGTCGAATGCGCTCAAGTACAACCGCGAGCAGGGGCAGGTGGCCATCGAGTGCGCGCCGCACGCGGGCGGACGCGTGCGCATCAGCGTGCGCGACACGGGCGTGGGGCTCGATGCCGAACAGCTGGCGCTGCTGTTTCAGCCCTTCAACCGGCTGGGGCAGGAGGGCGGCACGGAAGAAGGCAGCGGCATCGGCCTGGTGGTCACCAAGCGCCTGGTGGAATTGATGGATGGCAACATCGGCGTCTCCAGCGCGCCCGGCGAGGGCAGCATTTTCTGGATCGAGCTGCGCGTGGTCGACGCCGTGCCCATTCCCGCCGCTCCGTCCTTGCCGCGGCCGGACCTGGCCGGCGCGCTGCTCGATAACAGCGCCCCCGTGACCTTGCTATATGTGGAAGACAATCCCGCCAACCTGACCCTGGTCGAGGAAATCGTGCGCTACTGCCCGCAATTGCAGCTGCTGACGGCCACGGATGGCCGCCTGGGCGTGGAGATGGCGCGCACGCATTTGCCGCAGCTGATCTTGATGGATATCAACCTGCCGCATGTGAACGGCACGGACGCGCTGAAACTGCTGCGCGCCGATCCGCGCACGGCGCACATCCCCGTCATCGCCCTGACGGCCAACGCCATGCCGGGCGACGTCGAGCGCAGCATGGCGCTGGGCTTTTATCGCTATCTGACCAAGCCGATCAACCTCGATGAATTTACCGAGGCGATCAACAGCACGCTGGCCTATGTGGCGCAGCAGCGCCGGCAAAAGGGAGCAGGCGCGCCATGATCAGCCAGGCCGATATCTATGCAGCGAAAATTCTCATCGTCGACGACCAGGACGTCAATTTGCGCCTGCTCGAGCACTTGCTGGGCAGCGGCGGCTACTCGGCCATCAGCAGCACCCTCGACGCGCGCGCCGTGGCCGGCCTGCACCAGCGCCACCAGTTTGACCTGATCATCCTCGACCTGGTGATGCCCGGCATGAGCGGCTACGAGGTTATGGATGCCTTGCGTCCGCTGGAACTGGAAGGCTACCTGCCCGTGCTGGTGATCGCCGCCGACCCGGACGCCAAGATGGCGGCGCTGGAAGCGGGCGCGCGCGATTTCATCAGCAAGCCCTTCGACGCGCTCGAAGTGCTCACGCGCATCCGCAACATGCTCGAAGTGCGGTTGCTGCACCGCGCCGCGCGTCACTACAACACCTTGCTCGAACGCACGGTGGGCCAGCGCACGGCCGAACTGCAGCGCTTTCGCGGCGCCATGGACGCCGCCACCGACGCCATCTTCCTCGTCGACGTGCTGGGCATGACCCTGGTCGACGTCAACGACGGCGCATGCCGCCTGCTCGGCTATGCGCGCGCCGAACTGCTGGCGCTGGCGCCCGGCACCCTGCTGCCGTCGCCGCCGGCCCCGCCTCTGGCCGCGCTGCCGGGCGGCGCGGCCCACCTGGCCACGGAAGTGACGGAATGCGAACTGCTGCGGCGCGACCTGAGCCCGGTGCCTGTGGAACTGGGCTGGCACTGGTATGCGCAGGCGCCCGTGGCGGGCGGCTATCCGGGCGCTGCGGTCACGGGTGGCCTGCTGCTGATCGCCGTGGCGCGCGACATCAGCGAGCGGCGCCAGGCGCAGGAGCGCCTGAAGCACCTGGCCCATTACGATGGCTTGACGGGGCTGCCGAACCGCAGCCTGTTCTACCAGACGCTGGCCCAGGCCGTCGAACTGGCGCAAGAGAAAAGCTGGCGCATCGTGGTGCTGTTCATCGCGCTCGACCGCTTCAAAAGCATCAACGATACCCTGGGCGCGGCGCTGGGCGACGAGCTGCTGCGCCAGTTCAGCAACCGCCTGGTCGAATGCGTGCGCCTGCGCGACACGGTGGGGCGCCTGGGCAACGACGAATTCGCGCTCATATTGACCATGAGCCGCAACCAGCAGGAAGCCGTGGCGGTAGCGAACCAGGTGCGCGAAGCCTTGCGCGCGCCGTTCGACTTGCGCGGCCACGCGGCCACCCTGACGGCCAGCATCGGCATCGCCATGTATCCGGACGACGCCACCGACCCGGAAACGCTGATCAAATACGCGAATACGGCCATGGGCGGCGCCAAGCAGGCGGGGCGCGACGGCTACCGCTTTTTCACGGCCGGCATGAATGTGCAGGTGCTGGCGCGCCTGGACCTGGAACTGGCGTTGCGCCATGCGCTCGAACACGAGCAGTTCATCCTCTACTACCAGCCGAAGGTGGACTTGCGCACGGGCCGCATCAGCGGCGTGGAAGCGCTGCTGCGCTGGCGCCGTCCCGGCTACGGCCTGGTGGCGCCGGCCGAATTCGTGCCGGTGCTGGAAGACACGGGCCTGATCGTGCGCGTGGGCACCTGGGTGATCCAGGCCGCCTGCCGCCAGATCGCCGAGTGGCGCGACAGCGAGGTGGGGCCCGTGCACGTGGCCGTGAATGTGTCGAGCCGCCAGTTTGCCGAAGGCGACCTGGAAGGCGAAGTGACGCGCGCGCTGGCGCAGTACGGCGTGGCGCCGGAACTGCTGGAACTGGAGCTGACGGAAACGGCGCTGATGTCGAACGCCGAGCGCACCATCGTCGTGCTGGGCAAATTGAAGAAAATCGGCGTCAAGGTGGCCATCGACGATTTCGGCACCGGTTACTCGAGCCTCGCGTATTTGCAGCGTTTCCCCATCGACAAGCTGAAAATCGACATCGCCTTCGTGCGCAACATTACCAGCAACCCGAACGACGCGGCCATCGCGCTGGCCATCGTCAGCATGGCGCACAGTCTGAAACTGAGCGTGGTGGCCGAGGGCGTGGAGTCGCGCCCGCAGCTCGAATACCTGCGGCGTAACCGCTGCGACGAGATCCAGGGCTTTTATTTCAGCCGCGCCCTGCCGGCGCTGGAACTGGGGCAGATGATCGCCGCCGGCGCCGGCCTGCCGCCCGGTCACGATCCCGCTGCCCAGCCGGCGCAAACCCTGCTCATCGTCGACGACGACGTCAACGTGCTGTCCTCGCTGCACCGCCTGTTCCGCCCCGAGGGCTACCAGATCCTCACGGCCAGCACGCCGGCCGAAGGGTTTGAAATGCTGGCCCTGCACCGCGTGCACGTGATCGTCTGCGACCAGCGCATGCCCAGCATGAGCGGCACGGAATTCCTCAGCAAAGTCAAAGAGCTGTACCCGGAAACCATCCGCATCATCCTGTCCGGCTACACGGGCCTCGAAGCGGTGCTCGACTCGATCAACCGGGGCGCCATCTACCGTTTTTATACGAAGCCGTGGGACGACACCCAGCTGCGCGACAACATCCGCCTGGCCTTCCAGCACTACTGGATGGTGAACCAGCCGGGGCTGGCGCGGGCGGCGGCGCGCTAGCGCTTGTTTATTCGCTGAAGTGGTCGAAAGAACTCAAGGCCAGATCCAGCGGCAAGCCGGCCGCATCGACCAGCCGCAAGCCTGATTGGGCCTCGATGCGACCCACGCGCGTGACGGGTGTGCCGCAGCTGGCCGCCAGCGCGGCGATGGCCTCGCGCGCCGAGGTGGGCGCCGTGAAGCACAGCTCATAATCGTCGCCGCCGGCGGCCGTGTAGCGGCGGCGCAGGCTGGTTTCCTGCTGCGCCAGCACGGGGCCGGCCGGCAGGGCGTCGACGTCGAGGGTGGCGCCCATTCGCGACGCTTTCAGGATGTGACCGAGGTCTCCCACCAGGCCATCCGAAATGTCGATGGCCGCATGCGCCAGGCCTTGCTCGGCCAGGGCGCAACCGAGCGACACGCGTGGCGTGGGCGTGTGCATGCGCGCGGCGGCCGTCAGCAGTTCGGCTGGCGCCAGTTCCTGTTCCCCGCGGTAGCCGGCCAGCGCCAGGCGCGCGTCGCCCAGCGTGCCGCTGACCCAGATATCGTCGCCCGCCACGGCAGCGCTGCGGCGCAGGGCCTGGCCCGGCGCCAGTTCGCCGAATACGGTGATGCAGATATTCAAAGGCCCCTTGGTAGTGTCGCCGCCGATCAGTTCGCAATGAAACGCGTCGGCCAGCGCAAACAGGCCTTCGGCAAAGCCGGCCAGCCAACTGCGCTCGGCTTGCGGCAGCGCCAGCGCCAAAGTAAATGCCACGGGGCGCGCGCCCATGGCGGCCAGGTCGGACAGGTTTACGGCCAGGCTTTTATGACCGAGCATGCGGGCGTCGGCGCCGGCAAAGAAATGCCGGTCCTCGACCAGCATGTCCGAGGAGATGGCGATCTGCTTGCCGGCACTTGGCGTCATCAGCGCGCAATCGTCGCCGATGCCCAGGGTGGCGCGGCCGGGGCGCTGGCGCACGAAATAGTGTTTGATCAGGTCGAATTCGGAAAGCGCGTCGTGTGGGGCCATGGCGTAGTCTGTGCGTTGAGTGATGGTGTGGCCCGGCTATTATAGGCTGGCCTACAATACGGGTCTTTTCCACTGCCGAGCAATCTGCCATGCCCATTCCCGATATTCACGACCTGCTGCAATCCTGGCTCGACCATGGCTGGCTGCGCGACCCGCAAGCCGTCGGCCTGGCCTCCTTCGAGGCGCAGGAACTGGTGGCGTGGGGTTTCGATGCCATCAGCGACGGCGGCCAGCTGTGCCTGTACGAGGACGAGCGCCTGTTCCGCAGGGGCAAGCGGCAGGTGCAGGCGTCGTTCAAGGCGTATCTGCAGCGCGGTCAGCTGGGCGCGAATGGTCTGGACCTCGGTTATCAGGTGCACCTTGCCGGTTTCCTGCGCGCGGCGCGGCAGCCCTTGCCGGCGTTTCGCGTGCTGCTGGAACAGGGAGGACGCAGCGGCGCCCTGCTGTTCGACAGCGGCCTGGTGCTGCAGTTTGCCGCCAACTTGCGCGGCAAGCCGCGCCATTACTATCTGACCCTGGTCGAGGGGCACGTGGCCGACGCCCAGCTGGCGGACCGCGACAGCGATATCGACTTGCACGCGGCCAGCGTGGGCCATGTCCAGGCCCTGTACGACAGCCGCGACCCTGCCGAACTGCAGCGCCTGGCACGGCGCGGCAATGCGGCGCTGCGCGAGCTGGCGCAGCTGCTCGCCTAAGTAATCCTCAGGAAATTATTGTGAATTTATGACGAACAGAACCGGATGCTATGCAAGGCGCCCACTGCGACGCAGTGCGAGCACTGCTAGCAGCGGGCAACGCCGCAGAGCGCTGGTTATGGAAGTCAGAAATCACAATAATTTATTGGGGGTTACTTAGCCCTTCTTCGCCTGCGCCATGCCCTGCAGCAGCTTGGCCAGCAATTCGTCGAGCTGGCGCTGCTCGTCCGCGCTCAGCGCCGACAGCATGGCGCGTTCGTTCTCCACGTGCAGCAGCACCAGCTTGTCAATCAGTGCCAATCCCTTCGGCGTCAGGGCCACCAGCACGCCGCGCCGGTCTGTCGGGTGCTTCTGGCGTTCGATCAGGCCTGCCGCTTCCAGCCGGTCGATGCGGTTGGTCATGCCGCCCGAGGACAGCATGGCCGCCTCGTACAAGGCCGTCGGCGTCAGCGCATAGGGCGCGCCCGAGCGGCGCAAGGTCGCCAGCACGTCGAATTCGCCCGGTTGCAAGCCATGTTCGGCAAACAGCGGGTTAAGCCAGTCGCGCGCCATCAGCTGCGCCACCGTGCCCAGCTGGCCCACCAGTTGCATGGCATGCGTATCCATCTGCGGCAATTCGCGCTGCCATTGTGCTGCGGCAAATTGCGCGCGCGTGTGTTCTTGCGGGGTAGTTGTCATGGGGTATGCATTTATCTCGACCTCAAGATAGATTTCTATCTTTATGTTAAGATACTTTTCATCGAGTCATAGTTGATGACGCATTAAACCATGTGCCTCCCAGCGAGGCAAGGACTATCCCATGCCTTCCGCACGACCTGCCGCTTCCCCTTCTTCTTCCGCTTCCTCGGCCCTGCTGGTGGCCGCCATCATCCTGCTGGGCTTGAACTTGCGGCCCATCCTGGCCGCCATCGGCCCCTTGCTCGACAGCATCCAGGCCAGCACGGGCATCAGCAATGCCGACGCGGGCTTGCTGACCACCGTGCCCGTGTTCGCCATGGGCGTGTGCGCGCTGGCGGGCGCGCAGCTGCAGCGCCGCCTGGGCGTGGCGCGTGGCATCTCGCTGGGCATCGCCATCATCGCTGCCGCCTGCGCGCTGCGCTGGCCCTTGCATGGCAGCGGCGGCCTGATCGCCACGGCAGCCCTGGGCGGCCTGGGCATCGCACTGGTGCAAGCCTTGCTGCCAGCCTTCATCAAGCGCCATTTCCCCGCGCGGGCGGGCCAGTTGATGGGGTTTTATACGACCGGCATCATGGGCGGCGCGGCCATTGCCGCCGCGTCCGCTTCGCCGCTGGCGCAAAGCTGGGGCTGGAACGCGCTGCTGGCCTTGTGGGCGCTGCCTGCCGTGGCCGCCGCCCTGCTGTGGCGCCGCGCTGCCGCTACGCGCGTGGACATGGCCAGCGGGGCGGGCGCCAGTCTGCCCGTGGGCAGTGGCCGTGCCTGGCTGCTGATGGTGTTTTTCGGTATCGGCACGGGCGCCTACACGCTGGTGCTGGCCTGGCTGCCGCCGTTTTACACGGAACTGGGCTGGAGCGCGGCCGACAGCGGCTTGCTGCTCGGTGCCCTGACTCTGGTGGAAGTGCTGGCGGGACTGCTGATTTCCAGCATCATCCACCGCTTCCCCGACCGCCGCATCCTGCTGCTGGCCGTTTTGTTGTCCGTGCTGGGTGGCCTGGCCTGCCTGATCGTGGCGCCGGCGCACCTGGCGCTGCCCGCCGTGATCCTGCTGGGCTGCGGCATCGGTTCCCTTTTCCCGTTGTCGCTGATCGTCAGCATGGACCATGTGGCGGACCCGGCCGGCGCCGGCGCCCTGCTGGGCTTTGTGCAGGGCGGCGGCTACATCATCGCCAGCAGCATGCCCTTCATTGCCGGCCTGATCCGCCAGCACTCGTCCAGCCTGGCCCAGGCATGGATGGTGATGGCGGGCGGCGTGGTGCTGCTGTTGCTGATCGCCGTGCGCTTCGCGCCGGGGGCGCGGCTGGCCCAGTCGCGCTAGCGTGCGCATGGCGTATCCGGCCAGCTGATATATTTCGGCGATGAACCTCGTCGACCACTATTTAGAAGGATTGCGCCAGGCAATGCCGCCGGAGCCGCTGGCGGAGCTGGCGCTGGCCAGCGGCGCCAGCGCGGCGCAACTGGACAGCTTGCGCCAGGCTTATCCGCTGTGCCCGGACAGCCTGCTGCGCCTGCTGGGCCAGTATAACGGCACCTATTATCAGGACTATGCGGGCGGCAGGGTGCTGGTGTACATGCTGGGTTCGGACGTGTTCGAATATCCGTATTACCTGAGTTCGGTCGAACGCATCCTCAAGGATGGACAGGCGAACCAGCGCAGCATCGCCGAGATCTATGGTCATTACCTGGAAGAAGATCCCGGCATCGTCGACGCCCGCATCGACGCGGGTATCAAGCAGGGCCAGCGCCTGTGTTTTTCGCATTGCATGAACAATGGCGGCTCCTCGCGGCTGTATGTCGATTTCACGCCCGCGGCGTCGGGCACGGTCGGGCAGGTGGTGCGCTTCCTGCACGATCCCGACAACTACCAGGTCATTGCCGACAGCTTCGACGCCTATCTGCACATGCTGATCGATGACGGCTATGCATTCCTCAGCGATGACAATTTCGAATAAGCGGGCCATGCCGTCGTCCCTGTTGCCCGCCAACCGCCGCATCGTGCTGTCCGGCGAGGATGCGCTGCGCATCCTGCGCGAGATCGAATTCCTGCTGCAGTCGCTGCATCACATCGGCCGCCATTATTATCCCGACGGCGACGATGACGGCGCCGACGCCTTGCGCCGCGCGCAGTATTGCGCGGAGACCACGCGCTTCATCGACGAGGAGCAAGCCACGACGCGCCTGGCGCTGATGCGCAGCATCCTGTCCGCACCGTTCGACACCACCTTGGGCGCGGATGAGATGGACGATCTCGAGCGCGCCGTCGAGGCCTTGCCGCTGTGGCGCGCCCCCGGCGGTCTATCATGAAAACTAATTGAAATCTAAAATTCGATAGTTTTTCCTGCTCAGCACGTTTGTGCCGCCGCACGGCCTTACAATGCTAGGTTATGCGTTTTCGTGATATCAGACTGTGGCTAGCGGAAAATACCTAGCTAATTGAAAGAATCGGTCTGATAAAATCCGGAACACCCGATCGACCAAACAGGAAGGCTGCACAGCATGGATTCGTCATCTGATAAAAAAGAAGAATTGCGTCAACAATTGCGCTTGGCCGCACTCGAATATCACGAGTGCCCGCGCCCCGGCAAAATCAGCGTGACGCCCACCAAACAACTGACCAACCAGCGCGACCTGGCGCTGGCCTACTCGCCAGGCGTGGCGGCACCGTGCGAAGAAATCGTCATCGATCCGGCGAATGCCTATAAATATACGGCGCGCGGCAATCTGGTGGCCGTCATCACCAACGGCACGGCCGTGCTGGGACTGGGCAATATCGGCCCGCTGGCCGCCAAGCCGGTGATGGAAGGCAAGGGCGTGCTGTTCAAGAAATTCGCCGGCATCGACGTCTTCGACATCGAAATCAACGAGATGGACCCGGACAAGCTGGTCGACATCATCGCCTCGCTGGAACCGACCTTCGGCGGCGTGAACCTGGAAGACATCAAGGCGCCCGAGTGCTTTTACATCGAGCGCCAGCTGCGCGACCGCATGAAGATTCCCGTCTTCCATGACGACCAGCATGGCACCGCCATCATCGTCGGCGCGGCTATCCTGAACGGCCTGAAAGCCGTCGGCAAGAAAATCGAGGACTGCAAGCTGGTCGTGTCGGGTGCGGGCGCCGCAGCGCTGGCCTGCCTGGACCTGATCGTCGACCTGGGCTTCCCGCTGAAAAACATCTACGTCACCGACCTGGCCGGCGTCGTCTACAAGGGCCGCACGGAACTGATGGACCCGGACAAGGAACGCTTCGCGCAAGACACGCCGCTGCGCACCCTGGGCGAAGTCATCCCCGATGCCGACATTTTCCTTGGCGTGTCCGCCGGCGGCGTGCTGAAACAGGACATGGTGCGCAAGATGGCGCCGAACCCGCTGATCCTGGCGCTGGCCAATCCGAATCCGGAAATCCTGCCGGAAGAAGTCAAGGCCGTGCGCAGCGACGCCATCATCGCCACGGGCCGTTCGGACTATCCGAACCAGGTCAACAACGTGCTGTGCTTTCCGTACATCTTCCGTGGCGCCCTCGATTGCGGCGCGACGACGATCACGCGCGAAATGGAGATCGCCGTGGTGCACGCGATCGCCGACCTGGCGCATGCCGAGCAGTCGGACATCGTCGCCACCACCTACGGCATCAGCAACCTGTCGTTCGGTCCTGAATACCTGATCCCGATGCCGTTCGACCCGCGCCTCCTGATCAAGATCGCCCCGGCCGTCGCCAAGGCGGCCGAGGAATCGGGCGTCGCCACGCGTCCGATCAAGGACTTGCAAGCGTACGCGGACAGTCTGCAGCAATTCGTCTACCGCAGCGGCACTTTCATGAAGCCGCTGTTCCTGATGGCCAAATCCACGCCGGTCGAACTTAAACGCATCGTCTACGCCGAAGGCGAAGAAGAGCGCGTGCTGCGTGCCGTGCAAGTGGTCGTCGATGAAAAACTGGCGCGTCCTATCCTGGTGGGCCGTCCACCCGTGCTCGAAGCGCGCATCCAGAAGTTTGGCCTGCGTCTCAAGCAAGGCGTCGATTTCGACGTCATCAACCCGGACTTCGACGAGCGCTATCGCGATTACTGGAACACGTATTACGCGATGACCAGCCGCAAGGGCGTCACCGAGGAATACGCGAAGCTGGAAATGCGCCGCCGCCATACCCTGATCGGTTCGATGATGATCCACAAGGGCGACGCCGACGGCATGATCTGCGGTACCTTCGGCACCACCCAGCTGCACCTGAAATACATCGACCAGGTGCTGGGCAAGCGCGCCGGCAGCAATGTCTACGCGGCCATGAACGTCTTGATCATGCCGGAGCGCCAACTGGTGATGGTCGACACGCACGTCAACGAAAACCCGGATGCCGGGCAGTTGGCCGAGATCACCATCATGGCCGCCGAAGAGATGACCCGCTTCGGCCTGTCGCCGCGCGCGGCCCTGCTGTCGCATTCGAACTTCGGTTCCAGCGACAGCGCCTCGGCGCAAAAGATGCGCGCCGCGCTGGCCATCATCAAGGAACGCGCGCCGGACCTGGAAATCGACGGCGAAATGCACGGCGATACGGCCCTCGACAGCAAGCTGCGTCAAAAAATCATGCCAAACTCGGCTCTGAAGCACGATGCCAACCTGCTGGTCATGCCGAATATCGAATCGGCCAACATCGCCTACAACCTGGTGAAAACGGCCGCCGGCAACGGCATCGCCGTGGGCCCGATCCTGCTCGGCTGCGCCAAGCCCGTGCACATCCTGACGCCATCGGCCACCGTGCGCCGCATCGTCAACATGACGGCCTTGTGCGTGGTAGACGCGGTGGCGCAGCGTAAAGTCTAAGCGCTAGCTGTTCTTCGGTAAAAGCCGCGCCATCCGCCAGGGTGGCGCGGCTTTTTTACGTCAGTGCGCCATCAGCACCGGTAAGGTCATCTGGCGCAGCACGGTTTCCGTGACGCCGCCCAGCAGGATTTCGCGGAAGCGGGCGTGGCCGTAGCCGCCCATTACCAGCAGGTTTGCACGCACTTCGGCGGCCATGGCCAGCAGCGCCGCGCCGATGTCGCCCGTGGCGATGGCGGGACGCACTTCCACGGGCACGCCATGGCGGCTCAGGTAGGCGGCGATGTCGGCGCCCGGATGGCGGGCCGGCTGCGCATGGCCGGCCGGCGGGTGCAGCAGGGCCAGCACCACCAGGCGCGCCGCGCGCAAGAGCGGCAGGGCGTGGCCGATGGCGCGCGTCGCTTCCATGCTGCCATCCCAGGCCACCACCACGGTGTTGTTGACTTCCGCAAACTGGCCGCCGCGCGGCACGATCAGCACGGGGCGGGCCGCGTTCAGCATCACGTACGGCACCAGGTCGCTCATGGCGCCGGGCAGCGCTTCGCTGGCGTCGTGCTGGCTGAGCACCGTCAAGTCGCTGTAGCGGGCGCTGATGGCCATGCCGCCATCTTCATCGTCTTCGATCAGGCGCCGTTCGAGCGAGACGGCGCCGGCCTGGCGCGCCAGCGTTTCGAACTGGTCGAGCGCCTGTTCCGCCTGCCCGTGCAGGGCGTTGATCTGCGCCGCGACGGCGCCGCCGCGCATGCCGCGGTTGTTTTCCAGGGTAAAGCGCGACAGGCCCGTCATCGCCGCGCCGATCAGGTGCGCCTGGTGCGCGTGCGCCAGCCGCGCCGCGATGGCGATGCGCTGCGGCGCATGGCGCGACAGGTCGGCGTGGACGAGGATGGATTTGTAAGCCATGGTGTCATTCGCTAGTCAGGATGACAACAAGGCTAGAACGACAACACGGGCAAGTCCAGCATTGCCGTGCCGGACGGCGGTTTTTTTTTGCTGGACTTGATATGGGTCAAAAAGAGACAGGCGATGGCCTTCTGCAAGGTTATCGCCAGAAAGTGCCAATCTGCTTGATATGCATCAATATGCTCGCCGTGCAGCCAGCGATAATGGTCTTGAACTCCTTGCCCTCCCAGTGGTCTGCATCGGCGTCGGCAGCATCGTGTCGGCACTTCTTTGTGTGACGCAACAACGCTGGCCGTGGCGGGAGTTCACTTAATTGTAGGGCTGCAAGTCCAGCCAGACGGCATACGACAGGCGCTTGCCGTTCCACAGGCCGCCGCCACGGATGACGGCGTCGCACGAGGTCAGCTGTCCGACCAGGTCCATGCGGCCCAGGTTGCGGCGCAGGCGCAGGGCGTCGTTGTGCGACAGGTAGCCGACCAGCTGGCCATCGATGAAGACGGCGATGGCCTTGTCCTGGAACGGATTGGCATCGTCGCAGACGAGCAGGGCCAGGCATTTTTCTTCCGCGTTGCCGGGACCGTGTTCGCCGGCCAGTTTGGCGATGGCGCTCTGGTACATCGCTTCGTTTTCCACTTCCGACGCAAAGCGCCCCTCGTCGTTCCAGTGGTGCGCCGGTGCGCCTGCGGGAATCGCCGGCACGTACTGGCGTACCGAAACGAGCGGCTTGTGCAGCGGTTTGACGGGCGTGCGGCCGCTGAAGACGTAGTACAGCAGGGCGATGACGATCACGATGGCAAGCAGGTAAAGCATGGTATCTCTCTGATTTCTAAGGGGGGAGCCGGGAACGCGGGCGCGCCGCGCGGCGTTGCCGCTACTATAGCAAGTTCGCCGCCGGCTTCCCGGTAAATCTGGCCATCAGATGGCGGCGCCGGCGCAGTGCGCGCGGGTCGCCCAGCACGATGGGTGCGGCGCCCGTCAAGCCCGAGTAATACTGGCCGTGCCGACGCAGCACCGTGGCATAGTCGCGCAACGCGTGGCCTTGCGCCAGCATGCGCGCGTCGCTATCGACTTCGATGGCAAAGCGCAGCCGGTGCAGCTGCCACCACAGGGGCAGGTTCCACGGCATGAGCACGATCAAGGCGTAGGCCAGGGCCAGCAGCTGCGGGTCGCGTGCGGCCAGCCGGCATTGTGCGTGCGCCAGCAGCAGCGCCTGTTGCCGGGGAGGAATCAGTTGCAGCCAGACGGGCATCACGATGCGCGGTCGCAGCAGCCCCGCCACGCAAGGGCCGATGCCGCCGCTCAAGTACACGGGCGTGCCCAGTAACGATGTTTTCTGCCAGCGGCGCTGGTGCGACAGCAGCCAGACGCTGCGTAGCGCCAATAGCAGCAGCATGCCGCTGGATAAGACAAACCAGCCCAGCTTCAGCTGCGCCTGTTCCGCCGGCATGGCTGCCAGCACGCCTGGCAGCCACGCCAGCGGCACGATGGCGGACGCGGCGATGGCCGCCAGCCACAGCCAGCGCGTCGCGTGCCCGCGCCGCTGCAGCGTGCGCTCGGCGCGCCAGGCGGCGGCGCTCAACAGCAGCGCCAGCGCCATGCTACTCAGCAGCCAGGCAGGCATCGGGCGCCTAGCGTTTCAGCGCCATGCCGACGGAGGCGGGCGCCGTGTGCCTGAAGCCGAATTGCGCGTACAGGTCTTGCGCCTGGCCATCGGCGATCAGGCTGACATATGCGCTTTCCGGCACGTCGCTGTCGATGAACTGGCGGATTTCGCGCATGATCAGCTTGCCCAGGCCTTTGCCCTGGTGGGCCGGCAGCACGGCGATATCGACCACCTGGAAGAAGCAGCCGCCATCGCCGATGATGCGGCCCATGCCCACCACTTCGTCGCCCAGCAGCACTTGCACGGCAAACAGGGAGTTGGGCAAGCCCTTGGCCGCCGCCTCCGTGCTTTTCGCGCTCAGGCCGGCGGCAACGCGCAGCAACTGGTAGGTGGCGATGGCGGGGATGGCCAGGCGAATGGTGTAGGGCGATGCTGCGGTCAAGGCGCTCTCCTGTGCAATATGGATGGAATGACCATTATAGGCGGCACGCTTTATTCGCCGCGCGCCATGTTGTTTGCACCGCTTTTGCGCTATGGTGGCGTCATCCCCCTATTTGTTGAAAGCACGCCATGTCCGCAGGATTTACCGCCACCGAGTTGTCCGTTATGAATGAAGACGACGCCCTGATCACCACCCTGGCAGCACCGGCCGGCAAAGGCGCGCCCGTCTACCTGATGCTGCAGCGCGCAGACGAGTATGACGAGCAGGACGTCGCCATGGGCATGGACGAACCCTATATTGAATATTGCGGCCAGGAATTTGCCTGGTATGGTCACATGCACGCCGTGATTTTGCATCCGAACCGCCTGTCCGTGCAGATGGATGCCGAGGCAGCCATGCAGATGGATGACGACGGCCAGATCGACGTGCGTTTCAATTTGACGCCGGAGCGCTACGCCCAGCTGCAGCAGGCGCTGCGCACCACGTTCGAGGGCTGCGACTACTATCGCGAGGAACGTTGATCTGCGCGGACGACGCCGGCCATGGCGTCGTCTATGCTCGCTAGCTAAGTAATCCTCAGGAAATTATTGTGAAATTATGACGAACAGAACCGGATGCTATGCAAGGCGCCCGCTGCTAGCAGTGCGAGCACTGCTAGCAGCGGGCAAGCCTCGTCGGCCACCTTGCAGAGCGCCAGTTATGGAAGTCAGAAATCACAATAATTTATTGGGGGTTACTTAGTATTGACTGGGAGGGAAGACGATGACGGTGCTGATACTCGGTTTGCTGTTATTCCTGGGCTTGCACTCGGTGCGTATCGTCGCCGACGGCTGGCGCAGCGCCCAACTGGCGCGCCTCGGCGAAAAGCGCTGGAAGGGGCTGTATTCGCTCGTGGCGTTTGTCGGGCTGGGTCTGATCATCTGGGGCTACGCCCTGGCGCGCCAGCAGCCACAGGTGCTGTGGGCGCCGCCCATGGGCTTGCGCCACGCCAGCGGCCTGCTGATGCTGTTCTCGCTGATTTTATTGGCGGCGGCCAATGTACCGCGCAACCGCATCAAGACCTGGGTGCACCACCCCATGCTGCTGGGCACGCAACTCTGGGCCGTGGCGCATCTGCTGGCCAACGGCAGCGTGGCCGACGTGCTGCTGTTCGGCGGCTTCCTCGCCTGGTCGTCAGTGGATCTGTATGCCGCCGTGCGGCGCGACCGCGCGGCCGGCACCCGCTACCAGGGTGGCACCATGCCCGGCACCGTGATCGCCATCGGCGCCGGGGGCGCGCTGTGGCTGCTGCTGGCGTTCTGGCTGCACGGCGTGCTGTTTGGCGTGCGGCCGTTTGGCTAGTTGAAGGCGGTAGCTTCCCTGCTGCTGTGCCCGCTTGCGCCGCCAGAGCGGACGTTGTGCTGCACGGCTGACGTAGCTTTCTTCCCGTCTCTTCACTTTCGCGCCTGATCTCATGATAAATAAACACTGCGGCAGCAAATCAGTGTGCGATCGCATTGCCAGAACTCCCGGATGAAGCACCGTGTTGCCTGGACAGGTAAACCGCAGCAGCGCTGAACGACTCGGTGCGCCGCGCAAGCAGATGAGACAGCCATTGAAGACCCGCCTGCAGGCGTCCACGCCAGAAGAGCGTGCTGAGAAATATATTGACAGCTAGTTGTCAATATTGGAAACTGGTTACCATCTTATCCGCTAACCAATGCCACCAAGGAGCAATTGCCTTGTCTTCTCATCACGGAATCGAAGCAGCCGTCCTCAGCGACATCATGATCACCATATTTCGCGTCAACGCCCGTCTCCTGGAAAATGGGGACCATCTGGTTGCCCCACTCCAACTCACTAGTGCGCGCTGGCAGATACTGGGCGCGGTCGCGCTCGCCGGTAAGCCGTTGACCACCCCGCAGATTGCTGAGGCGATGGGCATCACACGACAAGGTGTTCAGAAACAACTCAACCGGATGCTCGACGAAGGCTTGTTCGATATTCACCAAAATCCACGTCATGCACGCTCGCCACTCCATGCTTTGACAGAGGAAGGAAGGCAAGCTTTTGATAAGGCGATGGCGCTTCAGGCCACGTGGGTCAACGCATTGGCTGAGGGGCTGGAACTTCCCGAGCTTGAGAGTGCGGTACGGCTGCTGAACACTCTTTATACCCGCCTGAATGAACCACTTCCCAAACAAGGAGCCTAACCGTGAAACCTGTTATCCATGCAATCGCTGGTACGACGGCCATGCTGACCATCGCCACTTTCTGGACATCCACCTTGGTATCTGAGCTGTTTCTAGATCAAACTGCGGTCGTTGCGGTCAAACATGCCATTGCGGTCTATGGTTTGGCCATACTTGTTTGCGCGATGGGGCTAACGGGCAGCTCAGGCTTCGCGCTGGGCAAGACACGCAAGGGCCGGTTAGTGGAACAAAAGAAGAAGCGTATGCGCTTCATCGGGATCAACGGGCTGTTGGTGATGCTACCGTCAGCACTATATCTTTACAGCAAGTCTGCCGTTGCCGAGTTTGATACGCTGTTTTATGTGGTTCAGGTACTCGAACTGTCGGCCGGCCTGGTACAACTTTTCCTAATGAGCCGGAATTTCCATGAAGGTCTCAAGCTGGCAGGCAAACTGCGCTCACGACCGGCTTGAAAGCCTGCTCTATCGCGAAGCCATGGTGTGACTGCGATGCCGGAGCTAGCGGCTGCACTCGCAAGCGGTGAGGAGTGCCAGTACGCCGGCAAATCGAGCCATACATGCAGGCCGTCTTCCGCGCCGCCTGCAACGCATCCGCAATCTGCACAAAACGTGGCCCTTTGTTCCCGGCCAATCACGGCAAGCAGATAGCAAAAATGATCATCTTGCATGGTTTTCAACTGGGACATTTTGTCTCAATGTATGGAAATTGTTTTGAAGTAGTATGCTTCAGAACGTACAGCAGCATCCTTGCATGGCAGTCGCTGAGGTTTTCTCCTCTCTCATCCGCATTCGGCCAATCACTGCGCCCGATGCCATTGTTATTTCATAGGTGGATATAATGAAAGAGTCAAACAGGATGTCTGGGCGATGGTTTGAACAGAAGCTGCTGAAGCAGCATTTTGAGGTAGTGCTCCTCACGATAGATAGTGTCAAGTAATAGACTGGAAAGACTCAAAATGATCGATTGGACCCCCATAGTCTTAGTTACCTTCAAGGCTCTCGTGCTCGGCACGGGCATGTTCTTCGCCATCAAGTGGCATTACGATCAAGGGAAGAAGGATCAGGATAAGGCGAAGCAGAACCGCGCGGTGCTGCGCGCCAGCGGCAAGGTGGTCGCAGTCTTCATGCTATCGCTCCTGGCCTTGGGGATCGTCACCTTCTTCGTTGTCAGGGTGGCCGGACTGGAAATGAGCTACTGATGATGGCAAGGAATCGTCGGCCGCTGTTCAGTGATGCGGCCGCAATTCCCCGCTGCGGCTAGGGCAGCAGCGGCAGGCGGTTCATGGCGGCATCGCTGCAGCGCTATCGGGAATAATCGCGGGTGTTCGGAATGAACGGACAAGAAAAAAGCCACTAAATCCTTGATTTTATTGGATTTAATGGCTTTATCGGTACTTTTTCGATGTGTCTGGTGGTGCCGGGAGCCGGAATCGAACCGGCACGCTGTTTCCAGCGCGGGATTTTGAGTCCCGTGCGTCTACCTATTCCGCCATCCCGGCAACGCGAGACGCATTATCACTGATTTGTCACAATCTGGCAAGTTTTATGCTTGGCGTGTGTTTTACACCAGCATTAATAATCGTTGAAGACACCGATTCCAGCGCAAGAAGCGGAGTGCCGCGGCTGGCCAGCCGTCCTATCGTGTCCCTTCACTACCTGGAGGGATACCCCATGCAACAACTGGAAAACAAGGTCGCCATCATCACGGGCGCCAGCTCGGGCATCGGCCGTGCGGCGGCGCGCCTGTTCGCTCGCCATGGCGCGCAACTGGTGCTGGTGGCGCGGCGGCGGAAGGAACTCGATGCGCTGGTGGCGCAGCTGGCGGACGGCGGCGCGCAGGTCGTGGCCTGCGCCGGCGATGTGGGCGACGAGGCGTGCGCGCAAGGGGCCGTGGCGCTGGCGCTGCAACGCTTTGGCGGCCTCGATATCGCTTTTAATAATGCGGGCACCCTGGGTCCCATGGGGCCCACGCCGGAGATTGCACTGGAAGACTGGCAAGCGGCGGTCGATACCAATCTCACCAGTGCCTTCCTGGCGGCCAAGTACCAGCTGCCTGCGATGGTGGCGCGCGGCGGCGGCTCGCTGATCTTCACCTCCACGTTTGTTGGCCATACGCTGGGCATGGCCGGCATGGCGGCGTATGCCGCCAGCAAGGCGGGCGTGATCGGCTTGACGAAGGCCCTGGCGGCCGAGTATGGCGCGGCGGGCATCCGCGTGAATGCCCTGCTGCCGGGCGGCACCGATACGCCCTTGGGACGGGCAGTGGCGAATACGCCCGAGGCGCAGGCCTTCGTGGCGGGCTTGCATGCCTTGAAACGCCTGGCTACGCCGGACGAGATCGCCAGCTCGGCGCTGTACCTGGCGTCCGATGCGTCGAGCTTCACCACCGGCACGGCGCTGCTGGCCGATGGCGGCGTGTCGATCGTGCGCGCATAAAGCATGCGCAGAAACGCCGACGGCCCGGGGATGAGCCGGGCCGTCGGTGTGGTGCAGCTTGCCTTACGCTACATCAAGCTCAGTTGTGAACCGAGTTCAGCTGGCGCGCGATGATGTCGTGGTTGAGCCAGACGACAGGTGCCAGCGGCTCCGACATGGCGTGGAACATCAGCGGGCCCGTGCCTTCCAGAACCAGCGAGCTCAGGTGGTCTGTGATCAGTTCCTTGCGGTCCTTGTGCAGCTTGGTGATGTCGTCCGAGGTACCGATCATGACGTCGGCCAGTTCTGGCGTGTTGTCCATCGGCCAGGCGGCGAAGTTGCGGAACTGCACGCTGGTGGCGTCGCCGTTGTAGGTGGCGATACGGTCGAGCAAATCTTGCAGCGAGACGCCGTCTTCCAGCAAGCCCTGGCAGATTTTCCATTGCTCTTCGGCCCAGGCGCCGCCGCCTTCTTTTTTCAGCGCGTCAAGCAGGGGGAACAGCGACAGTTCCACGCCGACAAAAATGTCGGACGAATTCGTGCGGATTTCCGGGCAGTTGAAGACGGTGGCCTTGATGCCTTTTTCCCACGCGGCCTTGGCCACGTTTTCCAGGCGCATCTTGGCCAGGCCTTGCGTGTAGTTGCTATATGTTTGCCACTGGTATTTGCCGTCGATCAAGATCTCGGTGCCGTGGTAGCCGTAGGCGCTGTAGCGCACCTGGCCGCCTGTTTGCTCGATGCGCGCGCGGATGGCGGCGCTGCCGTCGATCAGGTGCTGCAGGGTGTTGGCCGTGACTTCGTCGAAGTTCATCAGGATCAGCTTGCCCAGATCGCTGTCGAGCAGGGCACGCGAGGACATGAATCGTTCGCCGCGGCCTTTGTAGATGCGGTTGGCGATGGCCAGGAAGACTTTGACTTTCGGAATGCCGCCCGCCATGGTGTGGGCGAAATACACATTGCTGCCGTCCGGAATCAGGCTATCGAGTTCAGCCATGGCTTTCGCCACGGAAGCGCTGAAGCGGGCGATGCCGGCTTCGCGGCAGCGTTCGATCTGCGCCCAGTCCAGCTTGTCTTCTTGCCAGCTTTTCAGGGTCATGTCGGCCAGCAGGGCCGTCGGCGTCGGTTCGCCGGCTGGCGCGTCGAGGTCGAAACCGGCCATCAGCGGCACATTGATGATGCGGCCGCCCAGGTTGGCTTCGGCTTCGGCCAGCTCTTCCGCGTTCAATGGGCGCAGCGCCATGTTTTCATCGCGGCGGCCGACCGTCATGCCGACGATATTCATGCCCGCCTTGCGTGCTTCGTCCAGCAAGCCATTCACATAGCCGCGGCCGAACAGCTCGCCGAACAGCACAAAGGTGTCGCCCTTGCGGAAGATATTTTTTTGCGGGATGTCTCTTAAGGACGTGATCTCGGTCATGGTGTCAATTCATTCAAAAATTAGCAGGGCAGATGACTGGTGCTACTGCCCGCTGGTTCAACATAGTGTTAAATGATGCGCCATTTCAGATGGGAAAATCATGTTGCGAACGATTCTCGTCTGGAATGGCATCTTCTTCATGCAGCTCTTATTCTTTCGCCATGGCGTATTTTACGCTGCCCCGGCGCACAGCGCCTGCGGACTGGCCTGGCAGGCGCCGATATTACCTCAGCTTGGCCATGCCGGTCAGTAAAATTGACCTAAAACAAATCCTGCTGCCCCGACACGAGGCGCGAAAAGTCGTCGCCCAGGAAAGGCAGGATCGCATCGGCCACCGGCTGCAGCTGGCGCGTCAGGTAGTGATGGTAGTCGATGGGCGAGCGCTGCGTTTCCAGCGGTTCCGGCCCTGCCACCGTGATGACATAACTGATCCAGCCGCCGTTCTGGTATTGCAGCGGCCGGCCCTGCGCCAGATTGTAGGCGTCGGCCGTGCGCGCCGCGCGCACATGGGGCGGCACATTGCGCTGGTAATCGCCGAGGGGGCGGCGCAATCGCTTGCGGTAGACCAATAAAGCATCGCATTCGCCGCGCACGGTGCGCGCCACGTAGTCGCGCACATAGTCCTGGTAGGCGGCGCGCTGGAAGATGCGCCGGTATAACTCTTGCTGAAATTGCTGTGCCAGCGGTGTCCAGTCGCTGCGCACCGTTTCCAGGCCCTTGTAGACCATCTGTTCGCTGCCGTCCGGCTTGCCCACCAGGCCCGCATAGCGCTTCTTGCTGCCTTCTTCCGAGCCGCGGATGGTGGGCATCAGGAAACGCCGGTAATGCGTCTCGAATTCCAGCTCCAGCGCATTCTCCAGGCCGAATTCCTCGCGCAGATGCCGCTCCCACCAGGCGTTGACGTGCTTCACCAGGGCGCGGCCGATCTTGCCCGCCTCTTCATCCGTATGCGCCGTTTTCAGCCACACAAACGTGGAATCCGTGTCGCCATAGATCACTTGATACCCCTGTTCGGTAATCAGCTCACGCGTGCGGTGCATGATGTCGTGGCCGCGCAGGGTGATCGACGAGGCCAGGCGCGGATCGAAAAAACGGCAGCCACTCGACCCCAGCACGCCATAAAACGCATTCATGATGATTTTTAACGCTTGCGACAGCGGGGCGTTGCGCTCGCGCTTGGCCGTCTCGCGCCCTTGCCACACTTGTTCCACGATGGTGGGCAGGCAATGTTTCATACGCGAAAATTGCGCACCCCGGTAGCCGGGCACGGTATCGGCTTCGTCGCCGCTGGTGCCCACCACCAGTCCCACGGGATCGATCAGGAAGGTGCGGATGATGGACGGGTACAGGCTTTTGTAGTCGAGCACCAGCACGGAGTCGTACAGGCCCGACTGGGAATCCATGACGAAGCCGCCCGGGCTGTTGTCGCCCGAGATATCGCCCAGGTTGGGCGCCACATACCCCTGGCGGTGCATCAGCGGCAAGTACAAATGTTCGAAGGCGGCCACGGAGCCGCCGCTGCGGTCGGCCGCCAGGCCCGTCACGCTGGCCCGTTCCAGCAAAAACGTCAGCAACTCGGTTTTCGCGAAGATGCGCGTGACCAGTTCGCAATCCTTGAGGTTGTAGCGCGCCAGCGCCGGTTTATCCTCACGGAAACGCCGGTCGATCTCGGCCATGCGCTGGTAGGGATTGTCGATGGACTTGCCTTCGCCCAACAGCGTTTGCGCCACGTTTTCCAGGCTGAACGAGGAGAAATTCCACGTCGCCGATTTTAATGCTTCGATGCCGTCGATGATCAGGCGTCCCGCCGCCGCAGCAAAATAGTGTTCCTGCTTGCCGCCATGTTCGCGCCACTCCATCACGGCGCCGCCGCGTCCCAGCCGCAAGGGAATTTGATAGCGCTCGGCATGTTCCTTGAGCACGCGCAAGTCGAACTGCACCAGGTTCCAGCCGATGATGGCGTCGGGATCGTGCTCTTCCATCCAGGTGTTCAGGCGTTCGAGGATTTGTGCGCGCGTGTCACAGTATTCGAGGTCGAAGTCGAGGACTTCATCGCCACCGTTTGGCGGCCCCAGCATGTAGACCTGGCGCTGGCCGCAGCCTTCCAGGGCCAGCGAATACAGCTCGCCATGGGCCGTCGTCTCGATATCGAGCGATGCCAGTTTTAATGTGGGGCGGTAGCCAGGCGACGGCCTCAGCTGCACTTCCTGCCCTGTTTCTCCTTTGACGCTTACCGGCGCCGTAATGAAACGCTCCATCAGGTAGCGCTCGGGCGGGCGGATGTCGGCTTCGTACACGTCGACGCCGTGGGCGCGCAACTGCTTTTCCAGCTTCAGCAAATGCCGGTATTGCTTGCAATATAAGCCCAGCACGGGGCGCTGGTGAAAATCGCACAGCGACAGGGGCCGCAACTCGGCATGGCGCTCGCCGCGCAGGAACACTTCCGCCTGCTCGCGCTGCTCCATGGGAAGGAAGGCGACAGCCGTCTGCACGGGCAGGCGCACGTGGCGTGGCCCGGCGTCTGTTGCCAGCCAGAAATCGACTTCCGTGCCGGCGGGCGTGTCGCGCCAGTGGCGGGTCAAAATAAAGCCCTGTTCGGGCGGTTGCTGCGCGTTGCCTGTCATGGTGCAGTGAGTGTCTGGTGTGCTGGCCTGCACATTACAGCAAGCCGGTGCCGGGCGGGGGCGGTTGCGGCTATAATTTTCAGCATCGAAGACGATAACAAGAGCGCGTCGCGCCACACACCCTGGAGACAGCATGCAAGCAATGAGTTATGTACATGGCGCCCACGAGACGCCGTTGATCGGCGAAACGATAGGCGCTTACCTGGACGGCGTCGCCGCCCGCTACGGCCAGCACGATGCCCTGATCGTGGCGCACCAGAACGTGCGCTGGACGTATGCCGAATTCCAGCAGCGCGTGCACCGGCTGGCCGCCGGCTTGCTGAAGCTGGGCTTGCAGCCGGGCGACCGGATCGGCATCTGGTCGCAAAACTGTGCCGAATGGGTGCTGACCCAGTTTGCCACGGCGAAAGCCGGTTTGATCATGGTCAACATCAACCCCGCCTACCGGCGTTCGGAACTCGAATACGTGCTCGACAAGGTGCAATGCAGCGCGCTGATCCTGTCGCCCAGCTTCAAGTCCAGCGATTACCTGGCCATCGTGCAGGACGTGGTGCCGGAGATCGCCCGTTCGCGCGCGGGCGTCCTGCAATCGCCCCGCCTGCCGCAATTGCGCCACGTCATCCGCCTGGGCGCTGCCGCCACGCCAGGCATGCATAACTTCGATGCGGTGATGGACGGCATCACGGACGCCGACATGGCGCGCCTGGCCGAAGTGAGCGCTACCTTGCAGTTCGACGACGCCGTGAACATTCAGTTCACGTCCGGCACCACGGGCGCGCCGAAGGGCGCCACGCTGACGCACCACAATATCCTGAACAACGGTTTTTTCATCGGCGAGGCCATGCGCCTGACGGAACGCGACCGCTTGTGCATTCCCGTGCCCCTGTACCACTGTTTCGGCATGGTGCTGGGTAACCTGGCTTGCGTCACGCATGGCGCGGCCATGGTGTTCCCGGGCGAAGGTTTCGATCCGAAGGCGGTGCTGGAAACGGTGCAAGCCGAGCGCTGCACGGGACTGCATGGCGTGCCGACCATGTTCATCGCCATCCTCGATCATCCTGACTTCAAGCAATACGATCTGTCGAATTTACGCACCGGCATCATGGCCGGCTCGCCGTGCCCGATGGAAGTCATGGCGAGGGTTATCGAACTGATGCACATGGCGGAAATTACCATCGCGTATGGCATGACGGAAACGTCGCCCGTGAGCTTCCAGACGGCGATCGAAGACCCGCGCGAAATGCGCGTGTCGTCCATCGGCCGCGTCCATCCGCACCTGGAAGTGAAAATAGTCGATGCGGAAGGGCGGATCGTGCCGCGCGGCGAGAAGGGCGAATTGCTCACGCGCGGTTATTCCGTGATGCAGGGCTACTGGGGCGACCCTGAAAAAACAAATGAGGCCATCGACACGGCGCGCTGGATGCATACGGGCGACCTGGCCGTCATCGATGAGAACGGTTTTTGCAGCATCGTCGGCCGCTCGAAAGACATGGTCATCCGTGGCGGTGAAAACATCTATCCGCGCGAGGTGGAGGAATTCCTGTACCGCCACCCGAGCGTGCTCGACGTGCAATGCGTGGGCGTGCCGGACGCCAAGTATGGCGAAGAGTTATGCGCCTGCATCATTCTGCGGCCTGGCACGCAGGCCACCAGCGAGGATATCCGCGCCTTTTGCGACGGGCAGATCGCTTATTACAAGATTCCCCGCTATGTGCGCTTCGTCGAGGAATTTCCCATGACGGTGACGGGCAAGATCCAGAAATATTTGTTGCGCCAGCAAGTTGCCACGGATCTGGGGCTGAGTGCGGAGTAATCCGTTCGCCAGCACATAAAAAAACACCGGGGCGCTCGCGCGGCCCGGTGTTTTTTTTGATGGCTGCAGCGTGAAGCTCAGGCCAGTTGCGCTTGCGGTGCGCGCGCTGGCGTGCGGCGGCGCATGAAGGCCAGCAAGCCCAGGCCGGCCAGCAGCATGGCCCAGGTGCCTGGTTCCGGCACGGCCGAGACGTTGACCGTGTTAAAGCCGGAGCCGTTCATCGAGACGTGGCCATAATTGATCGAGCTGACCGATTTGGCGATCAGGGTGCCATTCATGTCGCCCGAACCCGAGAACGCGCTGTTCGGCGCCAGGATGCTGCCGTTGATACCGGCGCTCTGCAGGCTGGTGGTGGTGGCGTTGGCGAAGTTGAACAGCGTACGATCGGCGAAACTGGCGAAATTGTCGAAGCCGCCGCTCATGATGATCTCGGCGGCCGTGCCGTTGATGATGATGCTGGCCGTGCTTTTCAGCGAGGACAGGTTCAACGTCAGGTTATGCAGGTTCGACGCATCGATATTGAAAATATTCACGTCGGCGTTGACATTGCCTACCAGGGTCATGTTGCCGTCTTGCGAGATCACGGTACCGTTCGATTGCAGCTTGGCCACATCGCCCGACAGGGTGGTCAGTTGCTGCTGGGCAGCTGCAAAGTCCAGGGTGGAGGCATTGCCCTTGCTGAAGGTACCCGTTGGGTACCACGATGGCGCTGTCACGCTGCCGTTGGCATTGCTCACGCCGTAGACGGCTTTGCCGTTGATGCTGCCGCCGCCGATGTTCAGGTTGCTACCGGCAACCAGCGTGTTGGCGGCGCTGCCCGGCTTCTTGTTCGTGCCGACGCTGTAGCCGTCCAGGTAGATACTGCCGCCAGCGGCCAGGCTGCCGCCGACGCTGGTAAAGCCGCTGGCGTTGCTGCTGCCGATGTTGCCGAAGATGAAGGCCGAGTAGCCGTTGGCGACGCCGAGGTCAATCACGGTCGCCTGGGCCGAGGCGCTGCAGGAAAAAGCGAACACGGCGGCGCTGATGAGCGACAAGGTGCGTGAGGCAAAAAATGTCATAAATATTCTCTAGTAATAGGGACGGAAGGGCGGGAAAGCAAGTACACCGCCATCGCGCTGGCCAACATTATAATGTAAAAAGCAATTGTCGTTCATTTTAGCTAATTGACTATACTTAAAGGCAACATTTTATCTATGCTCGAGGCTGGCCTGGCGGGCAAGAAAAAACCGGGACATGCCCGGTTTTTTTCGTGTCTTACCTGACGCGCTGGTACAGGCGGAAGCGCTCCACATTGTCGGTGGGGCGGCGGCCCTCCCATAGCTTGATCCAGTCCGCGCCGTGATGCTCGGGCAGCTGTTCCTTGCTGTCAGGGACCTTGATGCTGTCTTGTAACAAGAACACATCGCATTGCTGCTGCTCCACGCTGGCAAACGGCAGGTGGCCGTAGTAGGCGAACGAGGCGCGCTGGGCGGCGCCAACGTTGCTGTTGATGCACTTGCTGCCTGGCGGCAGGTGGACGGAAATCTGGTGCGCCACGCTGGCGTAGCTCTTGCTGTAGTTCAGCGGCGGCAGGAACAAGGTCATGATCAGGACCCAGATCAGGATCAGGCCGCCGGACGACAGCACCACGGCGCGCCACAGCACGGCAGGCTGGCGCGAGATGCGCCAGTGTACCAGCGCGATCCAGCCGGCCGTGACGCCGGCGGCCACGAAGAAGGCCAGCAGTTCCAGCTCGGGCTTGAATCCCGGCACGAGTTTCAGTGCATTGTGGGCCTGTTGCGGCGGCCAGCCCGTCAGGATGGCGAACCAGAACAGCCACAGTACGAGGGCGCAGATGGTCAGCACCATCACGGAGAACCAGTCGATGGCGTTGATGGCACCCCGTTTCATGGTCAGCAGGCCAAACGCGGCCATCACGGCCAGCGGCGGCAGCAGGGGCAACAGCTGGCTCGGTTCGGGATCGGGGTGGCACAGGCCCAGGAGGGCCAGCATGGCGACAAAGGTCAGCGGCACGACGATGTGCAGCACGTGGTGCTGGCGGCGCCAGGCATACACGGCCCAGGCGGCGAATGGCCAGGCGGGCCAGAAGAACCAGATGCCGACACGCAAGAAATATTGCAGGCTTTTCAGGCTCGGGGCGCTTAACTGGCGGCCATTCCACTCTATCCATGCCTGCAGCGGCGAATGGCCGTATGGTTGCAGCAGTTCGCCCGGCAACAGCCAGACCAGGGTCAGTGCGATGGCCACGAGCACGGCCAGCGCCAGGTGGCGCACGCTGCGCAGCAGCGGCAGGCGCAGGAAGACGGTGCACAGCAGCAGGGCGATGCTCAGCGCCGCCGGCGTGATCCAGCCGCGCGTGAGGGTCAGGCCGCCCAGCGCCAGGCCCAGCAGGGCGGCATTGCGCATGGACGCACCTTCCACATAGCGCACGGCGCGGTACAGCATATAGGCCATCAGCGACACATGCAGCGCTTCGGCCGTGATGTCGTGGCTGTGCTGCAACAAGCCCAGGCAGCCCAGGTAGATCAGTACGGCGGCATCGGCCAGGGTGCGGCCGAAATCGTCCGGCTCCGGCTGGCCGCCGAAGGCCAGGCGCAGGGGCTGGGCGTCATTGCGGCGGCCCAGGTTGAAGGCGGTGTACCAGACGGACAGGGTGCTGACGACGAAGATGCCGATGGTCGACATGCGTGCGCCGAAGACGTCGCCGTCGATCCAGCCGAACAGTTTGATGAAAATGGCGCCCAGCCAGAAGGCCAGCGGGCCTTCCTCGGGCCAGGACAAGCCGGCCACGTTGGGCCACAGCCAGTCGTTCAGGCCGCCATGTGCCATGGTCCACATGATGCCGAAACTGGCGGCATCATCGTTCTTCCACGGTTCGCGGCCGATCAGGCCAGGCAGGATGTACAGCAGGCCAAGCGCAAACAAGGCCCATCGTGGCAGCGCGAGTGTGGCAGCGGCGGGAAGGCGGACTGGCTTCATCGATAATCGGTATTAGAATAGTGGCAAGAGGCGACGAATGGCGTCGGGTATGCGCGAGTATAAAGTAAAGCGGCCAAAGACAAAAAAGGCAGCCGTGGCTGCCTTTTCTCTGGGAGCCGAAGCTGCCCTTTTTTGCCGCCAAGCGGCAAAAATCAGCCTGCTGCGACTGCGGTTTTCGAACCAACGGTACCGAACTTCTGACGGAACTTCTCGACGCGACCAGCGGTATCGACGATTTTGTGCTTGCCCGTGAAGAATGGGTGCGATTCAGCCGAAACCTCGATCTTCACCAGTGGGTATTCTTTACCGTCGTGGGTGATTTTTTCGCGGGTTTGGATGGTCGAGCGGGTAACGAATTTGAAATCGCACGACAGATCGTGGAAAACAACTTCGCGGTATTCTGGATGGGTATCGACTTTCATGGGATTCTCTCTAAGTAGGTAGCCAAACAGCACTTCGTCGGTCGTCTTGCTTCTTGACCCGATTGCCGATCACTTGCCAGGGTTTAAAATAATGCAACCGTCGATTATATAGCGCTTTCTGGGCGCAGGCAATAAAAAAGCCGCTCATTGAGCGGCTTGGGCCGGTAGTACATTGATATGTGCCACCGAGGGGAGGGAAACCGTAGCGAGCAGGCCCGATATACGGCCGAGTAGCGCAGCTGTACGAAGGTACAGCGAGCAACACAGGCCGTAGAGCGGGACGCGCAGTAGGTTTACCCCCCTCGGCGCATCATGTCGAAGAACTCGGCGTTGTTTTTGGTCGCCTTCATCTTGTCCAGAATGAACTCCATCGCCTCGATCTCGTCCATCGAGTACAGCAACTTGCGCAGGATCCAGATTTTTTGCAGTTCGTTCGGCTTGATCAGCAGTTCTTCGCGGCGGGTACCCGATTTGTTCAGGTTAATTGCCGGATAGACGCGTTTTTCAGCCAGACGGCGTTCCAGATGCACTTCCATATTGCCGGTACCCTTGAATTCTTCAAAGATCACGTCATCCATGCGCGAACCCGTTTCGATCAGCGCCGTGGCGATGATGGTCAGCGAGCCGCCTTCTTCGATATTGCGCGCGGCGCCAAAGAAGCGTTTTGGACGTTGCAGCGCGTTGGCGTCGACACCACCGGTCAGGACCTTGCCCGAGGCAGGGATGACGGTGTTGTAGGCACGGGCCAGACGGGTGATCGAGTCGAGCAGGATGACCACGTCTTTTTTCATTTCGACCAGACGCTTGGCTTTTTCCAGCACCATCTCGGCTACTTGCACGTGGCGCGTGGCCGGCTCGTCGAAGGTCGAGGCGACGACTTCGCCGCGCACGGAGCGTTGCATTTCGGTCACTTCTTCCGGACGTTCGTCGATCAGCAGCACGATCAGCGTGATATCCGGGTGATTGGCCGTGATCGCATGCGCGATGTGCTGCAGGATCACCGATTTGCCGGACTTCGGCGATGCCACCAGCAAGCCGCGCTGGCCTTTGCCGATCGGGGCGATCAGGTCGATGATACGGCCGGTGATGTTTTCCTGGCCATTCATTTCACGTTCCAGGCGCAGCGGCTCGTTCGGGTGCAGCGGCGTCAGGTTTTCAAACAGGATGCGGTGTTTCGACATCTCCGGCGATTCGCCGTTGACCTTGTCGACTTTGACCAATGCGAAATAGCGTTCGCCATCTTTCGGGGTCCGTACCTCGCCCTCGATCGAATCGCCGGTGTGCAGATTGAAGCGGCGGATTTGCGAGGGGGAGATGTAAATGTCGTCGGTGGACGCCATGTAGCTGGCGTCAGGCGAGCGCAGGAAGCCGAAGCCGTCTGGCAGCACTTCCAGGGCGCCGTCGCCAAAAATCTGTTCGCCGGACTTGGCGCGTTTTTTCAGGATAGCGAACATCAGCTCCTGTTTGCGCAAGCGGGCTGCGTTGTCAATGTCAAGACCGATCGCCATCTCAAGCAGGGCGGATACGTGTAGGGCCTTTAGTTCGGATAAATGCATATGTGTTGAGTGTCCCGAGACGGGATGTAAAGGTAGGGGAGGGGACTGCGTGGCGTTGATTAATTATTGGGGGAGGCTGTGCACGAATGATGGCAAAGCCGCTTCCCGGTGGTTCCAGTCAGGCGGCGCTGCGGGCGCAGCGCTGCCTATCATACATTAAATGTTGCTGTCGACGAAAGCGGTCAACTGGCCCTTGGCCATGGCGCCCACTTTTTGCGCAGCAGCGACACCATCCTTGAACAGGATCAGGGTCGGGATGCCGCGGATGCCGAACTTGGCAGGCACCGCCTGGTTGGCGTCCACGTCCATCTTGGCGATCACGATGCGGCCGGCGTATTCCTTGGCCACTTCTTCCAGGATCGGGGCGATGGCCTTGCAGGGACCGCACCACTCAGCCCAGAAGTCCACCAGGACGGGCAAGTCGGATTTCAGGACGTCTGCTTCAAAAGATGCATCGCTAATGTGTTTGATATTTTCGCTCATATTTTCCTCAAATGAGGGTGGGATCAATAATGCCTGGGATTAACCATACGCTGGTTCGCCATCCATGCTTCCTGGAATGCAGCTAGCAGATGGGGGCAATGGGCACAAATTCAATATTCTTGGATGGTGCGACCAGAGGTATGCAGGCGGGGATGGCTGAAATAATAACCCATTTTTTCAAAGCGTGGCGATTATTGCAGAAAAACTTGAGGCATATCGCCACCGCGCGTGCCGGCAGGGCGGCAAAGCCGCATGCCTGCTGGCCCGCAGCGCCATGCCCGCCCTCCGGTTCTCCTCCGCGCTCAGGCCTGTACGCTGGCCAGGCGGGCCGTATGCTGCAGTTGCAAGTTCACCATGAGCTGCAATTCCGCGCTTTCCATCGGCTTGCGGAAGGTGCCTAATATATGCAGGCCATTGGCCACGGCCAGGCGTTCGGCTGCCAGGCGCACGGCCGAATGCAGGCCCGACAGCAACACTACGCCGCCGCGGAAGCCATTGTCAGCCGCCATGCGCAGAAATTCGATGCCGTCGATGTCGGGCATGGACAGGTCGCAGATCAGCAGGTCGGGCTGGTGCTGCTTCAGGGCCGACAGCGCCTGTTCGCTGTGCGACTCGCAGCGGATGTCGAATGGGCCCATTTGTTCGAGCATGTCGCTGAGCACGTCGAGCATGAAGACATCATCGTCCAGCAGCAGCACGCGCAACGGCGCCAGACCTGCTTCATTGTGTTCCCGGCTTGCTTGGTTTGATACAGTATTCATCGTCCTGTCTTTCTATTGATATGCTGCATCGTTGTCGATGCCGATACCTTGCCGTAAGGTGATTTGGCGGTAGCTAATCGTCATTGGCAAAGCTGGTGTTATTCATGATTTGTTCGGTAATCAGTTCCAGCAGGGGCCACAGGCGCGCCACGATGCGTTGTGCCCGCTCAGCCTCGTCGGCCGGTTCGCCCGGCGCCAGGGTTTCCAGGTTGTGGCACAGTTCTGCCAGCCCCAGGGCCCCCACGGTGCGCGCCGACGACTTGATGCGGTGCCCCAGTTCGCGTACCTGGCGCACGTCACCGCGCGCCAGGGCCGCATCGATGTCGCCAAAGCCATCCTGCGTCGTCTGCAGGAACTTGAAGGCAAATTTGCGCACTTTTTCCGGGTTGTAACCCAGCAACTTGGCCAGGATGGACAGGTCGATCACTTGCGGGTCGCCGGCCAGGGTGGTCTTGAAGGCGGGCGCGGCGCGGCTGCGCGCGGGCGGCGGCGGCGGTGTCTCGCGCGCCGGCAGCCAGCTGGCGATGGTCTGGTACATCATGGCCGGCTGGATCGGTTTGGAAATGAAATCGTCCATGCCCGCCTCCAGGCAGCGCACGCGGTCTTCACTGGTGGCCGTGGCCGTCATGGCCAGCACGCGCAGATGCGCCAGCTGCGGGTCGGCGCGGATGTGGCGCGTCGCTTGCAAGCCATCCATCAACGGCATCTGCACGTCCATCAGCACGCAGTCGAACTGCGTCTGGCGCAGCAGGTCAAGCGCCTCTTCGCCATTGTTGGCCAGGCAGACGGAGGCGCCCGCTTCTTCCAGCAATTCCAGCGCCACTTGCTGGTTGAAGGTGTTGTCTTCCACCAGCAGGATGCGCGCATGCTTGAGCGTGCGCAAGACCAGGGCGGCGTCGGCGCTGGCGCGCATGGCCGCTGCCGTCTGCGCCATGCTGTCGAGCATGGCTGGCGCCGCCTGGTCGGAAATGCCCAGATTGGCCGTGAACCAGAACGTGCTGCCGGCGCCGGGGCGGCTGTCGACGCCCACGTCGCCACCCATCAGCTGGGCCAGCTGCTTGCAGATGGCCAGGCCCAGGCCCGTGCCGCCATATTCGCGCGTGGTGGAGGTGTCGGCTTGCTGGAAGGACTGGAACAGCTTGCTCATTTCATCCTGCGACAGGCCGATGCCGTGGTCGCATACTTCGAAGCGTACCAGGCAGTGCCTGGCGTCCGCCACCACCTTGCGCACTTTCACGGTAATGCTGCCCTGTTCGCTGAACTTGATGGCGTTATTGGCGTAGTTGATCAGTACTTGCCCCAGGCGCAGCGGGTCGCCCACCAGCACGGCCGGCAATTGCGGGTCGATCTCGAACAGCAGTTCCAGGTTCTTGCTGGCGGCGCGCGGTGCCACCACCGTCATCAGGGTTTGCACCACGTGGTCGAAACTGAAGTTGACGCGCTCGATTTCCAGCTTGCCCGCCTCGATTTTCGAGATGTCGAGGATATCGTCGATGATGCCCAGCAAATGCTCGCCGGCGAAGCGGATTTTTTCCAGGTAATCGCGCTGGCGCGGTTCCAGGTCTGTTTTGAGGGCCAGATACGCCATGCCGATCACGCCATTCATCGGCGTGCGGATTTCATGGCTCATGTTGGCCAGAAATTGGCCCTTCGCCAGGCTGGCCTCTTCGGCCACCTGCTTGGCCTGGTCCAGCTGCTCCGTGCGCTGCGCCACGCGCTCTTCCAAGTGTTCATTGAGTTCGCGCAAGGCGCTCTCGCTGCGCTTGTGATACGTGATGTCCGTCAGGCTGGCCACCACCATGCCCACCTTGCCGTATTCATCGCGGATGGCCTCGGTATTTACGGACAGCCACGACAGGCTGCCGTCAGGCTGCTGCACGCCCATCAGCACGTCGCGCATGGCGACACCCGTCGACAGCGTGATGTGCACGGGATGGCTGCGCTGGTCGAAGGCGGAACCGTCTTCGTGGATGGCTTGCCACAGGCTATTGCCGGCCGGACTGGCCGCCAGCATGCGCTCGGCGGCGGCGTTGCTTTCCAAAATGTGGCCGTGGCTGTCCTGCACCACCAGGCCATTCGTCACGGCGCCGAACACGGAGGCCATGCGCTGGCTGGAATTGGACAGCGCGATCGACGCCTGGCGCCGTTCCGTGATGTCGGTAATCATCGCCAGCGTGCCGCCCGGCTCGCCATTGTCCGATTGAATACTGGTGCTCGACAGCAAGCCCCACAGGCTGGACAAGTCCTTGCGGAAGAAGCGGAAGTCGACCTGGTCCGGCTGGCTGGCGAAGCTGCCGTGGCTGGCCAGGCGCCGCTGCATCAGCAACTGGCTGTCGCGATCCATGAAGTCGAGCATGGGACGACCCAGCATTTCCTGCACCGTATAGCCCAGCATGTGCGCCATCTTCGGGTTGACGAAGGTGGTTTTGCCGTCCGCATCCGTCATCCAGATGCCTTCGGCCGCCGTTTGCACGATCAGGCGGTAGCGTTCCGAACTGGCGTGCAAGGCTTCTTCGGCGCGCTGGCGCTGCGTCATGTCGCGCAGCGAAACGATGGAAAACACTTGCCCGGCCATGCTCAGCGGCGACAGGCTGACCTTGGCGGGGAAGTGCGTGCCGTCGCGGCGGCGCGCCATCATCACCCGGCCCGGCAGGCTGTGCCGCGCTTGCGGGTCGCTCACGGAGTGGTTGGCCGTGCTTTCTGGCACCAGTTGTTCCAGTGACATGCCCGTCAATTCGGCCAGCGGATAGCCGAAACAGCGCGCGCCGATCTGATTCGCGTAATGCACCTTGCCCTCGACGTCGGCTACCAGCATGGCTTCGGGCGCCGCTTCCAGCATCGAACGCATGCGTGATTGCTCGTCCTGCTTGCGTTCGCTGATATCGCAGACGATGCCGCTGGCGTGGGTGGCGGCCCCGTCCGAGGCACGTGCCAGCACGGCGCCGCGCGCCAGCAGCCAGCGCCAGTGGCCGTCGCTGTGGCGCAAACGGAATTCGCAATTGAAGGTGCCGTGCGCCTGGCCATCCAGATGTTGTCGAAATGCAAGACTCAGGCGCGCGCGGTCGTCGCGGTGCACTTCGGCCAGCCAGTCGGCCAGTGTATGGTCGAGCCTGGCACTCTTGTCGCCCAGCACGTCCTGGTACTGGGGCGCAAACTGCAAGCGGTCGGACTGGCGCCGCCAGGTCCAGCCAGTCAGGGCCGCGCCGCGCAAGGCTTGCCCCGCATCCTGTTCGCTCAGGGCATGTGCGGGCAGGAGCCGGTGGCGCAGTTGTTGCCGCAGCCGCCAGGCATGCCAGCAAGCCAGTCCCGCCAGGGCGGTGGCGCTGGCGGTAGCGTACGGCCACAGCAGTGTCGGCGCCATGCCGTGTACCGCCGCCTGCACCGGCAGCGAGAATGCCATGCCTGCAGCCAGTATCATGCGAGCGAGCCGACGCAGCGCAGGGCGCCGTCGGCGCGGTGCGCTGAAACTCGTGTGGCTGCAATACGACAAGTGCATCCCTTTCTGGGGCATGATTGAACTGGGCTGACAGGGCATGATGCGCGCCCAAATAAACGCCTGCGGCGCTTTCTGGCGGCAACTATAGCATCGAATATTTAGTCGCAGTAGTTAAGTTCAGAAACGGCCAAAACGGGATTTTTTTTGCCCCGGAATGGCTGTTTTTTTTGCGATTTGGTGAGAATTCGTGAGAAAGTTGGCGCGAAATCGTGCTATTCAATTGCGGCGATAGCCTTAGGCGAAGCTTCCGGCGAACTGATAGCGGTGTCCCGGATGCCACATGGTGGCGATCGAGGCGATCTTGCCGCCCGAGCGCGTCTGGCGGCGCAGCACCAGGCATGGCTGTTTGGTGTCGATGGCCAGCATTTCGGCGATGTCGCGCGGCGCCGACAGCGCTTCGATGCTGTAGGTGGCGCCTTGCAGGGGCGCGGCGGCCATCAGGTATTCGTTCGGCGTGATGCTGGAAAAATCCTGCGTCATGTAGTCGGGCGCGCACTCGGGGTTGACCCAGCGGTCTTCCACCTGGATCGGCACGCCGTTTTCAAAATGCACGATCAGCGAATGAAACAGCGGGTGTTCCGGCGGCAAGCCGAAGTGCTTGGCCAGCAAATCCGAGGCCTTGGTGCGCTCGAGTAATTGCAAGCTGCTGCGGTGGATATGCCCGCGCGCGCGCACTTCATCGGCGATATTTTTGATTTCCAACAAGGTCGCCTGGTATTTTTGCTGCGCCACATAGGTGCCGGAACCCTGGCGCCGCGTCAGGATTTGTTCGCTGGTCAGTTCGCGCACGGCGCGGTTGACCGTCATGCGCGAGACGCCGAATTGTTTTACCAGGGCTTGTTCGGAGGGAATCACGTCGCCTTCCTTCCAGCGTCCGGCGGCGATGCCCGCCAGCAGAAAATCCTTGATGCGCTGGAAAATGGGCGTATTTTCCTGGGTAGTATGATCGTCCAATGCGGTTTCTCCGGGGCGCGGGCAGGGCGCGCCGCCGGCTGGAGGCGCGATGGCCGATTTTAGCACCGAGCACGCTGCCCGCCGCCAGCCTTTTTTGAATTCAAAAGCAAGCGCCGGAGTGTGGCGCCGGCCAGCGCTGGCTATGCTGGCTACTTGCCAATGACAAGCACGGAGTCCGACATGGATCACTCTTACACCACCGATGATGAGCGCTGGGATGCCCTGCAACGGCGCGCGCCCGACGCCGACGGCGTCTTTTATTACTCGGTGCGCACGACGGGCGTGTATTGCCGTCCTTCCTGCGCCGCGCGCCCCGCCTTGCGCCGCAACGTGGCTTTCCACGCCAGCTGCGAGCAGGCGGAGGCGGCCGGCTTTCGCCCCTGCCTGCGCTGCAAACCGAACTTGCCGCCGCTGGCCCAGCGCCAGGCGGCCATGGTGGCCGACATCTGCCGTTTGATCGACGCCAGCGACGAGCTGCCTGACCTGGACAGCCTTGCCAGTGCCGCCGGCATGAGCCGCTTTCACTTTCACCGCGTCTTCAAGGCGCACACGGGCATCACGCCGAAAGCGTACGCGGCGGCGCGGCGCGGCGAGCGCCTGAAGGCCGGCTTGCAGGGCGCGGCGAACGTCACGGAAACGTTATATGCGGCCGGCTTCAATTCCAGCGGCCGCCTGTACGCCGCCACGCCGGGCTTGCTGGGCATGACGCCGGGCGCGTTTCGCGCTGGCGGCAGCGGCGCCGTGATCCGCTTCGCCATCGGCGCCTGTTCGCTGGGCGCCATCCTGGTGGCCAGCACGGACAAGGGCATTTGCGCCATTTTGATCGATGACGACCCGGAAGTGCTGCTGCGCGACTTGCAGGACCGCTTTCCGCAGGCCGAGCTGCGCGGCGCGGAAGCGGACTATGAACAGACGGTGGCGCAGGTGGTCGGCCTGGTCGAAGCGCCCGCTATCGGTCTGGACTTGCCGCTCGACGTGCGCGGCACCGTGTTCCAGCAGCGCGTGTGGCAAGCCTTGCGCGACATTCCCGCCGGCAGCACCGTCAGCTATGCCGAGCTGGCGCGGCGCATCGGCGCCCCGCACGGCGCGCGGGCCGTGGCGGGCGCCTGCGCGGCGAATGCGCTGGCCGTCGCCATCCCCTGCCACCGGGTGGTGCGCAACGATGGCGCCTTGTCCGGCTACCGCTGGGGCGTGGAACGCAAGCAGGCGCTGCTCGAGCGCGAGGGCGAGCGGTGAGGGCGCTGGACTGGCGTCAGATCGAGGATGCGCTCAATGCCCATGGCTGCGCCGTCGTGCCCGGCTTGCTCGATGCGACCGCCTGCGCCGCGCTGGCGGCGCAGTACGACGAGGCGTCGCATTTTCGCAGCCGTGTGGTGATGCAGCGCCACGGCTTTGGCCAGGGCGAGTATCAGTATTGGGCGTATCCGCTGCCGGATGTGGTGGCCGCCTTGCGCGACCAGTTGTACGGGCCCCTGGCGGAGATCGCCAACCGCTGGCATGCCAGCATGGGCCTGGAGACGCGCTTTCCGCCCAGTCACGCCGATTTCCTGGCGCGCTGCCATGCGGCCGGGCAGACGCGGCCCACGCCCTTGCTCTTGCGCTACCGCGAAGGCGATTACAACTGCCTGCACCAGGACCTGTATGGCGAGCACGTGTTTCCGCTGCAACTCGCCGTGCTGCTGTCGCGCCCGCAGGACGATTTCACGGGCGGCGAGTTCGTGCTGACGGAGCAGCGCCCGCGCATGCAGTCGCGCGCCGAGGTCGTGCCGCTGGCGCAGGGCGACGCCGTGCTCTTTCCCGTGGCGCAGCGCCCCGTCAACGGCACGCGCGGCAGTTACCGCGTCAACATGCGCCATGGCGTGTCGCGTCTGCGGGCGGGCGTGCGCCACACCCTGGGCATCATTTTTCACGATGCGAGCTGAACGGTAGCTGCGGCGCTTGAGTTTCCGGGATTACATGGCATGATGGCTATTCTTGCCACTCTTTCATTTCTGCCATGTCCGCGCTGCTCCGCCTGTTGTGCCTGTTGACCATGTTCCTGTTGCCCGCAGCCCATGCGGACGATGGCGTGCCCGCGTTCGTTGCGGAGGCCGCATCCGCCGTGACGCCGTCGCAGCTTGCTGCGGCCAGGACGGCGCCGCTGATGTTTGCCAACCGCAACGTGTTTGTCTTCCGCGCCGCGCTGGCCGGTTATCCGCCCGATGAACGCGCCATCGGCGCGCAGCGCCGCCTGGAAGGCGTGCTGGCGAAAAACGGTCCCTTGCTGGCGAGCACGCGCATGATTCCAGAAGGCACGCAGGTGCTGCTCGACGGCGTGCAGCTGTTCGTCGTCGTGCCAGGCGACGTCAACCAGCTGGCCGGCGACACGACGGAAAGCGTGGCGAAAACGGCAGCCGAGGAATTGCGCAAGGCCGTGTTTGACTATCGCGAGCAGAGCAGCTGGCGCTACCTGGCGATCGCCGCCGCCGTGTGCGCGGCCGCCACCCTGGTGTTCTGGCTGGTGTGGATCGGATTGACGCGCTTTTACCGCTGGGCCAAGCGCCGCAGCGGTATCCTGCTGGCCTCGCGCCTGCGCGACGTACGCCTGAAAAACGTGCGCGTGCTCGATGCCGAGCACTACATCGCCTTCGCGTATCAGCTGCTCAGCGCCGTGCTGTGGGGCTTGCGCCTGATGGCCACCTATCTGTGGGCCGCCTTCGTGCTGGGCCGCCTGCCCTACACGCGCTCCTGGGGCGAAAGCCTGAGCGGCTATCTGTTCGACGTGGCGGCCGACGTCTTGCACGCCATCATCGGCGCCTTGCCGGGGCTGGTGCTGGTGTGCGTGATCTTCGCCATCGCGCGCCTGATCGCCGCCACCGCCGCCTCGCTGTTCAAGCGCGTGGAAAGCGGCGAATTGCAGATCGGCTGGCTCGACAAGGACACGGCCCTGCCGACGCGCCGCATCGCCAGCGTGGTGATCTGGCTGTTCGCGCTGGCCATGGCCTATCCGTATCTGCCCGGTTCGCACACGGCCGCCTTCCAGGGACTCTCCGTGCTGGTGGGCCTGATGGTGTCGATCGGCGCGTCGAGCATCGTCGGCCAGGGCGCCAGCGGCTTGATCCTGATGTACACGCGCGCCCTGCGCAAGGGCGAATATGTGCGCGTGGGCGACAGCGAAGGCACGGTGGTCGACGTGGGCATGTTCGAGACGCGCCTGCGCACGGGCCTGGGCGAGGAAGTGGCCTTGCCGAACGCCTGGGTCATGTCGCAAACGACGAAAAACTATTCACGCGCCCAGCCGGGCGGCGGCTTCGTGCTCGACTCCACCGTCACCATCGGCTACGCCACGCCGTGGCGGCAGGTACACGCCATGCTGGAACTGGCCGCGTCGCGCACGACGGAACTGTCGACCACGCCAAAACCCTACGTGATGCAGCTGGCCCTGCAAGACTATTATGTGCAATACCGCCTGGTCGCCTACGCCAGCGCCGAAGTCCCCCGCCAGCGCGCCGAAGTGCTGAACCGCTTGCACCAGAACATCATCGACGTCTTCAACGAATTCGATGTGCAGATCACTTCGCCACACTACATCGATGACCCGAAAGAGTCGCATGTGGTGCCGCCGGAGGAATGGTTCAGGGCGCCGGCGCAGCGGGGGGAGGAAGATAAATAGCGTCGGACTATGGGAGGGAGGGATGGGCTGGGCAGATTTCAGTTCGCCACTCCTGCATGTCGCTGTCAATAGGAATGACTTTCTGAGCTCCGTCCTCCGTCGCCACCACGCAGAATTTTCCTTGGTAACCATAGGTTGGATCGGACGGATCTTTGGGGCTGCCATTCAGTAATACGCTATAGAAATGCCCGGGTATCAGTTTTTCAACGCGTATGCCCGTCGCGCCGGTAGGCATGCTTCCATAGCGGATGCATGTGCTGGCACGGATGGCTAACGCCATGTCTGGCGGCAGGGAGAATCCCCATACTACTTTTACCGGTTGCACGGACATGTCTGAAACCATGAGTGCGCCAAGAAATGGCAGGCCATTGCGCGACTCTTCCTTTTTTGTAATTGAAAAGCAGGGTATGCCGTTGACAGAGCTAACGTGGGCTTCAGCGATGCGCGACCACGCCGAGGCATCGACACTCGTCAGCGTCGCAAGCAGGAATAGCAGTGTGTGGCGATATGGCATGGCGATCCTTGCACTATCTGATGAGCGAATGTTCCGTGCAACTATCCTGTTTCCATGCTGGCGTGTCGCTGCCAATGGCGATGATTTTTCGTTCACCAGTGGACGTGGCAACGATACAGAATTTCCCTCTATAGCCATAAGTCGGGTCGGAAGGATCATCTGGACGCCCATTCAAGAAGATGCTGTAAACCCGTCCTGTTTGCAGTTCAGGGGCTGGCATGCCATTTGCGCCCTGTGGAATGTCGCCATAGAGAAGACAGATTTTTGATGAAAGCGGAACTTTTCTTCCTCCGCTCATCACAAAGCTCCACACTTTTGTAGCCGGTTTTACTGACAAGTCTGAAATACTGAGTGCTCCCAGAAGTGGCTGACCGTTACGTTTTTCTTCCGTCTGCGAGATTGTGAAGCAGGGGGTGCCATTCACTGAACTGATTTCAGCATCGGCGATGCGTGATGTTGCACCCGCATCAAGGTATATCGACGAGAGGAGTGCGCTCGATGTTGCCGCCAGGTAAATTCTTTTCACTTTTTCTGTCGGTGAAAAAATCAATGAGTACCTGTTCATAAAGTGCTTGGTCATTGGCATATTTTTCCTGGCGCATTGCGGAGGAATCCTTTAAGTATTTCAACGCGTAGTAATCGGCTACCAAGTCTCCTTGTGCCTCCATGTTGTAGTCGGCCAACTTTCTTTTGGATGACAATACGTACTTGTAGTCCAGTCCTATTCTGAATGCTCCACGCATTGCGACCGGATATTTGAGTTGATATTGCCAAACATGGACCATTTCATGAATGAACCAATGACGCTCGGTGTTATCTGCACTGGAAAAATCGTCCAGAAATCTCGACTCATGAAAATACATTTCCCCATTGGGTGTCATGGCAGTGTTTTTTGGTTGGAACAGCCATAGATAAGGCCTCTTGTGAATTTTGACTTTGCTATAGTCGACGGCATCTTCAAAGATCATCCATGCCATGTCTATTTCACCCTGGGTAAGTGGGCGAGCCATGCTATCGATTTTTACCTGTTTTACTGATGTATCGATATCCTTGTCGGTTGTTTTTACGTCTTGTAGCTCAAGTATGATCGCCGTTGGCGCCACAGGGGCAGGTGCAGCGGAGCAGCAGGGAAGGCTGTCTTCTTGTGGGAAAAACTCCACCATCGTTATTTGTTCTTCTTGCTTGCTGGCCACGCGCCCCGTGCGTCCCTTCGCATCCGTCGTCCCCGTCCACGTTTCCCCATTGCTCAAGGTGAGCCGGTAGTCGGCGTGCGCTAGCGGTACATTGGCGGGCGAGACGAATTCCAGCTGCTCGTCGTAGCCGCAGCACCAGCATTCGTCGGGCTGGCCGGCCAGGCGGTGCAGCTCGCAGCCGCTTGTCGCGTTGCGCAGGGTGGCGCCCAGCACGGGCCGGCCGTCGGCGCTGAAGGTGACGATCATGCTGTCGAAGTGCGCGCCCAGGCTTTTCTTCTGGTGGGCCACGAGCTTGAAGAACACGTCGCATGCGGTGGTGCTGATGACATGGTGCCTGGCCATAGGGGCTCCGCGATAAAACGCCAGCGTAGGCCAGCGCCGTCATGCAGGTATTGACTGGGCGCAAGGTCTGCGCGCTTGCGCTAAGATGCCGGGCGTCGCAATGAAAAGATACAATGAACAGAAAGAGAACCATGTCCCGCCCATCCCACACCGAAGCCTCCCGCACCGCCCGCAGCCTGGCCGCCGCCCTGATCGGCGACCCGTTTTACCGCACTGTCACGGTGGCGTGCGGCGAGAACGAGGCGGCGCGGCTGGCCATGCTGGAAGCGTATTTTGCGCTGGCGCTGGCCGAAGGCCGGCAGGCAGGCCGCGTCGACCTGGCCGATGAGGCCGGCAATGGCGCCGCGATCTGGACCACGGATACGCCGGCGGCCCTGCGCCAGGCCGCGTACGCGCAGCGCGAAGACGCCTTGCGCATGCTGCTGGGGGAGCGCGGCTTTGCACACTTTACGGCCATCGTCGAGAACATGGAGCACGCACTGGCGCCGCATGGTCTGCAGGATGCGTGGTATCTGTCGATCGCCGGCATCGCCCCCGACGCACAAGGGCAGGGGCTGGGCGCGTCCGTGCTGGGGCCTGGCCTGGCGGCCGTCGATGCTGCACGTGCCGCATGCTTCCTGGAGACGTACAACGAGCGCAGCCTGCCGTTCTATGGCCGCCTGGGCTTCGTGGTGGTGGGGCGTTACGCGGAAGGCGTCACGGGCTGCGATTACTGGCTGATGCTGCGGCAACCATCTGCTAGCTGATTGACCATTTTGCCAATTTCTATACACTCGTCTTTTCGTTCATTGACTTAACAGACCTGGAGATGGAAATGCCGACCCTGCCAATGCGCCGCACCCTGCTTGTTCTCGCCTGTATGGGCACCTTGGCCCACGCCCACGCCGATACCGTCATCGACAACGCCAACGGCTACACGCTCGACGCGCACGGCAAGGTAGTCCGCTTCACGGCGCTGGCGTTTGACGACGCTGGCAAGCTGCTCGCCGTCGGCAGCGCCGCGCAGGTGAAACGCAAGGCGGCCAAGGGCGCCACCTATGTCGACGTGCAGGGCAAGACCGTGTTGCCGGGCCTGATCGACGCGCATGGCCACGTGTTCGGCCTGGGGACGATCGCCAGCGGCGTGATGCTGTATGGTTCGTCGTCGCTGCCGGCCGCCGTGCAGGCCGTGGGCGACTTCGCCCGTGCGCATCCGGAACGCAGCTGGGTCGTCGGCAATGGCTGGAACCAGGAAATCTGGAAACTGGGCCGCTTTCCCACGGCCGCAGAACTCGATGCGGCGGAAAGCGCGCGGCCCGTGTGGCTGCGCCGGGTCGATGGCCACGCGGGCTGGGCCAACAGCCGGGCGCTGGCGCTTGCCGGCATCACGCGCGCCACGCCAGATCCGGCGGGCGGCAAGATCGAACGCGATGCGGACGGCAATGCCACCGGTGTACTGGTCGATAACGCCATGGACTTGATGGACGCCGTGTTGCCCAAGCCCGGCGACGTGGAAAACCGCGCCGCCCTCGATGGCGCGCTGGCGCAGCTGTCGCAAGTGGGCCTGACCAGCGTGCACGATGCGGGCATCGGCCAGATGCAGGACCGATTGTTCCGCGATTACGCGGACCACGGCAAGCTGACGGTGCGCGTGTACGGCATGATTGCCGACACCACGGAAGACTTCGACGCGCTGTCAAGAAATGGACCCTTGAATAGCTATGCGCGTGACATGTACGCCTTGCGCGCTGTGAAACTGCTGTCCGACGGCGCCCTGGGCAGCCGCGGCGCGGCCCTGCTGGCGCCGTACAGCGACGATCCTTCTACCCGCGGCCTGCTGTTTTTCAAAGATGACGCCATGCGCGCGAAGATGGAAAAAGCCATGCGCGCCGGCTATCAGGTGAACGTGCACGCCATCGGCGACGCAGGCAATCATCAGATCCTCGACGGTTACCAGGCCTTGACCGCGCAATACCGCAGCGTGGGCTTGCGCCACCGCATGGAGCATGCGCAAGTGGTGCAGTTGAGCGACATCCCCCGCTTCAAGAGGCTCGGCATCGTGCCGTCGATGCAGCCGACGCACGCCACGTCCGACCAGAACATGGCGGAGCAGCGCGTGGGGCACGAGCGCATCAAGGGCGCGTATGCGTGGCGCACCTTCCTTGCACAAGGTTCGCGCATCGCCTGCGGTTCGGATTTTCCCATCGAGTCGCCGAATCCGTTCGAGGGCATCCACGCGGCCGTCACGCGGCAAAACAGCGAAGGATTCCCGGCCGGCGGCTGGTATCCGCAGCAAGCGATGACGGTGACCGAGGCGCTGCGCTGCTTTACGCTCGACGCGGCCTGGGCGGCGCACCAGGACAAGGTGATCGGCACCCTGGAAGCGGGAAAATGGGCAGACTTCATCGTCGTCGACCAGGACCTGTTCAAGGTGGCGCCGACGGCGATTGGCAAGACGCAGGTGCTGCAGACGTGGGTGGCGGGCAAGCGCGTGTTCGAGAAAAAATGAGGGTTGGGGTCAGACCCGTCGGGTCTGACCCCAAAGAAAACCTGTTGACTTGGTTGTATAGACAACCTATGCTGGGAGTACCAGAGCGGGCCACGTATCGGGCTAGATACGCCCGCTCGCACCCTACGAGGAGACAGCATGAACAGCACAATGGACACCGATCCACGCTTTGATGCCAGCCGTACCATCCGCGCCCCGCGCGGCACGGTCATGGCTTGCAAGAGTTGGCAGGCCGAGGCGGCCTACCGCATGTTGCAAAACAACCTGGACCCGGAAGTGGCGGAAAATCCGCAGCACCTAGTCGTCTACGGCGGCATCGGCCGCGCCGCCCGCAACTGGGCCTGTTTCGACCAGATCCTCGCCTCGCTGCGCGAACTGGAAGACGACCAGACCTTGCTGATCCAGTCCGGCAAGCCGGTGGGCGTGTTCCAGACCCACGCGGATGCGCCGCGCGTACTGATCGCCAACTCCAACCTGGTGCCGAAATGGGCCAACTGGGAACACTTCAATGAACTCGATCGGCAAGGCCTGTTCATGTACGGCCAGATGACGGCCGGCAGCTGGATCTACATCGGCACGCAGGGCATCGTGCAGGGCACGTATGAAACCTTCGCCGAAGCGGGCCGCCAGCACTTTGGCGGCGACTGGGGCGGGCGCTGGATTTTGACGGCGGGCCTGGGCGGCATGGGCGGCGCGCAGCCGCTGGCCGCCACCATGGCGGGCGCCGTGTCGCTCAATATCGAATGCCAGCAAAGCAGCATCGACTTCCGCTTGCGCACGCGCTACCTGGACAAGCAGGCGGCCAGCCTGGACGAAGCCCTTGAACTAGTCAAATACCACACCGAACGCAAGGAAGCCATTTCCATCGGCCTGCTGGGCAACGCGGCCGAAGTGCTGCCGGAACTGGTGCGCCGCGCCAAGGCGGGCGGCATGCTGCCGGACCTGGTGACGGACCAGACCTCCGCGCATGACCTGGTCAACGGCTATCTGCCACGCGGCTGGAGCGTGTCGGACTGGAAGGCGGCGCAGCAGGACCCGCAGCGCCACGCGCGCCTGACGGTGGCGGCCGCCGATTCCTGCGCCGCCCACGTGCAAGCCATGCTCGATTTCCACGCCATGGGCGTGCATACTGTCGATTACGGCAACAACATCCGCCAGGTGGCGTTCGACCAGGGCGTGCAGAACGCCTTCGACTTCCCCGGTTTCGTACCCGCTTACATCCGCCCGCAATTTTGCGAAGGACGGGGGCCGTTCCGCTGGGTGGCCCTGTCGGGCGACCCGGAAGACATCTATAAAACGGATGCAAAGATCAAGCAGCTGTTCCCGCACCACACGCAGGTGCACCACTGGCTGGACATGGCGCGCGAGCGCATCGCCTTCCAGGGCCTGCCGGCGCGCATCTGCTGGCTGGGACTGGGCGAGCGCCACATCGCGGGCCTGGCCTTCAACGAGATGGTGCGCACGGGCGAACTGAAGGCGCCCATCGTCATCGGCCGCGACCACCTCGATACGGGGTCCGTCGCCAGCCCGAACCGCGAGACGGAAAGCATGAAGGACGGCACCGACGCCGTTTCCGACTGGCCGCTGCTGAACGCCATGCTGAACACGGCCGGCGGCGCCACCTGGGTCTCGCTGCACCATGGCGGCGGCGTGGGAATGGGGTATTCTCAGCATGCGGGCATGGTCATCGTGGCCGATGGCAGCGAAGCGGCGGCGAAACGCCTGGCGCGCGTGCTGGTCAACGACAGCGGCTCGGGCGTGATGCGCCATGCCGATGCCGGCTACGAAACAGCGGCCGCCTGCGCCAAGCGCAACGGCCTGATTCTTCCCATGCTTCCTTGAGACCTTGATGCGAATGACTATGACACAGCATGCCAAAAGTTGGACCCTGAAACCGGGCGCGATGACCCTGGCCGACCTGCGCGCCGTCTGGGCCGCACCCGCGAAACTGATTCTCGCCGCCGAGGCCTATCCCGTCATCGAGGCGGCGGCTGCGGCCGTGCAGGCCATCGTCGCCAAGGGCGATGCGGCCTACGGCATCAACACGGGCTTCGGCCTGCTCGCCAAGACGCGCATTCCCGATGAAAAGCTGGAGCAATTGCAGCGCAACCTGATCCTGTCGCATTCCGTCGGCACGGGTGAACTGCTGTCGGACGCCGTCGTGCGCCTGATCATGCTAATGAAGATCGGCAGCCTGGCGCGCGGCTATTCCGGCGTGCGCCCGTTGATCGTCGATACCCTGATCGCCCTGTACAACGCTGGCATCATGCCGGCCATTCCCGCCAAGGGTTCCGTCGGCGCCTCGGGCGACCTGGCGCCGCTGTCGCACATGACCCTGGCCATGCTGGGCGTGGGCGACGTGCGCGTCAACGGCGTATTGATGCCGGCTCCCGAGGCGCTGGCGCAGGCGGGCATCGCGCCCGTCGTGCTGGCGGCAAAAGAGGGCCTGGCGCTGATCAACGGCACGCAGGTGTCGAACGCGCTGACGCTGCATGGCCTGTTCATGGCCGAGCGCCTGCTGGAAGCGGCCATGGTCACGGGCGCGCTGTCGCTCGACGCGGCCAAGGGCAGCGATGCGCCATTCGACGCGCGCGTGCACGCCGTGCGCGGACAGCCGGGACAAATCCTGGCGGCGCAGATGTACCGCCAACTGGTGGCCAACAGCGCGATTCGTGCCTCGCACCTGGAAGGCGACGAGCGCGTGCAGGATCCGTACAGCCTGCGCTGCCAGCCGCAAGTCATGGGTGCCTGCCTGGACCTGATCGGCAATGTGGGCCGCACCCTGCTGATCGAAGCCAATGCCGTCACGGACAATCCGCTGATCTTCCAGGACGGTCCCGGCGGACAGGCGGAAATCGTCTCCGGCGGGAACTTCCACGCCGAACCTGTCGCCTTTGCGGCCGACACCCTGGCGCTGGCGATCGCCGAAATCGGCGCGCTGGCCGAGCGCCGCATCGCGCTGCTGATCGACGCCACGCTTTCCGGCTTGCCACCGTTCCTCGTGCGCGATCCGGGCGTCAATTCCGGCTTCATGATCGCCCACGTGACGGCCGCCGCGCTGGCGTCGGAAAACAAGTCGCTCGCGCATCCGGCCAGCGTCGACAGCCTGCCGACGTCGGCCAACCAGGAAGACCATGTGAGCATGGCCACGTTCGCCGGGCGCCGCCTGGACGACATGGCGCACAACACGGCCGTCATCGTCGGCATCGAGCTGCTGGCCGCCGCGCAGGGCATCGATTTCCACCGTCCGCTGAAAACCTCGCCGCACCTGGAACACGTGCATCACCAGCTGCGCCAGAAGGTGCCGTTCTTCGACGCCGACCGCTTCTTCGCGCCCGATATCGAAGCGGCCAAGCAGATGGTGCTGCACGGTGAGTTGAGCAGCACGTGCAAGAATTTGTTCGCCCCGCTGTACGCCTGAGCGGGCGCAAGGAGACAAGCATGGATTTCCGCTTCAACGAAGGCAGCATCCCGCTGCTGGTGTCGATGCCCCACGTGGGCACCGACATACCCGATGATATCGCCGCGCGCATGACGCCGCAGGCTTTGATCAAGGCCGACACGGACTGGCATTTGCGCGAGCTGTATGGCTTTTTGCAGGAGATGGACGCATCCGTGCTGTCGGCGCGCTGGTCGCGCTACACCATCGACTTGAACCGCCCGCAGGAAGACACGAATCTGTATCCGGGCCAGGATACGACGGGCTTGCTGCCCAACGATACCTTTCATCGCGAGCCGCTGTACCTGGCCGGCCGCGAACCCGATGCGGCCGACGTACAGCGCCGGTTGCAGCGCTACTGGGCGCCGTATCATGCGCAGCTGCGCGGGGAACTGGACCGCCTGCTGCGCGTGCATGGCGCCGTGGTGCTGTGGGATGCCCACTCCATCGCTTCCCACGTGCCGCGTTTTTTTGAGGGCAAGCTGCCCGACCTGAACTTCGGCACGGCCGATGGCGCCAGTTGCGAGAGCGGCCTGACGTCCGCCGTGGTCGATATCGCGCGCGCTCAGGATGCATTTACCGTGGCGCTGAACGGCCGCTTCAAGGGCGGCCATATCACGCGCCATTACGGCCAGCCGGCCAGCCGCGTGCATGCGATCCAGCTGGAGATGTGCCAGTGCCTGTACATGGATGAAGCGATGCCGTTTGGCTATCGTCCCGATCTGGCGGCGCGGGTGCAGCCGCTGCTGCGCCAGATGATGGAAGCGGCCGTGGCATGGGTGGCGCGTTGAGCGGCTGTCTGTTCGCGCGCCATGCGCTGCTGCCGCAGGGCTGGCGCCGCGACGTGCTGCTGGAATGGGACGCGGCCGGCGATTTGATGGCGGTGACGGACAATGCCGTAGCGCCTGCCGGCGTGGAAGTGGCCGAATATGTCTTGCCCGGCATGGTCAACCTGCATTCGCATGCGTTCCAGCGGGCGCTGGGCGGCATGACGGAAGTCGCCGGGGACGGGCCGGACAGTTTCTGGACCTGGCGCGACCTGATGTACCGCTTCGCGCGCCACATCACGCCGGAGCAGATTGAGGCAATCGCCGCACAGCTGTTTGCCGAATGCCTGCGTCATGGCTACACGGCCGTGTGCGAATTCCATTATCTGCAGCGCGATGCGGCCGGCGCGCTGTATGCGCGTCCCGCGGAAACGGCGGAACGGGTGCTGGCCGCGGCGAGCATCAGCGGCATCGGCATGACCATGCTGCCCGTGCTGTACAGCCATGCGGGCTTCGGCGAACAACCCCTCAAACCCGAGCAGGGGCGCTTCCGCACCGATGCGGATGATGTACTGCGCATCGTCGAGGCGCTGGCGCCGCAGCGCGGCGGGCAGGTGGAGGTGGGATTCGCGCCGCACTCGCTGCGCGCGGCCAGTGTGGTGCAGATCCGCGCAGTGGCGCATGCGCTGCCGGCAGGGCGCCCCATCCACATCCACGTCGCCGAGCAGCAGGGCGAAGTGCGCCAATGTGTTGACTACAGCGGCCGGCGCCCGGTGCAGTACTTGTACGACCAGGTCGATGTCGATGCGCGCTGGTGCCTGGTGCATGCCACGCATGTGCAGCCCGACGAGGTGGCGCTGATGGCCGCCAGCGGCGCCGTGGCGGGCTTGTGCCCGACGACGGAGGCGAACCTGGGCGATGGCCTGTTCCCGCTGGCCGAATTCATCGCCGCCGGCGGGCGTTTCGGCGTCGGCAGCGACAGCCACGTATCGCAGTCGCCTGTCGAGGAATTGCGCTGGCTTGAATATGGCCAGCGTTTGCAGCGCCAGCAGCGCAATGTGGCCGCCACGCCTGACCAGCGCCATGTGGGCGACTACCTGTGGCAGGCGGCCTTGCGCGGCGGCGCGCAGGCGTCCGGACGCAAGCTCGGTGCCCTGGCGCCGGGCTGCCGCGCCGACTTGCTGGTGCTCGACGAGGTGCACGTGAACCTGTGCGGCGTGGCCATCGAGAATATGCTGGGCAGCGTACTTTTCTGCGGCAACGACAACTTGGTGCGCGATGTGCTGTGCGGTGGCCAGTGGCAGGTGCGCGATGGGCGCCATGTGGCGCAGGACGCCATCGCCACCGCCTACAAGCGCACCCTGGCGCAACTGAGGGCGCTCTGATGGCGACCTTCATCCCGCAGGAATGCCTGCGTGCCGCGCCATGGAAAAACGGCGGCGGCAGCACGATGGAAATCGCCATTTCGCCAGCGGGTGCCAGCCTGATGGAATTCGACTGGCGTATCAGCCTGGCGACGATCACGGCCAGCGGGCCGTTTTCCAGCTTTCCCGGCATCGACCGCAGCCTGATGCTGCTCGATGGCGACAGCGTGCAATTGACGCTCGATGGCACGCGCAAGGTGACCTTGAGCGCGGCGCAACCGATGCTGTGGTTTCCCGGCGAGGCGGTCGTGTCCGCGCAAGTCAAGGGGGCGACGACGGATTTCAATGTGATGACGCGGCGCGACCGCTGCCGCCACCAGCTGGAAAAAATCACGGCGCCGGGCAGGCTGGCGCGGCGCAGCGCGGCGACCTTGCTGTTCGTCGCCGGCGAGGGTGCCGTGCTGGCGCGCGGTGGCGAGCAGCAGTTCGTGCTGGCCCGCTACGACGCCTTGCTGCTGGACGCTGACGATGCGCAGGAATGGCGGCTCGACGCCTTGCAACGCACGGCCGTGTTATGCGTCGACCTGTTTACCTAGGGAGTGAAAACGATGCAAGACTGGGATATGGTCATCCACAACGTCCACCTGGCCACCATGGAGCACGGTTATGGCGAGCTGCTGGACGCGGCCATCGCCGTCAAGGATGGCCGCATCGCCTGGTTCGGCCCCGGCGACGAGCTGCCGGCCAGCAGCGCGGTGCTGCAGGATGGCCAGGGCTGCTGGCTGACGCCCGGCCTGATCGACTGCCATACGCATATCGTCCACGCGGGCAACCGCAGCGACGAATTCGAGGCGCGCCTGAATGGCGCCAGCTATGAAGACATCAGCCGCGCCGGCGGCGGCATCATGTCTACCGTGCGCGCCACGCGCGCGGCCAGCGACGACGAGTTGCTGCGGCAAAGCCTGCCCCGCGTGCTGGCGCTGCTGGCCGAGGGTGTGACCACCCTGGAGATCAAGTCCGGCTATGGCCTGGATACGGACAGCGAAGCGAAGATGCTGCGCGTGGCGCGCAGGATAGGCGAACAGCTGCCCGTATCCGTGCGCACCACCTTCCTCGGCGCGCATGCGCTGCCGCCCGAGTATGCGGGGCGTGCCGATGCGTATATCGAGCTGCTGTGCGCACAGATGCTGCCCCGGCTCGCCAGCGATGGCCTGGTCGACGCCGTCGACGCGTTCTGCGAGCGCATCGGCTTTACGCCGGCGCAAACCGAATTGGTGTTCGCGGCGGCGCATGCCTTGAACCTGCCCGTGAAACTGCATGCGGAGCAGCTGTCGGACCTGGGTGGCGCGGCCCTGGTGGCCAGTTACGGCGGCCTTTCGGCCGACCATCTGGAGTTCTTGTCGGAAGAGGGCATCGCCGCCATGGCGCAGCATGGCACGGTGGCCGTGCTGCTGCCGGGCGCGTATTATTTTTTGCGCGAAGTACGGCAACCTCCTGTCATCGCTTTGCGCGCGGCCGGCGTGCCGATGGCCGTTTCCACCGATTGCAATCCGGGCACCTCGCCCATGACGTCCTTGCTGCTGGCGATGAATATGGCGTGCACGCTGTGGCGCCTGACGCCGCAGGAAGCGCTGGCCGGTGCTACCTGCCATGCGGCGCGTGCGCTGGGCCTGCAGCATGAAACGGGCAGCCTGGTAGTGGGCAAGCGCGCCGATTTCGCCCTGTGGCGCATCGCGCGCCCGGCCGACCTGGCGTATGCGCTGGGCCTGAACCCTTGCGCGGGCGTGGTGCACGGCGGTGTCTGGCGCGCGCCGGTGGTAAGCTTGCCGGACTGATCACTCGTCCCGGAGCGCCGCGTGCGTGCTGCTTATTTGCCGTTTTACTTGCTGTTCTTGTTAGTCTTCGCCGCCGCGCCCATGTCCTCCCTTGCCATGGATGGCGGCACCCTGAAGGTGGGCTCGAAGCGTTTTACGGAATCGTATATTCTCGGTGAAATCGTCAAGCAGAGCGCCGCGCCGTACGTCAGGACGGAGCACCGCCAGGGACTGGGCAATACGGCCATCGTGCTCGCCGCGCTGCAGGCGGGCAGCATCGACGTGTATGCCGAATACATGGGCACCATCGCCAGCGAAATCCTCAAGCACGACAAAGCCATTGATCTGGAACAGATGCGGCGCGAACTGGCGGCGCTGGGGCTGGGCGTGGCCGTGCCGCTGGGCTTTAACAATACGTATGCGCTGGCCATGCGCGGGGATGAAAAATCCATCACGAGCCTGGGACAGCTGGCGCAGCACCCGGCCCTGACATTCGGCCTGTCGCATGAATTCATCGGCCGCGTCGATGGCTGGCCGGGGCTGGCCGCGCGCTATGGCTTGCCGCAGCGCCCGCGCGGACTCGATCACGGCATCGCCTATGAAGCGCTGGCGCAGCGCCAGGTGGACGTGATCGACATCTATTCGACGGATGCGAAGATCCGCCAGTACGGCTTGCGCGTGCTGGCCGACACGCAGCAGTATTTTCCCCGCTACGACGCCATGCTCCTGTACCGGCTCGACGTGCCGCCGCGTTTTCCCGCCGCCTGGCTGGCGCTGGAAGGGCTGCAGGGGCGCATCAGCGAAAGTGACATGATCGCCATGAATGCGGCCGTGGAAATCGATGGCAAGACTTTTTCCGACGTGGCGCGCCAGTGGCTGGCCTCCGGCACGCAGTCAGCCAAACCGGCCGCCGCGCGCAGCAAGCTGCTCGATAAAATCATCGGCGACGATTTGTGGACCCTGACGCGCCAGCACCTGACCCTGGTGCTGCTGTCGGTGGCGCTGGCGTGCCTGATCGGCATTCCGCTGGGCGTGCTGGCGGCGTTTTCGGCGCCGCTGCGACAAACGGTGCTGGCCTTCGTCGGCGTGCTGCAGACGGTGCCCTCGCTGGCCCTGCTGGCGATCTTGATCCCGGTGCTGGGCATGATCGGCACCGTGCCGGCCCTGGTGGCGCTATTCGTGTATGCCTTGCTGCCCATCGTGCGCAACACCTGCACGGGCATCTTGCAGGTGCCGCAAGGCTTGCGTATGGCGGCGCTGGCGCTGGGCTTGAACCGGCGCGACCGCCTGCTGCACGTGGACTTGCCGCTGGCCTTGCCCGTCATGCTGGCTGGCGTGAAAACGGCGGCCGTGATGAGCGTGGGCACGGCCACCATCGCCGCCTTCATCGGCGCGGGCGGCTATGGTGAACGCATCACCATCGGCCTGGCGCTGAACGACAACGACATGCTGCTGGCCGGCGCGATTCCCGCCGCCGTGCTGGCCCTGCTGACGCAAGGCTTGTTCGAGCTGGTGGAGCGCTGGGCCGTGGCCGGCCGGCAGCGCTGACGGCATCACGCTTACAGCGAGTGCAGTTTCGAGCGCACCGAGACGACGGCCTGGTGCAGGATGCGTTCGGCCTGGAAGTCGTTCTCTCGCTGTTCGGCGATGGCTTGCAAGTCGCGCGTGTAGCGTTCCAGGCGGGAACGCAGGTAGGCGCGGTAGATTTTCATGACGAGCGGTTTGGCAGAGACATTCATGATGTGGCTCCCGTATGCGATTCGTTCATTGATTCGTTCATTGTGTGTGAGCGCATTGCCGCCATTTTGCGTCGCATCAAACGCCAGCGCGCCGTCACGTTGACGCGTTTGATATTGCGCAATGCCCCACCAGCAGAAGATGCCACACTGAATCTTCCCTGCCTGGCCATCATCGGCCGCAGGCTCTGTTTTCCCTGATACCTACAAAAAACTCAAGGAGCGTCGCATGGTCATTTTTGCCGTGGTTGCTGGCTGCATCGCCTGCCTGACAGTGTACCAAATCTATACAAATGCGCAGGGTGGCAATGGGGTTGCGCAACAACATATCGGCTTGCATGGCACGTTGATTGAACCACGGAAATAATCAGTGTCATCCAAGCGACACTTGCTTAGTGGATTTAAGTCAAATGTAAGGCCCGGTAAGCAAATGTAAAGGTCGACGCGGTGGCAAGTCGTAGCGTTTATATTGATAACCGTTGATTGCATTCTCCCCCTCCCACTTGACAATGGGTTCTGCCCCGCGGTGCCGCTAGCCCGCGGGGATTTTTTTGGAACTTACTGCGCGGCGCGCCTTGCGCTCTGCGAGGCTCACTGCCTCGGCGGCCCCGTACTTGCGTACAGTTCCGCTTCTCGGCCACAAATCGCATCCGCTCGCTACAGTTCCCCCCCAATCAGGCCGCTTTCGGAGTGCCCGCCGACAATTGCGTCAAGGCATCACCAGCCACGCGGCAGATGCGCCAGTCCGGCATCACGTCCGCGCCCATGCCCTTGTAGAAGTTGATCGCGTTTTCATTCCAGTCCAGTACCGACCATTCGAAGCGGCCGCAATCGCGTTCGACGGCCAGTTGCGCCAGGGCCACCAGCATCTGCTTGCCATAGCCCTTGCCGCGCACCGATTGCTTCACATACAGGTCTTCCAGGTACAGTCCCTTGCGGCACAGGAAGGTGGAAAAATTATGGAAGAACAGGGCGAACGTCACCACCTCGCCATCCTCCTCGCCGACCAGCGCTTCGCACGCGGGGTGCTTGCCGAACAGGCTGTCGTGCAGCATGGATTCTTTGGCGATCATCATGTGTTCAAGTTTTTCAAACACGGCCAGTTCATGGATCATGCCGAAGATGGCGGCCACGTCGGTTTCCTGGGCGGGACGGATGGCGAGGGAGGAAGAGGTGCTCATGTTGCCTTTGCTGATGGAGTGGTGGAAAGGGAGGCGACGGCAGCTGTCTTGCGTGCGCCCGAGGTCAGGGCCCAGGCTACGCTGGACAGGCATAGCAGCATCCCCACCCATTCGATGGGGGCGGGCCGGTAATGTTCGAATTGCACCGACAGCAGCACGGAAATGACGGGCGTGACGACGCCGATGTACACGGTCTTTTGCGTGCCGATGCGGGCGATTAAAGTGAAATACGCACTGAAGGCGATCACCGAGCCGAAAATGGCCAGGTACACCAATCCCATCCAGTAACTGGGGCGCGCGGGCAACTGCCATGACTGGCCCGTGGCGATGGCCCAGGCGGCCACCATCAAGGTGCCCCACAGCATGGTCCAGGCCATGGTCAGCATCACGTTGCCCGAATGTTCGCGCACTTTCATGACGAGGGCATTGCCGGCCGTGCTGGAAATGGTGGCCACCAGGGCCAGCATGAAACCGAGCAGGAAGTGCCCCTTGCCGCCGCCGAGAATATCGTGCAGCGCCGCGCCGATGGACTGGTAAAACAGCAGCACGATGCCGCAGATGGCGACAAACGCCGCGCAGCAGGTGCTCCAGGTAATCGGCGTGCCGAAGGCGATGCGGTTGAGCAATGGCGTCCAGAACACCATCAGCGCAAACAGCACGCTGACGAGGGCCGAGACCAGGTATTGCTCCGAGCTGTAGGTGCACACATAGCTGAGGGCAAACGAGGCCAGGCCTTGCAGCAGCATCCATTTTTGCGCGCGCCAGGGCAGGCGCAAGCGGTCGCCGCGCAAGGCGCACCAGGCAAACAGGGTAGCGGACGCGAGGCCGAAGCGGTAGACCACGGAAACGGCGGGGGCGACATCGCCCAGCTGCAAGGTGATGGCCCAGAAGGTGGAGCCCCAGATCAGGCAGGCAATGATGAACAGGAGAGGAGAGGACATCGCGCAAGTATACGGGCATCGCGCGGGGATGGCGAGTCTTGGCCGAGCTTGCTCACAGAGCGGTCAGGAGACACCCGGGCATTGAGCCAGCGCAGTGCTTCTGGAAAATGTTGAATTTATGAAAATATTTACTTTATTATTAAGTAAATATTTTCTGAATTACATCTTGGAAGGAGGACCGCCATGCCAGCCTCACTGCAGATCAAAGTCTGGAGCGTGCTTGTGTATGTCGTCGTGACCGCTGTGATTGCCATCTGGCTGCACCCTTCTGCCTTGCTCGCTGCCGGCGCATTCGGCTGAGCGCATGTGCCGGCAAGCAGATCAGTGCGTGACGCGGGTCTTGCGGCCATCGGACAGCAGGCGCACGCGCTCGCCCGGGCGGAACAGTTCGTCCGCGTCCTGCACGATGGCGCGCATGTCGCCATTGTCCAGGCGCACGGTGATTTCCAGGCCGGGCTTGTTCGAGGCATTCGCTTCGATGCTCTTGCCGGCCATGCCGCCGGCAACCGCGCCGAGGATGCTGGCCGCGATGGCGCCCTTGCCGCCGCCGACTGCGGAACCGGCCACGCCGCCCAGTGCCGCACCAGCCAGCACGCCCGTGCCCGTTTCGCCCTTGTCGATGGTTACCTGGCGCACGGATTCAACCGTACCCAGGCGAACCGATTGTTCATTCTGCGCCTGGCGCGCGTTGTACACATTCGCCGAGTTCGGTTGTACGGCGCAGCCGGCCAGGGTGGCGAGCAATGCCACGGCAATAATTGGTGCTTTCATGTAGGACTCCCTTGGACAAAAGTTAGTTGCCGATTGCGTCGACCGGCAGTAAAGATGCTGACTTATCATAAGGACACTCGCCTCAGATAACTAGTTGCGAATAGTAAAAATCTGTTACCGGTTCCGCGTGACCAAGGGGCCACCTGCTGCTCAATACGCCAGCCGCAGGCGCCGGTATAAAAATCCCAGCACGAACAGCGGACCCACGAGCAAAAAGCGCACATCGTCGAGAAACGACGGTTTCTTGCCTTCGATCTGGTGGCCGATGAACTGGCCTATCCAGGCCAGCACGAACAGCGCCAGCGAGACGGGCAGGATGGTCAGCGCCGGCATGAGCAGCAGCAGGCCCAGCATGCTGGCCAGCATCGCCAGCATGCCCGCCGCAAACGGACGCGACAGCTTGTAATAATAGTATAAGGCGAGAATACTGGCGAGCAGCGCCACGCTGGGATGCGCGCTCCACAGCAGCCCCAGCAGACTGAAAACGATCAAGGGCACGCACACGATGTGCACCCATTCATTGACGTGGTTGCGATGGCTTTCGCCATACTGGGCCAGCAGGGTGTCGATGGTGCGCATGGGCAGTCTCTTGTAGAGCGAAGGTTATCCGGGAATTCTACACCGTCGCGTGGCCGGGTAAAATGGCCTTTCGCCTTCCCTTCCGGATATCTCAGTTGAATAGCCCAGCCTTCTTGCCAGACCATGCCGCAGATGCGCGCAAGCGCTGTTTCGATCCCGTCGTCGACGCCAATACGCGCTTGCTGATACTGGGCAGCCTGCCCGGCGAAAAATCGCTGGCGCACAGCCAGTACTATGCGCATCCGCAAAACAAATTCTGGATGCTGCTGGGCGAGGTGCTGGGCGTGGAGCTGAAGAGCCTGCCCTATGTAGAGCGTCTGGCAACCTTGCTGGCGCACGGCGTGGGCTTGTGGGACGTGGTGGCGCAGGCGCAGCGCACAGGCAGCCTGGACAGCAATATCCGCGCCCGCGACGACAATGACCTTGTGGCCCTGGCCGCCAGCCTGCCGCAGTTGCAGACGATCGCCTTCAATGGCGGCACGGCGGCGAAGCTGGGCATCAAGGTGCTGGGCGAGCATGCGCAGCGCTACCGCATCGTCAGCTTGCCGTCGAGCAGCCCGGCCTACACCTTGGCATATGCGCAGAAATTGCAGGCGTGGCTGTCGCTGCGTGGCCAACAGGAGCTGGCCGCGCGCTGATTACGTCGCCGGTGTTACGCCGGTGCGTACGGCTGCGCTTCCAGCGGTTGTCCCTTGGCATCGAATTTCAGCGCCACGGACAATTGCGTCACGCCGATGGTGGCCAGTGCATCGCAGATGTCGTCGACTTCGTCCTGCAGGTCGGCAGCCAGGTCGAGCGGCTTGTCGGCGCTGTGCAGCAGCTCGCCGCCCGCCGTGCTGACATTGACGCGCAACAGCATTTCGCCGTGCTCATCGGCCGGGCCGACGACCACCGAAACCTCCGCGGCATCCACGTTGTTTTCCGCCAATGCATGGTTGATGCCGGACATCATCTGCAGCATCGCATACTCGCTCATGCCTTGTTCCTTGCCACCGTGGAACAGATCCTGGTAGAGGAAGCTCACTTCCAGCGAACTGCCGACCGGCGCCAGGCAGCGTTTCACCAGGTCGCCCACTTCCGTCGTCCACTGCTGGTAGCGGGTCAGGCGCGCGTCGAACCAGGCGTCGAGTGCCGCTTCATCCTTCGGTTCCGCATAGAACGGGTCGTCCACGCGCTTGAGGGCAAAGCCCAGCAGGAAGCGCAGTTCGATGGCCGTGTCTTGCGGGCCGAACGCCGTTTCGCTCCAGCCGACGATGCTGCTTTCCAGGCCCGGCGTGGCGACGATTTTCTTGTCCGTCATCGACGAGTACGCATCGCGCACCATCTCATGCAGGTGGCTATAGGTGATGCGGTCGATTTCATCGAGGTCGTAGGCATGGCTCATCAAGACCACCTTGGCCTTGGCGCTTTCCAGTTCTGCCTGTTGGAAACTCTTCACCAACGCTTCGAAAGCGTCCTGGTCCTGGAAGCTGTCCGCCTCCTTCAGGCCGCCCGTGCTTTGCACCAGCAGCGGTACGACAAAGGCGTTGATTTCCATGGCCGGGGCATTTTCGCGGCGGATCACGGAAATCGAGGCCGCTTCCTCGATATGGCTGCGCAAATACTGGTAGGCACCCACGTCTTCGTACTTGGCGCGCTCGACGGCGTCGTACAGGATTTCATCCTTCTTTTGATTCAAGGCCTTGCGGATCAGGCGGCCGAACTCGACGGCTTGCTCGGCCAGCACCGTGCCCTGCGATTCGCTGTCTTCCTGCTCCGCCAGGTTCAGGGCCATCGTGCACAGCATGCGGGTGACGGACTCATCCTTGTCTTCAGGCGTGTTGGCGGATTTACGGGGAACAGGGCGCTTATTTTTGGGCATGGCGATCAACAGGTTAAGAAATACGGGTCAGGCAAACGGAAACGGGCGCCAGGGCTTGGCCAGGCGCCGGGACAGATCATACAGGCGGACGCGGCCGCCTGATACCTCAATGGTCGGTATCGAACATCTCGTGCAGCTCGTCGAGCAGGTCGGCGGCTTCTTCCTGCGACAGGCCGAGATGTTGACAGGCAAGGTCGCCGCCCTTGTCCCACTCCAGCGAGGTACTGTTGCCATGGTAGCGCTGAATGCCCTTTTCGGCCAGCAGCGACAGGGCGACGAGCGAGCGGATGGCGTCGTCCGTGGACGGGTCGGCCAGCACCGTGTAGTCGTGGTGGTGCAAAATCGCCCAGGAGACATCGGAGGACAGGCCCCAGTTGCGCGCCAGCAAGCAGCCGATGGCCGCGTGGTTGGTCTGGTGGCGCGCGTCTTCCAGGCGGGTAAAGCAATTGTGGGCATCGTTGGCCGCCGCTGCGTACGTCTTGACGTAGTCGGGGAAGCGGTTCATCAGCAAGGGCACGCCGATATCGCAGAACAGGCCGAAGGTGTGGGCGATGTCGGGCGGGGCGATGCGCAGCTTGCGCGAGGTAAATACCAGGGCGCGCGCACGCTTGGCCGATACATCCCAGAAGTTGGTCAGTTCCACGCCTTCCGCTTCCAGCGCCTGGCGCGCCAGCAAGCCCGTCATCATGGCGCTGCACTGGTTGATGCCGAGAAAGTTGATGCCTTGTTCGACCGATTTGGCCTTGCGCGCGGCGCCATAGAAGGGCGAGTTGGCCAGTTTCAGCAGGGCGCCGGACATGCCGACATCGTCGGCGATGATGCGCGCGATGCGCCGCGGCGACGGGTCCTGTTCTGCCAGTTCGCGCTGCAAGTCGACCAGCAGGCTGGGGCGCGGCGGGATACGGATGGAACGCATCAAGGCGTCAACCGGATCTTCCTGCACTACCTGCTTTTGCGTTGCCGCTCTCATCATCACGCCTTCATCATCATTTTTGTGTCCGGTGCTTATTCTGTCGCACGCTGCCCGCTGCCCGCTTCATGAGCGTCTGGCGCAGTGTCCGACGATTATCGCTGTTTATGCGTGGCAATAGTTCATCTCGACAATATATTCTGGAAAAAATCCCCATTTTGACCTTGTTCCGACGCTATTTTCCGCATTTTACGACGCTGTCCATCCCGGTCGCCGTGACCAAAAAATTAAGCTTTACTTGTTTTTAAGATGGGGCAAGACGTGCGCTGGGAAGCGCGGCAGTACAATTGCCGCATGAAAAAACTCCTGGCCGGTATCGATTTTGCGGACGATTCCAGCAGCGTGGCGCGCCAGCTGATCGGCGTGACCGTGCTGGTCGACGGCGTGGGCGGGCGCATCGTGGAAACGGAAGCGTATGACCGGCTGGACCCCGCTTCGCACACGTATGGCGGCATGACGCCGCGCAATGCGGCCATGTTCGGCCCGCCCGCGCACGCCTATGTCTACCGTTCCTATGGCATCCACTGGTGTTTGAATTTTGTCTGCCGCGAAGCGGGCCATGGGGCGGGCGTGCTGATTCGCGCCATCGAGCCGCTGGCGGGCATCGATGCCATGCGCGAGCGGCGCGGCGTCGAGGAACTGCGGCAGCTGTGTTCGGGGCCTGGCAAGGTATGCCAGGCGCTAGGCGTGAGCCACCTTCAGAATCGCCTGGCGCTCGATGCGCCACCGTTCACGCTGTTGGCCCGTGAGGAAGAGGTGATGGTGCAGGCGGGGCCGCGCATCGGCATTTCCAGGGCGATGGACACGCCGTGGCGCTTCGTGCTGGCCGGTTCGCCATATTTAAGCAAGCCCATGCGCGCGCCAGCCGCTTAGCTGCGCCGGCGCTGTGGCGTCGTGCTTGCGCCGCGCTGGGCAGACTTGCCGCGCAGCGGGCTGTGCAGTGCGCGCCGGTCCTGCTGAGCACTGGCCGGATGCTGGAATGCCTCCTCATCGGTGTGGCTGGCTGGCGCTGCCGGGCGCTCGTCCAGCGTGAACACGGCTACGGCCGCCGACAATTTGACGGCCTGGTCCTGCAAACTGGCCGCCGCTGCCGCTGCCTGTTCCACCAGGGCCGCATTTTGCTGGGTGACGTCATCCATTTGCGTGACGGCCTGGTTCACTTCCGTGATGCCCGAGGCCTGCTCGGCGCTGGCCTCTTTGACGCGCTGGATGATGGCATTGACTTGCTGCACCGAGGCCACGATGGCACCCATGCTGTCGCCCGCTTGCTGCACGGCCACGCTGCCGCCATCGATGGTAGTGACCGAGGTGGCGATCAGGGTCTTGATTTCCCTGGCCGCCTGCGCCGAGCGTTGCGCCAGGGTGCGCACTTCGGACGCCACCACGGCAAAGCCGCGGCCTTGCTCGCCCGCACGCGCCGCTTCCACTGCGGCGTTCAGCGCGAGGATATTGGTCTGAAAGGAAATACCATCGATCACGCCGATAATATCCACGATCTGGCGCGAATTGGCGCGTATCGTCGCCATCGTCGCCACCGCCTGCTGCATCGATGCACCGCCTTGCACGGCCAGGGTGGACGCTTGCCCGGCCAGCTCGCAGGCCAGCTGGGCGTTGTCGGCGTTGTCATTGACGGCTTGCGTCAGCGCTTCCATGGCGCTCGACGTTTCTTCCAGCGAACTGGCTTGCATTTCCGTGCGCGCCGACAGATCCAGATTGCCGGTGGCAATTTCGCGCGACGCCGTGTCGATCGATTGCACGGCGTCCATGATGGTGCGCAAGGTCTGGTTCAGGTGGGCGATGGTCTGGTCCAGCACGCGCGAGGTGGCGGCGATCTCGTCATTGCCTTGCTTGGGCGCACCGGCGATCAGCTTGCCCGCCGCCAGGTCTTGCACGGCGTCGGCGATGCCGCGGATTTCCACCAGCATGGCGCGCCGCACCAGCATGGTCACCACGATGGAGGCCAGGATGGAGAGCATGACGGTCAGCAGCAGGCTCCAGCCCAGGCTGCGAAACTCGGCGCTGGCCGTCGCATGGGCCTGGCTGCTGAGCGTCGTTTCCAGGGCCGACAACTGCGCCAGCTGCGTATTGAACTGGCCGAATTGCGTTTCTGCCTTGAGCATGGAATTGGTGGCGATCGACTGGTCCATCTGCGCCATTTCCATGGTTTCCAGCACGGCCTTGCGATAGCCGGCCAGGGCCGTGATGGCGGCATCGACCAGGTTGCGTTCGGCGCCCGTGGCCGTGGCGCGCAGCGTGGCCAGCTGGGTGCCGATGGCCGCGTGACGCGCCTTGATCTGTTGCTCCAGTGTATCGAGGCGAGCCTTGGCGAAGCTGCCATTCGTCCACGACAGCAACTGGTACATATTGCCGTGTACGTGCTTGGCCTCGCCGAGTATGTCGGCGGCCGCTTTCAGATGCGTGATGCGCACGCGTACCATGTTTTCCAGCGAGGCATTTTGCCGCACCATGCCATACCAGGCGCCGCTCGAGCTGAGTATCAGCAGCAGCAAGACCAGGGCGGGCGCCAGCAATAATTTTGGTCCGATGCGTAATTGATTGAGCATGCTTGACTCCTGGCTATGGCTGTTCCAACCGTAGGCGGCGCACAGCGTGCGTGTACGCCGCCGCTGCCTTATTTTTTGTAGATCCCCGCTTCCAGCACCACGTCGTTGACGCGCAGGATGTACGTGGTCTTCGGCTCGATCTTGCCGCTGCTGGGATTCTTGTACTGGTAGTCGACCCAGCCCTTGCCCTGCTTTTGCGCCAGCTCAATGATTTCACGGCGATATTTCTTGCCATTCGCATCAGGCACGTCCGTCAAATCCTTGCCCACGATGGAAGGATTGATGGGGTGGGCCAGTACGATGCCCGTCTTGATGTCACGCATATCCACATACAGCGAGCCCTGCACGAAGTCGGGGTCTTTCGCCGTGATTTTCTTCATCATTTCTTCCTTGCCATGCGCCTTCATGAAAGCGGCGCCCCGTTCGGCCATGGCGATGGCGTCTTTTTCCGTTGGTTCGACGGCGGCATTGACGCTGCCGCCGGCAAATGCCAGGCACAGCAGGCTACCCGTGAATAAGCGTTTCATGACAGCTCCTTGTGAGAATCGAGGGATGTATTGCCAAGCCGTAATTTACGTCGTCGACGGTCCCATCAAATTGCGATGGAACAAACTAAGGTGTTGCTTGTAGGCAGCGAACAACGTATCGGAATGCTTGTTGATGTGTAGCAATTTGGTTCCAGATGGCAAGAATTATGATGACTTTCACAGCGTGCCGAGCTGGCATGGCCCGTGGGGGAAAGAGGCTGGAATTGGCCGATATAGGGTCAATTTCATGAAAGTTATCGCTATTTATTGGCAAGGAGACTATCGTGTCCGCACTCATTACCGAGCCGTTTTCACCCAAGTTCAAGCCGTATACGCGGCAAACCATTCATCAGGCGCGGCAGTGGGAATGGCTGCCGGAAGAGCAACGTGTAGCCGTGCAAGTGGTGTCGCACGTCTTGCCGTTTCGCACCAATGCCTATGTGCTTGACCAGCTGATCGACTGGAACAATATTCCTGACGACCCCATCTACCGCCTCGTCTTTCCCCATCGCGACATGTTGCCGCCCGAGCAGTACGCGCACTTGCGCGACCTGGTGCTGGTGCAGCGTGACAAGGCGGCCATCGATGCCTATGTGCATGGCTTGCGCTTGGGCATGAATCCCCATCCGGCCGGGCAGATGACGCATAACGTGCCGAAAGTCAACGATGCACCCGTGCGCGGCTTGCAGCATAAATATGTGCAGACGGTGCTGTTTTTCCCCAGCGCGGGCCAGACGTGCCACGCGTATTGCACCTTCTGCTTCCGCTGGCCCCAGTTCGTCGGCATGGATGACATGAAGTTCGATGCGCGCGAGTCGCATGAGCTGGCCTCCTACCTGAAATTGCATCCGGAAGTGACGGATGTACTGATCACGGGCGGCGACCCGATGATCATGAACACGCGGCAACTGGCCGCCCACCTGGAGCCGCTGCTGGCGCCGGGCCTGGAACACATCCAGAATATCCGCATCGGCACCAAGGCGGTGGCGTATTGGCCGCAGCGTTTTGTCTCGGACCGCGATGCGGACGATTTGTTGCGCCTGTTCGAGCGCATCGTCAAGGCGGGCAAGAACCTGGCCGTGATGGGCCATTACAGCCATGCCGTCGAGTTGCGCCAGGATATCGCGCAGCAAGCGGTGAAACGCATCGTCTCCACGGGCGCCACCTTGCGCATGCAGGGGCCGCTGATCCGCCACATCAATGAAGACCCGGCTAGCTGGGCCGAGCTGTGGCAGACGGGCACGCGCCTGGGAGCGATTCCGTATTACATGTTTGTCGAACGGGACACGGGGCCGCGCGGCTATTTCGAGTTGCCCTTGGCGAAGGCACATGAAATCTTCCAGGCCGCCTACCAGAGGGTGTCCGGCCTGTCGCGCACGGTGCGCGGGCCCTCCATGAGCGCGTTCCCCGGCAAGATCGTCATCGATGGCATCGTCACCATCAATGGCGAAAAACTGTTTGCCCTGCAATTTTTGCAGGCGCGCAACCCGGACTGGGTGCGCCGGCCGTTTTATGCGCAGTTCGATGCGGAAGCGACGTGGATGGACGATTTAAAGCCCGCATTCGGCCACGATAAATTTTTCTTTGAAACGGATGAACCTGTGCCGCAGGTGCCGCATAAAATCATCCGCCTGGCACAGGCCGCCTGAGCATGCACGGCGCCGGCGCCTCTTCGCGTTCCGGCGTAGCCGTGTTTTGCCTGGTGTTCCTGCCGTTCGCGCTCGGGCATTACCTGTCGTGCCTGCTGCGCGGCGTGAATGCCGTGCTGACGGCGGAATTGCTGGGCGCCATCGTCCTGACGCCAGCGCAGCTGGGCCTGCTGACCAGCGCCTTTTTTCTCGCCTTTGCGCTGGTGCAACTGCCGATCGGCATGGCGCTCGACCGTTACGGCCCCCGCACGGTGCAACTGTGGCTGCTGGCGCTGGCGGCCCTGGGTGTGTGGCTGTTCAGCCGGGGCCACAGCTTTGCCGAGCTGATGTGGGCGCGCGCGCTGATGGGGGCAGGCCTGGGCGGCTGTTTCATGGCCGCCGTGAAAGCGATCTCGTGCGCCATTGTGCCCGCGCGCCTGCCTTCCGTGCATGGCTACCTGATCGCCGTGGGCGGCCTGGGCGCGGCCACGGCCACCATGCCCGTCAAGCTGGCCCTGCACTACACGGACTGGCGCGGCGTGTTCCTGGGCCTGGCGCTGGCGGCGCTGGCCATCGGCGTGCTGATCCGCCTGCTGTCGCCGGCCATGCCCGCACCCGCCACGGCGCACCCGGTGAGCAAGGTCAGTGTCTGGCGCGTGTATCGCGATCCCGGCTTTCGCCGCACCATCGCGCTGATCTTGCTGCCGCACACGGTGTTCTTTGGCGTGCAGGGCTTGTGGGTGGGGCGCTGGCTGGCCGACGTGGGTGGCTTGTCCGATGACAATGTCGCGTATCTGCTGTACCTGGGCATGGCGGCCGTCATCTTCGGCGCCATCGGCATGGGCATGCTGACGGAGTGGGCGGGGCGGCGCGGCATTGCCCCCATGCAAGTGGCGGCCGCCGGCATCATCCTGTTTGTTGCCGTGCAAGTGGCAATGGCGTGTAACGTCGTGCCCAGCCTGCCCATGCTGTCCGTGCTGTTTGCCATGCTGGGCACGGTGACGGGCCTCGAGTATGCGATCGTCGCGCAAAGCATGCCAGCCAGCCTGACGGGCAGGGCGGCCACCTGTTTGAATCTGCTCATTTTCACGGGCGCCTTTCTGGTGCAGGCGGGCTTTGGCCTGATCCTCGGCTGCTGGCCCCTGAACAGCTTGCAGCAGTACCCGCCGCAAGCGTACCAGGTGGCGTTTGGCGTGCTGGCGGCCTTGCAACTGCCGGGACTTGCGATGTTTTTCGTTCACCGCTACAGGCGCGCCGGGCCATCCGGTAAAATGGCGGCCTGCACAGCGGCAATGATCAACTCCAAGGAAGACTATGAAACTCGTTCGTTATGGACGTCCAGGCAAGGAAAAACCGGGCCTGATCGATGAAGAAGGCAAACTGCGCGACCTGTCCGGCGTGATTGCCGATATTGACGGCGCACAACTGTCCGACAAGGCCCTGCGCAAGCTGGCCAAGCTCGACGAAAAGACGCTGCCCCTGGTGCGCGGCAATCCCCGCTTCGGCGTGCCGCTGGCGAAAGTCGGCAAATTCATCGGCATCGGCCTCAATTACGCGGACCACGCGGCCGAATCGGGCATGCCGATTCCCGCCGAACCCATCGTCTTCATGAAGGCGATCACTTGCCTGAATGGCCCGGACGACAATGTCGTGTTGCCGAAAGGCTCGAAAAAGACGGACTGGGAAGTGGAGCTGGGCGTCGTCATCGGCACGCGCGCACAGTACGTGAGCGAAGAGGACGCGCTGAAATACGTGGCCGGCTATTGCGTCGTCAACGATATTTCCGAGCGCTCGTTCCAGCTGGAACGGGGCGGTCAATGGGATAAAGGCAAGGGCTGCGACACCTTCGGCCCCATCGGCCCGTGGCTGGTGACGCGCGATGAAGTCATCGACGAGCAAGACCTGGACCTGTACCTGGAAGTCAATGGCAAGCGCATGCAGACCGGCAACACGCAAACCATGATCTTCACGGTGGCGCAGATCGTCAGCTACCTGTCGCAATTCATGACCCTGGAACCGGGCGACGTCATCGCCACGGGCACGCCACCGGGCGTGGGCCAGGGCCGCAAGCCGCAGCGTTTCCTCAAAAAAGGCGACAGCATGCGCCTGGGCATCCCCGGCCTCGGTGAACAGCAGCAGGACGTGGTCGCCTGGACTGCCTGATGGCAGGGGGCGATATCGACCGTTTGCCCGCGCTGCCGCTGGAGCGGCTCGACGCCCAGCAGCGTGCTGCCGCGCAAGCCATCATCGATGGTCCGCGCGGCGCCCTGTACGGCCCCTTCGTTCCGCTGATCCGCAGCCCGGAGCTGATGGAAACGGCGCAGCGCATGGGAGAATACTTGCGCTACCGCAGCGCCATCGGCACGCGCCTGTCGGAACTGGCGATCCTGGTGACGGCGCGCCAGTGGGACCAGCAGGTCGAGTGGGCCATCCACGCACCGCTGGCCGTGCAGAACGGCATCGCGCAGGCGGCCGTGGACGCCATCGCGGCGCGGCGCGCACCGCTTGTCCTGAAGGACGATGAGCAAGCCGTGCATGACTTTTGCATCGAGTTGCAGCAGAACAAGCGCGTCAACGATGCCACGTATGCGCGCGCGCTGGCGCTGTTCGGCGAGCACGGCGTGGTCGACTTGATGGGCATCAATGGCTACTACACTTTCCTGGCCATGGTCATGAACGGGGCGCAGACGGCCGTGCCGGCCTTGGGCGTGGCGCCCTTGCCCGCCTGATGAGAGGAGTTTAGAGGAGTTCTTCGGCAAAGATGGACAAAGTGTAATGAAGTTGAAATTATTCAATATATAATTTTGCTTCCCTTCCATTGCCAACAAGCTCAATGAAAACTCGTCCGTGCTTCACCCTGATGGGCCGCGCCTTCCTGGTGCTGGCCCTTTCTTTTTCCCCCTTGATGATGGTGCGCGCGCTGGCCGCCGAGACCGCCGCTAGCGCTAGCCCCAGCGCTTCCGCCCTGGAAAATTCCGTCGTCAAGGTGTTTTCCACCCTGCGCGGACCGGACCCCTATAAACCATGGAGCAAGGCCGCGCCGCAAGAGGTGACGGGTTCCGGCGTCGTCATCGAAGGCCGCCGCATCCTCACCAATGCGCACGTGGTCGGCTATGCCAGCCAGGTGCAGATCCAGGCCAATGGCGCGGGCGACAAGATACCGGCGACCGTGCTGGCCATCTCGCGCGGCATGGACCTGGCCTTGCTGAAGATCGACGATGACAGTTTTTTCGCCAGCCATAAAGCGGTGCCGCGCGCCAATGTCTTGCCAGACGTGCGCGATGCCGTGCTGGCGTATGGCTATCCGACGGGCGGCACCTCGCTATCGATCACCAAGGGCATCGTCTCGCGCATCGAATTCGTGCGCTACAACTTCCCCGTGTCCGGCTTGCGCATCCAGACCGATGCGGCCATCAACCCGGGCAATAGCGGCGGCCCCGTGATTGCGGGCGAGAAGATGATCGGCCTGGCCTTTGCCGGCATGCTCAATGCGCAAAACATCGGCTACATCATCCCCAACGAGGAAATCGAGCTATTCCTGCGCGACCAGGAAAGTGGCGCGCCCCAGGGCAAGCCGGCCATGCGCGACGTGACGCAAACGCTGGAAAATCCCGCGCTGCGCACCTACCTGAAGCTGGCCAAGGGCGTCGAGGGCGCCGTCGTGATGACGCCAGCCAGCAAGGATGCCGCCTATCCGCTCAAGGAGTGGGACGTCATCACGCATATCGGCGATTTTCCTATCGACAACCAGGGCATGGTCAAGCTGAATGCCAACAGCCGCGTGCGCTTCCAGTACCGGGTGCAGCAGCTGGCGAAAGATGGCGAATTGCCGTTGACGGTGGTGCGCCAGGGCGCGCCCCTGAAAATCAAGGTGCCCGTCTCGGCGGCGCATCCGATGCTCATTGCCGGCCTGCAGGGCAATTACCCATCCTATTTCATTTTCGGCCCGATGGTGTTTTCGCGCGCCAGCACGGAATTCATGGCCGCGCCAAATAGCAACCCGGCAATGTTGGGCGGCATGAGTTTTGCCGGCAACCCGCTGGCCACGCGGCGCGGCGATGCGCCCGATAGCGAGCGCGAAGAACTGGTGGTGATCGCCGCCCCGTTCTTCCCGCACAAGCTGATGAATGGCTACAGTACCCGGTTCTTCTCGGTCGTCGATTCCGTCAATGGCGTGCGCGTGCGCAGCCTGGCGCACCTGGTGGCCTTGCTGCGCGACCAGACCGATGAGCTGCTGACGTTCCGCTTCCAGCAGCGCGATGCGGAAATGGTGGTCGTGCCGCGCAAGGACATGCTGGCAGCGACGGAATCGGTGCTGACGGACAACGGCATCCGCTCGGAAGCGTCGCCCGATATGTTGAAAATATGGAATGCAAAAACGCCGGCGAACTGATCGTTCCCGGCGTTCCGTATGACAGCAGGCGCGGCGCACACCGCGCCTGTTTTATTTCAAGCCAGTACTTTTTTCAGCCACGCGCCGATGGCGTCGATCTCTTCCTGGCACAGCGAGTGCTGCATCATGTACTCGTGCCATTCCACCTTGTAACCCATGCCGGTGAGCAAGTCGCGCGACTGCTGGGCGCGAGCGATCGGCACCACGGGGTCGGCCGTGCCGTGCGCCATGAAGATCGGTGTGTCCAGGCTGGCCGGCGTGCGCTCGGCTGCCGTCTTGTCGGCCAGCGGCAGGTAGCCGGACAGGCACATCAGGCCGGCCAGCGGTTCCGCATGGCGCAAGCCCGTTTGCAGGGTCATGGCGCAGCCTTGCGAGAAGCCAGCCAGGATGATGCGGCTGGCGGGAATGCCGCGCGCCTTTTCGCGCGCGATCAGCGCCTCAATTTGGGCTTGCGAGGCGCGCAAGCCGCTTTCATCTTCGCGGCGCACCAGGTCATTTTCGCGGATGTCGTACCAGGCGCGCATCACGTAGCCGTTGTTGATGGTGACGGGCATGGTGCCGGCGCTGGGGAAAATGAAGCGGATGGCGGGGCAGCCGCGCAGGTCGAGTTCCTTCACCAGGGGCACGAAGTCGTTGCCGTCGGCGCCCAGGCCGTGCATCCAGATGATGGAAACGGTGGGGTTCGGTGCGCTGTCGAGTTGTATGGTTTCCAGCAAGGTGCTCATGTATTTTCCTCAGGTAGGGGTTGTGCCGGACGCAGCGCCGATTTGGGACGGAATGCCTTGCAGATGGCCGGGTCGGTTTCCATGTAGGGACCGCCGATGAGATCGATGCAATATGGTACGGCGGCAAAGATGCCGTTGACCAGTTGCACGCCATCGGCATCTTTCAAGCCTTCCAGTGTTTCCTTGATGGCTTTCGGCTGGCCCGGCAAGTTCATGATCAGGCAAGCGCGCTCGGGCGTCTCGCGGATCACGGCGACCTGGCGCGACAAAATCGCCGTCGGCACGAATTGCAGGCTGATCTGGCGCATCTGTTCGCCGAAACCGGGCATTTCCTTGGTCCCGACGCTGAGCGTGGCGTCCGGCGTCACATCGCGCCGCGCCGGGCCCGTGCCGCCCGTCGTCAGGATCAAATGGCAGTGGCTCAGATCGACCATGTCGATCAGGGTGTTTTCAATCTGCGAGCGCTCGTCCGGGATCAGGCGTTTTTCCAGGCGAAACGGCGTGCGGATGGCGGCGGACAGCCAGCTTTCCAGCGCAGGGATGCCCAGGTCTTCATACACGCCGCCGCTGGCGCGGTCCGAGATCGACACGAGGCCGATAATCAATTCGTCTTCTATCGTGGTCATGCGGCACCTGTCTATGTCGTAAAAAAACCGGGCTGATCCCGGTTTTTAGCTACTTTCGGGGGCAGACCCGCCGGGTCTGACCCCAGTTTTTTACTCGTCGTCTTCGCCTTCAACGTCATCTTCGTCGGCATCTTTCTTGCCGCCGTTTTTCTTCTTGGCGATCTCTTTCAAGATCTGGAAGATTTCACGGTAGGCTTTTGGCGGCTTGTTCTCGGCCTGCTCCTTGCGGGCATTGCGGATCAGGGTGCGCAGATGCTGCACGTCCAGTTCCGGGTTTTCCGACAGCAAGACGGTCAGCGCCTTGTCGTCCGTCAAGAGTTTGTCGCGGCGGCGTTCCATCGCGTGCATATTGGCCGTGTCGGCTTTCGACAAGCCTTTCCAGCTATCGATGGTGCGTTGGATGGCGGCAACTTCTTCTTCATCCAGGGTGCGCATTTTCTTGCCCACGTACTGCAGCTGGCGGCGGCGGCCTTCGTGATCCTTGATTTGCTGGCATTCGAGAATGGCGTCGCGCACGTCTTCCGGCATCGGGACGCGCTTGACGCGGTCGCGTGCTTCATTGACGAGTTCTTCGCCCAGCTTTTGCAGGACGGTCATCTGGCGCTTGAGTTCCGACTTCGACGGACGTTCATATTCCTGTTCGAATTCGGTGGATTGGAAGCCGCAAGCTCCCCGGTTTGGATTTGGCATGATAAGGCGGGATTGGCCGCGTAGGCCGCACCTGTAAACTGTAAACGACTGCTATGATACCCTTTTTAGCGGCTTTCCGAAGAAAACAGCGCATGAACGACTCCGTATTTACCCATAGTCAAGAGCAATTGCAGCAACTGGCCCGTGATGTGTTGTCTTTTGCGCGGGAAGCGGGCGGCACCGACGCAGCCGTTGAAGTCAGCGAGGGCGGTGGCCTGTCCGTTTCTGTACGAAAAGGCAAGATCGAGACGATCGAGCAAAACAAGGACAAGGGCATGGGGGTGACCGTGTTTGTCGGCAAGAAGCGCGGCAATGCCAGCACTTCCGATTTCTCGCCATCGGCCCTGCGCGCCACGGTGGACGCCGCCTACAACATCGCCCGTTTCACGGCCGAGGACGATTGCGCGGGCCTGGCCGACGCGGACATGCTGGAAATGTCCCCCCGCGACTTGCAACTGTTCTATCCCTGGCTGATTTCCGCCGAGGAAGCCGTCGTGCTGGCCCAGCGGGCCGAAGCGGCCGCGTTTGCCGTCGACCCGCGCATCACGAACAGCGAAGGCGCGGGCGTGCACGTGCAGCAATCGCACTTTGTTTCCGCCAATTCGCGCGGCTTCATCGGCGGCTACCCATTCTCTCGCCACACCCTGTCCGTGGCGCCCATCGCCGGCAAGGGCGCGAAGATGCAGCGCGACGACTGGTATTCGTCCGTGCGCGACGCCGCCAAAATGTCGAGTCCGGAAGTCATCGGCCGCTACGCCGCCGAACGCGCCCTGTCGCGCCTGAACGCGCGCAAGCTGGGCACGCGCACCTGTCCGGTGCTGTTCGAGGCGCCGCTGGCGGCCGGTTTGCTGGGTACCTATGTGCAAGCGACCTCGGGTGGCGCCCTGTACCGCAAGTCCACGTTCCTGAACGATTCCCTGGGTACGCAAGTGCTGCCGTCGCACGTGCAGATCTTTGAAGATCCGCACGTGATCGGCGGCGTCGGTTCCGCGCCGTTCGACGAAGAAGGCGTGAAAACCGTCAGCCGCGACGTCGTCAAGGATGGCGTGGTGCAAGGCTATTTCCTGTCGACTTACACGGCCCGCAAGCTGGGCATGCAGACGACGGGCAACGCGGGCGGCTCGCACAATCTGTACCTGACGTCCAGCCAGACGGCCGCCACCGATGATTTCGTTGCCATGCTGAAAAAGCTGGGCACGGGCTTGCTGGTGACGGAACTGATGGGGCAAGGAACCAATTACGTGACGGGCGACTATTCGCGCGGCGCCTCCGGTTTCTGGGTAGAAAACGGCGTGATCCAGTACCCGGTGGAAGAAATCACCATCGCCGGCAACATGAAAGACATGCTGCGCAACATCGTCGCCGTGGGCGCCGACGTGCTGCGCCGCGGTACCAAAGAGACCGGTTCCATCCTCATCGAGAGCATGGTGGTGGCGGGCGGCTGAGGCGCAGGCCTGTGGCGTGCGCCCGCTGCAAGCTGCTCGATGCCTTGCGGCAGGGGGTGCCTCAGTACTCTTCCCACTCGGTCTCGGCGACTGCGGCCTGTGCGACCACCTTGTCTGCTTTCCTGGCGGGTGTGGCAGCGGCCTTGGCCGTGACGCGTGGTGCGGCGGCAGGTTTCGCAGGCGCGCGGATGGCTGGAACCGTAACCGGTGGCAGCGCTTGCGTGCCGTCGAGCTTGAACACGCTGACGGCTTCGGCCAGGATGCCGGCCTGATCCTGCAACGCTTCGGACGCGGCTGCCGCTTCTTCCACGAGGGCGGCATTTTGCTGTGTCACGGCATCCATTTCCGTGATGGCCTGGTTGATCTGTTCAATCCCCGCTTCCTGCTCGTTGCTGGCGGACGTGATCTCGGCCATGATGTCCGTGACGCGCCGCACGCTGCTGACGATCTCTTGCATGGTGCTACCGGCCTGGTTCACCAGGTTGCTGCCGAGATTGACCTGCTGCACGGAGTCGTCGATGAGGATCTTGATTTCCTTGGCGGCGGCGGCGGAGCGGTGAGCCAGGTTGCGCACCTCCGTGGCCACCACGGCAAAGCCGCGGCCCTGTTCGCCCGCCCTGGCCGCTTCCACGGCCGCATTCAGAGCCAGGATATTGGTCTGGAAGGCAATGCCGTCGATGACGCCGATGATGTCGACGATTTTCTTCGACGAGGCATTGATCGTATCCATGGTCGTGATGACTTCCGCCACCACCTGGCCGCCCTTGCTGGCCACGCTGGAGGCCGATTGCGCCATCTGATTGGCCTGGCGTGCGTTTTCGCCATTTTGCTTGACGGTCGACGTCAGTTCTTCCATCGACGATGCCGTTTCTTCCAGCGAGCTGGCTTGTTGTTCCGTCCGCGAGGACAAGTCCATATTGCCGGAGGCGATTTCACGCGAACCATGGGCGATGGCATCCGTGCCATGACGCACGCGGGCCACGATGCCTTGCAGATTGTCGTTCATTTCTTTCAGGGCACGCAGCAGCAGGCCCGTTTCATCGGTGCCGCGCGCGTCGATGCTGCCCGACAGGTCGCCGGATGCCACGCGTTGCGCCACTTTGACAGCTTCGCCTATGGGCCGGCTGATGGAGCGGCTGATCAGAACGGCCAGGACGATGGCAATGAGCGTCGCGGCGATAGACAGGGACAGGGTCAGGATGATGGCCAGACGCCCGTCGGCGAGGGCTTGCTTGCCTTCGGCTGCCATCAGCGATTCCTGGAAGCCGGCCATGGCCGCCAGCGCCGTCAAGACTTTTTCTTGAGGATAACGCAGCTGCGTCAGCAGGAAGATGCCGGCCGTTTCAGCTTTCCCCTCTTGCAACAGTTTGATATTCGCATCGCGCGTCCTGGTAAAGCTTTCGCGGCTGGTCGTCACGGCCTGGAACAGTTCCTGGCCCTTGGGCGTGTTGATCATGGTTTTCAGGCGCGCCAGCAGTTCCGTATTCTTTTTTACCGATGCCTGAATCTTGGTCACGGCACTACTGACCTCGTCTGGATCGTTGGCGCCGATGATGGCATTGCCCAGCAGGCGGGCCTGGATATTGATCTCGGACTGGATGGTATTCGACAGCATGACCTTGACATAGCGGTCATTGAGGATTTTATCCGTCGATGCATTGATGTTGCGGATGCGGCTCACGGAAACAAATGCCACCATGGCAAGCAGGACAATGATCAGGCCGAAACTCAAGGCCAGGCGGGTACTGATTTTAAGCTTGGACATAGGTAATCCATCCTCGGCGACATGCGGGAAGCGCCCGGCAGCATGTGTACACGCACCAGGCAGAGAGCCAGATGCGCTGCGGCACGATGCCGATGCGGTCGTTTTTCTTACTGAGAGCTAGCTCGGCAGGTATGGGGCCGTGATACCAAGGGCAATGTCGTGCATTCGCATTCGCATTCCGGATCGCCGGCGAGGTCGTGCGGGCCTGGCCGGCGGTATTCTTGCTGGGCCGCGCAGCGTGGCACGGCCCGATTCTGTTGTTTAGTGTAGGACGTTAATTTCTGCTAAGCAAGATATTCTGAAAAAAAATCGCTCGTCCAGCAACGCTTGCCGTGCGGGCATAAAAAATGCCCCGGCGTGCGGGGCATGGGGCTCACGCGGGCCGGTCCGGCCCTGATGCTCAGGCGCGCAAGGTGGACAGGATAGGCTGCAGTACGGCCGCGCCCAGGGCAGCGCTGCGGGCGCCGCTCCAGCCCGTTTGTGGGTCGGGATCGTTGGCATTGTCCTTGAACGGCAGTTCCAAGGTCAGTGCCAGGCAGCCGAAGGCATGCGTGATATGAGGCGAACCCATGGTCAGTACCTCCGGCGTGAACGGGCCGTCTTCATAGCCGTGCTCATCCTGGAAATCGGGGCTGGCCACCTTGAAGTCGGCGATGAAGCGGTCTTGCTCGGCCTTTTGTGCCGGCGTGAAATTTTCCAGCGCATCGCTGCCGGCCACGAACACATAAGGCAGACCTTCGTCGCCATGGACGTCGAGGAACAGGTCGCAGCCGATTTCATGCATTTTCTGTTTCACCAGGAATACTTCCGGGCTGCGTTCCATGGTCGGCGTCATCCATTCACGGTTCAGGTTGGCGCCGGCCGCGTTGGTGCGCAGGTTGCCATGCACGGAACCGTCCGGGTTCATGTTTGGCACCACGTAGAAGACAGCGTCTTGCAGGCACTGGCGGGCAAACGGGTTGGCCTGGTCCAGCAAGGCTTCGAGCATGCCCTCGACAAACCATTCCGCCATCGTTTCACCGGGATGCTGGCGCGCGATGACCCAGACTTTTTTCTCGGCATCGGCGTCACCGACCACCAGCAGATTCATGTCGCGTCCTTCCACCGTGCTGCCCAAGTCGATCAGGCGCACCAGCGGCGACGCTTGCGCGCTGTCGATCAGGGCCAGATGGCGATCCCATGGGTACGGTTCGAAGTAGGCGTAGTACACGCTTTCTTCTTCCGGCGTATGGTTGATCGTCATCACCGTGCCGTCGAAGCTGGTTGGCACGCGGAACCAGGTTTCGCGGTCATAGCTGGCGACAGCCTGGTAGTCTTTCCAGCCGTCCGGGTAGGCCGACTTGCCTGCATTCATGAAGCGGATCGTGCACGCCTCGCCTTGCGCGCCTTGCAGGCGGAAATAAAACCACTGCGTGATGTCGGCGTGGGAATCCTTGCGGATGTTCAGCTCGATGGATTGGGCATCGTCGGCGCGCAGCACCTCGATCGCGCCGGCGTCGAATTGCTGGCTGATTTTAATGGTCATGAGTGTTCCTGATAAAAACATATGGGTTTTGCATCGTGTGCAATGGCGCGATGATACCCGTTTTAGCCGCGCCTTTGTGCTGGCGCAAACGACGCGGGAGATGCTTTGCTAACGTGGAAGCTCCGACACGGGAGAGCATCATGGACGACAACGGCAAGCACATACGCGAACTGGAAAAGAAAGTCAGCGCCCTCAGCGACGCCCTGGCGCACCTGGGCAAGGGCACCACCTTGCAGGAATTGCTGCGCATTCTGCGTTTTCCCGGCTATACGACGCCGGCCGAATTTACCTTCAATGCCGCCATTCTCGATACCATGCTGGTGCAGGCCAATGCGCTGGAAAAGCTGGGGCAGGATTTGCTGGCTGGGGCGAAGCAGGTGGCGGCAAAACAGTGAGCAGACAGTAACTGATTGCTGAACGCCTGAAAAATGTTCAGGGCAAGGCGCGGGGCCGCAGGCAGTACGAACGTACGCCCAGGCCCTGCAACGCCGCCATGGACGTTTTGTCAGGTGTTCAGGCCGCCAAAACGTTCAAAAAACCATGGCTCGACGTCGGGCGCCTGCTCATCCTCGCGCCGCAGGGTGGCCAGGATATGGTCCTCGGCCGCCGCATGGGTGATGCGGTACAGGTCGCGCGCCAGCGCATACGCCTGCGTGCCGGGCCACGGTTCGGGCAGCAGTTCGACGGGTAACTGCGGGTCGTGCAACTGCACGCGGCGGTAGGCGTGCGTCAGCAGCGAGCGGATGACGAAGGCTTGCTCGGCATCGAACACGGGCGCTTCTTGTAGCAAGGTCAGCAGGGGCTGGAAGCTGGCGATGAATTTTTCGTAGCCGGCCATCACTTCCGACAAGTCCCAGCATTCGCCCACCATGTCGCGCAGCGGGCGTGTGCTGACATCCGGCAACTCTGTAGTGTGGCAGACATACAACTTGCCCTGTACCTCGTTGCGCACCAGGATGTCTTCCAGCGCCTCCGCATTGCTGGCCGGATGGCCAAAGATGCCGGGAGAGATCAAGCCATAGCCAGCCCACAATAATTCCTTGCGCAGCGCCCCCCGCTCGGCGGCGCCGATGCTGCCGGCCGGCCCGATCACCAGGGTCCAGCTGCCATCCCAGTGCACGACCAGTGGCGCATAGATGCGGCGATACGCGCGCTCGAAGCGGGCCAGCGCCTCCGGGCGTATCGTATAGGCACTGCGGCGGCCGTCGCGTTGCGAGCTGAGCCAGCCCTCCTGGGCCAGGCGGAACACGCTGGTGCGCAGCAAGCGGTCATTCACGCCAAACGGTGCCAGCAGTTCGATCAGGCTGCCCAGCCAGATGGCACCGCCGCGCGGCACGATGGCGTCGCCGAAAATCGTCATCACCAGGGACTTTGAGCGCGGTGGGTCGCTTTCCAGGAAATCGGCTATCCATGCCGTGCAGCGGGTGTTCTTCATGTGGTTCCGGTCTGGCCGTGTTGCGGTCGATTCAATAAAAGCAGCAGTTTACTTGGCTGCGCGGGTAGCGCGTCAATAATTTGCCGGAAGCGCTGGTGGCACTTCGCAATGTTTTCTCATCAGCAATATCATACGCACAAAAAAGCCGCACAAGATACGAATTTTTAAAATGACTCACATCAAGTGTATGCAAATAGTTTTTTGTATCGTATTATCTGTAGATCGCACCGCGTTGCTGCGCAAAATCAAAGACATGGGAGACAGATCATGTACGCACAAATGGTTGAAACCGGCCTCAAGAACGTCCGTTCCATCGACGACATGGGCCAGGAAGAGCGCGCTTTTCAGGCGCGCATCGACGAAGGCATCAAGATCGAGGCCAAGGACTGGATGCCGGACGCTTACCGCAAGACCCTGATCCGCCAGATTTCGCAGCATGCGCATTCGGAAATCGTCGGTCAATTGCCCGAAGGCAACTGGGTCACGCGCGCACCGACCTTGAAACGCAAGTCCATCCTGCTGGCGAAGATCCAGGACGAAGCCGGTCACGGCTTGTACCTGTACAGCGCTGCCGAGACCCTGGGCGTGTCGCGCGACGATCTGCTCGCTGCCTTGCACTCGGGTAAAGCCAAGTATTCCAGCATCTTTAACTATCCCACCCTGTCGTGGGCCGACATGGGCGCCATCGGCTGGCTGGTTGACGGCTCCGCCATCATCAACCAGATTCCCCTGTGCCGCTGCTCGTATGGCCCGTATGCACGCGCCATGATCCGCGTCTGCAAGGAAGAATCATTCCATGCACGCCAGGGCTACGACATCATGATGTCGCTGTGCAAGGGTACGCCAGAGCAGAAAGCCATGGCGCAGGATGCGCTGAACCGCTGGTGGTGGCCGTCCCTGATGATGTTCGGCCCGTCCGACGCCGCCTCCGTCAACAGCGCCCAGTCGGCACAATGGCGCATCAAGCTGTTCTCGAATGACGAATTGCGCCAGCGCATGGTTGACCAGACCGTGCCGCAAATCGAGTACCTGGGCTTGACCGTGCCCGATCCCGACTTGAAGTTCAATGCGGAAACGGGCCACTATGAATTCGGCGAGATCGACTGGTCCGAGTTCAACAATGTGTTGAAGGGCAATGGTCCGTGCAACCGCGAGCGCCTGCAAACGCGGGTCAAGGCGTATGAAGACGGCGTATGGTTCCGCGATGCCTTGCTCGCGTATGCAGATAAACAAGCCGCAGTCAAAGCGGCAGCGTAAATACACAAGACAGATAGGGGAGAGCAACATGAGCAAAGAATGGCCATTGTGGGAAGTTTTCATCCGCAGCCAGCACGGCCTGGCGCACAAGCATGTGGGCAGCCTGCACGCCTCCGACGCCACCATGGCGGTCAACCATGCGCGCGACGTCTACACGCGCCGCAATGAAGGCGTGAGTATCTGGGTGGTGCGCGCGGCCGATATCGTCGCCAGCAGCCCTGGCGACAAGGGCGCCCTGTTCGAACCGTCGAACAGCAAAGTGTACCGCCATCCCACCTTCTTCCCGATGCCGGAAGAAGTCAAGAACCTGTGATGGGAGCGCCTGCAATGGATGACAAGCTCACTCAACAAAAGTTCGATTACCTTTTGCGCCTGGGCGACAACGCCCTGATCCTCAGCCAGCAGCTGTCACAGCTGTGCGGCAAGGGTCCCGCGCTGGAAGAAGACATGGCGCTGACCAACGTGGCGCTCGACCTCCTGGGCCAGACGCGTTTGTGGTTCAGCTATGCGGCCGAACTGGAAAACGCTGGCCGCGACGAGGACGACATCGCCTTTTTGCGCGACGCCCACGACTTCAAGAATTGCTTGCTGCTGGAGCAGCCGAACGGCAATTACGCCGACACCATGATGCGCCAGTTCTTCTTCGACACCTGGCACTACTTCCAGCTGCTGGAACTGGCGAAATGCAGCGATCCACGCATCGTCGAAGTGGCGCAGAAGTCGGTCAAGGAAGTGACGTATCACTTGCGCCGCAGCGGCGACCTGATCGTGCGTCTCGGCGACGGCACGGCGGACAGCCATGCCAAGACGCAGGCGGCCGCCGACAAGCTGTGGATGTACACGGGCGAGATGTTCACGTACGACGCCGTCGACCAGACCATGCTTGCCGCCGGCATCGCGCCGCCATCGGACGTGTTGCGCCAGGCCTTCCTCGAACACGTGGCCGAGATCTTTGCCGAAGCCACCTTGAGCATGCCGGCGCCCGACGCCTGGATGCAAAAGGGCGGCAAGCAGGGCACGCACACGGAACACCTGGGATTCATCCTGGCCGAGATGCAGTTCCTGCAGCGCGCCTATCCCGGGGCGGAGTGGTAATGAACACGCCCACGGCAGCGCTGGACGCGGCCCAGGTCTGGGCCTGGCTGGGCGACGTGCCGGACCCGGAAATTCCCGTCATTTCGGTGGTGGACCTGGGTATCGTGCGCGCCGTCGATGTGGTCAGCAGCGAAGAGTGCATCGTGACGATCACGCCCACGTATTCGGGCTGCCCGGCCATGCAGGTGATCGCCGATGCCGTCACGGATGCCTTGCGCAGCCATGGCGTGGCCAAGGTGACGCTGGTGAACCAGCTGGCACCCGCCTGGACCACGGACTGGATGAGCGAAGCGGGCAAGGCCAAGCTGAAAGGCTATGGCATCGCCCCACCGCAGCAGCAGGTGATCGACATCAGCGGCCTTCGTAGCGCAACAGCCGGTGGCGTCAAGCGCCAGCCCATGCCGACGCTGGAGGTGATCTGCCCGAACTGCGGTTCCACGCATACGCAGCTGACCAGCCAGTTCGGCTCCACGCCGTGCAAGGCCCTGTACAAATGCCTGGCTTGCCGCGAACCGTTTGATTACTTCAAGTGCCACTAAAAAAATCAGGCACACGTTCCGAAGAAACTGGAGATGAAGCATGAGTAAATTTTATCCGCTGTGCGTATCGAACGTACGCAATGAAACGCGCGACACCATCGCCGTCACGTTCGACGTGCCAGCGGAACTGCAGCAGCAGTTCCGCTTCCAGCAGGGCCAGCACCTGACCCTGCGCGCCAATATCAATGCGGAAGACGTGCGCCGCTCGTATTCCATCTGTTCGGCGGTGCAGGACGGCACCCTGCGCGTGGCCATCAAGCGCACGCCGGGCGGCGCTTTCTCTACCTGGGCGAACGATACGCTCAAGGCCGGCGCCACCATCGAGGTGATGCCGCCCATGGGCCACTTCAACGTGCCGCTCGACTGCGTCAACCGCAAGCACTACCTGGCGTTTGCGGCCGGCAGCGGCATCACGCCCATCCTCTCCATCATCAAGACGACCTTGCTGACGGAACCATTGAGCCGCTTCACTCTGTTTTACGGCAACCGCGCCTCGTCGTCCGTCATCTTCAAGGAAGAATTGACGGACTTGAAGGACGTGTACCTGGAGCGTTTGAACCTGGTGTACGTGATGAGCCGCGAGCAGCAGGATATCGAACTGTTCAACGGCCGCATCACGCAGGAAAAATGCGAGCAGTTCCTGCAGCACTGGATCAAGGTAGAAGATTATGACAACGCCTTCATCTGCGGCCCGGAAGACATGATGCTGGGCGTCTCCGCCGCCCTGCAGGCGGCCGGCATGCCCAAGCAGAATATCAAGATCGAACTGTTCGCCGCCAGCATCCCGAAAAACCTTCATAAGCCGCGCGCGCAATTCGACGCGGGCGCCGTGCAGGAAACGGAAGTGACCGTCATCCTGGATGGCAACCACACCACCTTCACGATGGACAAGGACAAGGAATCGATTCTCGACGCGGGCCTGCGCGCCGGGCTGGACATGCGCTACTCGTGCAAGGGTGGCGTGTGCTCGACCTGCCGCTGCAAGATCCTCGACGGCAAGGTCGAAATGGACGTCAACTATGCGCTGGAAGACTACGAAGTGGCGCGCGGCTTCGTCCTCAGCTGCCAGAGTTTTCCGCTGACCGACAAGGTCGTGGTCGATTTCGACCAGGCTGAATAAAGCCGGCGCAGGGCAAGTGCCCTGCCGTATCCATTAAAAAAACGAGACGCCATGACCTACCAAAACATCCTCTTTACCATCGAGCAGGGTATCGCGACGCTCACCCTGAACCGTCCCGACAAGCTCAATAGTTTTACGCAAGCCATGCACGAGGAAGTGCGCGATGCGCTTGCGAAAGTGAACGCCGACAGCGCCGTGCGCGTGTTCGTGCTGACGGGCGCGGGGCGCGGCTTTTGCGCTGGACAGGATCTGTCCGACCGCGCCGTCGAACCAGGCTCGCAGGGCGTGGACCTGGGCGAGTCGGTGGAAAAGAACTATGCACCGCTGGTGCTGGCCTTGAAAGCACTGCCGATGCCCGTGATTTGTGCCGTCAATGGCGTGGCCGCCGGCGCGGGCGCCAATCTGGCGCTGGCCTGCGACATCGTCATCGCCGGCAAGTCGGCCAGCTTCGTCGAAGTGTTCTGCAAGCTGGGCCTGATCCCGGACACGGGCGGTACCTTCTTCCTGCCACGCCTGATCGGATCGGCGCGCGCCATGGGCCTGGCCATGCTCGGTGAAAAACTGACGGCCGAAAAAGCCGAAGACTGGGGCCTGATCTGGAAGTGCGTGGAGGATGCCCAACTGGCGGAAGAAACGCGCAAGCTGGCCGTGCATTTTGCCAGCGCGCCGACCAAGGGACTGGCGTACACCAAGCAGGCGCTGGCTCTAAGTGGCGCCAATACCCTGCCGCAGCAGCTGGCGCTGGAAGCGCGCATGATGAGCGAACTCGGTCACAGCGACGATTACCGCGAAGGCGTGGCCGCCTTCATGGAAAAGCGCGCACCGCAATTCAAGGGACACTGATATGAGCGCATTGGCAAACAACAGTATCGTCGCCGTCATCGGCAGCGGCGCCATGGGCGCCGGCATCGCACAGGTGGCCGCGGCTGCCGGCTACACAGTCAAACTGTACGACACGCGCGCGGAAGCCGTCAGCAAGGCCTTGCTCGATATCGGCAAGATGTATGCGAAGCTGGCTGAAAAGGGCCGCATGACGGCTGACGAAGCGGCGGCCGCCACGGCGCGCCTGCAGGCGGCCGGCAGCCTGGCCGACGTGAGCGATTGCGCCCTGGTGGTGGAAGCCATCGTGGAAAATCTCGACGTCAAGCGCGGCCTGTTCGCCGAACTCGAAGCGCTGGTCAGCGACGACTGTATCCTGGCGACGAACACGTCGTCGATTTCCGTGACGGCCATCGCCGCCAAGTTGCGCCGCCCGGAACGCCTGGTCGGCATGCACTTCTTTAATCCCGTGCCCCTGATGGCGCTGGTCGAAGTGATCAGTGGTCTGGCCACCAGCGAGCAAGTCGCCGCCACCGTGTATGACACGTCTATCGCCTGGGGCAAGAGCCCCGTGCATGCGAAATCGACGCCCGGCTTCATCGTCAACCGTGTCGCCCGTCCGTTTTACGCGGAAGGCTGGCGTCTGTTGAACGAACAGGCGGGTGATGCCGCCACCATCGATTGCGTGCTGCGCGAAGCGGGCGGTTTCCGCATGGGCCCATTCGAGTTGATGGACCTGATCGGCCACGACGTGAATTTCTCCGTCACCCAATCCGTGTTCGGCGCTTATTTCAATGACCCCCGTTTCACGCCGTCCGTGCTGCAGCAGGAAATGGTCAACGCCGGTTTCCTCGGCCGCAAATCGGGCCGTGGCTTTTACCTGTACGGCGAAGGTGCACCGGCCCCCGTGGCGCAGGCGGAAAGCGCGCAAGCGACCCCGGAATTCGTTGCCCTGTCGGCTGCCATCGGCGGCGATGGCCGTGGCCACAGCGGCGTCATTCGCAGCCTGGTGCAGCGCCTGGAGCAGGCCAGCATCACCGTCAGCCGCCGCGTCACGCACGAAGGCCAGGCGATGGACGAAGCGCCGGCCCTGCATTGCAACGGCGCCGCGATTTATCTCACGGACGGACGCAGCGCCACCCAGCGCGCGCACGACAACCAGCATCCGGACACGGTGCTGTTCGACCTGGCGCTCGATTACGCCGGAGCCAAACGCATTGCCGTGGCCCGTGCCGATCAGTGCAGCGATGCCGCCTACGCGGCCGTCGTGGGCCTGTTCCAGGCGGCCGGTTTCATCGTCACGCGCCTGGACGACGTGCCTGGCCTGGCCGTCATGCGCACGGTCGCCATGCTGGCCAACGAGGCAGCCGACGCCGTCAACCAGGGTGTGTGCACGGTGGCTGCCGTCGATATCGCCATGCAGAAGGGCGTCAATTATCCGCGCGGACCGCTGGCCTGGGCCGATGCGGTGGGCGTGCAGCACATCGTGACCGTGCTGCACCACCTGGCGCAAGGCTATGGCGAAGACCGCTACCGTGTCTCGCCGCTGCTGCGCCGCAAACTTGCCACTGGAGCGACGTTTCATGCCGAATGATATGTCAAATAAGGACCACAACATGACGGCACAGGCATTGGCCGAAGCGGCCGCCGCTTCCATGCTGTCGCGCGATAACGCCACCGCTGCCATGGGCATCGCCCTGGCCGAGGTGGGACCCGGCCATGCGCGCATGACGATGACGGTGCGCCCAGATATGCTCAACGGCCACCAGACCTGCCACGGCGGCTTTATCTTTGCCCTGGCCGACAGCGCCTTCGCGTTTGCCTGCAACAGCTACAACATGAATACCGTGGGCGCCGGCTGCACCATCGATTATCTGGCGCCGGGCCGCGAAGGCGACGTGCTCACGGCGCATGCCGTCGAACAGGCGCTGGCCGGCAAGAGCGGCGTCTACGACGTCAAGGTCAGCAACCAGGATGGCCGCGCCGTCGCGCTCTTTCGCGGCAAGTCGATCCGCGTGGCGGGCGAAGTCATCAGCAATTGAAGTGATAAGAGCAGGCTTGAACTGCCAATACCGATTGAATAGTTAAGGAATTAAACAGGAGACAATGATGGTCCAACGTACGCCTTCCCCCAATGACCTCGAACCGATCGAGCGCGCCAGCAAGGATGAACTGCAGGCGCTGCAGCTCGAACGCATGAAATGGACGCTCAAGCACGCGTATGACAACGTGCCCCATTACCGCGCCGCTTTTGACGAAGCGGGCGTGCATCCGGACGACCTGAAGTCGCTGTCCGATCTGTCGAAATTCCCGTTCACCGATAAAAAAGTCTTGCGCGACAATTATCCGTTTGGCCTGTTTGCCGTGCCGCGCGAGCAAGTGGTGCGCATCCACGCGTCGAGCGGCACCACGGGCAAGGCAACGGTGGTTGGCTACACGCAGAACGACATCGATACCTGGGCCAACGTGGTGGCGCGCTCGATCCGTGCCGGCGGCGGCCGCGCGGGCGACATGGTGCATATCTCCTACGGCTACGGCCTGTTCACGGGCGGCCTGGGCGCGCATTACGGTGCCGAACGCCTGGGCTGCACCGTCATCCCGATGTCGGGCGGCCAGACGGAAAAGCAGGTGCAATTGATCCAGGATTTCAAGCCATCGATCATCATGGTCACGCCGTCGTACATGCTCAACATCATCGAGGAGTTCACGCGCCAGGGTCTCGATCCGGCTGAATCGTCGCTGAAGGTGGGCATCTTCGGCGCCGAGCCGTGGACGGACGCCATGCGTGCGGAAATCGAAGCGCGCGCCGGCATCGACGCCGTCGACATCTATGGCCTGTCCGAAGTAATGGGGCCTGGCGTGGCGTCGGAATGCATCGAAAGCAAGGACGGACCCGTCATCTGGGAAGATCATTTCTACCCCGAGATCATCGATCCGGAAACGGGCGAAGTGCTGCCGGATGGCGAGGAGGGTGAACTGGTCTTCACCTCGCTGTCGAAGGAGGCGCTGCCCGTCATCCGCTACCGCACGCGCGACCTGACCCGCTTGCTGCCGCCCACCTCGCGCTCGATGCGCCGCATCGGCAAGATCACGGGCCGCTCGGACGACATGCTGATCATCCGCGGCGTGAACGTCTTCCCCACCCAGATCGAAGAGCTGATTTTGAAGATGCCGAAGCTGGCGCCGCAATACCAGCTGGTGGTCACGCGCGACGGCCACCTCGACAAGCTCGAAGTGATCGCCGAGCTGCGTATCGATCTCACCGCCACCATCTCGGCCAGCGAGACCGATGGCCTGGCGCGCGAGCTGGAACACCGCATCAAGACGCATGTGGGCGTGAGCACGCGCGTGCGCCTGGTGGCCGCCGCCGGCATCGAACGCACCCTGACGGGCAAGGCCCGCCGCGTGGTCGACCAGCGCCCGAAGCTTTTCCCCTGATAGCCAGAACAAGGAACCAAACATGAACGACGCTTTTATCTGTGATGCCGTGCGCACGCCATTTGGCCGCTATGGCGGGGCACTCTCCAGCGTGCGCGCCGACGACCTGGGCGCGCTGCCGATTGCCGCGCTGATCGCCCGCAATCCTACCGTCGACTGGTCCGCCATCGACGACGTGTTCTACGGCTGCGCCAACCAGGCGGGCGAAGACAACCGCAACGTGGGCCGCATGGCTGCGCTGCTGGCCGGTTTGCCGGCAGCAGTACCGGCCAATACCATCAACCGTCTGTGCGGCTCCAGTCTGGACGCCGTCGGCATGGCGGCCCGTTCCATCAAGGCGGGTGAGGCGGAGCTGATCATTGCCGGTGGCGTGGAAAGCATGACGCGCGCGCCTTTCGTGATGGGCAAGGCTGACGGCGCATTCTCGCGCGCGGCGAAAATCGAAGACACGACCCTGGGCTGGCGCTTCGTCAATGGCAAGATGAAAACGCAGTACGGCATCGACACCATGCCGGAAACGGCGGAAAACGTGGCCGTGGAATTTGGCATCAGCCGCGCCGACCAGGATGGTCTGGCCTTGCGCAGCCAGCAGCGCTGGGCGGCCGCTAACGCCGCTGGCGTCTTCGATCGCGAAATCGTGCCCGTCGCCGTGCCGCAGAAAAAAGGCGAGCCGAAGATGGTGACGATGGATGAGCATCCGCGTCCCGATACCTCGCTGGACATGCTGGCAAAGCTCAAGGGCGTGGTCAAGCCGGATGGCACGGTCACGGCTGGCAATGCCTCGGGTTTGAACGACGGCGCCTGCGCCATCCTGCTGGCGTCCGCCGCCGCCGTGGATAAATACAAATTGACGCCGCGCGCAAAAGTGCTGGGCATGGCCACGGCCGGTCTGGCGCCGCGCATCATGGGTTTTGGCCCGTCGCCCGCCTCGCGCAAGGTGCTGGCGCAGACAGGACTCACCATCGAGCAGATGGATGTCATCGAGCTCAATGAAGCGTTTGCGGCGCAGGCGCTGGCCGTCACGCGCGACCTTGGCCTGGCGGACGATGCGGCCCACGTGAACCCGAATGGCGGCGCGATTGCCATCGGCCATCCGCTGGGCGCATCGGGTGCGCGCCTGGTGATGGCGGCCCTGAACCAGCTGGAACGCACGGGCGGGCGCTATGCGCTGTGCACCATGTGCATCGGCGTGGGGCAGGGTATTGCTGTAGTAATTGAACGCGTATAAAAAAGTAAAAAAAGGCGCAGGCTGGTAAAAAAGCGCCAACCATACATTGACCGTAGTGCCAACCTGGTGGAGACCACAATGATTGCCAATATCTTCAAGAAAACCCTGATCGCCGGCGTGCTGGCCATGTCCGCCGCGGGCGCGTATGCGGCCGATAACATCAAGATCGGTTCCGTGCTGTCCGTCACGGGACCTGCCGCCTTCCTGGGCGACCCTGAACTGAAAACCCTGCAGCTGTATATCGAGAAAATCAATGCGGCCGGCGGCGTGCTGGGGCGCAAGCTGGAACTGGTGCACTACGATGACGGCAGCGATGCGGCCAAGGCCAACGGTTTTACCAAGCGCCTGATCGAGTCGGACAAGGTCGACGTTCTGATCGGCGGCACCACCACCGGCGCGACGATGGCGATGGCGCCGCTGGTGGAGCGTGCCAGCATGCCGTTCATTTCGCTGGCAGGCGCCGTGGTGATCATCGATCCCGTGAAGAAATGGGTGTTCAAGACGCCGCATACGGATCGCATGGCGGCCGAGAAGGTGTTCGAGGACATGAAGAAGCGTGGCATCAGCAAGGTGGGCCTGCTGTCGGAAACGAGCGGCTTCGGCGCCTCGGGCCGCAAGGAATCGCAGATCGTCGCCTCGAAATATGGCATCACCCTGGTGGCTGATGAAACCTACGGCCCGAAAGACACGGACATCACGGCGCAGCTGACCCGCATCAAGAACACGGCCGGCGTGCAAGCCGTATTCGTCTTCGGCCTGGGCCAGGGTCCGGCCGTGGTGACCAAGAACTACGGCCAGCTGGGCATGGCCGCGCTGCCGCTGTACCAGTCGCACGGCGTGGCGTCGGACGAGTATCTGAAGCTGTCGGGCAAGGCCGCCGAAGGCGTGCGCTTGCCGACGCCAGCCCTCCTGATCGGCGCCATGCTGCCGGACAGCGACGCGCAGAAGGCCATCGTCGTCGGCTATGACAAGACGTATAAGGAGCGCTACAAGATCGATCCGTCGACTTTTGGCGGCTATGCACTCGATGCCCTGAACCTGTCGGTCGACGCCATCAAGCGCGCCGGGGGAACGGACCGCGAAAAAGTGCGCACGGCACTGGAGCAGACCAAGGGTTTTGTCGGCACCACCGGTGTCTTCAACATGTCGGCCAAAGACCACATGGGCCTGGATCTGTCGGCGTTCCGCATGGTGGAAGTGAAGAACGGCGAATGGCAATTGTCGAAATAATGTAAGCCAGAAGTATCTGCGCGGGCTGCCCTCGAAGGCGGTCCGCGCGCAGCCGAACATAATGGAGACACCATGGAAGTCGCTCAATTTCTACAATTTCTGTATTCCGGGATGACGGTCGGTTCCGCCTACGCACTGGCGGCGCTGGGCTTTACCATCATCTACAACACCAGCGGCGTGATCAACTTCGCCCAGGGCGAATTCATCATGCTGGGCGGGATGCTGGCCGCCGTGATGTCGGCCGCCGGCGTGCCGCTGCCGCTGGCCATCATCCTGGCCGTTATCGCCACGGGTCTGGTTGGCCTGCTGATGGAAAAAACCGTGATCGAACCGGCGCAAAATGCGCAGGTCATTACCCTGTTGATCATCACCATCGGCGCCTCGCTGGTGCTGCGCGGCCTGGTGCAAATCTGGCTGGGCAAGGATACGCATACACTGCCAGCGTTTTCCGGCGACGCGCCGATCGAGTTTTTGGGCGCCAGCCTGCTGCCGCAAAGCCTGTGGGTGCTGGGCGTGACGGTCGTCATCGTGCTGGTGCTGGGCTGGTTCTTCGGCCGCACCCTGATGGGCAAGGCCATGCTGGCCACCTCGCACAACAAGCTGGCCGCGCAACTGGTGGGCATCAACACGCGCAAGGTGCTGCTGTTTTCGTTCGGCCTGTCGGCCCTGCTGGGCGCGGCGGGCGGCATTCTCGTCGCGCCGATCACGTATACCTCGTATGACGCGGGCATCATGCTGGGGCTGAAAGGTTTTGTCGCCGCCGTACTCGGTGGCCTCGGTGGCGGCGCCGGTGCGATTGCCGGTGGCCTGATCCTGGGCATCGCCGAAGCCATGACGGCCGGCTACATCTCCTCGGCCTACAAGGACGCCGTGCCTTTCGTGCTGATCTTGTTGATCCTGTTCTTCCTGCCGCAAGGCTTGTTTGGCGCTAAAAATTCGGAGCGTGTATGACCAACTTTTTCACACGCTCGCGCCACGGCGGCTTGCTGGTGCTGGCCCTGGTGCTGGCCATCCTGCCGCTGTTCCTCAGCAATGCGTTCTACTATGACGTGGCGATCCGCATCGCCCTGAACGCCATCGTCGTCATCGGCCTGAACCTGTTGATGGGCTACACGGGCCAGATCAGCCTGGGCCACGCGGGTTTCTATGGCCTGGGCGCCTATGCGTCGGCCGTGCTGACCACGCACTACAACTGGCCGCCGCTCGCTGCCCTGGCCGCCGGCGCCGTCGCCACGGGTTTGCTGGCGCTGCTGCTGGCCCGCCCCGTGTTGAAGCTCAAGGGCCATACCCTGGCCATGGCCACCCTGGGCCTGGGCATCATCATTTCCATCGTCATCAACAACGAGACGCAATGGACGGGCGGCCCCGATGGCATCGGCGTGTCTACCTTCAGTGTCGCCGGACTGGAAATCGCCGGTGAAAAATCGTGGTACCTGGTGTGCGCCGTGCTGCTGTTGCTCGTCACCTGGCTGGCGCTGAACCTGATCGATTCGCCCGTCGGCCGCGCGCTGCAGGCGATCCACGGTTCGGAAGTGGCGGCCCGCGTGGTCGGCGTCGATACGACCCGCTTCAAGGTGCGCGTGTTCGTGCTGTCGGCCGTCATTGCCAGTATCGCGGGCAGCATCAGCGCCCATTACATCGGTTTTATCACCCCCAACCTGGCCGGCTTCTTCCACTCGATCGAGCTGGTAACGATGGTGGTGGTGGGCGGCATGGCATCGATCTTCGGCTCCATCATCGGTGCGGCCCTGCTGACGATCCTGCCGCAACTGTTGTCCAGTTTTGAAGGCTGGGAAACGGTGGTGTTCGGCGTGATCCTGATGGCGACCATGATCTTCATGCCCAAGGGTCTCGTACCGAGCCTGGCCAGCCGTTCGCGCAAGCGGGCAGGGGTGCCCAAGGCGCCCGCCGCATCAAATAAACCACCGGCACAGGAGGTGTGAGATGCTGACGATTAACAATCTGAGCAAGAGCTTCGGCGGCGTGCATGCGGTGCAGGACGTGAGCTTCACCGTCAAGGAAGGCAATATCCACTCCGTGATCGGGCCGAACGGTGCCGGCAAGACGACTCTGTTCAATCTGATCACCGGTGTGTACACGCCGACCCGGGGCGAGATTTTGCTCAATGGCGAAAACGTGGCCGCCATGCCGCCCGATGCGCTGGCGCGGCGTGGCATGAGCCGCACCTTCCAGAACCTGCAGGTGTGCATGAACATGACGGCCATCGATAACGTGATGGTGGGTGCGCACCTGCGCCTGAACCAGAACCTGTTCGCCTCCATGCTGCGTTTGCCGTCCGTGCGCCGTGCCGACGCGGCCTGCCGCGACGAGGCGGCGGGCCTGATGGAGTTTGTCGGCGTGGGTCGGCATATCGACGACGAGGCGGGGCAGATGTCGTATGGCGCCTTGAAACGCCTGGAAATCGCGCGTGCGCTGGCGGCCAAACCGAAGGTGCTGCTGCTCGATGAGCCGGCGGCGGGTCTGAACCATACCGAGACGGGCGAAATCGAAGCCTTGATACGCAAGGTGGCGCAATCGGGCGTGACGGTGGTGCTGGTCGAGCATGACATGAAACTGGTGATGAATCTGTCGGACCATATCCTGGTGCTCGACTATGGCAAGAAGCTGGCCGAGGGAACCGCCGCCGAAGTGCGCGCCAACCCCGACGTAGTGGCCGCGTATCTGGGAGTGGCGGCATGATGAAGATGGAAAAACCTCAAACTCCGCTGGTGCTCGATATCGCTGGCCTGACCAGCCATTACGGCCGCATCCAGGCCCTGCACGGCATCGACCTGCAGGTACGGCAGGGGCAACTGGTGGCACTGGTGGGCGCGAATGGCGCCGGCAAGACGACCCTGCTGCGGGCGATCTCCGGCGTGCAGCCGATCAGCGCGGGCAGCATCGCCTTCGCCGGCCAGGACGTCAGCCGCATGAGCGCCGACAGGCGCGTGCGCGCCGGTATTTGCCAGGTGCCGGAAGGGCGCCAGGTGTTCGGCCCCATGACGGTGGAAGACAATCTGCGCCTGGGCGCCTTTACGCGCCCCGCGCAGGACGTGGCCGGCGACATGGAGCGCATGTATGGGCTGTTCCCCATCCTGAAGGAAAAGCGCCTGCTGCTGGCCGGGACCTTGTCCGGTGGACAGCAGCAGATGCTGGCCATGGCGCGCGCGCTGATGGGCCGTCCGCAACTGCTGCTGCTCGATGAGCCCAGCATGGGCCTGGCGCCGCTCCTGATCGCGGAAATCTTCCGCATCGTCGCCGAGCTGCGCGACCAGGGCATCACCATCTTCCTCGTCGAGCAGAACGCGCACGCCGCCCTGTCGATCGCGGACGTGGGCTATGTGATCGAGACGGGCGCCATTACGCTGTCCGGCCCCGGTCCCGAATTGCTGCATAACGAGCAGGTACAAAGCGCCTATCTGGGCATGTAAGGAGTCTGTATGGTCAAAGTCTACGAAATCAACGGCGTCACCCCCGTCGTCCACCCCAGCGCCTATGTGCATCCGAGCGCAGTCTTGATCGGCGACGTGATCGTCGGCCCGCGCTGCTATATCGGTCCGCTGGCCTCGATCCGCGGCGACTTCGGCCGATTGATCCTGGAAGAGGGCGCCAATCTGCAGGATACCTGCGTCATGCACGGTTTCCCCGGCTGCGACACGGTGGTCGAAGTCGACGGCCATATCGGCCATGGCGCCGTGCTGCATGGCTGCCGCATCGGCCGCAATGCGCTGGTTGGCATGAACGCTGTGGTGATGGACAACGCCATCATCGGCGAGGAATCCATCGTCGCGGCCATGAGTTTCGTCAAGGCGGGCATGATCGTCGCGCCGCGCAGCATGGTGGTGGGCACGCCCGCCAAGGTGATACGGTCGCTCACCGACGATGAAATCAAATGGAAAAGCTCGGGCACGGGCCAGTACCACGAACTGGCCGTGCGCTCGATGCAGACGATGCGCGAAGTGGACGCCCTGACGCAAGTCGAGGCGAACCGCCAGCGTCTCAATTTTGAATCCGCCTTGCCGCTGCACTTGCACAAGAACGCCGCAGCGCAATAAACAATATGGGCGTAGGTCGGATTAGCGGGGCAGCACCCCGCGTAATCCGACACCACACCAACGTCACCAACACCCTCGTTTTACGGAGAAACCACATGGCTCACATATCTACCCTGCAAAGCCTGATCGCCGGCCGCTGGCTGGGCGAAAGCGCCGCCGTGCCCCTGCATAGCGCCTTGAACAACCGCGTCATCTATCACACGCATGCCGAGAAGATCGACTTCGACGAGGCCGTCACGTATGCGCGCAAGACGGGCGTGCCGGGCCTGATGGCGCTGGACTTCCAGCAGCGCGCCGCGCGCCTCAAGGCGTTGGCCCTGTACCTGGTCGAGCGCAAGGAAGAGCTGTATGCGATCTCGCACCTGTCGGGTGCCACGCGCGCCGATAGCTGGGTCGATATCGAAGGCGGCACCGGCACCCTGTTCGCCTACGCCAGCATGGGCAGCAACGAGCTGCCGTCGTCGAACGTGCTGCACGAAGGCCCGGCCATCGCGCTGGGTAAAAAAGGCGGCTTCGCCGGCACGCACATCCTGGTGCCGCGCGGCGGCCTGGCCGTGCACATCAACGCATTCAATTTCCCCATCTGGGGTCTGCTGGAAAAATTTGCGCCAAGCTTCCTGGCGGCCATGCCATGCATCGCCAAGCCGGCCACGGCGACGAGCTACCTGACGCAGGCGGTCGTGCGCATGATGCATGAATCGGGCTTGCTGCCGGCTGGCAGTTTGCAACTGGTGATCGGTTCCACGGGCGACTTGCTGGACCGTTTGAATGGCCAGGATTTCGTCACGTTTACAGGCTCGGCCGCCACGGCCGCCAAGCTGCGCACCAATCCGAACCTGATCGCCCAGTCCGTACCCTTCAACGGCGAAGCCGATTCGCTCAACTGCGCCATCCTGGCGCCGGACGTCACGCCCGACGATGTGGAGTTCGATCTGTTCGTCAAGGAAGTGGTGCGCGAAATGACGGGCAAGTCGGGCCAGAAGTGCACGGCGATTCGCCGCATCATCGTACCCGAGCACCTGATGGATGCCGTCGGCACGCGCTTGCGCGAGCGCCTGGCCAAGGTGGTGGTGGGCGACCCGTCCATCGAAGGCGTGCGCATGGGCGCGCTGGCATCGAAGGAACAGCAAAGCGATGTGGCGGAGCGGGTTGCCACCCTGTCGCAGGGTAACGAGGTGGTGTTCGGCGCGGCCGACGGTTTCAGTCCCCTGGGTGATGGGGCACAGGATGGCAGCTTCTTCTCGCCGACCCTGCTGCTGTGCCGCGACGCCTTCGGCAACGACGCCGTGCATGACGTGGAAGCGTTCGGCCCCGTCAGCACCATGATGGGCTACAAGGATATCGATGAAGCGCTGGCCCTGGCCGCGCGCGGCAAGGGCAGCCTGGTGAGCACTCTGGTGACGCGCGATCCGAAGATCGCCGCGCGCGTGGTGCCGCAAGTGGCGGCCACGCATGGCCGCGTGCATGTGCTCGAGCGCGTGGCCTCCGTCGATTCGACGGGCCATGGCTCGCCCCTGCCGCAACTGAAGCACGGCGGCCCTGGCCGCGCGGGCGGCGGCGAGGAGCTGGGCGGCGTGCGCGCCGTGCGCCACTACCTGCAACGGGCGGCTGTGCAAGGTTCGCCGACCATGCTGGCGGCGATCACGGGCGAATACGTGCGCGGCGCGGATGTCAACGAAAGCCCGATCCATCCGTTCCGCAAGCACTTCGAGGACCTGAAGACGGGCGATTCGCTGCTCACGCACCGCCGCACTGTCAGCGAAGCGGACATCGTCGCCTTTGGCGGCATCTCGGGCGATTTCTTCTACATGCACTTCGATGAAATCGCGGCGAAAGAGTCGCAGTTCGGCAAGCGCATCGCCCACGGCTACTTCGTGCTGTCGGCCGCCGCCGGCCTGTTCGTCTCGCCTGGCGTCGGTCCAGTGCTGGCCAACTATGGCCTGGACAACCTGCGTTTCGTCGCCCCCGTCGCCATCGGCGACACCATCCGCGCGCGCCTGACCTGCAAGCGCAAGGTCGACCGTAACCGCAAGGACGTCTTTGGCGTGGGCCAGGGCGTGGTGGCGTGGGACGTGCAGGTGACCAACCAGAACGAGGAACTGGTAGCCAGCTACGACATTCTGACCCTGGTGTCGAAGCGCGAGTAAGCGTTTTCGCAGCACGGCATCGACCGGCGCCATCCGCGATCTTTGCGCGGGTGGCGCTTTTTTTATCCGAGTTATTTTTGTCTTGAATTATCCATAAGTGTATGAAAAGTATACCGAAAGTGTGGTTTTTCCCGTCTGCTCATTAGATAAAATCCTCTAGAAACCATGTTTTTTCCATGAAAAATGGCAAAATCGGTAATTGCCTTAGGAAAACTTTTCAAAGCAGACTTTTTCTCTGTAGCATGGTTCTACTCACTGGTCACACCGTCATTCACGCCATGCAAGGCGACGGCGGCGCAAAAAAGGACCCGGCCTGTTATGGCCGGTGAACCATCGACCTCGAGCCCAACTCCACGATTAACGTTCACCGCTACGGGTATTTAATTACTATGAATAAACACGTCCTGATTTTCCTGCTGGCCATGCCCCTGGCCATCAGCCATGCCTACGCTGAAGATGCCGCCAGCGGCCCGACCGTCAAGATCAGCGGTTTCGGCACGGCCGCGCTGACTGTGGCCGATACCGACAAGGCGCAGTTCGCGCGTCCGAACCAGGCTGCCGGCGCCGCTCGGACAGCCCGTACGGGCGTCGATTCGAACCTGGGATTGCAGGCCAATGTCACCGTCAATCCCTGGTTGTCGGCCACCGTGCAAGGCCTGGCGCGCAAGGACGGCGAAGATGATTTCGGCGCCGAGCTGGCATGGGCCTTCGCCAAGGCCAAGGTGTCGGACAGCTTCAGCGTGCGCGTTGGCCGCATGGGTCTGCCCGTCTTCATGATTTCCGATTACCGTAACGTGGGCTATGCCAACACCATGCTGCGCCCACCGGGCGAAATGTATTCGCAGGTGCCCCTCAACAGCATCGATGGCATCGATGGCACTTACCAGTTCAGCTTGGGCGACACCAGCATCACCACGCAGCTGGCGCTGGGCCGCACCAAGGCCACCCTGGCAACGGGACCCGATTCGACCGTGCATGTGGAAGGCAAGTCCATCGTTGCGCTGAACATGGTGGCCGAACATGGTCCCGTCACCGTGCGTTTCGGCCGTGCCGAGACCAAGCTGACGATCAATGATTCGCCCAGCTTGAATACCTTGATGGGCAGCTTGCGCGCAGCCGGCAGCGGCTACCGGATCGCCCAGCTGGGCGCCCTGGCTGATGCGCTGGAAGTCAAGGACAAGAAGGCGTCCTTCACGTCCGTGGGCCTGGGCCTGGACTGGAACAATGTCCTGGTGCAGTCCGAGTATGCCAAGCGCAAGACGGACAGCTATATCAGCGACAGCACCTCGTGGTACGTGATGGGCGGCTACCGCATCGGCGCCTTTTTGCCGTACTACAGCCATGCCAGCCTGAAGGCCGATGATCGCGTGAATAACACCGTGCCGGCTGCCTGCCCGGCCGGTTATCCAGCCGCCTGCACGCCGACCCTGCGCGCACTGTCGGCCGGCGTCAATACCATGGCCAACACGCGCAACCAGCTGGAGCAATCGACGGACAGCATCGGCGTGCGCTGGGACTTCCACCGTTCGGCCGCCTTGAAGGTGCAGATCGACCGCATCAAGCCGAAGAATGGCCAGGGCCTGTTCGTGCAAGCCAAGCCGGGTTTCAGCGGCCCCGTCACGGTGGTGGCTGCCGCCATCGATTTCGTTTTCTAAGGAGCGCCGCATGAAACCATTTATTTTGCATATGGCTGCCTTGCTGGCCTTGTCGATGAGCGTTCCCGCCATGGCCGAAGTGGTCGTGGTGGTCAATCCCAAAAGCGCCGCTGGCGCGATGACGAATGAACAGGTGGCGCAGTTCTTCCTCGGTAAATCGACGGCCATGACGCCGATCGACCAGCCTGAAGGCTCCACCGTGCGCGCCGAGTTCTACAAGAAGGTGACGGACAAGGAACCGTCGCAGGCGAAGGCCCTGTGGTCCAAGCTGGTCTTCACGGGCAAGGCGACCTTGCCGAAAGAGGTGGCCAATAGCGCCGACGTGAAAAAGGCCGTGGCCGCCGATCCGAAAGCCATCGGCTACATCGAAAAGAGTGCCGTCGACGCCAGCGTCAAAGTAGTGCTGACGGCGCCTTAAGGCCGGCTCGGGCCGCGCGCCATGCGGCGGCCCGATAATTCATCAGAATCAGGAGACAGCAATGAGCATCAAACGCAAGATATGGGCGCTGCCCGTCGTCTCGGCCGTGATCTTCGGCCTGGGACTGGCCGTCAGTGCCTACCTGTCTACGGCCGCGCTCAATTCCATTCACGCCACCGAAAGCGCCGACTATCCCGTGCTCGACATGGCCAAGTCGCTGACGCTGGACCTGGCCGCCGTCGGCGATGGCTTGCGCGACGCCGTCAGCGAAGGCGACAAGGAGCGCATCGGGCAAGTCGATGGCCAGGCCGTCAAGCTGCGCGCCAAGCTGGCCGCCTTTGCCGCCATTCCCGGCCAGCGCGAGCACGGCATGCAACTGGCAAAGGAGTTTGACGCCTACTATGCGCCGGCCATGAGTGCGGCGCGCATCATGCTGGAAATGGAAGAGGGCGACCCGCAAGCGACCGTGTCGCGCATGCAGGGCGCGCTGGCGGTGCTCAATACGGACCTGGCCAAGACCAACGAACAGGCGCAAGCGCAATTCAAGCAGGGCATCGAGCGCAGCGCGGCGAATGTGCGTCATGCCCTCAATACCAGCATCGCCGTGGCGCTGGCCGTCATTGTTTGCCTGGCGGCCGTGTCGCACTTTGTCGTGCGCGCCATCTGGCAGCAGCTGGGCGGCGAACCGGAATATGCGCGCCAGATCGCGCGCGCCGTGGCCGATGGCGACCTCTCGATGGAGATCGCCACCGAAGCGGGCGACCAGGCCAGTTTGCTGGCGGCGCTGAAGGAGATGCGCGGCCGGCTGGCCGGCATGGTGTCCGGCATCAAGGCATCGGCCGAAACCATCCAGGTGGCCAGCGCGGAAATCGCGCAAGGCAATGCGGACCTGGCCGCGCGCACGGAATCGCAGGCGGGCAGCCTGGATCAGACGGCGCGCAGCATGGATAGCCTTACAAGCACCGTGCGCGACAACGCAGCCAATGCGGGCCAGGCGCATGCACTGGTGGTGTCGGCGTCTTCTGTCGCCGTGAAAGGCGGGCAAGTGGTCAGCCAGGTGGTCACCACCATGGGCGAGATCAACGACTCATCGAAACGCATTGTCGACATCATCGGCGTGATCGACGGCATCGCCTTCCAGACGAATATCCTGGCCTTGAATGCGGCCGTGGAAGCGGCGCGCGCGGGCGAGCAGGGACGCGGCTTTGCCGTGGTGGCATCCGAAGTGCGCAACCTGGCGCAGCGCAGCGCGGCTGCGGCGCGCGAGATCAAGCAATTGATCGGCGATTCGGTGGACAGGGTGAATGTCGGCTCGAAGCTGGTCGACGAGGCGGGGCTGACCATGGGCCAGATCGTCGACTCGGTGAAAAAGGTGGCCGACATCATGGCCGAAATCAGCGCCGCCAGCCAGGCGCAGAGCGCCGGCATCGGCGATATCGGCGTGGCCATCGGCAGCATGGACCAGATGACGCAGCAAAACTCCGCGCTGGTGGAAGAGGCCTCGGCGGCCGCCGAATCGCTGCAGGAGCAGGCCGTGCAACTGGGCGTGGCGCTGGCCGTGTTCAAACTGGCGCAGGACGGCGCGCCGGCAATCAGCCCCATGCCGGCGCCACGGCGGCTGGCGTTGAGGTAAGCTGCCTAGGCGTGCAGCCCGAACGGATCGTCAATGCTGTGCGCCGGTTGCGTGAACCAGCGCGGACCGTCTTGCGTCATGTAGAAATGGTCTTCGTGGCGGATGCCGAATTCGCCGGGAATGCAGATCATCGGCTCGTTCGAGAAGCACATGCCCACGTCGAGCGGCGTCGTGTCGTTTCCCACCAGGTAAGGCCATTCGTGGATATCGAGGCCGATGCCGTGGCCGGTGCGGTGCGGCAGGCCCGGCAGCTTGTAGCCGGGGCCAAAGCCGTCTGCCTCCAGGGATACGCGCGCGGCGCGGTCCACGTCGCCGCAGGGTACGCCCAACTGGGCGGCCGCGAAAGCCGCAGCCTGCGCCGCCTTTTCGCTGTTCCACACGCTGCGCTGGCGCGCGCTGATCGTACCAAACACATAAGTGCGCGTGATGTCGGAGATGTAGTTCATCACCTGGCAACCCGTGTCGATCAGCACCGTGTCGCCCGCCTTCAGGGTCTGCACGTAGTTCACGCCATGCGGATAGGCGGTTGCTTCGCCGAACAGCACGATGCAAAAATACGAGCGGGGCGCCCCCACCTTGCGGTGCGCGCGCTGGATGAATTCTTCCACTTCCACCGTCGTGATGCCTTCGACCAGCATGCTGGCCGTGGCCACGTGCACGGCCAGGGTCATGTCCATCACGCGCTGGATCAGGGCGATTTCCGCCAGTGACTTGCGGCTGCGGCAGTACGCCGTGACGGCGCGTGCGTTTTCCAGCGCGTAGCCGGGAGCCAGCGGCCGGATGCCGTCATAGATGAAGAAGGCGGCGCTTTCGCAGATACCCACGCGCGGCGGCGCAGCCGCATCCTGGGCAATCCCCATGCGCGCCAGCACGTCGACGAACAGCTGGTACGGGCTTTCATGCTCTTCCCAGCAATTGACCTTGCCCTCGATGAGCATGAAGCCCGTCAAGGTGCTTTCCTCGAAGGCGGGGGCGATATATTCGATCTCGCCGCAGGCCGGCAGGATGGCGCCCACCATGCGTTCGCTGGCATACCATTTGGTACCCGTGAAATAGGTGAGGTTGGCGCCCGCGTTCAGGTAGATCGCGGCGATGCCCTGCTCGCGCATGCAGTCCTGCGCCCTGGCGATGCGTTGCGCATGTTCGTCCTTGCCGATGGCAACCATGCCGCCCGTCATGTCCGACAGCGATGCCAATGCCTGTTCGATGGAAGTGCCACCTATGCTCATGCCTGCTCCTTTGCTCGATGCTGAATATGGAATGCGGGCATGATATCAGTTCGCGCCTTTCGGCTTGAGCCCGGGCGCTGCCTTTTCCGGATTGTCGACAATCGTCGCGCAATGAAAAACGCCCCGCTGCAGCGATGCAGCGGGGCGCTTGGGTGCGCAAGCGCGGTTTATTTTTCCAGTTGCGTGCGCACGCGGGCGATCGCGGCGCGCACCTGGCGCGGCGCGGTGCCGCCCACGTGGTCGCGCGCGGCGACGGAGCCTTCCAGGGTCAGCACTTCAAACACGTCTTCACCCGTCAGCGGGGAAAACGCGCGCAACTGCTCCAGCGTCAGGTCCGCCAGGTCGCAACCGGCATCGACGCAGGCGCGCACGGCCAGGGCCACCGCTTCATGGGCGTCGCGGAACGGCAGGCCCTTCTTGACCAGGTAGTCGGCCAGGTCGGTCGCCGTGGCATAACCCTGCAGGGCAGCCGCGCGCATCGCTTCCGGTTTCACCGTGATGCCGCCGGCCATGTCGGCGAAGATGCGCAAGGTGTCGATGACGGTGTCGACGGTGTCGAACAGCGGTTCCTTGTCTTCCTGGTTATCCTTGTTGTAGGCCAGCGGCTGGCCTTTCATCAGGGTCAAGAGGCCGATCAGGTGGCCATACACGCGGCCCGTCTTGCCACGGGCGAGCTCGGGCACGTCCGGGTTTTTCTTTTGCGGCATGATCGACGAGCCGGTGCAGAAGCGGTCGGCGATGTCGATGAAGCCGATGCGAGGGCTCATCCAGATCACCAGTTCCTCGGCCATGCGCGATACGTGCATCATCAGCACGGCGGCAGCGGCGCAAAATTCGATGGCGAAATCACGGTCCGACACGGCGTCGAGCGAGTTGTGGCACACGTCGTCGAAGCCCAGCGTTTTTGCCACGCGCAGGCGGTCGATGGGGAAGGTGGTGCCGGCCAGGGCGGCGGCGCCCAGCGGCAGGCGATTGACGCGCTTGCGGCAGTCGGCCATGCGCTCGGCATCGCGGCCGAACATTTCGACATACGCCAGCATGTGATGGCCGAAGGTGATCGGCTGGGCCACCTGCATGTGGGTAAAGCCCGGCATGATGGTGTCGGCATGCTGCTCGGCCAGGTCCGTCAGCGCGCTGCGGAACGTCGCCAGCAGGGCGGTGATGTCGTCGATGGCGGAACGCACGTACAGGCGGATGTCGGTGGCCACCTGGTCGTTGCGCGAACGGCCGGTGTGCAATCGCTTGCCCGCATCGCCTACCAGTTCGGTCAGGCGTTTTTCGATATTCAGGTGGACATCTTCCAGGTCCAGCAGCCATTCGAACTGGCCGGCGGTGATTTCCTGCGAGATTTGCGCCATGCCGCGCACGATTTCCGCGTAGTCGGCCGGGCTGATGATGGCTTGCGCATGCAGCATTTCCGCATGGGCCAGCGAACCTTCGATGTCGAACAGCGCCAGGCGCTTGTCAAAAAATACAGAAGCTGTGTAGCGCTTGACGAGGTCCGAGACCGGTTCGGAAAACCGGGCCGACCAGGCTTCGCCCTTTTTGGAGAATTGATCAGTCATGAAAGAAGTCCTTTAGTGTAGGGCGATTATAAACAAGGTTGGCCTGCGGTAGGGCTTTTAGGGGCTTGCAGGGCGCTGAAATGGCCGGGAATGGGGCTGGCACGCGTCAAATGCCACGCGGCGGACGCTGTTGTGCGTTCCATCCGGGCTTTTTGTATTCTGTCCCGCGAATCGTGCGTTTGGTCGCAATCCGATGGCAGTTCAGGGGGGATCGGCCTACAGTTCAATCATCGCAACACACAACCAGCCACTCAAAGGACACCATCATGAACATCGCTAAAAACATGGAAGCCATCTTCGTTGCCATCATCGCCATCGCCGCCGCCACCAGCCTGGCCACCGCCGCCGTGCCGAAATTGCGCGCCGCGCCCGCCCCCATCGCCGCCAGCGCCGATCAAGCCACCATGCACACCGTGTATGTCAGCGCCAAGCGTCTGAGCGCGGAAGAAAAAGCCGCCCTGTAAGCGCAGTGATGGCATTGCCGGCAGTACAAGCAGCATCCGCAGCAAACAGCAACACCGCATCACGGACAGGCAGAACGGGTGGCGCCCCCGGTTCTATCCAGCCCTGGTGACAGCCGCAGCAAAAAGGCCGATGATCGTGTTTTTCAACGCTAGCAGGGCCTGCGCGATGTCACATTTGATGATCAGCACCGACAAGGCGGAACTCGACGTTCCAGCCATCCACCATTTTCTCAGCACGCAATCGACATGGGCCATCGGCATCCCGCTGGCTACCGTACGGCGCGCCATCGACCATTCTCTATGCTTTGGCGGCAGGCTTGACGGCCGTCAGGTGGCGTTCGCCCGCGTGGTCAGCGACTACGCCACGTTTGCCTATCTGGTCGACGTGTATGTGCTGCAAGAGTACCGCGGCCGTGGCTACGGCAAGCGCCTGATGGACGCCGTGATGGCACATCCCGACTTGCAGGGCTTGCGCCGCTTCATGCTCGCCACCGGCACGGCGCATACGCTGTACGCGCGCTACGGTTTCACGGCGCCGCTGCGCCCGGAAACGCTGATGGAGCGTTATGTGCCGGACATCTACCAGCGCTGACTGGCTTACTGCCAGTGCATCAGGCAGGGTGGAATCAGCAGCAGCAGCGCGAGCACCAGATAGATCAGCTGCAGCGGGATCATCCACTTGGCCCAGGTAATCCACGGCACGCGCGCCAGTGCCAGCACGCCGACGGTGATGCCGGAGGTGGGAATCATCGGCGTGGTGAATTCGCCGAACTGGAAGGCCAGGATGGCCGTCTGGCGCGTCACGCCCACCAGGTCGGCCAACGGCGCCATGATGGGCATGGTCAGCGCGGCCTGGCCACTGCCGGAATGGATGAAGAAGTTGATTACCGACTGCATGAAGAACATCTTTTGCGCGGCAAAGACGGGGCTTGACGACGCCACCAGGGGCGTGAGCGCATGCAGCATGGTGTCGATGATCTGCGCATCGCGCGCCAGGATCATGGTGCCGCGTGCCAGCGCGATGACGAGTGCCACGCTGACCATGTCGCGCGCGCCTTGCACGAAGGATGCCACCAGGCTGTCCATGTCGAGCCGGCCGACCAGGCCGACGACGATGGCCATGACCAGGAACAGGGCGGCGATTTCATCGATGAACCAGTCGTACTTGACGACGCCGACGACCATCGTCAGCAAGGTTGCCATGAAAATCCACAGCACCGCGCGGTGCGTGCGGGTCATGCCGGCAAAGCTGTCGAGGTCCATCGAATGCTCGCTGCGTTTTTCGATGTCGAGCAGGTAGGTCGGGCTTTTTTCCGGATGGCGCTTGATGCGCGCCGCATACCACATCAAAAATACGATGCTGACGGCCGTGGCGATGGCCCACACGATCAGGCGGTAGCCGATGCCGGAAAAGATCGGCACGCCGGCGATGCCCTGCGCGATGCCGACGTTGAATGGATTTAAAAAGGCGGCGGAAAAGCCCACCTGCGAGCCGATGAAGGGAATCGACACGCCCGTGATGGTGTCGTAGCCCAGCGCCAGCGCCAGCGGCACGAAGATCAGGATGAAGGGAATGGCTTCCTCGTTCATGCCGAAGGTGGCGCCGCCCAGCGAGAACATGGTGAAGAAGACGGGGATGATGGCGGCGCGCACGAAGCGCGAACTGGTGTGCGCTTTGGCGATGGCCTTGATCAGCGAATCGAAGGCTTCGGTTTTTTGCAGCACGGCGAAGGCGCCGCCGACGATCAGGATGAAGCCGATGATCAGGCTGGCGTCGACGAAGCCCTTGATGGGCGCCATCATCAGCGCGGCCAGTCCCTGCGGCTTGTTGTCGACGTAGTGAAACGTGCCGGGAATGATCAGCTGTTTGCCGTTCACCAGTTGCGTATCGAATTTTCCGCCCGGTACCAGCCAGGTCGCCAGCGCGATCATGGCCAGGATGCCGCACAGCAGGACGAAGGTATTGGGGAGCTTGAATTTTTTCATGGGTGACATTTATTGGCTCAGCAGGCTGCCGCCGCGGAAGGCGATGGCGCCGGCGACCTTGCCGACGTTCATGCCGCGCAAGACATGGCGGTGGGCGCTGCGTGCAAAGAAGACACCGGCGACGCTGCAGCGCAAGGTCGTCGTCTCGCCGCTGACCGGATCGATCAGGTCGGCCAGCGCATCGCCGGCGGCCAGCACCTCGCCCATTTCGCGCAGATACACCAGTACGCCGTGATGCGGCGCGAGGATAGGCTCCACGCCGGCCAGCGGCGTGGGCTGGCATTGCTGAGCGGGCAGGTCGTCGCCGGCGCCGGCGATCTCCAGCACGCCCTCGATGGCAAGAAAGCGCAGCAGGGCGGTGGCGTCGCGCTCTGCCAGGGCGTAGCTCACTTCCACTTCGCCGCGCAATTCGACGGTGGTCGACAGGCAGGCGGCGGGAATCGGATAGCGGCCCTGGAAGTGTGCGTCCAGGTCCCACCACAGGCGGCTGCAGGCTTCGTCGAACGGCTCTTCGCCGGCCGCCAGTTCCAGCAGCACGGCGCGCGCACCCAGGAGCGCGGACAGGGGGGCGATCTGCGCCGCCAGCGGCGTGCCCGTATAGATATGCAGGGCCGCCTCGTTATCGCAATGCAGGTCGAGCACGATGTCGGCATCGATGGCCATGCCCAGCAAGGTTTTTTTCAGCGTCTCCGCATCCGTGGACGGCCGCCAGGCGGCGACGGCGTCGCACGCATGCTGGCGTATCAGCGCCACGTTGGCTTGCGCATCCTGCCCCAGCTTGCCATCGAGCGTGGTTTTCAGTTCATCGGCTACGTGGCGGTAGGCGCGGTTGAAGTTGATGCCAGTGGTCAGGTCGAAGCGGCCAAACGGCGCGCCATGGATGGCTTGCGCCAGGCCGATCGGGTTGGCGGCAGGCACCAGGATGATTTCACCGTGCACCTTGCCCGCCGCTTCCAGCGCCAGCAGTTCGCGGCGCAGGAACTGCGACACCAGCATGCCCGGCACCTCGTCCGCATGCAGCGCCGCCTGGATATACACTTTCTTGCCGCTGCGGCTGCCTGCCGCTGCCGTGCCAAAGTGAAAGCTGCTCAACTGGCACGCTACGCTGGCGTGCGCACTGGAGATGGGATGCTGTTGTACTTGCATGGTAAATTCGCCCCAAAACGGGGCGCGGTTGATGGATTTCGGTCGATTATGTAGCATTATTTTCACTAAGTAAATCAATGAAAATTCTTTTACAAATATTTGTTGAGTTTTCTTTTTGATATGAGTAAAGTAGGTTCCAGCGACCCGTTTTCGTCTTTTTATCCGTCATCCGTCATCCACAAGAACACAGGCCGCCAGTGATATGAAATCATCCGCCAGCCCTGCCCGTAACAGCTTGCGCCCGCCAGTGGCCGCCACCCTGTCGTCGCCCGATGCAGCCTTTGCGCAATCGACGCTGGGGCAAACGCTGATGCACGTGCTGGCCAGCGGCTCGGCCTCGCAGCGGCAGATCGCCGATTACCTGCTGCGCAACCAGATGCGCGTGACTGCGCTGGGCATCGAGGAGCTGGCTGACAGTTGCCAGGTCTCGACGGCGACCATCAGCCGCTTCGCACGCGACATAGGGCAAAAGAATTATTCGGCCATGCGCAGCGCCATGGCCGAAACCCTGCAATCGCTGTTGCAGCCAGTCGACAAATTGCGCCGTACGATACAACGGCGTGCGCGCGCCACGTCACCGATCACGGAAAGCCTGGAGTATGCGGCCGCGAATATCGCCGCCACGTCCGATGCCTTGTCGCCGCCCGCCATGCAGACCGTGGTGCGGCGCCTGACGCGCGCCAAGGTCGTGTATGTGATGGGTTTTGGCCTGTCGGCCAATCTGGCGGGCATGCTGGTGCAGCATCTGCAGCCGTTTTGCCCGCATGTGGTGGAAGTGGTGGGCATCGGCGGTTCGGAAGTGGCGGCCGGGCATCTGGTCAACCTGGCGGCGCACGATGTGCTGGTGGTGATCTCGTTTCCCCGCTATACGCTCGACTGCATCGGCCTGGCCAGCTTTGCGCGCGATCGCGGCGCCTGTATCGTGGCGCTCACCGACTCTCCCGCGTCCCCCCTGGCCGAACTGGCCGATCACGCGCTGTATGCGCAAAGCACGCATCCCGTCCTGCCCAGCAGCGCCAGCACGGCGCTGGCCATGATCGAGGCGCTGGCCGTGGCGCTGATGGTGTCGAACAAGAAGAACGTTGAAAAAGCGGCCCGTCTGAGCGAAGTCATCGCCGCCTATCTGTACGGCGGCGAGCATGGCGTGCCAGGGCCCCGGAAAGCAGTATCCAGGCAGCGCAAGGCAGTACAAAAATCATGATAAAAATCAGACATACACCATTGGGGAGAGATGCAATGCACATGAAAAGACAGAACGGCCGTTCCGTATTGCCACGCGAGTCGCTGCTGGCGCAAGGCGTGCGCCTGGCGCTGGGCGCCTTGAGCGTGTCGGCGGCGCTGGGCATGCTGGCCAGCGGCGCGCTGGCGCAGGAACAGGAGCAGGCGCGGGATGGCGAGCCGGCGCCGAAAAAAATGCAGCGCGTGGAAATCACGGGTTCGGCCATCAAGCGCCTGGAATCGGAGACGGCGCTGCCGGTGCAGGTCATCACGCGCGCCGAGATCGAAAAGGCGGGCGTGACGACGGCGGCCGAGCTGATGGCGCGCGTGTCGGCCAACGTGGGCGGCCTGACCGATGGCGTCAGCATCAATGTGGGCGGCGACCAGCGCGGCTTCAACAGCGCCAACCTGCGCGGCGTGGGCACCTCATCGACCCTGGTGCTGCTCAATGGCCGGCGCATGGCGAACTTTGCCTCGCCCGGCGACGATGCGGGCGTGGACCTGAATAACATTCCCGCCGCCGCCCTGCAGCGCGTGGAAGTATTGCTCGACGGTGCTTCGGCCCTGTACGGCACGGACGCCATCGGCGGCGTGATCAATTTTATTACGCGCAAGGATTACCAGGGCGTGGAGCTGAATGTCTACGGCAGCGGCACGCAGGAAGGCGGTGCCGGCAAGCGCACGGCCAGCATCACGGCCGGCACGGGCGACTTGGGGGAGGATGGCTACAATATCTTTGCCGTGGTCGACCTGCAAAAAACCGACCGCCTGAGCACTTCGCAGCGCAAGTTCATTCCGAACCTGCACGTGGCGGAACGCCTTGGTCATTTGTTGTCCAGCTATACCAGTCCGGCGAATATCCGCCTCTCCAGCGACCAGCGCGACTACCTGCAGGAACAGGGCTTCCTGCTCAATGGGAAACCGATCACGAATCGCCTGATTAACCTGTCGATTCCAGGCTGCAGCGGCCCGGCCAATGTGTACCTGCCGGCCGGCACGGGCGGCGTCGATGCGTGTACCTATAATTACATGGGCGACACCGAGCTGTATCCGAAGACGGACAAGCAGAACCTGCTGACGCGCGGCGTCCTCAAATTGAACAATGATCACCAATTGTATGCCGAGGTGGCGTTGAGCCGTTCGCGCAGCTATTACGTGGGATCGACAGCGCGGCCCGATGGCGAAATCGACGCCAGCATGGTGCCGCAGCTGAACGCCGCCGGGCTGACTGACACGCTGGCCCTGCGCATCCGCCTGAACGAAGCGGGCATGCGCACCAGCGAATTGACCAGCGAAAGCCAGCGTTACGTGGTGGGCGCTACAGGCACCGTGGGCGGCTGGGATTACGACGTGGGCTTGAATCACAGCGTCAATGTGGTCAGGGACAAGGACACGCACGGCTACCTCCTGGCCGACCAGCTACAAAAGGGCATCACGGATGGCACCATCAATCCATTCGGCCCGTCCAGCGCGGCGGGCAAGGCGCTGCTCGAGAGCATCCAGGTCAACGACGAAGTGCGGCATGCGCGCGGTGTCATGGACTCGCTCGATTTCAAGGTGTCGCGTGCGCTGATGGCACTGGGCGGCGGCGACCTGGCGCTGGCCGTGGGCGGCGAAGTGCGGCGCGAGCGCACGGACTTCCGGCCATCCGCATTGTTGATGAGTGGTAACATCACCAATGACGAAGCGCCCGAAGGGGGTGTGGCCACCAGCGACAGCCGCAATGTGCAAGCCATCTACAGCGAACTGCTGCTGCCATTTACCAAGCAGTGGCAGGCGCAGCTCTCGGGCCGCTATGACCATTACCAGCAGGTGGGCGGCGCCTTGAGTCCTAAAATCGGCCTGACCTACATGCCCAGCAAGCAGGTGCTGCTGCGCGCCTCGGCCGGCAAGGGCTTCCGTGCGCCGTCGATGTCGGACCTGCACCGTCCCACCGTCTACAGCCAGACGGCGACCCTGCCCGATCCCGTGTACTGCGAAGCCGAGGACAACGACTACTCGATTTGCGCCGACAACTGGCGTACGCGCCGCTACAGCAACGACAAGCTGAAACCCGAACGCAGCCGCCAGTTCACGGCCGGCCTGGTGCTCGAACCGAGCCAGCACTGGACCTTCAGTGCCGACTACTGGAACATCAAGCGCACGGACCTGATCAGCGAAATCGGCGACGACATCATCCTGTCCAACCTGGGCAAGTACGGCAACCTGGTGCACCGCGACGAAGACAATGAAATCCGCTACATCGAGCTGCGCAAGGAAAACCGCGGCGCGCAAAAAGCTGCGGGCATCGATATCACGGCCGACCTGCATGGCGTGAAAACGGCGTGGGGGCGTTTTGGCGGACACCTGAGCGGCACGTATGTGCTCGACTCGAAAATCCAGACCAGCCCTGGAGACGTTTTTATCAGTAACTTGAATAAATTTGTCACGGACGGCGTGGTGCAGCGCTGGCGCCATACGATCACGCTGGACTGGGATAACGGCCCGTATTCGGCCAGCCTGTCGAACACCTATTCGAGCGGCTATGCTGACCAGAACTCGGCCATCAACACGGACGACGGCAGCGTCGTCAAACCGAACCGGGTGAAGGCCTACACGCTGTGGGACATGTCGGGCGCGTATGCGGTCAGCAAGCAGTTCAAGCTGCGCGCAGGCATACAGAATCTGTTCAATACCAGCCCGCCGTACTCGAACCAGGCGTACTACTTCCTGTCCGGCTATGATCCTACTTATTCGGACCCGCGCGGCCGGCGCTTCTATGCCAGCGCCAATTACAGCTTCAAATAAGGCGGCAAAGCAGGAGATACCGCAATACGGCTGTCACACGCAGCGGGTAGTATCGTAGTCCGATGGCGTTGGGTTGCAAGCAGCAGTTTTGGCAGTAAGGGCGCGCGCCGGGCGCGTGCCCCTTTTCATGTATTCGAGAGGCACCATGAAATCATCTTCAAGCCTGTATCACATCTTCCGCGCCGCGCTGTTGCTCGCGCTGGCATTGTGCAGCTTCCATGCCGTGGCGGCGCCCGGCGGCAGTGCCATCGGCAGCGCCCCGCAGGGCACCCTCGTCATCATCGGCGGCGGCCTGCGCGCCGACAATGCCGAAGTCTGGCAGCGCATCGTCAAGTTGTCGGGCGGGCCTGGCGCGCGGATCGCCGTGCTGGCCTCGGCCGCGATGAATCCGGAAAAATCGGGTGAAAGCATCATCCAAAAACTCAATCAATATGGCGCCGATGCCTTTTTCGTGCCGCTGGCCGTCAAGCTGCCCAATCGCGATTACCGCAAGGCGGCCGAAGATCCGGCCATCGTCACGCAGATCAAGTCGGCCAGCGGCATCTATTTTGCCGGCGGCGACCAGGGCCGCATCACGCAAGCCTTGCTGCGCCCGGACGGCAGCCGCACGGCCGCGCTGGAAGCCATCTGGTCGGTCTACCGCAACGGCGGCGTGATCGCCGGATCCAGCGCCGGCGCCGCCATCATGAGCACCACCATGTTCTACGATGCCAAGCCCGTGCTCGACATGCTCAAGATGGGCGTTACGGACGGGCGCGAGATTGCGCCGGGGCTGGGCTTCATCGGCAGCGATGTCTTCGTGGACCAGCATCTGCTGGTACGCGGGCGTTTTGCGCGCATGATTCCCGTGATGCTGAAAAAAGGCTATCACCTGGGACTGGGTATCGATGAAAACAGCGCCATGGTGGTCGACGCCATGCGCGACGTGGAAGTCATTGGTTACAGCGGCGCCTTGCTGATCGACCTGTCGGGCGCCATCAGCGACCGTGGCGTGAAAAATTTCAATATCAGCAACGCCGCCATCAGCTATCTGGACCGGGGCGACAAATTCAACCTCGTCACGCGCGTGTTTACGCCTTCGCCGGACAAGGCCGACAACAAGCTCGATCCGAACCAGCCCGACATGCGCGAACCCGTGTTTACCAACGATATCCTCGGCAATAACGCCGTGCTCGACCTGATGGGCAACCTGATCGACAACGCCCAGCAGGAAGCCATCGGCATCGCCTTCGGCAACCCGCGCGACCCGTACCCGGACCTGGGCTTCGAGTTCCGCTTCAGTAAAACGGTCAACAGCGTCGGCTACAGTTCGACCGAGGCGGAAGCGTATTCGGTGCTGAAGCTGCGTCTCGATATCCGTCCGATCCAGCTGCGCCAGCCCCTGTACCGCTACAAATAGGCGGCGCGCGATCGCCGCCAGCGGGGCCACGCGGCGATCGTCAATGCCCTGAGCAGCCATTCGACGGGGCCATACGCGTGGCCGCGCAGCCACCAGCGACTCAGTGGCAGCTGCACGCAAAAGATGATGACAGCCAGCGCCAGCGCACCGAGCGGCGAGACGCTGCCCATCAGCCGCGCGCCATACGCGAGGAACAGCCAGGCACAGATGGCCGACTGCAGCAGGTAGTTCGACAGGGCCATGCGGCCCGTATCGGCCAGCAGCGCAAACAGCGTGCCGTCGCGCAGGCGCTCGAACAGGGCCAGCGCCAGCGCCAGGTAAGCCCCCGCCAGCAGCGGCGCACTCGCCAGTCCCACGGCCAGTCCCGCCACCTGCCATGCCTGGCTTTGCGCGTACACGGACGTCCACGCGTAGAAGGCAGCGCCGGGCAGGCCCACCAGCGCCCCGGCCCACAGCAGGCGGCGGCGCAGCGGCAGGTATGCGCTGGCGTGCAGCAGCATCTCGCGCTTGCCGGCGGCCAGGCCGCACAGGAACATGGCCAGTGCGCACGGTGCCTGCACCAGCAGCAGGACGATCCAGATGTCACTCAGTTCGCGCAAATGCTGACTGATGACGGTGGCCGGGGTGGCGCGGTAGGCGGCCAGCGCGCTTGCCGCCTTCTGCGCCATCGCCACGGCGTTGTCCGCCGCGTCGCCCGCCGGCTGCAGGCTTTGCAGCCAGGCCATCCATCCCCAGAACCCCACGCAGACGGTGACGAGCATCAAGGCCAGGGACAGTGCCTGGCGTTCGCCGCAACGGTGCAGCGCCAGCAGCACGATGCCCAGCACGGCGTAGGTGGTGAGTATGTCGCCATGAAACAGCAACACGGCATGCAGGGCTCCGATCAGCCACAGGCCAGCTTGCCGGCGCAGCATGCGCGGCACGAACGGCGCACCGGCGCGCGCCGCCGCCTGCATCTGCAAGGTGAAGCTGTAGCCGAACAGGAAGGAAAACAGCAGATAGAACTTGGTCTCGAACAGCAGGGCGACGAGAAAATGCGTGGCGCGGTCCACGCCGCCGTGAAAGGCGGGATCGGTCAAGCCCAGGCCGAACCACGGCGTGGCGAAGGCGCCGATATTGACGACCAAAATGCCGAACAGCGCGCAGCCGCGCAGGGCGTCGACGTCGGCGATGCGCGTGGGTGGGGTTTGCATGACGGCGCTCATGCCAGGGCAGGGCGCAGGAAGCGCGCCAATAACAGGTGCAGGCTGGCGCGCTGCGCCGGCGGTGCGTAAGCGGGATCGACGGCGACCCGGTTGAAGATGCCGTCGATCAGCGCAGCGATCCAGCCGGCCGTTTGCGCGGGGTCGAGCGCGGCGTCGACCTGGCCTCGCGCCGCAGCGCTTTCCAGCAGCGCCTGCACGCCGGCGCGCAGCATGGCATCGTTGCGCGCCACCCTGGCCGCGATATCTGGATCGCGCATCGCTTCGGCGGAAATGTCCAGCGCCAGCCCCGCAAAATCCCCGTCGGCCGCCAGCGCCAGCACCAGGTCCATGAAATCGAGCAGGGCCCCGTACGCATCAGCGCTGCCTTGCACGCCGGCGAAATAGGTGGCCGTCTCGCTGCCTTCCTGGTCGACGATGGCGGCGATGATGGCTTGCTTGGTGGGGAAGTAGTGAAACAGGTTGCCGGGACTCATGCCTGCTTGCGCGCAGATGGCGGCGGTGCTGGTCTGGTGAAAGCCCTTGCGCGCGAAGCAGCTGCGCGCGGCGGCGAGAATGGCGTCGCGACGGGCCGCGTGTTTGCCGGGATCGATGGTGCGCATGGCGGTTGGCTATCCTTTTAATTAATTGACTAGTCAATCTAATATAGAGCGATTGCGTGGCGCGGTCAAGCTGGTGCGTGAAATGGGTGCTTTGCAGTGCGTATTCCTGTCGCTACAATGTGCCGCACCGGATTTTTCCATGCCCGCCGCTGGCGCCGCTGTTTGTTTGGAAAACCGCTTCTTTTACCCGTTTTTCTACCGTGTCAGGAATGAGATGCAGCAGACTCCGATTCGATCCTTCCTCTGTGCGCTGGCGCTGGCCGCTGGCATCGTCCCAGCCGCGCAGGCTGCCAGTGCCACCCAGCCGGCCACCATGCGCCTCGATTACCAGCACAGCGGCAATGCGCTGGGCGAACATTATGCGGTCGAGCGCGTGCTGGTCGAGCCCTTGCCATGGCCGGGCAACCTGGCGCGCCCCATCGATGACAGCAACCGTGGCAACAACCTGCTGGAAGTGGTCGATATCCAGTCGGGCAAGGTGCTGTATTCGCGCGGCTTCTCCACCATTTTCGGTGAATGGGCCAGTACCGACGAAGCGAAAACCACCACGCGCGCGTTCCAGGAATCCGTGCGTTTCCCGCAGCCCGAGCACCCCGTGCGCGTGCGCATCCTCAAGCGCGACGAGCGCGGCCTGTTTTCCGTTGTGTGGAGTACCGATGTCGACCCGGCAGCGCAGGACGTGATCCGCAAGCAGCCGCCGGCACCCGTCAAGCCGATACCGATCCGCATCAGCGGTCCGTCGTCCGAAAAGGTCGACCTGCTGATCATGGGCGACGGCTATACGGCCGCCGAAATGGGCAAGTTCGAAGCGACGGCGCGCAAATTGGCCGAACACCTGTTTACGGTGTCGCCGTTCCGCGAACGGGCCAATGACTTCAATGTGTGGGCCATGGCCGCGCCGACGCAGGAATCGGGCGTGTCGCGTCCATCGACGGGCGTGCACCATGCGTCGCCGCTGGGTACGCGCTACGATATTTTCGGCAGCGAGCGCTATGTGCTGACGACGGACAACCGCGCCCTGCGCGACCTGGCGCAGTATGCGCCGTATGAGTTCATCGAAATCCTCGTGAATAACGATACCTACGGCGGCGGCGGCATCTTCGGCCAGTTCAGCACGGCGGCGGCGAATAATGACTGGGCCAATTACCTGTTCGTGCATGAATTCGGCCACCATTTCGCCGGCCTGGCCGACGAGTACTACACTTCGCCCGTGGCCTATCAGTCGAATGGCGAACGGCAGGAACCGTGGGAGCCGAACGCCACCGCCCTGCGCGATCCGGCCAGGCTGAAATGGCAGAACCACGTCAAGGCCGGCACGCCGCTGCCCACGCCATGGCCGAAGGAAGCGTACGACAGCCATGCGCGCGAATACCAGAAGCAGCGCGCCGCCCTGCGCGCGGCCAACCGCCCGGAAAGCGAGATGAGCGACTTGTTCAAGGCCGACCTGGCGTACACGCAGCAGCTGTTCTCGAAGGCGCCGCAGCGCCATGCGGTGGGCGCCTTCGAAGGCGCGAACTACGAGTCGTCCGGCTACTACCGGCCCGAGATGCAGTGCATCATGTTCGACCGCAGCGAGACTTTCTGCTCCGTATGCCAGGATGGCATCAGCACCATCATCGACCTGTATTCGCGTCCCGCGGCGCCGCGCCAATAAGGCCGTTCAGCGCAGTTCCGCAAGGCATGGCGGGCCATGTTGCAATGCAATAGCATGGCCCCCATTCCATCTCTCCCCCAGCGCCTGCCATCCGCCGCCGCCCAACGCTGCTTGTTTTTCAAATAATGCCCATCTGCGCCGGCAAAGTCCCTTTCCTTCCTGCCAGCCCAGCATAATTATCAAATAAACATGTCCGCACGCTTGCTTGAAAAATATTTCATTTAGATAATATTGAGGTAAAATTTGATTTACATCAATGCTGCATTGCCGCAATCGCACTTATAGTTGACCTAGCTCAAAAGCATTATGCATGCGGACCGGACTCATCGCGAATCACGTATCTAAATGCTGTAGAGTAATTTTCGCCCCGTACCAGTTCCCCGAGAATGCACTGGTGCTGGCCTCGAATTTCAGTGACGGAAGCCCGATTCATGAAGATGCAGATCCCCGCGCCTGACGCGTGCAGTACCTTACACCCCCACACTCCCATTGCCTTGCCGTATGCGCGCGCCGGCGGCGTCACCCTGGCCACTTGCGCCGCCGCCATGCGCGCTGGCGCGGTGCGATGCGTGAACGCGGCCACGCCCTGGCCCGCCTTGCGTCCGAATAAACCATGACGGCGTCTGTGCCGCCATTCCTGCCATTGCAGGGAAAACGCGGGCTGGTGGTCGGCATCGCCAACGCGCAAAGCATCGCCTGGGGCTGCGCCAGCGCATTGCGCGCGGCCGGCGCCGAACTGGCCGTGACCTGGCTCAATGACAAGGCGCGTCCGCATGTGGAACCGCTGGCGCAGCAAGTGCAGGCGGCCATCATGGCGCCGCTCGACGTGGCCGTGCCGGGCCAGCTCGAAGCGCTGTTTGCGCAGATCGAGCAGCAGTGGGGGCGGCTCGATTTCGTCGTCCATTCCATCGCTTACGCGCCCAAGCAGGACTTGCATGGCCGCGTCACGGACAGTTCGGCTGACGGCTTCGCGCAGGCGATGGATATCTCCTGCCACTCCTTCATGCGCATGGCGAAGCTGGCCGAACCGCTGATGCCGGACGGCGGCAGCCTGATGACCATGAGTTACCTGGGCGCCGAGGAAGTCATCGCCGACTATGGCCTGATGGGTCCCGTGAAGGCGGCGCTGGAAGCATCGGTGCGCTACCTGGCGGCCGAACTGGGTCCGCAAGGCATCCGCGTCAATGCCATCTCGCCGGGGCCCCTGGAGACGCGGGCCGCTTCCGGCATTGCCCATTTCGACCGCCTGATGGCCGACGCCATCGAACGCTCGCCCATGCGCTGCCTGGCCACCATCGAGGACGTGGGCGCGCTGTGCGCCTTCCTCGCCGGCGACGGCGCGCGCGCCATCACCGGCGGCACCTTGTATGTCGACGGCGGCTACAACATTCTGAATTGACTGGAAGAAGATGATCATGCCTGTTCCCGCTTTATCTGCGTGCGCCAGGAGGGCCGCGCTGGCCACTGGACTGGCCGCCACGCTGGCCCTGGCCGGCTGCGCCTCGATGGCGCCGCCGTATGCGCCACCGCCGCTGCCCGTGGGGGCGCAGTATCCGGAAACCGATCCCGCCGGCGCGCACGCGGCGGACATCGGCTGGCAAGCCTACTTTGCGGACGCGCGCCTGCAGGCGCTGATTGCGCAGGCGCTGGCCAGCAACCGCGATATTCGCATCGCCGCCCTGCGCGTGGAAGAGGCGCGCGCCGCGTATGGCATCCAGCGCGCGGAACAATTCCCCACCATTGCGCTGGGCGCCTCCGGCAGCCGTGCGCGCGTGCCCGGTGACCTGAGCGTGACGGGCCGTCCCATGACGAGCGCGCAGTATCAAACGGGCTTGAACGTGAGCGCCTGGGAGCTCGATTTCTGGGGCCGCGTGCGCAGCCTGAAGGACAGCGCGCTGCAAACCCTGCTGGCCAGCGACGAGGCGCGCCGCGCCGTCGGCGTGGCTCTGGTGGCGCAGGTTGCCAATGGCTACCTGGGCTTGCGCGAACTCGATGAACGCGTGGCGCTGGCGCGCGCCACGGTCGACAGCCGCGCCGAGTCGCTGCGCATCTTTACGCGTCGCTTCGAGGTCGGGTCGATTTCCAAGCTGGACCTGACGCAGGTGGAAACCCTGCTCAGCCAGGCCCTCTCGCTGTCGGCGCAGCTGGAGCAGGCGCGCGCCGTGCAGGCGCATGCGCTGGCCCAGCTGGTGGGCGGCCCGGTCGACCTGACGCCGGACACGCGCCGCTTCGACGACGCCAGCGTGCTGCAGCAGCTGCATGCGGGCCTGCCCTCGGCTTTACTCACGCAGCGTCCCGACCTGATGGCGGCCGAGCATCAGCTGCGCGCCGCGCAAGCCAATATCGGCGCCGCGCGCGCCGCCTTCTTCCCGACCATTTCGCTGACGGCCGCCTACGGCACGGCCAGCGCGGAATTGAGCGGCCTGTTCGATTCTGGCAGCGGCGCCTGGAATTTCGCGCCGCGCCTGGTGCTGCCGATCTTTGACGCGGGCCGCATCCGCGCCAACATGGACCTGGCCGAGGTACGCCGCGACGTGGCCGTGGCCAATTATGAAAAGAGCGTGCAGGGCGCGTTTCGCGAAGTGGCCGACGCGTTGTCGAACCGGCGCTGGCTGGCGCTGCAGGTCGACATAGGCAAGACCACCCTGGCCGCGCAGAGCGAACGCGCGCGCCTGGCCAAGCTGCGCTATGACAATGGCGCCGCGCCCTACCTGGAAGTGCTCGATGCGCAGCGCGACCTGCTGACGGTCGAGCAGCAACTGGTGCAGACGCGCCGCGCGCTGCTCTCCAGCCAGGTCAGCCTGTATGCGGCCCTGGGCGGCGGCGCACCTGTCGCCGCCGCCGCTTCCACCCACTAATTTGATCGCCCCGATACCATGAATGCTCAACTGAAGAAAAAACTCATTCCCGCCGCGCTGGTCGTGGCCGTTCTCGTGCTGGGCTATGTGGCCTGGCAAAAAATGCGTCCTACCGGCCCCGGCGAGGGTTTTGTCAGCGGCAATGGCCGCATCGAAGCGACCGAAATCGACGTCGCCACCAAGCTGGCGGGGCGGGTCAAGGAGATCCTCGTGCGCGAGGGCGACTTCGTCAAGGCGGGCCAGCCGCTGGCCACCATGCAGGTCGATTCGCTGACGGCGCAGCGCGACGAGGCGCGCGCGCGCCAGCAGCAGGCCTCCGACGCGGTGGTCGGTGCGCAGGCGCAGGTGGCCGTGCGCGAGAGCGACAAGGCGGCCGCGCTGGCCCTGGTGGCGCAGCGTGAAAGCGAACTCGATGCGGCCAAGCGCCGCCTGGCCCGCTCGGAAACCCTGTCGAAAGAGGGCGCTTCCTCGGTGCAGGAACTCGACGATGACCGCGCCCGCGTGCGCAGCGTTGCCGCAGCCCTGAATGCGGCCAAGGCGCAGGTCACGGCGGCGCAGGCGGCCATCGACGCGGCAAAAGCGCAAGTGGTCGGTTCGCGTTCGGCCGTGACGGCCGCCGAAGCGACTACCGCGCGCATCGACGCCGACCTGGCCGATGGCCAGCTGGCGGCGCCGCGCGACGGCCGCGTGCAATACCTGGTGGCGCAGCAGGGCGAAGTGCTGGCCGGTGGCGGCAAGGTGCTCAATCTGGTCGACCTGTCGGACGTCTACATGACCTTCTTCCTGCCCGAGACGGCGGCCGGCAAGGTGGCGATGGGCGGCGAAGTGCGCATCATCCTCGATGCGGCGCCCAATTACGTGATTCCGGCGACGATCTCGTTTGTCGCTGCCAGCGCGCAGTTCACGCCGAAGACGGTGGAAACGGCCAGCGAGCGCCAGAAGCTGATGTTCCGCGTGAAAGCGCAGATCAGCCGCGAGCTGCTGCAAAAGCACCTGGCGCTGGTCAAGGTGGGCTTGCCCGGCGTGGCCTGGGTGCGTCTCGATGCAAAGCAGGCATGGCCGGCTGAACTGACGAGCAAGGTTCCGCAGTGACCATGGACGTGACCCCATTTGTCGTCAGCATCAAGGGCGTCAGCCAGCATTACGGCAAGACGGTGGCGCTCGACGCCATCGACCTCGATGTGCCGGCCGGCCGCATGGTCGGCTTGATCGGGCCCGATGGCGTGGGCAAATCGAGCCTGCTGTCGCTGGTGGCCGGCGCGCGTGTCGTGCAACAGGGCAGCGTGATGGCGCTGGGCGGCGACATGCGCGACGCGCGCCATCGCGACGATGTCTGTCCGCGCATCGCTTACATGCCGCAAGGCCTGGGCAAGAATCTGTATCCGACCCTGTCGGTCGAGGAAAACCTGCAGTTTTTCGCGCGCCTGTTCGGCCACGATGCCGCCGAACGCCGGCGCCGCATCGACCAGCTGACCCGCAGCACGGGCTTGCATCCCTTCCTGGCACGCCCGGCGGGCAAGCTGTCGGGCGGCATGAAGCAGAAACTGGGTCTGTGCTGCGCGCTGATCCACGATCCCGACCTGCTCATTCTCGATGAACCGACCACCGGCGTCGATCCGCTGGCGCGGGCCCAGTTCTGGGACCTGATCGCCGGCATTCGCGTGCAGCGCCCGCAAATGAGCGTGATGGTCGCCACCGCCTACATGGACGAGGCGCAGCGCTTCGACTGGCTGGTGGCCATGGATGACGGCAAGGTGCTCGATACGGGCACGCCGGCCGAACTGCTGGCGCGCACGCAAAGCGACAACCTGGAGGCGGCCTTCATCAAGCTGCTGCCGGAAGCCAAGCGCGCGGGCCATCAGCCTGTGGTGATTACGCCGCTGGACGCTGCCAGTGCGCAGGACGTCGCCATCGAGGCGCAAGACCTGACCATGCGCTTCGGCGATTTCACGGCCGTCGACCATGTGAATTTCCGCATCGGTCGCGGCGAAATTTTCGGTTTTCTCGGCTCGAACGGCTGCGGCAAGTCGACCACCATGAAGATGCTCACGGGCCTGCTGCCGGCGACGCAAGGCAAGGCCTGGCTGTTCGGCAAGGAAGTCGATTCCAACGATATCGACACGCGCCGCAGGGTCGGCTACATGTCGCAGGCATTCTCGCTGTACAGCGAACTGACGGTGCGCCAGAACCTGGTGCTGCATGCGCGCCTGTTCCACGTGCCGGAAGCGCAAATCGCTGCCCGCATCGACGAAATGGCGCAGCGCTTCGACTTGCGCGAGGTGATGGATGACCTGCCCGACAGCCTGCCGCTGGGCATACGCCAGCGTTTGTCGCTGGCCGTGGCCATGGTGCACAAGCCGGAAATGCTGATCCTCGACGAGCCCACGTCCGGCGTCGACCCGATCGCGCGCGACAATTTCTGGCGCCTGATGATCGAACTGGCGCGGCGCGACCGCGTTACCATTTTCATTTCCACCCACTTCATGAACGAGGCCGAGCGCTGCGACCGCATCTCGCTGATGCATGCCGGTAAAGTCCTGGTCAGCGATGCGCCGGCCGAACTGGTACGCAAGAAGGGCGCGCCATCGCTGGAGGCGGCCTTCATCGCCTACCTGGAAGAGGCGGGCGGCGGCACGGCAGCGGCGACAGTGGCGGAAACGCTGGCGTCCGCGCAGCAGGAAGCGGCACCGGCACCACCGCAGAAGCAGCAGCGCAGCCGCTTCAGTCTGGGGCGCATGCTCAGCTACATGTGGCGCGAAACGCTGGAATTGCGCCGCGATCCCGTGCGCCTGACGCTGGCGCTGGGCGGCTCGGTGCTGCTGTTGTTCGTCATCGGCTTCGGCATCAGCCTCGACGTCGAAGACTTGAGCTACGCGGTGCTCGACCACGACCAGACTACCCTGAGCCAGAATTACACGAACAACCTGGCCGGTTCGCGCTACTTCGTCGAGCGCGCGCCGTTGCGCGACTATGCCGATATCGACAAGCGCATGCGCAGCGGCGAACTGTCGCTGGCCATCGAGATTCCGCCCGGCTTTGCGCGCGACGTGCAGCGCGGCGCGCCAGCCCAGGTGGGCGCCTGGATCGACGGCGCCATGCCGATGCGCGCCGAAACCGTGCAGGGCTACGTGCAGGGCATGCATCAACTGTGGCTGGCCGACCAGGCCCTGCACCGCTATGGCATCACGATGAGCAATCCCGTCGCCATTCAGACGCGCTACCGCTACAACCCCGACGTGAAAAGCCTGCCGGCCATGGTGCCGGCCGTGATTCCCCTGCTGCTGCTGATGCTGCCGGCCATGCTGGCGGCGCTGTCCGTGGTGCGTGAAAAGGAACTGGGCTCCATCATCAACCTGTACGTGACGCCCGTCACGCGCCTGGAATTCTTGCTCGGCAAGCAGGTGCCGTACGTCGTGCTGGCCATGTTCAACTTCGCTCTCATGGCGCTGCTGGCGGTCACCGCCTTTGGCGTGCCGATCAAGGGCAGTCTGCTGACCTTGATCGGCGCCACGTTCATCTTCAATATCTGCGCCACCGGCATCGGCCTGTTCGCTTCGACGTTTACGCGCAGCCAGATCGCGGCCCTGTTCGTGACCATGATCGGCACCATGATCCCGGCCATCCAGTTTTCCGGCCTGCTCAATCCCGTCTCGTCGATGGAAGGCGTGGGCAAGGCGATCGGCCTGATGTACCCGGCCACGCACATGCTCAATATCAGCCGCGGCGTGTTCAACAAGGCGCTGGGCTTTGGCGACCTGCACGCCTCGTTCTGGCCCCTGATCGTGGCGATCCCCGTGATCCTCGGCGTGACGGTGGCGCTGCTGAAGAAACAGGAGAGCTGATATGCGGCATCTTGAAAATATCTACCGCCTGGGCGTGAAGGAAATCTGGAGCCTGATCCGCGATCCGATGATGCTGATCCTGATCCTCTACACCTTCACTTTGGCCATCTACGTGGCCGCCACGGCCAAGCCGGAAACCCTGCACATGGCGTCGATCGCCATCGTCGACGAGGATGGTTCGCCGCTGTCCGGGCGCATCGCCTCGGCCTTCTTCCCGCCGCAGTTCACGCCGCCGGCCATGATCAACCAGAGCCAGGTCGATGCGGGCCTGGACGCGGGCCAGTACACCTTCGTGCTGACGATCCCGCCCAAGCTGCAGGCGGACGTGCTCGGCGGGCGCCAGGCGGAGCTGCAGCTGAACGTGGACGCCACGCGCATGAGCCAGGCCTTCAGCGGCAGCGGCTACATCCAGCAGATCGTCGCCGGCGAAATATCGGAATTCGCCAAGCGCTATCGCGGCACGACGGTCTCGCCGGTGGAGCTGGTGATGCGTGCGCGCTTCAATCCCTCGCTGAGCCAGGCGTGGTTTGGCTCGCTGATGGAACTCATCAACCAGGTGACGATGCTGTCGATCATTTTGACGGGGGCGGCGCTGATCCGCGAGCGCGAACACGGCACCATCGAGCACTTGCTGGTGATGCCCGTGACGCCGGCCGAGATCATGCTGGGCAAGGTCTGGTCGATGGGCCTGGTGGTGCTGCTGGCCGCCGCCCTGTCGCTGAACCTGGTGGTGCGCGGCATGCTGCATGTGCCCATCGAAGGCTCGATCGCGCTGTTTTTGTGCGGCGCAGCCTTGCACCTGTTTGCCACCACCTCGATGGGCATTTTCCTGGCCACCGTGGCGCGCAGCATGCCGCAGTTCGGCATGCTGTTGATCCTCGTGCTGCTGCCGCTGCAGATGCTGTCGGGCGGCAGCACGCCACGCGAGAGCATGCCCGAGCTGGTGCAGAACATCATGCTGATCGCCCCGACCACGCATTTCGTCGAATTGAGCCAGGCGATTCTGTACCGGGGCGCCGGCATCGACGTGGTGTGGAAACCGTTCCTGGCCCTGCTGGCCATCGGTACGGCCTTGTTTACCTTCGCGCTGGCGCGCTTTCGCAAGACCATCAGCCAGATGGCTTAGCCCCCGCGCCGGAATGGTCCGGCGTTTGTTTGCATGAAAAGGATAGCCATGAAGATCGAAACTGCTCCATTTTTCTCCACCGGCGGCGTGCCGTCGCTGGGCATGCTGGGCGACTATGCGCGCGACTCTTGGCAGCGCATCGTGCTGTACGCGGACGTGATGCGCCGGCGCGGCAACCAGTACCAGGAGCACCTGGCCGAGGAAGTGCCGAACGTGCTGGACTTCCCCGCCGAACTGGTGATGTCCGGCCTGGAGCTGGCGCGCCCCGTCAACTATGGCCTGGCGCGCATTTTGACGCCCGATGCGCCCGAGCCTGACCCATCGAAGCGGCCGTTCGTCGTCGTCGATCCGCGCGCCGGCCACGGTCCCGGCATCGGCGGCTTCAAGGCCGAGAGCGAAATCGGCGTGGCCCTGCGCGCCGGCCATCCTTGCTACTTCATCGGCTTCCTGCCCGATCCCGTGCCGGGACAGACGGTGGAAGACGTGATGCACGCCGAGGCGTCCTTCCTGGAAAAAGTCATCGCCCTGCATCCGCTCAGCGAGGGCAAGCCCGTCGTCATCGGCAATTGCCAGGCGGGCTGGCAAATCCTCATGACGGCGGCCATGCGCCCGGAATTGTTCGGCCCCATCATCGTGGCCGGCGCGCCCGTGTCGTACTGGGCCGGCTGGCATGGCCGGAACCCCATGCGCTACGCGGGCGGCCTGATGGGCGGCAGCTGGGCCACGGCGCTGGCCGGCGACCTGGGCAAGGGCCGTTTCGACGGCGCCAGCCTGGTGCAGAATTTCGAAAAGCTGAACCCGGCCAACACCCTGTGGAGCAAGCAGTACAACCTGTACGCGAACATCGATACGGAAGCGCCCCGTTACCTGGAATTTGAAAAATACTGGGGCGGCCACGTGTTCCTCAACGACGTCGAGATGCAGTACATCGTCGACAATCTGTTTATCGGCAACCGCCTGGCCACGGCGGAGTTGATCACCTCCGACGGCGTGCGCCTGGACTTGCGCAATATCCGTTCGCCCATCGTCGTGTTCTGCTCGAACGGCGACAACATCACGCCGCCGCCACAGGCGCTGGGCTGGATCACGGACCTGTACCGCGACGACAACGATGTGCTGCTGCACGACCAGACCATCGTGTATGCCGTACATGACAGCATCGGCCACCTGGGCATTTTCGTCTCGGCCAAGGTAGGCCACAAGGAACACCAGAAATTCGCCAGCAATATCGACCTGATCAATCTGCTGCCGGCCGGCATTTACGAAGCGCGGATCGTCGACAAGACGCCCGATACGCCGAACGCGGACCTGGCCAGCGGCGACTACGTGCTGCAGGTCGAACACCGCGGCATCGAGGATGTGCGCGCCATCGTGCAGCCAAGCGTGGAAAATGACCGCAAGTTCGCCGCCGCCGCGCGCGTGTCCGAAGTGAACCTGGCGTTGTACCGCACGTTTGCGCAGCCGTGGGTGCGCGCCATGGTCACGCCGCAGTCGGCGCGCTTCCTGCAGCTCACGCATCCGCTGCGCGTCTCGTACGAGCGCTGGACGGACCACAATCCGCTGGCCAAGCTGGTGGCCAAGGAGGCGGAAAAAGTGCGCGCTCACCGTCAGCCGGTGGCGCCGGACAACCCGTTGCTGGCCATGCAGGAGGCCTTCTCCGACGCCATCACGGCCGGCTTGAACAGCTGGCGCGACTGGCGCGATACGGTGCAGGAAACGACCTTCGACCTGGTGTACGGTTCACCCCTGGTGCAGGCGCTGACGGGACAAGCCATCGGCGACACCTCGCCGCCGCGCCCGCATCCCGGCATCTCGCCCGAGCATTGCGAATACGTGCGTTGCGAAACGCGCAAGATGGACGAGGACATGCAGCATGGGGGCCTGGTGGAAGCAGCCGTGCGCGCACTGTTCTACATCTACCGCTTCCGCATGATCGCCGACGAGCGCAGGGTCAACCTGGCCCTCAAATTGGTCAAGCCGCAGTACACGCAGGGCTTCAGCATGGAAGAATTCCGCGGCATCGTGCGCCAGCAGGCGCGTTTGATGCTGCATGATTTCGATGCCGCCATCGCCGCCTTGCCGACCTTGCTGTCGCGTGCCGAACCGGATGCCATCGGCGCGCTGGGCGAATGGCTGCAGCAAGTGCTGCAAGTGCCCGAAGCGCCGACGCCGGACGAGGAAGCGAGCCTGCAGCAAATGCTGGAGGTATTCGAACGAGCGATCAAGGCGCACGCGAAGGCGCTGCCACCGGCCGCGCATGCATCTCAAACTGCGTCCCAGCCTGCTGTCCAGGCCAAACCTGCCAAGAACACTACCTCTGCCTAGAAGGCCATGATGACTACCACCCAAGACGATGATTTGCATATCGTGCGTAACCGCACCTTCGACCAGATCGCCATCGGCGACACCGCCAGCATCACGCGCACCCTGAGCATGGACGATATCGCCCTGTTCGCGGTGATGTCGGGCGATGACAATCCGCAGCACCTGGATGCCGAATTTGCCGCTTCCAGCCGCTACCAGGGCGTCATCGCGCACGGCATGTGGGGCGCGGCCCTCATTTCGGCCGTGCTGGGCACGCGCCTGCCCGGCGCCGGCACCGTCTACACGGGCCAGACCCTGCGTTTCCTGCAGCCCGTGCGCGTCGGCGATACGCTGGCCATCAGCGTTACCGTCACCGCGCGCGAGCCGCGCAACCGACACGTGACCCTGGCCTGCCGCTGCGTCAACCAGCATGGCGCCGTGGTGCTCGACGGCGAAGCGCAGGTGATCGCGCCCGCCGAACAGATCGAAAGAGTGCGCGCTACCTTGCCTGAAGTTCGCCTGCATAACGGCGACGGCACGCGGCGCCTGCTGGAGCATGCGCGCACGCTGGGTCCGATCAAGGTGGCCGTGATCCACCCGTGCGATGAACTGAGTCTGTCGGGTGCGCTCGACGCCCATGCGGCCGGCCTGATCACGCCCGTGCTGGTGGCGCCGCGCGCGCGTCTGGAAGCTGTGGCCCTGGAAGCTGGCCTGAGTCTGGCCGGCATCGCCATCGAGGACGTCGAGCATAGCCATGCGGCCGCCGCGCGCGGCGCCGAGCTGGCAGGCAAGGGCGAAGTCGAGGCGCTGATGAAGGGCAGCCTGCACACGGATGAACTGATGTCGGCCGTGCTGGCCGCCAGCGCCGGCCTGCGCACCAAGCGCCGCATCAGCCACTGCTTCCTGATGCAGACGCCTGCCTATCCGCGTCCTTTCATCATCACGGATGCGGCCATCAATATCGCGCCGAACCTGGCCATGAAGGCCGACATCGTGCGCAACGCCATCGACCTGGCGCATGTGATCGGCGTGGCCTGCCCGCGCGTGGCCATCCTGGCCGCCGTGGAAACGGTGAATGCGGACATGCCGGCCACCTTGGACGCGGCCGCGCTGTGCAAGATGGCTGACCGCGGGCAGATCACCGGGGCGATTCTCGATGGCCCGCTGGCCTTCGACAACGCCGTGTCGATTGCCGCCGCCACCGTCAAGGGCATCGTCTCGGAAGTGGCGGGCCGCGCCGATATTTTGCTGGTGCCCGACCTGGAAAGCGGCAACATGCTGGCCAAGCAGCTTGAATACATGGGCGACGCGGACAGCGCCGGCATCGTGCTGGGCGCGAAGATCCCCGTCATTCTGACCAGCCGCGCCGATTCGCGCGCCAGCCGGATCGCCTCGTGCGCCATCGCCGTGATGCTGGCCAATCATTACCGGAGCACGCCTCCATGAACGCATCCGTCCAACATGCTGACGAATACGCCGACGGCGCCCTGATCCTGGTGCTCAATTGCGGCTCGTCGAGCATCAAGTTCGCCCTGTTCGAGCAAGCCGGCGGCGTGCTGCCGCAGCAGGCGCAATGGGGCGGCAAGGTCGAAGGCATCGGCCGTGAAAACGCCACTTACCGCGCCGGCGGCCTGCCGGCAGTCGCCTTGCAGCTCGATGCGGAGCTGCCGCATCACGCGGCCCTTGAATACATCCGGGCGCAAGTCGTGGCGCAGCTGGCCGGGCGCCCGCTGCGCGCCGTGGCGCATCGCGTGGTGCATGGCGGCAGCAAGTATTTCGCCCCCGTGCGCATCGATGCCAAGGTGCTGGCGGACCTGAAAAGTTTTGTGCCGCTGGCGCCGCTGCACCAGCCGTTCGCGCTGGAGGCGATCGAGGTGCTGCTCGAATCGCGGCCCGACATCGCCCAGGTGGCGTGCTTCGACACGGCCTTCCACCACACGGTGCCGCAGGTCGAGCAGATGCTGGCCCTGCCTTACGATGCCTGGGAGCGGGGCTTGCGCCGCTACGGCTTCCATGGCCTGTCGTACGAATACCAGTCGCTGGTGCTGGAGCAGCGCTTTGGCCCTGTCGCGCGCGGCAAGGTCATCGTCGCCCACCTGGGCAGCGGCGCCAGCCTGTGCGCCATGGAGAATTTGCACAGCGTGGCCACGACCATGGGCTTTTCCGCGCTCGATGGCCTGATGATGGGCACGCGATGCGGTTCGCTCGATCCGGGCGCCGTGATCTATCTGATGGAGATTGAAAAACTGTCGCTGGAAAAAGTGGCGCATGTGCTGTACCACGAGTCGGGCTTGCTGGGCGTGTCGGGCGTGTCGGCCGATCCGCCGGTGCTGCTGGCGCAGCAGGACCGGCAAGATGCCACGGGCGAGCGCATCCGCGCCGCGCTGGCCCTGTATATCCGCCGCATCGTGCGCGAAATCGGCGCCCTGACGGCCGTGCTGGGTGGGCTGGACATGCTGGTATTTACGGCCGGTATCGGCGAGCATAGCGCCGAACTGCGCCAGCGCATCTGCGCCGAGCTCGGTTTCATCGGCCCCGTGCTCGATGCGCAGGCCAATGCGCGCAACACCAGCCGCATTTCCAGCGATGCCAGCCGCATCGTGGTGGGCGTGGAGCCAGCCAATGAGGAATGGGTCGCTGCCCGTCATGCGGCGCTGGCCGTGGGCGCATGAGGATCTGAAGCGTCAGACCGCGCTCAAGGGGAAATTTGCCGAATTGCACATATTTTCCCTTGAGTGCGCTACCGCACTGTGTGGTTTGCCAGTTATCTTTACTATGAAGTCATGCCATTGCGCTACATGCAGAAACAGCGCGATGCCTGGCAAATTTTGAACATTTTGCCCACCTTTAGTAAGAATAAAATTAAACCATATTGAAAGGTCTCATCATGAACAAATTACTCGCCGCACTGATCGCCACCCTGTTTGCTACCGCCGCCTTCGCTCAAACCGCGCCGGCTACCGAAGCTGTCGTGAAAGCCCAGGCTTCCGCGCAAAAAGACGTCAACAAGGCTGCCGCTTCGGAAGCCAAAGTCGATGCCAAGGCTGACGCCAACGTCGCCAAGGCTGAAATGAAGGCTGACGACAAGAAAGCCGACGCCCATCACAAGGCCAATAAAACCAAGGCCAAGGCCCACGACAAAGTCGTCAGCGCCGATGCGGAAGACAAGCTGAAAGCGGAAGCCAAGGCCGATAAAACCGATGCCAAAGCCGATGCGAAAGCCACCAAGACGGCCGTGAAAGCCAACGCCAAGGTCGCCAAGGAAAAAGTGGAAGCGAACGCCGATAAAGCCATCGCCGCCACCAAGACGGCAGAAGCCAAGGCCAAGGCCGACGCTGAAGTCAAGGCCGCCGCTGCCAAGTAATTCCCCGTTTGCGGGCCACGGCCTGCAAGCCCCAAAGACAGCTTCGGCTGTCTTTTTTTCGTCTGCCACTTTTCTTAGCCACCGCTTGCCAGTCTTGATCTGGCGCAAATGCTCCTCCTTTCGCCGTGCCATAGTGAACTGGCAAACAGACGAAGGGAGACATCATGAGCACCGCTAAAACGAAAAAATCACCGGCCACCGGTTCGGCGGAAGGCATGCCTGCCATGTCTTCCATGCAGGCGATGCCGGTCGAGGGCGACGTACGGGCCGACGCTGGCGCGGCAGGCAGCGACGATGCCATGTCCGGGACCCGCCTGGGCATGTCGTATGCCGACCAGGCGGCGCTCACCCAGGGCGCCGCCGCAGCGGATGCCAGCGCCATGCCGGGTGGCGGCATGCAGCAGGCATCGCAGGGCATGGCGGGCGCCAGTTGCATGCACGTGGGCGATGGCGGCGGCATGGGACGTGGCGGCGCTGCCGGTGGCGGCGGCATGGGCGGCGGTAGTGGTGGCGGCGGTGGTGATGGGGGGCAGGGCGGCGGTACGCCACAGACGCGCACCTGCGCCACGATGGACGTGCATCGCCGCCTGCTGAGCGAAGATCCCTCCTATGCGAACGTGCGCGCCGATATCGAAAACCTGGCCGGACTCTATGAGGGTGACAGCGGCATTGCCGGCCGTTCCGGCGTGACGCAGATACCGGTGGTGGTGCACGTGGTGTGGAATACGGCCGCGCAGAATATTTCGGATGCGCAGATCGCCAGCCAGATCGACGTGCTGAACCGCGATTTCCGGCGCGTCAACCCGGATGTGAACAGCACGCCGGCGCCGTTCCTGCCGCTGACGTCCGATGCGCGCGTGGAGTTCGCGCTGGCCACGATCGATCCGAACGGTGCGGCGAGCAGCGGCATCGAGCGGCGCCAGACGGCGGTGGCCTCGTTTGGCGCCGATGATGCCGTCAAATCGCAGGCGACGGGCGGCATGAATGCCTGGCCTGCCGATACCTACCTCAATATCTGGGTGTGCCAGCTCGGTGGCGGCTTGCTGGGCTACGCGCAGTTCCCCGGCGGCCCGGCCGCCACCGACGGCGTGGTGATCCTGCAATCGGCCTTCGGCACGAGCGGCACGGCGGCGCCACCGTTCCACCTGGGACGTACGGCCACGCATGAAATCGGCCACTGGCTGAACCTGAACCATATATGGGGTGATGACGGCACGGGCTGCTCGGGCACGGACAATGTCGCCGATACGCCGAACCAGGGCGGGCCGAACACGGGCCAGCCTTCGTTCCCGCATGTCTCCTGCAGCAACGGACCGAATGGCGACATGTTCATGAACTACATGGATTATGTCGACGATCCCGCCATGTTCATGTTCACGGCGGGCCAGGTGGCGCGCATGCAGGCCTGCCTCGATGGTCCGCGTGCCAGCATCGGTACGGGGACGGGCGGCACGGGCGCCACGCCGCGCCAGAGTTCCTCGCCCGTCGTGGCCTGGGGCGCGAATCGCCTCGACGTCTTCGTGCTGGGCACGGACCGCGCGCTGTATCACAAGGCCTGGAATGGCTCGGCCTGGGCGCCATCGGTCACCGGCTACGAAGGTCAGGGCGGCATTTGTACCAGTGCGCCGCAGGTGGTCTCGTGGGCGCCGAACCGGCTCGATGTGTTCGTCACGGGCACCGACAGCGGCTTGTTCCACAAATGGTGGAATGGCACGGCGTGGTGGCCGTCCCTGACCGGTTATGAGGCGATGGGCGGCTTGTGCGTGGGCGACCCGCGCGCCGTGGCCTGGGGGCCGAACCGTCTCGACGTGTTTGTCGTCGGCACGGACCGCGGCCTGTATCACAAGTGGTGGAACGGGTCTGCCTGGGGACCATCCTTGACGGGCTATGAAGCCATGGGCGGCATCTGCCTGGGCCAGCCGGAAGCGGTGGCGTGGGGACCGAACCGCCTGGACGTGTTCGTCATCGGTTCCGACCATGCGTTGTACCACAAGTGGTGGAACGGCACGGCCTGGGGGCCATCGCTGACGGGCTATGAGCGCCTGGGCGGCATCTGCACTTCGTCGCCGAAGGCCGTGGCGTGGGGACCGAACCGGCTCGATGTGTTTGTCACGGGCACCGATGGCGCGCTGAACCACAAGTGGTGGGATGGCGAGAAATGGGGGCCGTCCATCGATGGCTTCGAACGCCTGGGCGGCATCTGCGAGGGCGAGGTGGAAGCCGTGTCGTGGGCGGCCAACCGGCTTGACCTGTTCGTCATCGGCACCGATAGTGTCCTGTACCACAAGGCCTGGAACGGATCTGCCTGGTCGCCTTCCTTGACGGGCTTTGACAAGCTGGGCGGCGCGTGTACCTCGCGTCCACGCGCCACGGCCTGGGCGGCCAACCGCCTCGACGTGTTTGTCACGGGCACAAATGGCGCCCTGTTCCACAAGGCGTGGAACGGTACGGCCTGGTCGCCCTCCGTGAGTGGCTATGAAAGCCTGGATGGCGTGGTATCGTGCTTCTGACGTCAAAGTGATCAACGGGAGGCGGCATGCACGGCATGACAACGGCACTGCCCAGCGGTAGCTGGACGCATTCCTTCGAAGAGGATGCAGACGGTATCGAGGTGTACCGGCCCACGGCTACATTCGCCTTTCCTCCCAGCCGCAAGGGGCGCAAGGTGCTGGAGTTTGGCGCTGGAACAGGGAGCCTGGAAGGCGGAGAGGCGACGTTGACATCCATGGCGCCCGGCCCCGATGACCGTCCCCGCGCCACTCCTGTTACCCGGCTGGTGCCCCTGGGCATGGGCCGCTATGCGCTCGGTGATGTCAGCGGGGCACAGGACGTGATCGATATCGTCGAGGCGACGCCCGACGTGCTGCGCCTGGCGCGGCGTTAAGGCTTGCCGCGCAGTTTGTACGCGAGCGCCGTGCGGTTGCCTACATCGAGTTTCTGGTAAATCGCATGCAGCTGGTTGCGCACGGTGGCCGGCGACTTGCCCAGTTCCCTGGCGATGCTTTTATACGGCAAGCCTTCGGCCGCCCTGGCCGCTACCAGCCGCTCGGCCGGGGTCAGGCGCTGCATGGGAGCCTGTCTGCAACGTTGTTTGTCATCCTGTTTCTCCTGTCCGTGGGCGGCATGCCGGTGGCGTGCCTGCAGGGATAACGGGAGCGGGTGACGTATTTGTAAAATTATTTTTCTCTGCTGCCGTTAAGTAATGCTCGGGAAATTATTGTGAATTTATGACGAACAGAACCGGATGCTGTGCAAGGCGCCTGCAGCGACGCAGTGCGAGCACTGCTAGCTGCGGGCAACACCGCACAGCGCCGGTTATGGAAGTCAGAAAACACAATAATTTATGGGGGGTTACTTAGATGCGCCAGGCGAAAAAAAAGACAGGCGAACCTGTCTTTTCGTATGAATCGATGGTGCTTAGCCGATGGCCGCCATCGAGACCGGTTTCAGCTTGGCAGCCAGTGCCTTGCCCTTCTTCGCGCGCTTGCCGAAATGCTCGGCCAGGGCGGTGGCGCCGAGCGACGCATCTTGCGGTTTCGCGGCCCGGCCGATGCCCGAGACCACCACGCCGCGCTGCGTGATCGGCTGCACGGCCAGCAGTTTGTCCTTGGCATCGAGGTCGATCAGCTTGACACCGGTGCCGCCCTTGGTCAGGGTTTTCATTTCATCGAGGCCGAACACCAGCAGGCGCGCGCCTTCCGTCAGGCAGGCCAGGGCGCTGGCCGCCTCCGGGATGACTTTCGGTGCCAGCGGTACGTCGCCATCGTCCAGAGTGATGAAGGCCTTGCCGCCTTTCAGGCGGCTGCTCATGTCGCCCGCCTTGGCGATGAAGCCGTAGCCGGCGCTCGTCGCCAGCAGCAAGCTGGTGGCGCCATTGCCCGCAAAGTAGTGCAGGATGCGCACGGCGTTGCCCGGTGTGCCGCCGCTCAGGTCGCACAAGGTCGTGATCGGTACGCCGTCGCCGCGCGCGTTGGGCAGCGCCGAGACGGGAACCGAGTAAATCTTGCCGTTGTTGCCAAAGCCCAGCAAGGTATCGACCGTGCGGCATTCGAAGGCGCCATGCAGGGTGTCGCCCGCCTTGAACGTGAATTGCGCCGCATCGTGGCCGATGCCGGTGCGCGCGCGCACCCAGCCTTTTTCCGAAATGATGACGGTGACCGGTTCATCGACCACCTTCTGTTCTGCCACGGCTTTTTGCGCTTCCTCGATCAGGGTGCGGCGCGCGTCGCCGAACTGCTTGGCGTCCGCTTCGATTTCGCGGATGATGGCGCGCTTCATCGAGCCCGGGTTATCGAGCAGGTCTTGCAGCGACTTTTCTTCCTTGCGCAGCTCGGCCAGCTCCTGCTGAATCTTGATCGTTTCCAGGCGCGCCAGCTGACGCAAGCGGATTTCCAGGATGTCGTCGGCCTGGCGTTCGGACAGCTTGAATGCCTCGATCAGGGCCGTTTTCGGTTCATCCGAATTACGGATGATCTGGATCACCTTGTCGATATTGAGCAGGATCGCTTCGCGTCCTTCCAGGATATGGATGCGGTCCTTGACCTTGCCCAGTTTGTAGCCGGTGCGGCGCGTGACGGTCTCGAAGCGGAAATCGATCCACTCGCGCAGGATGTCGCCCAGCCCTTTCTGGCGCGGACGGCCATCGCCGCCTATCATCACCAGATTGATCGAGGTCGACGATTCCAGCGAGGTGTGCGCCAGCAGCATCAGCATGAATTCCGTCTGGTCCTGGTTCTTCGACTTCGGCTCGAACACCAGGCGCACGGGCGCGGCGCGGCCCGATTCGTCGCGGATGGTGTCGAGCGAATTGAGGATCAGCGCCTTCAGGGCCACCTGGTCCGGCGACAGCGCCTTCTTGCCCAGCTTGATCTTCGGATTCGTCAGTTCCTCGATTTCTTCCAGCACCTTTTGCGACGAGGTACCCGGCGGCAGTTCCGTTACCACGGCTTGCCATTGGCCGCGCGCCAGCTCTTCGATCTTCCAGCGCGCGCGCACCTTCATGCTGCCACGCCCGCTCGCATACATGTCGGCGATCTGCGAGGGCGGCGTGATGATCTGGCCGCCACCGGGGAAGTCCGGGCCGGGAATGATGGCCATCAGCTCGGCGTGCGTCATCTTCGGATCGCGGATCATGGCGACGGCCGCTTTCGCCACCTCCGCCAGGTTGTGCGACGGGATTTCCGTCGCCAGGCCCACGGCGATGCCGGAGGCGCCGTTCAGCAGCACCATCGGCAGGCGCGCTGGCAGCAGCTTCGGTTCTTCCGTCGAACCGTCGTAGTTGGGCTGGAAATCCACCGTGCCCATGCCGATTTCATCCATCAGCAGCTTGGCGATCGGCGTCAGACGCGCTTCCGTGTAACGCATGGCCGCCGCGCCATCGCCATCGCGCGAGCCGAAGTTGCCCTGGCCATCGATCAGCGGGTAGCGCAAGGAAAAATCCTGCGCCATGCGCACCAGCGCGTCGTACACGGACTGGTCGCCGTGCGGATGCAATTTACCGAGCACGTCGCCGACCACGGCCGCCGATTTGCGCGGCTTCGCTGTGGAGTTGAGACCCAGCTCATTCATCGCATACAGGATGCGGCGCTGCACGGGTTTCTGGCCGTCGCACACGTCGGGCAGGGCGCGGCCCTTGACGACGGAGATGGCGTAATCGAGATAGGCGCGCTCGGCAAAGGTGGACAGGGTCAGCGCTTCGCCGTCGAATACCGGTTCATCCGGCAGGGTCGGATCAGGCTGGGCATCGTCAAATAAATTGGTTTGTGTGGACATGGCGCTTGTTTCAGTATGAAGTAGTTGCGTTTGAATTCATGGGGCCGATTATGACAGCCCGGTTGCTTGTGCGGATCTGCGCTGCTGCAGATAAAGATGACGCACGGTGAAATACAGGACAGACAGCGCCAGTACGGCACTCAGCTTGACGATGGCCTGGCCTGGCGGGCCACCGAGCTGACTGGCGAGCAAGAAGGTGGCGGCTGCGGGCGCGATGGCAATTGGCCAGGCTGCGCGCCAGTTCAGCTCGAAAGGAGCAAACAGCATGCCGATGCAGGACCAGACAAACAGCACGGCACCTAGCACATGCGCTGGCGCTGCATGCAGATGTATGGCCAGGAACGCGATGGTGCAACCGATCATCCAGACAGCGCGCAGGCGCGGCAGGAGATGCGCTGGTCCGCCGCTATCGACATACAGTCCCGTCATCGAGCGCAGTGCCAGTACCTGCATGCAGAAAAGCAGCATGATGCCATCGCTCAGTGCCAGGCCGGTATCGGTCCTGTCCAGCGTGAAAACCATGGTTGCCGTAAAGGCGATCAGGATGCAAGCCAGCAGGCGTCCGCGCAGCAGTGCGTAGTTGGCTTTCGCGGCCAGCAGCGCCGTGATGCACAGTCCTAACGAGGTGGTGATGCGCAGTGGAGCAGCAGGCGCAGGTATGAATAGCAGCAGCGCCAGGCACAGGAACGGCATGATCCAGCCCAATTGCCCGAGACCGGGGTGCCTGCGCAGCGCTGGCAGGCAGGCGTGCAGTTCCTCTCGCAAGGAGGCCATCCACGCATATGCCGGCGCCGGCTTTTGCCATGCGTTCATGGCCAACAGCAGGAATGCCAGCACCTGAAAACCGATCAGGCTGGCATAGCCGCCCGCGTTGCTCAGTTCCAAGCCTGCTACGCTGATCACGCCCGAGAGCATGAAATGCAGCACGAAACCCAAGCCGCACGAAGCCAGCGCCGTCTGCTTGAAGTAGCGCTTGGAAAAGACCGCCTGTTCCCATTGCTCGAACAGGTCGGCATCGAGTTTATAGGCCAGCATCTCGCCGTGCTGCCAGCGTATCGCCTGCAGCAGTTCGCGCAATTGCAGCGTGAATTTTTGGTCGAACAGCTGGCGCGCGTAGGCGCTTGGTGCCTGCTGCGACATGATGCAGTCCAGGCCCGGATAGCTGTCGCGGTTGTCGCTGAAATGGGCGAACGAACGGTCCGCCCGGTAGCGCTGCACGGCGCCGCGCACCAGGTCCGCATGGCTGCGCGCCAGGTAGGAAAAGTCGTGGTCCCAGCCCAGCTGCTCGAACAGGGCCTGGCGCAGCGCCAGGTCATAGCCGGCGCTGGCGCAATAGCGCAGCGCGCACAGCTCGAATTCCTCGCGCACGTCGAGGTTCAGCATGGCGTCGTCCTGCAGAATGCCGGCCAGCACGTCGCTGGCATTCGCGTGCCGCGTCAGCGCCAGGCAGCCTTGCCAAAGGTTGGCCGCTTCCTGCACCGGGTCAATGGCAACCACGCCCCACAATTCGGGTGGCGGCATCTGTTCCTGAGCAATGACGCCCCACAGTTCCGCAGGCGCGTCCTGCGCGGCGTCGTCGATGACGCCCCATAATTCGGCGGCTTCTGCGGACGGCGTTTCGGCCTTTGCCATATCTGCCGTTAGCGAGGCAGGCTGCGCTTCAGCCGTTTCCTCAGCCTGTCCCTGCTCCTGCAACTCCGCGGAAAATTGGTGTGCATGGCGCAGCGCGTACTCATACGCTTCGCGCAGCTCCTGGAAGGCGGCCGGATCGTCTTCGGGACGCGTCACCTTCAGGCGCTTCGCGTACGCGCGCTTGAGGGCGCGCTCGTCGCCGGAAGGCTCCGTACCCAGGATATCCCACAGGCTGCGCTGTCCGTTGTGCATGCCGCCGTCCATTTACAGGAAGCTCTCGCTCTCGACCTGGCGCAACACCTCGTCGAGCGCCTGGCGCGCCTTGCGGATGGTGTTCGGGTCCTGCGTTTCCAGCGCGGCCTGGAAGTTCGCCGTGTGCGCCGCCAGGTACTGGCGCACGTCGCCCAGCGACTGTTCGTACAGGCGGTCGGCGCGCGTGACCAGGGTGCGGTTTTCCATCTGCTCGCGCGGGTGGATCTTCAGGTCGGCCAATTCCGCAAAGCGCTGCTCGATCTGTTCCGGCGTCATCACGCCCGCGTTGTCGCTGATGATCATCTTGTGGCGTTCCTGCGTGGCCAGCACCGTCACTTCCGCTTCCAGCACGCCGCTGACGTCGTAGGTGAAGCGCACGTCGATGCCGATCTCGCCCGCTTTTTTTGCGGGGATCGGGAAGCTGATCTTGCCGAGGAAGACGTTGTCGGCTACCAGGCGCGACTCGCCCTGGAAGATCGCCACGTTGATTTCCTTCTGGTTGTCGTAGATGGTGGTGATGTTTTCCGTGCGCGAGACGGGCACCACGGAGTTGCGCTCGATGATGGGCAGGTAATGCCCGCCTTCATACTGGTTTGCGCCGACCTGGCGCGAAATCGAAATACCCAACGAATACGGTGCCACGTCCGTCATGACCACTTCGTCGAGGGCCGCATCGCGCATCTTCAGGCCCGCCTGCACGGCGGCGCCCAGCGCCACGGCTTCGTCCGGGTCCAGGTGAATGGCGGGGAAGCGGCCGAACATGCGCGAGACAAGTTTGCGTACCAGCGGCATGCGCGTGGCGCCGCCGGCCAGCACCACTTCATCGAGTTCCGCGGCGCGGATGGTGGCGTCGCGCAGCGCCCGTTCCACGGGCAGGCGCAGGCGTGCCAGCAGCGGTTCGCACAACTGCGCCAGTCTGTCTTCGCTGATCTCCCAGCTGTATTCCTTGTCCTGGTAGCGCGTGGCCATGCGCACGGATGGCTGCTCCGACAGCAGGCGCTTGACGCGTTCGGCTTCATCGCGCAGCAGCTGCTGCTGGCGCGGGTCGAACAAACGGCTGCCGGCCGCGTCGCGCAAGCCGCTGCCGTCCAAAAAGGCGTCGACCAGCACCGTGACGAAGTCTTCGCCGCCCAGAAAATTGTCGCCGGCCGAGGCGCGTACTTCCATCACGCCTTCGAACAGTTCCAGGATTGACACGTCAAACGTGCCGCCACCCAGGTCGAAGACGAGGAATTTGCTTTCCTGTTCCTTGTCGCGGATGCCGTAGGCCAGCGCGGCGGCCGTCGGCTCGTTCAGCAGGCGCTCCACGCGCAAGCCGGCCAGCTGGCCGGCGATGCGCGTGGCCTTGCGCTGCGCATCGCTGAAATACGCGGGCACGGTGATGATGGCTTCCTCGACCTTGTGGCCCAAAAAGGCTTCGGCATCTTCCTTCAGCGCGCGCAGCACCATCGACGACAGCTCTTCCGGACGGAATTGCTGCGTGCCGAGGGTGATTTTCTTTTCGCTACCCATGTAGCGCTTGAAGACGGCGGCCGTCAGCTGCGGGTGCGTCTGCAGGCGCTCGCGCGCGGCGCGGCCCACCAGCACGGTGCCGTCGTCATCGATGCTGACGCACGACGGCGTCAGGTGCTCGCCCAGTGCATTCGGGATGATGGCAGCCTTGCCGTCGCGCCAGATGGCGACCAGGCTGTTGGTGGTGCCCAGGTCGATGCCGATGATCATCAGATATCCGCCTCCGCCTCATTGCCGTGTTCCTCGATCCAGGCGCGGCGTCCGGCCGCTTCGCCTTTGCCCATCAACATGTTGAAGCGCGCGGCGGAAGTCATGTGGTCGATTTCGCCCAGGGTCACGGGCAGCAAACGGCGCGTGTCCGGGTTCATCGTCGTTTCCCACAGCTGCTCGGCGTTCATCTCGCCCAGGCCCTTGAAGCGCGAGATCGACCAGGCGCCCTGTTTCACGCCTTCCTTGCGCAGCTTGTCCTCGATGGCGACCAGTTCGCCGTCGTCGAGCGCATAGATTTTCTGCATCGGCTTCTTGCCGCGCGCCGGCGCGTCCACGCGGTACAGGGGCGGGCGGGCGATGCAGATGTGGCCTTTGTTGATCAGGGCCGGGAAATGCTTGAAGAACAGCGTCAGCAGCAGTACCTGGATGTGCGAGCCGTCCACGTCCGCATCCGAGAGGATGCAGATCTTGCCGTAGCGCAGGCCGGACAGGTCGGGCGAGTCGTTCACGCCGTGCGGATCGACGCCGATGGCGACCGCGATGTCGTGGATCTCGTTATTCGCAAACAGGCGGTCGCGGTCTGTTTCCCACGAGTTCAGAACCTTGCCGCGCAGGGGCAAAATCGCCTGGAATTCCTTGTCGCGGCCCATCTTGGCCGAACCACCCGCCGAGTCGCCCTCGACGAGGAACAGTTCATTGCGCGTGATGTCCGACGATTCGCAGTCGGTCAGCTTGCCCGGCAGGACGGCCACGCCCGAGGATTTTTTCTTTTCCACTTTTTGCAGCGAGCGCTGACGCGACTGCGCCTGCTTGATCACCAGATCGGCCAGCTTCTTGCCGTAGTCGACGTGCTGGTTCAGCCACAGTTCCAGCGGTGGCTTGGTGAAGGTCGAGACCAGGCGCACGGCGTCGCGCGAGTTCAGGCGTTCCTTGATCTGGCCCTGGAATTGCGGGTCCAGCACCTTGGCCGACAGCACGAACGAGGCGCGCGCAAACACGTCTTCCGGCAGCAATTTGACGCCTTTCGGCAGCAGCGAGTGCATTTCGACGAAGTTTTTCACGGCGCCAAACAGGCCGTCGCGCAAGCCCGATTCGTGCGTGCCGCCATTCGAGGTGGGAATCAGGTTGACATACGATTCGCGCACGATGGCGCCTTCTTCCGTCCACGCCACCACCCAGGCCGCGCCTTCGCCTTCGGCAAAACCTTCCGAGTCCGGGCCTGCGTACTGCGCGCCTTCGAACAGGGGAATCAGGGTTTCGCCATTCGATACCTGCGCCAGCGATTCGGTCAGGTAGCCGCGCAAGCCTTCCGCGTACTGCCAGGTTTGCGTGTCGCCCGTTTTCGCGTTGGTCAAGGTGACGGTGACGCCGGGCAGCAGCACGGCTTTCGAGCGCAGCAGGCGCTGCAGCTCGGTTTGCGAGATATTCGGCGAATCAAAATACTTCGCGTCGGGCCAGGCGGTGACGCGCGTGCCCGACTTCTTGCCGTCGCGCGGGGCGGGGCGGGAACTCAGGGGCTCGATCACGTCGCCATTCGCAAACACCATGTGATGCAGGCCGTTGCCATCGCTTTCCTTGCGCCAGACGGTGATTTCCAGGCGCGTCGACAGCGCATTGGTGACGGACACGCCGACGCCGTGCAAGCCGCCCGAGAACGCGTAGGCGCCGCCCGAACCCTTGTCGAACTTGCCGCCCGCGTGCAGCCGTGTAAACACGATTTCCACCGTCGGCACGCCTTCTTCAGGGTGGATGCCGACGGGAATGCCGCGGCCATTGTCTTCGACGGTGATGCTGCCATCCGTATTTTGCGTGACGGCGATATGCGTGCAATGACCGCCCAGCGCCTCGTCGGAGGCATTGTCGATCACTTCCTGAATGATGTGCAGCGGATTTTCAGTGCGGGTGTACATCCCCGGGCGCTGCTTGACGGGTTCCAGTCCTTTCAGGACACGGATGGATGATTCGCTGTAGTCGGATGCTGGTTTTTTAGTGGCCATACGTGTTCAAGCTAAGTAAAGACAGTGGTTGGAACGCCAGGCCGGGGCACTGCGGGGCGCAGTGACAACGGCGGCGATAACTGTATGAATATACAGTATATTCCGTCCAGCGTCACTGGCAGAGGGCAGTGCGGCAGGCTTGGCGTCCTTGTGCGGACGCTCGCGCATTCTATCTTGTCCAGCGAGCAATAGCGCTACTCCAGGGCAACAACAGTGCGCCGTGCGCGTGGTTTGGCGCCCATTGTGAAGGATTTTATGCGGCAAAGCCGCCGTTTTTACATCTTGTTTACAAGCACCTCTCCAGTCTTTACAAATTTTTTAGACCCTTTTGGCTAATCTGCTCACTATCAAAACAAACCTGAATGAGGGTGGGAATGGATATCGTGTATCTCGGCTTGATTGCCGTTTTTTTCGTCGTGGCGGCCGGCTTTGCCGTCGCCTGCGACAAATTAGGGAGCGTCAAATGAACGCGTTTTATGTGCTGGGCGCCGTGGTCTCGGCTGGCCTGCTCGTGTACCTGCTGGTGGCGCTGCTGAAAGCGGAGGAACTGTGATGACGACGCAATCGATATTGCTGCTGGTGGCCTTCCTGGCCGTACTGCTGGCCGCCGGCTATCCGCTGGGTCTGTACATGGCCAGGGTGGCCGGCGACGGCCCCGTGCGCGGCCTGGGCTGGCTGCAAAAATTTGAAAACCTGCTGTACCGCTGGTCCGGTCTGCCTGCCGACAAGGCCATGGGCTGGAAAAGCTACGCCATCGCCCTGATCGTCTTCAATACCGTGGGCGCCGTCTTCGTGTACGGCCTGCAGCGCCTGCAGGGTTTCTTGCCCCTCAATCCACAGGGCCTGGGCGCCGTCAGCCCCGATTCATCGTTCAATACCACCGTCAGCTTCGTCGCCAATACCAACTGGCAGGGCTACGGCGGCGAGCAGACCATGAGCTACCTGACCCAGATGCTGGGTCTGGCATGCCAGAACTTCTTTTCGGCGGCCACCGGCATCGCCGTGATCTTCGCGCTGGTGCGCGGCTTCGCCTCGCGCTCGGGCAAATCGATCGGCAACTTCTGGGTCGACCTGGTGCGCTCCACGCTGTACATCCTGTTGCCGCTGTCGCTGGCCCTGTCCGTCGTCTTCATGGGCGAAGGCATGATCCAGAATTTTTCCGCCTACAAGGAAGTGACCCTGCTCGACCACGTGGCGTATGAAACGTCGAAAATGACGGCCGATGGTCAGCCCGTGCTCGATACGGCCGGCAAACCTGTGATGGAAGCGCAAGTGGCAACCACGCAGACGATCGCCATGGGCCCCGTCGCTTCGCAGGAATCGATCAAGCTGCTGGGCACGAATGGCGGCGGTTTCTTCAATGCCAATTCCTCGCATCCGTACGAGAATCCGACCGTGCTGTCGAACTTCCTGCAGATGCTGGCTATTTTCATCATTCCCGCCGGTCTGTGCTTCACCTTTGGCCGCATGGTGGGCGACCTGCGCCAGGGCTGGGCCGTGCTGGCCGCGATGACCCTGATCTTCGTCGTCATGACGGTTGGCGTGATGAGCGCCGAGCAGCAAGCCTATCCCGCCTTGCAAGCCTTGGGCGTGGACCAGCAGGCCAGCAGCCTGCAATCGGGCGGCAATATGGAAGGCAAGGAAACGCGCTTCGGCATCAGCTCCTCGACCTTGTTCGCGGCAGTGACGACGGGGGCATCGTGCGGTGCAGTCAATTCCATGCACGACTCCTACATGCCCCTGGGCGGCATGGTGCCGCTGCTGCTGATGCAATTCGGCGAAGTGATTTTCGGCGGCGTGGGCACTGGCCTGTACGGCATGCTGATGTTCGCCATCCTGGCCGTCTTCATCGCCGGCCTGATGATAGGCCGCACGCCTGAATACCTGGGCAAGAAAATCCAGGCCTATGAAATGAAGATGGTGTCGCTGGCCATCCTGGTCACGCCAGCCCTGGTATTGACGGGTACGGCGATCGCCGTGATGGTCGAACCGGGCAAGATCGGCGTGGCCAATCCGGGCGCGCACGGCTTCTCGGAGATCCTGTATGCCTTCACCTCGGCGGCCAACAACAACGGCAGCGCGTTTGCCGGCCTGTCCGCCAACACGCCGTTCTACAACGTGATGCTGGCGATCGCCATGTGGTTCGGCCGTTTCGGCGTGATCGTGCCCGTGCTGGCAGTGGCCGGTTCGCTGGCGGCCAAGCAGCGCCTGTCGGCCAACGCCGGCACCATGCCTACGCACGGCCCCATGTTCATCGGCTTGCTGATCGGCGTGGTGGTGCTGGTCGGCGTGCTCAATTACGTTCCCGCGCTGGCCCTGGGCCCGATCGTCGAACACCTGCAACTTTTTACAAAATAAGAGGCTACCATGTCACGCACAAGCCTGACCTTGTTCGATTCCGCATTGATTGGCCCTGCCATCGTCGATGCGTTCAAAAAACTTGACCCCCGCACGCAGTGGCGCAGCCCCGTGATGTTCGTCGTCTATGTCGGCAGCATCATCACGACCCTGCTGGCCATCCAGGCCCTGAACGGCCAGGGTGAAGCGCCGTTCGGCTTCATCATCGCCGTCGCCGTGTGGCTGTGGTTTACCGTGCTGTTTGCGAACTTCGCCGAAGCGCTGGCCGAAGGCCGCAGCAAGGCCCAGGCGGCCTCGCTGCGCGCCCTCAAGCAGACGGTGATGGCAAAGAAAATGCAAACGCCGAAGTACGGCACCTCCTGGCTGCCTACGCCAGCGACCGACCTGCGCAAGGGCATGACGGTGCTGGTCGAGGCGGGTGACGTGATTCCCGCCGACGGCGAAGTGACGGCCGGCGTGGCCTCCGTCGATGAAAGCGCCATCACGGGCGAATCGGCGCCCGTCATCCGCGAATCGGGCGGCGACTTTTCGGCCGTGACGGGCGGTACCCGCGTGCTGTCGGACTGGTTGCTGGTGCGCGTGTCCGTCAACCCCGGCGAAGCCTTCATCGACCGCATGATCGCCATGGTCGAGGGCGCCAAGCGCCAAAAGACGCCGAACGAGATCGCCCTGACGATCCTGCTCGTGGCGCTGTCGATCGTCTTCCTGATCGTCACCGTGACCTTGCTGCCGTACTCGCTGTTTTCCGTGGCGGCGGCCGGCAGCGGCACGCCGGTCACCATCACCGTGCTGATCGCACTGCTCGTGTGTTTGATTCCGACCACCATCGGCGGTTTGTTGTCCGCCATCGGCGTGGCCGGCATGAGCCGCATGATGCAGGCCAATGTAATCGCCACCTCGGGCCGCGCCGTGGAAGCGGCCGGCGACGTGGACGTGCTGCTGCTCGATAAAACGGGCACCATCACCCTGGGCAACCGCCAGGCCTCGACCTTTGTGCCGGCCCCCGGCGTGACGGAGCAGCAGCTGGCCGACGCGGCGCAACTGGCCTCGCTGGCCGATGAAACGCCGGAAGGGCGCAGCATCGTCGTGCTGGCCAAGCAGAAGTTCAACATCCGCGAACGCGAGATGGCCAGCCTGCACGCCACCTTCGTGCCCTTCACGGCGCAAACGCGCATGAGTGGCGTGGATATCCCGGGCGAGCAGCAAGTGCGCCAGTTGCGCAAGGGCGCGGCCGATTCCATGAAAAAGTACGTGGAAGCGCTGGGCCAGCCGTATCCGCTCGAGGTGTCGCGCGCCGTCGACGATATCGCGCGCCGTGGCAGCACGCCGCTGGTGGTGGTCGACGACGGCCGCGTCATGGGTGTCGTGGAACTGAAGGATATCGTCAAGGGCGGCATCAAGGAGCGTTTTGCGGAACTGCGCCGCATGGGCATCAAGACCGTGATGATCACGGGCGACAACAAGCTGACGGCTGCGGCGATTGCCGCCGAGGCGGGCGTGGACGATTTTCTTGCCGAAGCGACGCCGGAGGACAAGCTCAAGCTGATTCGCAGCTACCAGTCCGAAGGCCGCCTGGTGGCGATGACGGGCGACGGCACCAACGATGCCCCTGCGCTGGCGCAGGCCGACGTGGCCGTGGCCATGAACTCGGGCACGCAGGCGGCGAAAGAGGCGGGCAATATGGTCGACCTGGATTCGAATCCGACCAAGCTGCTGGAAATCGTTGAAATCGGCAAGCAGATGCTGATGACGCGCGGTTCGCTGACGACGTTCTCGATTTCGAACGATATCGCCAAGTACTTCGCCATCATCCCGGCGGCGTTCGTGGGTACCTATCCGCAGTTGAAGGCGCTCGACATCATGCACCTGGCCAGCCCCGCGTCGGCCATCATGTCGGCCGTGATCTTCAATGCCTTGATCATCGTCGTGCTGATCCCGCTGGCGTTAAAAGGCGTGCAATACCGGGCCATCGGCGCGGCCAGCCTGTTGCGCCGCAATCTGCTGATCTACGGCCTGGGCGGCATCATTTTGCCCTTCATCGGGATCAAGCTGATCGACATGCTGCTGTCCGCACTCAATTTAGTCTAAAGGAACCATCATGAGCACTATCGTACGTCCCGCCCTGGTCCTGTTTGCCGCGCTGACCGTGATCTGCGGCGTCGTTTATCCGTTTGCCACGGCCGGTATCGGACAGCTGGCTTTCAACGATGAAGTCAACGGCAGCATCGTCGAGCGTGGTGGCAAGCCCGTCGGCTCGATGCTGATCGGCCAGTCCTTCACCTCGCCCAAGTATTTCTGGGGCCGGCCATCGGCCACCGCGCCGATGGCCAATAACGGCGCCGGCTCGGGCGGCTCGAACCAGGGGCCGACCAATCCCGCCCTGGTGGACGCCGTCAAGGCGCGCATCGCCGCCCTGAAGGAAGCTGATCCCGGCAATACGCGCGCCATTCCCGTCGACCTGGTGACGGCGTCGAGCAGCGGCCTGGACCCGGAAATCAGCCTGGCGGCCGCCCTGTACCAGGCGCCGCGCGTGGCCCGCGTGCGCGCAGTGCCGCTGGCGCAGGTGGAAAACGCCATCGCCAAGGTGCAGAAAACCGCATATATCGGCTTTTTCGGCGAACCACGCGTGAATGTGCTGGAACTGAATCTGGCGCTTGATGCCATGGCAAAGTAAGCTGGCAACGGTACGCAGGCCAGCAAACGTTGGCCTGGATCGGCGTAGGTCGGCTTAGCGCAGCGTAAGCCGACACCACCACCAGCCAGGCCAACGATGTTGTCGGATTACGCGCTTGCGCGCCTCGGCGGCCCCGCTAATCCGACCTACGTGGTGACGTCGCCGCTTGACGCCACGGCAAAATAACAAGATAGCATTACGCAAGTAGATTAAAATACAACATGCTCCCCAACGACAGCCAACGCCCCGACCCTGATGCCCTGCTGGCGCAAGTGCAGGCGCAGGAAAAGAAAGCCGCGCGCGGCCGGCTGCGCATTTATTTCGGCGCCTCGGCCGGTGTCGGCAAGACCTATGCGATGCTGGCCGCCGCCCGCAAACTGCTGGCCGATGGCCAGGACTTGCTGGTGGGCGTGGTGGAGACGCATGGGCGCCAGGATACGGCGGCCCAGCTTGACGGCTTGCCTGTGCTTCCCCTGAAGGCCATCGAGTACCGGGGCAAGACCTTGTTCGAGTTTGACCTGGACGAAGCCCTGCGCCGCGCGCCGTCGCTGATACTGATGGATGAACTGGCCCATTCGAACGTGGCCGGTTCGCGCCATCCGAAGCGCTGGCAGGACGTCGAGGAATTGCTGGCGGCCGGCATCGATGTGCTGTCGACCGTGAATGTGCAGCACCTGGAAAGCCTCAATGATGTGGTGGGGGGGATTACCGGCGTGCGCGTGGCCGAAACTCTGCCCGACACGGTGTTCGACCGCGCCGATGAAGTGGTGCTGGTCGATATCCCGGCCGACGAACTGCTGCGCCGCCTGAAGCAGGGCAAGGTATACCAGCCGCAGCAGGCCGAGCGTGCGTCCCAGCATTTTTTCCGCAAGGGTAACCTGATCGCCTTGCGCGAACTGGCCTTACGCCGCACGGCGGACCGGGTGCAGGACGACGTGCAGGCTTACCGCGTCGAGAAATCCATCAATCCCGTGTGGAAGACGGGCGCCGCGCTGCTGGCCTGCGTGGGGCCGCACGCGGGGGGCGAACACGTGATCCGCAGCACGGCGCGCCTGGCCAGCCAGCTGAATGCCGAATGGCACGCGCTGTACGTGGAAACGCCGCGCCTGCAGCACCTGCCGGCGCGCGAGCGTGAACGCATCCTGAAAACGCTGAAACTGGCGCAGGACCTGGGCGCGCGCACGGCCATTGTGCCGTCGGCCGACATCGCCGGCGCCGTCGTCGAATATGCGCGCAATGCGAATATCTCGAAAGTCATCGTGGGCCGTGGCCGTGGCCGAGCCAATGTACTGGCGCGCCTGTGGCAGGCGCCGCCGTCCGTGCGCATGGCCAGTCTGGCGCCCGATATCGATTTGATCGAGGTTGGCTTGCCAGCAGCCGATGCGGCGCTGCGGCGCGCGGCGGGCGACGATGCGCCGGCGCCGCGCAGGCCATCGCGCCATTGGCGTTACCTGCTGGCCGCCGGTGCCAGCCTTGGCACGGCCCTCGCCTCGGTGCCCCTGCAACCCTACCTGGATCTGGCCAATATCGCCATGCTGTCGTTGTTGACGGTGGTGCTGGTGGCCGTGCGCCTGGGGCGCGGACCGGCGGCGCTGGCCAGCCTGGTGGGCGTGGCCTGCTTCGATTTCATCTTTGTGCCGCCGCGTTTTTCGTTTGCCGTGGGCGATTTTCAGTACGTGATCACCTTTGGCGTGATGCTGGCCGTAGGCCTGATCACGGGCCACCTGACGGCCGGCCTGCGCTTCCAGGCGCGCGTGGCATCGCACCGTGAAGCGCGTGCCCGCGCCCTGTACGAGTTTTCGCGTGAATTGTCCGGGGTGCTGCAGACGGAGCAGATTTTCGACATCACGAAAAGCGCTATCGAGCGGGCTTTCCGCGCGCGCGCCACCTTGCTTTTACCTGATGATGAAGGCAGCTTGCAGACGCCGAACGGCGGCGAGCCGCTGGACATGGGCATCGCGCAGTGGGCCTTCGACCATGCGCAGGCGGCGGGGACGGGCACAGATACCTTGCCGGCTTCGCCTATTTTCTACCTGCCGCTGATCGCGCCGATGCGCACGCGGGGCGTGCTGGCGCTGTTGCCGCTGGAGGCACCAACGCACGGGCGCTGGCTGCTGGTGCCGGAACAGCGCCAGCACCTCGATACCTTTGCCGCCCTGGCGGCCATCGCCCTCGAACGCGTGCACTATATCGACGTGGCCCAGGGCGCGCTGCTGCAGATGGAGTCCGAGCGGCTGCGCAATTCGCTGCTGGCGGCCCTGTCGCACGACTTGCGCACGCCATTGACGTCGCTGGTGGGACTGGCCGAGTCACTGGCCCTGTCGCGGCCAGCCTTGTCGCCCGCGCAGCTGGACATGGCGCGCTCGCTGCAGTCCGAAACCGTGCGCATGAGCGCCCTGGTGGCGAACTTGCTGGACATGGCGCGCATCGAAAGCGGGCAGGTGCGCCTGAACCTGCAATGGCAGGCGCTGGAAGAAGTGGTGGGCAGCGCGCTGCGCGCCAGCGGCCCGCAATTGCAGCAGCATGCCGTGCAGACGCAGCTGGCGCCGGATTTGCCGCTGGTGCGCTACGACGCCGTGCTGATCGAGCGCGTGCTGTGCAACCTGCTGGAAAACGCGGCCAAGTACACGCCGCCCGGCAGCACCATCACGGTCGCGGCCGGGGTGCACGGCCAGTTCCTGCAGGTGAGGGTGTTTGACGATGGCCCGGGCCTGCCGCCCGGCCGCGAAGAAGCCATCTTTGAAAAATTCACGCGCGGCGAACGCGAATCGAACAAACCGGGCGTCGGACTGGGGCTGGCCATTTGCCGCGCCATCGTCGAAGCCCACGGCGGCACCATCCACGCGCAGCCGCACACGCCGGGACAGGGCGCTGCCATCGTCTTCAGCCTGCCGCTGGGCACGCCGCCTGCGCCGCCAGAGATCGAGCTCGATGACGCCAACGACTATGAAACAGGAAAACCATCATGAACGAACCTTCCGCCACCGCCTTGCTGGTCGAGGATGAACCGCAAATCCGCCGCTTCGTGCGCGCCGCGCTGGAAGACGAGGGCTGGCAGATTTTCGAGTCCGCCACCATGCAGCGCGGCCTGATCGATGCGGGCACGCGCCGGCCCGACCTGATCGTGCTGGACCTGGGCCTGCCCGACGGCGACGGCATCGACTTCATCGCCGACATCCGCAAATGGTCGGCCGTGCCCATCATCGTGCTGTCGGCGCGGGTCGACGAAGAGGACAAGATACGCGCGCTGGACGCGGGAGCCGACGATTATCTGACCAAGCCGTTCGGCGTGGGCGAACTGCTGGCCCGCGTGCGCGCCACCTTGCGCCGCCAGCGCCAGCCCGCCGCCAGCGACGATGGCGTGGTGCAGTTCGGCGACGTGCGGGTTGACCTGAAGGACCGCCTGGTGACGCGCAACAAGCAACTGGTGCACATGACGCCGACGGAATTTCGCTTGCTCTCGGTGCTGGTGAAGAACGCGGGCAGGGTGGTCACCAATCCGCAGCTGCTGCGCGAAGTGTGGGGGCCGTCGAATAGCGAAAACGGCCATTACCTGCGCATCTACATGGGGCATCTGCGCCAGAAGCTGGAAGCCGATCCGGCCCAGCCGCAGTATCTGCTGACGGAAACGGCCGTCGGCTACCGGCTGCTGCTGCCGCTCTAACACCTTTGAATCCCCTGTTGGAAAACGGGCGCCGCGCGCGCCGGGGGGACGCTTTACCGAAAATTTTTGCAGCGGCGGGCCAGCTGCGCCATGTTGGCAAAGGCCCATACCACCCATGAAGAAGAAAAAACCATGAATAAAATGCTACTTGCACTTGCCGTCGCGACCGCCTTTACGGGCAGCCTGGCCCACGCGGAAGAGGCCAAGCCCGACAACGAAGTCAGCTTCAACGTGGCCGGCGTGTCCGACTACCGTTATCGCGGCATTTCGCAGACGCGCTTGAAACCTGCGCTGCAGGGCGGCGTCGACTACGTCAACAATCCGACCGGTCTGTATGCGGGCGCCTGGGCTTCCACCATCAAGTGGACCAAGGATGCGGGCGGCAGCGGCGATGTGGAAGTGGACCTGTATGCGGGCAAGCGCGGCCAGCTGACCAGCGATATCGGCTACGACGTGGGCGTACTGGCGTATGTGTATGCGGACAACGGCTTGAAGCATATCGACGGCCTGGCCAATGCGGACACGCAGGAAGTCTACGGCCAGCTGTCGTATGGCCCCGCCTATATCAAGTATTCGCACGCCGTCTCCAACCTGTTCGGTATCGTCAACAGCAAGAACAGCGCTTACCTGGACATCGGCGCGAATATCGACCTGACGAACGGCTGGACCGGCAACCTGCACGCGGGCCACCAGAAGGTCAACAACAATGATGCGGCTAGCTACACGGACTGGAAAGTGGGCGTCACGCGCGATTTCGGCGTGGTGACGGGCGCGCTTGCCGTGATCGGCACGAACGCGGGCAAGTCGGCCTATGCGTCGCCAGTGAATGGCAAATTCATGGGCAAGACGGCGCTGCTGCTGACGGTCAGCAAAACGTTTTAATTAACGGAGATGAGAGAAGAGGCGGCGCATGCGCCGCCTTTTTTTGCGTGCCGAGTTTTATGCTTGCAGGTTAAAAACGGCGCAATACAGCTGTCCCAGGCTGACCACGCGGGCGGCCGGAATCTGTGCGGCCAGGGCATGGGCGGGGGCCGCTTGTGTGTCCGTTGCCAGCAGGACGCGCAGGTCCGGATTGACGCTGCGCGCGTGCGCGATGCGGCGCGCCAGGCCAGCCTGCGCGTCGCCGTCCACGACGCCGTCGAGCGGCACCACCAGTACGCGCGCGGCGATCAGGGCCGAACGGCTGCCCATGGAGTCGCGGCCTTCGCTGTCGATGACGATGTCGTGGTAGCAGTTCACCAGGTGTTCCAGCTCCGGCTGCAAGCCCTTGGCGCTGATGGCGCGCGCCATCAGGCGCGGCTGCGTCAGGCTGCCATGCCTGGCCTCATCGTGCATATTCCTGGCCTGCTCCATGGCGCCCTGGCGTGGATCGGCATCGAGCAGCAATACTTTGCGTCCGGCCAGTGCACGCGAGGCGGCCAGGCGCCCGGCCAGGATGGATTTCTCCATCCCCCCGCGTTCATCCGTGATGGCGATGATCATCTTGGCGCACGGCTGGCATGATGTTGGAAGCGGAGACCAGCTGCAGCAGACAGCCTTCACGCGGCGCGTCCCTGTCGCTGGCGGTCCATACGGGCAGTTCCATCAGGGGCTCGAGTGCTTCGGCCAGCTTGTGCTGGCCGGCGGACGACATCGGCGTCATCGGCAGGCGCAGCTCGTCGCGCACCTTGCCCTGCATGGCCAGTGCCGCCTTCACCGGGCCAGGATTGGGTTCGGCAAACAGCAGGCGGATGACGGGCAGCATGACCTTGAACAGGGCGCCGGCGGCGCCGTGGCGGCCCTGCCTGACCAGGTGGTACAGCTGCGCATACAGGTCGGGGCGTACCTGGGCGGCGGCCGACATGGCGCCGTGGCCGCCCATGGAAAGGCTGGCCAGCAGCAGCGCATCGTCGCCGCACAGCACATCGAGGCGCGTGTCGAGCAGCAGTTCGCCCAGTTGTTGCAGCTTGCCGCCCGCTTCCTTGATGGCGACGAAGTGCGAGTCGCGCGCCAGCAGCGCCGCTGTCTGCGGTTCGAGATTGACGCCCGTACGTGCCGGCACGTTGTACAGCACGATGGACTGGTCGGTGGCGGCGGCGATGGCCTCGAAGTGGCGCACGATGCCGTCCTGCGAAGGGCGTACATAGGACGGTGCCGAGATCAGCAGGCCGGCCAGCGGATGGTCGTGATAGCGCTGTACCGTGGCGACGACGCTGCGCGTATCGCTGCCGCCGATCCCCATCACGACGGGGAAGCGGGGACCGATGGCTTCGAGCACGCTATCGAGCAGCATGGTGTGTTCCGCGGCGCTCAGCATGGCCGCTTCGCCCGTGGTGCCGCACACCACCAGGCCATCGACGCCGCTGGTGGCCAGCTCGCTGGCCAGCTGCTGGGCGGCGTCGAAGTCGATCTCGCCGTCACGGAATGGCGTGACCATCGGCACCCAGATACCCTGGAAGTGCGCGGTGATGCGCGATGAGGACATCGCCTGCTCACAGGCATACTGGTTCATAGCGATTTCCCCTGGCTGATACGGCCAAATTCCGCCGCCGGCAGCAGGCGCATGACGGCATCCATGGTCAGGCGCAGCGCCGGCTCCGTCACGCACAGCCAGACCTTCATGCGTTCGGCGTGGTCGACCGCCTCGACGCGCATGAACGACAGCATGCCGCCGCACGTCCTGACGACCAACTGGCGCAGCTCGGCCAGGCAGGACTTGTCGACCGTGATATGCATGAGGAAAGTGGGCAGGCGGGGATGGCGGTGGGGCAGTGCTTGATGTGCTTGATGCGTTTGCAGGCGTGAATGGGGTTCCATGGTGGCTTTGCAGCGGTGGTTGAGGTACGTTCAAGATTAGCAGCGGGAGCGTAAAGATTCTCTAAAAAGCGGGGCCGTCGGCGTAAACGGACTGTATGCAGTTTTATTGCCGGCGTGTTGCGTGGATGCGCCGCGCCTGTGCTTTTGTTACAAAATTGAATCGTGCTTTGGGAGGCAGGGGTTTATATTGAAAGCGTCCCCGCTTTCAGTCAGCCTTGCCATGTCAGACGAAAAAGATCCCCAGCATCCCCCTTCCACCGATCCCGCAGCGCCAGCGCCGTCAAGGCCTGACCGCGTGGGCCGCCGGGCGCCAGATGATGAGCACCGTGCGCGCGATGCGGCCCCCCGCTACCTGAAGGACAACGATACGCCGCTGGCGCTGGCCTGGCGCGTGATCTCGTCGCGCTACCGCTCCATGCGCGACAAGGCCAGCCGCGATTTCATGCGGCGCACCCTGCGCATCGGCATCTCGGCGCGTATTTTCCATCCGGAGCCGGGTGCCACTGGCCTGCGCAGCAAGAACCTGCAATACTTGGAAGAGTCGATCGCGCAGTGGGTCATGTCGCGCGATGTGCTGGTGTTCATGATCCCGACCGTCAATACCAGTGGCCAGCTGCATCCGAGCAATATTACCTTGCGCCACTATGCGCGCCACCTGGACGGCCTGGTGCTGCAGGGCGGCGCCGACGTCTCGCCGCAGACGTATTCCGAGGCGGCCACGCGGCCGGAATGGAGCGGCGACCGCGCGCGCGACCTGTACGAACTGGAACTGCTGCACGAATTCGTCGACGCGGGCAAACCCGTGCTGGGCATATGCCGCGGCTGCCAACTGATCAACGTGGGCTTTGGCGGCACCCTGTACCAGGACATCGCTTCGGACGTGGAGGGCGCGACTTCCCACGTCAACGACCTGTATGACCGCCACCGCCACACCATCGTCTTCCCGAAAGGCTCGTCGCTGGCGGGCATGTTCCCGAAGGCAGGCGAGGCGCTCGTCAATTCCATCCACCACCAGTCGGTCAAGGAGCTGGGGCGCGATATCACCGTGGAAGCGTATTCGCAGGGCGACAATATTGTCGAAGCCATCCGCTACCAGCGTGCGCGCTTCGTCATGGGCTTGCAGTGGCACCCGGAATTCCATTCGGCGGGCGGCGTCGAACTGCTCGATTGCACGCCCATCCTCGATAACTTTTTGCGCGCGGCGCGGGAGACGCGGTTTTGAGTACGCATCTGATCCGCCGGCGCATTGTGCTGGCCAGCCTGCTGGCGCTGCCCCTGACAGGCTTGCGCGCCGCGCCGCGCCCGCATGAGGGGGCGCTGCCGTTTGCGCTGACGTCCGCCGCGCGCGCGCGCGCGCTCAAGGCGCGGGTGGCGCAGGCCATTGCCGAGCAGGTGCTCAAGGCGGCGCGCAAGGATGCGGCGCGGCCCGTGCACCTGATGGCCGAAGTGCGCACGGGCGGTTTGCTGAAGGGAGAAGGCGGACGCGAGACCAGCCAGCAGGCGCAGGAGGACTGGCGCCAGGTGCGCCTGCAGGCGCTGGCCTGGAGATTATCGGGCGAGATGGCGCATTTCGAGGCAGCGCGCCAGTTGCTGCTGGCCTGGAGCGGTACTTATCAGCCATCGTTCAGTCCCGTCGACGAGACGGAGTTGGCCAGCCTGCTGATCGGCTTTGACCTGATACAGGAGCGCTTGAACGGCGTCGAGCGCGAACAGGTGCAGGCGTTTTGCCGCACCCTGGCGCAGGGGTATCTGAGCGATCCCATCAAGGTGGGCGGCCCTTCCACGGCGCGCAACAACTGGCATAGCCATCGCATCAAGATCGGCACGGCCGCCGCGTATGTCACGGGCGACGCCTTGCTGATCGCGCGCGCGAAGGAGCGCTTCCTGGCGCACGTGCCGCGCAATATCGGCGCCGGCGGCGTGCCCTTCGACTTCGAGCAGCGCGACGCCCTGCATTACACCACCTACAGCCTGGAGCCGCTGCTGACGACAGCCCTGATGGCGCAGGCGCATGGCGACGACTGGTATGGTGCGCCGGAAGCGCGGCGCCTGGCCGAGGCACTGGCCTGGCTGGCGCCGTATGCGCAGGGCCGAAAGACGCACGAGGAGTTCGCGAAAAGCGCCGTGCCCTTCGACCGCAAACGCGTGGCGGCCGGTGAAAAGGGCTTTACGGGGAATTGGGAGACCAAGGGCGCCGCCAATGTGTATCTGCTGGCGGCGCGCTTCGATCCCGCTTACCTGCCGCTGGCGCTGGAATTGCGCCCGCCAGCCTGGGCGCTGGCGCTGTACGGCGCTTAGTTAGAACTTCGCGTTAAAACTTCGTACGTACGGTGAACATCACATTGCGCGGTTCGCCGTAAAAGCCCGTCTGGAACAGGCCCAGTCCCGTGAAGTATTTCTTGTCCAGCAGGTTGTTCACGTTGAGACTGGCCGTGACGTTCTTGCTGATCTCGTAGCGGGCCATCAGGTTGAGCAGCGCGTAGCTACCCTGCTTGATGCGGGAATTGTCCACGATGGAGGGGTTCCAGATATTGCCGTAGTAGCTGCTTTGCCAGTTGATGCCGCCACCGACGGTCAGCTTGTCCAGGCTGGCCGGCAGGCGCCACGTGCCTTGCACGCGCAGCAGGTGGGCAGGCTGCGTGGTTTGCAGCATGGTGGAAAAGACATCCTTGCCATCCGCGTCGCGCACGTGGGTGTAGGTGTAGCCGGCGCTCAGCTTCACATCCTTCATCACTTCGCCCGTCACTTCCATTTCCACGCCGCGGCTGGTGACGCCGTCGATGGCTGTATACGCTTCTTCGCCGTTGACTTCGCCCACAGAGCTGGCCACGTTGCTTTGACGGATCTGGAACAGGGACGCGCTGGCATTGACCTTGCCCTCCAAATATTCTGCCTTCACGCCTGCTTCAACACCCTTGCCGCGCACGGGCGACAGAAAGTTGCGGTTCACGTCGCGGTTGCTCTGCGGCGCGAAGATGCTGGTGTAGCTGCCGAACACGGAGTACGTTTTGTCGAGGTCATACACGACGCCCGCATACGGCGTGATGACGTTATTTTCCTTGATGCGCGAGGTGATGCGCGCGCTCTTGGGGTCGAAGAAGCTGCGGTCCTGCTCCTGCTTGTAGTTGCTGACGCGCGCGCCGACGATGACGGACAGCGCATCGATGGGATGCAGGCGCACGGCGCCATACAGGCCGCTCTGGCGCGTGCTGTCGTTGTCGTTCCCCAGGCGCTTGAAGGCCGGTTCCGCATACTGGCCGCGCCAGTCGAAATAGCTGCCATCGAGGGTTGGATAGATCGATTCGTAGACGGGGCCGTCCTGCTTGGCCGTTGAGGTGGAGTAGCCGAGCATCGCTTCATGCCGGCGGCCGAAGGCCGTGAATGGCCCGCTGGCGTCCACGTTGACGGTGGTCTGGCGGCGGTCGCCCTTGTATTTGCCCATGAAGAAAAACGCGCCTGCGCCTGTGACAGGGTTGGGATTGCCGCCGCTGGCCGAACCGAGCACGCTGTCATGCTTGCTGCGCAGCTGGTTGGCGCTCAATGTCAATTTCCACGCGTTGGCGAAGCTGTGTTCGAGCGACGAGAACAGCGTGGTGTTCTGCATGTCGCGCCGGCTCCAGTCCGTGGCCGGATTCCACGCGGTGGGGAAATCCGTGCGGGTGCCGTCGGAAAGCAGCACAGGGAAGCCCGTCCAGGTCGAGCCGCGTGGCTTGTAATCCTGGTGCGTGAAGCCGGCCGTCAGCAGGGTGACTTGTGTCAGGTCCGCCTCGATGATGCCGTAGGCGACGGATTTTTGCTGCGTGTAGCGGTCCAGGTAGGAGTGTTTGTCCTGGTAGGCGCCCACCAGGCGGCCGCGCAGCGTGCGGCTGTCGTTCAGGGGGCCGGAGATATCGGCTTCGCCTCTGTAGTTGTCCCACGATCCCGCGCCCACGGTGGCCGAGCCCTCGAAGTGGGCGGTGGGGCGCTTGCGCACCATGTTGACGGTGGCCGACGGGTCGCCCGAGCCGCTCATCAGCCCCGTCGCGCCCTTCAGCACTTCGATGCGGTCATAGATGGCCATGTCGCTGTTGGTCGTGCCCCAGTCGTAGACGCCGTCATAGATGGCCGACACGCCGTCGTACTGGAAATTGGTGACGGCAAAGCCGCGCGCCTGGAAGCTCCAGCGGTCGCTGTCATAGTTTTGCACGCTCACGCCATTGACGTTTTTCATGACGTCGGAAACGGCGTTGCTGTTCTGGTCATCCATCTGCTGGCGCGTGACGATGGTCAGCGACTGCGGCGTTTCGCGCTGCGTCAGGGCCAGTCCCGTGGCGCCGCTGGCAGGGCCGCCCGTATAGCTGCCCGTGCCGCTGGTGGCGGCGTTGCGCTCGGCCGCCGCCACCACGGTGACGCCGCTCATGACGGCCACGCCACGGCTGTCCGTCGTGGGTGCGCTGGCGCTGGCGGGGATCTTTTGCAGCAGGTAGCCGCCATTCGATTGCGGCACGGCTTGCAGGCCGCTGCCGGCCAGCAGCACGCGGAAACCGTCTTGTACGCCATAGCTGCCTTGCAGGCCGGCGCTGCGCAAGCCTTGCGTGGACTCGCTGGAGAACGACAATAAAATGGCGCTGTCGCTGCCGAAGCGCGTCAGCACGTCACCGAGCGCGCCGGCCGGAATGCCATAGACGCGTACTTGCTGGCTTTGTGCCAGGGCTGATGCCGGCAGGGCCAGGGCCAGGGCCATGCCGATCTGCGACAGGGCGCAGGCCAGGACGGTGCGGGTAAGGAGGGAACGCGAAGCGTGATGCATGGAATGTAACCTTTCGTGGATGCGCAAGATGGAGACTGCCTGTCTACCAAGTCACGCGAGCACGGCGAAACAGCTCACTTTGCGGAAAATATTTTTCAGCGCGCCGCCAGTTCGATGCGCACCACCTGATGGCCCCAGAAGCGCGTGACGGTATTACGCCGCAGTTGCAGGCTGGCGCTGACGGCGTCGAGGATGGCGCCCACATCGGCCAGCGGGTAGGAACCGGACACGCGCAAGCCGGCGATGGCCGGCGCGCAGCCCAGCGGATGGTCGCTGTAGCGCGACAGCTCGGCGAGGAAATCGGCCAGGCGCATGTCGCGCGCCACCAACATGCCGTCGAGCCAGGCGCCGCCATACGGTGCCAGCGCCTGGCGGTGCAAGCCCGTGCCGTCGAAATGCGCGCCCTCGCCTGGATGCAGCACCAGGCGCTGTGCGCCATCGCCGGCCAGCACGGCGACGGCGCCTTCGAGCACGCCGGCGCTGGCGTATTGCTCGTGCAGGCGCACCGTGAAACGCGTGCCCAGCGCCTGCAGGCTGCCATGTGGCGTATCGACGAAGAACGGTCGTTGCGCCGCATCTTTGCCGGTGGCGATGAAGATTTCACCGGCCAGCAGTTGAATGCGGCGTTGTGCGCCGTCGTAAACGACATTCACGGCGCTGCTGGTGTTGAGCGTGAGCCGGGTGCCGTCAGCGAGGGTTACGACGCGGCGCTGGTTGACAGCCGTGCGGTAATCTGCCATCCAGCCGCGCCATGGGCTGCGGCGTTCGAACGCATACAGCGAGGCGCCGCAGCCCATCAGCAGGGCCAGGGTCTTGACGGCATGGCGGCGCGGCGCGTTGGCTTGCACGCAGGCGCGCAGCAGGCTCGCGTGCGCCGCGGGCGGCAGATGCTCGTGCTGCGTTTGCAGCTGCTGCCACGCCTGCGTGGCGCTGCCGGCCCGCTGCAGATGGCGTTTTACTGTCGCCAGCGAGATGCCGAGCCGGCGCGCGATGTCTTCCTGCGGCAGCTCGTCGAGCTGGCGCAGCAGGAAAGCCCGCTTCACTGGGGGCGGCAAGCCGTCGAGCATGCGGTCCAGTTCAAACACGGTGGCCAGCAGCAGCGCGCGTTCTTCCGGTGATGGCGCATGCAGGGGCGGCAGCTGCGCCAGCGCATCGAGGTAAGCCTGTTCCAGCTTCTGGCGACGGTAATGGTTGAACAGCACGCGCTGCGCCACGGTAGCCAGAAAGGCGCGCGGTTCGCGCGCGGCGACGGCTTCCTCGCGGTCGAGCAGGCGCATGAAGGTGTCCTGCGCCACATCGGCCGCGCAGGCCGTGCTGCCGAGTTTTTTACGCAGCCAGCCTTGCAGCCACCCGTGGTGGTCGGCATACAGTGTCGCGATGTCCTGGCGTTGTAGCGGCTCTGCCAGCGGCATCGCGTTCCCCTTGCATGGCCGGCCCGGATGGGCTGGTATTTTTAAACAATAATAAGAATCATTCTCACTTATTGTAACAAGCGGGGGTGGGGGCTGTAAATGACGGGAGAGGCGGGGTGTGGTTTTTTGGGTTGAGGGGCGGTAGGTCGGATTAGGTGGGGCCGCCGAGGTCCGAAGGACCGTAATCCGGCAACATTGTTGGCCCGGCCGGTGGTGCTGTCGGATTACGCGGCGTGCCGCCGCTAATCCGACCTACGTTACCAGGCAGAGCAGCGTCAATAGTTCATCGGCTCGCCGCGAAAACAGCGGATCGCCGAATCGACCATGCCCTCGGCGCTGCCCTGCAGGCTGTGCTGCTTGCGCAGGTATTGCGCATCGCTCCATTGCTTGGCCACGTCCGACAGGTGTTTCAGGGCCGGCGTGCTGCCCAGCGCCTCGGCGTGCGGCTCCATCTTGCGCAGGGTGGTCATGATGTCTTCACGCAGCGACATCGTTTCGTAGGTTTTCGGATGCGTGATGGCGCCATCGAGGCCGAAGCGGCAAGCCTGGAAGCGGTTGTAGTTATACACGAGGTAATCGTCTTCCACCGGCGGCACCTCCTTGCGTTCGAGCAGGTAGCGGCACAGCGCCTGCAGGTAGGCGGCCAGCGCGGCGGCCCGCTCCACCGTCAGCGGCGTGTCGCACACGCGCAGTTCGATGGTGCCGAATTCCGGCTTGGGACGGATATCCCAGTAAAAGTCCTTCATGCTCTTGATGATGCCGGTGTTCTCCATCTTGGCAAAATACTCGTTGGAGAACTGCTCCCAGCTCAGCGTAAACGGCGCGCGCCCGCTCATGGGAAACGCGAACACGGAGTTCAGGCGGGCCGAATCGAACAGGGTGTCGCGTCCCTGCACGTAGGGCGAAGAAGCCGACAGGGCGATGAAGTGGGGGATGTAGCGGTTCAGCGAATGCAGCAGAAACATGGCGTCGTCGCCCGAAGCGCAGCCGATGTGCACGTGCTGGCCGAAGATGGTGAATTGCTTGGCCAGGTAGCCGTACAGTTCCGAAATCTCCTGGAAGCGTGGCTTGGAAAAGATCTTTTGCGACGACCATTGCTGGAACGGATGCGTGCCGCCGCCGGCGATGCCGATATTGAGCTTGTCGCCGGCCGTGATCAAGGTGTCGCGGATTTCCTGCAACTGTTCCAGCAGGGGGCCGTGATGCGTGTGCACGCTGGAGTTAATCTCGATCATGCTCTCGGTGATTTCCGGCGTGACGTTGCCGGGGAACGGTTTTTTATTCAGCAGATGCAGCAGGTCGGGACTGGCGGCCGTCAAGTCGTAGTCCGACAGGTTCACCAGTTGCAGTTCGAGTTCGACGCCGAAGGTCAGCGCGGCCGATTGGCCAAAGGGTTCCAGCGGCATTTAGCGCTCCTTGATTTCGTGGGTTTCTTTGGCCAGCATCAGCACGCGCTGCACCAGCACGGGGCCGATCAGTTCCAGGCCCAGGGTGATGGCGGCCAGGGCGTTCAATTCGTCGCCGAAGTTCACGCCGTGCTGGCGCGCGTGCTCGAGCAGCAGGATGATGAAGACGGAGACGGGCGTCAGCGCCACGCCCGTCAGCACGCCCTTGCGCCAGGAAATGCCGCTGACATGCGAGAACGCAGCGACGCCGGCGACTTTCGTCAGCAATCGCCCGCCGACGACGGCCAGGGCCAGGCCCGCGCCGGCCGTCACGCTGGCCCATTCCAGGGTCGAGGCGGCATACACGAACAGCAGCACCGTCAGCAGCTCGCCCAATGCGCCGAAATTGCGCTGCGCCTGGCTGAAGGCCACACGGCGGTGGCGTGCCACCAGGCCGAACGTCAGGGTGGCCAGGAGCGGCGACAGGCTGGTGGTGTAGGTCAGGGCGACGAGCAGCATCACCGACAGCGCAAACGCCACGGTGGCGTCCTGCGCCATATTGCCCAGGCGGCGCAGCATGGCCGGCACGACGATGCCAAAGACGGTGCCGGCGGCCACGGAGGCGGCCAGCACGGCGGCGCTGCTGCTGCTCGCCTCGATCAGGTCGGTGGAGCTCTGGAACATCCAGAAGCCGACGATGATGTTGAACGTGAAGACGGCCAGCACGCAATTGAGGGCGGTGAGGTGGACGATGCGTTCCGTCACCTGGCCCGAGCTGCGTTCCTCGTTGATGACGCGCATGATGGTGGCCGGCGAAGTTGACATGGCCAAGGACGCCAGCAGCAGCGCCGTCATCGAGGTGCTGCCGAATTCGATGCCGATGAAGTAGACGACGGCAAAGGTCAGTAGCGATTCGACCAGGCCCGTGACGGCGATCCACGGGTTGTTCTTCAGCCAGCGCAGGTTGATGCGGTAGCCCACCTCGAACAGGATCAGGCCGAAGGCCACGTCGGCCAGCACCAGCATGGGGCCGGCGTCCGTCTGCGGCAGCACGCCTACCTGCGTCTGCGCCAGGACGAAACCGATCACGCCGTAAAAACTGATGCGCGGCAGGCCCGTCCAGCGGTGACCGAATTCGCCCACCACCCAGGCCAGGGTAATGGCGAACGGCCAGGACAGGTCGGCGGCGATCGAGATCAGACTTTGCATGCTCATTCCTTTGAAAATGGCGCTGGCACCGGCCGGCAGCACGGAGGCTGGCGCGGCGAGGTCGTGGTGCAGCGATGGTGCATGGTTTGCGCAGAGCGATACGCCGATTCTACCGGAGCAGAAGGCGCGCACGATGTGCGCAATCGAACAGTGTCGCGGCCATGGCGGCCGCGCACAGGATGCAGCAGGATGGGGCAGGGCTGGTGTCAGCGTATGGTACCCGCCCGCAGCGGAGATGCTCCGCACGGTAGTTTTATACCGCAGTGTACGACATGGCGGCGGCATGCCGCCATGGACTTTTTGTTGCGTGCTTTTATTTACTGAGCAGACGCATGCCCCGTTCCAGCCCGTCGATCGACAGGGGGAACATGCGGTTGTTCATCAATTGCCGCATCACGCCGATCGACTGGCGGTACTGCCACAATCCCTCCGCCTCGGGATTGAGCCAGATGAATTTCGGGAACGCCTGGGTAAAGCGCGCCAGCCACGTCGATCCCGCTTCCTCGTTGTTGTATTCGACGCTGCCGCCCGGCTGCAGGATTTCATAGGGGCTCATGGTGGCGTCGCCGACGAAAATCAGCTTGGTGTCGGGCGGGTATTTGCGCAGCACGTCCCAGGTGGAGAAGCGCTCGGCGTTGCGGCGCCGGTTGTTCTTCCACAAGGTGTCGTAGACGCAGTTATGGAAGTAAAAGAATTCCATGTTCTTGAATTCCGTCTTCGCCGCCGAAAACAACTCCTCGGTGCGCTCGATATGGTCGTCCATGCTGCCGCCCACATCGAACAGCATCAGCACCTTGATGCGGTTCTTGCGCTCGGGCCGCATACGGATGTCGAGGTAGCCCGCGTTATTCGCCGTGGCGGCGATGGTGGCGTCGAGCGCCAGTTCGTCTTCCGCGCCTTCGCGCGCGAACTTGCGCAGGCGACGCAAGGCCACCTTGATATTGCGCGTGCCCAGTTCGCGCTCGGTGTCGTAATCCTTGTAGCTGCGCGCTTCCCAGACCTTGACGGCCGTGCGGTTGCCGCCCTTGCCGCCGATGCGGATGCCTTCCGGATTCGTGCCGCCATTGCCGAACGGTGAGGTGCCGCCCGTGCCGATCCACTTGCTGCCGCCCTCGTGGCGCTCCTTCTGCTCCTTCAGCAGTTCATTGAGGCGGTCCATCAGCTTGTCGTAGCCGAATTTTTCCAGCTGCGCCTTCTGCTCTTCGGACAGTTCGCGCTGCATGCGTTTCAGCAGCCAGTCGAGCGGAATCGCCGCGTTCGTCTCGAAGGCCGCATTGACGCCCTTGAAGTACTGCGCAAACGCGCGGTCGAACTTGTCGAAATGGGCTTCATCCTTGACCAGGGTCAGGCGCGACAGATAATAGAAATCGTCCATCGAGGCGCCGATGACGTTCTTTTGCAGCGCTTCAAGCAGCGTCAGAAATTCCTTGATCGAGACGGGAATTTTCGCATCCTTGAGCGTGAAGAAGAAATCGATCAGCATGGCGCTTCCTTTGTCCCTGCCTCGGTCCCTTCACCTCCTGCGGGAGGCAGTGCGGCGATGGGGCGCTGCGCCAGCTTGTAGCGCAGATGGGCGGCAATTTCGGGCCATTCGCCGCGCGTGATGCTGTACATGACGGTGTCGCGCACGGTGCCATCGCGGCGCAGCGCATGGTGGCGCAGCACGCCATCCTTTTTCGCGCCCAGGCGCTCGATGGCCGCCTGCGAGGCGTAGTTGAAATTATCGGTGCGCAGACCCACCAGCGCGCAGCCGAGGGTGTCGAAGGCGTGCGCCAGCAGCAGCAATTTGCAGGTGGTGTTGACGTGGCTGCGCTGGCAGCGCTGCGCATACCAGGTGTAGCCGATTTCCAGGCGGCCAATGGCTGGCAGCACGTCGTGGTAGCTGGTGGTGCCGAGCACCTCGCCGCTGGCCACGTCGATGACGGCAAAGGCGAAGCGTGAAGGGCGCATTTCGATGCCCTTGAAAATATACTGGTCGACCTGCTCCGGCTCGGGCACGGAGGTGACGCGCAGATTCCACAGCTCGCCATCCGTGGCCGCCGCGCGCAGGCCTTGCGCGTGGTGCGGCGCCAGCGCTTCGAGGCGGATGCCGTGCAGTTCCAGGGGCACGAAGACCATGTCCGGGCTGATGTCGTTCACCGGCGCTCCCTAGCGGTTGGTACGCGACATGAACATCAGGCGCTCGAACAGGTGCACGTCCTGCTCGTTTTTCAGCAGCGCGCCGTGCAGCGGCGGCACCACGGCTTTATTGTCCTTGCTGCGCAGCGCCTCGGCCGGGATGTCTTCGGCCAGCAGGAGCTTGAGCCAGTCGAGAAATTCCGAGGTCGACGGTTTTTTCTTCAGGCCCGGCACGTCGCGCACTTCATAGAAGGTTTGCAGCGCCTGGGCCAGCAATTCCTGTTTCAGGTGCGGGTAGTGGACCGCGACGATCTGCTCCATCGTGTCCTTGTCCGGGAATTTGATGTAATGGAAGAAGCAGCGGCGCAAGAAGGCATCCGGCAATTCCTTCTCGTTGTTCGAGGTGATGATGACCAGCGGACGATGGCGCGCCGTGACCATTTCGCGCGTTTCATACACATAGAATTCCATGCGGTCGAGTTCGCGCAGCAGGTCGTTCGGGAATTCGATGTCAGCCTTGTCGATTTCATCGATCAGCAGCACCACCGGTTCGGGCGCCGTGAACGCCTGCCACAGCACGCCCTTGACGATGTAGTTCTGGATGTCGCGCACGCGCTCGTCGCCCAGCTGCGAATCGCGCAGGCGCGACACGGCGTCGTACTCGTACAAGCCCTGCTGCGCTTTGGTGGTCGATTTGATATGCCATTGCATCAGCGGCATGTTCAGCGCGGCCGCCACTTCCTCGGCCAGCATGGTCTTGCCCGTGCCCGGTTCGCCCTTGATCAGCAGCGGGCGCTGCAGGGTCAGCGCCGCGTTCACGGCCAGTTTCAGGTCGGCGGTGGCGACATAGCTGTCGGAACCTTCGAAGCGTTGGCCTTGCTGGGAGTGCTGTGCTTGCATGAGCGGTCTGCCAAAGTGGGGAAATGGAGAGTATAAACAGAACTGTGGCGCACCGCCACGCGGACGGGCTGTGCCCGCCTGCCTACAATGCGGGTTTTATAGGTGGACTTGCAAGAATATCTTGGCTAGAATCGGCAAGCAGCAGATTAATTGTCAACCTTAATTGTCAACACATAAGATCAAAAAAAACCAGCTCTGGCGTTTCTCCGATTACCTTTGTTCACATTGCCACTATGAAAAAAATATTTGCACTTCTCGTGCTTGCCGGCATAGCAAATGCCGTCACAGCGGCTGACATTGTAGGAAACGCCAAGGCAGCGACTGCCAAGGTGGAAATGTGTATCGGTTGCCACGGCATTCCCGGTTACAAGGCGACCTTCCCCGAAGTGTTCCAGGTGCCGATGATCGGCGGCCAGCCGGCAAAATATATCGAAAATGCGCTGCAAGCCTACAAGAAGGGCGATCGCAAGCACCCCAGCATGAAGGGCATCGCCAGCAGCCTGTCGGACCAGGATATCGCCGATGTCGCCGCGTATTATGCGCAACAAGCCAAGCCGAACTGAGGATCAGCCAGATGAAAACACTACTCGCCGCCCTCGTTTGCGCCACCGTCTCGTTCGGCGCCAGCGCCGCCGGCAATATCAATACGGGCAAGGCCCTGGCCGAAAAATACAGCTGCGCCACCTGCCACGGCAAGGATTACGGTTCGCCCATCGACCCCTCGTACCCGAAACTGGCGGGCCAGCACAAGGATTACCTGGAACACGCCTTGACGGCGTATAAACGGGGCGACAAGGCCAATGGCCGCAGCAACGCCATCATGACGGGCCAGGTGAAACCGCTGAGCAACCAGGATATCAAGGACCTGGCCGCCTACCTGCACAGCCTGCCGACCACCCTGGTGATTCACCGCTGAGCTTTAGCCCGGCTCAGGCTTTCAGTCCCACCCGGCGCGCCAGCTTATGCAAATTGCTGGCGTCCAGCCCTAACTGACGCGCGGCAGCGGCCCAGTTATCCTGATGCAGGGCCAGCGCTTGGCGGATGGCCTGGCGCTGGCTCGCTTCCACGATCTGATGCATCGACAGCTGCGGCGCCGCCGGCGTGCCGCACGCGACTGGCACTGGCGGCTGCGCATCCGTGCCGGCCGGCGCTTCCAGCGCATCGAGGTCGAGCATATCCGTTTCCAGGGTCACGATGTCCTTGCGGTTCGCGCCGCGGATCACCGCTTTCAGCGCGGCCCGGCTGATCACATGTTCGAGTTCGCGCACGTTGCCCGGCCAGCGGTAGTGGCACAGCGCGTTTTCCGCCGCGGCGGACAGGCGCAGGCTGCGCAGGCCCAGGCGCGCGCGGTTCAGTTCCAGGAAACCGCCGGCCAGCAGCAGCACGTCGTTGCCCCGCTCGCGCAGCGGCGGAATCGGCACGGGATACACGGATAAACGGTGATACAGGTCGGCGCGGAACGTGCCGTCTCGCACATGCTCGCGCAAGCTGCGGTTGGTGGCGGCGATCACACGCACGTTGACCCGGCGAGGCCGGTCCGCGCCCAGGCGCTGGATTTCGCCATTTTGCAGGGTGCGCAGCAGCTTGGCCTGTATCGACAGCGGCAATTCTCCCACTTCATCGAGAAACAGCGTGCCCCCCTCGGCCGCTTCGAAACGGCCAGGCCGGTCGCTGACGGCGCCGGAAAACGCACCGCGCACATGGCCGAATAATTCGCTTTCGGCCAGGGACTCGGGCAAGGCCGCGCAATTGACGTGGATCAGCGGCTTGCCGGCGCGGCGCGACAGCCGGTGCAGGCGGTGCGCGCACAGTTCCTTGCCCACGCCCGTCTCTCCCAGCAGCAGCACGGGAAGATCCGATTCGGCCACCACCTGCAATTCGTGCAGCAGCTGCATGATGGCGCCGCTCTGGCCGACGAAGTCGTGTTCCTCGCGCGGCGCTTGCGCGTCGGCCTGCATGGCGCCGCCCGACAGGCGCAGGGCGCGGATTTCCGTTTCCAGGCGGGTCACGCGCACGGCCGCCTCGATGGCGCAGGCCAGCTCGCCCAGGTCGCGCTGCGCGCGCGCGTCGAAGGTACCCACCTGCAGCGCATCGAGCGTGATCACGCCCCAGCGTTCGCCTTCCAGGTCCAGCGCCATGCCCATGCAGTCGTGCACGGGCAGCGGCTCGCCGGCCCGTTCGGCGATCAGGCCATCGTAGGGATCGGGCAGGGAGCTGTCGTGATGGAAGCACAGCACGCCGCGCCGCTGCAGGATGGCGGCCAGGCGCGGGTGGTCGGCGACGGCGAAGCGGCGCCCTAGCGCGTCGCTGGCCAGGCCGGCCATCGCCACGGGGCGCAGGTGTTCGCCATCGAGCTTGAGCAAGGCCACGGCCTCGCAGCCGAAGTGGGCGCGCAGGCTGCCCACCAGGCGCTGCAGGCGCACGGCCACGGGCAGGTCGGCGACTAGGTCGGTGAGTAACAGCAGGTGGATGGCAGTGGTGGTCATAAGTACCATGCAGGGTACAACGAACCCTGCTTAAACAGGGTCATACCGACCCTGCATTTTTCAAATCGTTGATTTAAAACAAGTTTTTCCTGGCACACGGATTGCCTAGATAAGTGTGCCGAACCGGCATACAAGACCAAGGAAAGCTTGATGAAAACGACTCCCTCCCTCCGCGCCATTGCCGCCGCCGTCTGTGTCCTGGCCATGCCCCTGTCCGTGCAAGCCCAGGCGAGCCTGCCGGCCAGCGCTGCCGCTGCCAGCCAATCCTCCGCCGCTGCGACGCTCAAGCGCTATGAACTGCAAACCAATATCGTCGACGGCAAGATGGTCTTCATCGACGCCAAGGGCCAGGTCAACCCGGTGCTGGCGGCCAAGGTGGGCGATACGGTCGAACTGGTGCTGAAAAGCGGCGAAGGCGCCGAGCACGACCTGCTGATCCCGGAGCTCAACGTGGCATCCGCCAAATTCAGCGCCAATAGCGGCAGCACCAGCGTGCGCTTCAAGGTCACGCGCGCCGGCACGTTCACCTATTACTGCTCGATTCCCGGCCACCGCCAGATCGGCATGGAAGGCAAGCTGGAAGTCGCCGGCACGTCGCTGGCCGAAGCCGGGGCACCGAAGGCTGCCGCCGCCGGCAGCACTGGCAGCGAGTCCAGCCAGGCCGCCGCGCTGGCCCTGTACACACCCGCGCCGTCGCCGATGCGCGGCCCCGATCCGTCGGCCGTCAGCGTGGCGGCCAACCCGGCGCAGGTTCCCGTCGCCGTCGGCGCGCGCGCGCCGCAGTTGCTCAAGTACCGCATGGAGACGGTGGAATTGCCGGGCAAGCTCGATGACGGCACCACTTTTACGTACTGGACCTTCAACCGGCAAGTGCCTGGCCCGATGCTGCGCGCGAAGGTGGGCGACACGGTGGAACTGACCCTGTTCAACGCCAAGGACAGCAAGATGATCCACTCGATCGATTTGCACGCCGTGACGGGCGGCCATGGCGGCGGACAGCACACGCAGGTCGCGCCGGGGCAGGAAAAAACCGTCACCTTCAAGGCGCTCAATCCGGGGCTGTTCGTCTACCACTGCGCCACGCCGCTGGTGCCGCAGCATATCGCGGCCGGCATGTACGGCATGATCCTGGTCGAACCGGAAGGCGGCTTGTCGAAGGTGGACCGCGAGTATTACGTGATGCAGGGCGAGATGTATACGGGACGTCCGCATGGCGCTCCCGTGCATCAGGAAGCGAACCTGGAAAAAATGGCCAATGAGCTGCCCGACTACTACGTCTTCAATGGCGAAGTGGGCGCCCTGAGCAAGACGCATAAATTGCAGGCGAAAGTCGGCGAGACGGTGCGCATCTATTTCGGCGTGGGCGGCCCGAACAAGATTTCGTCCTTCCACATCATCGGCGAGATCTTCGACAAGGTGTATAGCGAAGGCTCGATCAGCAGCCCGAAACACGACGTGCAAACCACCCTGGTGGCACCGGGCGGCGCGACCATCGTCGAACTCAAGGTGCAGCACCCGGGCAGCTATCTGCTGGTCGACCATGCCTTGTCGCGCGCCGGCAAGGGCGCCGTGGGCGTGCTGGAAGTGACTGGCGAACCCGTGCCCGGCGTCTACCACGCGGGCGCCGTACATTAAATCTACCTATTCATCCTCAAGGAACTGTTATGGAAATGATCGAGTTATCCCTGGGCCAGCTGGCCCGCCGCATCCCTGGCGCCACGCGCCTGTTCGATGCGCACCGCCTGGATTTCTGCTGCGGCGGCAACAAGACCCTGCGCGCGGCGGCCGCTGCGGCCGGCGTGGACACGGCGCCCATCGTCGAGGAACTGCGGCTGCTGGCAGAGCGCGCAGATACCAGCGGCGAGCGTGACTGGCAGGACGCCCCGGCCACCGAACTGGTGGAACACATCCTGGCGCGCTATCACTCCGTGCACCGCGAGCAGTTGCCCGAGCTGATACGCCTGGCGCGCAAGGTCGAGCAGGTACATGGCGACCGCGCCGACTGTCCGCACGGGCTGGCGGAACACCTGTCGGCCATGGCGCAGGAGCTGGAAAGCCATATGCGCAAGGAAGAAGATGTGCTGTTCCCGATGATCGTGCGCGGCCAGGGCCCGCGGGCCGGCGCGCCCATCAACGTGATGCGCATGGAGCACGATGACCATGGCGTGGCTCTGCGCGCGATGGAGGCGATGACGAACGATATCACCGCGCCGGCTGGCGCCTGCACCACCTGGCGCGCGCTGTACACGGGCTTGCGCACCTTCCGTGCCGACCTGATGGCGCACATCCATACTGAAAACAATATCCTGTTCGAGCGCTTTGCGCCGGCCGTGGTGCACTGACAAAAGGAAAGACCCATGGGTCCCTATAAAAAACTCTGGTTCACCCTGATCGGTGTGCTGATCGTGACGTTTTCGCTGCTCGGCTACTACGGCACGGAAGTCTACCGGCAGGCGCCGCCCATTCCCGCGCAAGTGCTGGCGCAAGATGGCCGGCAACTGTTCGACCGCGAGGGCATCCTCGACGGCCAGACGGCCTGGCAATCGGTGGGCGGCATGCAGCTGGGCTCCATCTGGGGCCACGGCGCCTACCAGGCGCCCGACTGGACGGCCGACTGGCTGCACCGTGAACTGACGGCCTGGCTGGAACTGGCCGCGCACGAGCAGCATGGCAAGGCTTACGCGGCGCTCGACGGCCCCGCGCAGGCGGCGCTGCGCGAAGCGCTCAAGATGGAGTACCGCGGCAACCGTACCGATGATGCGCAAGTGCTGCGCCTGTCGGCGCGCCGCGTGCAAGCCATCGCCAACACGGCGCACTATTACGACCAGCTGTTCTCCGACGCGCCTGCGCTGCACGCCAGCCGCGAGCATTTCGCCATGAAGGAAAACACCCTGCCCAGCGCCGAGCGGCGCGCGCAGATGACGCAGTTCTTCTTCTGGACGGCGTGGGCCGCCGCTACCGAACGTCCGGGCCAGAAAGTGACCTATACGAACAACTGGCCGCATGAACCGCTGATCGGCAACCAGCCCAGCGGCGAAAACCTCGTCTGGTCGGTCGCCAGCGTGGTGGTGCTGTTGGCCGGCGTGGGCTTCCTCGTCTGGGGCTGGGCCTTTTTGCGCGACCATGACGAAGCGCTGCCGACGCCCGGCGCGCGCGATCCTTTGACGACGTTTGCGCTCACGCCCTCGCAGCGGGGACTGGGAAAATATCTGTTCCTGGTGGTGGCGCTGTTCATCTTCCAGGTCTTCATCGGCGGCTTCACGGCGCACTACACGGTGGAAGGGCAGCAGTTCTACGGCATCGACGTGTCGCGCTGGTTCCCGTATGCGCTCACGCGCACCTGGCATATCCAGGCCGCGCTGTTCTGGATCGCCACGGGCTTCCTGGCCGCCGGTCTGTTCCTGGCACCCCTGATCAATGGCGGCAAGGATCCCAAGTGGCAGCGCCTGGGCGTCGACGTGCTGTTCTGGGCCCTGGTCGCTGTCGTCGTCGGCTCGTTTATCGGCAACTACCTGGCCATTGCGCAAGTGATGCCGCCCGAGTGGAATTTCTGGCTGGGCCACCAGGGCTATGAATATGTGGACCTGGGACGTTTGTGGCAGATCGGCAAGTTTGTCGGTATCTTGCTGTGGCTCGTGCTGATGCTGCGCGGCGTCGTGCCAGCCCTGCGCCAGCCGGGCGGCGACAGGAACCTGCTGGCGCTGCTGACCGCATCCGTGGGCGCCATCGGCCTGTTCTATGGCGCCGGCCTGTTCTACGGCGAACGCACGCACCTGTCGGTGATGGAGTACTGGCGCTGGTGGGTGGTGCACCTGTGGGTGGAAGGCTTCTTTGAAGTGTTCGCCACCACGGCGCTGGCCTTCATCTTCTCGACCCTGGGCCTGGTGTCGGTGCGCATGGCCACGACGGCCAGCCTGGCGTCGGCCTCGCTGTTCATGCTGGGCGGCATACCCGGCACCTTCCACCATCTGTACTTTTCCGGCACCACCACGCCCGTGATGGCCATCGGCGCGAGCTTCAGCGCGCTCGAAGTGGTGCCGCTGATCGTGCTGGGCCACGAGGCCTGGGAGAACTGGCGCCTGAAAGCGCGCGCGCCGTGGATGGAGCAGTTGCGCTGGCCGATGATGTGCTTTGTCGCCGTCGCCTTCTGGAACATGCTGGGCGCCGGTGTCTTCGGCTTCATGATCAACCCGCCCGTGGCGCTGTATTACATCCAGGGACTCAACACCACCGCGACGCATGCGCATGCGGCGCTGTTCGGCGTGTACGGCTTCCTGGCGCTGGGCTTTACCTTGCTGGTGCTGCGCTATTTGCGGCCCGATTACCGCTTCAGCCCGGCGTTGATGAAGACGGCGTTCTGGGGCTTGAACGCGGGCCTGGTGCTGATGCTCTTTACCAGCTTGCTGCCGATTGGCATCATCCAGTTCCATGCCAGCGTGACGGAAGGTCTGTGGTATGCGCGCAGCGAGGCATTCATGCAGCAGCCGCTGTTGCAGAACCTGCGCTGGGTACGCACCTTCGGCGACGTGGTGTTCATCGTCGGCGCCGTCGCCATGGCGCTGCAGGTGGTGCTGGGGTTGATGGGCAAGGCGCCGAAGGCAGCTGTACTGCAGCCACAGGCGGTGTAGCCCGGTTAACGTCTGCGCACGCAGTCGATATACGCGTCCGTGTCCGGCGGCAAGCCCGAGCGCTGCGAAGCCCAGATCATCTGGCCCAGGCATTCCATCACTTCGTGCTGGGCTGCATGGGCCGAATCGAGGCGCTGCGTGAGTTGCTGCACGGCCGGGCGAATGCCGCGCGGCTGGTCCACCTGCACCTGCTCCGTGATCGACAGATGCATGGACAGGTGCAGGAAAGGATTGGCTTGTCCCCCTTCGACGGAATAGTCGCGCGCCAGTGCCGCTTCCACATCGGAGAGCTCGTTTTCATACTCGGGATGTTCGAGGATCCAGTCGAGCGCGATGGCTTCCATCGGCGTGAGGATCTCATGGGCGCGGTGCTTGCGCAAAGTGTCGCAAAAGAAGCGGCGCACATCGTCGGAAGAGGGGTTGAACATGGCTGAAGGACTATGGCTAAAGGGCAGCCGGCATTGTACCGCGTAGATACGCAAAGGGCATCGGGGATGCCCTTTTTGCCGTCTGGCGCCCGCTTGCGTGACCCGATAGTCACCGCAATTTAATACCCTGCAGTAAGTATTATCCACTACCGCCGCAGGCTGGCGGTGCCAAATAACGGTGATAAAATCGCCGCTCTTGATATTTGCTCTGGACATGACGGCGATTTCATTGCCGGTTTTTCAGCCGACAACGTAGTCCGCGCTGTCCATTGCCCGCACCTTTGCCACCAGATCCTGCTCTCGGGATATCCCGGAGCGCGGCAGCATGCCTATCACCATCGACATTGCGCTGTCCGGCCGCCCTGGCGTTCCGGTTGGCCAACTGTTTTCATTTCATACAGCGATGGTGCCGCCACGGTGGTGCGCAAGAATCATCCTTCAGTATCCAAAAATGGAGTTACGTATGCGTAAATCGCTATTACTTTTGATGTCGTGCCTGATCCTGGCGGCATGTGACAAGACCCCTCCGGCTTCGTCCGAAAAACCGGTCGATGTGCTGCTGATCGGCGCCGGCACCATGAGCGCCACCCTGGGCAGCATGCTCAAGGAACTCGATCCTTCGCTGACGATGGAAATGGTCGAGCGTCTCGATTCTGTCGCCGCCGAAAGCTCGGACGCGATGAACAACGCAGGCACGGGCCACTCGGCGTTTGCCGAACTGAACTACACGCCGGAAGCGGCCGATGGCAGCATCGAGACCAAGAAAGCCGTTGCCATCAACGAGCAATTCGAAATTTCCAAGCAATTCTGGGCTTATCAGGTGGCCAACAAGCACCTGGGCGCGCCGCAAACCTTCATCAACAATGTGCCGCACATGGCCTTTGTGTGGGGTGACGACAATATTGCCTTTTTGAAGAAGCGCTACGCCGCGCTGCAAAAGGAAAACCTGTTTAAGGGCATGCTGTTCTCGGAAGACCCGGCGCAGATCGCGCAATGGGCGCCGCTGGTCATGCAAGGGCGCGACCAGGGCCAGAAAGTGGCCGCGACGCGTATGGAAATCGGTACCGACGTCAATTTCGGCAACCTCACGCGCGGTCTGGTGAGCTACCTGACGGACAGCCATGGCATGGTCCTGCACCTGCGCCATCAGGTGGAAGACATCCAGCGCGGCGCCGATGGCGTGTGGAACGTGACGGTGAAAGACCTGGTCGCCGGCAAGGAAAAAACCATGCGCGCCAAGTTCGTCTTCATCGGCGCCGGCGGCGGTTCGCTGCCGCTGCTGGAGAAATCGGGCATTCCTGAAGCCAAGGGCTATGGCGGCGTGCCGGTGGGCGGCCAATGGCTGGTCACCACCAATCCGGAACTGGTGGCGGCGCATGCGGCCAAGGTCTACGGCAAGGCATCCGTCGGTTCGCCGCCGATGTCCGTGCCGCATCTCGATACGCGCATCATCGATGGCAAGAAAGCGCTGCTGTTTGGCCCGTTTGCCACCTTCTCGACCAAGTTCCTGAAAAACGGTTCGTGGATCGACTTGCCTGCCTCGATCGGCACGGGCAATGTGAAACCGATGCTGCAGGCCGGCTACGACAATATTCCGCTGACCAAATACCTGGTCGAGCAAGTCATGAACACGCCGGAAGACCGCTTGAAGACCCTGCGCGAATACTTGCCGAACGCCAAGATGGAAGACTGGACCTTGCAAAACGCTGGCCAGCGCGTGCAGATCGTCAAGGATGACCCGGTCAAAGGCGGCTTGCTGCAGTTCGGCACGGAAGTCGTCGGCGCCGCCGATGGCAGCATCGTTGCCCTGCTGGGCGCCTCGCCTGGCGCCTCGACCGCGCCGCCGATCATGATCAAGGTGCTGCAAACGGCATTCAAGAGCCGCCTTGCGACGCCGGAATGGCAAGCGAAGATGGTGGAAATGGTGCCGTCGTACGGTCAAAAGCTGAACAATGACCCGGCTCTGGCCAACAAGATCCGCCACTACAGCAGCAATATCCTGGGCTTGAAAGCCATTACCCTGGACGTTCCCGCCGCTGATTAACACCTAACCAAACCTACTGCGCGTCGCGCTTTGCGGCCTGCGATGCTCACCGTACTAGAGTACGGTTGCGCTTCTTAGCCACAAATCACTGCCGCTCGCTACGGTTTTGTTAGGTGTCGAAACTGTCTGCATTTTTAAAAGAAAGTTTCTTACCGGTATGTAAAAAGGGGCAGCCTGGTCAGGCTGCCCCTTTTGCGTGGGAAGTGCGTTCATTGCGGCGGACTACCCCTTGCCCGGCAAGATCAGCTCCGGTGTACACCCTTCGGCGGCAATGCCGTCGCAAGGCTTGGCCAGTACCGCACCGTCCTGCGGGCGCGGCGCATGGGGTTGGCGCAGGTAGCGCGAGGTGTGGCGCTGCGCTTGCTGTGCGTTGCCATGCACGGGCCAGGTCAGGAAGCGGGACAGCTCCTGCAAGGCGCGCTGGTACACATCGCGTTTAAATTCAATGACGACATCGAGCGGGACCCAATATTCATGCCAGCGCCAGGCGTCGAACTCGGGATGGTCGGTCAGGCGCAGATTGACGTCGTTATCGCGCGCGCACATTCTCAGCAGAAACCAAATCTGCTTCTGGCCACGGTAATGGCCGCGAATCTCGCGCTTGATGAAGTGGTCTGGCACTTCATAGCGCAGCCAGTCGCGGGTGCGGCCGACAATTTTGACGTGTTCCTGTCTGAGTCCGATTTCCTCTTCAAGTTCGCGAAACATGGCTTGTTCCGGTGTTTCGCCATATTTGATACCGCCTTGTGGAAACTGCCATGAGTGCTCGCGCACCCGCTTGCCCCACCACACCTCGTTCTGGGCGTTTAGCAGGATGATGCCGACGTTGGGCCGAAACCCTTCACGGTCGAGCATAATGCACCTCAAACTTTCTGCGACCGAGCGTCCTTTTTTTACATAATTACCCACAACTTCGCAAGCCGGTGACCTTTTCGGGGTGCGAAAAGCGCCGGAATCGCACCAATTGAGCGCATTTGTGTAAAGTATGGACGCATCAGCCAGCTAATCCTTTAAAATTAGGTTGATTATAACCCTCTCTTTTTAAAAAGAATTCACCGTTATGCGCGCCTCCCGTTTTTTTATTTCCACACTTAAAGATGCACCTTCTGACGCGGAAATCGTCAGCCACCAATTGATGATGCGTGCAGGCATGATCAAACGCCTCGGTTCCGGCATCTATACCTACATGCCGATGGGCTTGCGCGTGATCCGCAAGGTGGAAGCCATCATCCGTGACGAGATGAACAAAGCCGCCGGTATTGAACTGCTGATGCCGCTCGTGCAGCCGGCCGAACTGTGGCAGGAGACGGGCCGCTGGACCAAGATGGGCGACGAACTGATGCGCGTGAAAGACCGTCACGGCCGCGAATACGCGATCCAGCCGACATCGGAAGAAGTCATCACTGACGTCGTGCGCACGGAAATCAAGTCCTATCGCCAGCTGCCGCTGAACTTCTATCATATCCAGACCAAGTTCCGCGACGAGCGCCGTCCCCGCTTCGGCCTGATGCGCGGCCGCGAATTCACCATGAAGGACGCGTACTCGTTCGACCGCGACCTGGCCGGCATGCAAGCGTCGTACAAGGTCATGTTTGACGCCTACACGCGCATCTTCACCCGTTTCGGCCTGAAATTCCGCGCCGTGGCCGCCGACAACGGCGCCATCGGCGGTTCCGGTTCGCATGAATTCCACGTCATCGCCCACACGGGTGAAGACGCACTCGTGTACTGCCCGACGTCCGACTACGCCGCCAACATGGAAGCGGCCGAAGCGCTGCCGCCAGCGGGCGAGCGCCCGGCCGCCGCTCAGGCGCTGACGAAAACGGCCACGCCGGACACCGTCAAGTGCGAAACCGTGGCGGCCCTGCTGGGCATAGCTTTGTCGCAGACCGTGAAAACCATCGCCCTGACGGTGGATACGACGGGCAAGGATGACAAAGTCACGCAACAGCATTTCATGCTGCTGCTGCGCGGCGACCATGAATTGAACGAAATCAAGGTGGGCAAGGTTGCCGGCCTGGCCGGTCACCGTTTCTCGACGGAAGCGGAAATCCTGGAAGTCTACGGCACGATTCCCGGCTACCTGGGCCCGATCGGCACGAAAGCACCCGTCACCGTGGTGGCGGACCGCACGGTCGCCCACATGAGCGACTTCGTCTGCGGCGCGAATGAGGCCGGTTTCCATTACACGGGCGCCAACTGGGGGCGCGACGTGGCCGAGCCAGCCATCGTGGCCGACTTGCGCAATGTCGTCGCCGGCGACGCTTCGCCGGACGGCCAGGGTGCACTCGCCATCGAGCGCGGCATCGAAGTGGGCCACGTGTTCCAGCTGGGTACGGCGTACTCGGAAAGCATGAAAGCCACCTTCCTCGACGAGAACGGCAAGCCTGCGCCGCTGCAGATGGGGTGCTACGGTATCGGCGTGACGCGCATCCTGGGCGCCGCCATCGAACAGAACTTCGATGACAAGGGCATCATCTGGCCCGCCTCGATCGCGCCGTTTGAAGTCGTGCTGTGCCCGATGGGCATGGACCGCAGCGAACTGGTCAAGGAAGAGACGGAGAAGCTGTACGCGGCCCTGCAAGGCGCTGGCGTGGATGTCATCGTCGACGACCGTGGCTTGCGCCCTGGCGCCATGTTTGCTGACTGGGAACTGATTGGCGTGCCGCACCGCATCGTCATCGGCGAACGGGGCCTGAAAGAAGGCAAGCTGGAATACCAGGGCCGCCGCGACGCGGAAGCCACTGGTGTGGCGCCGGACGAGATCGTCGCCTTCATCCAGGGCAAAATGGCGCAGTGAAGCGTCCATCCGTAAGCAAGGTGGCTGGCGCGCTCGCGCTGGCCGCCGGCCTGGCCTGCGCTTTCCCGGCGCAGGCCGGCAACCAGAAAGAGGAGGCGCTGGCCGACTCCGTCCGCCTGGCCCTGTCGCACGCGATCCGCGACGAACGCCCGCCGCAACCAAAATTTGCCACCCCCATCGAACTGCAGCGCTACCAGCAATGGCTGGCGCAGATGTCGCAACGCCTGCAACGCAAGCTGCCGGACGCGCAGCTGCGCACGGAATTTTTGGAAACCGTCTGGTATGAAGCGCGCCGCGCTGGCCTGGAGCCGGCCCTGGTGCTGGGCCTGATCCAGGTGGAGTCGGCCTACCGCAAATATGCCGTCTCGCTGGCTGGCGCACGCGGCTACATGCAGGTGATGCCGTTCTGGACGGGCGTCATCGGCGACCATGACCGCAGCAAGCTATTCCACATGCAAACGAATTTGCGCTATGGCTGCGCGATCCTGCGCATGTACCTGGATATGGAACGCGGGGATTTGTACCTGGCGCTGGGGCGGTATAACGGCAGCCGGGGGCGGGCCGAGTATCCGAATGCGGTGCGGGCCGCGTGGAGCCAGTGGGAATTCAAGCCGGCAGGGTAGGTCGGACATAGGTCGGACGTAGGTCTGCAAGACCGTAATCCGACAACATTGTTGGCGTTTGCAGCCAAAAAAAATGCCCCGCTCGCTGAATCAGCTGCGGGGCACTCGCTCGGTGTTGGGCCGGCGCGTATCTGATTATTTCAAATGATCGGAGATCAGTTTCGTCATTTCAAACATGGAGACTTGGGCTTTGCCGCCGAAAACAGCTTTCAGCTTGTCGTCCGCATTGATCATGCGGCGGTTGGCCGGATCTTGCAGATCGAGTTTCTTGATGTAATCCCATACCTTTTTGGTCACTTCCGTGCGCGGCAGTGGTGCTGCGCCAACAACGGCGGCCAGATCTTTCGATGGCGTCATTGCTTTCATGAATGCTGCGTTTGGCTTGCGTGGTGTTGCCGGTGCTGCCGCTTTCTTCACCGCTGCTGGTTTAGCTGCTGCTTTGGCTGCGGGTGCTGCTTTTTTGGCGGCTGCAGGCTTGGCTGCTGCTGCTGCTTTGGCTGGCGCTGCTACTGGGGTTTTTTTGGCTGTTGCCATCTTCGAGCCTCCTTAACAAACACATGGGAAATTGCGCAATTAATCGCACGGCTAATATTGGTGTGGATTTACCTTGTATGCAAGTGTTTTTCACGTTTTCACGAGGAAAAGGCAGGGAAATGGCGATGCTGTCGCCCGGGCGCACCGCTTGGGGGCGCAGAACGGCGTTTTTGCCCGTAAATGGCATGGTTACTGGCTATGCGGGGAGGGGCACTGCGGGGGGAGGGGAAGAGTGATGCCGGACACATGAAAATGCAATCCGGCATTATTTAGAACGATGTTTTTCGGGTTTTAAAGCGATGATCCTGCGGCATCTCGAAGGCCTTCAAAATCACAGCGAGCGGATGGTGTGTGGCCGAGAAGCGCAACCGTACTTTAGTACGGTGAGCATCGCCGGCCGCAAGGACCACCGCGCAGCGGATTTTGAAGCCTTTCCTCATCGCGGATTTTGAAGCCTTACCTCATGCCGGGCATCATGCCTTTCATGGAACGCATCATCTTCATCATGCCGCCGCCCGACAATTTCTTCATCATCGTCTGCATTTGCTCGAATTGCGTCAGCATGCGGTTTACTTCCTGCACTTGCACGCCGGCGCCGGCGGCGATGCGGCGCTTGCGCGTGGCCTTGATCAGTTCAGGCTTGGCGCGTTCCTGCGGCGTCATCGAGTCGATGATGCCGCACATGCGGCGCACCTGTTTATCGGCTTGATCCATGTTCTTGCCGCCTGCCGCCTGCTGGAACTGGGCTGGCAGCTTGTCCATCAGGTTGGCCATGCCGCCCATTTTCTTCATCTGGCCCAGTTGCGCCTTGAAGTCGTTCATGTCGAACTTGCCGCCGACCTTGATTTTTTGCGCCAGGTCGGCTGCCGCCTTGCTGTCGACGCCCTTGCGCGCCTCTTCCACCAGCGCGAGGATGTCGCCCATGCCCAGGATGCGGTTGGCCATGCGGGTCGGGTCGAACGCTTCCAGGCCGTCGAGTTTTTCAGAGACACCGGCAAACTTGATCGGCTTGCCCGTGATGTGGCGCACCGACAGGGCCGCACCGCCGCGCGCATCGCCATCGAGCTTGGTCAGCACGATACCGGTCAGCGGCAGCGCATCGTTGAAGGCTTTCGCCGTATTGATGGCGTCCTGGCCCAGCATGGCGTCGACGACAAACAGGGTTTCGATCGGTTTCACGGCGCCGTGGATGGCAGCGATTTCGCGCATCATCTCTTCGTCGATACCGAGGCGACCTGCCGTATCGATGATCAGCACGTCGTGGTAATGCTTTTTCGCCCAGTCCAGCGCGGCCAGGGCGATATCGACCGGCTTGTCCGTGCTGGCGGACGGGAAGAAGTCGGCACCCACCTGGGAGGTGACCGATTGCAGCTGGGCGATCGCGGCAGGGCGGTACACGTCGGCCGAAACGGTCAGTACTTTCTTCTTCTTTTCTTCTTTCAGGTACTTCGCCAGCTTGCCGACGGTGGTGGTCTTGCCCACACCCTGCAGACCGGCCATCAGGATGATGGCGGGCGGTTGCTGCGCAAAGCTGATCTGCGACGCTTCCGGTCCCAGGTCGGCGCCCATCAGGGCGGCCAGCTCGCGCTGCACCACACCGACCAGGGCCTGGCCTGGCGTGAGCGAGGAAATGACATCCTCGCCCATGGCTTTTTCTTTGACTTTGGCGATGAATTCGCGCACGGCGGGCAGGGCGACGTCGGCTTCGAGCAGCGCCAGGCGCACTTCGCGCAGCATGTCGGCGGTGTTCGCTTCGGTCAGGCGCGCCTCGCCGCGCATGGTCTTGACGACTTTGGCAAGCCGTTGGGTGAGATTATCTAGCATGATGAACCTGCAATGAAAAGCTTGGGAGTGGGCGGCGAAAGCCGGACGATGGCCGTCATTTTACCTTATCGCGGTTGGCTGGCGGTCCTGCGCTGCAGCGCCTGGCGGTTGGCCGGCTTTTGAATTAGTTGGTATTTCTGCCAACGCCGCGATTGCATCCAAGGCATTGCGCGGTTAGAATGAGAATAATTCTTATTTACATTCTCGGGTGACGCACGCCTGAGCCGAAAGGGATGCCATGTCGGCCGCCGATTTTGCCCAGCAACAAGACCTGCACGCGCTCTACAGCAGTCATCACGGCTGGCTGCAGGGCTGGCTGCGGCATAAGCTGGGCAATGCGGGCGAAGCGGCGGATCTGGCGCAAGACACCTTTGTCAGCGTGCTGACCAATGGCACGGCGCCGCAGATCCGCGAAGCGCGGCCTTTTCTCGCCACCATCGCGCGGCGCCTGGTGGCGCACCGCTACCGCCGGCAAGTGCTGGAAGACGCGTATCTGCAGGCGCTGGCCTGCCTGCCGCCCGAGGTGGCGCCCGCGCCGGAAGAACGGCTGCTGGCGCTGGAAGCCTTGCAGGAAATCGATGCCGCCCTCGATGGCTTGCCGGGTCCCGTACGCACGGCGTTTTTGCTGGCGCAGCTCGAAGGCCTCAGTTATGCCGAGATCGCCGTGCGCCTGAACGTGTCGGCCAGTTCGGTCAAGCAATACCTGACGCGTGCCAACCGCCAGGTGTTTTTCTCCCTGCCGGCATGAGCACGCTGGCAGAACCCGCGGGCTTGGGGGCCATAGCCGAGGAAGTGCAGCAGCAGGCCGCCGAGTGGCTGACCGTGCTGATGTCGGACGAGGCCAGCGAAGCGGAGCACGCCGCCTGGCAGCGCTGGCGCGGGGCCGACCCGGAACATGAACGGGCCTGGCAGCATATCGACGCGGTGTCGCGGCGCTTCAACGGCTTGCACCGCAGTGCGGCCGCGCAGGCGCTGGCCGGCACGCAACAGCAAGCCGTCAATGGCAAGCGGCGCCAGTTGCTGGCATGGCTGGGCGTGGCCGCTGGCGGCGGCATGCTGGCCGCGCAGACGGGCACCTGGGATGGCGTGCGTGCCCTGCGTGCCGACTACCGCACGGCCACGGGCGAGCGGCGCGAGGTGGTGCTGGACGATGGCAGTGTGCTCAGCCTGAATACGGGATCGGCCGTGAACGTGCGTTTCGATGACAAGCGCCGCCTGATCGAACTGCTGGCCGGCGAAATCCTCGTCAGCAGCGGCCACGGTGCCGGCAGCGCCGCGCCGTTGGTGGTGGCTACGCGCGAAGGCCTGGTGCGCGCGCTGGGCACGCGCTTCGTCGTGCGCCAGCAGGATGGCGTCAGCACCGTGGAGGTGTTTGAAAGCGCCGTTGAAATCCGCCCCCGCGACAGCGCTGACGCGCCCTTGCTGCTGGCGGCCGGGCGCGGCGTGGCGTTTTCCCGCCATGCGCCGGACGCGCCGCACGCCATCGACGCGTATGCCGATGCCTGGTCGCGCGGGCAGCTGATCGTCGACGATGTGACCCTGGGTGACTTCCTGGCCGACCTGGCCCGCTACCGCCCGGGCGTGATCGACTGCGCGCCGGCAGTGGCCCAGCTGCGCCTGTCGGGTGTGTTCCCGCTGGCCGACACGCAGCGCATCCTGAACATGCTGCCCAACTCGCTGCCGGTGCAGGTGCGCAGCCGCACGCGTTACTGGGTGACGGTGGAGCCGGCTGCGTAGCCCGCCTCGATAAGAATATTTTTCAATCGGACTGCCCGTTTTCGATTCTCGCGGCACCTGTAGTTGAGAGACGTAATTTCAAGTACCCATTCAAGGCGCCACGTTGCGCGGTTTCATGCCGCTGCGTGCCGCCGCCATAATCAACTTTGATGGAAGGACGCAGTGTGATGCATCTGATGTATATGGTCTGCCACCCGGCGCAACAGCCGTTGTCTGGGGTGCCGCAACGATGAAATCTGCCAATATGCTGTTGTTCTCGCGCGTGCTCGCCGCCGTCTTTGGCGGCTATGCCCTCACGTCCGGCGTGGCCGTGCTGCTGTCGGCCGTGCTGCCGCTGTCGCGCGCCGAAGCCGTGCTGACGGCCACCTTGAGCGCCTTTGTCGTCTACACCTGCGCCGTGGTTTGGGTCTTTGCCGTGCAAGACCTGCGCCGCGCCTGGCTCGGCATGCTGCTGCCGGCGATTCTATGCGGCGGCCTTGGCCTGCTGCTGTCGCGAGGTGCCGCATGAACGCCGTCAAGGTAGACAAAGTGGTGAAAACGCCGCAACAGGGCGGCTTGCGCCAGGCCATGGCCTGGCTGCATACGTGGAGCGGCCTGTGGATTTCCTGGCTGCTGTTCGCCATTTTCCTGACCGGCACCCTGGCCGTCTTCGACGACCCGATCGGCCACTGGATGACGCCCGAACACGCTCTGGAAGAGGCGGCGCATGCGAACGATCCGCCGCTGCCGAAGGTCACGGACCGCGCGCACCGCCTGGAACTGGCGCTCGACTTCATGGCGAAAGAACACCCGAAGGCGGACATGTGGGAAATCTGGCCGGTGCAGCGTCCCGGCCACGGCTTGTCCGCCTACTGGTTCCAGCCCAGCGGCGGCTATGGCTCGGCGGACCTCGATCCGCTGACGGGCGCCATCGTCAACCATGCGCGCGAGGCAACGCAGCGCGACACGATCGGCGGCCACCACTTTGTCGATTTCCACTACGAGCTGCACGCGGGACGCATCGGCGTCTGGATTGTCGGCATCACCACCATGATCATGCTGGTGGCGCTGGTGAGTGGCGTCATCACGCACAAGCGTATCTTCAAGGATTTCTTTACCTTCCGCCCGGCCAAGGGCCAGCGTTCGTGGCTCGACGCGCATAACGCGGTGGCCGTGCTGACGTTACCGTTCCAGTTCATGATCGCCTACACGGGCCTGGCATTTTTCAGCGATGACTATGTGCCGGCCCCCGTGGTGGCGCAATACGGCATGGACAACCCCAAGCGGGCCTTCCTGGCCGACTGGAACGATGCGGGCAAACCTGCGCGCATCGGCCAGCCGCTGGCTATTCCCGCGCTGGAATCGTTCGCGCTGCGCGCCGAACAGGCCATCGGCCAGGAAATCCGCGCCGTGGTGCTGGACAACCCGAATGACGCTTCCATGCGCGTGTGCATGTATGGCTGGAACGAGGATACGGAACTGCTCACGCGCATTAGCGCCAATACGGGCAGGGCCTGTTATGCGCTGGCCACGGGCGAGCAGGTGGCCGTGCGCCTGCCGGGCGAGTCGGACACGGGCGGTGCGGGCCTGACGCGCTCCGTCATGTCGAACCTGCACATGGTGGGTTTCGGCGGCACGCCGATGCGCTGGCTGTATTTCTTCTGCGGCCTGGCCGGCACTGCCATGATGGGCACGGGCGCGATCATGTTCATGGTCAAGCGCCGCCAGAAGTCCGGCGGCGAGTTCGGCGCCTATACGCAGCGCGTGTACCGCGTCATCGCCTGCCTGAATGTGGCGGCGATTGCCGGCCTGTCGATCGCCTGCGTGGGCTTCCTGTGGGCCAACCGTCTGATCCCCGTCGGCCTCGAGCACCGCGCCGGCTGGGAAGTGCGCGCCTTCTTCGGCGTGTGGTTTTTGATGCTGGTGCATGCCTGCCTGCGCGCGGAAAAGCGCGCGTGGATCGAGCAACTGGGCTTGCTGGCGGCGCTGTGCCTGCTGCTGCCGGTGCTCAATGTCCTGAGCACGGGTGACAACCTGGTGGCGCAAGTCGCGCGCGGCGACTGGGAAAGCGCCGGCGTGGAGCTGGGCAGCATGGCCTTCGGCCTGCTGGCCGCCTGGGGCGCGTGGAAAGTCCGCAAGCGCAAGGAAAAGCCGCTTAAAAAAGCCGCCGCCAGAGAAAACGCTGCGCCTGCGGCCAGCCTGCAAGTCAATACGGAAGGACAGTCATGATCAACACCATCCTGTGCGCGCTGGGCCTGTCGTATGCGGGCATGGCCAGCCTCTCGCTGGCGATGGACCGCCACCATGGCCAGGTCTGGGGCAGGGACGCGGCGCCGAACGTGCGGCGCGCGCTGCAACTGGCGGGCGCCATCCTGCTGGCGCTGGCCATCTGGCCTTGCGTGGCCGGCTGGAGCGCTACCGTCGGCGTGGTCGCCTGGCTGGGATTCATCGGTGCGGGAGCGCTGCTGGTGGCCCTGCTGCTGCCGTATGCCCCCCGCTTGCTGTTTCGTAGTTCCCTGCTGGCAGCCGTCGCCGCGCTGGCAGGTCTTGTGACGTTCCTGCGGTGATGAGCACCGCCATTTTCAAGGATAGACTGATGCATTTTTCACGCCCGGCGACACCGATTGATGTTTTGAATGTATGGAAGGCGGCTTCCTGATGGCGGCCCGTCTGCCTTCCCGCCGCGCCCGCATCCTGGGCGGCGCGGTCTTGCTGGCGCTGTTGGGCGCCGGTGCACTGTGGGCCACGCGCGGCCCGGCCACCGTGTTCGACACGGCGCCCGTCAAGCGCGGCAATATCGAGGCCAGCGTCACGGCCATCGGCACCCTGCAGCCGCAGACCTATGTCGACGTGGGCGCGCAGGTGTCGGGCCAGATCACGCGCCTGCACGTGCAGCCGGGCAGCGCCGTGGAAAAAGGCCAGTTGCTGGCCGAGATCGACCCCAGCGTGCAGCAAGCCACGGTCGACGCGGGCCGCGCCGCCCTGGCGGGCTTGCGCGCGCAGCTGGCAGACCAGCAGGCGCAGCATCGCCTGGCGGGCCAGCAGCACGTGCGCCAGAAGCAGATGGCCAAGTTCGACTCGACGCCTTTGGCCGACCTGGAAACGGCCGAAGCCACGCTGGCCTCGGCCGGCGCCAAGATCGACCACCTGAAGGCGCAGATAGCCCAGACCCAGGCCAGCCTGAAGGCGGACGAAGCGCGCCTCGGCTATACGCGCATCTACGCGCCCATGGCCGGCAAGGTGGTGGGCCTGGACGCCAAGGAAGGGCAGACCCTGAACGCTACGTACCAGACGCCAAACATCCTGCGCATCGCCGATCTGTCGGCCATGACGGTATGGACGGAAGTGTCGGAAGCGGACGTGCGCCGCGTACGCCCGGACATGCCCGTGTACTTCACCACCCTGGGCGGCGACCAGCGGCGCTGGAGCGGCAAGGTGCGGCAAGTGCTGCCGGCGCCGCCGGTGCCCGGTGGTTCTGCCGCCGGCACGGCCCTGGCGCCGTCGACCAGCAAGGTGATTTTATATACGGTGCTGTTCGACGTGGATAACGCCGATGGCGAACTGATGCCGCAGATGACGGCGCAGGTGGTGTTTGTCACGGCCGCGGCAAACAATGTGCTGGCCGTGCCCTTGCCGGCCCTGAAACCGTCGACGGAAGAAGGCGCCAGGCCGGGGCAGTTCACGGCCCGCGTGATGGATGCCGACGGCAAGGTCGATACGCGCGCCGTCACCGTGGGCGTGCGCAACCGCCTCAGCGCGGAAGTGCTGCAAGGCTTGCGCGAAGGTGAATTGCTGGTCACGGGCGAGCAGCCGGCCAGCAGCGGCGCCAGCAGGTTCCAGCTGTGAGCGCCATGAGCGAGGCCGCGTCGCTGGGGCAAGCCGGAGAACCTGGCCAGCCGGCACCACTGATTGAACTTGCCGGCATCCGCAAGCGCTATGGCGGCCATGATGGCGCGCCTGCCGTGGAAGTGCTGCGCGGCCTGACCTTGTCCATCGGCGCCGGTGAATTCGTCGCCATCGTGGGCGCATCCGGTTCCGGCAAATCGACGCTGATGCATCTGTTGGGATGCCTTGACCGTCCCAGCGACGGTACCTACCGCTTCGCCGGCCAGGACGTGGCCAGCCTGAATCCCGATGAACTGGCGTGGCTGCGGCGCGAGGCGTTCGGCTTCGTCTTCCAGGGTTATCACCTGATCGCCACCGAATCGGCGCGCGAGAACGTGGAAGTGCCGGCCCTGTACGCGGGCATGCCGGCGGCCGCCCGCCACGCCCGCTCCGAAGCGCTGCTCAAGCGCCTGGGCCTCGGCGAGCGGCTCGACCACCGGCCGAATCAATTATCGGGCGGGCAGCAGCAGCGCGTGTCGATCGCGCGCGCCCTGATGAATGGCGGGCGCATCATCCTTGCCGATGAACCGACGGGGGCCTTAGATAGCAGCAGCGGCGCCGAAGTCATGGCCCTGCTGGGTGAACTGGCCGACGCGGGCCACACCATCATCCTCATTACGCATGACCGCAAGGTGGCGGCCCAGGCGCGCCGCGTGATCGAGATCAGCGATGGCGAAATCATCGCAGACTCGGGCGCCATTGCCATTCCCTCCACGTCGACGGCCCTGCCGCCGCTGGACATGTCGCGTGCCGCCCATGACACGGGGGCGTCGCTGGGCACGGAATTGCTCGATGCGGCGCGCGCCGCCTGGCGCGTGCTGTGGATCAACCGCTTCCGCACGGGATTGACCCTGCTCGGCATCGTCATCGGCGTCGCTTCCGTGATCGTCATGCTGGCCATCGGCCTGGGCACGCGCCAGCAAGTGATGGCCCAATTAGGCGCGTTCGGCTCGAACCTGCTGTACATGGCGTCGCGCGGCGAAAGCTCGCGCATCCCCGGGCGCAGCATCACCCTGGCCGATCTCGATGCGCTCAAGGATGTGCCGGGCATCACCCACGTGCTGCCGAATGTCACGGGTAACAAGGTGATACGCCACGGTAACCTCGACGTGCAGACGTATGTGCGCGGCACGGGGCCGGCCCTGCCGCAGATCCAGACCTGGCCGGTGGCCAAGGGCGGCTTCTTTACCGAAGAAGACGAGCGCGAGATGGCCACCGTGGCCGTGCTGGGCGCGCACCTGGCGGAAAAACTGATGCCCGACGTGGCCAATCCCGTGGGGCAGAGCATCCTGATCGGCAATGTGCCGTTCCAGGTGATCGGCTTGATGAGCGCGAAGGGCGCGCTGACGGGCGAGAAGGATGAAGACGACGTGCTGCTGCTGCCGTTTTCCACGGCCGGCATCCGCGTCTTCGGCCAGCGCGAGCCGACCTACACCGTCATGGCGGTGGACGACGTCAAGCGCGTGACCGAGGTGGAGGCGGCGGTCGACGCCACCATGTTCGAACGCCACCGCATCCGCGACTATGGCATTAGCAACGCGGCCGCGTCGATCGCCGCCGAAGCCAGGACGCAGGACAACATGACCATGATGCTTAGCCTGATCGCTGCCGTGTCGCTGGTGGTGGGCGGCATCGGCGTCATGAACGTGATGCTGATGACGGTGCGCGAGCGCACGCGCGAAATCGGCATCCGCATGGCGACGGGCGCGCGCCGGCGCGACATCCTGCGCCAGTTCCTCACCGAAGCCGTGCTGGTGTCGGTGGTGGGCGGCGTGGCCGGCATCGTGGTCGGCGTGACGGTGGCCGGCCTGCTGCTGGTATGGGACGTGCCGGTGATCTTTTCGCTGAGCGCCATCGCCGGCGCGTTTGCCTGCGCCGTGGTGACGGGGCTGGTGTTTGGCTTCATGCCGGCGCGCAAGGCGTCGGGACTCGATCCGGTGGTGGCGCTGGCGGGACAGTAGGTGTTGTAAAAACGCCGGCGCCATGCCTGCCATCGCGGCCAGGCATTGCGCCGGCGTTGTTCTTTCGGCTAAAATGAGAATAATTCTTATTTGCATTGGTGCCAGGCGCCTGACAGGAAAGGATGCCCATGTCGGCCGCCGACTTCGCCCTACAGCAAGACCACTCTTCTCCCACGCATGCCGCTCAGGTGCTTTACCAGCAGCACCACGGCTGGCTGCATGGCTGGTTGCGCTACAAGCTGGGCAATGCTTTTGACGCGGCCGATCTGGCACACGATACCTTCGTGCGCATCCTGGCCGGGCGCGACATCGTCGCCATCAGCCAGCCGCGCGCCTACCTGACGACGGTGGCGCGCGGCATCCTGATCAACTGGTACCAGCGCCAGGCGCTCGAACGCGCCTATCTCGACGCCATCGCCCTGCTGCCCGAAGCGCAAGCGCCATCGTGTGAAGAGCAATTGCTGATCCTGGAAACCCTGCACCAGGTCGACGCCATGCTCGATGCCCTGCCGGCCAGCGTGCGGCGCGCCTTTTTGCTGTCGCAGCTGGAAGGGCTGACCTATGACGCCATCGCCGTGCGGCTGGAGGTGTCGCTGGCCAGCGTGAAGCGCTATATGAAGCAGGCGTTCCTGGCGTGCCTGCAGCTCGATGACAACTAGCATGGGCGCCAGTGGTCCGATTGACCCGCGTGTACTCGAACAGGCTGCCGACTGGCTGATGCAGCTGCACTCGGGCGCGGCCAGCGCGCAGCAGCGGCGCGCGTGCGAACGCTGGCGCGCCAGCGACCCGGAACATGCGCGTGCCTGGCAGCGTGCCGAAGCGCTGCTGGGAAAACTGGGCGGCCTGCCGCCGGAGCTGGCCATGCCGGCGCTGGACCGCTCGCGCGAATTGGACCGCACTTCGGCGCGCCGCGCCGCGCTGCTGAAACTGGCCGCCTTGCTGGCGGTGGTGCCCGGCGCCTGGCTGCTGATGGAGCAGCAGGGTTGGCGCCACGACTACCGCACGGCTACTGGCGAGCGGCGCGATATCACCCTGCCGGACGGCAGCCGCATCAGCCTCAATACGGCCACTACCCTGGACGTGCAATTCGATGGCGCGCAGCGCCTGCTGACCCTGCGGCGCGGCGAAATCGCCGTGCACACTGCCGCCGATGCGCAGCGCCGTCCCTTCCTTGTCGCCACGGCCGAAGGCTGGCTCGAAGCGCTGGGCACGCAGTTTTCCGTGCGCCAGGATGATGGCCGGACCCTGCTGGCGGTGCGGGAAAGCCGCGTGCGCGTGCAGGCGCGCAGCGGTGCGCAGCACATCATTCCAGCGGGACGGCAGGTGGTCTTCACGGCGGCGGCCATCGGCGAACCCGCTGCGCTGGACGGCGGCGCGCTGGCGTGGCAGCGCGGCATGCTGCTGGCCGACGCCATGCGTTTGCACGATTTTGCGCTGGAACTGGGCCGCTACCGGCCCGGCATCGTGCGCTGCGATCCCCGCGTGGCCGACGTGCGCGTCTCGGGCGCCTTTCCCATCACGGACACGGATGCGGCGCTGGTGATGCTGGTATCGACCTATCCTGTGGCGGCGCGCACGCGCCTTGGCGGCTATTGGGTCACCCTGGATGCACCTGAATAAATAGTTGAAAGAACCTGACACTTTTTTCGCGCCGGGCTGGCAAGGGGAAGAAGATCCCATTGCCATGTAAAGGAAATGTCATGCCTGCAGCTCCCCTCCGTTCCATCGTTTTTCTCGCCGTCCACCTGGCCGTGCTGGCCATGGCGGCGCCCGCCCATGCCGCATCGCCGGACGCGCCCGCCGCGCGCAGTATCGCGCTGCCGGCTGGCCCCCTGGGGCGCAACCTGTCCACCCTGGCCGTCGAGACGGGCATCGCCCTGTCGTTCGATCCGGCACTGACGGCGGGGCTGAGCAGTCCGGCCCTGAGCGGCAGCTATACGCCGCGCGAGGCGCTGGCGCGCCTGCTGGCCGGCAGCGGCCTGGAACTCGTCGGCCGCAGCGACGGCAGTTATACCTTGCAAAAAGCGGCGCCCGCAGCCGCGACATCGGCGGGTGCCGCTGCCAGCGCCGCTGATGAGCAAACCCTGGCCGCGATCCGCGTGCGCGCGCGCCGCGCCGCCGATGGCAGCACGGAAGGCACGGGTTCGTACACGAGCCGCGTCACCAGCATCGCGTCGAAGACGGACCAGTCGTTTCGCGAAATTCCCCAGTCGGTATCGGTGGTGACGCGCCAGCAGCTCGATGACCAGGACGTCAAGGATATCGGTGGCGCCATGGCGCTGACGCCGGGCATCACCTTGCAGCGCGTAAACGGCCACGCCTACAATTTCTATTCGCGGGGCTTCCAGATCGACAGCATGCAGATCGATGGCGGCGCGCCCTTCAATATCGGCAGCTACACCGCGACGGCGATCCAGGATATGGCGATGTACGACCGGGTCGAGGTGATGCGCGGCGCGTCCGGCCTGCTGTCCGGCGCCGGTGATCCGGGCGGCATCATCAATCTGGCGCGCAAGAAACCGCTGGAGCAGCGGCAACTGGCGGCCGCGCTGTCGGCGGCTAGCTGGAGCAATTATCGCGCCGATATCGACGCCACGGGCCCGCTCACTGACGATGGACGGCTGCGCGGGCGGGTGGTGGCCATGTATGAAAATGATGGCTCCTTCATGCGCCACTTCCGTACGGAAAAGGCACTCGTGTACGCTGTGCTGGAAGCGGACCTGCCCACGGGGTCGCTGTTGACCGTGGGCTGGTCGCATGCCAAGCGCGATACGAATGGCAGTGGTTCCGGTCTGCCCCGTTATGCCGATGGCACGGATTTGCAGCTGCCGCGCTCGACCAATCTGAGCCAGCCCTGGGGGTATGTCGACAATGCGGTCACGGAGCTGTTTGCCCAGCTTGAACACCGCTTTGCCACTGGCTGGAAGCTGAAACTGAATGCCAGCCACGTCGAGCAGAGCGCCAAGGGACGCGGCACGTTTACCACCGGAGCCGTGCAGCCTGGCGGCAGCGATGGCGTGGTGTGGGCCGGTACGCGCAACAATGCCTGGAATCACCAGAATGTGCTGGACCTGAATCTGACGGGCAATTTCAAGCTGCTGGGACGCACGCATGAGTTGCTGTTGGGAGCCGACCGGCAGAAGGTCACGAGCTACTGGGATTCGGCCCGGCAGACGGGGGCCGGCAGTACGCCGGCCAATCCTTTCAATCCCGATGCCACGCCATGGTCCGGCGGCGACAATGGCCCTGTCTGGTACCGTTTTCATCCATGGGAGCAGGAACAGTATGGCGCGTATGGCACCGTGCGCCTGCATCCCAGCGACCAGCTGCACGTGGTGCTGGGCGCGCGCCTGGCCCGTTACAAATTCAAGCAATACGTGGCATCTCTCGATGGCGACACGGGCGTGTGGGCACCCGACTCGGACAGCCGCTTCAGCGAGCCGACCAAGCTCACGCCGTATGGCGGCATCATTTACGACCTCAATGCACAGTGGTCGGCATATGCCAGCTATTCCGCCATCTTCAAGCCGCAGGCGCTGTACAAGGCGGGGCCGATGCCGGGCACCTCGCTCAAGCCCATCACGGGCAAGAGCTATGAAGGCGGCTTCAAGGGTGAACTGCTCGACGGGCGCCTGAATGCCACCTTCAGCCTGTTCCATGTCGAACGCAATGGCGAGGCGGTGCTGGACCCCGGCTATCCGGAAGAAACCGATCTGTATGCGGGCAATTGCTGCTATCTGCCGCAAGGCAAGGTGACCAGCCGCGGCGCGGATATGGAAGTGGGCGGCGAACTCTTGCCCGGCTTGCAGGCCGCCGCCGGCTATACTTTCAACCACAGCAAGAATGACAGCACGGGCTTGCCTTTCAGCAGCATCACGCCCAAGCATCTGTTCAAGCTGTCGACGGCGTATACCTTGCCTGGCGCCTGGTCAGCCTGGAAGGTGGGTGGCAACGTCGCCATCCAGAGCGCCAGCTACACGAGTGGCACGGTGCTCACGCGCGCCGGCGCCGTGCAGGACTTCCAGTTTACGCAGGGTGGCTATGCCGTCTGGAGCGCGCTGGCGCAATACCGCATCGATCCCCGCTGGTCGCTGGCCCTGAACGTCAATAATCTCTTTGACAAGCACTACTATGAAAAGACGGGCTACTCAGGCGGCGGCAACTGGTACGGCGCGCCACGCAATGCGAGCGTAACCCTGCGCGCCACGTTTTAAATAGCACGGGCCTGCCGGGGCAAAAAAGTGTTGCCCTGTCCCCAACACGCGGTACTATCTTCCCATAATTAAAAAAGCTGTGTTTTATGCCCTTGCGGGCACACACCAACCACCACAGGAGAACCCGATGCAGAAGAAATCAACCTTGAAGACCGGTATCGCCGCCGCCCTCATGCTGGCGTTCGGCATGGGCGCCGTCCAGGCCCAGGCACAGGAGGTCGTGCGCCTGGGTAATTTAAAATTCGCCCACTACGGCGCCGTGTCGTACATCAAGGAAATCGCGCCCAAGTGCGGCATCAAGGTCGAAGAGCATATCTTCGCCAAGGGCCTCGACGTGATGCAGGCGATTATCGCCGGCGAGCTGGACGTGGGTGCGACGGCGTCCGAAGCGGCCATTTCCGGCCGCGCCGGCGGCGCGCCCATCTATGTGGTGGCCGGCTTTGCCAAGGGCGGCGCGCGCCTGGTGGGGGGCGCCGGGCAAAAGATTGCCAGCGTCAAGGATCTGAAGGGCAAGCGCGTGGGCGTGACGCGCGGCGGCATCCAGGAAGTGCTGCTGCTGGCCGAGCTGGCGCAAGCGGGCCTGACGTATTCCGACACCAAGGGCAAGGATGTGCAACTGGTGTTCCTGGCCTACGCCGACTTGAACCAGGCGCTGATGGGCAAGAATATCGACGCCATGATGCAGTCGGAACCGCAATCGTCGCAGGCGATCAACAAAGGTTTTGGTACAGAAATCCTGAAACCGTACGACACGCCGATTGGCGAACCCGTGCGTACCATGGTGATGACGGAAAAGTTCTACAAAGAACGCCGCCCGGTGGCGGAAAAATTCATGCGCTGCTTCGTCGAAGCGACCAAGACCTTTATCGACAACAAGGCGACGGCGGAAAAATATGTGCGCGAAGTCGTGTTCCGCGGCCAGATCACGAAGGATGACTTCGACGACGCAATCAGCAATTCGCCGTATTCGTACGACATCTCGCCCGAGCATATCCAGGTGACCACCGATGTGATGGTGAAAACGGGCGTGGGCCGCATGACGAAGCCGCCCGTGGCCAAGGACTGGGTCAAGACGGACCTGCTGGAACAGGCGAAAAAGAGCTTGAATGTGAAGTAAATCAGTAAAACCATCAAAAAACCTCCGTGCCAGCAATGGTCCGGAGGTTTTTTATGTGCGGCGCCCTTAGCGGGCGTTAAAGCCCATCCAGCCTTTTTCCGTCTGCCGGAAGCTCAGTGTATAGATGCGCGTCAGTTCATCGCCTTTCTTGAGCTGGCGGTTGATGATCGCGCCGTAATTGTCTTGCACCAGCTGGTCCGACCATTGCAGCAGGTTTTCGAAGCGCTCGGCCGTCATCGCCGCCTGGCGGGTCAGCAGCGGCGCGGGAATCGCTTTCTTTTCCTGCTGCTGCGCCCAGAAGTCGCGGAAAACCTTGTTTTCGCCGCTCATGCCGCGCGCCATCAGGCCCAGACCCATGGTCATGCCCACGGAACCATCCGTCTTCGCCTGCGTCTCGAGCTTGTCGGCCACGTCGGCCAGCAGTTCCAGGTAGCCCACCTTGGCGCGCAGGATGGCCGAGCCCTTGATTTCGTACTGTTCGTTCTCTTTCCAGCCATTGAGTTTTTCCAGTTTCGCGATCTCGAAGTAGTCCTTGTACAGGTCATAGCTTTGAATCGAGGTACGGAAATATTCCTCGTACGTGGATTGGGAAGGCGCATCTTTCATACAACCGCTTAATACAGTGCAGGCGGCCAGCAGGAGACAGGTCCAGGTAATTTTTCTGAAGGAAAGCATGGAGGGGGCGGTGGCCTTAGGGTGGATGAATATTGCTATGTGGACATAATTATAGGACTGGCTAATCAGGATGGCAACGTGGTTGTGCCGTGGAAAAAGTGTGTCGGTAGAAAGAATACCGAAATCTTGAGGGTGCGCTACCCCGTTACGCCTCAGGCGCGATATCATGGCAGGCTTGCAGCATTGGCTGGCGGCGGAATGCCTGTCACCCGGGCTGTCGCTTGAATCGCGCTTGTCGGCTATGGTGTAAACTTAAACTATGCAGATCTATTTCTTTCTTATCGCCGCCCTGTTGTACGCGGCGTGCGCGGTGCTTCCCTCGTCCCGTGCCCGGCTCATTGCCGGCCTGACCGGCGTCGCCTGGCTGGCGCACGCCGCTACCCTGTGGTTCGACCTGATGGCGCCGGGCACCTTGCGCTTCGGCTTTTCCGCCATGCTGTCGGCCGCGCTGTGGGTATCGGTGGGCGCTTACTGGATAGAGAACCGCAATTTCAGTCTGGATGGACTGCGCCGCATGGTCATGCCCAGCGCCGTCATCGCCATCGGCCTGGCCTGGGCCTTTCCTGGCAGCCAGGTCAGCATGGAAGGCAAGTCGGCCGTCTTCGGCTGGCATATTGCCGTGGCCGTGCTCGCCTACAGCACCCTGACGATTGCCGCCTTTCACGCCGTGCTCATGGCGCTGCAGGAATCGCGTTTGCATACGCGCAGCGAAAGCCGCGGCTTCATCGGCAGTGCGCTGGACCAGTTGCCGGCCCTGTTGACGATGGAAAAGTTGCTGTTTCGCATGATCGGTCTGGGCTTCATCCTGCTGAGCCTGACCGTGCTGTCAGGCATCGTGTTTTCCGAACAATTATTTGGCAAGGCCTTGACCTGGGATCACAAGTCGGTGTTTACCATGTTGTCGTGGCTGTTGTTTGCCTCGCTGCTGGCAGGCCGCCGCTTTCGCGGCTGGCGCGGCAAGACGGCTCTGAGCTTTACCCTGGCCGGTTTCGCCACCTTGCTGCTGGCCTATGTCGGCAGCCGTTTTGTACTGGAAGTGGTTTTACACCGAGGATACGCATGACACGTGTTTTATTCTGGCTGGCGCTGGTGTTCCTGGTGCTGTTTGCTATCCGCAGCAAGATCCGGGGCATGCAGCAACGCGCCCGCGCGCAGCAGCAACAGCAGCCGAACCCGTATGCGCCGCCGGGCCGGCCACAGGAATTGCCGGATGCAGAGCTGATGCTGTGCTGCGCCCATTGCGGCGTGTACTACCCGGCCTCGGAAAACGTGCAAGCCAAGGGCCACGATTACTGCAGCCACGCGCACGCCACGTTGTAAGGGCAGGCCGGCAGTTCGCTCGCGTTGCTCATCCGTATCGTAACGTCCTCCGGCCTGCGTCCGGCGTAGCATCTGCAGCAGGCGCTTCGTTGCCGCCATTGCAGAAAGGCGCGTCCCATGTCCAGTCCCAGCCTCAGCCCGCATACCGTGACCGCCGCCGGCATGCCACCGGCGCCTCAACTGAGCGGCAACTCCCTGCCCATGCAGGCGCTGCGTGCGCAGATCGGCCGCATCGCCCGCTGTGGTGCGCCGGTGGCCATCCGCGGCGAATCGGGCACGGGCAAGGAATTGGCGGCGCGCGCCATCCATGCGCAGGGTGCGCGCGCCAGCTTCCCTTTTATTGCCGTCAACTGCGGCGCGATTCCCGAAGCGTTGATGGAGGCCGAATTCTTCGGCTGCCGCCAGGGCGCCTATACGGGCGCGCTGCATGAGCGCCAGGGATTGTTCCAGGCGGCCCATGGCGGCAGTTTGCTGCTCGATGAAGTCGACGATCTGCCGCTGGCCATGCAGGTCAAGCTGTTGCGCGTGCTGCAGGAGCGGCGCGTGCGCAAGCTGGGCGGTAGTACTGACGAGGCCGTCGACGTGCGCATCCTCTGCGCCAGCCAGCATGGCCTGGCGCGCGGCGTGGCCGCCGGCACGTTTCGCCAGGATCTGTTTTACCGCCTCCATGTGATCGAGCTGGCGCTGCCGCCGTTGCGCGAGCGGCGCGGCGATCTGCAGGTATTATGTGAGGTGATCCTGGCGCGTCTGGCGCCACGCCAGGCCGTGAGCCTGGCGCCGCCGGTGCTGGCGGCTTTGGCCGCGTATGCGTTTCCCGGCAATGTGCGCGAACTGGAAAATATACTGGAGCGGGCGCTGGCCTTTGCCGACGGCGGCGTGATTGCACTCGACGCGCTGGCCTTGCCGTCAGTGGCGGGCGCCATGCCGCTGCGGGCGCCGCCGGCATTGCCGGACTTGCCTGAGCGGCAACTGTGCCTGCCCGGCATGGCGGCATATGGCGTGCCGCCCGCCTTGCCGCTGGACATGTATTTACGCCAGGCCGAGCGCGACATGATCATGCAGGCGCTGGTGCAGGCGCGCTATCACCGCGCACGGGCGGCGCGCCAGCTGGGCCTGAGCGTGCGCCAGCTGCGTTACCGCATGCAGAAATTGACGATACAGGAAGCGCTACCTTGATGACAGCATGGACGATAGACGAAGACGGCTGGTGCGACGGCGCGCTGCGCTATGACTCGCCATACCACGATGCGCGCCCGGACGGTGCGCAAGTCGATTTGCTGGTGATCCATAACATCAGCTTGCCGGGCGGCCACTTTGGCGGACCGCATGTGTCGGACTTGTTTACCGGCCGGGTAGACTATAATGCCGATCCTTCTTTCGCCGACCTGCGTGGCTTGCAGGTGTCGGCGCACTTTTTTGTGCGGCGCGATGGTGCGCTGTTGCAATATGTTTCTACTGATCAACGTGCCTGGCATGCCGGCGCGTCCATGTTCGAAGGACGCCCGCAGTGCAATGGCTATTCTATCGGTGTCGAAATGGAAGGCGCGGACGATGTGCCCTTCCAGCAGCGGCAATACCATGTGCTGGCGGCGCTGACGGCGGCACTGGTGGTGCGCTACGGGCTGTCCCAGGTGCGCGGCCACGAGCACATTGCGCCGGGAAGGAAGACGGATCCGGGGCCGTTTTTTGACTGGCATTTTTATCAAAAATGCTGGCTGGAAACTATGCGTGGGCAGCCTGCGTTAGCGCTTACTACGCGGGGATTGGGCTTTCCATCCGTGCCCTGAAAAGTCAACCGAAATCGTATATGAAAATACAAAAAATTACGCTGGCGGATGCCGGAAAACTATTGCATCGCCTTTCGATGGGCACTACAATTAGTACATAATTTGGATTTAAAGACTATATGTAGTGCCATCACAGACATTTTCAGAATTATTACCAAAGCTACCCTGTTTGTTGATATGGCAACGGGAACTGGCGTTTCATCACCCTTGATCGTGTTTCGCGCCAACCGGGCTGTACAGGTTGGCCGTCTGATTTTCGGCTGTATATCATTTACTATCTAGCAACAAATACCTGAAGAAACCCTGACCATCGGGCGTTCTATTCAACAACACACGCGGCAGCAAAACTGCAGGCTGACTTTAGCTGACAACGGGAGCTTCAATGCAATCACCACAAGATATTTCCATCCATCCAACGCCAGTATCGCCAGCGCCAGGCGCGGCCAATAGCGTGGCGAGCACCGGCGCGGCATTGGGCGACTATCGCATCATCCGCCGCAACGGCGCGGTGGTGGCATTTGAGCCTTCGAAGATCGCCATCGCCATGACCAAGGCGTTTTTGGCCGTTAACGGCGGCCAGGGCGCCGCTTCGGCACGCGTCCGCGAACTGGTGGAGCAACTGACCGACGGCGTCGTCGCCGCGCTGGTGCGCCGTCACCCGGGTGGCGGCACCTTCCATATCGAAGACGTGCAAGACCAGGTGGAACTGTCGCTGATGCGTTCGGGCGAGCACGATGTGGCGCGTGCCTACGTGCTGTACCGTGCCAAGCACATGGAAGAGCGCCGTTTGCAGAAGGAGGCGCTGGGCGCTTCCGCGCAAGTGACCGCACCGCAACTGAACGTCACTGACAACGGCGTGCGCCGCCTGCTGGACATGCAGGAAGTGCGCGACCTGATCAACGCCGCCTGCGCCGGCCTGGAAAAGCACGTCGATGCCGACGCCATCCTGGCTGAAACGGTGAAGAACCTGTACGACGGCGTGCCCGTCGAAGAGCTGCACAAGTCGGCCATCCTGGCGGCGCGCGCGCTGATGGAAAAAGATCCGGCCTACAGCCAGGTCACGGCCCGCATCCTGCTGCACACGGTGCGCAAGGAAGTGTTCGGCAAGGAAGTGCCGCAAGCGGCCGCTGCTGCCGAATACCTGACGTATTTCCCGCAATATATCGCCAAGGGCATCGCCAACGACCTGCTGAACCCGGTGCTTGCCAGTTTCGACCTGGAACGCCTGGCCAAGGCCATCGTTGCCGACCGCGACTTGCAATTCGGCTACATCGGCCTGCAAACGCTGTATGACCGCTACTTCCTGCACATCCATGACGTGCGCATCGAAATGCCGCAGGCGTTCTACATGCGCGTGGCCATGGGCCTGTCGCTGAACGAAGCGGACCGCGAAGCGCGCACCATCGAGTTCTACAATCTGCTGTCCTCGTTCGACTTCATGAGCTCGACGCCGACCCTGTTCAACTCCGGCACCCTGCGTTCGCAGCTGTCGTCGTGCTACCTGAGCACCGTCTCGGACGACCTTGAAGGCATCTACGACGCCATCAAGGACAATGCGCTGCTGGCCAAGTACGCCGGCGGCCTGGGTAACGACTGGACGCCAGTGCGCGCCCTGGGCGCCCACATCAAGGGCACCAACGGCAAGTCGCAAGGCGTGGTGCCGTTCCTGAAAGTGGTCAACGACACGGCCGTGGCAGTCAACCAGGGCGGCAAGCGCAAGGGCGCCGTCTGCGCCTACCTGGAAACCTGGCACATGGACATCGAGGAATTCCTCGACCTGCGCAAGAACACGGGCGACGACCGCCGCCGCACGCACGACATGAACACGGCGAACTGGATTCCCGACATGTTCATGAAGCGCGTCATGGAAAAAGGCGAGTGGACCCTGTTCTCGCCATCCGAAACGCCGGACTTGCACGACCTGGTCGGCAAGGCCTTTGAAAAGGCTTACCTGGGCTACGAAGCCAAGGCAGCCGCCGGCGAAATGCGTTCGTTCAAGAAGATCGCGGCGCTGGACCTGTGGCGCAAGATGCTGTCGATGCTGTTTGAAACGGGCCACCCATGGATCACGTTCAAGGATCCTTGCAACATCCGCAGCCCGCAGTCGCACGTCGGCGTCGTCCACAGCTCGAACCTGTGCACGGAAATCACGCTGAACACGGGCCCTGACGAAATCGCCGTCTGCAACCTCGGTTCCGTGAACATGCCGGCGCACATGAAGGAAGGCAAGCTCGATCACGTCAAGCTGGCCAAGACCGTGCGCACCGCCATGCGCATGCTCGACAACGTCATCGACATCAATTACTACGCGGTCGAGAAGGCGCGCAATTCGAACATGCGCCACCGTCCGGTCGGCATGGGCGTGATGGGCTTCCAGGACTGCCTGCACATGATGCGCATCCCGTTCGCTTCGGACGCCGCCGTCAGCTTCGCCGACACCTCGATGGAAGCGGTGTGCTACTACGCCTACCTGGCGTCGACGGAACTGGCCGAAGAACGCGGCCGCTATGAATCGTATGCCGGTTCGCTGTGGGATCGTGGCATCTTGCCGCAGGACTCGGTCAAACTGTTGGCCGAAGAGCGCGGCGGCTACCTGGAAGTCGATTCCTCGTCGGCCATGGACTGGACCCCGGTGCGCGAACGCATCGCCAAGTTCGGCATGCGCAACTCGAACTGCGTGGCGATCGCCCCGACGGCGACGATTTCGAACATCATCGGCGTATCGGCCTGTATCGAGCCGACGTTCCAGAACCTGTATGTGAAATCGAACCTGTCGGGAGAATTCACCGAGATCAACGGCTACCTGGTGCGCGACCTGAAGGCGCGCGACCTGTGGGATGAAGTCATGATCTCCGACCTGAAGTACTTCGACGGTTCGCTGGTGAAGATCGACCGCATCCCGCAAGACTTGCGCGACATCTACGCCACCGCCTTTGAAGTGTCGCCAAGCTGGCTGGTGGAAGCGGCTTCGCGTCGCCAGAAGTGGATCGACCAGGCCCAGTCGCTGAACATCTACATGGCTGGCGCATCGGGCAAGAAGCTCGACGAGACCTACAAGCTGGCATGGCTGCGTGGCCTGAAAACCACCTACTACCTGCGTACCATCGCCGCTACCCACATGGAGAAATCGACCTCCAAGACGGGTGCCCTGAACGCCGTGGCAGTCGATGGCGGCATGTCTGCCAGCGCCCAGAGCGCACAGGCAGCGATCGTGGCGGCAGCTGCCGCCGCCGTGGTGGCACCCGTGGTGGCAGCTGCAGCGGACGACGCCGATGGCGAAGCCTGCTACCTGCGTCCGGGGGATGACGGCTTTGAAGAATGCGAAGCCTGCCAGTAAGATTTTAGTTGTCAGCCCGGCACGGTCGGGCTGATTCAATGTTATCAATGTCCGCATTGTCCGATACAACGGGCCTGTTGCGGATCGCCGGCTCGCCGGCATGGAAAGGAAGAAGATTATGTCGTTGTCCTGGGATGATGAAACCACGTCGGCAGCTGTGCCGCGTCCGGCGCAGCAAGCGCCATTGGGAAATACCGAATTGAACCTGCCGGCCGGTGCCGAGCCGTCCGAAGCGAACGCCGAGCAAGTGGCGCGCCGCGTGAATGCCGACGACAAGCGCATCATCAACGGCAAGACGGACGTCAACCAGCTGGTGCCGTTCAAGTACAAGTGGGCGTGGGACAAATACCTGGCCGGCTGCGCCAACCACTGGATGCCGCAGGAAGTGAACATGCAGCGCGATATCGAGCTGTGGAAAAATCCGAACGGCCTGACGGACGACGAGCGCCGCCTGGTCAAGCGCAACCTGGGCTTCTTCGTGACGGCCGACTCGCTGGCCGCCAACAACATCGTGCTGGGCACCTACCGCCACATCACGGCACCCGAGTGCCGCCAGTACCTGCTGCGCCAGGCGTTCGAGGAAGCGATCCACACGCACGCTTATCAGTACATCGTGGAATCCCTGGGCCTGGACGAAGGCGAGATCTTCAACGCCTACAACGAAGTCAAGTCGATCCGCGACAAGGATGAATTCCTGATCCCGTTCATTAATACGCTGACCGACCCGGCATTTACTACCGGCACGGTGGAAAACGACCAGAAGCTGCTGAAATCCCTGATCGTGTTTGCCTGCCTGATGGAAGGCCTGTTCTTCTACGTCGGCTTCACGCAGATCCTGGCGCTGGGCCGCCAGAACAAGATGATGGGCGCCGCCGAGCAGTACCAGTACATCCTGCGCGATGAATCGATGCACTGCAACTTCGGCATCGACTTGATCAACACGATCAAGATGGAAAATCCGCTGCTGTGGACGGCCGAATTCCGCGAAGAGATCAAAGTGCTGTTCATGCAAGCCGTGGAGCTGGAATACGCGTACGCGGAAGACACCATGCCACGCGGCGTGCTGGGTCTGAACGCACCGATGTTCAAGGGCTATCTGCGCTTCATCGCCAACCGCCGCGCGCAGCAGATCGGCCTCGAGCCGCTGTTCGCCCAGGAAGAAAATCCATTCCCGTGGATGAGCGAAATGATCGACATGAAGAAGGAACGCAACTTCTTCGAGACGCGCGTGACCGAGTACCAAACGGGTGGTGCGCTGAACTGGGAATAGTCCTTTTTCAGGCTACGCCAGGAAGCGCCGTCCTCGTGACGGCGCTTTTTTTTTCGCGTGCATGGCGGTGGAAAAATGCATGCTTTATTCCGCGATGCGACGAGGCTTGCGCGGGGATTTTCGCCTGCCGCGAAGGGGCGCATGGCGGACCCCAAAAATCATTTCAGGAGACGCTGGCGGCGGCATTTGCCGCGCGATTGTGCGATAGCACGCGTAACGTGCAAAAAAGCGGGCGAAAACGTGTCGTGCCGGTTGCGCATTGACAAGGTTTTCGTGTACTTTATGAGATTGCAAATGCGAGCGTTAGAATGCGGGGTTTTTTAACCAGCGCGGTAGCAAAAAAAGCTCGCAAAACAGGGATACAGATTTACACGGATATGCACAAAACCACACCGTTTTCGTCTGCCGCCGTGCCCGAATTTTTTCAGGCATGGCGGTTTTTTATTTGACGCATGGGTGTTGTGGCGAGCGCGATGCGAGGAGCGAAAAAACGCACGGCATCGAAAACGAATGACCGAATTCAGACTTTGCCACCAGCTGCGAGATAAAGCAGGGTGGCACCGACGATGGCTGAAGTGCTGCAAACGTGAGGAGTTGCAGCAGTTCAGCTGGTGCCGAATTCATTAGCGCAAACGACCGTTTGTGCCGATGAATAATTCGCCTGGCCTATCCCTGTGGTGGGTCGGACGGGTTTAAATCTTGTAGCTTAAATTTCTCATCTCAGATGAAGGAGAGACAAATGGCAACAGCCGCTAAGAAATCAGAAGTAAAGAAACCAGCCGTCAAGGCTGCTCCTGCCGCGAAGAAGCCGGCAGCCGCAGCCAAGACGGTTGCCGCTAAACCAGCTGCCAAAGCCGCAGCGAAACCAGTCGCCAAAGCCGCAGCCAAGCCTGCAGCAAAAGTGGCTGCCAAGCCAGTAGCAAAAGCCGCAGCGAAACCAGCGGCCAAGGCAGCAGCAAAGCCGGCAACCAAGCCGGCAGCCAAGCCAGCCGCGAAAGTGGCAGCGAAACCTGCCGCCAAGGCAGCAGCCAAGCCAGTGGCGAAAAAAGCCGTTGCCAAGCCAGCAGCCAAAACTGCAGCAAAACCAGCAGCCAAGCCAGCAGTGAAAAAAGCCGCAGCGAAACCTGCCGCCAAACCGGTCGCCAAGGCAGCAGCCAAGCCTGCAGCGAAAAAAGTCGTCGCCAAGGCAGCAGCCAAGCCGGCCGCCAAAGCAGCAGCCAAGCCAGCAGCAAAAGCGGCAGCCAAGCCAGCGGCCAAGGTAGCAGCCAAGCCCGCAGCAAAAGCGGCAGCCAAGCCAGCCGTCAAGGCAGTAGCGAAAAAAGCCGTTGCCAAGCCGGTAGCCAAAGCAGCAGCCAAGCCAGCAGCTAAGCCAGCAGCGAAAGCCGCAGCGAAACCTGCCGCCAAAGCAGCAGCCAAGCCAGCAGCGAAAAAAGTCGTCGCCAAGCCAGCCGCCAAAGCAGCAGCGAAGCCGGCAGCCAAAGCGGCAGCCAAGCCAGCGGCCAAGGTAGCAGCCAAGCCGGTAGCGAAAGTTGCCGCCAAGCCAGCAGCCAAAGTAGCCGCCAAAGTAGCCGCCAAACCGGTCGCCAAAGCAGCAGCGAAACCTGCCGCCAAGGTCGCAGCGAAACCTGCAGCCAAGCCAGCGGCCAAGGTAGCAGCGAAGCCAGCAGCCAAGCCAGCAGCGAAAGCCGCAGCGAAACCTGCCTCCAAGCCAGTCGCAGCGCCAGTCGTGGCAGCAGCAGCTCCAGCGGCACCAGCCGCCGTGGTCGCCAAGCCAGCCGCCAAGAAGGCCGCGCCTAAAAAGGCCGCACCGAAGAAGGCAGCGCCTGTCGCCAAGCCATCGGCACCTATCGCACCTGTAGCAAAAACCGTGTTGGCACCGGCTGCAGCCTGGCCATTCCCAACCAGCACCCGCCCATCGTAATTCCGACGATACGGGTGCCTGGATGAGGCAACACGCCGCTGTGTGACTCAATCACACAGCGGTTTTTTTTTGGAGAATTAGTCGTGCTGATCGTTATCCTTACATTGATCGTTGATACCATTGCCACCTTGCTGGGCGGCGTATTGCTGCTGCGCTTCTGGATGCAGGCGGTGCGCGTGCGGCCCCCTTCATCGGTGGCGCAATTCACGTTTCAATTGTCCGACTGGCTGGTGCGCCCCCTGCGCCGCGTGGTGCCGGGCGTGGGCGGGTATGACTGGGCCAGCCTGATCGGCGCCTTCCTGATCGTGCTGCTGGCCAGTTCGGTCCTGTTTATTTCCGGCGCTCCCGTCGAAGTGGTGCTGCTCAAGTCGCTGCAACGCTTCCTGCAATGGATACTCTACGGTTTCATGGCCCTGCTGATCATCGAAGCCATCTTCAGCTGGGTCAACCCGCATGCGCCGCTGGCGCCGTTTGTACGGGCCCTGAACGAGCCGCTGCTGCGTCCGATCCGCAAGGTCGTGCCGCTGGTCGGCAGCCTGGACTTGTCGCTGCTGGTGGCGCTGATCCTGTTGCAGATCGCGCAAGTGCTGGTGGGGATGATTATTGTGCTGAGGTAAAGCGGGGAGGTCGGCTTTGCGCTTGGGCGCAAGCCGACCGGGTTACATATTAATAGCGGTAGCCGAACGCCGCTTCGAACTGCTCGGCAATGCTTTCTGGCGTAAACACATGGTTTTGCGCGCCCTGCGTGGCGATTTTAATCGCGCCCAGCAGGCTGGCCAGGCGGCCGCTGGTTTCCCAGCCCAGGTCGTTGGTGATGCCGAACAGCAAGCCAGCACGGTAGGCGTCGCCGCAACCGGTCGGGTCCAGCACTTCCTTGGCGGCCACGACGGGAATGTCGATGCGCTTGCCGTCCGTATAGATTTCCGACCCTTTTTCGCCACGCGTGACGATCAGCGCGTCCAGGCGGCTGGCGATGTCCGGCAGGGTCAAGCCCGTACGTTCCATCAACATTTCCATTTCATAGTCGTTGGCCGACACATACGTGGCTTTGTTGATGAAGTCGATCAATTGTTCGCCATTGAAGCGTGGCAACTGTTGACCCGGATCGAACATGAAGGGGATGCCCAGCTCGGCCAGGTCGGCGGCGTGCTTGAGCATGCCCTGGTCGCCGTCGGGCGAAATGATGGCAACCTTGGCCGGACCCGCATTGGCGATCGGGTTTTCATGCGCAAACGACATGGCACCCGGGTGGAAGGCATTGATCTGGTTATTGTCCGCATCGGCCGTGACGAAGCACTGCGCGTTGTAGCTGTCGGCCTTGATCAGGATGTTGGCGGTGGAAATGCCCAGCTTTTGCAGGCGTTCCAGGTAGGCGGCGCTGTCCTGGCCCATGACGCCGACGATGCGCGGGTCGCCGCCCAGCATCTTCAGGCTGTAGGCGATGTTGCCCGAGCAACCGCCGAACTCCGTGCGCATGGTGGGCACGAGGAAGGACACGTTCACCTTGTGCAACTGGTCGGCCAGCAGCGATTCGCCGAAGCGGCCGGGGAATTGCATGATGGTGTCGGTGGCGAGCGAGCCGCAGATCAGCGATGTTTTAGTCATGATAGTGTCGGTTAAGGGTAAAAGATGGCGATATGGTAACCAGACGCCTTGAGCTGGTCTAATGCAAAGTAGAGTTTGATGGTTTGTTCCGAGCGCGGCGCAAAGCCCTGGCTCACATCGATAGTGGCCGGCAGGTAGTCGCGCGGCGCGATCACGCGGCGCAAGAGCGGCTTGTCGTTGGCATCGTTGAGTATCAGTTCGATGCTGGGCCAGGCTTGCACGCTGCGGCTCTGGTTGCGCAGCAGCGAGACGTAGGAAAAGGTTTGATCCTTGAGGGTTTGCAATTCACCCTGTTCGATGGACAGCGCCTCGATTTGCGCCGGCAAGTCGACCTGGCAACCACTGAGCTTGCACAGCGCGACCAGGGTCGGCTTCCACTGCGGAAACTGCGCCGCCAGCGGATTGCGGAAGGTGGTCATCACTTGCAGGAATAACAAAAGCAACAGCACTACCGAGCCGGCTGCCATGGCCGCGCGCAAGGCCTTGCCGCTCTGTTCGCGCCGCCGGCCCAAGGTCACAAAGGCCGGTTCGTCGTCGGCCGGCGGCAGGACGGCTTCGTCCTGCTCTTCGGCTGGCTCCAGCGCAACAGGGGTGGCAGGCAGCGCTTCGAAAGAGTGGTCGGCCAGCGTCGGTTCCCGGCGCGCGGACGCGGGCTTGTCCAGGCTGACTTTGTCGATGGCGGGCAGCGCCGGGGCGGCCTCGGCTTCCAGGCGCGGTTCGCGGCGGCTGTCGCGCAAATATGTGGCGAAGGCGGGGACGTCATCGACCTGGCGGCGCTTGAACGGCGCCATCGGCTGGGGCAGCGGCGCTTCCGGTGCTTCGGCCGGTGCCATGACAGGGGCGGCGACAGGCGCGTCAGCCAGCGCCTCGTCGGGCAGGCTGACGTCGAGGTCCAGCTCGATGTGCTCGCCATCGCCGTCTTCTTCCTTGAGCTGCGCCGTTGGCGGCAAGATGCCGAACGGGTCGAACGAGGTGTCGAAGTCGAGAGAATAGATGGGTTCATCGTCCGTGGCGGACGGCAGGCTGTGGTCGGCCGGATCAGTGGCCGACAGCGGGACGGCAGCGCCGGGGCCGGACGTTAAAAACGGCGATGCCGCGGCTGGGTCGACCAGCGCGGCATTGCCGTCAAACACTTCCCTGCACGTGCCACAGCGTACGATGCCCCCACGTAACTTCAACTGGTCAGCAGCGACCCGAAATATCGTGTTGCAATGGGGGCATTTGGTGGCGAGGGCCATTGCTGTGCTTATGCACCTTCCGCGCGGGGCGCAGGCGCTTGCGTGCTGCCCAGGCGGCCATGCAGGGCCACCCAGCCATCTTGCTCGGCCCAGACACCCAGTTCGATGAACGGCGCGTAGGCGGCAGCCACTTCTTCGGCCTGGCGTGCCAGCACGCCGGACAGGATCAGCGCGCCGCCTTCGGCGACTCTGCTAGAGAGCATCGGCGCCATCAGTTTCAATGGGCTCGACAGGATGTTGGCGACGACGATGTCAAACTTGGCCGTGGCGTGTGCCGACGTGGCAAACGTGTCTGGCAAGAAATATTCGATCTCGCACTGGTTGCGTTCGGCATTCAAGCCAGCCGATTCGATCGCTTGCGGGTCGATATCGACGCCGACCACTGTTTGCGCACCGAGTTTCTTGGCCACCATGGCCAGGATGCCGGAACCGCAACCGTAGTCGAGCACGCTCTTGCCAGGGGCGGGATTGGCTTCCAGCCACTCCATGCACAAACGCGTGGTTGGATGGCTGCCCGTGCCGAAGGCCAGGCCCGGATCCAGTTCCAGGATCAGGCCGTCAGGATCCGGTGCCTCGTGCCAGCTGGGCACGACCCAGATATTCTTGCCGATGTGAATCGGGGCGAATTGCGACTGGGTCAGGCGCACCCAATCTTGCTCTTCCACGGGGCGCATGGTAAACGCCGGTACCGTTGCCATGCCCACAGCGGCGGCGGCGGTAGCCACGATGGCGGCCTGGTCGGCGTCGACGTCGGTCAGCGCCACCACGCGGCTGCGTTCCCACGCCGCTTCCTTCGGTTCCATGCCGGGCTCGCCAAACAGGGGCTGCTCGGCATCCGTGCCTTCATCGGCGTCTTCCACCGAGACCGACAGGGCACCCGCTTCCATCAATGCGTCGGACATGGCCTCGGCGTTGTCACGGGCGATTTCGATGACGATTTCTGTCCAGCTCATGCGTCCGCCTTGATTTCGGATTTCTTGGCGATGCTGGGGCTGCCGCCATTCAGGTTCTTGCCCAGGTCCGGCATGTCGGCCAGTTTCTGTTCCAGATAGTGAATGTTGGTGCCGCCTTCGATGAAGCGCGCGTCGATCATCAGTTCGCGGTGCAGGGCGATATTCGTGTTGATGCCTTCGACCACCATTTCGGACAGGGCGATCTGCATGCGGCGGATCGCTTGCTCGCGCGTGGCGCCGTAAGCGATCACTTTGCCGATCATCGAGTCGTAATGCGGCGGCACGTAGTAACCGGCGTAGGCGTGCGAGTCGACGCGGATACCCGGGCCGCCCGGCGCATGCCACGACACGATCTTGCCTGGTGATGGCGTGAACTTGAACGGATCTTCGGCATTGATGCGGCACTCGATGGCGTGGCCCGACAGCAGGACGTCGCGCTGGCGGAAACGCAGTTTTTCGCCAGCGGCGATGCGGATCTGCTCTTGCACGATGTCGATGCCGGTGATCATCTCGGTGACCGGATGTTCCACTTGCACGCGGGTATTCATTTCAATGAAATAGAACTCGCCGTTTTCGTACAGGAATTCAAACGTGCCGGCGCCGCGGTAGCCGATCTTGCGGCAGGCTTCGGCGCAACGGTCGCCGATTTTCTCGATGAGTTTGCGCGGGATGCCCGGCGCTGGTGCTTCTTCGATGACTTTCTGGTGGCGGCGCTGCATGGAGCAGTCGCGCTCGCCCAGCCAGACGGCGTTCTTGTGTTCGTCGGCAAGGATTTGGATTTCCACGTGGCGCGGATTTTCCAGGTACTTCTCCATATACACTTCAGGGTTGCCGAAAGCCGTGCCGGCTTCCGTCTTGGTCATCGACACGGCGTTGATCAGGGCAGCTTCCGTGTGCACCACGCGCATGCCGCGTCCGCCACCGCCGCCGGCGGCCTTGATGATGACCGGATAGCCGACCTTGCGGGCAATTTGCACGATCGCTTTCGGATCGTCCGGCAATGCACCTTCCGAGCCGGGCACGCAAGGCACGCCGGCCTTGATCATGGTTTGTTTGGCCGACACTTTGTCGCCCATCAAACGGATCGATTCGGAGCGCGGGCCGATGAAGACGAAGCCCGATTTCTCGACGCGTTCGGCAAAGTCGGCGTTTTCCGACAGGAAGCCATAGCCTGGGTGAATCGCTTGTGCATCCGTCACTTCAGCGGCGCTGATAATGGCGGGCATGTTCAGGTAGCTCAGGGCCGACTGTGCCGGGCCGATACAAACGGATTCGTCGGCCAGCTTGACGTATTTTGCGTCCTTGTCGGCTTCGGAGTGGACTACAACCGTCTTAATGCCCATTTCGCGGCAGGCGCGCTGAATACGGAGGGCAATTTCACCACGGTTGGCAATCAGGATTTTTTCAAACATGGTAGGTTCGCGTATGTCTGTGAGAGCCGGCGAGCCGGCGAAACAACAAGTGTGAGGGGCTAAAACTGCAAACGGCCGTTGCCGGCCGTGTGGACTGGGTTTTAGCCGATCACAAACAAGGGTTGACCGAATTCGACCGGCTGGCCGTTTTCGACCAGGATCTGGGTCACGACACCGGCTTTATCGGAGTCGATTTCATTGAGCAGCTTCATCGCTTCGATGATGCACAGGGTATCACCTTCCTTGACGGTAGCGCCCACTTCAACATAGGCGGCGCTGCCAGGAGCGGAGGAGCGGTAGAAGGTGCCAACCATCGGCGACTTGACCACATAGCCCGTAGGCTCGGCGGCGACGACTGCGGCCGCTGGTGCAGGCGCGGCTGGCTGGTAGTGGGCTTGCATGCCTTGCGGCTGCATCATGACCATCTGGTTTTGCGGCATGGCCGACGATTTGACGATGCGAACCTTGCTTTCGCCTTCGGTCACTTCCAGCTCTGCGATGTCCGATTCGGCGACCAGGTCGATCAAGGTCTTGAGTTTTCGTAGATCCATGTAAAACCCCTAGGAATGTAGTTTGTTTTATGAGTGATGCGGTGATGTCCAGAACCTATCGCCGCGCTAAATACGTGCAGATCGCGTAGATTAACGTTTTTTAAGCGCAAAGTCGATGGCAAGCCGATATCCATCGATACCTAGCCCGCAGATCGTCCCCTGCGCGATCGCGCTGAGAAATGAGTGATGTCGAAACGTTTCGCGTTGATAAATATTCGAGATATGGACTTCCACGAACGGGATGGCGACCCCGGCCAGCGCATCGCGCAAGGCAACGCTGGTATGGGTCAGGCCGCCCGGATTGATGACGATGGCATCGATCCCTTCCGCTTGCGCGGCATGGATGCGGTCGATCAGTGCGCCTTCATGGTTGCTTTGAAAGCAGATCAGGTCGGCACCCGCCGCCATGGCTTGCGCCATTGCTGCCTGCTCGATATCGGCCAAGGTGCTGGCGCCGTAGACCTCTGGCTCGCGCGTTCCCAGCAAATTCAGGTTGGGACCGTTGAGCAGAAGGAGGTTTTTTGCCATGTATGGAAGACCGTTTTAGCGAAAGTTCCGCATTTTGCCGCCAAAGATACGCATTGGCAAGAGAAAAAAGCACGCTCCGAATTTACAATTTATCCAGATCGGCGCGCAACTGATCAAATTTCAAGCGGCCCAGATAGGTCTTTTTGACTTCGCCATCGGCGCCGATCAGCACCGTAAAGGGCAAACCGCCGGTGGCATTGCCAAAATGACGCGACAGGTCGGTGCCGCTCAGACCGGATACATACACAGGATAGGCGATCTTGACCTTGCTGGCAAAAGTGGCAATATTGCTGGCCGAATCGATACCGATACCGATCACTTGCAGGTTTTTTGCCGCATAGTGACCTTGCACTTCGGATAACTCCGGCATTTCCTCCACGCAAGGCGGACACCACGGCGCCCAGAAATTCACCAGCAAATTCTTGCCTTTCCATTGCGACAAGGCTTGCGTGGCGCCCGCCGCGTCCGGCAGGGACAGTGCATACAGTTCGTTGACGGGACCGGTCGCGCCGGGCGCGATGGTGGTCGTCAGCGGTCCCGCTGCTTTCGCTTTTTCCTTGCTCAAGCCCACGTAGGCGCCCATGCCGCCAAACATCAGCGCCACGATGGCGCAGCCGATCCAATTCTTTTTTGTCATAACTTTATCTATATCAATGTTAGTCGGCAGCCGGCACGCCATCGGCGAGGCTGGCTGCCAGCAGGCTGCGCAGTCCTGCGATATCGGTGCGCAGCACCTTGCCGTCCGCCTTGGCTTTCAGTGCGCCGCGCATATCGTCGAGCTCATACATGGCTGCGTGCACGCCTTCGTTTTTCCACAAGAAACTGGCTGTCTCGACCGCATCATAACGCGCCCCCTTGAAATGCGGGCTTTCCGACATGTCGAGCACGACATTTTTATTCAGCAGGAAGATGTGGATTTCCTTGGCGCTCTCGGCAAACAGCTGCAAATAGATCTCGTCGTGGGGGCCGGCCGTGCCGTTGAGCACGGGGCCGCTGAGCAGGGGGTGAAACTGTTGCAACGCTTCCATCACTTGCAGCGCGATCGTGCGCAGCTGGAACAGGCGTGCCGGCTGGCTGTCGGCCAGGAACAGGGCATTGTATTGCCGCACCTGTTCCTCGATCATGTCGTTGTCAGGCAGTACATTGGGCGGGCTGGGCGCGTCGCCCAAAACCTGCCGCGCCGCCTTGCGCTTGGCACTGCCATAGTCGGCGCCATCCTGTGCCACCAGGCGCGCGGCAGCGGCGGCGATTTCCTGGCGCAGCTGCGCGCTATCGTCAAATGCATCGTTCGTCATGAGCGAGATGATACTCCGAAGCGGAAAAAATCATGGCGTCAGGTAAAATCCCACACTTGCTCTTTTTTTCCTCACCGTTTTACTTACTTAAGCGTGCACCTTTCGCACTGATCACATGCATATTCATATTCTCGGCATTTGCGGTACCTTCATGGGCGGCCTGGCCGTGCTGGCCAAGGAAGCCGGCCATAAAGTCACCGGTTGCGATGCCAACGTGTATCCGCCGATGAGCACCCAGCTGGAATCGCAGGGAATCGAACTGATCCAGGGCTTTGATCCCGAACAAACCAAGCTGAACCCGGATTTGTATGTGATTGGCAATGTCGTCTCGCGCGGCAACCCGCTGGTGGAAGAAATCCTCAACCGCAGCCTGCCGTATGTGTCCGGCCCGCAGTGGATCGGCGAACACATCTTGCGCAACAAGTGGGTACTGGCCGTGGCCGGCACGCATGGCAAGACGACCACCTCGGCCATGCTGGCCTGGATACTCGAAGACGCGGGCTATGCGCCGGGCTTCCTGATCGGTGGCGTGCCGATGAACTTTGGCATTTCCGCCCGTCTCAGCGGCAAGATCGACGGCAAGAGCGCCGATTCGGATTTCTTCGTCATCGAAGCCGATGAATACGATACGGCCTTCTTCGACAAGCGCAGCAAGTTCGTGCATTACCACGCGAAGACGGCCATCATGAATAACCTGGAATATGATCACGCCGACATCTTCCCCGATCTGCACGCGATCGAGACGCAATTCCACCATCTGGTGCGCACGGTGCCCGGCATCGGCCGCCTCGTGTTCAACGGCGACGAAGCGTCGCTGCAGCGCGTGCTGGCGCGTGGTTGCTGGAGTGAAAAGGAAAGTTTTGGCCAAGATGCCAATTGGCAACTGCAAGAGCAGGCCGATGGCAGCTTCGACGTGTATTTCAATGGCCAGCAGGAAGGCCATGTGGCGTGGGCCCTGACGGGCAAGCACAACCGCAGCAATGCGCTGGCGGCCATCGCCGCCGCGCGCCATGTGGGCGTGCCGATGGCCCAGGCCTGCGCCTCGCTGGCCACGTTCGAGAGCGTCAAGCGGCGCATGGAAGTGCGCGGCGTGGTCAACGCCATCACCGTGTACGACGATTTCGCGCATCACCCGACGGCCATTGCGACCACCGTGGGCGGCTTGCGCCAGAAGATTGGTAACGCCGGCCGCATCCTGGCCGTGCTGGAACCGCGTTCGAACACCATGAAGCTGGGCGCCATGAAAGATGCGCTGCCGGGCAGCCTGAAGGATGCCGACCTGGTCTTCGGTTACGGCAGCCATGCCGCGCTGGGCTGGAGCCTGGGCGACGCACTGGCGCCGCTGGGCAAGATTGCCAGCGCCTATGAAGACATCGATACCCTGGTGGCGGCCGTGGCCGCCGCCGCCCGTCCCGGCGACCAGATCGTGGTCATGAGCAACGGCGGCTTTGGCGGCGTGCACCAGAAGTTGCTGGAGGCGCTGGGCCGATGATTCTGTACCTGCATGGATTCCGCTCGTCGCCCCTGTCGATGAAGTCGCGCCTGCTGGCCGCGCAGATGCAGGCGCTGGGCCGCGAGGCAGAGTGGCTGTGCCCGCAATTGCCGGCTTCGCCCAAGCTGGCCATCGCATTGGCCTTGTCGCTGGTCAAGGACGTGGCGCCGGGCGACCTGACGATCATCGGCTCGTCCTTGGGCGGCTATTACGCCACCTGGCTGGCCGAGCAGCTCGGTTGCCGCGCCGTGCTGCTCAATCCCGCGATTGTTCCCCTGATCGACCTGGAACAGCATGTGGGCGTGACGACCGAGTTCCATTCGGACCAGCCATTCGAGTTCAAGCGCGAGTATATCGACGAACTGCGTGCGTTTGCCGTAGCGACAATTACTGAGCCGCAACGTTACTTCCTGATTGCCGCCACCGGTGATGAAGTACTCGACTACCGCGACATGCTGGCGCATTATCAGGGGGCGCAGCAGTGCGTCATCGACGGCAGCGACCATGGCATCAGCGAATTTGCCGACTACCTGGCGCCCGTGCTGGCCTTTTGCGGCATCGATGCGGACGCCGCCCGGTGAGGCCGGGTTCGCTGCGCCAGGCGCAATGGCATGCGCACGTGAACGCCGTCAATGCGCCACCCACCCTGCGCCACTGGCTCACGGGCGGTGGGTCGCTGACGGCCAAGCTGAAAGCGCATAGCCAGACATTTCGCGTGCAATGTTTGCATCAGGAAACGGCGCGTTGCCTGAACGACGAGGCGGCCATCATTGGTTTGCACCGCGCGGGCCGGGTATGGGAACGCGAAGTGCTGTTGCGCTGTGATGACAAACCGGCCGTGTTTGGCCATACCGTCGTGCCCATGCAGGCGACGGCCACGGACTGGCCCTTGTTTTCCGCGCTGGGCGAGCGTTCGCTGGGCACGACGCTGTTTGGCGACCGCATGGTACGGCGCGGTGCACTGGAATTTGCCCGTTTGCGTGCCGGCCACCCGCTGGTGCAGCGGGTGCAGGCGGCGCTGGCACGGGAAGGGCGGCGCGTCGACGATACGGCGCTGTTTTTTGCCCGCCGCTGCCTGTATCAGCGTCACCAGGGCTTGCTGCTGGTAACCGAAGTATTTTTGCCGGCGGTGCTGGAGTTGACGTCCCTCACTCGCACCGTTACAACCGACACATTAATAAACAAAGCATAACAATGAATCTATTTTTTGAAGAATCCGGCGATTTCAAGGTCGGCACGGTCCTGTCGCAAGCGGGTGAAGCGTATCAAGTGGAAATGGCCAGCGGCAAGCGCACCAAGGTCAAGGTCAAGGATGTGCTGCTGCAGTATGAAAAGCCGGCCCCGGCCGAGTTGCTGGAGCAGGCCAAGAGCATTGCCGCCGAGATCGACCTCGATTTCCTGTGGGAAGTGGCGGGCGAAGACGAGTTCGGCTTTGCCGAGCTGGGCGCCGAGTATTTCGGCCACGCACCGCTGCCGCCGGAAGCGGCCGGCCTGATCCTGGCCCTGCATTCGGCGCCCGTGTATTTCTACAAGAAAGGCCGTGGCCGCTACAAGGCGGCACCGGAAGCGTCGCTGAAGGCGGCCCTGGCCGGCATCGAAAAGAAAAAGCAGCAGGCGCTGGTGCAGGCAAGCTATGTGGAAGAGCTGAAACAGAACCGCTTGCCCGCCTCGATGCAGACGATGGTGCTGCAACTGCTGTTCAAGCCGGACAAGAACACCATCGAATACAAGGCGCTCGAAGCGGCGTGCACGGAATTGCACACGACGCCGCCGCGCCTGATGCTGGCCGTCGGCGGTATTGCTTCGCCGAAAGACTTGCACCTGTCGAAATTCCTCTTTGAAAATTTCCCCAAGGGCGCCGGCTTCCCCAGCGTGCCTGTACCCGCCGTGACGGCCAAGCTGCCGCTGGCCGAGGTGGCCGCCTTCTCGATCGACGACGTGACCACCACCGAGATCGACGATGCTTTCTCGGTGCAGCCGCTGCCCGATGGCACCGTGAAAGTGGGTATACACATCGCCGCGCCGGGCCTGGGCATCCGCCCGGAAGACGTGATCGACAAGATGGCGCGCCAGCGCATGTCGACCGTCTACATGCCAGGCGACAAGATCACCATGCTGCCGGACGAAATCGTCAACGCGTTTACCCTGGCGGAAGGCACGACGTGCCCGGCCCTGTCGCTGTACGCCACGCTGGACCCGAAAGCCGACTGGGCGGTCATCAGCACGCAGACGCGTGCCGAGCTGGTGCCGATTGCCAGCAATTTGCGGCATAACCAGTTAGACGATCTGGTCAACGAGGAAACCCTGGCCAGTGGCGAAGGCGAGTACCCGCACAAGGCCGATTTTGCCGTGCTGTGGCAGTGGGCGCAGCAGCTGGAGCAGGGCCGCATGAAGAAGCGCGAAGCGTTCGGCCTGAAGCCGGAACAGAATAACCGCGTCGATTTCAACTTTTATGTGGAAAACGATATCGTCACCGTGGCGCGCCGCAAGCGTGGCGCGCCGCTGGACAAGATTGTCGCTGAACTGATGATCTTTGCCAACAGTACCTGGGGCAAGATGCTGCATGACCATGGCGTGCCGGGCATCTACCGCAGCCAGGGCGGCGGCAGCGGCAATAGCTGGGCGGCAAAGATGCAGGTGCGCATGGTCACCCATGCAGCGCCGCACCAGGGCCTGGGCGTGGATCAATACGCGTGGAGCACCTCGCCTTTGCGCCGCTACACGGATCTGGTGAACCAGTGGCAAATCATCGCCTGCGCCGAGCATGGCGTGACGGCGCCCTTGGTGGCGCCATTCAAGCCGCGCGATGCGAACCTGTTCGCCATCGTTTCGGCGTTCGACGCCGCGTATGCCGCGTATGGTGATTTCCAGTCGAACATGGAACGCTACTGGTGCTTGCGCTGGCTGCACCAGGAAAACGCGCGCCAGGTCGATGCCGTCGTCTTGAAAGACGAGATTTTGCGCCTGGTCGACATTCCGCTGGTCATCAAGCTGCCGGGCATGCCATCGGTGGCGCGCGGCGCCCAGGTGAAACTGGACTTGCTGCGCTGGGATGAAGTCGACCTGAGCATTGAAGCGCGCCTGCTGGAAATCGCCGCCGTGCCCGATGCGGCGGCCGATGCCGAGCTCGACTACGAGGAAGAAGCGGGCGACGACGGTGCCGACGCGGGCGACGTGGCGCAAGAAGCTTCGCCGGAAGCGGCGAACCAGGTCAGCGACGCCGATGCGGAAGTGGCGGAACTGGCCAGCGAAGACGTGGTCAGCGAACCCGAGGTCAAATAAGGCGCCCGTCCAGCCATCATGCTGAAAACTGTTGCCGGCATCGCCCTTTGACGTAGAATTCAGCCATCTTGTATCTTGTGTTGTAAGGAACTGGGTTGCGCGTGAAGTCTTTCCGAGAGTATCGTTTCCTGATGATCGCCGTGGCGGTATCGCTGCTGGCGCACGGCGCCTTGCTGGCGATGCATTTTGTCGCCCCGGCGCCGCAGCGGGCCGTCGCCACCGACCCCGGCCTGGAAGTGATCCTGGTCAACGCCAAGCATGCGAACAAACCGCTGAAGGCCGATGCCCTGGCGCAAGCCAACCTCGATGGCGGTGGCCAGGCCGACAAGGGCCGCGCCAAGTCGCCCTTGCCCGACATGCGCAAGGTGGAAGAGGGCGACAGCGTCAAGGCCAGCGCCCGGCGCATTGCCGAACTGGAACAAAAACAGCAGGAATTGCTGACGCAGGCGGCCAGGCCGACGCCCTACAGCGCCGCGCCCGTCACGGAAAAGGACAAGCCCAATCCGCTGGCGTCCGGTTCGGACTTGATGGAAAGCAGCAAGGCCATCGCGCGCATGGCGGCCGAGATCAGCCAGACCGTGGAAGACCAGAATAAACGTCCGCGCAAGACTTTCATTACGCCCAGCACGCAGGAGGTCGGCTATGCCATGTATTACAAGACCCTGCAAAAGCGCATCGAGGAAATCGGCACCCTGAATTTCCCGCAAAAGAATGGCCGCAAGCTATATGGCGAACTGGTCGTCTACATCCCTATCTTCCAGGACGGTACGATTTACCAGAAGGAAGGCGGCGCCCGCGTGGAAAAAAGCTCGGGCAACCCCGTGCTCGATGCGGCGGCCCTGGCCATCGTGCGCCGCGCGGCGCCGTTCGGCCGTTTTCCACCGAATATGTTGTCGAGTGACAAGGACGACCTGTGGGTGGTGATCACCCGCTTCAAATTTACGCGCGAAGAAAAAATGGAAGCTAACCTGACTGGCGGCAGCAATTGAACAAGCAAGAAATGAATCCCGATCAATATTGCGTCTTTGGCAATCCCATCGCCCACAGCAAGTCCCCCCTGATCCACGCCGCGTTTGCCCTGCAGACGGGTGAGCCCATCGTCTACGAACGCCGCTTGGCGCCGCTCGATGGCTTTGCCCTGGCGGCCCGCACGTTTGCCGCCGAGGGCGGCAAGGGCGCGAACGTGACGGTGCCATTTAAACTCGATGCGTGTGCGCTGGCCACCGTCCTGACGCCGCGGGCCAGGGCCGCCGGCGCCGTCAATACCCTGCGTTTCGATGGCGACACCATTCTTGGTGACAATACCGATGGCGCGGGCCTGGTGGCCGACATCGTGCGCAACGCGGGCGTGGCCATCGCCGGCAAGCGCGTCCTGCTGCTGGGCGCGGGCGGCGCGGCGCGCGGCGTGGTGCTGCCCTTGCTGGAACAGGGGCCGCAGGAAATCTTCATTGCCAACCGCACCGTGGCCACGGCCGAGGCGCTCGTGGCGCAGTTTGCCGATGCGGCGAGTCACGCTGCCCCGCTGCGCGCGGGCAGCTTCGCGCAGCCCGACGGCGTCTTCGATATCGTTATCAATGCCACTTCGGCCAGCCTGGCGGGCGACTTGCCGCCCGTGCCGCCCGGTGTTTTTGGCAGTGGCACGCTGGCGCTGGACATGATGTACGGCGCCCAGCCCACCGTCTTCATGGACTTTGCCGCCCAGCATGGCGCGCAGGTGCGCGACGGCCTGGGCATGCTGGTGGAGCAGGCGGCCGAAGCGTTTGATGTGTGGCGCGGCGTGCGGCCGCAGACGCAGGCTTTGCTGGCGCAATTGCGGGGCAGCCTGTGAGCGGCGGCAAGAAGGGCGCGCGCAACGGTGGTAGCGGCAGCCGCTACGGCTGGATCAAGTGGCTGTTCATCGTGCCTGTCCTGGCCTTTATCGTCGTGCAACTGTATTTCTTCCTGCAAATCTGGTGGTGGGTCGACCACAACCCGTCCAGCACGGCCTTCATGCGCGAACAGTTGTCTGTCTTGCAGGACAAGAATCCGAATGCCACGATCAAGCAGACGTGGGTGCCGTACAACCGCATCTCGAACAATCTGAAACGGGCCATCATCGCTTCGGAAGATGCGAATTTCTCCGAGCACGAAGGCGTGGACTGGGAAGCCTTGCAAAAGGCCTATGAAAAAAACAGCAAGAAGCAGAAAGTCGTGGCGGGCGGTTCGACCATCACGCAGCAGCTGGCGAAGAATCTGTTCCTGTCCGGTTCGCGCAGCTATGTGCGCAAGGGCCAGGAGCTGATCATCACGTACATGCTGGAAAGCCTGATGGAGAAGCAGCGCATCTTTGAAATTTATTTGAACGTGGTGGAATTTGGCACGGGCATCTTCGGCGCCGAAGCGGCCGCGCGCCACTATTACCACGTCAGCGCGGCGGGCCTGAGTGCGGCGCAGGCGGCGAAACTGGCCGTGATGCTGCCGAATCCCCGCTTTTACGACCGTCACCGCGACACGGGCTATCTGAACCGGCGTACCAGTGTCATCCTGCGCCGCATGGGAGCGGCGGAATTGCCTTGATGGCAGCCGGCTTTATTTGCATAAAATCAAAGCTGCCTGATTAGCACTATTGCGACGCAGCATCTTAATCGTCTCCCTTGGTGCAACGCCGCACTTTTTCCGTGAAAAAGCGGTGCCGGGGGTGGTCGTGAAAAGGCCTTTGCGGGTACACTTGCGCTGTTTTCATTTTTGGCGCCAGCGCCAGCACATCACGATAACCCAACATCCGGCTGAGAGCGCGCATGATCAATGTCTTTGTATTACAGAATGGCCGGCTCAACCAGGTGCCGATCGACAGCCGCGCAGACCTCGAAAATGCCGAACCTGTGTGGGTCGACCTGACTGACCCCACCGATGATGAACGGGCCTGGGTCAAGGCCATCTACAACGTCACCCTGCCGGGCGAAGACGAAGTCAAGGATATTGAAGCGTCGGCCCGCTATTACGAAGCGGAAAACGGCGACTTGCATCTGCGCACCGACTTCCTGCGTGAAGAAGACGACGGTCCCTCGCGCGTCATCACCGTGGCGTTCATTCTGGCGCGCAAGATTCTGTTTTCCATGCATACGGACGACCTGCCCGTGTTCCGCCTGGTGCGCATGCGCGCCCGCTCGCGGCCAGGCTCGATTGCCGACTACATGGACGTGCTGCTCGACCTGTACGCCACCGATGCCGAATATTCGGCCGACGTGCTCGAAGGCATCTACCAGAACCTGGAAGAAGTCAGCACGCGCGTGCTGCAAAAGGAATTTACCGATGCGCACGCGGCCGAAGCGCTGAACGCGATTGCCCACGAGGAAGATTTGAATGGCCGTATCCGCCGCAACATGATGGATACGCGCCGCGCCGTGAGCTTTTTGATGCGCGGCCGCTTGCTCAATTCCGAGCAGTTCGAGGAAGCACGGCAGATTTTGCGCGACATCGAATCGCTCGACGGCCATACCTCTTTCCTGTTCGATAAGATCAACTTCCTGATGGATGCCACCGTCGGTTTCATCAACATCAACCAGAACAAGATCATCAAGATCTTCTCGGTGGCCAGCGTGGCCTTCCTGCCGCCGACGCTGATCGCCAGCGTGTACGGCATGAACTTCAAGCTGATGCCGGAACTGGAATGGTCGTTCGGCTATCCTTGGGCCTGGGGCTTGATGATCACCAGCGCCATCGCACCGTTCCTGTACTTCCGCCACCGTGGCTGGCTGAAATAACCGTCTCGCCGGGACGCTCCCGCGTCCCGGATTTCAAGGCGAGCGCAGCAATTTCAAAAATCAGCGATAATCATTGGTATTGCGTGGTATTGAATTGGTATTTGCGCGTAGCCGCTTGCCTGGCGCCCCATTCTTTCCCCCGTAGTCTGCTTTTTGCAGAAAAGTATCGTCATTCAGACGTTTTCTGCGTGGTAGCGTCCGCCTGTTCCACCTATGATCGTTGCGATGCCTGCCTTGGCCGGCTGGCCGCCGCATTCCCCGTCACCGTTGTCTTCTGGAGAGTCCATGCCTGATACCGTCACCACCCCACTGCGCTTTACCCATCTGATCAGCGACTGCGATGGCGTGTTGATCGACAGCGAAGCCGTGGCCCTGCAAGCGCTGCTGGAATTGCTGGCGCCGCGCCTGCCGAACCTGCCCCAGGGCATCACCCTGCAAGGCTTGATCGAGCCGCGTCTGGGCCAGCGCCTGGTGCCGCTGATGCAGGATATCTACAAGGAACTGGGACTGCCGCAATTGCCGGCCGACGAGATCATGGCCATCGGCAACGCCGTCGATGCGGCCTGCGATGCGCAATTGCGCGCCGTGCCGGGCGTGGCCCAGGCGCTGGCCGCCATTGCGCTGCCCAAGGCCGTGGCCTCGAACAGCGTCAGCGCGCGCGTGCTGTCGGCGCTTGAGCGCACTGGCATGGCGCCGTTGTTTGATCAACGCGTGTTTACGCCGGACCTGGTCGGTCACGCCAAGCCGCATCCGGGCGTCTATCTGGCGGCGGCGGCCGCCTTTGGCGTGCCGCCAAGCCAGTGCCTGGTGCTGGAAGACAGCGTCACGGGTGTGACAGCCGCCGTGGCGGCGGGCATGACGGTATTGGGATTCATCGGCGGCGGGCATATCGCCGCCGGCCAGGAAGCGCGCCTGAAGGCGGCCGGCGCGCATGTCGTGTTCAAGGACATGGCCAAGCTGCCGGCGCTGGTGGCCGCGGTGATGGACACCGCGACCGTATAGCAGGCTTACGCGAGTTTTGTGAACACCTTGCGCGCAGCGGCGATGGTGGCGTCGATGACGGCATCATCGTGCTGCGCCGAGACGAAGCCCGCCTCGAAGGCGGCGGGCGCGAAGTACACGCCTTCGTCCAGCATGGCGTGGAAGAAGGCGTTGAACTTGCTGCGGTCGCCCGCCATCATTTCCGCGTAGCTGGTTGGCGGCGTGGCGCTGAAATAGATGCCGAACATGCCGCCGATGTAGTCGGCGCAGAAGACCACGCCCGCTTCTTTGGCGGCGGCGGTCAGGCCTTCGGCCAGGCGCTTGGCGGTGGCGCCCAGCTGCTCGTAGAAGCCCGGCTGCTGGATCAGTTTCAAGGTGGCCATGCCGGCCGCCACGGCGACCGGGTTGCCGGACAACGTACCGGCCTGGTAGACGGCGCCCAGCGGCGCCATGTGGTGCATCAGCGCCGCGCTGCCGCCGAAGGCCGCTACCGGCATGCCGCCGCCGATCACCTTGCCCAGCGCCGTGAGGTCGGGCTTGATGCCGTACAGCGCCTGCGCGCCGCCCAGGGCCACGCGCAAGCCGCACATGACTTCATCGAAAATGAGCAGGGCGCCGTGCTGCGTGCACAGCTCGCGCATCGCCTGCAGGAATTCTGGCGTGGCTTTGACCAGGTTCATGTTGCCGGCCACCGGTTCGACGATCACGCAGGCGATCTCGGCGCCGAAGCTGTCGAAGGCATCCTTCAGCTGCTCCACGTTGTTATAGTCGAGCACCAGGGTGTGTTTCACGAAATCCTCCGGCACGCCGGCCGAGGTCGGGTTGCCGAAGGTGAGCAGGCCGCTGCCCGCTTTCACCAGCAGCGAATCGGCGTGGCCGTGATAGCAGCCTTCGAACTTGACGATCTTGTCGCGTCCCGTGGCGCCGCGCGCCAGGCGCAGGGCGCTCATGGTCGCTTCCGTGCCCGACGAGACCAGGCGTACCTGCTCGATCGACGGCACCAGGCGCGTGATTTCCTCGGCCATCAGCACTTCGCCTTCGGTCGGCGCGCCGAACGACAGGCCCAGCGCGGCCGCATCCTGCACCGCCTTGACCACTTCCGGATGGGCGTGGCCGACGATGGCTGGGCCCCACGAGCCGATGTAGTCGATGTAGCGCTTGCCGTCCGCGTCCCAGAAATACGGGCCTTCGGCGCGCGTGATGAAGCGCGGCGTGCCGCCGACGGAGCGGAAGGCGCGCACGGGCGAATTGACGCCGCCTGGCGTGGTTTTTTGTGCGCGGGCAAACAGGATGTCGTTCTGTGAAGTCGTCGTCATGATAATCGTGCCTTGAAAGTGGATCGTTGTCTGTGTCGTCTGTCTGGTCTGCTACAGAATTATTGGGCGTCGCGCTGGGGCTGCTGCCGGAACAGCCGGTTCGGCACCAGCTTGCCCATGCCGTGGCGCTGCGCGTGGGCCAGCGCGCCGGTGGTAAATTCCTGCGCCGCCACGACCACCTGCGGCACATCGTCTTCGTTTTGCGCCAGAGCCAGCAGGGCGGTGGCCGCGGCCGACAGGGTGCTGCCGGCGCCGTTGAAGATGCCCGGCAGGTGTTGCCATACGTCGTGGCGCACCACGCCGTCCTCGCCGAACAGGGTATTGGCGCGCAACTTGCCTTCGCCCGTGCCGGACTTGCTGGCGTCGGCCGGCATGCCCGTGACGAGCACGTATTCGCAGCCCAGCGCCACCAGATAGTCGACATCGTTTTGCAGCGTGTCGTCCGGGTCGGCGTCGCGCCAGGTCTCGGCCAGGCGCTCCAGTTCCACCGGCGAGAGCACCAGCAGGGTCGTTTGCGGGATCAGCAACTGGCGCACGGCGGTGAGGATGTCTTCGTCGTCCATGCCCTGTTCCGGCAGCGCCGAAATGAAGGGATCGAGGATCAGTGGCACGTTCGGATAGTCGGAGACGATTTCGGCGATGGCAGTGACGTTTTCCACGCTGCCCAGGGCGCCGATCTTGATGGCCGAGACGGACATGTCTTCCAGCAGCACGCGCGCCTGGTCGGAAACCCAGTCCGGGTCGACCGCCTGCACGTCTTCCACGCGCGCCGTATCGCTGATCAAGAGGCCCGTGGTGACCGACAGGCCATGGCAGCCGAAGGCTGAAAATGTGGCCAGGTCGGCCTGGATGCCGATCGCGCCGACCGGATCGGACACGCCGAAGCTTAATATGAGGGGAGAAGTTTGGTTTTGCACGGCGGGTAGATTAAGATACCTAATTCAGCATTTTACTTGATTGAAGGGTGGCAGAACGTGAGTAGCAACGAAACAACGCAGCAATTCCAAACGTGGATGTGTCTAATTTGCGGCTGGGTTTATGATGAAGCGGCCGGCCTTCCCGACGAAGACATCGCTCCCGGCACGCGTTGGGCCGATGTTCCGATGAACTGGACCTGTCCTGAATGCGGTGCGCGCAAGGATGATTTCGAGATGGTGGCGCTTTAATTCATTCCGATCCCCGGGATGGTGCCGCCGCACGCAGCTATCGCGGCAGCCTGTGCTATGGTATGAAAGATTGTCGAATAATTACATGTCGTATCCCATCCTGCCCGAGGCAGCGTCCGATGCCGTGTGCGCCAGCGCCACGATACTGGTCATCGATGACAGCGCCACCAGCCGCAGCGCGGCCGAAAAGGTCTTGCGCGAGGCAGGGTATCGCGTGGTGGTGGCGGAAAACGGCTTTGAGGCCCTGGCCAAGATCGCCGATTGCCAGCCGGCGCTGATCGTGTGCGATATCGTGATGCCGCGCCTGGACGGCTACCGCACCTGCGCGCTGATCAAGGCCAGTGCGGCGCATCACGCCACGCCGGTGCTGATGCTGTCGTCAAGGGAGGGCTTGTTCGACCGCGCGCGCGGCGCCATGGCAGGCGCCAGCGCCTGCCTGGCCAAGCCGCTGGCGCGCGAGGTGCTGCTGGAGGCCGTGCGGCTGCACCTGGCCAGGCATTTTGAGTAGTGATTTATTGATTGACAACGCAGCAAGGAAGCAGATGGCCATACACACAATTCTGATCGTCGATGACTCGGCGACAGAACGCTACTACCTGAGCGAGATGCTGGTGCGTGCCGGTTATGCCGTCTTTACGGCGCAGGACGGCGCCGACGCGCTGGCGCAACTGAAGCAGGCCAGGCCCGACCTGATCCTGATGGACGTGGTGATGCCCGGTGCGAATGGCTTCCAGATCACGCGCGCGATTGCGCGCGATCCCGAACTGCAGGACGTGCCGGTGATTATCTGCTCCAGCAAGAGCCAGGAAACGGACCGCATCTGGGGCTTGCGCCAGGGCGCGCGCGATTATCTGGTCAAGCCGGTAGTCGAAGCCGAGCTGCTGGCCAAGATCGCTGCGATTTCCTGAGAATGCGCACGATGCCAGGTAACGGCGTGTCCACCGCGGTCTTTTCGCCTGCCGCTGCCGCCATGCCATCCTTCGAGACGGGCGCGCGGCACGGGCGCTTGCGCCAGTATCAGCTGCAATTGATCGAGCGGATACAGGCCGCGCGCAGCGGCGCGCTGGCGGCACGCAGGGAACTGGGCGTGATGCTCGGTGGCCGGCCGTGCCTGCTTGACCTGACGCAGCTCGGTGAAATCGTCATCGCTGCCGGGGTGCAGATCCAGGGCGTGCCGCTGGCGCAGGACTGGTACCTGGGCCTGGCGGCCATGCGCGGACGCCTGACGGGGGTCGTCGACCTGGCCCGCTACATGGGCGAACCGGCTTGCGCGGCAGGCAGTCACTGCCGCATCATCACCTTTTCTCCGCGGCTGGGCCTCAATTGCGCTTTGCTGGTCGAGCGGGTACTGGGCTTGCGCCAGTTGCGCACGCTGCAATCGGTGCGCGTTCAGGATGCGGCGCAGGGTGTGCTCCCATCGTGGGCGGCGCAAACGCTGCGCGACAGCGAAGGGCAGCAGTGGCTGCGCCTGGACCTGGCGCAGCTGGCGCAAGCGGAGCGCTTCCTCGATGCCGGTTTTGGCGGCTTCGCCGAGCACAAGGACATTTGCTGATGGGCGCCCATTCCCCTATCCTGGCGGCCGGCATGCCCGAGGCGGAGCATGCTGCTGGCGAGCCGGCAGCGGCGGCCGACCTGCCGCTGCGCCTGCGCGACGCGCTGGGACGGCGCAAGTCGCTGGCCCAGGCACCCGTCAGCGACTTGAAGCTGCCGCTGATCGGCCACTTTCCGCTGCAAAAACAGCTGAGCATCCTGTCGACGGTGATGGCCATGAGCCTGGCCGCCAGCCTGCTGTTCGTCGGCCTCAACACGCGCAGCGGCAATATCGCCTCGGCGCAGACGCAGCTGGCCAGCGATGCGCTGATGCATTCGCAGCGCATCGGCAAGGCCGCGCCGAACGCCGTGCAAGGCAATCCGGAAGCCTTCCGCCAGCTCGAGGAAAGCCGCAATGAACTGAATCAGGATTTCCGCCTGATGCTGCGCGGCGGGACGTATCATGGCCGCGATATCGGCGAGTCGCGTTCCGCCCTGCTGGCGGCGGTGGCCGACGCGCGCAAGAAGTGGGCCAGCAGCGACCGCGCGGCCAGCACCATCCTGCGCCTGAAAACGGAGCTCGGTGAATTCGACAAGACCTTGCAGCAATTGAACGCGCTGTCGCCGGCGCTGCTGGCGCAGACCGAGGAAATCGCGGCGCTCAAGGTGCAGCGCGGCGGCAATGCGCGCGACCTGGCCGTCGTCGGCCGTCTGATGATGCTGAGCCAGCGCATGAGCCGCAGTGCCAGCGAGTTCCTGTCGTCGGGCAGCATCAGCTCGGAAACGGCATTTTCGCTGGGGCGCGACACGACGTATTTCCGCACCGCCGTCGAAGGTCTGCTCAATGGCAGCGTGGCGCTGCAATTGGCGCCCACGCGCGACGCCGAACTGCGCGACCGGCTCGTCGCGCTGAAGGGCAGTTTTGATAATTACCAGAAGCTGGTCTCGTCGATACTCGACCGGCTGGATAAATTCAGTTCGGCGAAAAGCGCCGAACAGCTGATCTTCAACGAAAACGAAGACCTGCGCCAGCGTCTGACGCTGCTGCAGCAGATGTACCACGTGAACCAGGAAACGCTGGGCATGGCCTTCTGGATGATGGTCGGCGGCGTGTTGCTGACCCTGATCGCGGCGGCCGGTATCGGCCGCGTGCTGCTGCAGGACTCCGTCAACCGCACGCGCGACGCCGAGCGGCGGCGCCAGGAAGCGGAAATCCTGCGCCTGCAGTCGCAGGAAAAAGAGGAAGAGGCGAAGGCCCGGAATGAGCAGAACCAGGCGGCCATCCTGCGCCTGATGAACGAATTGCAGAAGGTCGCCGACGGCGACCTGACGGTGCAGGCCACCGTGTCGGAAGACATCACGGGCGCCATCGCCGATTCCGTCAACTACACGGTCGAGGAATTGCGCGGCCTGGTGGGGAGGGTGACGGCGACGGCCGAACAGGTCAACCGCGCCTCGACGCAGGCACAAAGCATCTCCAGCAAGCTGCTGATCGCTTCGCAGCAGCAGTCGCGTGAAATCCAGGGCGTCAGCGCCACCGTGGTCAAGATGGCCAATGCGATTACCGACGTGTCGAAGTCGGCCAGTGTCTCGGCCGACGTGGCACGCCAGTCGGTGGCGGCGGCGCAGCAGGGGGCGACGGCAGTGGAAAACGCCATCAAGGGCATGCATGAAATCCGCGAGCAGATCCAGGATACCTCCAAGCGCATCAAGCGCCTGGGCGAATCGTCGCAGGAAATCGGCGAAATCACCGAGCTCATTTCCGACATCACCGAGCAAACCAATGTGCTGGCGCTGAACGCCGCCATTCAGGCCGCATCGGCCGGCGAAGCGGGGCGCGGCTTTTCCGTCGTCGCCGAGGAAGTGCAGCGCCTGGCCGAACGCTCGGCTGCCGCCGCCAAGCAGATCGGCGCGCTGGTGCGCACCATCCAGGCCGACACCCAGGATGCTACCCGCGCGATGGAAAAATCCACGCACGGCGTGGTCGAGGGCGCACACCTGTCCGACGCGGCCGGCGCTGCCTTGAACGACATCAGCCAGGTGTCGAAACACCTGGCTGAACTGATCCAGGGCATCTCGTTCGCCACCGGCACGCAGGCCGGTTCGGCCAGCGGCGTGGCTTTGAATATCCAGCATATCCTGAGCGTGACGGAGCAGACCCAGGATGGCACGCAGCAAACAGCGCAGTCGATCCACAAGCTGTCGATGCTGGCGCAGGAACTGAAAAATTCGGTGTCGCGCTTCCGCGTCGCCGCCTGAACGCCGCGCCAGTCCAGGCGATTTCTTTACCGAGGCATGCATGAGCACACCTGATAGTCCGCAGCAGTCCAAGCCGTTCGACAGCGAGCCGTTGTCGTGGGTGATGGTGGAAATCCGCGAAGCGCTGGGCCGCTCGAAAACGGCGCTGTTTGAAGCCGGTGGCCGCCAGCGCGAGGAACGCGCCACGGCACTGCAGCATGCACGCTCGCACCTGCATCAGGCGCATGGCGCGCTGGTGATGGTCGACGTGGCCGGCGCCAGCCTGCTGACGGATGGCGCGGAACAGGCGCTGGCGCGCTTTCGCGATGGCAGCCTGGAATATACGCTCGACCATGCGCAGATCGTCGCCGGGCTGTATCAGGCCCTGACCGAATACCTGGAAGACCTGGTGGCCGGCACGCCGCCGCAGCCGACGCGTTTGTTTCCCTACTACCGCGACCTGCAAACCATGCTGGGCGCCGAGCGCATCCACCCGGCCGACCTGTTTTTTCCGCCTGCATCGATGCTGGAAGGGCATGCCATCGCGCTGGCGGAATCGCCGCCGGCAGCCGATTATCCGGCCTGGCGCGGGCGCTTTGAAAAGTCTTTGCTGCCCTTTCTGAAAGCGCAGGATGATGCGGCGCGGCGTCAGCACGCCAGCGACTTGCATGCCACCTTGACCCTGGTGGCCGACGCGCAGCAGGCAGCGCCGGCGCGAACCTTCTGGTTCGCCATGCAGGCGTTTGCGGGACTGGCGGCCAGCGGCGAGGGCATGGGCACGCTCAACGTCAAACAGTTGTTCGGCCTGATCAATCTGCAATTGCGCCGCCTGGCGCAGGGCACGGCCAGCCTGCCCGAAGCGATGCTGCGCGACGCCCTGTACTTCATTGCCGCCGCCGCCGAGCCCACATCTGAGGCACGCCAGCTGCGTACCGCCTTCGCCCTGGAAGGCATGGTTCCCGCCGACGTGGAAGCGCGGCGTTACGGCCAGGTCGACCAGGAAGCCTTGCAAGGTGCACGCGCGGCCCTGGCGCAGGCGCGCGCCAGCTGGGGCCGTCTGGCGCAAGCCGACCTTGATCCCGCCCTGGGCGACGCATTCCAACAGTCCTTGCAGCAGGTGGCGGCGCAGACCGACATTCTGCGGCAGCCTGCCCTGGCCAGCCTGCTGCGCGAATGCGCGGCCGTGGCGCGGCTAGCCGTGGCCAGCGGGCGCAGTGCGGCGCTGGAAAATGAAATCGGCATGGCGCTGCTGTTTGCCGACACGGGACTGGAGCAGGTGCGCCGCCTGCCCGACGATTTCGCCGGCAATGCGGAAACCATCGCCGCGCGCCTGCAGGCGCTGCTCGCTGGCGAAGCGCCGCCGCCCGTCACGGCGGGCGAGCTGTCGCGCCAGATCGAGCAGGGCCAGACCGTCGCCGCGCTGGCCGAAGACATGAAGACGGGCTTGCGCCAGGTGGAAAAGGTGCTCAACGCTTATTACGCGGATGCCTCGCGTGGCGTGGCGGGGGCCCTCGATGGCGTTGCCCCCGTGCTGGAACAGTTGCAGCAGCAGCTGGCCGGACTGGGACAGGAAGACGCGCGCGCCGCCGTGCTGCAGGTCGATGCGGCGGTGCGGCAGCTGGCCGCTGGCGACGCCAACGCGGACGCCAAGGCGGACGCGCACGCCGGGGCGCTCGATGAAATCGCGCAAAATGTCAGCGCGCTGGGATTTTTTGTCGATATGCTGGGCCGCAACGCGCAAGCGGCCAGCGGACGTTTCCATTTCGATGCCGCTGCCGGCACCTTCCGCGCGCTGCCATTTGAAAAAGTCGCCGCCGCCGGCGCCGTACCGGTGCCCTTGCTCGACCAGGCCCTGGCGCCCGTAGCGCCTGCCGGCATGAATGCCGCACCGGCAGTGACCGATGTCGACGCGGAGATGCTCGATATCTTCATTGCCGAAGCGCGCGAAGTGCTGGCCTTTATCGATGCCACGCTGGCCCTGCCGCGCGAGCAGGCCGCCAGCGGCGACCACCTGGCCATGCTGCGCCGCTGGTTCCATACCTTGAAAGGCAGCAGCCGCATGATCGGCCTGGCGCAGTTTGCCGAGGCGGCCGACGCCATCGAACGTGTCATGAATACCTGGCTGGCCGAAGCGCGCCCTGTCAGCGATGATCTGTTTACCCTACTGAATTACGGCTGGTACCAGCTCAGTGAATGGGTGGCCGAACTCGAAGGCGGCGCAGGGCGCGAGCGCGAGGCCGGCATGCTGCTGGCGGCGGCCGAGCGCGTGCGCGAAGGCGGTCCGTTCGAACTGCGCAAGCCTCGCCCGGCATCGGCCGCACCGCTGGCCAGCAACGGCAATGTGATCGGCTTTCCGTCCGCCACGGCGCCCGCCGCCCATGAAGCGCCCGACGATAACCTCAAGCACGTCGGCGACCTGCGCGTCAGCCTCCCCTTGTACAACATCTACCTGGCCGAGACGGATGAATTGTTGCGCGTGCTGACGCGCGACTTCGGCGAATGGCGCCATGAACAGCGTGCCGTCAGCGCGGAGGCGCTGCAAGCCGTGCATACCCTGGCGGGAACGTCGGGCACGGTGGGTTTCCAGTCCCTGCGCGACCTGGCGCACGCGCTGGAAACGGTGATCGAAACGGTAGTGCCGCCGCTGACCGGCCTGCGCGCCGAACAGCACGACGTGCTGGAGCAAGCCACGCAGCGCATCGGGCAAATGCTGCAGGCGTTTGCGCTGGGCGACCTGGCGCCAACGCAGCCGGACATGATCGAAGCGCTCAACACCCTGTGGCGCGCCCTGACGGCGCCGCCCGGCGAGAGTCAGGAAGAGCGGCTCGACGCCCTGTTTGCGGCCGCCTACGCCAGCATCGTCGGCGCGCCGGCGCAAGCTGACGAGCCACTCGCCGAAGTCCCTCTGCCGCAGCTCGAGACCTTGTTCGAGGCGGCGTATGCGAGCATCGTCGCCGACGCGCTGCAGCCCGCTGCGGCTGAAGTGCCGGCGCCCATGCAGGACAGCGGTGCCCGCGACGACCTGTTCGACGCCGGTTTCGAGCACGCACCGCCGCCGGAACACGCGGCGCCGGAAGCGCCGGCGCCCGCCATCATGCCGGCCGATGCGGCTGCGCTGCTGGCGGCCAGCGCCGGCATCAGCGATGAACTCGACCTCGATTTATTGTCCGTCTTCCTGGAGGAGGGCGCCGACCTGCTGCCGCAGATCGGCGAGGCGCTGCGCAGCTGGCAGCAGCAGCCGCATGACAGCGGCCAGGCGCAGATGCTGCTGCGCACCCTGCATACGGTCAAGGGCAGCGCGCGCATGGCCGGCGCCATGCGCCTGGGCCAGCATGCGCATGAAATCGAGACGCATATCGAAAACATGCTGCACGCTGGCACCGCCACGCCGCAGGCCTTCGAGGAATTGCTGGCCCATTACGACCATGCGCTGCACCTGTTCGAACAGCTGCAGCAGCCCTTGCTGCCCTTGCCGGGCATGGAAGACACGCCGGCCGCCGAACCGAAGGCGGCGCTGGTGCGCGTGCGCGCCGACATCCTCGACCGCCTGGTGAACCAGGCCGGCGAAGTGTCGATCACGCGCTCCAAAATGGAAAATGAAGTCGGCGTGCTGGGCGCTTCGCTATCCGAGTTTTCCGACAACCTGGCGCGCCTGCGGCGCCAGCTGCGCGAAGTGGAAATGCAGGCTGAATCGCAGATCGCCTCGCGCATGGCCGTCGGCAGCGAGCGCGAATTCGACCCGCTCGAATTCGATCGCTTTACGCGCCTGCAGGAACTCACGCGCATGATGGCCGAAAGCGTCAACGACGTGGCCTCGTTCCATGAAAACCTCAGCCTCAGTGTCGACGCGGTGACGGACGACCTGGTGCTGCAGGCGCGCCTGACGCGCGAGCTGCAGCGCGACCTGATGCAGATCCGCATGGTGCCGTTTGCCAGCATCGCCGAACGGCTGTTCCGCGTGGCGCGGCAAAGCGCCAAGGAAGTCGACAAGCGCGTCAACCTCGATATCCGCGGTGGCGGTGTGGAAATCGACCGCAGCGTGCTCGAACGCATGGCGGCACCGTTTGAACACCTGCTGCGCAACGCCATCGTGCACGGCGTCGAGCCGCGCGAGGCGCGCCTGGCTGCGGGCAAGAGCGAGACGGGCGAGCTGCTGGTGCAGGTCAGCCAGCAAGGCAATGAAGTGGCGATCGCTTTTTCCGACGACGGCGCGGGGCTGGACCTGGAACGCATCCGCGCCAAGGCGCACGGCGCCGGCCTGGTGGCGACGGATGCGCCTTTGACCGACGCGCAGGCCGCCGAACTGATTTTCACGCCCGGTTTTTCCACCGCCGACAGCCTGACGGAACTGGCAGGGCGCGGTTTTGGCATGGACATCGTGCGCTCCGAAGCGCTGGCCCTCGGCGGACGCGTGGAAACGCTGACGCAGGCGGGACTGGGCATGCGCTTCACCATCCACTTGCCGCTGACCCTGGCCGTCACGCAAGTGGTGCTGCTGGCGGCGAACGGCAAGACGTATGCCTTGCCATCGGTGCTGGTGGAGCAGGTGCTGCACCTGAAAGGCGAGCAGCTGCAGCAGGTGCGGGCGGCCGGGCGCATCGAGTCGCACGGGCAGTCGCTGGCGCTGCACCACCTGTCGGCCATGCTGGGCGAGACGCCGGCCGCGCAGGCCACGCAGCGCCATGCGCCCGTGCTGCTGCTGAGGAATGGCAATGACAGGCTGGCGCTGCAGGTCGATGACGTGGTGGGTAACCGCGAAGTCGTGGTCAAGCATGTGGGCCCGCAACTGGCGCGCATGCCGGGCATCGCTGGCGCCACGGTGCTGGGCACGGGCGACATCGTGCTGATCCTCAATCCGGTGGCGCTGGCGCAGCACCTGGAACACCATCCGGAACTGCTGTCGCAATACGCGCTGGCCAGCAGCGAACAGCATGCCGCCTCCAGCGCACTGGCCGTGCCAGCCGTGCGCGTGATGGTGGTTGACGATTCGCTGACGGTGCGCCGCGTGATGCAGCGTTTGTTCGAGCGCGAAGGCTATCAGGTGCTGCTGGCCAAGGATGGCCTCGATGCGCTGGAGCAGCTGCATGCGCTGGAACCGGCGGCCATGCCGGCCCTGCTGCTGGTCGACGTGGAAATGCCGCGCATGGATGGTTTCGACCTGACGCGCAATGTGCGCAGCGATGACAAGACACGTGCCATCCCCGTCATCATGGTCACCTCGCGCAGCGCCGACAAGCATCGCGCGCACGCGTTCGAGCTGGGCGTGAATGCGTATTTCGGCAAACCGTTCCAGGAAGAGGAATTGCTGGCGGAAGTGGGGCGCTTGCTGGGCGGTGGCGTGGCGTAGGTCGGGTTAGCGCGCAGCGCGTAACCCGACACCACCACTGGCGCCGCCACCGGCCGGATTACGCCACCACCTTCACCACCGCATAGCGCTCCAGGGTCTCCTTGCGCGCCTCATCGTGCTGCACGATGGGTTCAGGATAGTCGCGTCCCAGCACGATGTTTTTTTGCTCGAGCAGCATGCGCGGCACCAGCCAGGGCGCGTGGATTTCCTTGTCGCCCAGCGCCTTCAGCTGCGGCAGGTAGCGGCGGATGAAGCGTCCGTTCGCATCGAATTTTTCCGACTGCGTGATGGGGTTGAAAATGCGGAAGTAGGGCTGGGCGTCGCAGCCGGACGACGAAGCCCATTGCCAGCCGCCGTTGTTCGACGCCAGGTCGAAGTCATTCAGGTGCAGCGCGAAATACGCTTCGCCGCGGCGCCAGTCGATGCCCAGATCCTTGATCAAAAAGCAGGCCGTGACCATGCGCAGGCGGTTGTGCATATAGCCCGTCTGGTTCAGCTGTGCCATGGCCGCGTCCACCAGCGGATAGCCGGTGCGCCCCTCGCACCAGGCGGCAAACGCGGCATCGGCCTCGGGTCCTGTTTCCCAGGCGATCGCGTCGTAGGCCGGCTTGAAGGCGCCGCCTTCCACATGCGGGTTCTGGTACAAAATCATGGCGTAGAAATCGCGCCAGATCAGTTCGGCCAGCCACACGGGCGCGCCGTCGCCGCCACCGCCCCGGTCCATCAGGTCGACCACGCTGCGCACCAGGTAGCGCAGCGACACGGTGCCGAAGCGCAGATGCATGGACAGGTAGGACGGCCCCTTCAGGGCAGGGAAATCGCGCGCCACGTCATAGCGGGCCAGGCGCGGCAGGAAATCCTCGAACAGCGTGCTGGCGCCCGACATGCCGGTGGGAATGGCCAGTTCGGCCAGGTTGCTGGCCTCGAAACCCAGCTCGCCCAAGGTGGGCAGCGGGGCCGGCGTGCCGCTGCGCGGCGGCGCCAGGCTGGCCGCATGCGGTTCGATATCGAGCGGCGCCAGGCAGCCCGGTTCGGCGCGCATTTTCTTCAGCCAGGCATTCTTGTACGGCGTGTAGACGGTGTACGGCCTGGCCGAAAGCGTCAGCACCTCGTCTTTTTCAAAGATCACCTGGTCCTTGAAACTGAACCACAGGCGCGTCTCGTGCGTGAGCGCGGCCGCTACCCTGCGGTCGCGGGCGATCGCTTGCGCTTCGTAGTCGTGGTTGGCAAACACGGCGTCGGCGTTCAGCTCGGCGGCCAGGCGCGGGATGGCTTCGGCGGCGTCCGCGTGCAGCACGATCAGGTCGCCGCCCAGCTGGCGTAGCTCGTCAGCCAGTTCGGCCACGCTGGCATGGATGAAATCGACCCGCCGGTCGCGGCGCGGCAGCGTTGCCAGGATGGCGGTGTCGTAGACGAAGACACAATGCACGGCCTGGCTCTGGCGCAGGGCGTGATGCAATGCAGCATGGTCAAATGCGCGCAGATCGCGCCGGAACCACACCAGGGAAGTCTTGATTGTCATTATTTTTACGTGTTCAGGGTCAAAGATAGGCCATTTTTTGCCGCCAACAGGGCTTTATGGCCGCTCACGTCGTGCCTTTGGCGTCGCTGCGGCGGCAATTCAGTGTAAACTACAGGGTATGTTCGTGGTGGCTTATGTGCGACAGCGATTGTGTAATCAATTTTACAATTGGCATGGCCATGCGCCCGCATGCAGGGTGATGTTTAAATGACGCAAGTTGCAAAGCGTGCGTGGCGTAGTCGCAAGGCCAGGCGAATTGATGACTAAATTATAATAAATTCACAACATAACAAGAATAACGCCTGGCATCATGGTGCGCGCCGCCCAGCATTCGCGGCAGCTTGCGCCAGGCGTACGATAGCGGGGTAAGCGAGACTTGCCAGCAAGCCCACAGAGAGAGCATCGCGTATGAAAAAGAGTAAAATCGACCAGACTCTACCAGGACATCGTTTGATGCAGGGTGTGGGAGAGCCGGCCGCGACCGGTTCCTCCACCTTGAATCTGGCTAACCATTTCCTGATCGCGATGCCGGCCATGCAAGATCCGGTCTTCGGCGGCACGGTCGTGTACGTTTGTGAACATAATGAAAACGGTGTGCTGGGCGTCGTCATCAACAAACCCACCGACATGACCATGGAAGTGCTGTTCGATCGCATCGATCTGAAACTGGCGGCCGGCAGCGACACGCCCATCATCAATGAACCGATCATGTTCGGCGGCCCCGTGCAGGACGACCGCGGCTTCGTGCTGCATACGCCGGGCGCGCACTATTCCTCGTCGCTGACGGTGACCGATGAAATCGCGTTTACCACCTCGATCGACGTGCTCGAAGCCGTCGCCAAGGGCGATGGTCCCGAGCGCATGCTGGTGTCGATCGGCTATTCGGGCTGGAGCCCTGGCCAGCTGGAAGACGAGATCGGCCGCAACGGCTGGCTGACGGTGGGTGCCTCGGCCGACATCCTGTTCGACTTCCCCATCGAGCAGCGTTACGTGGCCGCCATCAAATTGCTCGGTATCGACCCTCTCATGCTGGCATCGGAAGCCGGACACGCATGAGCGGTGACGCCATCGACACCATCCTCGCCTTCGATTTCGGCTTGAAACGCATCGGCGTGGCCATCGGCAATAGCATGATTTGCCAGGCCAAGCCGCTCAGCGTGATCACGGCCACGGCGAATGAGCCGAAGTTTGCCGCCATCGATAGCCTGATCAAGGAGTGGGGCGCGAGCCGCATCGTGGTGGGCTTGCCCAGCCATCCGGATGGCACCGAACACGAGATGAGCGCGCGTTGCCGCCGTTTCGCCAACCAGGTGCATGGCCGCTTCAACCTGCCGGTGGAACTGGTCGACGAACGTTATTCCTCGGCCGTCATCGCCGCCAAACGCGGCGAAGTCATCGATGACCGCGCCGCCGCCATCATCCTGCAACAGTATTTCGACGCGAATTATTAATCTGACCTTAGACTCCCTCCCTGAATGATTAAGAACTCTATGCCGCATCCTACGAATCCTTCCCAACTCGACGCCGAGGCCCTGTACGCGGTCTTGCTGCAGCAGGTGCAGAGCGGCCTGGCGGGCATTCCCAACGTGGCCATCGTCGGCATCCATTCGGGCGGCGCCTGGCTGGCCGAACGCCTGGCGCGCGACCTGAACCTGCTCGATCGCCTGGGCGTGCTCGACGTGTCGTTCTACCGTGACGACTTCGCCCAGAAAGGCCTGCATGCCGACGTCAAGCCGACGCAGATCGCCTTCGACGTGGCTGGCGCCACCATCCTGCTGGTCGACGACGTGCTGTACACGGGTCGCACCACGCGCGCGGCCATCAATGAATTGTTCGACTATGGCCGTCCGGCCAAGATCATGCTGGCCGCCCTGGTCGACCGCGGCGAGCGCCAGCTGCCGGTGGCCGCCGATTTCGTGGCTGCCTTCACTGCCGTGCCGGCGGGCCAGGCCCTGGTCCTGAAGCAAGCCGACGATGGAAAATTCACGCTCACCCTAGATACCCACCATGCTTAATCCGCAACTGAATAAACACGGCGAACTGCAACATCTGCTGACGATTGAAGGCCTGCCGAAGTCTATCGTCAACCACATCCTCGATACCGCTTCCTCGTTCGTCGGCATTTCCGACCGCGATGTGAAAAAGGTGCCGCTGATGCGCGGCAAGAGCGTTTTCAATCTGTTCTTTGAAAACTCCACGCGCACCCGCACCACCTTCGAGATCGCCTCGAAGCGCCTGTCGGCCGATGTCATCAACCTCAATATCCAGGCCTCGTCGGCCAGCAAGGGCGAGTCCCTGCTCGACACCATCGACAACCTGTCGGCCATGCATGCCGACATGTTCGTCGTGCGCCACGCGCAGTCGGGCGCGCCCTACCTGATCGCCAAGCACCTGATCGACACCAAGCAGCCGCACGTACACGTCGTCAACGCGGGCGACGGACGCCACGCGCACCCGACCCAGGGCTTGCTCGACATGTACACGATCCGCCACTACAAGAAGGATTTCACCAACCTGACGGTGGCCATCGTGGGCGACATCCTGCACAGCCGCGTGGCGCGTTCCGACATCCACGCGCTGACCACCCTGGGCGTGCCGGAAGTGCGCGCCATCGGCCCGCACACGTTGCTGCCGGGCGGCCTGGAGCAAATGGGCGTGCGCACCTTCACCAACATGGATGAAGGCCTCAAGGGCGTGGACGTGATCATCATGCTGCGCCTGCAGAATGAACGCATGAGCGGCGCGTTGCTGCCCTCGGCGCAGGAGTATTTCAAGAGCTATGGCCTGACGCCCGAGCGCCTGGCGCTGGCGAAACCGGACGCCATCGTCATGCATCCGGGTCCGATGAACCGCGGCGTGGAAATCGATTCGGCCGTGGCCGACGGTCCGCAGGCGGTGATCCTGCCGCAGGTGACGTTCGGTATCGCCGTGCGCATGGCGGTGATGAGTATTTTGGCTGGTAATCAGGGCTGATAGCCCAAGGACGAGTAAGCGAGCATGACGACACTACATATCAAGAACGGCCACCTGATCGACCCTGCCAACGGCATCGATGGCTTGCAAGACCTGTTTATCGCCGATGGCAAAGTGCTGGCCGTGGGCAGCGCCCCGGCCGGTTTCAAGGCCGATACCACCTTTGATGCGGCCGGCCTGGTGGTGGCCCCCGGCCTGGTCGACCTGTCCGCGCGCCTGCGCGAGCCGGGCTACGAATACAAGGCGACGCTGGAGTCGGAACTGCAGGCGGCCCTGCAAGGCGGCGTCACGAGCCTGGTGTGCCCGCCCGACACCGACCCGGTGTTAGATGAGCCGGGCCTGGTGGAGATGCTGAAATACCGCGCCAAGACGCAGAACAAGGCCCACGTGCACCCGCTGGGCGCGCTGACCATGGGCTTGAAAGGCAAGTCGCTGACGGAAATGGCGGAACTGACGGAAGCGGGCTGCATCGGCTTCGCACAGGCGGAGGAACCGATCGAAGACACCACCGTGCTGCTGCGCGCGATGCAGTACGCGAACACCTTCGGCTACACCGTCTGGCTGCGCCCGCAGGATCCGCATATCGGCCGCGGCGGCATCGCCCACAGCGGCCCGCTGGCCTCGCGCCTGGGCCTGTCGGGCGTACCCGTGATGTCCGAAACCATCGCCCTGCACACGATCTTTGAATTGATGCGCGCCAGCCGCGCGCGCGTGCACCTGTGCCGCATCTCGTCGGCGGCGGGCCTGGAGCTGATCCGCGCGGCCAAGGCAGAAGGCTTGCCCGTCACCTGCGACGTGGGCGTGCACCACGTGCACCTGACGGATGCCGATATCGGCTTTTTCGATTCGAACGCGCGCGTCACACCGCCATTCCGCAGCCAGCGCGACCGCGATGCGATCCGCGCCGGCCTGCTCGACGGCACGGTCGACGCCATGTGCTCGGATCACACACCCGTCGACGACGATGAAAAACTGCTGCCTTTCGGCGAAGCCTCGCCCGGCGCCACGGGCCTGGAACTGCTGCTGTCGCTGGCCCTGAAATGGGCTGACGACTATGCGCTGGCGCAGCCGCAAGCGGGCGCGCGTCCACTGGCGCGCGCGGTGGCCAAGGTCACGTCGGATGCGGCCAGGGTCGCCGGTATTCCGGCCGGCAGCCTGGCCGTGGGCGAAGCGGCCGACATCTGTGTCTTCGATCCCGCCGCGCGCTGGACCGTGTCGTCGGCGTCGCTGGCCAGCCAGGGCAAGCACACGCCTTTCCTCGGCTATGAGCTGAGCGGCATCGTCAAGGCGACCATCGTGGCCGGACAGGTGGCGTTTCAGCGCTAATTATTTGTATCGGAGCCGTAGGTCGGATTAGCGGTACGCGTAATCCGACAAGTCCATGGCGGCTCCTGTCGGCTTACGCAGCGCCTCACCGGCGCAGCTAAGCCGACCTACGCGGCTGTATGGATTTGCTTCCAACCTTGGTGTCATTTGAAACTTCTGCTTACCTACCGCCTCGCGCGCATCGCCATTCACCTGGGCTGCGGCATGGCCAAGAGCGCCGTGCTGTTCCCCTGGCTGGACCTGGAGGGGCGCAACCGGCGCATCCGCCGCTGGTCGACGCAGCTGCTCGACATCTGCGGCGTGCACGTGGCGCTGCCGGCCGACGGCGTGCCGGCACTCGACCATGCGATGGTGGTGGCGAACCACGTTTCGTGGCTCGACATCTTCGTCATCAATGCCGTCCATCCCTGCCGTTTCGTCGCCAAGGCGGAAATCCGCGCCTGGCCTATCCTCGGCTGGCTGGCGGGGCGCGCCGGCACCATCTTCATTTCGCGCGGCAGCAAGCGTGACCTGCGCCTGATTTTCCAGGGCCTGGTGGATAAATTGACGGCGGGCGAGCGCATTGCGTTTTTCCCCGAAGGCACCACCGCCGCGCAAGGACAGATCCTGCCGTTTCACGCGAACCTGTTCGAGGCGGCCATCGATGCGCGAGTGCCGGTGCAGCCGTTCGCGCTCGTGTATGTGGATGACAAGGGGGACTTGCATCACGCCGTCGATTTCATCGGCGAGATGAGCTTTGCGCAAAGCATGGTGGCGATTCTGAGTGGCCCACCGATTACGGCGCGCCTGACCTGTCTGGCTTCCGTTGCTACGGCCGACGCGCACCGGCGTGAGCTGGCGGCGGCAACGCAGGCGGCGGTGGCCGCTGCGCTGCCGCTGGAACAGCTTAATTCTTGACGTGCAGCCAGCGCGCGTGGGCGGCGCGGGCCAGGTAGTCGAGCATAAACCCTAAAATCCCGATCAGCACGATGGCGGCCATCAGCTCCGAATACGCGAGGCGGTCGCGCGTGTCGAGGATGAAGTAGCCGAGGCCGGCCGACACGCCCAGCATTTCCGCCGGCACCAGCACGATCCAGATGATGCCGATGGCCAGGCGCACGCCCGTCAGAATATCGGCCGTGATGCCCGGCAAAATCACCTTGAAGACGATCTCGCTGCGCGTGGCCGACAGGCTGCGCGCCAGCAGCAGCCAGTTCGGATCGAGGCGCGCCACGCCGGCCGCCGTATTGAGCAAAATCGGCCAGACGGCCGCAAACGCCAGCAGGAAGTACACGGGCGCGTCACCGACGCCCAGCACCATCACGGCAATCGGCATCCACGACAGCGGCGAAATCATGCGCAGCAGCTGGAACAGCGGCATGGCCGCGCCGGAAAAACTTTTCGACATGGCCACCAGCACGCCCAGCGGCACGCCGATGATGATCGCCAGCCCCAGGCCGACAGCCACCCTTTGCAGGCTCAGTACCACGTGCAGCCAGATATCCGCACCGCCCAGCATTTCCCGGAACGCCAGCGCCGTGGGCAAGGGCGCGAAGGCGGTGGCGATCGGCGTGGATTTCTCTAGCGCCGTCACACCCACGGACCACAACAGCAAGGCACAGGCCAGCCCCACCAGGGGCAGGCCGAACTTCGTCAACAACTTGCTTGCCATCGTCAGACCGCCACGGTTTCGCTGCGCAGCAGGTTGGCCGGCAAGCCGAAGGCGGCCGGGCCACCGACTGCCGTGATGGCCTTGCGCACGAAGCGGTCATCGACCAGGTCGCGCGCGGCGAATTTTGGATCGAGATTGGCCAGGAAGCGCGTATCGCCTTCGACCTTGGTGCGGCCGATCGCGCGCACCAGTTCTTCCGTGTACGAGGCGAACGGATACGGCTGGAAGTCGATGCGGCGCTGCTGCCAGTTCTTGTGCACGATCAGGCCCTGCTTTTCGTAGCTCGCGTAATCGGTGGTGGCCAGCACCTTGGTCAGCACCTGCAGCGGATGCGGCGTGTAGCGGTGCTCGCCCACGTTCGACAGCAGCTTGGCCGTGTCGACCTGGTTCGAGCGCGTCCACAGCTGCGCCTTGACGATGGCGTTGGTCACCTTCTGCGCCCATTCGGGACGCGTGTTGATGTCGCGCTCGGACAGGAAGGTGACGCAGCAGGCATGGTTTTTCCACACGTCGCCCGAGAAGCGCAGGATCTTGCCGATGCCGGCGTTTTCCGCCGCCGCATTGAACGGCTCGGCCACGATGTAGCCGGCAATCGACTTGCTGGCCAGGGCCGAGACCATTTCAGCCGGCGCCAGCACGATCAGGTTGACTTCATTCGATTTGATGGTGGCGTTGCGCGCGCGCGTGACCGGGGTCAGGCCATTCGAGGACAGGATTTGCTGCAGCAGGATGTTGTGGATCGAGTACCAGAAGGGGATGGCGACCGTGCGCCCGCCCAGATCGGAGACCTTGTTGATCTCGTTGGCCACCGTCAGCGCGGAGCCGTTGACGTGGTTCCAGGCGACGACCTTGGCCGGGAACTTGGCGCCGTAGCGCACCCACAGCGTGGCCGGCGACAGCAGGTGGATGACGTTGACCTGGCCGGCGACGAAGGCTTCGATGATCTGCGCCCAGCTGCGGAACAGGCGCGGCGTTTCCGCCTGCAAGCCTTCCGCTTCAAACAGCTTGCGGGCGTGGGCGACGAGCAGCGGGGTGGCGTCGGTGATCGGCAGGTAGCCGATTTTCACGGGCTGGTCGTCGCCTTTCGGACCTTGCTGGGCCAAGGCGTCACCGGCGAACAGCAGCGGCGAGGCGACGCTGGCGGTGGCCAGGGCCGACATGCGCAGGAAGTCGCGCCGCGTCAGGCCGCAGTCGCAATCGGACGAGGCGCAGATATGCAGGGGTTTGTTTTGATCTTCGAATGTCATGGGAAAGTTCCGGTCGATTAATTGGGGGCGAAGGCGGGCGTTTGATCCTGCTTTTGCAGCGCCTGCAGGGCGTCGAGGATGTCCATCTTGAGGGCGATCACCTCGGCGCTGTGGCCGATGCGCGGCTGGGCGATGGCAACGGGCCATTCGCGCACGATGTTGCCGGGCTTGCCGCCCATCAGCAAGATGCGGTCGGCCACCAGGATCGCTTCATCGATATCGTGCGTGACGAGCAGCACGGCCGTATGCCAGCGGTGCACCACGTCGACCAGCAGTGACTGCATCTCGGCGCGCGTGATGGCGTCGAGCGCGGAAAACGGCTCATCGGCGAACAGCAGTTCCGGTTCGCGCGCCAGCGCACGGGCCAGCGCCACGCGCTGTGCCATGCCGCCCGACAGCGCGGATGGATACAGCTTTTCGCGGCCCTTCAAGCCCACCGCTTCGATGGCTTGCGCCACGCGCGCCTGGTGCGCTTCGCGCGTGAGTTGCGGCTGGTGCTTGAAGTCCAGGCCGAAGCCGGCATTGCCCGTGACGTTCAGCCAGGGCAAAAGGCTGGCCTGCTGAAAGACGAGGGCGCTGCGCGGGTCCGGTTCGCGCATGGGGGCGTCGAGGAATTGAATTGCTCCCGTGGATGGCGGCTGCAAGCCGGCCAGCACGCGCAGCAGGCTCGATTTGCCGCAGCCGCTGCCGCCCAGCAGGCAGACGATTTCGCGCTTGCGCACCCCCAGCGAGACATGCTGGAACACGGGTGCCGTGCCCGGATAGGCGTAGCTCAGGTCCTGTGCCTGCAAGGCCCAATCAGCAACGATCATGCCGACGCTCCCGCCTTGGCCGCCTGCTGGCTGTCGAACAGCTGCAAGGCTGCCTGCAATTGCGTCAGGCTGGGGGTGACGATGGGGATGAACGACGATTCGCGCCAGCGGCGGGCAAAGCCCTGCTGCTCCGCGTTCAGGTAGGCGCGCCCGCCCATCGCCTGCAGTTCCAGCATCAGCGCCTGCTGCAGCACATCGGCCAGCTGTATGCGCAGGCGGAACATGGCCGGCGCCTGCGTCTTGAAGCGGCCATCGTGCACGCCGGCCAGCAAGGTGGCAACAGCCGCCTCCAGGGTGACTTGCAGCGCTTCGATGCGCGGCGTGAGCGCGTTGCGCGAGCCGGCCGAGATCTGCGCCGCCTTTGCCAGGCTGGCGCGCGCCAGGCCGATCGACAGGCCGCACTGCATGCCGAGGAACGAGGGGCGTACCTGCGGCAGCCAGGCTGGCGCATTGTCGCTGATGATGTCCGCAGCGGGGATGTGCACCTGCGTCAGCTTGACGGAGGCCGTATTGCTGCCGCGCAGGGCGATCAGGTCCAGGTCGTCGCTGCGCTGCACGCCTGGCGTGCCGCTGTCGAAGGCGACGATGGCGGGTGGCGCGCCGTCGTTCGGCGCCACGGCGGCGGCCGCGACAAAGCCCGCCTTGCGCAAGTTCGTCACCCAGGCCAGGCCGCCGTCGACCAGCAAGCCGTCATCCTGGCGCACGCCCGTGATTTGCAGCTGCTCGATACCGGACAAGAATTTCATGGCGTTCGACAGGCCGCTGGCACCGGCCTGTGTGCCAGCCAGCAGGCCGGGCAAACGGCGCTCGGCCAGCGCGCGGTTCTCGCTTTGCAGCAGGAATTCGATGAAGCAGCGCTGGCCCCAGAAAACAAAGGCCGCCGTTACCGATTGCTCGGCGACGTAGGCGATGGCGTCGATGGCGTCGCGCACGTCGCCGCCCGCGCCGCCGTGCTCCTGCGGCACGCCGATGGCCAGCAGCTGGTCGCCGGCCAGCGCGGGAAGTACAGTTTCAGCCAGTGTCGACGATTGGTCGAGCTCGTCGGCATGCATGTGCAGCCAGTGATTGAGGTGGCCCATGTCAGACGGCGCCAGGCAGGTAGGGTGTCAATTGCGGATTGACGGGCGTGCCGGCCAGGCTGTTGGAAAAATTGCACAGGGTGGCCAGGCTGATCCCCAGCACGACTTCCAGCGCCTGCTGTTCGTTGTAGCCGGCGGCCAGGAAGGCTTGATATTCGGCGTCGCTGACGGCGCCGCGCGTGGCGATGACGGCCGTGGCGAAGGCGGCGACGGCGTCCAGCTTCGTATCGCCGGTCGGCTGGCCATGCTGCAGGGCGCGCACGATGTCGGGCGTCTGGCCCGCTTTTTTCAGCGAGATGGCGCTATGGCCGGCGATGCAGAAATCGCAGCCGTGGATGCGCGCGGCCGTGATTTGCACCACTTCGCGTTCCATTAACGTCAGGCTGGCGCGCGCATTGATGCCGGAGACGGTCAGGTAGGTTTCCAGTGCCAGCGGGGCATTGGCCAGCACGCCGATCAGGTTGGGCAGGAAGCCATTGTTGGCGATGGCCTTTTCCACGAAGGGGCGGCTATCGGCCGGGGCGGTATCGAGAGTGTGCAGCGTCAGACGGGACATGGGGTACCTTGCTAAGTTGGTAAGTCACCCGGCCATTATATCGGCCATATCGCGCACGCAACAGACGTCAGCGTCGTCCTTTTGTGCTCGTTCGTCTGTGATTGTGCGATCCTTGATTCCGGCAGGCTCTTAGCTGGCCAGCTGGCGCAATTTCTGGTCGCGCCGGTAGGCGCCCGGTTGCTCGCCCGTGACCCGCTTGAAGGCGCGTGTAAAGGCGGCGTGCGAGCGGTAACCCACCAGTTCGGCCGCGCGTTCGACGGAGACGCCGTCGTGCAGCCGGCGTGCCGCGATCTTCATGCGCAGCAGGAGCAGGAATTGGGCCGGCGAATGGCCGCTGGCGCTGGCGAAATGCTTGCAGAAGCTGGCGCGCGACATGCACGCCGCCTTGGCCATGTTCTCGATCGACCAGTCGTCGGCGGGGGCGTCGAGCATGCGTTCGAGCAGCGGCGAAAATGCGGGCTGGTGCAGCAGCGACAGCAGGCCCGCCGCCACCTGCTCGCCCTGCGCCACGTGGCGGATCAGGTAAAAGAACAGCAGTTCGACCAGGCGCGCGATGAGCGGCGACGGCTGCTCCGGATCGCCGCCCGCTTCAAGCAGGATCAGGTCGAACAGCGCAGCGGCGGCGCTGAAGGCGGGCGCGTCGCCGCGTATCAGCAGATATGGCGGGAAGGAGTCGACGATCAGTGCGGAGAGGGCGCCGCGAAATTGAAAGAAGCCGCAGGCCAGTGCCGTCGCCGGCTGCTGCGTGGGTGTTTGCAGCGGCAGCATGGCTTGCGCGCTTGCCGCCTGCAACGGATCGCTGTGCGGGCTGAGGAAATGCGGCAAGTCGCGCAGCAGGAAGACGCCATCGCGCGGGCCGAGCGCTATCGGCGCCGCGCCATCGAGGTGCAAATAGCAGTGGCCATCGAGCACCAGGTGAAAGCTGCCCAGTTCCCGGCCCGCCGTGGAAGCGCGCCAGCGGCCACAGTACTGGCCCACATGCAGGACGGCGGTGTCGAGTTCCAGGCTGCCGAGCAGCCAGCGCGCCAGTCTGTCGGTATCAGGATGCATGGGATGGCACAGGCAAAAGCTGCATCATACGGCGCAGGCGCGCCAGGGCCAACGACCGATTGCGATTAAGCATATGCGCGCCGTAGTGCTTACTGTTTTCCACTGTGCCGCTGGAAGGCGGGACAGTCGACTTGCAGCAGCGAGCGATCTTCCAGGCACACGGCCGACAGTTTTCCGCCCCAGACGCAGCCGCTATCAAGGCCGATCAGCTCGGGTCGCAACTGCAATCCCAGCGCCGACCAGTGGCCGAAGACGACAGTGTCGCCCGCGCTGCGCCGGCCCGGCACGTCGAACCACGGCAGCAGACCGGAGCCTGGCGGCGCGCTGCCGCTCTCCTTCATCTTGAAGTCCATCACACCGTCCGGCGTACAAAAGCGCAGCCGCGTCATGGCGTTGACGATACAGCGCAGTCGGTCGGCGCCCTGCAGGTCGTCACGCCAGGCGGCCGGCTCGTTGCCGTACATGTTGCGCAGGAATGCCACCCAGCCATCGCTGCGCAGCATGGTCGACACTTCCTCGCTCAGGGACAAAGCCTGGGTCGCGCTCCATTGCGGCAGCAAGCCCGCATGCACGAGCACATGCCCCTGGCGCTGCAAGGCGAGCGGGCGCTGGCGCAGCCAGGTGATCAACTCGTCGCGATCGGGCGCGTCGAGGATCTCGGTCAGCGTATCGGACGCATGCTCGGGCCGGATGCCGTTGGCCACGGCCAGCAAATGCAAGTCATGGTTGCCCAGGACACTGTCGGCCAGGCCTTGCTGCGCCAGCGCGTGCACGTGGCGCAGGGTGGTCAGCGAGGCCGGGCCGCGATTGATCAGGTCGCCCGCGAACAGCAGGCGGTACGGGCCATCCGCTGCCGCCTGGATCCGTTCGATCAGTTCGACGGTTTGTGCATGGCAGCCTTGCAGATCGCCGATAAAGTAAGTTTTCATATGTGTCAGGGTGAAGTGAACTACGCGCATGCATTATAAGCATGGCTGCCCTTGGTCGTCGGGAGCATTTCTGGCTGATGCCGGATTGCGCGAATGGCCGGCCGGAAGGGAAAGGCCGGACGCGATTATTTTGTATGGGCATTTACTTCAGCTGAATATTTTTCTGCTTTATCGCGATAATAATTGCCTCGCATATTTTCTGGAATCGATGATCATGCCATGCCAGCTGGAATGTCATTTTATGCATTTTTATTCATGTTTTCACGATTGGTTTCGACATATTCTTCATTTAATCTTAATGTTGAGCCGGTAAATACATCGCGGTCCGTCATTCAGGCGACGAGGAATTACGTTACGGTGCGCGGATTTTTATGCAATGTAGTATATTTCACGTGATTTTATTATTTAATTGAATATAAAGGATATACGGGATGGATCTGTCAACGATGACGATGCTGGAATTGCGCAAGCTGGAAGATAATGTGAAGCAGGAATTGAACAGCCGCGAGCGTGAAGATTTGAACAAGGCGCGCGAACAGATCATGGCCATCGCGCAGCAAGCGGGCATTCCGCTGAAACAGCTGATACTCGACGGCTTGCACCCGCGCACGGGCAAAGTCGCGGTACGATACCGCCATCCTGACAATGCTACTCAACAATGGACAGGCCGTGGTCGCCAGCCGCTGTGGGTCAGGCAGTGGGTGGAATCGGGCAAGTCCATCGATCTGCTGCGCGTATAATTCGGTATACTCCTGGCGCAGTGGCAAGCTGCCAGCCACGCGCTGTACCTTGCCAGGCACCTTATCGATACCCTTACTTTATAGCGCGCACACCATGCTTCCATTGTCCAGAACGATCTTCAAGGCCTACGATATTCGCGGCATCATCGCCAAAACCCTCGATGCCAGCGTGGCTTACAAGATCGGTCAGGCATTTGGCCAGGCCGCCCTGGCCAAGGGTGAGCAGCGGGTCGTGATCGGCCGCGATGGCCGCCTGTCGGGGCCTGAACTGACGGCGGCGCTGGCGCAGGGCTTGCAAGCGGCAGGCGTCGATGTGATCGACCTGGGCGTGGTGGCCACGCCGATGGTCTACTTCGGCACGAATGTGCTCGACACGCGTTCCGGCATCATGGTCACGGGCAGCCACAATCCACCCGATTACAACGGCTTCAAGATGGTGCTGGCGGGCGAAGCGATCCACGGCGAAGCGATCCAGGCGCTGTACCACAGCATCGTCGCCCACGATGGCAGCGCCAGTACCACGCCGGGACGCTACACCACCCATGATATCCGCGCCTCCTACCTGCAGCGCATCCTGGGCGACGTCAAGCTGGCGCGCCCGATCAAGATCGCCGTTGACTGCGGCAATGGCGTGGCCGGCGCATTTGCCGGCGACCTGTTCCGCGGCATGGGCTGCGAGGTCATCGAACTGTTCTGCGACGTCGATGGCAATTTCCCCAACCACCATCCGGACCCGGCGCATCCGGAAAACCTGCAAGACCTGATCCGCTGCCTGGCCGAGACGGATGCGGAAATCGGCATCGCCTTCGATGGCGATGGCGACCGCCTGGGCGTGGTCACCAAGGATGGGCAGATCATCTACCCTGACCGCCAGATGATGCTGTTTGCCGCCGACGTGCTGACCCGCCATCCGGGCGCGCAAATCCTGTACGACGTGAAATGCACGCGCCACCTGGCGCCGTGGATCAGCAAGCATGGCGGCGTGCCGTTGATGTACAAGACGGGTCACTCGCTGGTGAAAGCCAAGCTGCGCGAGACGGGTGCGCCGCTGGGTGGCGAAATGAGCGGCCATATCTTCTTCAAGGACCGCTGGTACGGTTTCGACGACGGCATGTATTCGGCTGCGCGCCTGCTGGAAATCCTGACACGCGAAGCAGATCCTTCGGCCCTGTTGAACTCTCTGCCGCAGTCCGACAGCACGCCGGAACTGCACCTGGAACTGCAGGAAGGCGAGAACGTCGCGCTGATGGACATGCTGCGCCGCGACGCCGTCTTCCCCGGCAATGAACAGATCATCACCATCGATGGCTTGCGCGTGGAATACGCGGACGGCTTCGGCCTGGCCCGTTCGTCGAACACCACGCCGGTGATCGTCATGCGCTTCGAGGCGGAAACGCCGGCAGCCCTGGCGCGTATCCAGGGACAGTTCAAGAGCGTGATCCTGGCAGCCAAGCCTGACGCCGTTCTGCCGTTCTGACAGCATGGCCGGTCAACCTGGCGCACAGGCGCCCTTGAAAATCCTGCTGGTGCGGGTATCTTCTCTGGGCGACGTGCTGCATAACCTGCCGATGGTGGCGGACATCGCCCGCCATTTCCCGAACTCGACCATCGATTGGGTGGTCGAGGAGGGCTACACCAGCCTGGTGCGCCTGAACCCGCGCGTGGGGACGATCTTCCCGTTTGCGCTACGGCGCTGGCGCAAGAGCCTGGGCAAAAAAGAGACGCGCGCGGAAATCGCCGCCTTCTTCCGCAGCCTGCGCCAGACGCGCTACGATTATGTGTTCGATACCCAGGGCTTGCTCAAGACGGGCATCATCATGGGCGCCGCGCGCCTGGCGCCGGGCGGACAGAAGGTCGGCCTGGCGAATGGCAGCGAAGGCTCGGGCTACGAAGGTATCTCGCGCATCTTTCACACGAAAAGCATTCCGCTCGACCCACGCACGCATGCGGTAGCGCGCGGCCGCCTGGTGGCCGCCGCGGCACTCGGCTACACGCTCGATACGCCGGCCGATTTCGGCTTGCCGGAAGTGTCAGCCAGCGAGCCGCGCCCGGACTGGATGGGCGCGGCACCGTATTGCGTATATTTCCACGGCACGGCGCGGGACGCCAAGAAATGGGCGCCGGAAAACTGGATCGCCCTGGGCCATGCGCTCGCGCCCATGCCGATTTTGCTGCCCTGGGGTTCGCCCAAGGAAAAGGCCGAAGCAGAAGTGCTGGCGGCCGGCCTGCCGAATGCGCGCGTGCTGCCGAAGCTGTCGATGGGCGATGCCACCCTGCTGGCGCGCCACGCGGCGCTGGTGGTCGGCGTCGATACGGGCCTGACGCATATCGCCGCCGCCTTTGTGCGTCCGACGGTGGAAATCTATGCCGATTCGCCGCTGTGGAAAACGGAAGGCAACTGGTCGCCGAAAATCATCAACCTGGGCGACAAGGGCGCGCCGCCCGGCGTGCCGGAAGTGCTGGCCGCGGCACAGCGCCTGCTGGCCGACTATCCTCCCGCCTGACGTCAACCGCCTGACTTCAACATTAAACAATCATGCGACTTCTTTATACCCTTGCCTGGTGGCTGGCCTTGCCCCTGGTACTGGCGCGGCTGTGGCTGCGCGGACGCCAGGAACCCGGCTACCGCCAGCACTGGGGCGAGCGCCTGGGTTTTTACCCTCGCCAGCTGGCACCTGCACCAGCCACGCTCTGGCTGCACGCCGTCTCCGTCGGCGAGACGCGCGCGGCCGAGCCGCTGATCGATGCGCTGCTGGCCGCATGGCCCGATTCCCGCATCGTCCTCACGCACATGACGCCCACAGGGCGCGCGACCGGTAAAACCCTGTTCGCCAAACATGGCGCGCGCCTCGTGCAAAGCTACCTGCCGTACGACACGGGCGCCATGCCGGCCCGTTTCATCCGTCACTTTGCGCCGCGTATCTGCATCCTGATGGAGACGGAAGTGTGGCCAAATCTGATCCATCAATGCAATCGCTACAAAGTGCCGGTGGTGCTGGCCAACGCGCGCTTGTCGCAGCGTTCGCTGGGCAAGGCGCAGCGCCTGGGCAAGCTCATCACCGATGCGGCGCGCGGCATCACCCTGGTGGCGGCGCAGACGCAAGACGACGCCGAGCGCGTGCGCGTGCTGGGCGTGCGGGACGTGGTCGTCACGGGCAGCATCAAGTTCGACGTCGTCGTGCCCGCGGCGGCCCTGGCGACGGGGGCGGCGCTGCGCGCCGCCATCGGTGCGCGTCCCGTGCTGCTGTGCGCCAGCACGCGCGAGGGCGAAGAGCAGCTGCTCCTCGAAGCGCTGGCGCGTGCCAGCCTGCCGCCTGACGTGCTGCTGCTGATCGTGCCGCGCCATCCGCAGCGCTTCGACGAGGTGGAAAAGCTGGTGCTGACGCACGGCTTGAGCGTGCAGCGCAGGTCCGGCCTGGCGCAGGACGATTTTGTGGCGGCGGACACGCAGGTGCTGCTGGGCGACTCGATGGGCGAGATGTTTGCGTACTACGCGGCCTGCGATTGCGCCTTTGTCGGCGGCAGCTTGCTGCCACTGGGCGGGCAAAACCTGATCGAGCCGGCGGCCCTGGGTAAACCCGTGCTGATCGGCCCGCACACCTTCAATTTCGCGCTGGTGACCGAACAGGCGATCACCGCCGGCGGTGCCGCGCGGGTGGCGGACGCCGACGCGCTGATGGCGCAAGCGTCGGCCTTGCTGCAGGATCCGCTGCGTTTATCGTCGATGGGAGAAAAGGCGCTGGCTTTCGCGGCGCAGCACCGGGGCGCCACGCCGCGCACCATCGCGGCTATCAAGCCTTTGCTGTCGTGATGGGTGTAGGTCGGATTAGCTCGCAGAGCGTAATCCGACAGCCGCCAACAATATTGTTTACGCGAACAAAACGGGAAGCTCCTGCGAGCGTTTTCTCAGCGCCTGCTTGGCGCCATCGTAATCGGGATAGATCGATTCCACGGTGGCCCAGAAGCGAGGGCTGTGGTTCATTTCCAACAGGTGCGACAGCTCGTGCGCCACCACGTAGTCGATCAGCGGCAGGGCGAAGTGGATCAGGCGCCAGTTCAGGCGGATCTTGCGCTCGATGGTGCAGCTGCCCCAGCGTGTGCCGGCCGACGATAGTGACAGCGAGTCGTAACTTACGCCCAGCTTGTCCGCATACAGGTCCAGGCGCGCTTCGAACAGCTGGCGCGCTTCATGCTGGAACCAGCCCTTCACTTTTTCCTTCAATTGCTGCTCGCTGCCCGTGGGCGTGACCCATACGTGCAGTTCATTCGTCTCGCGCTGGAAGCTGGCGCGGTGGCGCGGTGCCTGGTGCAATCGCAAGGTGATTTCGCCACCGAGGTAGGGCAGCGCGGCGCCATCGACCCATGCCACGGGCGGACGCTGCTGGCGCTGCACCTTGCGCTCGCCCCGTTCCAGCAGCTTCGAGACGATCCAGCCCTGCTTGGCGCGGATGGCATTGTCAATTTCGGCCAGGGTGACGCGCTTGGGTGCGGTCACGCGCAAGCCGTTATCGTCGATCATGAAGCCGATGGAGCGGCGCGTGGAACGGCGCAGGGCGAATTCGACCAGGTGACTGCCCAGCTGCAGCTGGCGCAGCGGAGGGCCATCGGCAGGGCGTGGCGGGGAAGGCAGGGGCGACGGGACGGGGCGAACGATGGGTGGCGCGGGTGCCACTAGCGGTGGTGCCACGGGCGGCGCTGGCGGTGCCGTGGGGCGCACCGCCGGGGGCGTGCTGGTCGAGACGTCATGCGCGAACAGATCCAGTTGCTGGTCGCCGACCTTGATGGTCTTCATCTGCTGGCGCAGTGTCGGCTCCTGGATGACCGCGCTGATGCCGTCTAGCCAGCGTTGTAGGCGTGAGGCGAAATGACGCGCATTTCTGATTCTATCCAATTTTCCACCTGTTGCATCATGCTGTCCGGGGTGTGCCCTTCCGGCGAAATCGGTTTGCCTATCGAGACGGTGATCAGTCCCGGGCGTTTGAGGAATGACTGCTTGGGCCAGCATTCGCCTGAATTATGCGCAATCGGCACCACCACGGCGCCGGTGGCAATGGCCAGGCGCGTGCCACCGCTCTTGTACTTGCCCGCCTGGCCCACGGGGATGCGGGTGCCTTCGGGGAACATGATAATCCATTGGCCATCGGCCAGGCGGCGTTTGCCATGCGCGACCACGCTCTTGAAGGCATGCTTGCCCTGTTTGCGGTCGATGGGAATCATGCGCAGCAGAGCCATGGCCCAGCCAAAGAACGGGATGTACAGGATCTCCTTCTTGAACACATACACCAGCGGACGAGGCAGGCTGGGCAGCAGGAAGATGGTTTCCCAGGCCGACTGGTGCTTCGACAGCACGATGGCCGGCGCATCCGGGAAGTTCTCGGCGCCCTTGACTTCATAGCGGATGCCGCAAATGACCTTGGCGCACCACAGGATAAACACGTTCCAGCGCGAGGTGACCCAATAGCGCTTGTTGTAGCTCAATGGCGCGGCAAAAAAGCACACGCAGGCCCAGACGATGGTGGCCACGATCATGATGGTCATGAACAGCAGGGATCGCAGGAACAGGGAAATATTACGCAATGCGGTTCTCCGAAAATTAGATACTGAATGCCACGGTGGGCGCTGGCGCTGCTGGCGCCTTGAGCAGGTGGCTGACCACGGCAGCCAGGTCGGGGAAGACCTGGGTACCGGGCGGCAGGCCGCCCGTTTCGTTGGTTTTTTCACCCTTGCCCGTCAAGACCAGGTAGGGCACGCAGCCGCTGATGAAACCTGCCTGCAGGTCGCGCAGCGAATCGCCAACGGTGGGCACGCCTTTCAGGCTGGTGTTGTAGCGCTTCGCGATTTCATGGAACATGCCCGGTTTCGGCTTGCGGCAGTCGCAATTGTCCGCGCCCGCGTGCGGGCAAAAGAAGATGGCGTCGATGTCGGCGCCCACCTGCTGCGCCAGGGTGTGCATCTTCTGGTGGATCGCGTTCAGCACCGTCATGTCGAAGTACTCGCGCGCGATGCCCGACTGGTTCGAGGCGACGATGACGCGATAGCCAGCCTGGTTCAGGCGGGCGATCGCTTCGAGCGAACCGGGAATCGGCAGCCATTCGGCCGGCGACTTGATGAAGTCCGGCGAGTCATGATTAATGACGCCGTCGCGGTCGAGAATAATCAGTTTCAGCGCCGGCGTGCCCATTATGCCGCCAGCTTGGAAATGTCGGCCACGCGGTTCATCATGCCGTGCAGCGACGACAACAAGGCCAGGCGGTTGTTGCGCAGGGCGACATCCTCGGCCATCACCATCACGTCGTTGAAGAAACCGTCGACGTCGTCGCGCAGCTGCGCCAGTGTTTGCAGGGTGCTGGTGAAGTCGCCCTTGGCGAAGGCCGCGTCGACTTCCGGCTGTACGCGCGAGACGGCGGCGGCGAGTTTTTTCTCCGCTTCGTCCTGCAGCAGGGCCACGTTGACGCCACTGTCGGCAACCAGCTTGAGCGCTTCCTCGTTCTTTTTCAGGATGTTGGTGATGCGCTTGTTGGCGGCGGCCAGCGAGGCGCTTTCCGGCAGGGCGGCAAACGCCTGCACGGCTTCCAGGCGCTGCACGATGTCGTCCAGGCGGTCCGGGTTTTGCGCCACGACGGCTTCGATTTCATTCGGCGAGAAACCGCGTTCGCGCAGGATGCCGCGCAGGCGATCGAGCATGAAGGTGGTGACGTCCGCGACCGGGTCCTTGAAGCCGGGCACGGCTGCGAATTGCGCGGCGGCGTCCGCCAGCAAGCCCCGGATCGACAAAGGCAAACGTTTTTCCAGCAGCATGCGCAGCACGCCCAGCGCATGGCGGCGCAGCGCGAACGGGTCCTTGTCGCCCGTCGGCGCCAGGCCGATGGCCCAGATGCCGACCAGGGTTTCAAGTTTGTCTGCCAGGGCCACGGCGGTGCCGGTGGCGGTCGATGGCAGGCTGTCGCCGGCAAAGCGCGGCTGGTAGTGCTCGGAGGCGGCCAGCGCCACTTCTTCCGGCTCGCCGTCATGGCGCGCGTAATACGTGCCCATGATGCCTTGCAGTTCGGGGAATTCACCGACCATGTCGGTCAGCAGATCGGCCTTGGCCAGCAGGGCGCCGCGTTCGGCCAGGGCCACGTCGTAGGCCAATTTGGCGGCGATGGCGCCGGCTAATGCTTTTACTCTTTCTGTGCGGGCAGCTTGCGTGCCCAGCTTGTTGTGGTAAACGACGTTGGCCAGCAGCGGCAAGCGCGATGCCAGGGTCTTCTTCTTGTCTTGCTCGAAGAAGAACTTGGCGTCGGACAGGCGCGGGCGCACGACGCGCTCGTTGCCGCCGATGATGTGTTCTGGCGTGTCCGTCTCGATGTTGGAGACGATCAGGAAGCGCGAGCGCAGCTTGCCTTCGCTGTCGGTCAGGGCGAAGTATTTCTGGTTCGTCTGCATGGTGAGGATCAGGCATTCCTGCGGCACGGCCAGGAATTCTTCCTCGAAGTGGCATTCATACACGACCGGCCATTCGACCAGGGCGGTCACTTCATCGAGCAGCGCTTCGGGCATCAGCACCTGGTCGGCACCGGCCTTGTCCAGCAGCTGGGCGCGGATGCGCTCCTTGCGTTCCTCGTTGCTGGCGATGACGCTGGCGTTGAGGATCAGCGAGGCCGCATAGTTTTCCGCGTGCGCGATGGTGATAGGCTTGCCGTCGGTGAGGAAACGGTGGCCCAGGGTGGTGCGGCCGGCCGTCAATCCCAGCAGGGTCAAAGGCAGCACGTTGATGCCGTGCAGGGCGATCAGGCTGTGGGCCGGGCGCACGAATTGCACGGTGGTGCCGTCCGGGCGCTGATAGCTCATCAGTTTTGGAATCGGCAGCTTGGCGGCCGATTCCGTCAATGCCGCCTGCGCGCCAGCGGCGAGCTGGCTGCCCGGCGCCGTATAAGTGTAGAAGAAGCTTTCAGCCTTGCCGTCGACGGCGCGTTCCAGGTCCGCTACCGTCAGGTCGGGGAAGCCCAGCGCGGCCAGTTTCTTGGCCAGCGGCGGCGTGCCGTTGCCGTTCGCGTCCAGTGCCACGGAGACGGGCAAGACTTTTTCACGGATGGATTTATCGGGCGAGACTTCGCGTACGTTGGTGATGGAGACGGCCAGGCGGCGCGGCGAGGCGTAGCTGGTGGCGACGCTGTCGGCTTCCAGGAAGTCGCGCGCCTTCAGGCCGTTGACGATGCCGGCGGTGAAGGCGGCGCCCAGTTTGGCCAGCGCTTTCGGCGGCAGTTCTTCGGTCAGCAGTTCGATGAGCAGTGTTTGGTTCATGGTGTTCTTGTCCGGTACGGCGGTGTATGAGCTAGGCGATCAAGCGGCGGTTTGGTCTGCGGCGGGCAGCATCGGGAAACCGAGGCGCTCGCGCGAGTCGTAATACGCTTGCGCCACCAGGCGCGACAGGGTGCGCACGCGGCCGATATAGGCGGCGCGTTCCGTCACCGAGATGGCGCCACGCGCGTCGAGCATATTGAAGCTGTGCGAAGCCTTCATGATCTTCTCGTAGGCGGGCAGGGTCAGTTGCAGCTCGATCAGGCGCTTCGCTTCCGCTTCGTAGTTGCCGAACTGTTCGAACAGCAGGTCCGTGTTCGCGTGCTCGAAGTTGTAGGTCGATTGCTCCACCTCGTTCTGGTGGAAGACGTCGCCGTAAGTCAGTTTTTTCGTGACACCGTTTTCTTCCCACTCGGTCCACACCAGGTCATACACGTTTTCCACGCCCTGCAAATACATGGCCAGGCGTTCGATGCCGTAGGTGATCTCGCCCAGCACGGGCTTGCAATCGAGGCCGCCCACTTGCTGGAAGTAGGTAAATTGGGTCACTTCCATGCCGTTCAGCCAGACTTCCCAGCCCAGGCCCCAGGCGCCCAGGGTCGGGCTTTCCCAGTCGTCTTCGACGAAGCGCACGTCATTCTGCTGCAAGTCCAGGCCCAGGGCGGCCAGCGAACCCAGATACAGGTCGAGGATGTTTTCCGGCGCGGGCTTCAAGACCACCTGGTACTGGTAGTAGTGCTGCATGCGGTTCGGATTTTCGCCATAGCGGCCATCCTTCGGACGGCGCGACGGCTGCACATACGCGGCGCGCCAGGGTTCCGGGCCGATCGCGCGCAGGAAGGTGCCGGTGTGGAAAGTGCCGGCGCCGACTTCCATGTCGTAGGGCTGGAGCAGGGCGCAACCTTGCTTGTCCCAATAGGTTTGCAAGGTCAGGATAATTTGTTGAAATGTAAGCATCGTATGAGTTCGCCGCGCGGGAGGCTGCGCTTTGTTAAGGTTTGCTTGAAGCCCGCACGCTGCTAACAAGCGCGTCCGGGTCGGGGTTTTGCTAATTTTAGCGGTTTTTGCCGGCCCACTGTGACTCTTCGGACAATATCGGCCGACTATTCCTGCGCAGCGCGGCCACGGCGGGCGGCGCGCGACAGCAGGAAGGCCGTCAGCAGGGCCAGCGCGGCCAGGGCCAGCACCAGTTTATTGCCATACAGAATGTATGGCGTCATGCCGCCCATGCCTTGCACCTTGGCCGCCAGCGTGGCTTGCTGCTCCGGCGGCAGCAGGCTTTGCACCACGCCCTTGCCGTCGATGACGGCGGTGGCGCCCGTGTTCGTCGAGCGCAGCATGGGGCGGCCCGTTTCCAGGCTGCGCATCTGCGAAATTTGCAGATGTTGCGGGATGGCGATCGAGTCGCCAAACCAGGCCAGGTTCGAGATATTCAACAGCACCGAGGCCGACTGCTTGCCATGGCGGTGCGCGCTGGCCAGCTGTCCCGCGATTTCTTCGCCAAACAGGTCTTCGTAGCAGATATTCGGCAGCACCAGCTGGTCGCGCACGGCCAAAGGCGCTTGCACCTCGGCGCCGCGGCCCATGTCGCCCAGCGGGATGGCCATCATGGCGACAAACCAGTGCAGGCCGGGCGGCACGAATTCTCCGAACGGTACCAGATGGTGCTTGCGGTACTGGTAGTACGGACCCGGCGTGCCGTTGGGCGTGATGCCCACAGCGGCATTGTAGAAGCGCTGCTGTTCGTCGAGCACGGGCATGCCGAGCAAAATCGTGCTGCCCGTCTGCTGCGAATACGTCGCCAGGCTATCCAGATAGCCGGGCGGCAGCTGGTGCGGCAGCACGGTGACGGCCGTTTCCGGCGTGGCGATCAGGTCGGCCGGCGCGCTGGTGATGGCATTCTGGTACATCTGCAGGGCGCCCAGCACGAAGCCGGGGTCGAATTTCTGCTGCTGCGGCACATTGCCCTGCAACAGGCGCACCGTGATGGGGCGCCCGACAGGATGGGTCCAGTTCACGTACTGCAGGCCAACGCCGGCCGCATACAGCGCGACCAGGCCAGCCAGCGCGCTCCAGCGCGTGCGGTGCAGGGGGTGGACTAGCAAGAGCAGGGCGCCGGCCGACAGCGCCGCCAGCCAGCCCAGGCCATACGATCCGACGATGGGCGCAAAGCCGCCCAGCGGGCTGGTATTGTGGGCATAGCCGGTGGCCAGCCACGGGAAACCCGTAAACAGCCAGCCGCGCGTCCATTCGAACAGCGTCCAGGTAGCGGGCAGCACCAGCAGGGTCATGGCGGGCAGCGAGAGTACCCAGCGCTGGCGCAGCCAGGCCGCCGCGCCCATGGCCAGGGCCACGTAAATGGCCATCAAGAGGGCCAGCAAGGCCACGGCGATGGCGGCGATCGGTGCGGCCATGTCGCCATAGCGGTGCATGGAGATATACAGCCAGTGCGTGCCGGCCGCGCACCAGCCGAAGCCGTAGGCCCAGCCGATCAGCGCGCCGGCCTTGACGTTTGCCGCGCGCAGCACCTGGTAGAACAGCATGCCCAGGCTGAGGATTTGCAATGGCCAGTAGCCGAACGGGGCGAATGCCAGCACGGCGACGGCGCCGGCGATGGCGGCAGTCAGCATGCGCGCCCACGTGCTGCGGGGCGGTTTGGCGGGGGCGTTGGGATCCAAGCGTCTGAAACGCATTTACAGCACGCGCATGTCAGAGTTCCAGTTCCGGCACATTGGGCAGGCGCTCGACGAGCAGCACGTGCACCTGGCGCGCATCGGCGCGCAGCACCTCGAAGCGCAGATTGCCCAGGTCGAAGATGTCGCCCTTGTGCGCCATGCGGCCCAGGTACTTCGAGACCAGGCCGCCGATGGTGTCGACATCGTCGTCCACCAGGTGGCTGCCCACTTCTTCGTTGAACTGTTCGATCTCGGTCAGTGCCTTGACCCGCCAGCGGGGGCCGAACTGGCCTTCCTTGAGCGAGAGGATGTTGTCCTCGGCTTCGTCGAAGTCGTATTCGTCCTCGATATCGCCGACGATCTGTTCCAGCACGTCTTCGATGGTGATCAGGCCGGCGACGCCGCTGTATTCATCGACGACGATGGCCATGTGATTGTGGTTGGCGCGGAAATCGCGCAGCAGCACATTCAGGCGTTTCGATTCGGGGATGAAGATGGCGGGGCGCAGCATGTCGCGCACGTCGAAAGTTTCTTCTGCGTAATAACGCAGCAAGTCTTTCGCCAGCAGGATGCCGATGACCTTGTCGCGCTCGCCTTCGATCGCGGGGAAGCGCGAGTGGGCGGTGGACAGGACTTCCGGCATCCATTCCTCGATCGGCTTGCTGATGTCGATGACATCCATTTGCGAACGGGGAATCATGATGTCGCGCGCACAGAGATCCGATACCTGAAACACGCCTTCGATCATCGACAGGGCGTCGGCGTCGATCAGCTTGCGTTCATGCGCATCGTGTAGAACATCGAGCAATTCTGCACGGTTCTCTGGCTCGGGGGATATGAGTGCGGTCAGGCGTTCAAACAGTGACCGGTGGGGCTTGACGTCAGTTCTGACGCCACTAGGGTGCTCGGGCATAGGAGGCGTGAGCCGTTGTTGCGAAGGGATATAGGATACACCAAAAGTGGGGGAATACCGGATTTCCCCGCTTTTGATGCAAATTTAATACGTCGAAGTGCGCCGTTGCCCGACGTTTCAGGCGTCCTGACCCAGCACACGCGCGCGCAAGGCCGCCACGTCCGCCTGCCAGTCCGTAAAATGCTCGCTGTCCTGCCACAGCTGGCGCAGTTCCGACGACTCGGCCAAGATGCGCTCGAACGCCAGGCGTGCCTTTTCCAGCAGCGGCGGCGTGACTTTCTTCTTGCAGGCGGCCACCCATTCGTCCACTTCCGCCGTGGCCGGGTCGTTTTCTCCGGGCTTGCCTTGCAGGCGCGCGATCACTTCCAGCGCGGCCAGCGCTTCGGCGGCAAACGGCGCTTCGAGTTCCGCTTCCTGGCTGTCGATGACGTTGTCGAGCGTGGTCTCGACCAGTTCCAGGGTTTTATATTCGTGCAAGTCCTGCGCCCAATCCATGGCGTAGTCGTTGCCGAAGGCGTCGGTGGCCCAAGTGCCCATAGTGTGTCCTTGTTACGTGTGTGGTTGATGGCGCTATTGTGGCTGTCGGGTTACGCCCTGCGGGCTAACCCGACCTACCCCGACCTACCCCGACCTACCCGAGCTGCGCGGCTTATTTTTGGTCCGCGTAGGGATCGCTGATGCCGAGTTTCGCGAGGATCTCCGTTTCCAGGCCCTCCATCTCGGCCGCTTCCTCGTCATCCATGTGGTCGTAGCCCTGCGCATGCAGCACGCCATGCACGATCAGGTGGGCCGTGTGCTCTTCCACGCTTTTCTTTTGTTCCGCCGCTTCCTTTTCCAGCACGTCCGTGCACAGGATGATGTCGGCGCGCGTCGGCTCGTCGTCGCTTAACTCTTCGCCTTCGTTGTAGGCAAAGGTCAGCACATTGGTGGCGTAATCTTTTTCGCGGTAGTCGCGGTTCAAGGTGCGGCCTTCCTCCGCGTCGACGAAGCGGATGGTCAATTCGGCGGGCGCGAACAGGGCCGCCTTGACCCAGCGGCGCACTTTGGGCCGCGTGATCAGGGTTTCCAGGCGGGCGTCCGGGTATTGCACGGACAAGGACAGTTTATTTTTTTCGGACATTTTTGGCGGCAGCTGGTGTCAATAAAGGAAGTAACTGGGCGGCGCTGGCGCCGGCCGCTTGCGCCGTTTCATACGCATCGACGATGCGCGCGACGAGCGGGTGGCGCACCACGTCGCTGCTGTTAAATTGCGTAAAGCCGATGCCGCGCACGTCTTTCAGCACGTGCACGGCGTCGATCAGGCCGCTTGTCTGGCTCTTGTGCAGGTCGACTTGCGTCACGTCGCCCGTCACCACGGCCTTGCTGCCAAAGCCGATGCGCGTCAAAAACATCTTCATCTGTTCGACGGTGGTGTTCTGCGCTTCATCGAGGATGACGAAGGCGTGGTTCAGGGTGCGTCCGCGCATGTAGGCCAGCGGGGCGATCTCGATCACCTGTTTTTCAAACAGTTTTTGCGTGCGGTCAAAGCCCAGCAAATCGTACAGCGCGTCGTACAGGGGCCGCAGATACGGATCGACCTTTTGCGCCAGGTCGCCCGGCAGGAAGCCCAGGCGCTCGCCCGCTTCGACGGCGGGGCGCGTCAGGATGATGCGCTTGACGGCGTCGCGTTCGAGCGCGTCGACGGCGCAGGCGACGGCCAGATAGGTTTTACCGGTGCCGGCCGGACCCACGCCGAAGCTGATGTCGTGTTCGAGGATGTCGCGCAGGTAGGCGATCTGGTGCGGCGTGCGCCCGCGCAGGTCGCTGCGCCGCGTTTTCAGCACGGGGCTGGCGATGTCCGGCTCGACGAAGGTGCTGGCAGGCGCGTTGACGTGGTGTTCCGAAGCGGCGGACAGTCCCGCGCGCTGCTCCACCAGGGCCAGTTGCACTTCTTCCAGCGGCACGACCTTGTTGGCGATGGCGTAGAACTGGTCGAGGATTTCCACGGCCCGTTCGGCATTGCTGCCGCCGACGATGAATTTCTCGCCGCGGCGGAAGATCGTCACGTCGAGGGCAGCGGAAATCTGGCGCAGGTTTTCATCGAGCGGCCCGCACAGATGCGCCAGGCGCGTGTTGTCCAGCGGCTCGGGGATGAAGTAATGCGGCTGTATCGGGGCTTTGGTTTTCAACTGGCTCTTTTCAATGCGGAAGCGCCGGCGACGAGTTCGCCGCGCAGGGTGTAGGAGTGGCTTTCGGTGATGCGCACGTCGACCAGCTGGCCGATCAGTTGCAAGCCGTCCGGGCCGGCGTCGAAATTGACGACGCGGTTGTTTTCCGTGCGGCCTTGCAGTTCACTGTCATCGGTGTCCTTCTTCGAACGGCCTTCGACGAGGATGGTTTGCACGCTGCCCACCATGGCCAGGCTGTACTTGCGCGTGTTGGCGTCGATGGCCGCCTGCAGCTGCTGCAAACGGGCCAGCTTGACTTCATGCGGCGTATCGTCTGCCAGGCTGGCGGCCGGCGTGCCGGGGCGCTTGCTGAAGATGAAGCTGTAGCTGTTGTCAAACCCCACGTCGGCGATCAGCTTCATCATGGCGTCGAAGTCGGCCTGCGTCTCGCCGGGAAAGCCGACGATGAAGTCGGACGAAATGGCCATGTTCGGGCGCACGGCGCGGATGCGGCGGATGATGGACTTGTATTCTAGGCCCGTGTAGCCGCGTTTCATGGCGCCCAGGATCTTGTCGGAACCGTGCTGCGCCGGCAGGTACAGATGGTCGACCAGCTGCGGGATCTTCGCATAGGCGTCGATCAGGCGTTGCGTGAATTCCTTCGGGTGGCTGGTGACGAAGCGCATGCGCGCGATGCCGGGAATGTCGGCCACGTATTCGAGCAGCAGGGCGAAGTCGGCAATGTCTCCGCCTTCCATCGCGCCACGGTAGGCGTTCACGTTCTGCCCCAGCAGGGTGATTTCCTTGACGCCCTGGGCGGCCAGGCCCGCCACTTCCGTCAGCACGTCTTCGAAGCGGCGCGACACTTCCTCGCCGCGCGTGTAGGGCACGACGCAATAGCTGCAATATTTGCTGCAGCCTTCCATGATGGAAACAAATGCCGATGCGCCGTCCACCTTGGCCGGCGGCATGTGGTCAAACTTTTCGATTTCCGGGAAGCTGATGTCGACCTGCGAAGCGCCGCTGGAGCGGCGCAACTCAATCATTTGCGGCAAGCGGTGCAGGGTTTGCGGGCCGAAGACCATGTCGACATACGGCGCGCGCTTGACGATGGCGTCGCCTTCCTGCGAGGCCACGCAGCCGCCCACGCCGATCAGCAGGTGCGGCTTGGCCAGTTTCAGCTCGCGCAGACGGCCCAGGTCGGAAAACACTTTTTCCTGCGCCTTTTCGCGCACGGAGCAAGTGTTGAGCAGGATCACATCGGCATCTTCCGGCGTGTCGGTGCGCACCAGGCCGTCGGAAGCGCCCAGTACGTCGGCCATCTTGTCCGAGTCGTACTCGTTCATCTGGCAGCCGAAGGTTTTAATGAATACTTTTTTCTGCATGGAGTCGGATGCTTATCGGTAAATGTGGCGGCAAGTAAGTGGGACAAATAAGTGGGGCAAACGAGTGTGGCGGCAAGTAAGCCGGGCAGGGGGCTTGCGCCGTGCGCCGCTCGGGGCGGGAGGCGGTGGATCACCGGCCGGGCGCCTCTGGCTGCCCGCTGGCAGGCTCGCTGCAAGTTCAGGCCATAGTTTAGCGTAAATCGCCGGGACGGGCCATGTTGTGCTGAGCATGCCGACAAGATTGCAGCGTGAATACGGCGCCCGGCACGGCGATGCCGTAAAGCATTTATTGCCGTGCGACACCATTGATTTGTAACAAGTTGCTGCAAAGCCTTGTGTGCGGCCGCTGGCATCCTAATGTGTTGAAATGGCATCGTTGGCAAGCCAACTAGCAGCTTGATTGATATTTAACAATCAGGAAGTTTGCGCGAGGCGCAGATGCGGCCTGTTTGGACTAGTATATTGCTTTATATGCAATTCATTTCAGTGGGTTGCAGTGCATTTACTCACGCGGCAAGCTGCGCACGTTGGCTGTGCGAGTCCTGTGCAGGCAGTGCGACAAGGAGGGAAGGCGGAGGGGAGGCTGAGTCCGATGGAAAGACGTTTATTTAAACACTCTAAGCCAGCCTTAAGTTCGTATCGGCATTCTTTGAACATTCACTAGACGAGGAAAAATCATGGCACATCATGCATTAGCATCGCAAGAGAGTTACAACCCGAATCACCTGCTGGATATTCTGCTGAGCAAGATGCAGCTGAAAAACGACGCAGCCCTGTCGCGCTTGCTCGAAGTGGCGCCACCCGTCATCAGCAAGATCCGCCATCACCGCTTGCCGGTCGGCGCCTCGCTGCTGATCCGCATGCACGAGGTGACGGGCATGAGCATCCGTGACCTGCGCGATTTGATGGGCGACCGCCGCACCAAATACCGTCTGTCCGACGCCCAGGGCCGTCCAAAAGCGGAAGACCGCGGCGATGCGCAAGAATCGAATTACGCGCACTGATGTGGCGGTTGCACGCTGACTGTGCCGCTTGCGTCACTGCTGGCGGCAACAGGCTGGTGTGGACCGGGCAGCATGGATACACCGCAGTACCCATAACGGCTTTCGCTTCGCGGCGAGAGCCGTTGGCATGTGGCGCGGCGTTTAGCTCAGCAGCGCCGAGGTAATTTCGTCGTAGCGCAGCTCCGTTTCGCGGAACAGTTGCAGATACGTCTCTTCGCTCAGGCCCAGCGCATCCCAGGCCACCGGCGAGACGCGCGGCACCATGTCGTCGCCCGCCTGCGCCAGGTCGAGCGCACAGACGATGGCATTGGCGACGTGGATCAGCGCTGCCAGGAAACCTGCGCCCGGCGTTTCCGGCTGCAGGTAGTTGGCTAGCGCCAGGCGCATGGTGTCGGAAAAATTCCAGTGTTCGGCCAGTGCCACGCCCGCCTGCACGTGGTCCACGCCCAGCACGGCCTGCTCCGCTTCGAGCAGGCTGCAATCGTGCGCTGCCTGGTACACGATGACTTGCGCGTAGTGTGCGGGAAAGCTGCTGACCAGCACCAGGCGACCGATGTTATGCAGCAAGCCGGCCGTGAAGGCGTAATCCTGGTTGAAGCGGATCTGCCGCGCCAGCACCTTGGCGCAGCCGGCCGTCGCGACCGAATGGCGCCAGAAGGCCTTGTCGTCGAAGCCGGGGCAGCGCCCTTCCGGGAAGCAGCCCGTGATGGCGGCCGAGGTGATCAGGCTGCGCGTGGTCTGGAAACCCAGGTAGGTGATCGCCTGCTGGATGGTGGTGGCCTTGACCTGCAAGCCATATTGCGAGGAGTTGGCCAGGCGCAGGGTTTTCGCCGTCAGCGCCTGGTCGTAGGAGACTTTTTTCGCCAGCACGGAAATATCGACGTCTTCCTGGTCTATGCTGTTGAGTAACTCCATGACGACGGCAGGCAAGGAAGGCAGGTCATCGAGGTGGGCGACGATATCGTCGAGCGTCAGCTGGGTGCTCATGCTGGCTCTCCCGTATCCAGGCGATACGCCGTGACATAGTTGCGCAGCAAGGTCGTGGCGGTGTCCTCGGGATCGTCCGGATCATGCTTGCGGAACAGGTAGGCCAGCCGCGCGCTATCGGCCGCCTGCTGCGCGGCCACTTCCTCTGGCGAAGGGGGCGGCGCCTGGATCGGCAGCATGGCGATGCCGTGGCGTGGCATCAGGGACAGCATGTTTTCCGTCAGTACCGCGCCTTGCGGCAACAGCACTTGTCCATGCGCGTCGAGCAAGACATCCGACAAGACCATGCCAGGACGCACTTGTTCCAAGGGGAGATGTTGATGCATGACCGTCATGACGACTCCTTAGATGATTGCAAGATATTACCATTGCCATGGCGCAATGTCTCAACCTGTATCAATGCCCCTGTCGAAAACGGGGTCGCTGTAAATCTTGCCAATCAGCATGTCATACCGTACATTTGATACAGGCAGTTGCATTGCTGACGTATCTGCGCCCGCGCCGCGGGCCGGCGGCTGGCCTGGCCCGGGGAGTGTTGATCGATGGTGAGTATCCAAGTCCGGCTGACCTTGCTTTTTGTCGTGATCGTCACCCTGGTGCTGGGTATTTCTGGCAGCTATACCCAATATACACTGAGCCAGGAACTTGAATCGGGCAGCGCGCGCCTGCGCAGCGGCGTGCTCACGCGCTTGCAGACCAGCTTGCCTTCGGCCCTGTGGGATCTCGACAAATCCAAGGTCGACAGCATTGTCGCTGCCGAAATGCTGCCGCCGGAGCTGGTCGGCATCCGCGTCTACGACGCTTCCGTGGGGCTGTTTGCCGGTGAAGTGCGCGACGCGGCCGGCACCCTGGTGCCTTTGACCTCCGACGTGGCCATGGGCGGCACGCCCGTCGAGGCGCCGCTGGTGTTCCGCGACGCCGTGGCTCTGGCCTCGGGCGGCAAGCCGGTGATCGTCGGCAAAGTCATCGTCAATTTCAGCCGCGCGCAGATCGATGCGGCCCTGCGCGGCGAAGTGTGGCGCAAGGTGCTGGAAGTATTACTGCTTGACATCATCCTGGTGGGTGCCCTGGCGCTGAGCCTGCGCATCGTCTTCGGCCCCTTGAAACAGTTGCGCGACGGCTTGATCGACCTGGCCACGCGCGGCAGCGACGAGGTCGAAGAATTGCCGGAAAACCGGCGCGACGAACTGGGCGACGTAATCCGCGGCTTCAATGCCGTGCAGCGCAAGCTCAAGTCCATCATCGAGGGCAGCCGCGAGGCGGAAGATATGGCGCGTCGTTCGCAGCAGGAGACGGCGCAGGCGATGGACGAGTTGCGCCGCGCGCAGGAATCGTTGCTGCAGTCGGAGCGCCTGGCTTCGCTGGGCAGCCTGGTCGCCGGCGTGGCACACGAAATCAATACGCCGGTCGGCATCGCGCTGACCAGTGCCTCGGTGCTGAAGGAAGCCACCGATCACATCAGCGCAGCGGTGGCCGGCGGCAGCGTGAAGAAAACCGATATCGTGCGCTACCTGGAAACGGCCGGCGAGAGCGCACGGCTGATCATGAACAATGCCTATCGCGCCGCGCACCTGATCCACAGCTTCAAGCAGATCGCCGTCGACCAGGTTAGTGAGGCGCGCCGTTTGTTCGAATTGCGCGACTATATCGGGGAAGTGATCTCGAGCCTGCAGCCGACCCTGAAAAAGACGCGCATCCGCATCGATATCGATTGCCCGCCTGACATCATGCTCGACAGCTATCCGGGTGCGCTGGCGCAGGTGCTGACCAACCTGGTCTTGAACTGTGTCGAGCACGCCTTCGATGTGGACACGGCCGGCAACATCCATATCGGCGTGCGCCGCGACGGCGAATGGATCGCCATGCAGGTGCGCGATAACGGCCGTGGTATCGCGCCCGACATGCTCGACCGCGTGTTTGACCCGTTTGTCACCACGCGGCGGGGACAGGGCGGCACGGGCCTGGGCTTGAATATCGTGTTCAACTTGATTGCCAAGCAGTTTGGCGGCACCATCACGGTCAGCAGCACGCTGGGACAGGGCGCAACATTCCTGCTGCGCCTGCCCACGGTGACGCCGTTGCCGGACAGTACCAGCAGCCCGGCATAGGCAAGGAGAAGAGACATGGCACAGCCAGAAAACAGTCAGCAAGTGGCGCTTTTGCGCGGGATCAATGTGGGACGCGCCAAGCGCGTGGCCATGGCCGACCTGCGCAAGCTGCTGGGCGACCTGGGTTTTGCGCAGGTACGCACAGTACTCAACAGCGGCAACGTCGTGTATGACGGGGGCGCGGCGGCACCGGCCGAGGCCGCTGCCCGCATCGAGGAAGCGCTGGTGCTGAAACTGGGCGTTGCGGCGCGGGTGACGGTGCTGTCGGCCGGCCAGTTTGCCGAACTGATCGAACAAAACACCTTGGCGCCGGCGGCCGATGCGGCCCGTCTGCTGACCCTGGTGCTGAACAATCCGGCCGACGTGCAGCGCCTGGCGCCGCTGTTGCAGCGGCCGTGGCAGCCGGAAGCGCTGGCGCTGGGACGATGGGCCGCGTATGCCTGGTGTCCCGATGGCGTGCTGGCCAGCAAGGTGGTGGCGTCACTGGGTGTACTGCTGGGCGATGGCGTCACCTCGCGCAACTGGGCCACCATGCAAAAATTACATGCGCTGCTGAACGGGCCCGAGGCGGCAGCCACCTCCTCATTTTCCAAGGAGCACTGATGCCGGCCATCGAGACGCCATGAACTGGGATATCGTCAAGGGCGTGCTGATCCTGCTGCTCGCCGTCAGCGCCCTGGGCACGGCCTTCGTGCTCATGTCCGCCTCGGGGCCGGACAAGGCGGGCTGCATCGCGCGCGCCCTGAAGTCGGGTATTCCGGTGGGCAATATCGAAAGGGTGTGCCGCTTGCTGGACAAGTAAAAAAAATTCCGCGCAAGGCGGAATTTTTTTAATGCAAGGGCATTGGCCGCCGGAATGGGCTCAGCCATCGAATTTTTCCTGTTTTTCACCGTGCATGCTCAAGGCCAGCAAACCCAGTCCTACCAGCAGCATCGAGACCATGCTCGCTTCGGGCACGGGCGGCGGCACGTTCGGCTGTTGTACGGCAGGAGTGGTGGCGGCGGTGGTGGGGGGCGCCAGTGCGCTTTGGCGCGTACCGGCGTTGAGCCAGCGCGGGGTCGCATTGAGCGTCGTGTGCTGCGTCAGCAGGCGAGCATACGGCAAGTCCGGCGTTTCCCAGGCGGGATTGTCCGTCATGTTGCTGAAAGCGAGACTGTCGTCGCTCACGGCAGGCGCGCTGGCGGCCACATTGCCGGCATACGCCGACAGCACCAGCACGGCCACGCATAGCGGCTGAAAAATCTTCATCGTTGACTCCCTGGTTCACCGTGCGGCGTGGCCGAAACCGGCCTGCGCCTGGACGGATAATGCGCCTGTGCGGGGGCGTATCACAATTTTTATGATGAGGTCTTATTACAGCACAAGTCGTGGCAATTTTGCTACGCATATTTGCTTTAAATTACGAATATTTATCATTTTGATAGCGTGCTGGCTATCGCTGCCTCACACTTTGCATGAGCACGCTATCGCTGAAAAATACTGTTGTTTTTTTGTGCGAATCGCCAGCAGGAAAACAATATATTGATTAGTATATTGTTTATCGCATGATGATGAATATGACCGCCTGTGGGAGGGCAAGATGGAGACAGTTGCAACACAACACGCCGAATACAACCTCGACGCCATGCGTGGCTCGGCCTATAAGGCCAGCTCGCTGCTCAAGGCCATGGGCAATGCCGACCGTTTGATGCTGCTGTGCCAGCTATCGCAGGGCGAACATTGCGTCAGCGACCTCGAACAAAAAGTGGGCATCGGCCAGCCGACGCTGTCGCAGCAGCTGGGCGTGCTGCGCGAAGAGATGCTGGTGGCCACGCGGCGCGATGGCAAGCAGATTTATTATCGCGTCGCCAGCGCGCCCGTGCTGGCCGTGCTGCAAGTGCTGTACGCGCAGTTCTGCGCGCCGCGTCTGCCATTCAACGACGAAGCGGACTGAGGCCGACCATGACTATTGCTTGGCAGCACTTCACGCCGTGGGCTTCGCTGGCCGGCGGCATGCTGATCGGCCTGGCGGCTGCGCTATTGATCCTGTTCAATGGGCGTATCGCCGGCATCAGCGGCATTCTCGGCGGCTTGCTGCGCCCGCGCCAGGGTGACCTGGGCTGGCGCATCGCCTTTCTTGCCGGGCTGATCGGCACGCCCCTGCTGTGGCAGTTGTGGCAAACCTTGCCGCCCGTGCAGATCGAGGCGGGCACGTTGGCCCTGACCGTGGCGGGCTTGCTGGTGGGCGTGGGCGTGCGCTATGGCGCCGGCTGCACCAGCGGTCACGGCGTGTGCGGCCTGTCGCGCCTGTCACCGCGTTCGCTGGCGGCCACCATGGCCTTCATGGCGGCCGGTTTCCTCACCGTCTATTTGTTGCGCCACCTATGAGCAAGCTACTCCTTTCCCTGTTGAGCGGCCTCGTCTTTGGCCTGGGCCTGATCGTCTCCGGCATGAGCAACCCGGCCAAGGTGCTCGGTTTCCTCGACCTGGCCGGCGCCTGGGATCCGTCCCTGGCGCTGGTGATGGGCGGCGCCATCGCCGTGGCCATGCCTGCCTTCTGGCTGGCGCGCCGGCGCAGCACGGCGCTGCTGGGCGAGCCCATGCAATTGCCGGCGTCGCGCCGCATCGACCGGCGCTTGCTGCTGGGCAGCCTGGCCTTTGGCGCAGGCTGGGGCATTGCCGGTTTCTGTCCCGGTCCCGCCCTCGTCTCCCTGCTGGCGGGCCAGCCGAAGGCCTGGATCTTTACCGGTGCGATGCTGGCGGGCATGCTTCTGTTTGAAGTGCTGGAGCGCCGCAAGCTACCCGCGCCGGCCTGAGACGGTACAATCTGGCGCATCGCCACTTTGGATACCGCTTACATGACAACCGTGATTTTCCGCGCCGGCGCGCGCGCTGCCCTGCTGTGCAGCATGCTGGCGCTGGCCGCCTGCGGCAGCTTGCTGAAGAAGGAAGCCCCGCCCGCGCCCGCACCCGCGGCCGACACCTTGCCCAATCCGCAAGTGCTGCTGCTGGGGGAAGTGCATGACAATGCGCAAGGCCAGCGCCTGCGCGTCGCCGAATTGCAGCGCCGCCTGGCGGCTGGCTGGCGTCCCGTGATTGTCATGGAACAGTTCGACCGCGAAAACCAGGCCTTGCTGACGCGCGCCGCGCGCGATTGCGCCGACCCCGATTGCATCATCCGCGTGATGGAACAGCCGCGCTGGGACTGGAGCTTGTACCGGCCCGTGCTGGACCTGGTCATCAGCTATCAATTGACCCTGGTCGCCGGCAATCTGTCGCCGGCCGATGCTTCGCGCATCGTGCGCGACGGCATCCAATGGGCCATGCCGCCCGCCATGGTGGCCACTTACCTGGCCGCACCCGTGCCGGCCGATATTTTGGAAGGGCAACAGAAGGAAGTCCAGGCGGCCCGCTGCAATATGCTGCCTGAGATGATGATCAAGGGTGTCGTCAACGCCCAGGTGGCGCGCGATATCTGGATGGCCAAGCTGATCCGTGACCAGGCGCCGCGCGACGTGGTGCTGATCGCCGGCAATGACCATGTGCGCAAGGATATCGGCGTGCCCCGCTGGCTGAAGCTGGCTGACCCGCAACTGAACGTGCGCAGCATCGGCTACCTGGAGCAGGGCGGCAGCGGCTACAAGGGCACGTTCGACTTGACGCAAACGATGCCGGCGCAGCCGCGCCCGGACCCGTGCGCGAAGTTTAAAAAATAATCACTGCTGCACCCGCACCAGGGCGCTGACCCGGCTGGCCGTATCGAGCAGTTTCGGCAAGCTGTGTTCCAGCAAATGCGCCACGGACGGCCCTGCCGTCTGGCCGCTGACATTGATCGCCGCCACCACCTTGCCGGCCCGGTCGAACACGGGTGCGGCCAGGGCGATCAAGCCCTGTTCCAGCTCTTCCTGCACCAGGCACCAGCCCTGGCGCCGCACTTGCGCAATCTCTTCCATCAAGACCTCGATATCGACCTTGGTTGCCGGCGTGACTTTCAGCAGCGCCATTGCCGACAGCCGTTGGCGCAGCACCTCGGGCGCCAGGCCCGACAGCAAGACACGTCCCATCGAGGTGCAGTAGGCGGGCAGGCGGCTGCCGATGCCCAGGTTGATCGACATGGTGCGGTGCGCGGACAGGCGCACGACGTAGACGATGTCGTCGCCGTCGAGCACGGTGGCCGAGCATGACTGGCGCAAGGTCTGCATCAATTCTTCCAGCAGCGGCTGCGCCTGCGTCCACACGGGCAAGGACGACAGATAGGCATAACCGAGGTCGAGCACCTTGGGCGTCAAACGGAACAGCCGCCCGTCCGCTTCCACATAACCGAGATGCAGCAAGGTGAGCAGGATGCGCCGCGCGCCTGCGCGCGTCAGCTGCGCGCGTTCCGCCACTTCGCTCAGGGTCTGTTGCGGCGCCTCTGCGCCAAAGCTGCGCAGCACGGCCAGGCCGCGCGCGAACGATTGCACATAGCTGTCGCCAGGACGCGGCGCGCCGTCGGCGTCAAGGGTGTCTTCGGCTGAAAGGGGCGTGCTGCGGGGTGCGGTCATGGCAATTCCAATGGGTCAAGGTGGCAATTATAGCCATGGCACTGGCGAAAACGGCAAATTGACAAGCGCGCCGAACAGGCATATTCTCATGAATAAGTTCTAAATGCGAATATATGTTCGCAATACGAACAAATGAACTGTGGGTTTGATTTGGAGGAGACAGGCAATGATCGACAAACTGCGTTCCAGCGTGCTTGATGCGCTGGCCGATATCCACGATGGCGCCACCGTCATGATTGGCGGCTTCGGCGGCGCGGGCCAGCCGGCCGAGCTGATCGACGGCTTGATCGCCCAGGGCGCGCGCGACCTCGTCATCGTCAACAACAATGCGGGTAATGGCGATACGGGCCTGGCCGCCCTGCTGAAAAATGGGCAAGTGCGCAAGATCATCTGCTCGTTTCCGCGCCAGGCCGATTCCCACGTCTTCGACGCGCTGTACCGCGCCGGCAAGCTGGAGCTCGAATTGGTGCCGCAGGGCAACCTGGCCGAGCGCATCCGCGCCGCCGGCGCCGGCATCGGCGGCTTTTTCACGCCCACCGGCTATGGCACGGACCTGGCCAAGGGCAAGGAAACGCGCGAGATCGATGGCCGCATGTATGTGTTCGAGTCGCCCATCCACGCCGATTTCGCCCTGATCAAGGCGGAGCAGGGCGACCGCTGGGGCAACCTGACTTACCGCAAGACGGCGCGCAACTTCGGCCCCATCATGGCCATGGCCGCGAAGGTCAGCATTGCTTCCGTGCACGAGGTGCTTGACTTGGGCAGCATCGACCCCGAACACGTCATCACGCCGGGCCTGTTCGTGCAGCGCATCGTGCAAGTGCCGCGCACGGCCACCGGCCCCGCCGGCTTTAAAGCTGCCTGAGGAGTATCAAGTGAATAAATGGAATCGAGATCAAATGGCGGCCAGGGTGGCGGCCGACATCCATGAAGGCAGTGTCGTGAACCTGGGCATCGGCTTGCCGACCCTGGTGGCGAATCACTTGCCGGCCGGCGCGGAGATCATCCTGCACAGCGAAAACGGCGTGATCGGCATGGGCCCCGCGCCGGCGCCGGGCGAGGAAGACTACGACCTGATCAATGCCGGCAAGCAGCCCGTCACGCTGCTGGCGGGCGGCAGCTATTTCCACCATGCCGACAGCTTCGCCATGATGCGCGGCGGCCACCTGGACATCTGCGTGCTGGGTGCGTTTCAAGTCTCTGCCACGGGCGACCTGGCCAACTGGCACACGGGCGCGCCGGATGCCATTCCCGCCGTGGGCGGGGCCATGGACCTGGCCATCGGCGCGAAAAAGACCTGGGTCATGATGGAATTGCTGACCAAGACCGGTGAAAGCAAGCTGGTGCTGGCCTGCAGCTATCCGCTTACGGGCATCGCCTGCGTCAGCCGCATCTACAGCGACCTGGCCGTGCTCGACCTGGGACCAAACGGCGCCACCGTCGTCGAGCTGGCCGATGGCTTGAGTTTTGCGCAACTGCAAGCGTTGACGGCCGTGCCGCTGACGGATGCCCGCTAATCCAACATCAAACCACTTTCTTGGAGGAAAGAACATGACCCACGCATACATTTGCGACGCCCAGCGCACGCCATTCGGCCGCTACGGCGGCAGCCTGTCCGGCGTGCGCGCTGACGACCTGGGCGCCGTGCCCATCCGTGCCTTGATGGCGCGCAATCCGAACGTGGACTGGACTTTTGTTACAGACGTGCTGTACGGCTGTGCCAACCAGGCGGGCGAGGACAACCGCAACGTGGCGCGCATGGCGGCCCTGCTGGCCGGCTTGCCCGACAGCGTGCCGGGCGCCACCCTGAACCGTTTGTGCGGCTCGGGCCTGGACGCCATCGGCAGCGCCGCGCGTTTCATCAAGAGCGGCGAGGCGGGCTTGCTGATCGCCGGCGGCGTGGAAAGCATGAGCCGCGCACCGTTTGTCATGGGCAAGGCGGACAGCGCCTTTGCGCGCGGCATGAAAATGGAAGACACGACCATCGGCTGGCGCTTCATCAACCCCTTGATGAAGGCGCAGTATGGCGTCGATTCGATGCCGGAAACGGCGGAAAACGTGGCCAGCGATTTTGGCATCAGCCGCGCGGACCAGGATGCGTTCGCGCTGGCCAGCCAGGTCAAGGCCCTGGCGGCGCAGCAGGCGGGCGTGTTCGACAGCGAAATTTGCCCCGTCAGCATCGCACAAAAGAAGGGCGAGCCCATCGTCGTCTCCCGCGACGAGCATCCGCGCGCCACCACGCTGGACACCCTGGCCAAGTTGAAACCCGTCGTGCGCGCCGATGGCACGATCACGGCCGGCAACGCGTCCGGCGTCAACGATGGCGCGGCGGCGCTGCTGTTGGCCGACGAGGCGAACGCGGTCCGCTTTGGCCTGACGCCGCGCGCCCGCGTCGTGGCCATGGCGACGGCCGGCGTGGCGCCGCGCATCATGGGCATCGGCCCCGCGCCCGCCACCCTGAAAGTGCTGGCCATGACGGGTTTGAGCCTGGCCGACTTCGACGTCATCGAACTGAACGAAGCGTTTGCCGCACAAGGCCTGGCCGTGCTGCGCCAGCTGGGCTTGCAGGATGATGATGTCCGCGTCAACCCGAACGGCGGCGCCATCGCCCTCGGCCATCCGCTGGGCGCCTCGGGCGCGCGTCTGGCCATGACGGCCGTCAACCAGCTGCACCGCACGGGCGGGCGCTATGCGCTCTGTACCATGTGCATCGGCGTGGGGCAGGGCATCGCGCTGGTGCTGGAACGCGTCTAGATACTGCGCGCCCATAGGCGAAAAAAGTGGCCGGCGCTACGTATTAACGCGTATGCCGGGCGGCTTTTTGACCCGGAGCAAGGGCGTATGATGCAAAACCAGCCCGGGCAACCTGGCTGGCGCTGGCTTTTTTACACGAACAAGAAGACTGATATGACATCCCACGATACTCCGCATGACGTTGCGCAGCTGACTTCCCAGCAGCGCATCAAGGCCATCATTGGCGCTTCCTCCGGTAACCTGGTCGAATGGTTCGACTTCTACATTTACTCGTTCTGCGCGCTGTACTTCTCGCACGCCTTCTTCCCTTCCGGTAACCCGACCACGCAACTGCTGCAGACGGCCGGCATCTTTGCCGCCGGCTTCCTCATGCGTCCCGTGGGCGGCTGGCTGTTCGGCCGCATCGCCGACAAATACGGCCGCCGCCAGTCGATGATGATTTCCGTGCTGATGATGTGCGGCGGTTCCTTGATGATCGCCGTGCTGCCCACGTATGAAACCATCGGCGCCTTCGCGCCGTTCCTGCTGCTGGTGGCGCGCCTGTTCCAGGGCCTGTCCGTGGGCGGCGAATACGGCACCAGCGCCACCTACATGAGCGAAGTGTCGGAATCGGGCAAGCGCGGCTTCTTCGCCTCGTTCCAGTACGTGACCCTGATCGGCGGCCAGTTGCTGGCGCTGCTGGTGTTGGTGGTCTTGCAGCAACTCTTGAGCCTGGAAGAATTGCGTGCCTGGGGCTGGCGCATCCCGTTTGTGTTTGGCGCCCTGGCGGCCCTGGTGTCGCTGAACCTGCGTAAATCCCTGACGGAAACAACCACCGCCAGCGAGCGCAAGGACAAGGATGCGGGCAGCCTGCGCGGCTTGCTCAAGCACAAGCGCGCCTTCATTACCGTGCTGGGCTTTACGGCCGGCGGCTCGCTGGTGTTCTACACGTTTACCACTTACATGCAGAAATACCTGGTCAACACGGCCGGCATGGATACCAAGACGGCCAGCGCCGTCATGACCTGCGCCTTGCTCGTCTACATGATTTTGCAACCGGTGTTCGGCGCCCTGTCCGACCGTATCGGCCGCCGCACCTCGATGCTGTTCTTCGGTGGCCTGGCCACGCTCTGCGTGCTGCCGATCATGCATGCCTTGAAAGACATCAGCAGCCCGTACGCGGCGTTTGGCCTGATCATCATCGCGCTGGCGATCATCAGCTTCTACACGTCGATCAGCGGCTTGATCAAGGCGGAAATGTTCCCCGTCGAAGTGCGCGCGCTGGGCGTGGGCCTGTCGTACGCGGTCGCCAACGCCCTGTTCGGCGGTTCGGCCGAATACGTGGCGCTGCAGTTCAAGGCCTGGCATGTGGAAGACTACTTCTACTGGTACGTGACCGTCATGTGCCTGATTTCCTTCATCGTCGCCATCCGCATGCCGGACCCGAGCCGCTCGGGACTGCTGAAGTAACGTTGTCGTAAAATGGGGGACACTGCGGTGTCCCCTTTTTCATCACCGCCTTTTATCGTGCCGATCAGGAGTCTTCATGTCGTATGTCATTCCCGCCGCCATCCAGCCCAGCGTTCCCGTCACCGGCAGCGTTGATACTTTCCCGGTCCACCGTATCTATTGCGTGGGCCGCAACTATGTCGACCACGCCAAGGAAATGGGACACACGGGCCGCGAGGCGCCGTTTTTCTTCATGAAACCACACGACGCCGTGCTGCCCGTGCCAGCCGGCACGACGGGCGAGTTGCCTTATCCGGCGCAAACGCAGGATTTCCAGCACGAGATGGAACTGGTGGTGGCCATCGGCAAGGGCGGCAGCGACATCGGCGTGGCCGATGCGCTGAGCCATGTGTGGGGTTATGCGATCGGCCTGGACATGACGCGCCGCGACGTGCAGGGTGCGGCGAAAAAGCAGGGCCGTCCGTGGGAGACGGGCAAGGCCTTCGAGCACTCGGCCCCCATCGGCCCCATCACCCCGGCCGCGCTGGCGGGCGACGTCCAGCATGCCGCCATCACCCTGCACGTGAACGGTGAACTGCGTCAAAGCAGCAGCGTCGACATGCTGATCTGGAACGTGGCCGAGACCATCGCCGACCTGTCGACCTATTTCACCCTGCAGCCAGGCGACCTGATCTACACGGGCACGCCGGCCGGCGTGGCAGCCGTGCAGCGCGGCGACGAGCTGGTGGGGGCCATCGATGGCCTGGGCACCTTGCGCATGAAAGTGGTCTAAGCCATCAAGGAGAGCGGCATGATGAACGACACGTATTCTGTAGCGCAACCCAGGCGCGCCGAGATCGACGCCCTGGCGGGGCCGGCCCTGCTGGAATTTGGCACGGGCTGGTGCGGCCACTGCCGTGCCACCCAGGCGCCGCTGGCCGCCGCGTTTGCGCAGCACCCCGGGGTGCCGCATATCCGCGTCGAAGACGGCCCTGGCCGCGCGCTGGGGCGTTCATTCCGGGTGAAACTGTGGCCGACCCTGATCTTTTTGAAAGATGGCCAGGAAGTGGCGCGCCTCGTGCGTCCGCTCGACAGCAGTGAAATTGAGCGGAGTTTTGCATTGATTGATGCATAGGTCGGCGTAGGTCGGCTTAGCGCAGCGTAAGCCGACACCACCGCACTGCATGCTCTAACACAACTTCTTGCCGCACTGCACCACTGCGCGTATGATAAGCCGCTTACAGCAAGATCAACCGCATCTTTCGTGATGCAGCGCGATCATCGCCGGCCCGCTCCACCCGGAGGGGCCGCAGGCAAGGATTCATCACAAATGACCGATGCCGCGATGCCGACGCGCGGGTCTGGTACGGAATGCCTGGCGATACGCCGGGCCTGATACACGTCGCCCATCCCCTGACGCTTTTCCTGCCGTGCCCCGGGTAACCGGATGGCGCACGACCGTTGTTTCTCTGAATCAGCACTGATCACGGCGCGATAGCGCGCGTTGCCGGTAGTTCGCTACGGCAACAAAAACCGTTGTTTTTGTTTGCAAATTTAATAGCAAATGCGCGGCAAATGCGTGCGTGCACGGCTATGATATGCGAACGACACGGAGACAACGTGCTGTGCTGCTGCCTGAAAAAACATCCAGAGAATGGCCTTTAGACACCCTCCCCAAGGAGCGCAGTAAATGAGCACCCCCCCCAAGAAAAATTCCCCCGGCACGGTGCTGTTCGCCAGCCTGATCGGCACCACCATCGAGTTCTTTGACTTTTATATCTACGCCACCGCTGCCGTGCTGGTGTTCCCGAAACTGTTCTTCCCAGCCGGCGACCCGTCGGCCGCCGTGCTGCAGTCGCTGGCCACGTTCGCCATCGCCTTCTTCGCGCGCCCCATCGGCTCGGCCGTGTTCGGCCACTTCGGCGACCGCATCGGCCGCAAGGCCACTCTCGTGGCGGCCTTGCTGACCATGGGTATTTCAACCGTCATCATCGGCTTGCTGCCGACGTATGCCGCCATCGGCACCCTGGCGCCGTTGCTGCTGGCGCTGTGCCGTTTCGGCCAGGGCCTGGGCCTGGGCGGAGAATGGGGCGGCGCGGTGCTGCTGGCCACGGAAAACGCGCCACCGGGCAAACGCGCCTGGTACGGCATGTTCCCGCAACTGGGCGCGCCGATCGGCTTCTTCCTGTCGGGCGGCATCTTCCTGCTGCTCAGCGAAACCCTGACCGATGAGCAATTCTTCAGCTATGGCTGGCGCATCCCCTTCCTGGCCAGCGCGCTGCTGGTCATCGTCGGCCTGTATGTGCGTCTGAAGATCACGGAAACACCGGACTTCCAGAAAGTCATCGAGAAGAACGAAGTCGTCAAACTGCCGGTCGCCACCGTGTTCCGCCAGCATGGCCGCATGCTGTTCCTGGGTACCATCATTGCCCTGGCCACCTTCGTGCTGTTCTACCTGATGACGGTGTTTGCCTTGAGCTGGGGTACGACCAAGCTGGGCTTCACGCGCAAGGAATTCCTTGTCGTGCAGCTGTTTGCCGTGCTGTTCTTTGCCTTGACGATTCCGTTTTCGGCCGTGCTGGCCGACCGCCGCGGCCGCCGCGCCACCATGATCTGGGTTTCCGTCGCCATCGCCATCTTCGGCCTGGTGCTGGCACCCATGTTCGGCTCGGGCGTGACCTGGGAAGTGACGCTCTTCATGGCTGTCGGCCTGGGCCTGATGGGCATGACCTACGGACCGCTGGGCACCATGCTGTCCGAGCTGTTCCCGCCCGAAGTGCGCTACACGGGCGCCTCGCTGACGTTCAACCTGGCGGGCATTTTGGGCGCCTCGCTGGCGCCGTACATCGCCACCTGGCTGGCCACCAACCATGGCTTGCAATATGTGGGCTATTACCTGTCGCTGGCCGCCGTGCTGACCCTGGGCGCGCTGCTGATGGTGGGCAAGCCGAGGGCAGGCAAGGAAGCGTGGGAATAAACGCCCGCGCTAGCTGAATCCCCCTATGTAAAAAACCCCGGAAGCTGGCATCCAGCTTCCGGGGTTTTTTTATGGCGCCTCCGCAGCGCCATCATCCTGGCCGCTAATCCCGGCCCTCAGCCTCCTGATCCGTTTACCACTTCGGCGTGTACTTCAGGGTGAGTTGCACGTTGCGCGGGTCGCCAAAGTGGTTATTGCCGCCCGTGTCGTTATAGGACGGGATCACATAGCGCTTGTCGAACAGGTTGTTGACGTTGACGGCCAGCGACAGCTGCGGCGTGGCTTGCCAGGCCAGGCGCGCGTTCCACAGCGAGAAGCCGGCCACGTCGAACGAGCGGCCGAAGTCCAGCGTATGGCTTTGCATGTTCACGCCGGCGCCGACGCTGAACTTGTTCCACTCACCTGGCAGGGTATAGCCGGACCACAGGCGCAGCATGTGCTTTGGCGTCCAGGTCGAGAAGACCTCGCCTTTGTTGTCGGGATCGTCGAGATAGGTCGTCGTCGTATAGGCATAGCCGGCCGACAGCTGCAGGCCGCGCGCCACCTCGCCGGCCACTTCCGCTTCCAGGCCCTGGCTGCGCACCTTGCCCGAGGCGCGCGAGCAGTACCAGCCGTCGCAGGCGAAACCGGCCGCGTAATCGTTGACGGCGCGGTCCTTGTGCTCGTAGCGGAAGATGGCCAGCGAGGTATTGACTTTACCGTCCAGCAGTTCGCCCTTGACGCCCGCTTCGTAGCTGTCGCCCGTGATCGGCTTGAGGATCTGGCCCGCCGCGTTGCGGTTCGTCTGCGGCTGGAACACGCCCGCATAGCTGGCGTAGGTGGACCATTGCGGCGTCAGCGCATACATCAGGGCTGCCGATGGCGTGAACTTGGCCGTGACGCTGGTGGTGTCCGCTGTGCCACCCATTGGGGCATACACGAAGTCATACCAGCTGAAACGCCCGCCCAGCAGGGCTTTCAGATGGCTTGTCAGCTGGCCGTTCCAGGTGCCGTACAGGCCTTTCTGGCGCATGTCGTAGGTGCTGCTGGAGCTCACGCCGCGCGCGGCGATGGTGTCGAAATCCTGCCATGGGCGGTGATGATCGATATTGAAGATCTGCGCGCCTTGTGTCCAGGCGCGCGCATAGCGGTCGTCGGAATGGAACTTCACATAGCTGGCGCCCACGACGACTTCCTGCGCGATGCCCAGGCCATCGAATTTGCCGCGCACAAAGGCGTCGATGCCGCGCTTCTGGTTCTTGAAATCGGTGGAGAAGTCGCCGTACATGGAACCGCTGCCATCGGCCTTGATGGTGCCGGCCATGCGCTGGTGGGTCGAATTGGTGCTTTCATTGACGCCCAGCGCGGCCGTCTTGAAGGTCCACTGGCTGTTGAAGTGGTGCTCCAGGTCCAGGTTGACAGTGGTCTGTTCCACCTTGCTGCGGTTCCAGTCGGCGCCCGTATAGGTCGAACGAGGCAGTCCCAGTTCGCTGCCGTCGGCGTAGCGCGCCAGGCCGACGAACATCGGGCGGCCACGCCCGTTGACGTTGCTCACAGCCAGGCCCAGGGTGGTAGCGGGACCGAGGTCGTAGTCGAGCGCCGCATACACGGTGCGGTTCCTGCTCCAGACCTGGTCGATGAAGGAGTGGCTGTCGTCTTCATCGACGATGGCGCGTCCGCGCAGGCTGCCGTCCGCATTCAGCGGCGTGCTGACGTCAAGCTGGGCGCCGTAATGGTCCCACGAGCCGGCGCGGGCCGTGAACGCGACCTGGCGCGTGGCCAGCGGACGCTTGCGCACCAGGTTGACGGAGCCGCCAGGGCTGCCTGTACCTTCGAGCAGGCTGGAAGCGCCGCGCAGCACTTCCAGGCGGTCGTAGATGACCATGTTTTCCTGGCCCCAGTTACCCAGCGCATAGGTATTGCGGTCGATCGGCACGCCGTCGTACTGCCACTGGTCGATCTGGAAGCCGCGCGCCGTGATGACCACGCCCGGGCCCACGCCATGCACGCCCACCACGCCGGTGACGTTGTTGACGGCCTCGCGCAAGTCCGTGATGCCCTGGTCGTCCAGGCGCTGGCGCGTCAGCACGCTGACCGATTGCGGCATCTCCTTCATCGCTTGCTCGCCCTTGCCGAGGGTGATTTTTCGCGCCGTGTAGGAGCCGCTGCCTTCCGTGGTGGCGCCTTGCTCGGCCTGGCCGACGATGGTAATCGAGGGCATGGTGCGCTCGGCCGCCGAGGCGGCGCTGGCCGCCGCCGTGGGGGCCGACGCCGGCGCGGCCACCAGTACATAGCCGGTCGCCGTCTTGCCGATGGCGTAGCCGCTGCCGCGCAGCAGCACGGCAAAGCCGTCCTCGATGGCGTGGCGGCCCTGCAGGCCGGCCGTGTGCAGCCCCTGCACCTTGGCCGAGTCGATAACGATGGACACGCCTGCCTGCTGCGCATAGCGGTTCAGGGCGCCGGCCAGTGGACCGGCGGGGATGGCGTAGCTGGCGACCGCCGGCGCGGCCTGGGCCAGCACCTGGGTGTGCAGGCCGGCGCCGGCCAGCAGCAGGGCAGCCAGGGCGAATGGATGCAGCCGCGTGCGCAGCGCGCGCGGTGAGGAAACGTTAACGATTCGAGCGGACATGGTGACAGCCTTTTTTGATTGATCTCAGCTGCCTTGACGCACGAGATGCGCAAAGTGGAACCACGCACGCGAAATAATGCGCATTATTTTTGGCTCTGTCATCGGTAAGTAGGGTAAATGCCGGAATCTTCCTTTGACAGTGCTGTCTGACATATCTGCTGGAATCGGAAAAGGGAGCCAGGCGAATGACGCGTCCAGCCCGCCGCCGGGGCGGCCATGCCCCCCAACGCGGCATTTCCAATGAACAGGTCTGTATCCTGGTGGCGCGCGACCGCACGGGACAAACCCTCGATTTTGTCACGGGCAAAGGGGCGCTGACGAAGGCGCAGTTACACCATTGTTTGTTGCCCGTCATCGACAAGGATGTTTTGCTGGTGACCGATGGCCATGCCGCCTACCGGGCCTTCGCCAGGGAGGCGGGTATCAGCCATCAGGCCGTCAACTTGCGCGCCGGCATCCGCGTGCGGGGCGCGGCCCATGTGCAGAACGTCAATGCGTATCATCGCCGCCTGCGGGACTGGCTACGGCCCTTTCACGGCGTGGCGACGCGTTACCTGCCGAACTACCTGGGATGGCGCTGGATACTCGACGCCGGGCGCATCCGTTCACCAGAAACGTTATTGAAAGCAACGCTGGGAGCATTTCCACATCTGACGGTGACATAGCCTTTATTTTTTGGCCGGAGCGTCGACCATCACCAGGTAGCGCGTCAGCATGCGCATGCGCAACTGCGGGAAATTGTCGATGAGTAGCTGCAGCGCCTTGTCCGTGTCGTCCAGCGGCAGCACTGCGGCCACGCGGATGCCCGCGAGCTGCGCGCGGTCATAAAACAGCTGGCCGGGGCGGTGACGCGCCAGCTCATCGAGCACTTCGGCCAGCGGCAAGTCGTCGACCACCAGCTGGCGCGCGCGCCAGGCATCCCGCACGCTGGTCGCATCGATGGTTGTTAGCGGTCCGACGCCATTGTCCGTGATGCGCGTGCGCTGGCCCGCCTGCACCACGACGGCCGGATGGTGCGGCACCTGCGCCAGCACCTTGGATTCCAGCATGCTCAGGATGGTGGCACCGTCTTCGCTGCGCACGCTAAAACGCGTACCCAGCGCGCGGATCGCCGCCTGCTTGCTGTCGACGATGAAGGGGCGCTGCGCATCCTTGGCCACGTCGACAAGGATGTCGCCGCGCACCAGCTCCACATGCCGCTCGCCCGCATTGAAACGCACGTTGACGGCGCTGCCGCCGGCCAGGGTGAGGCGGCTGCCATCGGCCAGGGTATGCGTGGACCATTGCCCGGTGGGGCTGCGCAGGTCGGCCAGCAGGTAGGCGGGGCGCTCGCCGATGAGCAGCGCACCGGTCAGCAGCAGCACGGCCACGGCGCTGGCGGCGGCCAGCTGGCGCAGACGCTGGCGGGGACGCTTTGGCGCGATGGCGGCCAGGGCGGCGCGCGCCGGTCGATGGTCGCCGCCAGCCGGCTCGCGCACGGCGCTCAATTGGCGCAGCAGGTTTTCCATGCCGGCGGCCGCGCTCGCGTGCAGCGGGTCGGCCGCCTTCCACGCGGCGAAGCCGGCCTGTGCGGTGTCGCGCTCGGCCGGGTCGTCGGCGCTCAGGCGCACGATCCAGCGGGCGGCCTGTTCGGCTGCCACATCGGGGCGCGTGCTATTCATGCCGCCATGGCCGGGCAGGCGTGGCGGCAGGCCAGCAAGGCTTGCACCAGGTATTTTTGCACCATGCGCGTGGAGACGTTCAGTTGCGCCGCCACGGTGGCCTGCGATTGCTCTTCCAGGTAGTGCAGCAGAAAGGCTTCGCGTGCCTTGCTGGACAATCCGTCCAGCGCCGTGGCGATCTGCCCGAGCGCCTGCACGGCCATCAGGATCTCGTCCGGCGATGGCGCGCCGGGCAGGCTGTCGGCCAGCAGGGCCAGTTCCGCCAGGTAGCTACGCTCGAGTATTTGCCGGCGCGCGCGGTCGAGCAGCAAGCGCTTTGCCGTGGTGGACAAGTAGGCGCGCGGTTCGCGCATGCCGAACAGCGCGTCGCGCGAGGCGATGATGCGCACAAACGTATCTTGCGCCACATCGGCCGCGCCATGCGGGCAGCTGAGTTTTTTGCGCAGCCAGCCGAGCAGCCAGCCGTGATGCTCGCTGTAGAGTGACTGCACTTGCTGTTGCAGGCTGGGCTGGGCGATGGGCATAAGCTTAGTCAATGGCATGAATGAGAATTATTCTCATTGTAAGCGCCAGTGGCGGCTTGCCACAATCCCCAATGCTTGTGGATCGGGCAGGTGTTGCACGCAGGCCGCATGCGCGGCGGTGCCGGAAATGAAAAAACCCGCCGCTGCACGGGGCAGGGGCGGGTTTTTCAGACTGCAAATTCTTGGTGGTGATAGGTGGACTTGAACCACCGACCCCAGCATTATGAATGCTGTGCTCTAACCAACTGAGCTATATCACCAAACAGACCGGTCAGACCGGATGCTGGTTTTGATCAGTAAAAAACCTGATCGATGTTCTTTGGTGGTGATAGGTGGACTTGAACCACCGACCCCAGCATTATGAATGCTGTGCTCTAACCAACTGAGCTATATCACCCAACAGCCGAGCATTATCCAGTCTTCCCATTTCCTTGTCAATGCCGGCCATGAAAAATCTGTGGATTTTTTGTGTGCGACAGCGTTCATGATTATTTCATTAACGGCTGGATCTGCGCCAGCATGGATGAGGCCGGATCAGCGCCCAGGCAATCGATGACGCTGCGTTCCGGCATGGCGCGCAGCCAGGTCAGCTGCCGTTTGGCCAGCTGGCGCGTGGCGATGATGCCCGTCTCGCGCAAGGTGGCGCGGTCGATGCGGCCATCGAGATACTCCCACGCCTGGCGGTAGCCCACGCAGCGCATCGAGGGCAGGCCCGGATGCAGGTCGCCGCGCCGGCGCAACCCTTCCACTTCATCGAGCAGGGCGTCGTCTTTCAGCATGAGGTCGAAGCGCGCGGCGATGCGCGCATGCAGCACGGCGCGGTCCGACGGTTCCAGCGCGAACGATTGCAATTGAAATGGCAGCACGGTTTTTTCGCGCCGGGCCAGCAGGGCCGACATGGGCTGGCCGGACAGCGCGATGATTTCCAGCGCGCGGCCGATGCGCTGCGCGTCCTGCGGCGCCAGGCGCGCGGCCGTGATGGGGTCTTGCTGCGCCAGACGCGCATGCATGGCGGGCCAGCCGATGGCGGCTGCATCTTCCTCCAATTGGGCGCGCAAGGCAGGATCGGCGCCGGGCAAGTCGTCGAGGCCATCGGCGAGTCCCTTGAAGTACAGCATGGTGCCGCCGACCAGCAGTGGCAGCTTGCCGCGCGCGCAGATTTCGCTCACCAGGCGCAGCGTATCGTTGCGGAACTGCGCCACGGAATACGCATCGAGCGGGTCGATGATGTCGATCAGATGATGCGGTACCTGGGCCAGTTCTTCTTGCGACGGCTTGGCCGTGCCAATATCCATGCCCCGGTAAACGAGGGCGGAATCGACGGAAATGATCTCGGACGGGATGGCTTGCGCGATGGCCAGCGCACTGGCCGTCTTGCCGCTGGCCGTGGGGCCCATGATGGCGACGGCCAGGGGGAGGTGTGGGGTATTGTGCATGTTGACTCGTGTAAGGTGGTGCGTAGGTCGGCTTAGCGCAAGCGTAAGCCGACGTGATGCCGCCGCTGCAGTGTCGGATTACGCTTGCGCTAATCCGATCTACTGGCCGCGCAGGAACAGTTTATCGAGCGCGTTGATTTCGACCTGCACCCACGTGGGCCGGCCATGGTTGCACTGGTCGGCGCGCTCCGTGCTCTCCATCTGGCGCAAGAGGGCGTTCATTTCCTGCACCGACAGAATGCGGTTGGCGCGCACGGCCGTGTGGCAGGCCAGGGTGCCCAGCAATTCGTTCTGGCGCTCGATCAGCACGCGCGAGCCGCCATATTCGCGCACGTCGCGCAGCACGTCGCGCGCCAGGGTTTGCGCGTCGGCGTTTTTGAGCAGGGTCGGCACGGAGCGCACGGCCAGCGTCGTGGGCGACAGGGCTGCGATGTCGAAGCCCAGCGCTTTCAAGGTGTCCTGGTTTTCATTCGCCGTCGACACTTCGATGGCGTCCGCGTAGAACGTCACGGGTATCAGCAAGGATTGCACCTGCATGTCCTGGCCCGACACTTGCGCCTGCAGCGCGTTTTTCAGCTGCTCGTACAGGATGCGCTCGTGCGCGGCGTGCATGTCGACCAGCACCAGGCCCTTGGTGTTTTGCGCCAATATATAAATGCCGTGCAGCTGGGCCAGGGCAAAGCCCAGCGGATATTCTTCGCGCGCCATCGCTTCGGGCGAGGCGATGTAGGGCTCGACCTGCGTGACCGGCGAACTGGCGGCGGCGCCGCCGAACAGGGCGCCGTAGGCCGCCGTGTCTTGCCCCACGCCTGGCGCCTCGGCAAAGAAGGGGCGGGCCGCGCCGGGCGAGGCCGGTGCAAAGGTATTCGTGAATTGCGCGCCGAACGATGTCTGCGTCTGCTCGCGGCGCCAGATGCCTGGACCGCCCGCGCCCTGGGTGCCGTCGTTGACACCAAGGCTGGAGGCGGCCGGCAGGGGCGCCGGCACGCTGCCAAACGCCGTGGCCGACGTTTGTGCCAGCGCGCGCTGCACCGCATGGAAGACGAACTGGTGCACGGAGCGGCTGTCGCGGAAGCGCACTTCGATCTTCGACGGGTGCACGTTGACGTCGACCAGCGCCGGGTCGAGGTCGAGTGCCAGCACGTACGATGGGAAGCGGTCGCCATGCAGCACGTCCTGGTAGGCCATGCGCACGGCATGCACCAGCAGCTTGTCGCGCACGAAGCGCCCGTTGACATAAAAGAACTGGCCATCGGCGCGCGCCTTCGATGCCGTCGGCAAGCCGGCAAAGCCGTGGATGCGCAGCGTGCCGGCCGACTCGTCCAGCGCCAGGCGCGCTTCGGCGAAGTCATTGCCCAGGATGTGGGCGCTGCGCTTGGCCAGTTCGCTGATATTCCACTGGTCGATGGTGCGCCCGTTGTGTGACAGCGAGAACGACACGTCGGGGCGCGCCAGGGCGATGCGGCGCACGACTTCGGCGCAGTGACCGTATTCCGTCTGCTCCGATTTGAGGAATTTGCGCCGCGCGGGCGTGTTGAAATACAGGTCTTGCACGTCGACCGTGGTGCCGTGCGCGCCCGACGACGGCGAAACGCTGCCATTATGCGAGCCGACGATTTCCCACGCATGGGCGGCGTCCGCCGTGCGCGAGGTCACGGTGACGGCGGCCACCGAGGCGATCGAGGCCAGCGCCTCGCCGCGAAAGCCCAGGGTGCCCACGTTTTCCAGGTCGTGCAGGGAGGCGATCTTCGAGGTGGCGTGGCGCGCCAGGGCCAGCGGCAACTGCTCTTTATCGATGCCGCGCCCGTTGTCGGTAATCGCAATGCGTTTCACGCCCCCCTCTTCCAGGCGCACGGTGATCTGCGTGGCGCCCGAGTCGAGCGCGTTTTCCAGCAACTCCTTGACCACGGCCGATGGCCGCTCGACCACCTCGCCAGCGGCGATTTGCGAAATCAACTGGTCAGGCAGGGCCTGGATCGGGCGGTGGGGCGTGATGGGAGCGTTCATGCGGTAATTATACCGGGGTCAGACCCGTCGGGTCTGACCCCAGCCCTTGTTCTTGGGCTAAAAGTTGGCCTACTTCCCCACCTCCCGCACCGGTATCGGTGCATTGCACAGGTCAACGTGGCCGGCCGTGACCTTGCTCCACGGGCCGCCGCGGTGGCGCTGGGCTTCCAGTACGGCCTGGTAGGCGGCGCTGTCGGTGCGCATCACTTCCAGGTGCGCGCGCTGTGCCAAAGGCACGCTGGCGGCCAGGCGGATGGCCTTGATCGGCACGTTTTTCTCGGGGCTGTCATAAAAGCCCATGGGCGCCGTGCCGCGCGGCAGGGTCGACAGCAATGGCATGCCGGCGACGACCCTGCCGACGACGGTGATGTCGCGGTCCAGGTGGCGCGGCGACTGGCCGATGACGGCGTACAGCTCGGTGCCGCCGCCGCTGTCGCTGGCAGTGTCGCGGCCCACGCCCACGGTGGCATAGCAATGCGTGAGCCAGGCCGTGCCGCTTTTCGGATCGCGTGCGGACGGGAATCCGTTCGAATGGCCCACTTGCGGCGCATAGCCGTCAAGGTCCGGCAGGCGCGTGAAGCTCTTGATGTTTGTCAAAGGGACCGTGAATTCGCCGGGCAGGGTGCGCCGGGCATGCTGGATCGGCTTGGGATTTTTCTCGTTCGGATCGCCCCACTGCGCCACCCAGTTGTCCTGCGCGCGCGTGATGGCCAGGCCGTCGTAATACTGTTCGGCGACCAGGGCCTTGATATTGGCCACGTGCTTGGGCGCGAAGTCGGGCGCCAGTTCGATCACCACGCGGCCGGCGGGAATGTCCATGTACAGCGTGTTGTCCGGGTCCAGCACACGCCAGTCGGACGGCTGCGAGGCCTTGATCACGTCGGCCAAGGTCGCCTTGGCGGGCAGTTCGGCGGGCGCCTTGATCTGGACCGGCGCCGCGTGGGCGGACAACTGGGCAAGGCCCAGCACGGTGGCCATGCTCAGGCCGCTCAGTGAATGCAGATACATATTCTCTCCTGGTCGGCGCGGATTGCGCCGGTCAGAAAGTGTATACCGGAATGGCAATATTTCGTTGGAAAAACATTGCAGATAGCAATACTGATAGTGGCCTGCCGAGGCGGCGTTTCCTTAACCTTTACTTAAAATGCCTCGCGCGCAAGGGCTGCACATAATTAATCCTCAAATATCGGGCAGGGGACTGCCGTTGCGCTGGCCGGGTGGTGTATGATTCCGCCGCTACCTTTAGGGAAAAATATATGGATTTTGTGCAATTCCTCGACATGATCGTGCATGTCGACAAGACGCTGGGTCTCTTGATCGAGCAGTACGGTACCCTCGTGTATGCAGTGCTGTTTGCCATTATTTTTTGCGAGACAGGCCTCGTGGTGCTGTTCTTCTTCCCTGGGGATACTTTACTCTTTATCGCCGGCGCGTTTTGCGCGACGGGACAGATGCACCTGGGCTTGCTGATTGCCTTGCTGGTGACGGCTGCGGTCACGGGCAACACGCTCAATTACTGGATAGGCGAGGCCATCGGGCAAAGGGTGTTCACCCACGATTACCGCTGGATTAACAAGGATGCCATGCGCCGCACGCATGAATTCTTTGAAAAGCACGGTGGCAAGACCATCATCCTGGCCCGTTTCGTGCCGGTGGTGCGCACCTTCGCGCCGTTCGTGGCCGGCATTTCCGACATGACGCATGCGCGCTTCCAGATGTACAACGTGACGGGTGCCCTGTTGTGGGTGGTCGGTCTGGTGACGGCAGGCTATTTCTTCGGCAATATCCCGTGGATCCGCGACCACCTGACCTTGATCGTGCTGATCGGTGTCGGCGCCGCCGTGGTGCCGGTGGTACTGGGCGGCATGTGGAAACTCTACAAGCGCATGGTCGGCAAGTCGGCTTGATGCTGCGTTGATCCAGGGCAAGCACGCTGCGGCGCCGTCCGCAGCTGGCCTTGGATTAGCTTTCTTCTCCGCATTTCTGCGCATTTCTGTTTTACTCCCCCGCTGATTCAAGTTTTGTTGCTTTCCAGCCGTAAACCAGAGGGTGTTCTCACTTTCTGGATTTCCATGCGACATTTGAGCGCCCTGTTAGCTTGCAGCCTTGCCGCGATGGCGGTCATGGCAAGCGCCAAAGATGCCCCCGCTGCGGCGAGCGCCAGCACATCCGCGCCCATGTCGGCGTCGGCGCGCGCGGCCGCCATGAAAACCCTGACCGAATCGGTGAAGGGCAAGGAGGGCAAGAAGGAGGTCAAGGCGCCTGTCGTCGTCGCGCCCACGGCGCGCGAGAAGGAAGAAGCGGCTGAAGTCGACCTGTCCGAACGTATCGCGGCGCGCCTGGCGGAAATGCGCGCCACCCAGGCGGCCCGCGCCGCCGCCCGCGCCAAGCGCGCCGCAGTGGTGAAAGCGGCGCCACCGCCGCCACCTCCCGTGGCGCGCGGCACGCACTGGTCGTACGAGGGCGACAGCGGCCCGGCCAGCTGGAGCAAGATTAATGTCGACTGGGCCAAGTGCGGCAATGGCAGCCGCCAGTCGCCGATCGATATCCGTGATGGCATGAAAGTGGAACTCGAGCAGATCAGCTTTGACTACCACCCGTCATCGTTCAATGTGGTCGACAATGGCCACACGGTACAGGTGGGCGTGAGTGGCGGCAATTACATCACGGTGCAGAACCGCATGTTCGAGCTGCAGCAATTCCATTTCCACCGCCCGTCCGAAGAGCGCATCAATGGCAAGGCGTTTGAAATGGTGGTGCACCTGGTACACCGCGATGCGGAAGGCCGGCTGGCCGTGCTGGCCCTGCTGCTGGAACGCGGTGCGCCGCAAGCGACCATCCAGACGGTGTGGAATAACCTGCCGCTGGAAAAATTCGAGACCATGCAGCCGACCATCCTGCTCGATCCGGCCGAGATGCTGCCGGCGCGGCGCGATTACTACACCTACATGGGATCGATGACTTCGCCGCCGTGCAGCGAGGGCGTACTGTGGCTGGTGATGAAGCAGCCGGTGCAGGCGTCGCCAGCGCAGATGGCGCTGTTCAGCCGCTTGTATCCCTTGAATGCGCGGCCGATTCAACCAGCCAACGGACGCATCATCAAAGAGTCGAATTAAATAAATTCGAGGTGCTGGCGGCCGGTCCATTGCGCCCCAGCCGCGAGCGTATCGGGCTGGATCAGGGCCGGCTCGATGCAGATGAAGCGCTGGTATTCGTCGTCGGCCAGGTCGGGCAGGGCGGCCGCGTCTTGCGCGCCCGGGTTCCATACGACGGCATCCGTAAAGCCCTGCTGCTCCAGGCGCAGGGTGTGGCTGCCAGACTGCAGGGTCAAGGCGCCCGGCAGCTGGTAGTAGATGCGATCGAGCTTGTCCGCGAATTGCAACAGCTCTTCCGCCTGCAAGGCATCCTGCGGCGTCTCGTCCGAATAGCGCACGCGCTGCAGGCCGCCTATGCGCGCCTCGCCCAATTGATCGATCGCAAAATAGCTGTGCAGGGCGGCCGAGAACGGAAATGCCTGCTCGCCCGTGTTGTGCACGGACAGCTGCAGTTCCAGCGATAGGCCTTGCACCGCCACGCGCAGGCGCAGGGTGAAGGCCCAGGGCCAGGTGGTGGCGATTGCATCCGGCAGGTCCGTGTGCTGCAGGATGAATTGCGCCCATGCGGCGCCATCGGCGTCGCCGGTCGATTCCAGCTGCCAGGTCGCCACGCGCGCAAAGCCGTGGCGCATGCCCGTGCCGCGCGCGCCGAATTGGGGGAAGATCACGGGTACGCCGCCACGGATGGCGCGGCTGCCGTCGAGGGCGGAATCGCGGCTGCAGAACAGGCGCTCCTGGCCATCGCTGGTCTGCCACGCGACCAGGTGGCCGCCATACAGGGTGACGGTAGCCTGCGCGCCATCGGCGGCGCGGATGGTCACGGCAGGCAACTCGCCGAAAGTACTCTTGTTCATGCGGGTGTCCATGTCAGGTCAATCGGCTTTTCGCCAGCGGCGGATTCTTGGCAAAGTAATTCTTGATGCCCGTGACGATGGCGTCGGCCATCTGGTCCTGGTAGCCGTTGTCGGTCAGCTTGGCTTCTTCTTCCGGATTCGAAATGAAGGCCGTCTCGATCAGGATGGAGGGGATATCCGGCGCTTTCAGCACGGCGAAGCCGGCCTGCTCGACGGAGCCCTTGTGCAGGCGGTTGATGCCGCCGATTTCGCGCAGCACGGCCTTGCCCAGCTTCATGCTGTCATTGATCTGCGCCGTCGTCGACAGGTCGAGCAGCACGCTGGCCAGCTGCTTGTCGTGGTTCTTTACGTTCACGCCGCCGATCAGGTCGGCCTGGTTTTCCTTGTTGGCCAGCCAGCGCGCAGCCGTCGAGGTGGCACCCTTTTCGGACAGCACGAAGACGGACGAGCCGCGCGCCGTCGGCTGGATGAATGCATCGGCATGGATCGAGACGAACAGGTCGGCCTGCACCTTGCGCGCCTTTTCCACGCGCATGCCCAGCGGGACGAAGAAATCGGCGTCGCGCGTGAGCATGACGCGCATGTTCGGTTGCAGTTCCAGCTTGGTTTTCAGGCGCTTGGCGATGGCCAGCACCACGTCTTTTTCGCGGCTGCCGCGGCTGCCCATGGCGCCCGGGTCTTCGCCGCCGTGGCCGGGGTCGAGCGCGATGGTAATCATGCGCACCACTTTCTGGCCCGGCAGCGGGCGCGCTTCGGGGCGCTGTTCCGGGCGGATATCGGGCACGGGCGGCACGATGGACGCCACCGGCGGCGCGACGGCCACGGGCGGCTTGCCGCTGTCGGGCAGGGGCAGCGCGGGTGGCGGCGTATGCGTGTCGGACATCAAGGGCTTGGCCGGGTCGCTCGACCAGTCGCCCTTTTCGATCATCTGCGCGATCAGGTCCGGCTCGTGCACGGGATACAGATCGAAGATCAAACGGTGGTTGTAGGAGCCGGCCGGCGGCAGGGTAAACAGCTGCGGCGTGACTTCTTCCTTCAGGTCGAAGACCAGGCGCACCACGTTGGGCCGGTTCTGGCCCACGCGCACCTGCTTGATGTACGGGTCGTTCGACTGGATCTTCGCCACCAGGCCTTTCAAGGTGGGATTGAGCTCCAGTCCTTCGATGTCGACCACCAGCCGTTCCGGGTCCTTGACGATGAAGTGGGTCGCCTTCAGGATGCTGTCGTTTTCCAGGGTGACGCGCGTGTAGTCCTCGGCCGGCCAGACGCGCACGGCGAGAATTTGCGCTGCCATCGCCGACATGGGCGCGAACACGGACAACAGCAGGGTGCCGCCGGCCTTGAGTACCGTGCGCCGGGTGATGGGCGAGGAGATCAAAGGTTCGGGGCGAATTTGAGACGGTGAAGGCATGACAGACCCAATTCAGAAGACGCTTGCAATTCTACATCACGTCCTGTACCCGCAACGTTCAAATAAATATTCAGGTCGGCCGGTGGCAGCACCGGTTCGGCTTTCTCGGGCCATTCGACGATGCAGATATTGCGGCCGTCGAAGTCTTCGCGAAAACCGGCATCGAGAAATTCCTCGGCACTGCCCATGCGGTACAGGTCGAAGTGGATGACGTTGACGCTCTGGCCATCGAGCTGCACCGTGTACGGTTCGGACAAGGTGTAAGTGGGGCTTTTCACGTGGCCCGCATGGCCGGCCGCGTGCAGCAGGGCGCGCGTGAGGGCCGTCTTGCCGGCACCCAGGTCGCCGTGCAGGTAGATCGCCAGGCCGGGCGCCAGCGCGCGCGCCAGCGCGGCGCCCAGCGCGGCGGTGCCGGCTTCATCGTGGAGGTGGGCTTTGAAGTGTTCGGTCATGATCTTCGGTATCGCATAAAATGGAGGCTGCTGTCATTGTAACCGCCCGCGCGCCTGCCGTTTTCCGTAAAGTCCCCTATGTCCGCCACCGTCACCGATCTCGCCGTCCTGGCACGCACCATTAAAGAATGGGGGCGCGAGCTCGGTTTTGCCGAGGTGCGCATCGCCGACGTGGACTTGTCGCACATGGAAGCGCCCTTGCAAGCCTGGCTCGATGCAGGGTATCACGGCGAAATGGATTACATGGCCAGCCACGGCATGAAGCGCGCGCGCCCGGCCGAACTGGTGCCGGGCACGGTGCGCGCCATCAGCGCGCGCATGAATTATCTGCCGCCGGCGCTGGGTCCAGACTGGCGCACGCACGAGGCGGCGCGCGACGCCGATCCGTCGGCGGCCGTGATCTCCGTGTATGCGCGGGGCCGCGACTACCACAAGGTCATGCGTTCGCGCCTGCAGCAGCTGGCCGAACTTATCCGCGGCGAGATCGGCGACTTCGGCTACCGCGTCTTCAGCGATTCGGCGCCCGTGATGGAAGTCGAGCTGGCGCAAAAGGGAGGGCTGGGCTGGCGCGGCAAGCACACCTTGCTGATCAACCGCCAGGGCGGCTCCTTCTTTTTTCTCGGCGAGATCCTCATCGACGTGCCGCTGCCCGTCGATCCGCCGGAGACTCCGCGCTGCGGCCAGTGCTCGGCGTGCATCACGGTGTGCCCGACGCAAGCCATCCTGGGGCCGTACCAGCTCGACGCGCGCCGCTGCATTTCCTACCTGACCATCGAATTGAAGGGTTCCATTCCCGTCGAGATGCGCCCCTTGATCGGCAACAAGGTGTACGGCTGCGACGATTGCCAGACCGTCTGCCCGTGGAACAAGTTCGCCCAGCGCGCCGTGGTACCCGACTTCGACGAGCGCCACAGCCTGGGCAGCGCCGGCATGGTGCAGCTGTTCGCCTGGACGGAAGAGGAATTCAACCGCCGCATGGAAGGCAGCGCGATCCGCCGCATCGGCCACGAACGCTGGCTGCGCAACCTGGCCGTCGGCATGGGCAACGCGGCCGCCAAGGCCAAGGGTCAGGCCGACATCGTCGCGGCCCTGCTGTCGCGCCGCGAGCACCCGTCTGCCATCGTGCGTGAGCACGTCGAATGGGCGCTGGCGCTGCACGGCGTCGCCTGACCTTCGTTTAGCCTTGTTTCAGGCGCAGCGCCGACCAGTCGGCGTCGATGGCGACCATCGCCACGCTGTCGAGCCCTATTGTTTGCGCAAAACCGCGGATATCGTCGCGGTGGATGTCGCTGCCCGCCTTCGCGCCACCCTTGCGGTACGCCACCCAGACCGCGCCGCCGGGCGCCAGGCGCGCCTGCGCCAGCGGCAGATACTGCTCCAGTTCCGCGCGGCTGCGCGCGAACAGCAATAGCCAGTCGGCATTTTCACCGTCCCGTACCAGCCGCTCCGCAGGCAACTGCGCCAGCAATTGCCCATGCTCGCTGCCGTCATTGAGTACGGCCAGGGCCTTGGCATTTTTTACATACATCTTCTCAAAGGCGGTTTTGTCAGGCATGGCATGGGCGTATGGAGTGGGAAAAGAAGAGCATAACAAATTTCTCCTTGACTTATCGATATATCGTTATAAAATGGCGATACCTACTAACGATATATCTTTAAAGAGAAAACATGAGAAACTCACATCACGCAGAACACGGCCATTGCGGCCAACATCACCACCACCATCATGGCGAGCATCGCGACGAACATCGCCACGAATACTTCATGCATGGCCGTGGTCCGCGCGGCTTCGACGAGCGCGGCGACGGCATGGGCCATGGCGGCCCCGGTGGCCCAGGTGGACGAGGGCGCGGTGAGCGGGCCGAGCGCGTCTTCGGCCGCGGCGACCTGCCGTTGATCGTGCTGGCGCTGATCGAAATCAGCCCCCGCCACGGCTATGAAATCATCAAGGCCATCGAAGAGCGTTGCGGCGGCGCCTACGCCCCCAGCCCGGGCGCCGTGTATCCGACCCTGACCCTGCTGGAAGAGCAGGACCATGTGACGTCCTCCGAAAGCGCCAGCGGCAAGAAGCTCTATACGATCACGGAGCTGGGGCGCGCCTATCTCGACGAGAACCGCGCCCAGGTGGACGGCATCCTGGCCCGCCTCGACATGTTCGCCCGCGTCCAGGCGCGCAAGGCCTTGCCCGAGCGCGTGCACCAGGCCATGCACACGCTCAAGCATGCGCTGTTGCTGAACAAGAGCAGCTGGAGCGAGGCCGAAGCCGAGCGCGTCTCCGCCGTGCTGGAACAGGCGGCGAACGCCATCGTCGATGGCCACTGAGCCCACTTTACAAGGACAAGCAATGACTACTGCCTCACCTGCCGCACCACGTCCGCACGCTATCGAGCGCGTGCGGCATGACTTGAAACTGCGCGTGCTCACCGTCGTGCGCACCGAGCAACTGACGCCGCACATGCGCCGCATCACCCTGGCCGGCGACGACCTGGACGGCTTTGTCTCGCCGGCGCACGACGATCACGTGAAACTGTTCTTCCCCGCCCCGGGGCAGGCTAGCCCCGTGTTTCCCGTGCTGGGCAATGGCGCCAACCCGATCCAGTACGCGCCAGGCGCGCGCCCCATCGCCCGCAACTACACGCCGCGCCGTTATGACGCCGAACGGCGCGAGCTGGAAATCGACTTTGTACTGCATGGTGATGGCCCCGCATCGCTGTGGGCGGCGCAAGCCGCGCCTGGCCAGACCCTGGGCGTGGGCGGACCGCGCGGCTCGATGCTGGTGCCGCTTGATTTCGACTGGTATGTGCTGGTGGGTGACCAGACGGCCTTGCCGGCGATTGCCCGCCGCCTGGAGCAGCTGCCGGCCACGGCGCGGGCGATGGCCGTGATCGAAATCGTCGAAGACGGCGAACAGATCGCGCTCGAGTGCGCGGCGCAGCTGGACGTGCGCTGGGTGGCGCGCAATGGCCGCAAGGGGCCGCTGCTATTGGAAGCGTTGGCGCAGGTCGCCTTGCCGCAGGATGGCGACGGTTACGTGTGGGTGGCGTGCGAGCATGCGCAGGTGCAGGGCTTGCGCGGGCACTTTATTGACGCCGGTGTGCCGAAGCAGCACCTGCATGTGGCCAGTTACTGGAAGCATGGGGCGGCGGAGCATCACGAGCATCATGATGAGTGATGGTGTCGGGTTACGCGCTGCGCGCTAACCCGACCTACGCTGCGAATGAGATCGTAGGTCGGATTAGCGCAGCGTAATCCGACATCACCCGCAGCATCACTTCAACAACCCCGCCAGCTCCACCGCCGTCTTGACCTGCATTTTGTCGAAGATATGCGCGCGGTGGACTTCCACGGTGCGCATGCTGATGCCCAGCTTGTCGGCCACCACCTTGTTCATCTTGCCCGCCAAAATCAGGTCCAGCACTTCGCGTTCGCGCGTCGACAGGGTCGCCAGGCGCGCGTGCACGGCAGCCAGTTCGCCCGCCTGGCGCGAATTGGCCAGGCCCTGTTGCACGCGGTCCATCAGGTCGTTGTCGTTGAACGGCTTTTCAAAGAAATCGAAGGCGCCCCGTTTCAGGCTGTCGACGGCCATCGGCACGTCGCCGTGGCCGGTGAGGAAAATCACCGGCAGGCGCGCCGTCAGGTCGCGCTTGACCAGCTGGTCGAACAGGGCGATGCCGTTCATGTCGGGCATGCGCACGTCGAGCAGCACGCAGTCGCCGGCGGCGTCGAAGTTGCCGTCGAGGCTATCGAGGAATTGCTGCGCGCTGGCGTAGATGCGCGCGTCGATGCTGCGCGAGGCGGCCAGCCAGGACAGCGAGTCGCGTACGACCTCTTCGTCGTCGATGATATGTAGCATGGTGTCTCCGGCTCGTCGTTATTGGTTATTGGTTAGTGCTTGGTGCTTGGTGCTTAGTGCGCGGCGCGGCCGGCACGCTGAATGTAAAGATCGTACCGCCAGCGGGGTTGGCGCCGAAGGTCAGCGCGCCGCCGTGAAATTCAATCGCGGTGCGGCAGATGTTCAGGCCCATGCCCATGCCTTCGGACTTGGTCGAGAAAAACGGCGAAAACAGCCGCTCGGCCACGTCTTGCGCAATGCCGTGGCCATGGTCGATCACGTCCACCGTCACCATGCCCTGCTGCGCGTCGTGGCTGGCCCGCAGGCGCATGATACGCCGTCCGGGCGCCGCGTCCTGCATCGCCTCGATGGCGTTGCGAGTCAGGTTCAGCAGGACTTGTTCGATCATCACGGGGTCGGCGCGCAGCAGCGGCAGGTCCGGCGGCAGCTCTTCCTGGATGGTGACATAGTATTTGCGTGCCTGCAGGTCGATCAGCGCGCGGATGCCGTCGATCACGGTGCGGATGGCGATATCCTGGCGCTGCGGTTCGCTCTTGCGCACGAAATCATGCACGCTGCGGATGATCTGGCCGGCCCGCTGCGCTTGTGCACCGGCCTGCTCCAGCGCCGGCCTCAGGGTGTTCGGATCGACGGGCGCGCCATGCTCGATGGCGCGGCGGATCAAATTCAAGGCCCCTGTCGTGTAGCTGGAGATGGCCGCCAGCGGCTGGTTCAGTTCATGCGCCAGCATCGAGGCCAGCTCGCCCATGGTGGCCAGGCGCGAACTGGTTTGCAGTTTTTCCTGCTGCTGGCGATTCAGTTCCTCGACCCGTTTGCGGTCCGAGATGTCGAGCACGGAGCCCATCCAGCCTGTCTGCTTGCCGTTCTTGTCCACCAGCGGCGCTTCGAAGATCAGCACGGCCACGCGCGTGCCGTCGGGGCGTTGGAAATAGGTTTCGAACTGCGGCGTGGGATTGCCGGCCAGCGCCTTGACGAAGCGCTGCTGGTACTCCTCCAGTGCTTCCGGCACCCAGTAGGGCATGGGTGGCAAACGGCCCAGGATTTCCTCGGCCGGATAGCCGACGATCTGGCAGAAGGCTGGATTCACATACGTGACGCGGCCTTCCAGGTCGCGCGCGCGCATGCCCGTCACCAGCGAGTTTTCCATCGCCGTGCGAAACAGCATCTGCTGGCGCAACGCCCCTTCGGCCACCAGGCGGCGCGAAATATGCCGCCACAGGGCCAGCAAGCTCCACAGCAAACCCAGCGACAGGGCGATGACGGAGCCGACCAGCAAATTGGGCAGCAGCTTGGGCTGGCTTTTCACGCTGTCGGTAAACAGGATGATGGTGGCGCCGGGCACGTCGAGCGCGCGCTTGTGCGTGTACACGCCGTGGCCGGGACCGGCGGCGGCGCGCCGCGCCAGCACCTTGTCGTCGCGGTCGATCAGCGAAATCTGGTTATCCTGGGCGAACCACCACGGTACCATTTCATCGAGCAGGCTGCTGATCTGGTAAGTGGCCACCAGGCTGCCCACGTAGCGCTGGCCGTCGAACAGGGGCTGGTGGTAATCCATCAGCATGGCGCCCGGCGGCGCGTCGGGAAAACCGCTTTGCTGCGAAGGCTGGGCGTATTGGCCCCGGTGCAGACGGCGCGCATTGTCGGCCGCCGTCAGCGAGGCCGGTGAAAACGACAGCGCATGCGGCAGGCTGTTGTCGCTGCTGGCCAGCACCTTGCCGCTGGTGTCGAGCCACAGCACGCGCTGCAGTTCGCGGCCATTGCGCAACATCTGCTGCAGCCGTTCGTGCACTTTTTCCGCGCCCAGCGAGGCGTTGGCGATGTCCACGCCCAGGTTGAACAGGCTTTCCTCGTTGCGCGCCAGCTGGAAGCGGATGGTTTGCTCTACCCACAGGGTGTCGGCGATCAGCTGCTCCTGGCGTTCGTTGCTTTCCATCTGGCGCGCCTGCCAGGGCAGCCAGAACAGGATGGACAGGAACAGCAGCAGCAGGATGACGGGCAGCAGCCAGCGCATTGGGCTCGATAGCTTGAAGCGGCGTGCAAGGGTGGGGGGAGTCGGCATGGCTGGCAGGGTAGCGGCTTATCGGGAGCTGGCTATTGTGGTTAACCACAATAGCCGGGGCAGTTTCTTTGGCACAATATTGAAGTAGACAAATAATAAAGTTTTTTCAAAAACCATCCAGGAGACAAGAATGCAGATGAAAACCATGTTCGTCGCGCTGTGCGCGGCCATCGGCGCCACCGCCGGCGCCCACGCTTACGCGCAAGCCCCCATCGTCATCAAGTTCAGCCACGTCGTGGCGACCGACACGCCGAAAGGCCAGGCCGCCGAGCGCTTCAAGCAGCTGGCTGAAAAAGCCACGAATGGCAAGGTCAAGGTCGAACTGTACCCGAACAGCCAGCTATACAAGGACAAGGAAGAACTCGAAGCGCTGCAGCTGGGCGCCGTCCAGATGCTGGCGCCGTCGCTGGCCAAGTTCGGCCCGCTGGGCGTGAAAGAATTCGAAGCCTTCGACTTGCCCTACATCTTCCCCACCAAGACGGCGCTGTACAACGTCACCGAAGGCGAAATCGGCAAGAGCCTGCTGAAGAAACTGGAACCCAAGGGTATCACGGGTCTGGCCTACTGGGACAATGGCTTCAAGGTGATGTCGGCCAACAAGCCGCTGCACAACCCGGCCGACTTCAAGGGCTTGAAGATGCGCATCCAGTCGTCCAAGGTGCTCGACGCGCAAATGCGCGCGCTGGGCGCCAATCCGCAGGTGCTGGCCTTCTCGGAAGTGTATCAGGCGCTGCAGACGGGCGTGGTCGACGGCACCGAAAATCCGCCATCGAATATGTACACGCAAAAGATGCATGAAGTGCAAAAGCACGTGACCGTGTCGAACCACGGTTACCTGGGCTATGCCGTCATCGTCAACAAGAAATTCTGGGATGGCTTGCCGCCCGATATCCGCGGCCAGCTGGAAAAAGCCATGCGCGAAGCGACCACGTTTGAAAAAGCCATCGCCCAGCGTGACAACGACCAGGCCCTCGAGGCCATCAAGAAAGCGGGCAAGACGCAGATCTATACCTTGACGGTGCAGGAACAAGCCGAGTGGCGCCGTGCGCTGGCGCCCGTGCAAAAGGCCATGGAAGGGCGCATCGGCAAGGATCTGATCTCGGCCATCAACAAGGAAAGCGCGAAGTAATCGCGCTGGCCACGCCACCCGGCGCGGCTGTCAGGGACATCCTGTCTTTCTGTAGCAACGGCACCTGCGCGTCCTGCGCGGGTGCCAGCGTACCCGCATTCTTTGAAAGTCCACCATGAAATTTCTGGATCACCTGGAAGAGTGGCTGATCGCGTCCCTGATGGGCGCAGCCACCTTCATCATCTTCGTCGCGGTCGTGCACCGCTACCTGGCAGGCTTGCCGATACCGGTCGTGCAGGACTTCCTGATTCAAATCAATACCAGCTGGGCCCAGGAACTGTGCATCTACATGTTCGTCTGGATGGCCAAGTTCGGCGCCGCGTATGGCGTGCGCACGGGCATCCACGTGGGCGTCGACGTCTTGATCAACCGCATGAACCCGCGCTGGCGCGACCGTTTCGTCGTCTTCGGCCTCGGTGCCGGCGCTCTGTTTACGGGCATCGTCGGTACCCTGGGCGCCAGCTTCGTGTGGTCGATCGGCCACACGGACCAGACTTCGGCCGACATGGAAGTGCCGATGTGGCTGGTCTACCTGGCCGTGCCGCTTGGTTCTTACCTGATGTGCTTCCGCTTCCTGCAGGTGATGGTGCATTTCATCAAGACGGGCGCCTTGCCCAAACACGACCACTCGCATGTCGAGGGGCTGGAAGATGAATTGACGGCGGAAGAAAAAGGAGCCAAGGCATGAACGCGCTGATTATTTTTGTGTTGCTGCTGGCGCTGATGCTGACCGGCATGCCGATTTCCATTTCGCTGGGCCTGACGGTGCTCACGTTCCTGTTTACCATGACCAGCGTACCTATCGAATCGGTAGCCCTGAAGATTTTTACGGGCATCGAGAAGTTCGAGATCATGGCCATTCCGTTCTTCATTTTGGCGGGTAACTTCCTCACGCATGGCGGGGTGGCGCGGCGCATGATCAACTTCGCCAGCTCCATGGTGGGCCACTGGCATGGCGGCCTGGCGCTGGCCGGCGTGATGGCGTGCGCGCTGTTTGCCGCCGTTTCCGGCTCCAGCCCCGCCACCGTGGTGGCGATCGGCTCCATCATCCTGCCGGCCATGGTCAAGCAGGGCTATCCACGCGGCTTCGGCGCCGGCGTCATCACCACCTCGGGCGCGCTGGGCATTTTGATACCGCCGTCGATCGTGATGGTGATGTATTCGGTCAGCACCAACACCTCGGTGGGCAAGCTGTTCATGGCGGGTGTGATTCCCGGCATGATGCTGGCCATGCTGCTGGGCCTGACCACGTGGTTTTTGGCGCGCAAGCACAACTATCCGCGCATGAAGAAGGCCAGCTGGGGCGAACGCTTCGTCACCTTCAAGAAAAGCGCCTGGGGCCTGCTGCTGATCGTCATCGTCATGGGCGGCATCTATTCGGGCGCGTTTACGCCCACGGAAGCGGCCGCCATGGCTGCCGTGTACGCCTTCATCATCGCCGTCTTCGTCTACAAGGACCTGAAGATCAAGCAAGTGGGCAAGGTCTTGCTCGACTCGGCCGCCATGTCGGCGATGCTGTTGTACATCATCACCAACGCCGTGCTGTTCTCGTTCCTGATGACCAGCGAAAACATCCCGCAAGCGATGGCCGAGTGGATCACGGGCAAGGGCCTGGGCGTGATCAGCTTCCTGCTGGTGGTCAACGTGCTGTTGTTGTTGGCGGGTAACGTCATGGAGCCGTCATCGATCGTGCTGATCATGGCGCCGATTTTGTTCCCCGTCGCCATGAAGCTGGGCATCGATCCTGTGCACTTCGGCATCTTGATCGTGGTCAATATGGAGGTGGGCATGTGCCATCCGCCCGTGGGCCTGAATCTGTACGTGGCGTCCGGCATCACCAAGATGGGCATTTCCGAATTGACCGTGGCCGTGATGCCATGGCTGCTGACGATGCTGGCCTTCCTGATGCTGATTACCTACGTACCACAAATCTCGCTGTGGCTGCCAAATTTAATTTACAACTAAAACAGTTGTCCCCGTCATGGTGCAAAAAAAGTCGATCCGGCCGAATAAATGCGCTATGATGGGCAGCCTTAAGGGGAAACACGTATATGCTTATACGCCCTGGTAGCAAGGCTGAAATACAGAATTGGCAACAAGGTTGGTGGGGGAGTAGTCTATAAAAACGGTATTGATACCGGGGATATATTGAGGAGACACACGTTTCACAGAAGTTGTTGAGTCATCGCTGTCTGCCGCCACAAGCCGGCACCGGCGGACCCAAACGACCGGGAACGTGAAGCAATATTTGAAGCGCACCGACTGGTGCGCTTTTTTTTCGTGCGCGGGAAACGTCCGCCCACCTGTCCGAAGACGGTGCATAATCGCCAGAGTGCACCATCGTGTGCCTGCAAGTTGTATATTTGCCACACTTGAATAATGATCAGCAGATGAAAAAACAACAGGACAGTGAACTGTTCAGTGCCATCGTGGCTGCGCCCTTCGGCGCCATGGGCGTGCGCGCGCAGGACGGCCAGTTGCGTGAACTGGTCTACCTGCCGCCGCACTTCGCCGAAAAGGCGGCGCAGGATGCCGTCTCCGAGCGCGCGTGCGTGCAGCTGGCGCGCTATTTCGTCGACCCAGATTATGTCTTTGACTTGCCGCTGGCCGAACTGGGCAGCGCCTACCAGCAACGCGTATGGGCGGCGATTGCCGGCATCCCGCGCGGCCGGGTGCGCACGTATGGCGACGTGGCGCGGTTCATCGGCTCGGCGCCGCGCGCCGTGGGCCAGGCCTGCGGCGCCAACTGGTATCCCGTGATCATACCCTGCCACCGCGTCACGGCCGCTGGCGGCCTGGGCGGCTTTGCCCAGCATGACGATGCCAGCGGCTTTCACCTGGGCGTGAAGCGCTGGCTGCTGGCGCATGAAGGCGTCGAAGGTTACGCATGATGAACAGCCTGCTGGCGCCCGATAACGCCACCCTGATCGATGAATTCTGCGACAGCCTGTGGCTGGAAGACGGCCTGTCGAAAAACTCGCTGGACGCCTACCGGCGCGACATGCGTCTGTTCGCGCGCTGGCTGGAAGTGGCGCGGCCCGGACGCGAGGGCCTGTACGAGGTGTCCACGGCCGACATCGAAGCGTATTTCGCCGCCCGCCACGACGAGAGCAAGGCGACGTCGTCGAACCGGCGCCTGTCCGTGCTCAAGCGCTTTTACCAGCTGGCCTTGCGGCACAAGCATATTGCGGCTGATCCCTGCCTGAAGATGGTCTCGGCCAGGCAGCCAGCGCGCTTCGTGCATACCCTGAGCGAAGCGCAGGTGGAAGCGCTGCTGGCGGCGCCCGACGTGAGCACGCCGCTGGGCCTGCGCGAGCGCACCATGCTGGAACTCATGTATGCGAGCGGCTTGCGCGTGTCGGAACTGGTGGACTTGAAATCGGTGGAACTGAGCCTGAACGATGGCGTGCTGCGCATCACGGGCAAGGGCAGCAAGACGCGGCTGGTGCCCTTCGGTGAGCAGGCGCGGCTGTGGATCGAGCGCTACCTGAAGGAGGCGCGCGGCGTCATCCTCGATGGCCAGATGGACGATGCGCTGTTCGTCACGCGGCGCGGGGGCGCCATGACGCGGCAAATGTTCTGGGTCATCATCAAGAAACATGCGCTGAACGCCGGCCTCACGGCGCCGCTTTCGCCGCACACCCTGCGCCACGCGTTCGCCACGCATTTGCTGAACCACGGCGCGGACTTGCGTGTTGTGCAATTATTACTGGGGCACTCCGATATTTCCACCACGCAGATTTACACGCATGTGGCCCGCGAACGGCTGAAACTGCTGCATGCGCAGCATCATCCGCGAGGCTAAACATTTGGTGTTTGGTCCAATTACGTCATAATGTGCCTTATGTGCTTATCTGTAACATCTAAAAACTAAAGAGGTAGTAAATGGCCAAGACAAATTTCCAATACGAAAAACGGCAAAAAGAGCTGGAAAAGAAGAAGAAAGCCGAGGAAAAAGCCAGGCGCAAGCTGGAAGCGAAAAACAATCCCAAGGCTGCCGATGGCAGCGAGGGCGATGAGCCGGAAGCGGACGACGCCGACGTTGACGCTGATCCGGCCGCCGAAGGCGACGCTCCTGTCCAGCCGCAGTAATTGCCCGTTCCTGACGACCGGTGCGGCACCGCCGCGCCGGCATCTCTTCGTTCTACCTTCCCCCTCCCGCTATAAGCGCGGCCGCTGGCCGATGGCCAGTTGCAGCTGCGTGCTGGCGATGGCCACGTCGGCGCGCGCCTGCAGATAGCCCTGCCAGGCGTCGTCGGCCGAGTGCTGCGCGGCCAGCCATTCCAGCAGCGAGGCATTACCACTGAAGTAGGACAGGCCGATGCCGTCAACGACCTTTTGCGCATCGAGCAGCACGCCGTCGCGGTAGCGCGCCAGCCGCTCCTGCGCCGTGCGCAGCTGCAGCTGCGCCGCGCGCACGTCCGTTTCGGCTTTCAACTCGGCCTGGCGCAAGGCCAGCATCGCTTGCGTGACGCCGGCCTCGGCCTGCACCACGTCGCCCTTGTCGCGCCGCGACAGCGGGATGGGGATGGCCAGCGAGATGGACAGCGCGCGCGAACGGGGCGACCCTTCCACTGGTGCGCCATGGGCATCGATGCCGTCCTGGTAGCCGCGCACGGCGGCCAGGCCCAGCGTCACGGTGGGATCGACGGAGCGGTTGGCGCGCACCAGCGCCGCGCCATCGCGCAGATTGTCCAGCGTGGCGCGGGCGATGCGTACATCGCTGCGTTCGCGCAGCGCCTGCGGCACGAGGGTGCCGCTTTCGCCGCCCGCAAAGGCGGTGAAGTCGCAGGCCAGCTGCGCGTCGGGAAACAGCGCATCGAGCTGGCGCCCCAGCGGCGGCGACAGTTCCAGCATGGCGCCCTGCGCCTCGCTGCGTGCCTGCGCCAGTTCGGCCTGGAACTGGTCGCGTTCCACGCGCGACTGCAGCAGCTCGATGCCGCCCACGTCGCCTGCCTTGCGGCGCACCACGTTCGCCTCGACCACTTTCGACAGGGCCGCCATGGTGTGCTCCTTGCGCGCCAGCACCTCGCGAGTGCGGCACGCTTCCGTGTAGGCCGCCGCCGCAGTGGCGTACAGTTCGCTCTTGAAGCCGGCCACCGTTTCCTCGGCGACGGTGACATTGCTGCGCGCCGCTTTCAGGCGCGCGGCGCGCTTGCCGCCCGTTTCGATGGCCATGCCGATGGCCGGCGTCCAGGTGATGGGACGGCGTTCGATCGAACGCGGCGTTTCGCGCGCGGCGCCCAGGGTCAATTCCGGATCGGGGCGCAGTCCGGCGATGCCGATGCCGGCCTTGGCCGACGTGATGTCTTGCTGCTGCGCCTGCAGCTCCAGGCTGTGCGTTTCCACGGCGCTCAGGTAGGTGTCGAAGGTCAGGGGCGCGGCGATGATGGCGGGCGAGATCAGCCAGCCCGCCAGGATCAAGTTAAAGCGTGTCATGGGATGCTCCATCAGTGTGGTTACGGCGTTGTTCCAGATGCGCTTCGATCAGGTAATACAGGGCCGGCAACAGCAGCAGGGTCAGTGCGGTCGCCGTCACCAGGCCGCCCACCACCACGGTGGCCAGCGGGCGCTGCACATCGCTGCCCAGACCGGTGGCCAGCATGGCGGGCGTCAGGCCCAGCGCGGCCACGGTGGCTGTCATCAGCACGGGGCGCATGCGGTCGCGCGCGCCTTCGAGCACGGCATCGCGCAGGCTCTTGCCTTCTTCGCCGCGCAGGCGGTTGATCTGCGCCAGCATCAGCACGGCATTCAGCACGGCCACGCCGAACAGGGCGATGAAGCCGACGGCGCTCGAGACATTCAAGGTCATGCCGCGCAGGTGCAGCGCGGCCAGGCCGCCGAGCATGGCCAGCGGCACGGCCAGCAAGACCAGGGCCGGCTGGCGCAGGTTGCGGAACTGGCCGAACAGCAGCAAAAACATGGCGCCCAGGGTCATCGGCAAGATGATGGCCAGGCGGCTTTGCGCGCGCTGCAGGTTTTCAAACTGGCCGCCCCATTCGACGCCGATGCGCTGGTGCTCGTCGGCGACGGTCCTGGCCACCAGCGGGCGCGCTTCGGCCAGGAAGCCGGCCAGGTCGCGTCCGCGGGCGTTCAGGCGCACGATGATGTGGCGCCGTCCCATCTCGCGCACGATCACGCTTTCGCCCGAGGTGGTGCTGATGTTTGCCACCTGCGCCAGCGGCACCTTGGCGCCGTTGGCGGTCGTCAGCATCAGTTTGGCGATGGCGTCCGGACTGGAACGTACCTCGGCGGGGAAGCGCACGGCGATGTCGTAGCTTTTCTCGCCCACGTAGACCTGGCCGATGGGCGCGCCGCCGATGCCGGTGGAAATCAGGTCGGCCACGTCGGCCGCGTTGATGCCGTAGCGGGCCGCCTTGGCCCTGTCCAGCTCCACCTTCAGGTTGGGCAGCGGCGGCTCCACGTCCACCGCCACGTCGGAGGCGCCAGGGACTGTTTTCAGTGCTTGCGCCACCCTGCCGGCGATGGCGCGCACTTCGTCGAGGTCGTCGCCGAATATCTTCACCGTCAGGTCGCTGTGCGCGCCCGACAATTTATCCTGCACGCCGTCGATCATCGGTTGCATGAAGGCCACCGTGTAGCCGGGCATGCGGGCGAAGCGCTCGCTCATTTTGGCGATCAGCTGCTGTTTGTTCATGCCCGACGTCCAGCTTTTATAGGGATGCAGGCCCACGCTGGCCTCGATGTGCGACGGCGTCCAGTAATCGGTGCCGTCGTCGTTGCGCCCCGTCTGTGTGACGATGGTCGACACTTCCGGGAACTCCAGCGCGGCGCGGCGCAGTTCACTGGCCATCTCGGACGCCTTGTCCAGGGTGATCCCGGGCGGCATCTGCACTTGCAGCCACAGCGAGCCTTCATCGAGATAGGGCAGGAAGTCGCGCCCGATGCCCCCGCCCAGCAGGGCCAACCCTGCCAGCGAGGCGGCGCACACCATCGCCACCCAGCGCTTCTTGCCCACCATGCGCTCGAGGAAGGTGCCATATGCTGCCGCCAGCTGTTCCAGCACGCGGTTATGGAAGGTGCGGCGCGGCTTGCGCAAGGCCAGCCAGGCCAGGCCCGGAATCAGCACCAGCGCCACCACCAGCGCGCCCACGAGTGCCGCACCGACCGCATACGCCATCGGCGAGAACAGCTTGTATTCGATGCGCTGGAAGGCGAACAGGGGCAGGTAGGCGGCGATGATGACGGCCATGCCGAACATGATGGGGCGCGCTACCTGCAGGGTCGCCTCGATCGCGTCATCGATGGTGAGCGGGCGCTTCTGCTCGCGCTCGCGGCGGCGCAGCATGTTTTCCAGCACCACCACGGAGCCGTCGACGAGGATGCCGAAGTCGATCGCGCCCAGCGACAGCAGGTTGGCGGGAATTTTAAAATGGTGCATGAAGATGAAGGCGATCAGCAGCGCCAGCGGAATCGTCAGCGCGACGATGGCGGCCGCGCGCGGGCTGCCCAGGAACAGCAGCAGCACCAGGGCCACCAGCAGCATGCCTTCGCCCAAGGTATAACTGACCGTGTGCAAGGTGGCGTCGATCAGCGCGCTGCGATCCAGGTAGGCGACCACCTTGACGTCTTTCGGCAGCAGATTGTTATTCAGATCGTCCACGGCCGCATGGATGCCCGCCAGCGCCTCGGAGGGATTGAAATCCTTCAGCAGCAAGGTGATGCCCTCGATGGTGTCGGGATTGTTGTCCTTGCCGAGGATGCCGCGCCGCTCCACGTTGCCGTAGGCGAGCTTGCCCAGGTCCTTCACCAGCACGGGCACGCCATTCTTGCTGCTGATGACAACGTTGCCCATGTCGTCCAGCGAATGCAGCAAGCCCACGCCGCGCACCACGTACGATTGCTGGCCGCGGTCGATGACACTGCCGCCGCCGCTGGTGTTGTTGGCGTTGATGGCGTCCTTCACCTGCACCAGCGAGAGGCCGTAGCTGTCCAGTTTTGCGGGATCGAGTTCCAGCATGAATTGCGTCGTCAGGCCGCCGAAATTGCTGACGTCAGCCACGCCGCGTACTTTTTGCAGGCGCGGGATGACTGTCCAGAACTGCAGCTCCGACAGTTCGCGCAGGGAGCGCGTTTTCGATTCCAGCGTGTAGCGGTAGATTTCGCCCGTGGGCGAAGTATAGGGATCGAGCCCCGGCTTGGCCTCGTACGGCAGGTTCACGCTGGCCAGGCGCTCCTGCAAGCGCTCGCGCGTGAAGTAGCCATCGCTGCCATCCTCGAACACGACCGTGATCAGGGACAGCGCGAACAGGCTGCGCGTGCGCAGCACATGCATGCCGGGCGTGCCCAGCAGGGCGCGCTCCAGCGGTATCGTGATCTGCTGTTCGATTTCCTCGGCGCCCAGGCCCGGCACCTGCGTGACAATCTGCGAGGTGACGTCGGCGATGTCGGGATAGGCTTCGATGGGCAGCTGCTTCCAGCAATACACGCCGTAGGCGGCGACGAACAGCAGCACCAGCCAGACGATGCCGCGCCGCTGGCAGCAGGTGGCGATGAAACGATCAACCATTGAGCAGCACTCCTTCCTTGACGACGATGCGTTCGCCCGCCTTCAGGCCGGAGACGATTTCCACCTGGTCGCCCCGGCTGGCGCCTACCTGCACCACGCGCGCCTCGAAACGCAGCGGGCCGCGTTCGACCATCACGCGCGTCACCAGTCCGCTTTGCAGCAGCGCCGCCGAGGGCACCATCAGGCCGCGCCGCGTGGCGCCGGCGAAACCGGCGTGGGCGAACATGCCCGGCTTGAAAATGCCGCTGCGGTTGTCGATGGCCACGCGTACCTTGACGGTGCGCGTCTCGCCATCGAGCACGGCGCCCACATAGGCGACCTTGCCCTCGAAATCCTTGCCGGGCCAGGCGTCGAGCGTGATGCGGGCCGCCTGGCCGACGGCCACCTGCGCCAGGTCCCTTTCGGCCACGTTGGCCGACAGCCACACGGTGGACAGGTCGGCCACCGTCATGACGGGCGCGTTGATATCGTTCCAGTAGCCGCCCTGAGCGCCATCCATGGCGATCACGGTGCCGGCGATCGGCGAGCGCAGGACGTAGTCGCGGCGCGAGCCGCCGGCGCTGGCGCCGTACTGGGCCAGCTTGTCGGCGCTGGCCTGCGCATCGCTGTTGGCCTGGTCGAAGGCCGCCTGGGCTGCCTCGTAATCCTTGCGCGCGGCAATCTCCGCCTCGAACAGGGTTTTCTGGCGCTGCAGTTCCTGGCGCGCTTGCAGCAGGGCGGATTTCGCCTTGCTATTGTCCGCGTGCGCGGCGCTCAGCTCCGCCGAATCCAGGGTGAACAGGGCATCGCCGGCCTTGACGCTGTCGCCCAGGGCGCGCTGCAGGCGCGTAATGCGCCCCGACAGGGGCGGCGTGATTTTCACCAGCTTTTCCGGCATGGCTTCGATGCTGCCCGGCGCATCGGTCTGCGTGGCGATTTCCTGTTCCTGCACGGGCGCGATTTGCAGGCGCTGGCGCAGCGGCGACATCTTGTCGACGGTGATGCTGCCGTCGTCCTGCTGCGTCGACTGGACGGTGGGCGTGGCCGCCGCCGTCGGTTTGGCGCAGCCGGCCAGGGCCGAGCAGGCGAGAGCGAGGGCGCAGCTGGCGCCCAGGGCGTTGCGGGTGGTCGTGTTCATCCCGTGATTCCTTGTTATTGATGGTGATGGGGCATGCGTGGATGCCGTGCCCAGGCGGGCGATGAGAGGGGCACAGGTGGCGCAGGCAGCGTCACTACAGCGCCGGGAAAGCATAGCAATGTCGTCCTGAAGAAGCTCCCAAGAACGCCTGAATCATTCTTCAGGTTCGGTGTGCGCAGGCCACGGCGCGGTAAAATGCAAGGATGGAAAATGCGGGAAAACGCAGCACAATGTGAAAGGCAGGCATGAGAATCCTCTTGGTGGAAGATGACCGCAAGGCGGCGCGCCTGCTGGCGCGCGGCTTGCAGGAAGAGGGCTTCGTCGTCGACGTGGCGCACAGCGCCGAAGAGGGCGAGGACGAAAGCTATGCCGTCGCTTATGACTTGATCGTGCTCGACTGGATGTTGCCGGGCAAGCAGGGCATCGATTTTTGCCGCGATTTGCGCGCGCGCGCCATCCAGACGCCCGTGCTGATGCTGACCGCGCGCGACGCCACGGCCGACCGCGTAGCGGGCCTGAACACGGGCGCCGACGATTACCTCACCAAACCGTTCGAGTTCGAGGAACTGCTGGCGCGCATCCGCGCGCTGCTGCGCCGCTCCGACATCAGCCGCCCGCTGGTGCTGGCGCTGGCCGACCTGACGCTCGATCCCGTCAGCCACCAGGCGACGCGGGCCGGTGCGCCGCTGGTGCTGACACCCAAGGAATATGCGATTCTGTTGATCCTGCTGCGCCAGGCGGGTGAGGTGGTCAGCCGCGCGCGCCTGGCCGAGCAGATCTGGCAGGCGGACCTGATCGGCATCGACAACCTGATCGATGTCCATGTGCGCAATTTGCGCGGCAAGGTCGATGCGCCCGGCTTGCCGGCCTTGATCCACACGGTGCGCGGACGCGGTTTCCGCCTGGCGGACAACGACGGTGGCTAGTTTTCGCAAGCGATTGCTGCGGGTGCATCTGGCGGTCATCCTTGTCATCGTTGCCTGCACGGCGCTGGCCGGCTACTGGGGCCTGTCGCGCGCCGTGCACGGCCAGCTCGATGCGGCCCTGCTGGCGCTGGCCGAGACGGAAATGGCCATGCTGCCGGCCGCGCCGCGCCAGCCCGTGCAGGTGCACGAGGTGGCGCCGGGCCTGGCGCCGCCTTCCCTGACGCGGCTCGACCGCCTGGTGCAGATCATCGACGGCGAAGGCCGCGTGCTGGCGCGCAGCCGCAACCTGGAGGCGGCGCAGCTGCCGGCGTCACCCATCCTGCTGGCGCGCCTGGCGGCTGGCGAGACCGTCTTCGAAACCCTGCCGAAATTCGGCGAGGAGCCGCTGCGCATGGTTTCCATCCCCGTACCCGCGTCCGGCTTGCACCTGGCGGTGCAGGTGGCCGGTTCGCTCGATGACGTCAACCACGTGCTGGCCGCGGCCACCGTACTGTTTGGCGCCATGGCGCTGGCCTTGCTGGCCGCCGTCGGGCTGGCTGGCGAAATGCTCACGCGCCGCGTGCTGGGCGCCATCGACGATGTGGTGGACCAGGCGCATTCGATCGGCGAAGCCAGCCTGCACCAGCGCCTGCCCCATCCCGGCACGCCCGATGAAATCGGCCGCCTGGTCGATACCCTGAACGCCATGCTGGAGCGCCTGGAACATGGCTACGATGCGCAGCGGCGCTTCACGGCCGACGGCTCGCATGAATTGCGCTCGCCCCTGTCGCGCCTGCGCACGGAAATCGAAATCACCCTGCGCCGCCCGCGCGAGGCAGCTGAATATGTCGATGCGCTGGCGTCCTGCCTCGATGAAGTGCAGCGCCTGACGACCCTGGTGGAAGAATTGCTGATGCTCACGCGCCTGGACGTGGGGCAGGAGCGCAATGCCGTGGAAACCATCGCACTCAATCCGCTCGTGCAGGCGGCCGCGCAGCGCCTGGAAAAGGCGGCAGCGCAGCGCGGCATCCGCATCGTCTTCGATGCAGGCGTGGTCGTGCACGCGCGGGTGGCGGCCGGCCCGGTGGACCTGGTGCTGGCCAATCTGCTCGATAACGCCGTGAAGTTTTCGCCGCCCGGAAGCAGCATCAGCGTGCATGTGGCGCGCGAGGGCGAACATGCGCTGGTGGGTGTGAGCGATGCAGGACCGGGCATCGGCGTGGAAGACTTGCCGCATCTGTTCGAACGCTTTTACCGTGGCGCCCGGGCGCGCGCGGGCGAGGCGCCCGGCTTCGGCCTGGGCCTGGCCCTGTCGCAAGCGATCGTGCACGCATACGGCGGCAGTATCGAGGCGCAGAACCGTCCGGAAGGCGGCGCGCTGTTCCTCCTGCGCCTGCCGACGTCAGATTGAGGGCGCGACGCCTTCCCAGCGCACTTGCCGCACTTGCGGCCAGGCGCCCGCGCGGTTGACGAAACGCACCAGTACGGCGCGCTGCACGGCCTGGCACAGCACCGTGGCGATCAGCTGCACCACCTGCCGGGCCTCGTCCCAGCTGCGCAGCATCTGCGACGGCGCCAGGCCCGCGCCCTTGAGTTCGGCCAGCAGCAGGCGCGCCACATGGTCCGCTTGCGCCGCAGGGCATGTGACGGTCAGGCGATAGGTGGCGACGATTGGACCGCGCCTGGCAAACCAATGGAAGAATTTTTTCATCGTCACACTCCCCGTTCGGCGACAAATTCCGCGTTGTTGACCAGCGCCCAGCGCACGGCCGAGACGCTGCCTTCCAGGCTGACCTGGCTGACGATCTGCTCCAGCAATCCCAGGCTGGACAAGGGCGTGAGCAGGTCGGCGCGCACTTCGATGCGCCCCGCCTGCGCCGCGTCTTCGCTGTGCAGGGATTGCAGCATCAGCGCCGGCATGCCGCTGATCAGGCGCAGCATCAGCTTGCGCACCTGCACTTCCTGCTCCGCCTCGCACACGGCCGTCACGCGGTAGATGCTTTCCGTCTCGATGCCCGCTTCGCTGCCGTGCGCGTTGATGCGTTGCGCCAGGTGGCGCAGCACCAGGTTGGCGACCAGCACGAAGCCCGTGCCGATGGCCGCTTCCAGCGCAAAACCGAGGCCGCACAGCACGCCGATGGCGGCCGAGCACCACAGGGTGGCGGCCGTGTTCAGGCCGCGCACCGTCATCCCTTCGCGCATGATGACGCCGGCGCCCAGAAAGCCGATGCCCGACACCACCTGCGCGGCGATGCGCATATGGCCGGCGCTATCGCCTTCGAGCACGGAGACCATCACGAACAGCGAGGCGCCGACAGACACCAGCGCGTTCGTGCGCAGGCCCGCCATGCGCTGGCGCAGCTGGCGTTCGGCGCCGATCATGGCGCCCAGGGTCAATGCCGCGGCAACGCGCAGCGCAAAATCAAATACCACCATCAGTTTCTCCCGGCTGGGGAGGAACAGGCGAGTGCAAGGCGAAGACAATTCGCCCCGAAAGGGGGCAGCAGACGATAACGGTGGAACGATGAGGAGGGAAGTGGCGGCGAATGTGCATCGCCGCTGGTAAAACCGCACCTTGCCATGGGCCAGGCGGGCGGAATGCGCGCGTCTTGCCTAAGGCCGATCGCCGATGGTCAATCGACTACTGTCACTGGAACAAGCACCCACGAGTCACTCCATATCATTGATAACGGGGGACAGTCTAGCCAGTGGGGCCGCTTTGGTCAACTGAAGCTCTCTTCAGGAAGCCGCCGCGTCGTCCCCGCCAATGCGGGGACGGTGAAGGCGACCGGTCTATCAGTGGGCGTGTGCTTTGCCATCGTCGGCGGATTCAGCGTGCGCATGCTCGCCGCCGCCAAAGAAGCGCGCGGCGCGCTTGCCCAGACTGTCGAGGTAGGTGTAGGCGACGGGCACCACCACCAGCGTCAATAGCGTCGAGGTGATGACGCCGCCGATGACGGCGCGGCCCATGGGCGCCTGCGATTCGCCGCCGTCGCCCATGCCGATGGCCATCGGCAGCATGCCGAAGACCATCGCCAGGGTCGTCATCAGGATGGGGCGCAAGCGCACTTGCCCCGCTTCCATCAGCGCCTCGAACTGTCCCAGGCCCTCGCGCTGGCGCTGGTTGGTGAAGTCCACCAGCAAAATCGCATTCTTGGTGACCAGGCCCATGAGCATGATGAAGCCGATCACGGAGAAGATGTTCAGGGTGCTGCCCGTAATGAGGAGAGCGGCCAGCACGCCGATCAAGGAGAGCGGCAGCGACACCATGATGGCGATCGGCTGCAAAAAGCTGCCGAACTGCGATGCCAGCACCAGGTAGATGAAGATCACGGCGATCCCCAGCGCCATCATCGCGCCGCCCATGGTCTCGGCCATCTGCTGCGCATTGCCGGCCACGTCGAAGCGCACGCCCGGCGGCAGATCGATGGACTTGATGGCCTTCTGCACATCGGCGTCGACGTCGCCGGCAGGGCGGCCCTGCACGCCCGCATAGATGGCGACGCGGCGCTGCAAGGCCTGGCGTTTCAGCACTTGCGGGCTGGACGAGGGCACGAATTCGACCACCTGGCGCAGCGGAATCATGACCGGCTTGCCGTTGGCGTCAAGCTTGCTGGACGCCAGCGACAGGTCGGCCAGGTCGGCCACCTTTTGCCGGCCCGATTTCGGCAGCTGCACGTTGACGTCATAGTTTTGCCCGTCGCTGGCCAGCCAGTGGCTGACCGTGTCGCCCGCCACGAACGGGCGCAGGGCATTGCCGATCTGCTGCACCGACAATCCCAGGTCGCTGGCCAGCTCGTTGTTGATCTTCACCGTGGTCGACGGATTGGCGCCTTCCTGGCTGTATTCCATGTCGGCCAGGCCTTTGATGCTGCGCATCTTGTTCATCAGGGTGTGCGCCACCGCATCGAGCTTGCCTTCGTCCGTGCCGAGGATGGCGATGAAGATGGGGCGCTGGCCGACGGACAGCGTAATGCCGGCAATCGGCGCCAGGCGTTCGCGGATCAGCTTTTCCAGTTCCTGCTGCGAGCGGCGCTTGTGCGTCTTGATGTCCGTCAGCTTCAGGTTCACTTCGGCCGTGTTGCGTCCATCGGGCGTGCCGATATTGGCTACCAGGCTGTCGATCTCGGGAAACTCCTTCAGCGCCGTTTCGATCTGGCGCACCTTGCTGTCCGTGTATTCGAGGCTGGAGCCGACGGGCGTCTTGAAGCGCAGGTTGACCCAGCCCTGGTCCGTTTCCGGGAACATCTCGCCGCCGATCATGGGCACGAGCATCAGGCTGCCCGCGAACAGGGCGACGGCGGTGGCCAGCGTGGTCTTGCGCCAGCGCAGGGCCACTTTCAATACCTTGCCGTACCAGACGTGCAGGCAGTCGATGCCCGTCTCGATCCAGGCCATGAAGCGGCCCAGCCACGGCACGTACTTGAAGCGATCCTTGACGGGGTCACGCCAGACGGACGACAGCATGGGGTCGAGCGTGAAGCTGACGAACAGGGAGACGAGAACGGCGACGGCCACGGTGATGCCGAACTGCAGGAAGAAGCGGCCGATGATGCCGTCCATGAAGGCCACCGGCACGAACACGGCGACGATGGCGAACGTGGTGGCCATCACGGCCAGGCCGATTTCATTGGTGCCGTCGTTGGCCGCCTGGTAGTGGTTCTTGCCCATGCCCAGGTGGCGCACGATGTTTTCACGCACCACGATGGCATCATCGATCAACAGGCCGATGCACAGGGACAGCGCCATCAGGGTCAGGAAGTTCAGCGTGAAGCCAAACGCCTTCATGGCGATGAAGCTGGCCAGCACGGAGATCGGCAAAGTTAGGCCCGTGATGATGGTCGAGCGCCACGAATGCAGGAACAGGAAGACGATCACCATGGTCAGCACGGCGCCTTCGATGATGGTGCGCTTGACGTTATCGAGCTGGCTTTGCACGCGTTCCGATTCGTCGTCCAGCACGCGCAGGGTGATATCGGGCGGCAGCGTCTTTTGCAGATCCGCCGCCACTTTCAGGATGCCGGTGCCCACTTCGACCACGTTGGCGTCCTGCACCTTGGTGATTTCCATGGTTACGGCTTGCTGGCCGTTCATGCGCGAAATCGACAGTTCTTCCTGCTCGCCGTCGACCACGGTGGCCACCTGGTCCAGGTAGACGGGGCCGACGGCACGGCGCGCGACGATGATCTTGCCGAATTCGCGCGCATCCTTGATCTTGCCTTCCACGCGCACCAGCTGCTCTGCCGCGCCATGGCTGATGGAGCCGGCCGGCAAGTTGGTATTCGTCGCCTGGATGGCGCGGATCACTTCATCGACGCCGATGCCCTGGGCATTGAGTTCGATCGGCTTCATGCTGATGAGGATCTGGCGCGCGCGCAAGCCGCGCAGCTTGACTTGTCCCACGCCGGCCACACCCTGGAAGCGCTTGCTGATGATCTGCTCCGTCATGGTCGACAGCGAGCGCAGGTCATGCCCGGTGGATGTGAGCACGATGGTGGCGATGGGGCGTTCGTTGTCGCCTTCGGCGCGCGCGATGAACGGGTCCTTGGCTTCCTTCGGGAAGCGCGGGCGTACCAGGGCCACCTTGTCGCGCAAGTCCTGCATGGCCTTGTCCATGTTGGTCGACAGCTCGAATTCCAGGTACACGCCGGCGCGTCCTTCCCACGAGTTGGCGCGGATGGTCTTGATGCCGCTGACGGTGTTGACGGCGTCCTCGATGGGGCGCGTGATGTCGTTTTCCACGGCTTCGGGCGAGGCGCCCGGGTAGTTCACTTCAATGGCGGCGAATGGAAACTGCACGCTGGGCATGCTTTCCACGCCCAGGCCCCGGTAGGAGAAGATGCCCAGTACCACCAGCGCCACCATGACCATGGTGGCGAAGACGGGGTTTTGTATGCTGACTTTGGTCATCCACATGGCTTAATCCTTCCGTGCCAGCACGGCTGCCGGCGCGGCGGGGGCGGCAGGCGTAGCTGATTGCGCGGCAAAGGTCACGCTGTGGCCCGGTTTCACGCCATCGAGTTTGGCGATGATGACTTTCGCGCCCGGCACCAGGCCGGACGTCACTTCCGCATAGCCTTCATCTTCGTTGCGCAGTCCCAGCGTGACGGGCTGGGCGACCACCTTGTTGTTCACCAGCGCATACACGACGGGGCCCTGCTTTTCATGGCGCACGGCCGTCAACGGCACCAGCGGCGCCACCGGCGAGCGCTCGGTGACGATGCTGCCCTTGGCGAACATGCCGCCGCGCAGGGCGCCATCGCCATTGTCGACGGCGATGTAGACCAGCATGGCGCGTGAGCCGCTCTCGGTGGTGGGGTTGATGCGCGTGACCTTGCCGGCAAAGTCGCGCGCGCCGAAGCCGTCGACCTTGAAGTGCACGTCCTGGCCCAGCTTGATGCGCGGAATGTCCGCGCTGGGCACGGGCGCTTCCAGGGTCAGCTGGGCCAGGTTGACGATGGTGTAGACGGGCATGTCGGGCGAGACTTTTTCGCCGGCCTGCAGGTGGCGCTTGCTGACGATGCCGGCCATCGGGGCGCGGATCACCGTGTCGGCCAGCGCGATGCGGGCGATATCGACCATGGCGGCGGCGGACTTGACGTTGGCGCGCGCCAGATCGACCGAGTTTTGCGTCGTGTCGTAGGCCGTCTGCGAAATGTATTTTTGCTTGAGCAGGGCCTGGCTGTTCGCTTCATTCTTGGCCGCCATCGACAGGCGCGCCTGCGCTTCGTCGAGCATGGCTTGCTGCTGCGTCAGGCGGGCGCGCAGGTCGGCCGCATCGAGGCGCACGAGGATTTGCCCGTTGGCCACTTGCTGGCCTTCCTGCAAGGTCGTTGCCTCGATCACGCCCGAGACCTTGGCCTTGATGGTGGCCTGGGTCACGGGCGCCAGCGAGCCGGACAGGGGCAGGCTGATGGTCAGCGCACGCGCATCGATGGCGGCCACGTCGCCCTGCGCCAGTTCATGCACGGGCGTCTTTTCCTGTTCCTTCTTCTTGCTCGCTTGCTGTTCGGCCGCCTTGGCCGCCTGTTGCTTCGACTGCATCACCGTCCAGCCGCCGCCGGCCAGGCCCAGCACGACCAGGATCAGCAAGGGGGTACGCCAGCGCCGGCGGCGCGTGGCGGCAAGGGGAGAGGCGGGGGGCAGGGTCTCGTTTTTCATAGGTTTTTTTTCAGGAGCGGCGCAGGGGCTAGGCGCCAGGTCTCGGTACGGACCCGGCCTGTCGCTGGCCGGGAGGGAATTCGGGTAGCGCATCGCCGTGGCGGCCGCAGGCAGCACGCCTGCCGCTGCGGCCGTTCACGGCGATGCGCATGTTGCCACTTTAGGAAGATTCAAGTGCGGCCGCCATCGCCGTGCGACAGATTGCACAAAATCGGGGCTGGAATGCAAAAAACGGCGACCAAAGACCACTGCCAGCATGCATGCCGTGCATGTCACGATGCTTGCGCCTCCTCAAGAAGCCGATTCGCCGGCGCGCAAGAATGGTCGGGATGGTTGCGCCACCGGACAGGCCATATGCCCGCCGGTTGCCGCGCGGCCGCGCCACCGGGGGGCCTGATGTCTGATCGGATTGTCGGAGCCGCGCCGTCGCCGGGGCGCCTGCTTGCCGCGGCCGAACCGCAGGCGGGGCCGGCCGCCAAGGCGCTCGATCTGCTGTCTATCATTGTTGCCGCCGTCGAACAGGCGCCTGGCCTGGCCGTGCGTGGCATCGACCGCGACGGCATCGTGCGCTACTGGAGCTTGGGTGCGGCGCGCCTGTATGGCGTGGCGGCCGAGCTGGCGCTGGGCCAGCCGTGGGCCAGGGTGGCCGCTTCGCTGCCCGATGCCGCCAGCCTGGCCGAGGAGGGGACAGACGAACTGGCGGCCGTGTGGGAGAGCGGCAAGGCGCGCAGCACACGCCTGTGGAAGCTGGACGCCGACGGGGCCGCGCCGCGCTGCATCTGTTCCACCGTGTTTCCCGTCATCGAGTCCGGACGTGTGCGGCAAGTGGTGTGCATCGATGTCGACATCACGGCCAGCGGCCAGGATGGCGCCGCGCAGGGTGCCTTGCTGCTGATGGGCGACAATTTTCGCCAGCTGTACGACAAGTCCGCCGACGCCATCGTATTGCTGCGCGACGAGTACATCGCCGAAGCCAATCCCGCCGCCATTGCCCTGTTTCAATGTGAAGACCGGCCACGGCTGCTGGGGCGCCGCCTCAGCGACTTTTCGCCGCTGCGCCAGCCCGATGGCGCCTTGTCATCGTTGCGCGGCACGCAGCTGGCAGCGCAGGCCCACGCCGACGGCAACTGCCGCTACGACTGGCGCTATCAGACGTGCGCGGGCCAGCTGTTCTGGGGCGAAGTGCTGCTCACTTCCGTGACGCTCGACCACACCTATCTGTTTTACGCCGTGATCCGCGATATTTCCTCGCGCAAACTGGCCGAGCGCGATCTGTACCTGTCGATGCAGGTCATCGAGCATGCCAGTGTCGCCATCGTCGTGATGGATCCGCAGCAGCGCGTCGTCAGCATGAATCCCGCGTACAGCGAAATCAGCGGCTACAGCCTGGACGACATGCTGGGCAAGCCTTTCGTCCAGCACGGCGTGGAGCCGGATACGCCGGCGTTTTTCGAGCACGTGTGGGACGAAGTCGAGGCCAACGGCTATTGGCAAGGCGATATCTCGGGCCAGCGCAAGGCGGGCGCACGCTACCCGGCCTGGCTGTCACTGACGGCCATCCGCGACAGCCAGGGACAATTGAGCAATTACCTGGCCATCCTCAGCGATATCAGCGAGCGCAAGAAAAACGAGGAGCACACGCGCCACCTGGCCGAGCACGATTTCCTGACCGACTTGCCGAACCGGGTGCTGCTGCTGGACCGGCTGTCGCTGTCGCTGGCGGCCGCGCGGCGCAAGCTGAGCATGCTGGCCATCCTGTACCTGGACCTCGACCACTTCAAGCACATCAATGACAGCATGGGCCACCACGTGGGCGATTTGCTGCTCAAGGAAGTGGCGCGGCGCCTGGTGCGCTGTGTGCGCGGCGTCGATACCGTCAGCCGGCATGGCGGTGACGAGTTCGTCATCATCCTGGCCGAAGTGGGCGGCATCGACCAGGTGGCCCATGTCGCGTCCAGCCTGCTGCACGCCGTCACGCAGCCCTATCAGCTGGGCGAATATGAGCTGCAGGTATCGACCTCGATCGGCGTGGCCATCTTTCCCAGCGATGGCGACAGCATCGAGACCCTCGTGCACAACGCCGATATCGCCATGTACCATGCGAAGGAAAGCGGGCGTAACAATTTTCAGTTTTTCAATGCCGAGATGAATGCGCAAATCGTCGAGCGGGCCAGCCTGGAGCAGGGCTTGCGCGCCGCGCTGGGCCGCGATGAATTCGTGCTGGAGTTCCAGCCCGCGCTCGATGTTGCCAGCGGGCAGATCGTCGGCGCCGAAGCGCTGTTGCGCTGGCGCCACCCACAACTGGGCGTGCTGCCGCCCGAGCGCTTCATCGCCGTGGCCGAGGAGTGTGGCTTGATGGTATCAATTGGCAACTGGGTGCTGCAGCAAGCTTGCCGGCGCGCGCGCGCCTGGCACGATGCGGGCCAGGCCTGGCGCGTGGCCGTGAACCTGTCGCCGGCGCAATGCCTGCACAATAATTTATTGCTCAGCGTGCAAGAGGCGCTGGCCGTGTCGGGTTTGCCTGCGGCCTGCCTGGAACTGGAAGTGACGGAGTCCTTGCTGATGAAGGGCGGCGCGCGCCTGGCCGGCGTGCTGGCGCAGCTGCGCGCGCTGGGCGCCAGGCTGGCCATCGACGACTTCGGCACCGGCTATTCGCGCCTGGCCAATCTGCGCCACTACCCGGTGGATAAACTCAAGATCGACCCGTCGTTCCTGCCCGCCGTGGCGGACGACGCTGCGGGCGAGTCCGACACGATGCTCGCCGCCACCATCATCGCCATGGCGCGCGAACTGCAATTGACGGTGATTGCCGAAGGCGTGGAAACGGCGCAGCAGCTGGCCTATCTGCGGGGGCAGGGCTGCCAGCAATACCAGGGGCGATATGCCAGCGCGCAAGTCGCGGGCAGTGTTCTGGCGAAGTTGCTACATTAATTATTGAACTAGTCAATATTTCCCAGCAGCTTGATGCGCGCCAGCACCTGGCCATGGTCGGAGGCGTAAGGCAGGCCCAGCAGCAAATGGTCGTTGAGATAAGTCACTTCCTGCAGCACGCCGATGGCGCGCGGCGAGGCGGCATGAAAATGCTCGGATACGAGGATGTGGTCGATCGTCATGTAGGCGCTGTCGTGGATATTCGTGTAGCCCGCGTGGCGCGCCGCATCCTGGCGCAGGGCGATGGCGTTGGCGTCGTACAGGCGTTCTCGCATTTCCATGCCGGGTTCGCACGGTGCACCCGCCCCCATGACGATGGCCGTGGTGACGGCATTGGCGATGTCGTTGAAGTCACCGAGCACGATGCGCGGACGGCTGCTGCGGCCCAGTTCGCTTGCCAGCACGCGCAGGGCCACCGCTTCCGCGCCGCGCCGCTGCAGCGAGCGCAGGTTGGCCAGTGCGTAGGCGGCCGCGTCGCTGCCGTCGCCATGGCGGTAGTCGGGCCGGCGCGATTTCAAGTGCACCACGACGACGTCGGTGAGTTGTCCGCCAGGCAAGATGACCTGCACATGCAGGGGCGCGCGGGCGAAGCGGCAGGTGTTGTCTTCGGCGGACACGCTCACGCCGGCCGGGAAATTCGTCCATGCAACACCGGCACCGGCCAGCGGCAGGCGCGACACCAGCGCCACCGTGGGCAGCATGCGTCCGGCCGCATCCATCGCATCGTGGCCGGCCAGGGCGGCTGCGCGGTAATGGCGCGTGCGCGACAGCACGTCGCGCAGGGCCGCTTGCGAGAAAATTTCCTGGAAACCGATCACGTCGGCGTCGAGCAAGTCGATTTGCCGCGCCGTCCATTCCGCCTTGGCGTCGTATTGCGCCGGGCTCAACGGTTCCAGGTTGTCATACAATTTCGCCCCGGCGGGGGCAAGGTTGCAGACATTGAATGTGGCAAAGCGGATTTCTTGCTGCATAATTAGCACTCCTCACTGAACGATCAGCGTATCACGCATGGCTAAAAAAGAGCATATTTCCGAAACCCAGGCGACGCAGCTGCTGCGCAAGCATCACGTTTCCTTCGATGAACACCCATATCCGTATGAAGAACACGGCGGCACCAGCGTCTCGGCGCGCGAGCTGGGGGTGCCCGAACATGCGGTGATCAAGACCCTGGTGATGCAGGACGAGGCGGCCAAGCCGCTGATCGTGCTCATGCATGGCGATTGCAAGGTGTCGACCAAGAACCTGGCGCGTGGCATTGGCTGCAAGTCCGTCGAGCCGTGCAAGCCCGAAGTGGCGCAGCGCCATTCCGGCTACATGATCGGCGGCACCTCGCCGTTCGGCACCAAAAAAGCGATGCCCGTGTACGTGGAGCAATCCATCCTGGACTTGCCGCGCATCTATATCAATGGCGGGCGGCGCGGTTTTCTCGTCTCCCTGGCGCCGCAGGTACTCATGGATTTGCTCAATGCCAAGCCGGTGCAGTGCGCGCTGCAGGATTAAGGAAATCGTCCAAAGCCTGTTGCGGGGCATCGAGCATGGTGTATATTCTGCTGCGCCAGCCTCGACGCTGGTGCAATAAACATAATAAAGGGAAGAAATGAATCCAGTAATCACAACCGTGGCAATGACAGTGGCCGCTTACTTGCTCGGCTCGATATCGTTTGCCGTGGTGATGAGCAAGGTCTACGGCATTGCCGATCCGCGCACCTATGGCTCGAAAAATCCGGGCGCCACCAACGTGCTGCGCAGCGGCAACAAGGGCGCCGCCATCATGACGCTGCTGGGCGATGGCGCCAAGGGCTGGCTGGCCGTGTTCCTGGCCGACCATTTTGCCAGCGCCCTGGGCGTAGGCGACACGGCCGTGGCCCTGGTCGCCATCGCCGTCTTCCTCGGCCATCTGTGGCCCGTGTTCTTCCGCTTCGTCGGCGGCAAGGGCGTGGCCACGGCCCTCGGCGTGCTGCTGGGCATCAATCCATGGCTGGGCCTGGCGACCCTGGCGACCTGGCTGATCATCGCTTATGCGTTTCGCTATTCCTCGCTGGCAGCGCTGGTGGCGGCCCTGTTCGCGCCGTTTTACTATGGCTTGCTGTTCGGCGTCGATCCCATCTTGCTGGCTGTCATCGTCATGAGCGTGCTGCTGGCCTACCGCCACAGCCAGAACATCGCTAACCTGCTCTCTGGCAAGGAAAGCAAGATCGGTGGCAAGAAGGATGCGGCCAAGGCCGCTGGCAAGAAGAAGTAAGCGCTTGATTTCCCGCGGCCCGCACGCATATGCTGTGCTTGCGGCGCCGCGCGGTGCGGCCGCCACCGACTCGCGCAAAGGCTGCCCACCATGAGTTCCACTCCCGCCACACCCGTTCCCATCCGTATCGATTTTGTTTCCGACGTTTCCTGCCCCTGGTGCGTGATCGGCCTGAAATCGCTGGAGCAAGCCTTGGACAAGCTGGACGGAACCGTTCAGGCCGAGATCCACTTCCAGCCCTTCGAGCTGAACGCCAATATGTCGGCCGAAGGCGAGGATATCGGCGAACACATCGCCCGCAAATACGGTTCCACCCCGGAACAGATGGCGCAGTCGCGCGAAGCGATCCGCGCGCGCGGCGAACAGCTGGGCTTTACCTTCGCCATGGACAAGCGCGGCCGCATCTACAACACGTTTGATGCGCACCGGCTGCTGCATTGGGCCGGGCTCGAAGGGCGCCAGAAGGCACTCAAGATGGCGCTGTTCGATGCGTATTTCACGCAGGGCCAGAATCCGTCCTCGCACGAGGTGCTGCTGGCCGTGGCCGGCAAGGTGGGCCTCGATACCGTGAAAGCGGCCGAGGTGCTGGCCTCCGATGCCTATGCGGACGAGGTGCGCGCGCAGGAACAGTTCTACCAGCAGAACGGCATCAACTCGGTGCCTGCCGTCATCATCAACGAGCGCCACCTGATTTCCGGCGGCCAGCCGCCTGAAGTGTTTGAGCAAGCCTTGCGCCAGATCATCGCCGGCGCTTGAGCGGGGCGCCAATGGCGCGCGCCATGGCGGACTTTTTGCGCTACACTCGGCGCAGAGGGAGGATAGTCAAATGCCAACAGCCAGCTGGAATGGCGCCGTCATCGCGCAAGCCACCGACGATCAGGTGCAAGTCGTTGAAAACAATGTATATTTTCCTTTGGCGGCGGTGACGCAGGAGTACCTGCGTCCCAGCAGCCACACCAGCATCTGCCCGTGGAAGGGCACGGCCAGCTATTACGACCTTGTCGTCGATGGCCAGACGAATGCCAACGCGGCCTGGGTTTACCCCCAGCCCAAGGATGCCGCCAAGCAAATTGCCGGCCACGTCGCCTTCTGGCGCGGCGTGAGCGTCGAGCGCTGATCTGACTCCCCCTATTTCCTGACAAAGAAAGCAGACGATGGATTTACGCCTCGCCGTGTATCAACTCGCCTCGGCCCATGCGCTCGATGCCCAACAAACCCGGCAGTTGCAGGAAGTGGCCGGCTTCCAGCGCGAACCCGCGCGCCTGGCCTACTGGCTGCCGCGCGGCGTGGCCGTGCTGGGCGCCGCGCTGCTGGGCATGGGCTTGATCTGCTGGGTCGCCGCCAATTGGGAAGACCTGGGCCGCATGGGCCGCTTTGCCCTGCTGCAAGGCGTGTTGGCCGCCGCCTGCGTGGGCGCCTTCGCCGTACCCAAGGCGCGCGTGCCGCTGTTGCTGATGGCCTTGCTGGCCATCGGAGGCCTGTTCGCGTATTTCGGCCAGACCTACCAGACGGGCGCCGATCCGTGGCAGCTGTTCGCCCTGTGGGCCGCGCTGGCCTTGCCCCTGTGCTTGGTGGCACGCAGCGATGTGCTGTGGACGCCGTGGATGCTGATTTTTTCGACGGCCGCCGCCCTGTGGATGCAGGCGCATGCGCACCACAGCTGGCGCATCGCTTCGGCCGATCTGAGCATTTTCGTCAGCGGCTGGCTGGCCGTGCTGCTGGCCTGTGCGTTCGTCTCGCCCCTGCTGGCGCGCTGGACGGGCGCGGGCAGCTGGGCCTTGCGCCTGGGCCTGGTACTCGCCACCATCCTCATCACGGGCACGGCCGTCAGCGCCCTGTTTGGCAGCGAGGTCGGGTCGCCGTACTGGGCGGGGCTGGGCTTGCTGGCCGTCGCCGGCGTCCTGCTGGCCACGCGCAGCTTGTTTGACGTGTTCGGCCTCAGCGCCGTCGCGCTGGGCCTGAACACCCTGCTGGTGTGGGGGCTGGGATACATGCTGTTCAATGGCGGTGGCAATGGCGATGGCGTCGGCAGGCTGGTGATGCTGGGCCTGGTCGCTGCCGTGCTGCTGGCCCTGACCGTGCAAGGCATTTTGTGGCGCACGCGCCAGGAGGCGGCATGAGCAATATCAACAGTCAGCGAGCCGATGCGCTCGCCACCCTGATCGACGACGCCACGCGCGCCGGTTTGTTGCCATCGGGTACCAGTCGTCCCGTGCAGGATGTCCGGCCGTGGCCGCTGGTGCTGATGACGGCCTTCGGCGCCTGGCTGGCCGCCATCCCCCTGGTCCTGGCGCTGGGCGCGGGCCTGGAAAGCATCGTGCGCCACGGTCCCGGCGCGTATGTGGTGGCCGCCATCGTGCTGGTGGTGGCCGTGCTGCTGATCCGCATGCGCGGCGTGGCGCTGTTTGTCGAGCAGCTGGCCGTGCCATGCCTGCTGGTGGGCGGCAGCTTGCTCGGTTATGCCCTGTTCCGCGATTGTTCCACGCAGACGGCATCGCTGCTGCTGTGCCTGGCATGCCTCGTGGTGGCCGCCGCCTTGCCGCGCGACTGGCTGCGCGTGCTGCTGGGACTGGTCGCCTGCGGCTTGCTGGGACTGGGCATCATCGATAGCACGCGCGACTGGATTTTCGAGAACGATCCCACGCAATTGTATCTGGCCTGGATGCTGGCCCTGGCACTCTGGCTGGGCGCGCACTGGCTGCAGAAGCAGGCCTTCAACGATGGCCGCGGCGCGCCCGTCGCCGCCTTCCTGGAATCGCTGTCGACGGGGTGGGTCCTGGCCATCTTGCTGGGCCTGGTCTTCTGGTCCGGCATGACCTTCATGCTGGGCGGCGCGCTGGGCGTTGGTGTTGCCGGCGACGTGGCGCGCGAAGTAAGCCGGCACCAGGCCAGCGCCTGGTACGCGCAGGCGTTAAATGGGGTGTCGCTCGTGCTGGCCACGGCGGCCGCCGTCTGGACGGGATGGCGCTGGCCGGCGCTGCGCCAGTTGCCCGCCATCGGCGTGGCGCTGGTGCTGGTCGTGCTGGCGTGGTTCATGCCGGCGCTCGGTCCTGTGCTGCTGGTCCTCGCGTATTGCGTAACGAGCGGGCGCACGCGCGTGGCCGTGGCGGCCGCCCTGGCGGCGGCCTGGGTCATCGGCAGTTTTTATTACCAGCTGGCCTGGCCGCTGGCCAGCAAGGCGGCGCTGCTGGCCGTGGCCGGCGCCGTACTGTGCGCCCTGTCGTGGCTGGCCACGCGCGGCGCCGTGCTGCACCTGGTGGAAAGCAAGCCATCGGCCGTGGCGGCCGAACATCGCGCCGTGCGCCTGGGCGTGCTGGGGGGCTTGCTGCTGGTGCTGCTGGTCGCCAATGGTGGCATCTGGCAAAAGGAGCAATTGATTGCCAAGGGCGAGCCTGTGTTCGTGGAACTGGCGCCCGTCGATCCCCGTTCGCTGATGCAGGGCGATTACATGCGCCTCAATTTCCAGGGCCTCGGCGTCCTCAGCACCCTGGCCAGCGTGGACAGGGCGCCAGGCCGGCCCCTCGTGGTGGCCAGGCGCGATGCGCGCGGCGTGGCAGAACTGCTGCGTCCGTACACCAAAGAGGCGCTGGCGCCCGGCGAATTCCTGCTCGAGCTGACGCCGAAGGATGGCAACTGGGTGCTGGTCAGCGATGCCTGGTTCTTCAAGGAAGGCGAAGCGGCGCGCTGGGAAAAGGCCCGCTATGGCGAGTTCCGCGTGCTGCCCGATGGCCGCGCCTTGCTGGTGGGCATGCGCGGCCCGGCGCTGGAGACGCTGTAGCGCAAGTAGCAATGCAAGAGCGCGCCCGGGCGGGCATCCTGTAAAATTGCCCGATGGATAATATTACGCATTCGGTCATCGGCCTCGGGGTCGGCGAACTGGTACACCGCAGTCTGCCGCCCGAGCCGCACCCCCCCGCACAGCGCACCCGGCGTGCGCTGTTTCTGTTTACTGCCTGGTTTGCCAGCAACGCGCCCGACCTGGACCTGGTGCTGACCAAGCTGTTGCCGCGCCCGTTCGGCTATATGCTGCACCACCGTGGCCATACGCATACTTTGCTGCTGGCCTTGCCGCAGGCGCTGCTGTTGCTGGCCTTGCTGTGGCTGCTATGGCCCGGAGCGCGCCGCTTGCTGAAAAGCAGCGTACCTGCCCGCATCGGCCTGGCGGCCTGTCTGCTGCTGGGATTCTGCCTGCATATGGGCATGGATTTTCTCAATTCCTATGGCTTGCACCCGTTTTATCCGTTCGACAGCCGCTGGCTGTATGGCGACATGGTCTTCATTGTCGAACCCATGTTCTGGGTGCTGCTGGGCGTGCCCGTGATCATGTCCTTGCGCTACGGCATCGTCAAAAGCGTGCTGCTGGCCGCCCTGGCGGCAGCCCTGTGTTTCTTCACCTATAAATCCTACCTGGCGCCTGCCTCGCTGGCTGTTTTGCTGGGGCTGGGCGTGGTGCTGGCCGTGCTGCAAGGCCGGGCCGGCGAGCGGGGACGGGGAGCGCTGCTGCTGGCCTTCGCGCTGGCCGCCACGTTCATCGGCACGCAGGGCGTGGCCTCGGCCATTGGCCGTACGCGCATCGAGGCGGCCGTGCAGCGCCTGGACCCCGGCACGCGCGTGTGGGATGTGGCGATGACGGCGTTTCCCAGCAACCCGCTGTGCTGGATCTATGTCTCGCTCGACAGCAAGACCGACGTGTACACCCTGCGGCGCGGCACTTTGAGCTTGCTGCCCGAGTCGCTGGCGCCCGCCGCCTGCCCGGCCGGGCTGGCCGAGACCAGCAAGCAAGGGCGGCAACTGGCGCCCGGCATCGCCGTCTCCGCGCAGGCGGCGGGCAGTCTGGCCGCCTTGCGCGCCCTGCAGGAAGACAATTGCTATGCCGACGCCTGGTTTCGCTTTGCCCGCATGCCCCGCTTGCATGCGGACAAGCTGACGGACGTGCGTTTCAACCCCGGCATGCTGCCCAATTTTACGAGCGTGGAACTGGCGCAGTTCCGCAGCCGCCCGTGTCCCGCCTACGTGCCGGGCTGGGACCGCCCCCGTGCCGACATGCTGGCGCCGCCGAAATAGAGAACGGATGTGTTGCTCTTAGGTAAAAAATATCGCATGTGGGCCTGCTTCGCCGTGGCCCAGCATGCGACACTAGCAATTCAGCAAGAATGATATTCAGTTAGGACTATTTTGGAAGAGCAACACGCCTTACCCTATCTGCGGGAAACCCTGCTGTTTCTCGCCCTGGCCGGGATTTTTATTCCGCTATTGCAACGCCTGAAAGTCAACCAGGTGCTCGGCTTCCTGGCCGTCGGCGCCCTGTTCGGCCCGTTTGGCTTCGGCTTGTGGGCCGGCGATTTCACGTGGCTGACGTATTTTTCGTTCGTGCGTGCCGAGCAGGTCAGCGGCCTGGCCGAGCTGGGCGTGATGTTTTTGATGTTCATGATCGGCCTGGAACTGTCGACGGAACGGCTGTGGGCGCTGCGGCGCTGGGTATTTGGCGCGGGCGTGGGGCAGGTGGCGGTCAGCGCCTGTCTGATCGGCGGCGTCGCGTATTACTTCGGCCTGTCGCTGGAAGCGTCCATCGTGCTGGGCCTGGTGCTGTCGCTGTCGTCCACGGCCGTGGTGATGCAGCTGCTGACCGACCAGCGCTCGCTGCAGACCCCAAGCGGCCAGGCGGGCTTTTCCATTTTGATGTTCCAGGATCTGATGGTGGTGCCGCTGTTCATCCTGATCGACGTGTTCGCCAGCGGGCGCAGCGACGACCTGGCGTATCTGCTCAGCTTTGCGGCCGTGAAATCGGCGGGCGCCATCCTGCTGATCTATCTGCTGGGCCGCCGCGTGATTCGCCCCCTGTTCCAGTTTTTCGTCAAGAAACGCCAGCCGGACGTGTTCATGGCCCTGACCCTGCTCAGCACCCTGGGCATCGCGGGATTGACGTATCTGGCGGGCCTGTCGATGGCGCTGGGCGCCCTGCTGGCCGGCTTGCTGCTGGCGGAGACGGAATTTCGCCACGAAGTGGAAGTGACGATCGAGCCCTTCAAGGGCTTGCTGATGGGCTTGTTCTTCATGTCCGTGGGCATGCAGATCGACGTGCGCGAAATTCTCAAGTCGCCGATTTTGATTCCCTTGGCCGTGCTGAGTCTGTTTGCGGTGAAAACCCTGGTCATCAGCGTGATTTTCCGCATCGGCGGCTTTCACTGGGGGCGCGCCGTGGAAACGGGCGTGCTGCTGGGGCAGGGCGGCGAATTTGCCTTCATCGTCGTCGCGTATGCGCTGGGTACCAAGCTGATCGGTCCGCAGGTGGCGCAGTTCGTCATGCTGGTGGTGGGCCTGAGCCTGTTTGCCACGCCGGCGCTGGCCAAGGCGGCACGCGCGTTCGGCAACTGGTGGGAACGGCGCCACCACCATCAGCTGGCCGACCTGGCGCACGGCGCGCCGCCGCCGCAGGGCAGCACCGTCATCATCGCCGGTTTCGGCCGGGTGGGACAGTTGCTGGCGAAGGTGCTGACGGAACAGGATATCGCCTATGTGGCGATTGAAAATGATGCGCGCCTGGTGACGACCCTGCATCCGCGCGGTTTCCCCGTGTATTTCGGCGATGCGTCGCGCGCGGAACTGCTGCAAAAAGTCAATGCGGACCGGGCTGCCGCCGTGGTGCTGACCATGGACCATGCGGCCTCCGTGCTGCATGCCGTGAAATCGATCCGCCGTGAATATCCGCAACTGCCCGTGTATGCGCGCGCCCGCGACGAGGCGCATGCGGTGGCCCTGATACAGGCGGGCGCGACCCTGGTCGTGCCCGAGGCGCTGGAGTCGGCGCTGCAGCTGACGGCCACCGTGCTGCACACGGTGGGCCTGTCGGAAGCGCGCACGACGGACATCGTGCAAGCCGAACGCGACCGGCGTAATGCCGTGCTGCTGGCGAAGAAGCTGTCGTAGTGTTGTTGTAGTGAAAGCTGTAGCCCAAGCGTGCGTGTCGCCGTGCTTTGTCAATTATCTATACAATAATAGTATATGAGCACACTACCCACATGAAAGCCGCGACGAAGAGCGCAGCGGCACCCTTGACGCCGCAGCAATTGGCGGCGCAGGAAACGCAGCAAAAATTTGGCAAGCCCGAGCGGGGCTGGCGCGAGCAGGTGTACACCGTCATTTTCGAGGCGGAAACGCGCACGGGCCGCGCCTTCGATTTGCTGCTGATCGCCGCCATCCTGATCAGCGTGACGGTGGTCGTGCTCAGCAGCGTCGCCTCCGTGGCCGAGCGCTATGGCACCTGGCTGACGGCGCTGGAATGGTTTTTCACCATTTTATTTACCATCGAATATTGTGCCCGCCTGTCGTGCCTGCAGCATCCGGTGCGCTACGCCAAGAGTTTTTTCGGCATCATCGACTTGCTGGCCATCGTGCCGACCTACATCGGCTTGCTGCTGCCAGGCGCGCATGTGCTGATCGACGTGCGTATTTTGCGCCTGCTGCGCATGTTCCGTATCCTCAAGCTCACGTCGTATGTGCATGAATACACGGTGCTGGGGCGGGCCTTGCTGGCCAGCCGGCGCAAGATCCTCATTTTCTTGTCTTTTGTCATGATGGTGGTCTTTCTGTTGGGTACTGTGATGTATGTCGTGGAAGGGCCGGATCACGGTTTCAGCAGTATTCCCACGTCGATATACTGGGCCATCAGCACCATGACCACGGTGGGTTTTGGCGATATCACGCCGCGCACCGACATCGGGCGCACCATCGCTTCGCTGATGATGCTGCTCGGCTGGGGCATCCTGGCAGTGCCTACCGGCATTATCAGTGCCGAAATGACGGTGCAGCGCAGTTCCAAGCTGGTCACCACGCGTACCTGTCCCACGTGCCTGAAAGAAGGGCTCGATGACGATGCCAGTTTCTGCAAGAGTTGCGGCGTCAAGCTGCCGCCGCTGGTACTCGATTGAGCGCGCTCCATTAACCGTATTTTTCGCATTTAACTTACATAAAGGCAAACATGATTCCAGTTCGCCTGATCGCGACGGGCAAAGCCGTGCCCTCGCACAGCGTCACCTCCGCCAGCCTGGACCTGAAATTGGGCCATCCGGCTGGCTACACCCTGCGCAAGAGCGGCGTGCTGTCGCGCTTTGTCGCCGCGCCCGATGAATCGCAAAGCCAGCTGGCCGCCGCCGCCCTGCTCGACGCGCTGAAGAACGCCAGCCTGCGTCCGTCCGATATCGATCTGCTGATCTGCGCCTGCGGCGTGCCCGAGCAGGCCTTGCCGAACACGGCCTGCTTCGTTGCCGAACACGCGGGCTTGCCGCCCGGTACGCAAAGCTTCGACGTCAATGCCAGCTGCCTCAGTTTCATGGCTGCCTTCCGCGTGGCTGCGTCCATGCTGGCCGGTGGCGCCTACCGCCGCATCGCCATCGTTTCCTCCGACCTCGCCTCGCGCGGCGTCGACTGGAGCGAGCCGGAAGCGTCGATGATCTTTGGCGACGGCGCCGCCGCCGTCATCGTCGAGCGCGGCGACGGCAGCGCCGGCATCCGCGCTTACAAGATGGGCACGTATCCGGAAGGGCGGCGCTACTGCGAAATTCGCGGCGGCGGCACCGAGCGCAATCCGCGCAACGGCTGCGAACCGGGTGATTACCTGTTTCGCATGGATGGCAAGGCCGTATTCCGCCTGGCCGTCAAGGTGATGCCGGATTTCCTCGCGGAACTCATGCAGGAATCGGGCGCCGGCCTGGAAAAAATCGATGTGGTCGTGCCGCACCAGGCCAGCCCGCTGGGTCTCGCGCATGCGGCGCGCATCCTCGACGTTCCCGATGCTAAAATCATCAAGATCTTTGAAACGCACGGCAACCAGGTGGCTGCCTCCTTGCCCACCGCCCTGCACGAGGCGGTGATGACGGGGCGGGCCGTGGCCGGCCAGCGTTTGCTGATGATGGGCACGGCTGCAGGCCTGACCATCGGCGGCATGATTCTTGATCTGTGAAGGTGGTGCGATGAGGCGGATACTGGTCACGGGAGCGACGGGCGGCTTGGGGCGCAATGCCGTGCGCACTCTGCTGGCGCAGGGCGTGGAAGTGCGCGCCACGGGTCGCAACGCCGCTGTCGGCCGCGAACTGGAACGCATGGGCGCGCAATTCGTGCCGCTCGATCTGGCGCAAGCCTCGCCGCGCCAGGTCGATGAGCTGGTGCGCGGCATGGACACCGTCTGGCACTGCGCCGCGCTGTCCTCGCCATGGGGCGCCGAGCGGGACTTCATCGCCGCCAACGTCACGGCCACGGGCCAGCTGCTGCGCGCGGCCGCCAGTCAGCACGTGGCGCGCTTCGTGCACATCTCCACACCGGCCATGTATTTCGATTACCGCAACCGCTACGAGGTGCCGGAAACCTTTCGCCCCGACGCTTTCGTCAACGCGTATGCGCGCTCCAAGGCGATGGCGGAAAAGCTGGTGCAGGAGTCGGTCGACCGGCATCGCGGCATGACGTGCGTGATCCTGCGCCCGCGCGCCATCTTCGGCCCGTACGACCAGGTGCTGATCCCGCGCCTGGCGCGGGTGCTGCAGGAGCGCGGCGGCAAGCTGCCACTGCCCAATGGCGGCGCGGTCAGCATCGACGTCACCTATGTCGACAACGTCGTGCACGCGATGTGGCTGGCCACCGTGCACAAGACCATCGCTTCGGGCGCCGCCTTCAACATCACGAATGGCGAACCGGCGCGCCTGTGCGACATTTTGCGCACGCTGTTTTGCGAGCACCTGCAGCAGCCGTTCCAGATCGTCAGCGTGCCTTACCGCGTGCTGGCGCTGGTCGCACGCCTGATGCAGTTCGCTTCGCGTTTTACGGGGCGCGAGCCATCGCTCACGCCCTACAGCATCGGCGCGCTCAGTTTCGACATGACGCTCGATAACGCCAAGGCGCGCAAGGTGCTCGGCTACCGTCCCATCGTCAGCCTGCAGGAAGGCATCGCCCTGACGGCGCAGTGGATGCGCCAGGAAGCGGCGGCGCACAAGGTGGGCAAGGAGCGCAATGGCTAGCATTACCGCGTTTCGCGTCGGCCATTGCACGCATCCCTCGTGCATGGTCTTGAAAGGCAGCGGGCTGGCCAGCCGCTGCTTCCCCTCGCGCGCCTATCTGATTGAAACGCGCGCGGGCCTGTACCTGTGGGACACCGGTTACGCCGAGCACTTCCGCGCCGCCACATCGAAAGGCGTGTACCGCCTGTACGCGTGGGTGACGCCGATTTCGTTTGACGAGAACGAGTCGCTGCAGGGCCAGCTGCGCGCGCAGGGCGTATCGCCCGGCGACATCCACACCTTGCTGCTGTCGCACTTCCACGCCGACCATATCGCCGGCCTGCGCGACTTTCCCGGCGCGCGGCTGATGGCCTCGCAAACCGGCTGGGACGCCGTGCGCGGCCTGTCCGGCGTGGCCGCCGTGCGCCAGGCCTTCGTGCCCGAGCTGCTGCCATCCGACATTGCCGACCGCCTGGCTTTTGTCGAAAGCGTGCCCGAGACGGCCTTGCCGGCGGCGCTGCTGCCATTCACGCACGGGCGCGACGTCAGCGGCACGGGCGAGATTTACATCGTCGACTTGCCCGGCCACGCGATCGGTCATCTGGGTGCCTTCGTGCTGCAGGACGGCGGCTGGACCCTGCTGGCGTCGGACGCGGCCTGGGTGCCGGAGAGTTTTCAGCAGCTGCGCGGGCCGTCGGAATTGTCCTTCCTTATCCAGCACAAGCGCGCGCCGTACTACGCCACCCTGAACCGCTTGCACCAGTTGCACCAGTCGGGCAATGCGCAGATCCGCATCACGCATGAAGATACGCTCGACTATTTGCCTGTGGCGGGCCGCCCGTGAAGCGCATCGTCTGGCTGTTGCTGTCGTACTGGCGCACGCGCCGCCTGCACTTCGCAAGCCGCGCGCAGCTGGACGTCTACCAGCAGGAGCAGCTGGCGCGTTTCATCGATGAGCTGTGCGCGCGCAGCCGCTATTTTGCTCCCTATCGTGCGCTGCCCCTGGCGCAGTGGCCCACCATGAACAAGGCGCTGATGCTCGAGCATTTCGACGCCATGAACACCGAGGGCGTCACCTTGGCGCAGGCGATGGACGCGGCCATGGCGGCCGAGCATAGCCGCGACTTCACGCCCGCCGTGGGCGACATCACCGTGGGCCTGTCGTCGGGCACCTCGTCGCGGCGCGCCGTGTTTACCGTCAGCCCCCGCGAAAAGGCCCAATGGGCGGGCGTGATGCTGGCCAAGGCGCTGCCCGACGGCCTGTTTTCCGGCGAAAAAGTCGCGCTGTTCCTGCGCGCGAACAGCAATCTGTACACGGCCGTGCGCTCGCCGTGGCTCACGTTTGCCTTCTACGATTTGTTCGAACCGTTCGACAGCCTGTGCGCGCAGCTGGCGCGCTATCAACCAACTGTAATCGTCGCGCCGGCCCAGGTGCTGCGCCAGCTGGCTTTGCGCGTCATCGATGGCAGCCTGGCGCTGGCGCCGAAAAAAGTCATCTCGGTGGCCGAAGTGCTCGAAGCGCAGGACCGCGCGCTGATCGTGCAGGCGTTCGGCGCCGTGCATGAAATCTACCAGGCCACCGAGGGTTTTCTCGCCAGCAGCTGCGAACATGGCGTGCTGCACCTGAACGAGGAATATGTGCACATCGAGCCGCAGTGGCTCGACGCGGAACAGCGGCGTTTCGTGCCCGTGATTACGGACTTCACGCGCATCACGCAACCCATCGTGCGCTACCGACTCGACGATATTTTGCTCGCGCGTGCCACGCCATGTCCGTGCGGCCGCGCCACGCGCGCCATCGACGGCATCGAAGGGCGCTGCGACGACATGCTGCTGCTTCCCTCTGAACGCGGCGGCGCCCCCATCGCCGTGTTTGCCGACGTGCTGACGCGCGCGTTCGCGCAAGCCTTGCCGGCGGATGCCGACTACCGCCTGGTGCAGCAGGGCGACAGCGCCTTGCTGCTGCATGCGGCCCTGGACGACGCTGGCCTGGCGGCCTTGCGCGATCACCTGGCAACGGTGCTGCGCGGGCTGGGCGTGGCCGTCGATGGCCTGGCCTGGACGGTGAGCGGCGAACTGCCTCCCTTTGACCCCACCATGAAACGGCGCCGCATCCGGCGCCTTGCAAGCGCATGAACCCTTCTTCCATGACCGTACGCAGCCGGCTGCTGCATCTGCTGGCCGGCTGGGGCAGCGTCGGCCTCGTGTATTTTTCCAGCGATGTGCTGCAAGGGCAGGGCGTGCTGCTGCCCGAAACGGCCATCGACCACGCCATTGCCTACACGGATGCCGCCATCTGGCTGTATCTGTCCTTCTTCCTCCTGATCCCGTACGCCTATCTGGCGGCCGATGCGGCGCGCGTGCGCTGGCTGGCGCGCGCCATGGCGCTCTCCGCGCTGGCGTGCGGCGTGGTCTTCCTGCTGTACCCGACCACCCTCGCGTATCCGCCCGTGGGTGACGGCAGTGCCTGGAGCACGCAGGCGCTGCGCATGCTGCAGGCGGCGGACTCCGCGCAAAACTGCCTGCCGTCGCTGCATGGCGCCCTGACATTATTATGCGTGTGGGCCTTGTGCGACAAACGCCACCTGCTGCGCTCCGCGCTGGCCGTGGCGCTGGGCGTGGCCATCTGCTACGCCATCATCGCGCTGCGCCGGCATGTCAGTATCGACCTGGCCGCCGGCCTGGCCGTGGGCGTGGCGGGCGGCATGTTGGCGAAAATGCAGGTATTCTGGGCAGCCCGCCGGGCCATTTCCATCAAAACCGCATCATGATGAACCCTTTCGCCCTCTCTTTCCTTGTCATGCTGGCCTTCGTGCTGGCCGAGCTGCTGATCCTGAAATGGGTGCGCAAGACGCCCGTGCCGTGGAAAGACGTGATTTTCAATCTCAATTCCGGCCATATCCTGATGTGGGTGTTCCGCGGCGTGGAAGTGGCGGCCTTCGCCCTGCTGCTGCGCCATGTGAACCTGCACATCGTCGACCAGTGGCCCGTGGTGGCGCAATGGGTGTTCGCTTTTTTTGCCTGGGACCTGTGCTTTTACTGGATGCACCGGCTGCACCATAAAATCCCCCTGCTGTGGGCCGTGCACGTGGTGCACCACCAGGGCGAGCATTTCAACCTGTCGCTGGGCGTGCGCAATTCCTGGTATTCGTCGCTGACCAATTTTCCCTTTATCGCCATCCTGGCCGTGCTGGGCGTGCCGCTGGAAATCTTCCTCGTCGTCTCGTCGCTGCATTACACGGTGCAGTTCTATAACCACAATGCGCTGGTGAACAAGTCCGGCATCCTCGATCGTTTCATGGTCACGCCCTCGCACCACCGCGTGCACCATGGCACCGACAAGCGCTATATCAACCGCAATTTCGGCGGCACTCTGCTGCTGTGGGACAGGCTGTTCGGCAGCTTCCAGCCGGAACTCGAAGGCGTGGAAATGCGCTATGGCGTGAAGGGCATGACACCCACGCACAACCCCCTGTTGGCCAGCAACGGCAAATTGTTCACATGGCTGCGCGCGCGCTTTCCGCACTGGCAGTCGCGCGGCACCTTCGAGGTGCCCGAGCTGTTCATCGGCATCGGCGGCGTGATCCTGTTTGGCCTGGTGATCTATTACGTCAACCACGAAGCGGCGCTGGCCGGCGCGCAGCAGGCCATCCTGTTCGCGCTGATCTTTGGCGGTACGCTGGCGCTGGGCGGCCTGTCCGATGCGCGCCGCTGGGGCGCCATCGCCTGGGTCGCCATCGCGCTGGCCATGCCGGTCCTGTATCTGGGCTGGTATGGCGCGCGCGATGTATGGGGCATGGTGTTCTTGGCCGCGCTGCTGGTCCATGGCCTCGACGGCGCGCGCCGCCTGTGGTGGCCGGCTGCGGCAGGGACGCGCGCGTGACGCCTGTGCCTTCCTTGCCTCCGCTGCGCTTCCAGCCTGCGCGCGATTCCGCCTTCCGCCGCGAACTGCGCGAGCGCGCCGACGCCTATCTCGCCAGCGAAGGAAAGCACCGCTTTGGCGATGCGCGCCTGCATGTCAAGACCGTGTTCCTGGCCGCGCTGACGGCGGGGCTGTATGCGCTGGCCTTGCACGCCGACAGCACCTGGCCGTTTGTCGCCAGCTATGTCGCCTGCCTGGTCGCGGCCATGACGCTGGCCATGAATTGCCTGCATGACGCGGCCCACAGCGCCGTCTTCCGCCGGGGACGCCTGAACCGCATCCTGATCCGCCTGGTGGGCTTGCCCGTGGGCGTGGACACGGATTTCTGGACCATCCGCCACGTGCATTTCCATCACACGTATGCGAACGTGGAAGGCTATGACCTCGACACGGAACCGAACCCCTTCCTGCGCCAGACGCCGTTCCAACGCTGGTCGCCCCAGTACCGCTATCAATACCTGTACTGGCCCGTGGTGGCGGCCCTGTCGCTGCCGTATCTGAACTGGTATGGCGACTGGCTGGACCGCTTCGGCAAGACACCCGTGGCCGCGCACAGCCGCCTGCAGGGCTGGCGCGGCTGGCTGTCGTTCCTGGGCTGGAAGCTGGGCCACATGGCACTGGTGCTGGCGCTGCCCATGTGGGTGCTGCAGCAGCATGGCATAGCCTGGGGCGTGGTGCTGGGCGCGTATTTCGTGGGCCAGATGCTCGCCTCGTGCGCGCTGGTGGCGCTGATTCTCGGCACGCACTGGGCCGAGGTGGAGTTTTTCCAGCCGGGCGCGGACGGCACCCTGCCGCACGACTGGTACCAGCACACCTTTTACACGGCCTGCGACTGGACGCCGCAACCGCGCCGTTTGCGCTGGCTCGGCTACTGGCTCGGCGGCCTGAATTTGCACCTGACGCATCATCTGTTCCCCACCTGGAACCACCGCCACTACCCGGCGCTGGCGCGCATCATTGCCGAACTGGCGCCACGCCATGGCTTGGTCTACCGCGAACTCGGATATGGCCAGCTGCACGCCTCGCAGCAAGCCTTCCTGCGCGCCATGGGCCAGCCGCCTGCCCGCACCTGACGAATCGCGCTTGACTGGATTTCTGTTTCGCCTTACATTTCTGTAACGACAGAAATAAGAGAAATCATGGAATTAAGCCCCACTACTCAGAAATACATCCTCCACTGGGGGGAGATGGGCACCCGCTGGGGCGTCAACCGCACCGTGGCGCAGATCCACGCGCTGCTGTTCCTGGCCAACGAACCCTTGACGGCGGAAGACATCGCGGCCAGCCTGAACGTGGCGCGCTCGAATGTCAGCAACAGCCTGAAGGAATTGCAAAGCTGGGGCCTGGCGCGCATCACGCACGTGATGGGGGACCGGCGCGACCATTTCGTCGCCCTGCAGGATGTGTGGGAAATCTTCCGCGTCATCATGGAAGAGCGCAAGCGGCGCGAGATCGATCCCACCCTGACGGTGCTGCGCGAATGCGCGATCGAGGGCGAGCAGGATGCGGCGATACCGCCGGAAACGCTGGCGCGCATGGGCGAAGTGCTGGCCTTTCTGGAAATGCTCAGCAGCACCTACAGCGACTATAAAAACCTGCCGCCGGCCACCCTGCAGCGCATGCTGTCCATGGGCGGCAAGGTGGCCAAGTTCCTCAGCCCGGAAGACAGGCCTGGCAAGCCTGGCAAGCCAGGTAAAAAACCATGAACGGCCCGTCCGAAGGAGAGCTGTTCAGGAAGGTGATGGGCGAGCAGTGGCTGACGCTGCACCCGGACATCCGCCGCCGCTTCGAGAAAAATCCCGCGCCGGGCCAGCCCCTGTACTACCGGGGCGAGCTCAGTGAACTGACCAGTTCGCGCCTGGGCAAGGTACTGGGCTGGCTGACGCGCCCCTTCATCGACGGCGCCCTGATCCCGTATGACGACCACGACTTCCCCGTGGATATCGAAGTGTATTCACGTCCTGGCTGCCCCTTCATCTTCAAGCAGCGCATCTACCGCCTGCATGGCCGCGCGCCGATCCGCTTCACGTCCTACATGGCCGAAAGCGCAAAAGGCGAAGTGCTCGAATACGTGGGCATGGGGCTGGGCATGAAGCTGCTGTTGCACGTCGAGGATGGCAACCTGCATTTCACCAGCGACGGCTATTTTTGGGATCTTTTCGGCTGGCGCCTGCCGCTGCCCGGCGTGCTCACGCCTGGCAAGACCTATCTGTGCCACCGCAACGACACGCCGCAGCAGTTCAACATCCGCATCGAGATCCGCCACGCCCTGTTCGGCACCACGTTTACCCAGGTCGGCGTGTTCCGCGAAAGCGCCGCGCCCGCCCTACACAAGGAGACACCATGAATACGCATCTGCTGGCCCTGCAACTGATGGCGGCGCAAGGCTGCCTGGGCGCCTTCGACACCATCTACCACCATGAAATCACGGAAGCGCTGCCGCAAAAGGCCTCGGCGCGCCTGGAATTGACCATCCACGCGACGCGTGCGCTGATCTACAGCCTGCTGTTCGTCGGCCTGGCCGCCTGGGAATGGCATGGCGCCTGGGCCTGGGTGCTGGTGATCGTGTTTGGCGTGGAAATCGTGCTGACCCTGTGGGATTTCGTGGTCGAAGACCAGACCCGCCTCTTGCCCGCCACGGAGCGGGTCACGCACACGGTGCTGGCGATTAACGCGGGTGCCTTTATCGCGCTGCTGGCCCTGAACAGCAGCGAGTGGGCGAACCTGCCGACAGCCCTCGTGTGGCAGCCGTATGGCTGGCTCAGCGTCTTCCTCGCCCTGTGCGGCGTGGGCGTGGGGCTGTCCGGCCTGCGCGACGCGTACGCCGTGTGGCAACTTGGCCGGCGCAAGGTGCAGGAGAAGCAAGAGCAAGAGGAGCATCTGAGCTTTGCCGCTACGCCGCAATCCGTGCTGGTGACAGGCGCCACCGGTTTCATCGGCCAGCAGCTGGTCAGCGCCCTGCTGGTTGATGGCCATGCGGTGACGGTGCTGACGCGCCAGCCGAAGCAGGCCGCGTGGACCTTCGACGGCCAGGTGCGCTGCATCCGGTCGCTGGATGAATTATCGGATGCGCAGCGCATCGACATGGTGGTCAACCTGGCCGGCGCGCGCATCGTCGGGCGTCGCTGGACGGATGCGCGCAAGGCCGCCTTGCGCCGCAGCCGTGTCGCGCTGACGCAGGACCTGGTGGCGTGGATCGCCCGTGCGCAGCACAAGCCGCGCGTGCTGCTGTCGGCGTCGGCCATCGGCTATTACGGCGTACAGCCGCAGGGCGACGCGACGGAACTGGCTGAAGACGACGCGCCGCAAGCCATCTTCATGTCGCAGCTGTGCCAGGAATGGGAAGCGGCCGCGCGCCAGGCGGAGAAATTTGGTGTGCAGGTGGGCTGCATGCGCTTTGGCCTCGTCTTCGGCCACCAGGGTTCGCTGCCGCAGATGCTGCTGCCGATCCGCTTCGGCGCGGGCGGCCCGCTCGGTAGCGGCAAGCAGTGGGTCTCGTGGGTGCATGTGCGTGACGTGATCCGCGGCATCGCCCATCTGGCACGCCGCAGCGAACATGGCGCGGTGAGCGGCGCGTTTAACTTCTGTGCGCCGGAAGCCATCGAGCAGCGCCGCTTCGCCCAAGTGGCGGGCACCGTGCTGCACCGCCCCAGCATCATGCCCACGCCGGCCTTCGTCATGCGCGCCTTGCTGGGCGAGCAGGCCGACTTGCTGGTGGAAGGCCAGAGGGTCGCCCCGCGCCGCTTGCTGGCCGACGGTTTTGTCTTCCGCCATCCGCAGCTGGAAGGCGCGCTGCGCAGCCTCTAGCCTGGCGTAGAATGGGGCATGGGAGGAACCGAACCATGTCCCGCTTCAGCCATACGATAGACAGCCATGTTTACCAGTTCGCCAGCCTGAAAGAGCTGCTGGCCAAGGCCACGCCGCCCCGTTCGGGCGACGTGCTGGCGGGCGTAGCGGCCGCCAGCGCGCGCGAGCGGGTGGCGGCGCAGCTGGCGTTGGCCGAGGTGCCGCTGGCGCTGTTCCTCAATGAGGCGCTGGTGCCGTATGAAGACGATGAAGTCACGCGCCTGATTTTTGACTCCCACGAGCGCGCCGCGTTTGCGCCGATTTCCCACCTGTGCGTGGGCGATTTCCGCGACTGGCTGCTCGACGACGCGACGGATACGGCCATGCTGGCGCGCGTCGCCGCCGGCATCACGCCCGAGATGGCGGCCGCCGTCTCCAAATTGATGCGCCTGCAGGACCTTGTGCTGGTGGCCAGGAAATGTAAAGTCGTCACGGCCTTTCGCAATACCCTGGGCCTGGAAGGCGGTTTGTCCACGCGATTGCAACCGAATCACCCGACGGATAACGCCACCGGCATTGCGGCGTCGATCCTCGACGGTCTGCTGCTGGGCAGCGGCGACGCCGTGATCGGCATCAATCCCGCTACCGACAATGTGGCGCAGGTGGTCTCGCTGCTGCACCTGCTCGATGCCGTCATCGACCAGTATCAGATTCCCACCCAGTCCTGCGTGCTGACGCATATCACCAATACCATCGAAGCGATACGCCGCGGCGCGCCCGTCGACCTGGTGTTCCAGTCGGTGGCGGGCACGCAGGCGGCCAACCGCAGCTTCGGCATCGACTTGTCCCTGCTGGCCGAGGGACAGGCGGCGGCCCTGTCGCTGGGGCGCGGTACCGTGGGCAACAACGTCATGTATTTCGAGACGGGGCAGGGCAGCGCCCTGTCCGCCGGCGCACACCACGGCATGGACCAGCAAACGTGCGAGGCGCGCGCGTATGCGGTGGCGCGCGCGTATCGGCCGTTGCTGGTCAATTCGGTGGTGGGCTTCATCGGCCCCGAGTACCTGTATGACGGCAAGCAGATCATGCGCGCGGGGCTGGAAGACCATTTCTGCGCCAAGTTGTTGGGACTGCCCATGGGCTGCGACGTGTGTTACACCAACCATGCGGAGGCGGACCAGGACGACATGGACGCCTTGCTGACCATGCTGGGCGTGGCCGGCTGCAATTTCATCATGGGCGTGCCGGGCGCGGACGACATCATGCTGGGCTATCAGAGCACTTCGTTCCACGATGCCCTGTATGCGCGGCGCGTGCTGGGCCTGCGTCCGGCGCCGGAATTCGCGGCCTGGCTGGCGCGCATGCAGATCACCGATGCGCAGGGCCTTTTGCGCACGGCGCTGGCACCGGCCTTCCAGGCGGCCCTGCATCGCCTGGGTTCGCAAGTGTAAATTGACGCCCTGCGCCGCTGCGCTGGTGCGATAATCGGTGCATCTCCCCATCCGACGCCAACATGCTGCCACCCGACCCCGATTCCCTCGATCCACAGGACTGGGACGCCTTTCGCGCGCAAAGTCACCAGATGCTCGACGATATGCTCGACTATCAGCAGCAGATCCGCCAGCGGCCCGTTTGGCAGCCGGCGCCCGACAGCGCGCGTGCCCGCTTCGCGCAGCCGCTGCCACGCGCGCCGGGCGCACTGGCCGACGCCCACGCCAGCTTCCTGCAGGACGTGCTGCCCTATGCCGTTGGCAACGTGCATCCCGGCTTCATGGGCTGGGTGCACGGCGGCGGCACGCCTGTGGGCATGCTGGCCGAGATGCTGGCGGCAGGCCTGAATGCGAATGTGGGCGGGCGCAACCAGATGCCGGTCGAGGTGGAGCGTCAGATTTCGCGCTGGATGGCCGAACTGTTCGGCTTTCCGGATACGGCCAGCGGCATTTTCGTGACGGGCACCTCGATGGCGAACCTGATGGGCGTGCTGGTGGCGCGCACGCAGACGCTGGGCGTGGCCGCGCGCCAGCAAGGCTTGCAAGGCGCGCCTCTGGTGGCCTACACCTCGGCCGCCGCGCATGGCTGCATCGCGCAGGCCATGGACCTGTCGGGCCTGGGCACGGCCGCCTTGCGCCGCGTCGCCGTCAATGCGCGCCAGCAGATCGACGTCGCTGCCTTGGCCCATGCCATCGCCACGGACCGCGCGGCGGGCTTGCGTCCCTTCTTCATCGCCGGCACGGCCGGTACCGTCGACACTGGCGCGATTGACGATTTATCGGCGCTGGCCGCGCTGGCCGCGCGCGAACAGCTATGGTTCCACGTGGATGGCGCGTATGGCGCTCTGGGCATGCTCTCGCCCCAGATAGCCCCTCTGCTGGCAGGGATCGAACTGGCCGATTCGCTTGCCTTCGATTTTCACAAGTGGGGACAGGTGCCCTATGACGCGGGCTTTTTCCTGGTGCGCGATGGCGCGCGGCACATGGCCGCCTTTGCCGCGCCGGCCGCGTATCTGCGGCGCGAGGCGCGTGGACTGGCCGGCGGTTCGCCATGGCCCTGCGACTTCGGCCCCGATCTGTCGCGCGGTTTCCGCGCCCTGAAAACCTGGTTCACCTTCAAGGTGCATGGCGCCGAGCGCATGGGTGCGGCGATCGCCCACACTTGCGCGCTGGCGCGCTACCTGGCAGAACGCGTGCAAGCCACGCCGGAACTGGAACTGCTGGCGCCCGTGACGTTGAATATCGTGTGCTTCCGCCATCGCGGCGTGGCCAGCGGCGATGGCGACGCCTTCAATGGCGAGATCGTCGCCGACCTGCACGAGTCGGGTATCGCTGCGCCATCGACCACCACCATTGGCGGCAAGCTGGCCATACGCGCCGCCATCGTCAATCACCGCACGCGTGCCGAGGATATCGACGCGCTGCTTGCGGGCGTGCTGCGCTTCGGCGCGGCGCGCCTGTCTTGAAGGGAATTTCCATGTACGATTTGATGCAACACGCGGCCACGCCGTATGCACCGCTGATCGGGCTGGCGCCGTTGATGCGCCACGCCTTTCTGCGGCACGACCTGGCGCCGCTGGGTGAAGCGCTGCTGGCGCGCGCGCAGGCGCATCCCGAGGACGCGCATGCCTATATGGATTTTTCCATCGTGCTGCAGCTGAAAGGCCAGCGTGAGATGGCGCTGGCCGTACAGGCGCAGGCGATCGAACTGCAGCAGTTGTATGTACTGCCCGCGCAAGCCCCGGCATCCGGGCCGGGCATCAAGGTGCTGATGCTGACGGGGCCGGGAGACCTGATGTCAAATACGCCCATTGAATTTCTCGTCGAGCAGTCTGACGTGACGCTCGAACTGCTGTATGTCACGGCAGAGGGGACCTGGCCGGACGAAGTGCCGCAGCATGACGTGCTGCTGGTCGGTGTGGCCGAATCGGATGCGAACCAGCCCTTGCTGGCGCGCCTGGCGCAATTCGTGCGGGACTGGCCGCGCCCCGTCGTCAACCTGCCGCAGCATATCGCGCATACTTCGCGTGATGGCCTGTGCGACAAATTGCAGGAGCTGGCCGGCGTGGCCATGCCGCGCACGGCGCGTATCAGCCGCGAACAGCTGGCAGCGCTTGCATCCGGACAAATGCCGCTCGACGCGGTGCTTCCCGGCGACGCCTTTCCCCTGATTGTGCGTCCTCTCGGTTCGCATGCCGGGCATGACCTTGAAAAGATGACGCAGGCGAGTGACTTGCTGGCGTATCTGCAAAGCGTCGACGCCGAACGTTTTTATATTTCCCGCTTTGTCGACTATCGCAGCGAGGATGGGCAGTTCCGCAAGTACCGCATTGTGCTGATCGACGGCTTGCCATACATCTGCCACTTCGCCGTCTCGTCGCACTGGATGATTCACTACCTGAACGCGGGCATGGATGAAAGCGCGGCCAAGCGCGCCGAGGAAGCGCAGTGCATGCTGAACTTCGAACATGCGTTCGCGCTGCGCCACGCTGCCGCACTGCGCGCCATCGATGCGCGCATGGGCATGCCCTACCTGGGTATCGACTGTGCCGAAACCCGCGACGGCGAGTTGCTGGTCTTTGAGGCCGACAACGCCATGATCGTGCATGCCATGGATGCCGAAGAGATGTATCCGTACAAGCGCCCGGCCATGCACAAGGTATTCACTGCTTTTCGCGCCATGCTGGCGCGGGCGGCGGCCGGTAACTGATCAGCTGCCGAGCAGCTGCTCCAGCAGCCGGCGCTTGGCCGCGCTGCGCCCGGCCTCCCAGTAGTTGTCGAACTGCAGTAGCAGTTTGCCATCGCGGTGAATACGGATGCACTGCGGTTTGCCCAGCATGATGGCGTGCACGTAGCTGGCGAATGATTCGGCAAAGTCTTCATGCATGCTGGTGGCCGCATACAGGGTGGCGAAGTTCGCGCTGCGCAGCTGCGCGTAAGCGTCCGGCATCTGGCTGGCGGCCAGGCGAGGCGCCTGGTAGTACGCGATATCGCCACGTAGCGGGAAGTCGTTTTCGGGCAGGGGAATGACCTCTTTCCCCGGCGTGATGCGCCAGGCAAGGGGCAGGTAAAGGTAGTCGTCCGTCTCGCGCATGGCCTGCGCATCGTTCCACCATTCCGGCAGCAAGCCCCTGCCGGCCGCCAGTACATGGCCGAATTCATGCAACAGCAGGTATTGCAGCGCGCCTTGGCGATGATCGTCCTGCGGCGCGGCGATCTGCGCTTCCAGGCGGTAGCCGTGCACTGGCGTGAACGGCGTATTTTCTTTCCAGCTCGCCCAGGCATTCGCCGTGCGCGCCTCGAACGCATCCACATCGAGCGCCACGACCACGCCCAGGATCACCCCTTCGGCGCTGGCGACGATATCGCTGATGGCCGAGGAACCCAGTTGCCGCGCAAAACGCACGCCCAGCAATACGCCGTCGAGCAGCGCCAGCACGCAAGCCGGCATGCCGGCCATCGCCGCGCGCACGTCGGCGTGAAAGTCGGCGTGCACTTCTGTCGAGGCAGGCTTCGCGGCCACACCGATGGACGCATTGACTTGCGCCACATGGGCGATGATTTCATCCTGGGCGGGACCGAGACGCTCAAGCAGGGGCAAGTCGTATTGCTGGTCCCACAGCGCGGCGTCGGCTGCAACAATCATGGCACTCCTCGAATGGATAGGGACGGTGATAACATGCTTAGCGGCGCAGTGTAGCAAGGATACGCATGCGCGGGGAGGATGACATGGTTATCAAGGACACCTTTGGCGACAGTTCCTGGCAAGCCCTGCGCCGGCATACGGCGGCGCGCATTGCGCTCGGGCGCCACGGCGTGAGCGTGCCGACCAGCGCGCAGCTGGCGTTCCAGCTGGCCCACGCACAGGCGCGCGACGCCGTGCACCTGGCGCTCGATGGCGAGGCCCTGGCACGGGCCCTGGCAGCGCAAGGGCAAGACTGCGTGCAGCTGCATAGCGCCGCCGCCACGCGCGCCGAGTATCTGCAGCGCCCCGACCTGGGACGCCGGCTTGACGACGTTTCACGCGCGCGGCTGGTGACCGGTGCTACGCGAGTCGACCTGGCGCTGGTGGCGGCCGATGGCCTGTCGGCGCTGGCGATACAACGCCACGCGGCACCGTTCCTCGCCGCCCTGCGCGCACGGCTGGCGGCAGAAGCGTGGACGCTGTCGCCGGTGTACGTCGTGGCGCAGGGGCGGGTGGCCATCGGCGACGAGGTGGGGCAATTGCTGCAGGCGAAGGCTGTGCTGGTGCTGATCGGCGAGCGGCCGGGCCTGAGTTCCCCGGACAGCCTGGGCCTGTATCTGACGTGGGCACCCACAGTGGGCTTGCTGGACGAGCGGCGCAACTGCATCTCGAACGTGCGTCCCGAGGGCCTGGCGTATGCGCCGGCCGCGTACCGGCTGCACTACCTGCTGTCGCAGGCGTTCAGCCGGCAGTTGTCGGGCGTGGCATTGAAGGATGAAACGGTGGAAGAGGGCGCGGCCCTGGCGGGCTCGCGCAACTTCCTGCTGGAGTGATCAGACTTCGCGGATTTCGTCCAGCGGCCAGCGCGGGCGCACGTTGAACGAGTAATCGTACTTGGCGGCGTTTGGGTTGATCTGCAGGCGCATGGCGCCGGCAAAGGCGATCATGGCGCCGTTGTCGGTACAGAATTCCAGCTCCGGGTAATACACCTTGAAACGCTTCTTGGCGGCGGCCGCGTTGAGCGATGCGCGCAGCTGCGCGTTGGCGCCCACGCCGCCGGCGATCACCAGGCGTTTCAAGCCCGTGTGCTTGAGCGCCGCCACGCATTTGGCCGTCAGCACGTCGACGATGGCGTCGACGAAGCCGCGCGCGATATTCGCCTTGTCCTGTTCGCAGATATTGGCGATGACTTTTTCTTCATGGTTCTTCACCACCGTCAGCACGGCCGTCTTCAGGCCGGAAAAGCTGAAATTGAAATCCTTCGAGTGCAGCATGGGGCGCGGCAGCTTGTACGCCAGCGGATCGCCGAATTCGGCCAGGCGTGAAATGGCGGGGCCGCCCGGATAACCGAGGCCCAGCAGCTTGGCCGACTTGTCGAACGCTTCGCCGGCCGCATCATCGAGCGTTTCGCCCAGCATGGTGTACTGGCCCACGCCATCGACGCGCATCAGCTGCGTGTGGCCGCCCGACACCAGCAGCGCGATGAAGGGGAATTGCGGCGGTTCGGACGCCAGCAATGGCGACAGCAGATGGCCTTCCAGGTGGTGGATGCCCAGCACCGGCTTGTTGATGGCCAGGCCCAGGCTGCAAGCGACGGAGGAACCGACCAGCAGCGCGCCGGCCAGGCCCGGACCTTGCGTGTAGGCGATGGCGTCGATCTCGGGCAGGGTGATGCCGGCCTTCGTCAGAGTCTCCTCCAGCAGCGGGATGGCGCGGCGGATATGGTCGCGCGACGCCAGTTCGGGCACCACGCCGCCATATTGCTCGTGCATGGCGACTTGCGAATAGAGGGCGTGCGACAGCAGGCCGCGTTGCGTGTCGTACAAGGCCAGGCCGGTTTCGTCACAGGAGGATTCGACGCCAAGAACAATCATGAAGGTGCTAAATAGGGAGGAGTAATCCGTCATTGTAAAGGAAAGCCGGGCAGTCCACCGTGCGGCCGGCGCACCAATTCAGCGGCAGTGTGCACTTGCGCAGTGCGCCGCAGTGGTGTTTTGCTCCCGATTTCCCCCTTTTTTTGCCTGTCCTGGCACTGGCACCGCTTTTGCTTAGGCAAGCGTGTGCCTTTTTCAAGGAGCTAGCAATGCCGGAACAATGGAAAATGATTTGCCGCCTGAAGGACATGCCGCAGGCGGGCGCGCGCATGGTGCAGCGGGGACTGGCGTGGCAGGACTTGCCGGGCGTGGCGCTGTTTCGCGCGCTTGACGACACGGTGTACGCGCTGCTCGACACGGTGCCTTGCCTGGGCGGCCCGCTGGCGCATGGGGTGCTGATGGAGAAAAACCTGATGGGGCCGAAGAACAGCTGGATCATCGAGCTCGATTCGGGCCGCCTGGTGGCGCCCGTGCAGGGCATGGCGCGCATGTACGCCGTGCGCATCCTGGAGGGGCGCATCTACCTGGACGTCAATGAACTCAATATCCCGGCCAGCAAGGCCGAACAGGCGCTGGCGGGATCGTTCGCCGTGCTGCCGCATGTGCAGATGGCGTGATATGCCTGGTGGCGGTGTCGGCTTACGCGCTGCGCGCTAAGCCGACCTACGGCCGGCCGGGTAGGTCGGATTAGGCCCACAGGGCCGTAATCCGACAATATCGTTGGCCGTCATCTGCGATATTTACGCCGGGCGATTGAGCAAATGTGCATGCGCATCGCGCAGCATGGTGGCCGTCGTGTCCCAGTCGATGCAGCCGTCGGTGACGGAGCAGCCGTAGGTCAGTTGCGACAGGTCTTGCGGGATCTTCTGGTTGCCACCGACGATGTTCGATTCGATCATCACGCCCACCAGCGAGTGGTTGCCCTGGCGGATCTGGTTGACCACGTCGGCCATCACCAGCGGCTGCAGTTCCGGCTTTTTATAGCTGTTCGCGTGCGAGCAGTCGACCACCAGGTTGGCCGGCAGCTTGGCCTTGGCCAGCGCCTGTTCGGCGATGGCGATCGAAACCGAATCGTAGTTCGGGCGGCCGTCACCGCCGCGCAGTACCACGTGGCCGTACGCGTTGCCGCGCGTGCGCACGATGGCGACATTGCCTTCGGCGTTGATGCCCAGGAAGGAGTGCGGGTGCGCCGACGACAGGATCGCGTTGACGGCGATGCTGATGTCGCCATCGGTGCCGTTCTTGAAGCCGACTGGCGTCGACAGGCCCGACGACATTTCGCGGTGCGTCTGCGATTCCGTGGTGCGCGCGCCGATAGCCGTCCAGGCGATCAGGTCGCCCAGGTATTGCGGCGAGATCGGGTCCAGCGCTTCGGTGGCGGTAGGCATGCCCAGTTCGCACACGTCGAGCAGGAACTGGCGCGCCTTTTCCATGCCTTCGTTGACCTTGAACGAATCGTCCATGTACGGGTCGTTGATATAGCCTTTCCAGCCCGTGGTGGTACGCGGTTTTTCGAAATACACGCGCATCACCAGCAGCATCGTGTCCTTGACTTCCTCTTGCAGCGCTTTCAGGCGGCGCGCGTAATCGAGGCCGGCGACGGGGTCGTGGATCGAGCACGGACCGACGACGACGAACAGGCGCTGGTCCTTGCGGTCGATGATATTGCGCAGCGCTTCACGGCCGCGGCTGACGGTGTCGAAGGCACTCTCCGACAGCGGCAGTTTGGCGTGCAGTTCGGCCGGTGTCGGCATGGGCGCGAAGGAAGTGACGTTGATATTTTCGATGTCTGGCGTATTCATGATTCTGGCTCGGCTTTCGCTATTGCGTTCTTTAAGAGGCAATAGTGTAGCGGAAATGCGGCCTGGCGGCGTGGCTGGCCGCCAAATGGCAGCGGATGAGTTGTTATTGTGGCAGGCTGGCCGCTTCCGCGCCCGCCACGCCCGCGCTTCCGCTTGCCCGGCTGTTGCATCGGCGCCAATCCGTGTAAGCTGGCGCCATGACGACTGTTTCCATCCCCCATGCCGATGTGGCCGGTGAGCCATTCCCCGCTGCACGTTTCATCAAAGAAATAGGACGCGGCAAGAACGGCGCGCGCAGCATGACGCGCATGGACGCTAGCGCCCTGTACCGCGCCATGCTCGAGGGCCGCGTGTCGGACCTGGAACTGGGCGGCATTTTGTTATCGATGCGCATCAAGGGTGAGTCCGTGGACGAGATCGCCGGTTTCCTCGATGCGGCCGAAGCGTCGTTCGCCCCGCTGGTCGCGCCGGCAGGTGAATTTGCGCCGATCATCATTCCCAGCTATAACGGCGCGCGCAAGATGGCCAATCTGACGGCCTTGCTGGCGCTGCTGCTGGCGCGCGCGGGGGCGCCCGTGCTCGTGCATGGCGTGACGAGCGACCCCGGCCGCATCACCACCGCAGAAGTGCTGGCCGCGCTGGGCGTGCCCGCCTCGGCGGACCATGCGCAAGCCGAGGCCGCCATGATGCGCGGGGAAGCCGCCTTTTTGTCCATAGCATCACTGGCGCCGCGCCTGGCACACATGCTGTCGCTGCGACGCGTGCTGGGCGTGCGCAATTCCACGCATACCCTGGTGAAGATCATGCAGCCGTTCGCCGGGCCGGCCCTGCGCCTGGTGTCGTACACGCACCCGGAATACCTGGAAATGCTCGGCGAATATTTCCTGACTGCCTCTGATCCTGCGCGCGGCGATGCTTTCCTGATGCGCGGTACGGAAGGCGAGACGGTGGCCAACGCCAACAAGGCGCAGCAGATCGACTGGTTTCACGGGAGCGAACGCACGGTGCTGGTGGAAAAGCAGTTGCTGGTGGACGAGTTGCCGCATCTGCCCGCCGAGCGCGATGCGGCCACCACGGCCGCCTGGATCGCTGCCGTGCTGCGCGGCGAGGTGCCCGTGCCGCCGTCGATCGCCGGGCAAGTGGAGCAATGCCTGATGGCATCGCGGCAGATTGCTGCACGGCCGCGCTAGCCGCCTCGCCGCAGTTTACAATGGCGTCTTTGTAATCAGCGGTGAGCGGAATTCTTATGGCAAAACAATTTGATGTGGCAGTGATCGGCGCGGGCGCGGCCGGCATGATGTGTGCGGCTGTTGCCGCCCAGCAAGGCAAGCGCGTGGTGTTGATCGATCACGCGGCCAAGCTGGCCGAAAAGATCCGCATCTCGGGTGGTGGACGGTGTAATTTCACTAATATTAACGCCACTCCGCAAAATTTCCTCTCGGAAAATCCGCATTTCTGCAAAAGCGCGCTGTCGCGCTATACGCCGCAGGATTTCCTCGCGCTGGTGAAAAAATACCGCATCGGCTACCACGAGAAGCACAAGGGCCAGCAATTCTGCAATGAATCGGCCGAGCAGATCATCGACATGCTCAAGGACGAGTGCGCCGCTGGCGGCGTGCACTGGCGCATGCCGTGCAAGATCGACAATGTTGCCCAGCAAGCTGATGGTGGCTTCGTGCTGCAGACCGATGGCGGCGACATCGAGACGGCCAGCATCGTCATCGCCACGGGCGGGCTGTCGATCCCGAAGATCGGCGCCACGGATTTTGCCTACCGCATCGCCAAGCAATTCGATCTGATGATGGTCGAGCCGCGTCCGGCCCTGGTGCCGCTGACGTTCGATGCGGACAGCTGGGCGCCGTTCGCGGAACTGTCCGGCATCGCCCTGGAAGTGGATGTGGAAACGGGCAGCCTGAAAGGCCGCAAGGCAACGGGTGCGCGTTTCCGCGAAGATTTGTTATTTACCCATCGCGGCCTGTCCGGTCCGGCAATTTTGCAAATTTCCAGTTACTGGCTGCCGGGCGAGCCCATCGTCATCAACCTGCTGCCGGAAGTGGACGTGGCGCAGACCTTGATCGAAGGCAAGGGCACCTTGAAGAAGCAGTTGGGCAATATCGTCGCGCAATGGCTGCCGCAGCGCCTGGCTGACTGCTTGCTGACCGTCAACGGCCTGGCCCCGGATGCGCGCATCGCCGACATGCCCGACACCCAGCTGCGCAAGCTGGGGCAGGCCATCAATGCCTGGTCCATTGTGCCGAACGGCTCCGAAGGCTACCGCAAGGCCGAAGTGACACGGGGCGGCATCGACACGCGCGAACTGTCGCAGCAGACCATGATGGCCAACAAGGTGCCGGGCCTGTACTTCATCGGCGAAGCGGTCGACGTGACGGGCTGGCTGGGCGGCTACAACTTCCAGTGGGCCTGGGCTTCCGGTGTGGCGGCAGGTATTGCCTTGCAATAAGCAACTCTGTAGTATTGGGTTCTGGCGCCCGGTGCGCCGGCCCCGGTGCGTGGTTTACGCCACATTCCGGCAGCGATCGCAGGCCGCATGCCGCACGCAAGTGGGGGAGGGGCTTCCCTTTCCGAATAAAAGCTGCTACTATCTATCTCTTCCTATACACCACCTCAACGGTTTGAATTTTACATGACCACTATTCGCCTTAAAGAAAACGAGCCGTTCGAAGTCGCAATGCGTCGCTTCAAACGCACCATCGAAAAAACGGGTCTGCTGACCGAATTGCGCGCACGCGAATTCTACGAAAAGCCAACAGCTGAGCGCAAGCGCAAGCTGGCAGCTGCTGTAAAGCGTCATTACAAACGCATCCGCAGCCAACAACTGCCGAAAAAATTATTCTAAGACTGTTCAGTCAGAACCAACCCGGGTAGTTCGGCGCATTGTTCGCCACGGGTTTTGTTTTGATTCGCCTGGAGTGATACTTCAGATGAGTCGCATACCCGCTCCGGTTCGCCGCAGCGGGTTTTCGCTTTTGTGGCTGCCTGCTTGGAGCGCACACACGAGCAGCTAGCCCACTTACCAACACGAGGATTGCCATGAGCTTGAAAGAACAAATTACCGAAGACATGAAAAACGCCATGCGCGCCAAGGAAGCGGGCAAGCTGGGCACGATTCGCCTGTTGCTGGCGGAAATCAAGCGCAAGGAAGTCGACGAGCGCATCGAATTGACGGATGCCCACGTGACGGCCATCGTGGAAAAAATGATCAAGCAGCGCAAGGATTCGATCACCCAGTTCGAAGCCGGTGGCCGTGCCGACCTGGCCGACATCGAAAAAGCCGAGCTGGTGCACCTGGCGGGCTACATGCCTGCAGGCCTGTCGGATGAAGAAGTGGCGGCCGAAGTGGCTGCCGCCGTGGCCGCCTCGGGCGCCGCCGGTCCGCAAGATATGGGCAAGGTCATGGCCATCGTCAAGCCGAAGCTGGCCGGTCGCGCCGACATGACGGTGGTGTCCGCCCTGGTCAAGAAAGCCCTGACGCCGGCAGCGTAAGCATGCAATAGTAGCAAGGGCTGCCAGCCGTCGCGCTGGCAGCCTCTTAACAGCCCACACGTTGACCTGGCTCAACCTCAGGCCACGTGCGGTAGTATAGTCTGACCTATAACAAGACCCGCCCTAGCCAGTGATACCTCAATCCTTCATTTCCGATTTGCTCAACCGCGTCGATATCGTCGATGTGGTGGGCCGCTATGTGCAACTGAAAAAAGGTGGCGCCAATTTCATGGGTTTGTGCCCATTCCACAGTGAAAAATCGCCCAGCTTTACCGTCAGCCCCACCAAGCAGTTCTACCACTGCTTCGGCTGTGGCGCGCATGGCACCTCGATCGGCTTCCTGATCGAATACTCGGGCATGGGCTTTGTCGACGCCGTCAAGGATCTGGCGCAGAACGTGGGCATGGTCGTGCCGGAAGCGGATGACAAGATCCCGCCGGCCCAGCGCGCGCAGATCCAGGCGCAAAGCTTGGCCCTGTCCGACGCCATGACGCAGGCCTGCGATTACTACCGTGGCCAGTTGCGCCACGCACCGGAAGCCATCGCCTACCTGAAGAACCGGGGCTTGACGGGCGAAGTGGCCGCTCGCTTCGGCATGGGTTTTGCGCCCGGCGGCTGGGATAATTTACGTTCCGTCTTCCCCGATTACGACGTGACGGCCCTGGCCGAGGCCGGTCTCGTGATCGACAAGGTCGATGAAGAGGGCAATAACCGCAAGCGCTATGACCGTTTCCGCGAGCGCATCATGTTTCCTATCCGTAATACCAAGGGCCAGGTCATCGCCTTTGGTGGTCGCGTGCTCGACCACGGTGAGCCGAAATACCTGAACTCGCCGGAAACCCCCTTGTTTTCCAAGGGTTTCGAACTATATGGCTTGTTCGAGGCGCGCCAGGCCATCCGCGATGCCGGCTATGTGCTGGTGACGGAGGGTTATATGGACGTGGTGGCGCTGGCGCAGATGGGTTTCCCGCAGGCGGTGGCGACCCTGGGCACGGCGTGCACGCCCACCCACGTACAAAAACTGCTGCGCCAGACCGATAACGTGATTTTCAGCTTTGACGGCGACAAGGCCGGCCGCCGCGCCGCCCGCCGGGCGCTGGAAGCGAGCCTGGCCCACGTGTCGGATAACAAGACGATTAAATTCCTGTTCCTGCCGTCGGAACATGATCCGGATAGCTATATCCGCGAATTCGGCACCGAAGGTTTTGAGCAGCAAGTGCATGAAGCCATGCCGCTGTCGCAATTCTTGCTGAAAGAAGTGTCGGGCGAGCATGATTTGTCGGAACCGGAAGGGCGTGCCCGCGTGCAGTTCGACGCCAAGCCCCTGCTGCAGCTGATGGCGCCGTCGTCCCTTCGCCTGCAGATCGTGCGCGGCCTGGCGCAGCTGACGCAGTCCACGCCGGCCGAGATCGAAGCCCTGTTCGAGTTGGCGAAACCCGTTGCCGTGGCGCGCCGCGCGCCGCCGAAATCGGGCCGCCCCGTGCCCGTGGGACTGGAATTGAAGATCATGCGCATGCTGGTGGCGCATCCGCCCCTGAGCCTGCGCATCGACGAAGCCGCCCTGACCGCTTTCCAGCACCTGGGACCGGATGCCGCCCACAGCCTGGGGCAGCTGGTGGCCGTGGGGCAGGCGCTGGGCGAGCATGGCAGTTTCGCCGCGCTGGCGCAGCAGTTGAAGGAGCTGGGCAGCGAATACGACGAGATCATCGGCGAGATTGCGGCCGGCACGGAATCCGATTACGACAGCGAATTGTCGTGGCTGGTGAGCACCATCCGCGAGATCAAATTGAATGCATTGAAGGCGGAATTGCAGCAATTGTTTGCGTCGGGTTTGCCATCCGAGAAAATTGGTGTACGCTACCGCGAAATCACGCAGGAGCAAGGCGAGTTGGAGCGTGAACGCGATGCCGAGTTGGTGAATCGCTAATCTTGCTCTGGGGGTATGGCGCGCACTGGAAAAACATTTTTCGCGTGCTATAATTAAATGCTAAGTATTGTGTGCTTTGGCAAGCTAGTTCTGTTTCGTAAATAGTATTTGTTTTCAGTAAGTTAGGCTCTTGATCGGCGCGGTGGATCGTGTCGGCAGCCAGGGCCAACTGGCGTTTTCAGCGTTGCGGGCAAGGCTCGCAGACGCTGGCAAGCCGCGCCAGGCTCTCGCTCCCAACGCGGTCGATGCAGGAATTTTTGCCGAGGCGGCTGGCAACAGCCGGTGGACAGGAATTGCTGCGCTTCCCGCGGATCGTGGCCGATGAGGTGTAAGTAACGTAACAGTGTCGGATTTGCGTTGTCGGCAGGTTCGAAGATGGTGGTTCCCGCAGGTAGACAGGGAACTGGCAGCAAACTTTATCCTAATCCACCGTAAAGCAAGTCGTTGTGTAATCGAAAGCGCCTGTGCCAATCAAGAAACCCGAATCCAAAGCGGCTGCAAAGCCCACTAAAGTTACCACGAAAGCCGAAAAGGCGCTCGACCGGCCAGAAGCGCGCGTGACCAGCGCGCCCGTGGTCAGCCAGACCACCGACGCCGCCACCCTGGCGGCCATCGATACGTCCGGGTATGTCTTGCCGTCGGTAAAAGTGCCAGGCCGCCGCGGCCGCAAGCCAAAAGAATTCCAGCCAGAAAATGATGAAGTCGCTGCCCTGAACGCCGTCGAGCGGGCCGAACTGAAGGCCGTCGACAAGGCCAAGGCCAAGGACCGCAAGGCGAAAGAGCGCGCACTGCTGAAAGACGCATTCTCGTCCGACACGGAAGCGAGCGAGGAAGAACTCGAGCGCCGGCGCCAGAAACTCAAGACCCTGATCAAGTTCGGCAAGGAACGCGGTTTCCTGACCTACGCGGAAATCAACGATCACTTGCCTGAAAACATCGTCGATCCGGAAGCCATCGAAGGCATCATCGGTACCTTCAATGACATGGGCATCGCCGTCTACGAACACGCGCCCGATGCGGAAACGTTGTTGCTGTCCGATAACGTTGCCGTCGTCACCAGCGACGACGAGGCAGAAGCGGCGGCCGAGGCCGCATTGTCGACCGTCGACTCCGACTTTGGCCGCACCACCGACCCCGTGCGCATGTACATGCGCGAAATGGGCTCGGTCGAGCTGCTGACGCGCGAAGGCGAGATCGAGATTGCCAAGCGCATCGAAGATGGCTTGAAAGACATGATCCAGGCCATTTCCGCCTGTCCCGTGACGATCGCCGAGATCATCGCCGCCGCCGACCGCATCGCCAACGAAGAGATCAAGATCGACGAAATCGTCGATGGCCTCGTCGATGAAAGCGAACCGGTCGCCGCCGCGCCTGTCGTGGCCGCTCCCGTTGAAGAAGACGAGGAAGAAGGCGAAGCGGAAGAAGAGGAAGTCGAAGAAGAGGAAGAGGCGAACGCTTCCGGCGCGGCCGGCTTCTCCGCCGAGCAGCTGGAAACGCTGAAACGCACGGCGCTGGAAAAATTTGCCGTCATTTCGCAGCAGTTCGACAAGATGCGCCGCGCTTTCGAGAAAGAAGGCTACAACTCGAAGCCCTACGCCAAGGCGCAGGACGCCATTTCGCAAGAGTTGCTGGGTATCCGCTTCACCGCCAAGGTGGTGGAAAAGCTGTGCGACACCCTGCGCGGCCAGGTCGACGAAGTGCGCCATATCGAGAAACAGATTCTCGACGTGGCCGTGAACCGCTGCGGCATGCCGCGCGCCCACTTCATCAAGGTTTTCCCCGGCAACGAAACCAACCTGGACTGGGTCGATGGCGAAGTCAATGCAGGACACGCGTACAGCGCCATCCTGGGTCGCAACATTCCGACCGTCAAGGAACTGCAGCAGCGCCTGATCGACCTGCAGGCGCGGGTCGTGCTGCCGCTGCCGGACTTGCGCAACATCAACCGCCAGATGGCGGCCGGTGAAATGAAGGCGCGCAAGGCCAAGCGCGAAATGACGGAGGCCAACTTGCGCCTGGTTATTTCGATCGCCAAGAAATACACGAACCGCGGTTTGCAATTCCTCGATCTGATCCAGGAAGGCAATATCGGCCTGATGAAGGCGGTCGACAAGTTCGAGTACCGCCGCGGCTACAAGTTCTCGACCTATGCGACCTGGTGGATCCGCCAGGCCATCACGCGTTCGATCGCCGACCAGGCCCGCACGATCCGCATTCCCGTGCACATGATCGAGACGATCAACAAGATGAACCGGATCTCACGCCAGATCCTGCAGGAAACCGGCGCGGAACCCGATCCGGCTACGCTGGCGATCAAGATGGAAATGCCCGAGGATAAGATCCGCAAGATCATGAAAATCGCCAAGGAACCGATTTCGATGGAAACGCCGATCGGCGACGACGACGATTCCCACCTGGGCGACTTCATCGAGGACAACAACACCCTGGCACCGGCCGACGCAGCCCTGCACGCGTCCATGCGGGGCGTGGTCAAGGACGTGCTCGATTCCCTGACGCCACGCGAAGCGAAAGTGCTGCGCATGCGTTTCGGCATCGAAATGTCCACCGACCACACGCTGGAAGAAGTAGGCAAGCAATTTGACGTGACGCGCGAGCGCATCCGCCAGATCGAAGCCAAGGCGCTGCGCAAGCTGCGCCACCCATCGCGCTCCGACAAGCTGAAAAGCTTCTTGGAAGGCAACTAGAAGCCAATAGGGCTTGACGTGCGCCCCTGATACCCCTATCCTCGCGTGTCCGTTTCCAAAACGGCCGCGCGAGGCGGTTTCAATAACGCCGCCACGCCGCAGTCCCCCGGGCCTCTAGCTCATGCTTGGTTAGAGCAGCGGACTCATAATCCGTTGGTGCCGTGTTCGACTCACGGGAGGCCCACCAGAATTTAGTGGTAATAGAATGAAGCCCCTGCAGGAAACTGCAGGGGCTTTTTTTATTTTTTGATGCGTACCTAACATTTTAAATAAGAAACAACTTAGAATATTGCCATGGGTTTTTTATTTCCTTATGGTGAAAGGCAAGAAAATGATGAAATATTTGGTTGCTCTTATTGCTGTTATTGCGCTTTCCGGATGTGAAAATCTGGCACCTCTATCTTCAGAGCAATTGGCTAGCGAGAATTTTGGTAAGAAGCCTGAAGATATCGAGAAAATCCTGCGCCCTCATTTTGCGCGTACCCTGTTCGAACCCTCCAGCGTGCTTGATTTATCGGTGTCAGAACCGGAGAAGTGCGTTAAAAAGAAAGGCATTGGACAAGAGATATTCGGCTGGTGTGCATCATACGAATATAACGCGAAAAACAAGGTGGGTGTGTATGTTGGCATGACGAAGCATACGCTCATGATTGTTAATGACAGAATTATTTATCAGGATGATAGGTTCGTGCGCACTTCCGCTCTCGAATAAAATAAAATAGCGAGGCAATCGTGATTGAATGGAGTCTGATGTTTTAAAAATTCATTCCACTTCTTCCGTATTTCTTCATGATGTCGTCGAAGAGATTTTGAATATAAACATTGAGCTCATGCCTTCTCGGTTTTTGTTTGCGCCATCGAGGCCGATCGCACTCTCGCATCGCATCATGCCCCGACAGCTTACTGGCGGGGCTTTTTCATGCTGACGTACAATCGCGGCGTCGCGATTTGATGAGGGGTAATTCGACATGACAGCTGAAGTGAAGATTGAAGATAGCGTCGTCGGCGACGGCAGGGCGGCGGCACGCGGTGCGCTGATTACTACCCATTACCGGGGCTGGCTGGAAGATAGCACGGAGTTTGATTCGTCGCACAAGCGGGGCGAGCCTTTTCGCTGTGTGTTGAGCAATAACAAGGTCATCCAGGGCTGGATTCTGGGTTTGCACGGCATGCAGGTCGGTGGCACGCGCAAGCTGTGGGTGCCGGCGCATCTGGCGTATGGCGAGCGGCAGGTGGGTTTGATACCGCCAAACTCCAATTTGATCTTCGAGATTGAATTGCTGGAAGTGCTGACGCGCGATTGACTTCTTGACGCGCAATCAGGCGGGCAGGGTACTTGCCGTCACGCCTGCTTTTCACACGAGCAGTTGCTCGACATCGGTGCGCTTGTGGAAGATCAAGCCTGTTTCAGCTTGACTTGCATCATGTCCAGCGCCGGCACGATGTCATGCAGGCTGGCCACTTCACAGGTGGGGACGGCGGCCGAGGTATTGGCCATGCTGTCCGGGTTGAACCAGCAACTGGCTATGCCGTAGCGGTTGGCGCCGAGGATGTCGGCGTCCAGGCGGTCGCCGATGATGATGCTTGTATCTTTGCGGAATGCGCGCGCCATGTTGGCGGCGTAGTCAAAGAAGCGCACGTCCGGCTTGGCGTGGCCGCATGCTTCCGAAGTGGCGACGAAGGAAATGTAATCGCCCAGGCCGGAGGCGGCGATACGGCGGTTCTGGATGGATTCGACGCCGTTGGTGATGATGCCCACTTCGCCGATGCGTGACAGCGTTTCGCACACTTGTTTGGCGCCATCGATGAGCACGACCGTGTCCGGCAGGGATTCAAGGTACAAACGGCTGGCCAGTTCCGGCTCGATGGCGATGCCGTTCAGGGCAAACGTCTTGCGGAAACGCTCCACCTTCAGGACGTCCTTGCTCACGGTACCCATTTCGAAACGTTTCCACAGATCGACGTTGATCGCCTGGTACTGGGTGAACAGGCTGTCGATGTCATCGCGCAAGCCCAGTTCGTGCATGGTATGCAGGAACGAGCGTTTTTCGGACGCCCTGAAATCGAGCAGGGTATCGTCCAGGTCAAACAGGAATAGCTGGTAGGTCATGGTATGTATTGAAAGGAACTTGTCTTGCATCGTAGCACGTAGCGCCGAGTTCGGTTGACCGTGCCCTGTGCGGGCGATCCGCTACAATCGCTGCCAGAACCGTCACTTTCACTTCATTCCTCCCATGACCCAGCTCTCCGTCAACGTCAATAAGATCGCCCTGCTGCGCAACTCGCGCGGCCGCAACTTCCCGGATCTGCTCGCGTTTTCCGCGCGCTTTCTCGATCTGGGCGCCGCTGGCATCACCCTGCATCCGCGTCCGGACCAGCGCCATGCGCGCTACGATGATGTTGCTCCGTTGCAGCGCCTGTGCGCGGAGCGGGGACGCGAGCTGAATGTGGAGGGCTATCCGGCGGCGGATTTTTTGGATGTGGTGAGAAAGGCCCGCCCCGCGCAATGCACGCTGGTGCCCGACATGCCGGGGCAGCTGACGTCCGATCACGGCTGGGACATCGAACAGCATGCGGCGCTGTTGCGTCCCGCCATTGCGCAATTGAACGACCTGGGCATCCGCGTCAGCCTGTTTGTCGATGCCGATTACCCGGCGCTGGAATGGGCGCGCGAGGTGGGGGCCGCGCGCGTTGAACTGTACACGGAACGGTTTGCCGAAAGCTATGGCGGCGCGCAGGCCGATGCCGTGTTTGAAACGTATCTGCAGGCGGCGCGGCGGGCACAGGCGCTGGGCCTGGGGGTGAATGCCGGGCACGACCTCGATTTGCACAACCTGGCGCGCTTCCTGGACATTCCCGGCATCCTGGAAGTGTCGATCGGCCATGCGCTGGTGGTCGAATGTCTTGAGCTGGGCATGGACAAGGTGCTGGGCCGCTACCTTGCGATATGTCAATCGTAGGGCAGCCGCACATCGAACGCGCTTGCCGCTTGCTGACCTTGCTTACCAGTCATTTCTGAATGGATTTTTGCCTGTTTGACGCAACTGCGGGGAGTGGCTTGATGAGTGATACTGAGCGCACTATTTGCACTGGAAGCTGACTGTTTTCGTTCGCTGTGTAACGGCTGCGACGCACTGTTTGACGCCTGGCAAAGCCATGCGCAGGTAGCGCTCGGTACCGGCATACAGGCAGTCCACCTGAAACAGATATTGGGGCGCATCAAAATTGATATCCCAGCGTTGATACAAGGTGCCGGCGCGTGTCCATTCCCTGGCTGGAGCCAGGATAGGCAAGGCATCACCGTCTGTCGGCGGCTGATCCACCGGATAGGACAGCACGCGCACGCTGTCGAGCCTGGCGGCTGGCAGGTTCCAGGTCGATGGAGCTGCTTGCGGGCAAGAAACGGACGCAACGGGGGCTGCGGCAGCTGGCAGCATCGCTGCGGCAGCGATGAGCAATGCCAGCAGTGCGAGCGGCTTCATTCCACCACCGAATAGAGTTCTGGGCGATTCGATGCCCCGGCCGCCGAACGGCCAAAGTGAATCACGCGGGCGCTAGGTTTATGGTTGCGCCACTGGTCGAAAATTTCAATGCCGCCAGGCACCTGGCGAATGAACAGCGCCGCATGGTTGCCCTGCCGCAGATTCTGATAGCGGCCGTTGACGAAGGTGGCAATCACCGTGCCTTTCGCAATGCCGCCTTTTTCCAGCAGGTCCGGCACCTTGTCTCCTTCGCGCCAAAGCGATGAGGCACGGACGCCGGTGAGGTGTTTGACCAGGGTAACGCACTCGCCATTTCCCACCATTTCTTTTTGTTTTGCATAGTCGGCACGCGCAATGTAGGGCATGGCGTTTCTCTCTGCGGTTGACGATAGAGAGAGCGTACGCAGGGCGCGGGCAAGCAGCTTGATGTGTGCCAGAGCGGAGCATTGACATGTGTCATGGCCCTGCCTGGCGCACGGGCATGCTTACATATTCACCCACCAGTTGAGCAAGGTTTCATCATCGTCGTCATCGAGGTTGACGTAGATGTTGGCGAAGTACCATTCCACGCCCGTCGCCGTGCGGAAGGCATCGAAGGGGCCGTTGACGCTGTAGATGCCGTGGTGTCCCGGCACGCTGAAGGTGAGATTGCCCTTGTACTGGCCATCCATGGTGCCGCCCAGCTGCTCCTGCACGTCGCGCTCGAGCTGGTCGACTGCTTCTTGCGGCACGTCGTCGGCATAGATCTGGATGCAGAAGTTGCCGCCGCGCTTTAAGACTTCGGCGGGGGCGAGCGGGTCGGCGATGCTGACGATGTCGCCGCGCGCCAGGTTCAGGGTCAGGCCGGGCGAGGCCAGCAGTTCGTAGACGTGTTCGTCGATCTGGCGCGCTGGCAGGGTTTCATACACGGGGCCGTCGGTGTTTTCGCCTGCCAGTACGCGGATGTGCGGCAAGCCTTCGCAATTGATGTCTTCCATTTATTCTTTCATAGTGCCGGCGCGCTGCGTTGCGGGTCGCGCCAGCGTGGGGTTTATGGCAATATTGTACCGGGACCGTGCCAGCTGGCGGGGTACGCAACGGTGCAAACGAGGAGGCGCAATGGAAAATGCGGTGCAGGCAGGCGGTTGTCTATGTGGCGCCGTGCGCTTCGAAGTAACAGGCGAGGGCAGCAATCCGCATAGCTGTTCCTGCCGAAATTGCCAGCAGCACACGGGCGCGCCGACGGTGGCGTGGGTGGAGTTTGCGCGCGATCAAGTACGCTGGACGGGGACGGCCGGCGCACCTGCCACTTACCGCTCTTCCGAATATTCCAGCCGGGCCTTTTGCGCCGCTTGCGGCAGTTCCATCGGCGCCATCGACGATGCGCCGACGGTGGCCTTGCTGGTGGGCAGTTTTGATGATCCTGGCCAGGCCGCGTTTGCGCCCGAATACCACTCGTTTGAAGATCGCAAGCCGCACTGGTGGTTGGTCGCCACTGCCGCTGCTGATGAGGGGCATCTGGTTTGAAGCAGAGTTAACGCCCCGGAATGAAAAAAGCACGCCGAAGCGTGCTCGCGCTGATTAATTAGCGCTGATTACTTAGTTGTGTGTGCTGATGCCACTGCGAAACTGCTCGAAACCGGCACGGGCGGCCTTGTAGCAATTGCCGGCGGCCGCTTCCAGGCCTTCGCGGTCGAGCACTTCGACGGTGCCGCGGCGGTACTGGATCAAGCCTTCGTCCTGCAGCTTGCGCGCCGTGACGGTGACGCTTTCGCGGCGCACGCCCAGCATGTTGGCCATGGTGTCTTGCGTCACCTTCAGCTCGTTCGACAACGAACGGTCGAGGCGGTCCAGCAGCCAGCGGCACAGTTTCTGTTCGATGCTGCAATGACGGCCGCCCACCACATTCTGTGCCATTTGCGCAAACATGGCGCTGGTGTAGCGCATCAGTAATTGCGCCAGCGCGCCGCCTTCATTGAATACTTCACGCAGGAAGGCCGTTTTCAAGCGGTAGCCGTAGCCGGCCGTCTGCACGATGGCGGTGCAGGTGGCGCGCTCGGCTTCGTACAGCACCACGCCGGCGACGCCTTCACGGCCGATGACGGCGATCTCGGTGGTGGCGCCGTCTTCCATCACATACAGCAGGGAAACGATGGCGTTGGTGGGGAAATACGTGTATTCAATCTTGCCGCCGCAATCGAACAGGTGCTTGCCGGCAGGCAGAGCGACCAGTTCCAACTGGCAAAACAGGCGCTCCAGATCGGCGCGCGACAAGGCGCGCAGCAATTCATTCTGTTGCGCGCCCGTGATGCTGATCATGGGCGTTGCCGGCGCGGCTTGCCAGTTGTGCTGGGCGGTGGCGTGGCTATTCGTTGCTGGGGTCAGGTTGCTATAAGCTTTGTACATGGTAGGGCCTCGTCTTCTGATTTTGTTGGATGGCGCTGCTTTTCTGGCTTGCTAGCGTTGTGCTGAATCTTGTATCCACTATAGGACCAGGGCGCGCGGGTGGGCATCGGATGAGCCGACGCGCTTATGTAGGCTAGGAACATTGCCTCGTGTCATCCGACTCCTACGCCTGCTTCTGTACTTTTCCTTGTGGAAACAACTCAGCGATTTCCGCCGCTGGGAAGCGGCGCCCATGCTGGCCTTGCAGGATGCCGACATGGCGCTGAATGAAACGCGCATGCTTGACGTTGCCAGCGCCGCCATGAGGGGGTCGCGCGCGCCCGTCAAGGCGCCTGCTGCCATGGCGCCAGCGGATGAGTGGAAAGGCTCTTAATTAAGACATTAAGCGCGCTTGCGCGGCTTCTTGATCCCTGGGGCTGCCGGGGCGGCAGCGGTTTGCTGGCGTTGCTGCCACGCCCTCAGGGCCTCTTCGTAGGCGGCCAGGTCTTCCTGGTACATTTCCAGCACGCAAAAGGTGCAACCGCTGTGGCAACACTCGTCATTGCCCGGCTTGCTGGGCGCTTGCGGTTGCGGATCGTTGGGGAAAGGCGGGGTGGGCATGGTGAAGGCAGGCGACGGTGGAGCTGGCATCGGAGCTGGCATAGGAGTTGGCATCATACGGCATTCCGGCGTGCCATTGCTGGAACGCTTTTTGCTCAAAAATCACGGTTTCCGTGTACAGTTGCGGTGAATTAGGGTATCGTTTACAGCACTGATATTGTATCTTCTGCGCGCGATGTTCCGCCGGCGCGATCTCCGCCGCCATCGCAGCACATCTCTTCGACGCTCCCGCATACGCCATACAGCATGTCCCGGAGCACGGAGGTGCCGCAAGAACGATGATCCATGGCTTGCAAGACGGAGCTGCCTGTGCCCAGAAATGTTGTTTATTGAGAAAGCATGGCTTCCGCAGTGCGGAGGCACACCAGAAAATTTATGTCTGAAACCGAATCGACTCCTACGCCCAGCCCGGCGATTGCCCCTGAAGCGGCGCCCGCCGCTGCACCTGCACCTGCAGCATCCGCTGCCCCCACCCTGACTTTCGCCGACTTTGGCCTCGCGCCTGAAATCCAGCGCGCACTGACCGATCAGGGCTACACCCGTCCGACACCGATCCAGGAGCAAGCCATTCCCGTGGTGCTGCAAGGGCGCGATGTAATGGGCGCTGCGCAAACGGGCACCGGCAAGACCGCCGGTTTTTCCTTGCCGATCATCCAGTTGCTGATGGCGCATGCCAGCAGCAGCATGTCGCCGGCGCGCCACCCGGTACGCGCGCTGATCCTGACCCCGACCCGCGAACTGGCGGTGCAGGTGGCAGAAAACGTCAAGGCCTACGCCAAGCACACGCCGCTGCGTTCGACGGTCGTTTTCGGCGGCATGGACATGAAGCCGCAAACGGTCATCTTGCGCGGCGGCGTGGAAATTGTCATCGCCACGCCGGGACGTTTGCTCGACCATATCGAGCAAAAGAATATCAGTCTGAGCCAGGTGCAAATGCTGGTCATGGATGAAGCCGACCGCATGCTGGACATGGGCTTCCTGCCGGACTTGCAGCGCATCATCAACTTGCTGCCGAAGCAGCGCCAGAACCTGATGTTCTCAGCCACGTTCTCGCCAGAAATCAAGAAGTTGGCCGCCACCTTCCTCAACGATCCGCTGACGATCGAAGTGGCGCGCAGCAACCAGACGGCCGACAGGGTCACGCAGGTGGTGTACAAGGTGACGGAAGACCAGAAGCATGCCCTGGTCGCCCATCTGCTGCGCCAACGCGACCTGAAACAGGTCATCGTATTCTCGAACACCAAGATCGGCGCCTCGCGCCTGGCCCGCGTGCTGGAGCAGGAAGGCATGAGCGCCACGGCGATTCATGGCGACAAGAGCCAGCAAGAGCGCATGGCGGCGCTGGAAGCGTTCAAGAAGGGCGAGATCGACGTGCTGGTCGCGACCGACGTGGCGGCGCGCGGCCTGGATATTTCCGATTTGCCTTGCGTGATCAATTTCGACTTGCCGTACAACGCGGAAGACTATGTGCACCGCATCGGCCGTACGGGCCGTGCCGGCGCCTCGGGCGACGCCATTTCGATCTATTCGGATAAAGACGAGCGCTTGCTGGTCGATATCGAGAAACTCATCAAGCAAAGCATCAAGCGCGGCGAATTGACGGGTTTCAATCCGGCTCCTGCCCGCAGCAGCGACAGCGAACGTCGTCCGCCGCGCCGCACCGAAGGTAGCGAGGCGCGTCCCGCGCGCCCCCCAGAGAGCCGTCATGCTGGCGACAGCAGCCGCGACAGCCGCTCCGCCGAGCGCGGTGCGCGTCCCGCCTTTGGCCCCGGCGCCCGCCGCGAAAAGGCCGATCCCTGGTTCCTGAAGCCGTATGAACCAGCCAAGGCCGCCGCTCCCGCTGCTGCCAGCATGGCGCCAGTCGCGGCCAAGCCGAAGCAGAAGGTGGCGGCGTTGTTGGGTGGGTTATTGAAGTAGTAAGTGTTACGCGCTGCTAACCCAGCGGGATGGCGGCTCATGCAGAGGCGGTAAATAGCTTGCCTCTGCGTTTTTCCTGAGTGTGCATGCCTGATGCGTACGTATGTACACGCGAAAGTCTCCTCCCAACGGTGACGCGTCAGCTGACCGGAAAATAAATTCAAGCATCACTCAATGGTATGGCCGGGATCGACAGGGCGTCGATTACTGGGGTAGAAAACGTTGCCCTTGTTACGTGAACGTACTCTCCTGACGGCTTGATTCCCTTGAGACCCGGCGACGTTAGGCCGCATGCTGCATCTCTGGCGACGAGATGCAATGTGCAGGGGCAGCTGACCGTGTCTGCGCTTACAGACCAATTAACCTTCGATCTGTGTACTATTTTTCTTCAACCAATTTCTGACCAATACAAAGCATCCCGTCGCGAGCAAGCCCAGCAAGGCACTAAACACCAGTACCAGCGACAGAGGCTCGGTACGATTTTCCGGTAAGCTTGGACCGGCAATGAAGCGGCTCTTGTCCAGATACAGATTGAGCGCTGATTGATTCTCGATAGTGAGCTTGTTAAAGACTTGGCGGATAGCTTCGTCTTCCATGTTCTTGTCTTTGAAGACGGCGTGTTTGATGGGTTCCAGGCCGCGCAAAATGGTCTCGCCCGACTTTGTGCTGTCGAGTAATACTTTGACCCGATCATAATACTCACGCAGCAGCTTGTACTGCTGCTGTTCCCGCTTGGCTTTGAGAATGGCCTCGCTGGCCTCTGCGAACTCCACTTCACTACTCATCAATTGAGCTACCGGCGACAGATAGCGCGCGCTTTCTTCTGTAACAGTGACCACTTGACGTGTCGCCTGATTGGCGGAGTCAGGGTAGCGCGTAATAATCTGTTTCAGATTATTGCCTTTGCGCTTGTATTGTTCTTGCTTTTCATTACTGGAGATAATATCGTTTTCGAGTTCGGTAATCTTCGTGTTCATTTCTGCATGCTTGAAGCGCAAGGCATCTGAATAGATCAAGTAAACGATCGTATCCATAGCATAGGTGCCAAGCAGGCCTACAGCTTTTTGGGCGCCCTCTGGCGATGCGGATGCATAGTTGATGCGCAACCCTATTACGTTGCTGTCGCTATCCTTGCTTCCCCCACCCAATTCCTTGGCATCCAGTTTTGTGAAAGAGTAAATAGGTTCGATGCGTGCACTGATGCCTTCACGTGAGGCAAAGGTCTTGCGCAACTGAATGACTTCAGGAGCATTGGTCAATTTATCTTCTTGGGTATATTCGGCGAAGCGTTCCGCACTGTTGAACGCGGCAGCATAACGCTTGTAGTCGCTGATCGCGATACCCGTTGGCGGCTCGGTTTCCTTGCTATCCTTGGGATCCTTGTTTTTCTTTTGCAGGGGTATCGCACCACCAAACTGAAGAAATCCCTCGCTTTTGTATTTGGAGAGAATCACACTGCCGATGCCACCTATTACGGTCGCGCCGAGCGTGACGCCGATAATCAACTTGCGTGCATGCCATAGCGGTAGCAGCAAGTCGCTGAGCTTGGTTTCGCTTTCATCATAATATATATGCTGATGATCGTCTTGTTGCAATTCGTCAAGGTGTTTCATAATTTTCTTTATTAGTAATCTGTTCACTGCAATCTGTTACCAGTTTCTTGGGCTGTGCCTGGAAGTGGTTTGCCGAAAAGGCAAATAGTTACCTTATTTTGTACGAAGGATTTTCAACAATAGTTTGTTGCTCGTTTCCGTTGAGCCGGTTCCTGTTAGCCCAGATGAAATCCTCGATGCCACAGAGTGGCGTATACTCTTTGACTGCCAATTGCAAAAGGGCACGCAGTTCTTCATATTCAAAATTCTTGCAGGCATTCTCCATGTTGCTCAAGATCGTCCGCAGTTCCGACCATGCGATTTCTGACTCTTGAGCCCGCATGATCAGCGGATGTTCCGTCCCCTCTACATTATTTCCAATAAGTAATTCCTCGTACAGCTTTTCACCTGGGCGTAAGCCGACATGTTCGATTTCAATGCCATCCGGCGCCGCTTTGCTCCTGACTTCAAGTCCGCTCAAATGAATCATGCGTTCTGCCAGATCCATGATTTTGACAGGATCGCCCATGTCGAGCACGAAGACATCGCCACCTTTCCCCATGCCGCCGGCCTGGAGCACCAACTGCGCAGCTTCCGGAATGGTCATGAAATAGCGCGTAATCTCGGGGTGCGTCAAGGTGATGGGGCCACCTGCTTCAATCTGCTTGCGAAACAGGGGTACGACAGATCCGGATGAACCCAATACGTTGCCAAAGCGCACCATGCAAAAACGGGTATTTGTTTGCTCGCGTGCAAAGGCCTGCAAAATCAATTCGGCAAGGCGCTTGGTGGTGCCCATGACATTTGTCGGACGTACCGCCTTGTCGGTTGAAATCAGCACAAAACTTTTTACACCGGCGGCCATGGCGGCCTGGGCGATGCTCAGCGTACCAAATACGTTGTTGCGGACGCCGTCGATAGGATTGTGCTCCACCAAAGGCACGTGCTTGTACGCGGCAGCATGGTACAGAGTTTCGACCTTGAATGTAGCCAGTATACTTTTACATTTTTCGATATCCAGCACGCTACCAAGGAAAGGCACCAATTCCACGCCCGAACCGTGAAGATGTTTGATGTCTTTGAGTTCCTGCTTGATGGAATACAGGGCAAACTCGGACATTTCCAGGAGAATCAGGCGCGCCGGGTGCAACTTGATGATTTGACGGCACAGTTCAGAACCGATGGACCCTCCGGCACCGGTCACCATCACCGACTTGCCGGTAATGCAGCCAGAGATCAGGTTTAAATGCGGTATGACCTGGTCACGACCCAGCAAGTCTTCGATTTCGATGTCGCGCACGTCTTGGATACGCAATTCACCATTCACCAAGCTTTCCACTGGCGGCGCAACCTTGACTTTTACCTTATGGTTTTCAACGATGTTGAGTATGTTTTTTTGCTTTCCCTTGCTGAGTGATGGCATGGCCAGCAGGATCTCGCTGATATTCTTTTTCTCGATAACTTGTTGCAGATCTACGGATGCATAGACTTTGATGCCGGAAATCGTGGCGCCCTTCAACTCCTTCATGTCATCGATGAAGGCAACCGGCAGATATTCATGACCGGCGCGCAAGGCGCTTGCCAGTTGGGTGCCGGCCTTGCCTGCGCCGTAGATGGCAATCCTGACTGCCGGATTGTCCTTGTTTGTATTGAGCAAAATGCCTCTGGCCAGGAAGCGGCTGGACACAACATAGGTAATGGCACTGACCCAATAGATGCCGAAGACGCCACGCGAATATCCCTCCATATGTGACACCAGGGCTGTCAAGGCGACCAGCAATGCCACTGATATAGTGACGCCAATGATGACGACATAGACTATTTTCTGATCGATAAAACGGACCACTGCGCGGTAAAGCCCGAGTCGCGTAAAGATCGGAATCGATATCAGCGGTGCCGCTATGATCAGCCACAGATATTGTGATAATAAAGCGCTATTTACTACATCGTAACGTAGTATGATCGCGAGGAGAAAAGTCAACGGCAAAAAGAATAGATCGAGCGTCGCTGCAATCATTTTTTTTTGCGTGCGGGAAATTTCAAGAAATAATTTCATTTTTATAATAAATAATTGCTAGATGAATTTTGCAATGTTACCGTAAATTTATTTTTCGGAAACCTTGAGTTATTTGTATGTAATTCAATAACATTGACGGTGCAACTTTCTGGCCGATGCACTCCGTCTTGAAAATTAGTGAGTGATGCCATCTCGGCGTATTACCTTCAGAAATGTCAGGAATATGATTTTCACATCAAGCGGAAGGGATTGACGCTGCATATATTGCACATCCAGTTTGACTTTTTCTGGAATGGGCAATTCATCTCGGCCATTTACTTGGGCCCAGCCCGTCAGGCCTGGCAAGATCTTTTCGACGCCATATTGCGTGCGCAATGCAATTAAATCCTGCTGATTGAACAGCGCGGGGCGGGGGCCGACAAAGCTCATGTCGCCACGAATAATACTCCATAGCTGTGGCAGTTCGTCGAGACTACTCTTGCGCAAGAAGTTGCCTACTGGCGTCAGATGTGATTGGGCGTCGGTCAGCAAATGCGTCGCCACAGCCGGTGTACCGACCCGCATGCTGCGGAACTTGGGCATTTTGAAAATTTTATTGTTTCTCCCCACGCGGTCTGACCAGTACAGGGCAGGGCCGGTTGATGTGAGTCGCACCAGTAGCGCAACCAGCACTACCGGAATGAGGAGTATCAGAGATGCCACCAAGACTAGCAAGAGATCAAACACTCGTTTCACGTACATTTCCTTTCGCTGCTTTTTGCAAACCCTGATCAAGCGTCAGGGGCGGTGTCCATCCCAGAACACGGCGCGTTTTTTCAATATCAACCTGCAGCGAACCGCACAGGCGTTGTGCGACATCTGATTTGCCTATCAGTTTGGCGCCGAGTTTCAGCATGCTCGCGGGCACGGGAATCAGGTGCGCGCGGCGGCCCATGGCCTGTGCCATGCGTTGCAATAATTCGGTGGTGGAGGTGTCCTGGCCATCTGATACCAAAAAAGTTTGTCCGGCGGCATTGGTGTGGCGCAGGCACGTGACCATCAAATCAACCATATTGTCCAGTGCGACCAGACTGCGCTGATTAGGGATTGCACCCAGCGGCAAAGGAACGCCGCGCGCCAGCCAGCGCATCATTGCGGCAAAATTCGCCTTGACGCCCTGTCCGTATACCAGCGGGGGACGGATGATGACGACTTCCATACCCGTTTGCGCTTCCAGTTCGCGCAGGCCCTGTTCGGCCTCCAATTTTGACACGCCATAGGCATCAACGGGCGCCGGAACGTCATCGGCGGTGAAGAGGGCGCCAGCCTCAGTCATTTCGCCATTGACCTTGATGGAGCTGACAAATATAAAGCGCTGCACGCCAGCGGCGGCAGCCTGGCGCGCCAAAGTCAAGGTCCCTTGGACATTGACTCGACGAAATTCGTCCAGTGGATGCTGTGCCGTGTCATCCATAATGTGCACGCGTGCGGCGCAATGCACCACCGCTGTCACACCGGAGAGTGCCGCGGTCCAGTCAGTGTTTGCGGTAAGCGCATCCACGAGGACTTTCTCGATGCCGTACGGGACGGTCGCATCGGATCTGCGTACCGCCGCGCGTAGAGCATGGGTGCCGCCATCCTCTGCCAGCCGGCATAAAACGGATGCGCCTACAAAGCCGGTACCACCGGTAACCAAAATCATCTATTACCTCTGCCATATAAATATTCCACCTGCATGGCTTGTGTGTCGTCTGCGTTAAACATCTTGGTTTTCCTGCCCGCCGATGACTTGCTGATAGTAGTCTCTCATCGCTTCTACAATCACTTCTTGTGAGAAATCTTGATACGCGCGTCGCTGCGCCGCTGCGCCCATTTGCTGGCGCAGATTTTCATCGGCATATAGCCGGCGCATTGCATTTTGCATCTGCGCAATGTCTCCGGCTTCATGAAAGATCCCCGTCACCCCGCCCTTTACCGCATCGGTCAGGCCGTAAATGTGCGACACGATTGCCGGCAAGCCTACGCCGGCCGCCTGGATGGTTGCCGAACTGAAGCCCTCCAGATAGCTGGGCAGGCAAAAAATATCGGCTGCCGACATATACCGTTCTGGTTGATTGGTGTAATTCACGCGGTGAACTTTTTGTGCGCATCCCGCCCATTCCTGCTCTAGCAGCGGCGTCAGCTGTTCCTCATCGGGGCCGACGATCAGCAGTTGCGCGCGCGGCATCTGGGCTTCTATGCCGGCAAACGCCTTGCTCAGGTTCAGGATACCCTTTACCCGCGTCAGGCGGGCCAGGAACAGAAAGACGATGGCGTCATCGGCGATACCCAGTTCGGCGCGCACCCTGTGGCGTGCATCGGCGTCAAATTGGAAGCGTCCCACGTCGACACCACTGATGGAACCTTGCCCCAGTACGGTAATTTTTGCTCGCGGGACGACCTTTTCAGCGACCAGAAAATCGCTTTGCGACGGACTGTCGGCCATCAGATGTGTTGCGCATGCAGCGACAATCCGATCCATCCATTTGAGGATGGCGCGCGGGAGTCCCGACTTAGCGAACCAGACCTGACCGGTAAAAATATGAATTCTGACCGGCACCCGCGTCAGCCAGGCAGCCAACATGGCGAGCAGGCCCGCTTTGGGCATCAAGGAGTGGACGCAGTCAAATTTTTTCTGTCGGAATATCCGCAGCAATGCCAGTAAAGCCAGGAGATCGGCAACAAGCTTGATTTTGCGTTCGATGGCAATGGATTGAAAGACGACGCGGTCATTCAGCATGCCTTTCAGTTCATGTCCGTCGCCGCTGCACAGAAGGGTGATGTCATAATACTCTGATAGTTTCTCCACGTGCTCTCGCATAAAAACCAGAAGCGGAATTGGCACGGTTGAAACAAAACAAATTTTTTTCCTGATCATTCTTTTATCCAGCTTTCCATATTTTTCTCTTGTGTCACCATGCTGTGCAACACTGGCATTCATTTCAATCGATCAGATGAGTCGTTGATCAATTGAGGGATGCTTTGCGGCACGGATTCGGCGGGGAAAAATCCCAGCGTACTACCAATCAGGGAGGATGAATAATGTGTCTTGCGCGTTAAGGCATCAATGCGAGCGGTCGTCAACGGCAATTTTAACCACGGGGCGGTCAGCTTCACCAGCAAGCGTAATGGTGCTTCGGGCAGTATCAGTTTCGGCGCACCGACTTGCATGGCCAGCGCCAAGGCATTGATCACCTGATCAAGAGGGCAATCGTTTGCCACAATAAATACTTTTCCATGCGCGCGGCGGTCACTGACGCACTGCAGCAAGGCGCGGACAACGTCATCGACTAGCACATAGGTGGCAACGGCCTTCCGGCGTCCGATGCGGAAGAAGACACCTCGCTTGATCATGCGGGCCATGGCATGGAATGACTGGTTGGGCATGTTGCTGCCGATGACAATGGTAGGGCGCACAATGGTGTAGCTGAACAAGGGTTCTTGCGCTGCAAACTCGCGTACCAACTGATCGGACGCGGTCTTTGTGACTTCATACATGCCAACAGGCTGTTCCTGGCTATCCTCGGTGATCGTGCGACCCGATTGTGAGCCGGCGCCATCCAATCCATAAGCGCCAACACTGCTTAATTGCACCCAATGTACTGGCTTGCCATGTTGTTTGATCGATGCGCTGACGGCACGCAAGAGATGTCGGGTGCCATCGACATGCAATTGCTCCATCAAACTCTCATCTTTGATTTCTCCGGCACAATGGAGAATGACATCGCTACCATCGGCGAAGGCATGTAATGCCGCGTCTTCTTTGAGCAGATCACCCCTGATGCAGCTGACGCCAGGTCCGGCATCAACGTCTTTTCTCGTGAGGATGGAAACCACATGTTGCGTGGAAGATAATTGCTTCAAAAGCAATTTACCGATGAATCCGGATGCGCCTGTAATGGAGATTTTCATGATTTGACTATCGTTCATGGCAATGGGGCTGAAAGGCAGGCAGTATCGGATGCGGGTATGCTGTTCCGGAAGCGCTTGCGTTACTCGCGGCGGTGCCTGTCTGTTTCTTTCTGAGACGAAATTTTTTTACTGAAGAATGAAAGGCAAGTTTGCGCTGATAAATAATCGCGCATGCCAATAGCACGGAAATATAGCTATATACCCGTAAACGCACTGCCGTTCCAAGATTGTCGTTGCCTAACAACCAAATTGTCGAATAGGAAATAAAAAAGACAATCAGATAGTTGACAAAGGCATTTGAATGTCGCCGGTTCTTGATAAGGTAAAAAAACATGAATATAAAAGGTATGCTTTCTATCAGGAATGCAGCAATCGCAAAGTAGTTGGGGAAGTAGAGTCCAAATATCTGATAGAGGAAGCTCTTAATAAAATCAGGAATGAAAATTACGATCGAATCAAAGCGTATGCCAATATTCGAGCCGCCATCCATGTCGTCAAAATTTCCACGGTAGGCAAAAATTGGTTGAAGCAGGCCAAGTAGGAAAAGGATGTTAAGGGCTGCCACAAGCGCCGCCAGCAGAAATAACAGCGATATTTTTTTGAACTGAAAATAATTGAATCCTACAAACGAAATAAAAAAACCAAAACCAAGATAAGGACGGAATAAATAAAGAAAATAACTAATTGATGTTATCAGCAGCGCATGCCAAATTTTCTCTGCAATATCAACAGTTGCGATGAATTTTCTTACCGACATCAGTCCCAACACGAACAGGAGTACCATGAAGACATCGCGATAAATGTCAAAAGTATAAAAAAATAATGTTGGATAGGATGCCATAAAAATAGCGGCAATCCAGAAGACGCGTTTACGCATCGGACTGTTTTTGATGGCAGCCAGCTTGCCGATCAATAACGGTATCACTAGTATGCCTAAAAAAGCCAAGAAAAAGCTCACCCCTTTTCTTGAGTATAAGCCATACTCGTTCAGAATTCTCAAAATAACCGGCCAGATGTTTGGTATCTCGCTATCCTCGCCCAAGGCATAACTGTCATAAAACTCCGAGTCGTTGCCGCCGCCAAAAAAAACAGCGGGAAACAAGAAGATATATATGAAAATTGATATCTTCGACAAAGTCAAAAAAGTGAATAGAAGGCGATATTTCACAAAAATTTTCTTTCAGTAATTTTATTGAGATTGGCAATAAAATTATTCAATATTCATATGGTTTATACTTGGTAATTTTTCAATTAATTTTAAGTAAAAATTGATTGGGTCGAGCATTCTTTTATTTATTTTTTAATATCGTGCACTGAATGTTTTTTTCTTATCCATGATGCCCAGGGCAAAACAGGAAAAAATTCCCTGATAGTATTTTGACATATCGATACTGATATTTGTATCGGGCAGCAGAGCATTTTTTTTCAGGTAGTTGAGGTATAAATCAACAAATTCTTCGATGGAAAATTCTGAGGCCCTGATTTTGGAGCGCTCTGAAATCATGGCATAGGCGTCCACATCGGCCATCGCGATATCTGCAATACAGTTTGAAAAGGTCTGCAACGGGAAATTGAGTCCTTTCTCATGGTAGCTATACCCTGTCAATTTGCTGAGCAGGCCATAAGTGAGACCTTGATCATCGGATTCAATGCCAATGATGGCAGGGATGCCCATGGCCGCGGCCTCGAGCAGTGCTGTACCGCTGCCAACAAAGGCAAAGGCGTCACTGATGACTTTTTCGAAATCTTGATACGGTAGCGAACCATGCAGGAATACCGACTTCCCCATTCCCTGGGATGCAATGAATTGCTTTAACTCTGAAAATTGTTCGCCATCACCATAAATATGGTATTCAAATGATGAATCTATCTTTAATATTTCATGAAAAGCTTCAACCATCTTGAAATTATAAGTCTTGAAACTTGTAATTCTTCCTACTGAAACGATTTTTCTTGAGCGGAAATTGATTTTCGCATCAATTGAATCTGCCTTAAATTTGATTCCGATCGGGAAAACGTCACTCCCGGCATATTTTTTGCCATATAAATCGACCGCAGTATCAACGGATTTTTCATTGAAAAATAGCATGGATTCAGCGGGAATCGACTGGTTCACCAAATTGAATAATTGCTTCTGAAAGAAATGGGGGGAAATTGATCGAAAATTAAACTCATTCTGGTGATATACGCCACAGACCACTTTAGTGTGTGGTAATTTTCTCATGACATGTTTAATGTAGAAAACAAGGCTCCACACTCCGCATACATGCACGCACTCCACATCCTGCAAAATTTTTGCCAGCTCGGACTCGATCGGATTCATGACGGACATGAACTGCAAATTGTTCCTAAATGGCGATGAAGGATTTTTCAGGATATCAGCGGCAAATTGAACGACGGCGAACTTTTTTAATTCGGAAAGAAGTTTTGATTCATGTTTTTTGGTGAGAAGAAGTACATGTACTTGAATGCCTCTCCCGTGCAATTCTTCTGCCAGGCGCAGAATATGGGTTTCAATTCCTCCCAGACTGAAGGCGCCATGTAGCAGCAAGATTTTTTTGGGAAATAGCATATTATGAACTTATAGAGATTAATTTTTAAATGGCGCAGATATTCTAAATTATGAATAATTTGGAATATTTTATTTTATTCTTGCAATAATCAAGCGGTATCTTTTTGTGACAAGTAATATCTTAAAATTGCAAAAGTTATTGGAAAATAAATAAAATAGGTGGTAAAGTACGCATACGTTGCGCCGATGGCTCCATAGGTATTTACGAAGAAATAGCATAACAAAATAAGCAGGCTGGACTGAAATAATTCTGCTGCGATATACAGTTTGCTATTTGCCTTTGCCACCGCGACATAGCCACTGATGTAGGCCGCAACCTTGAACGCATCTCCCGCGAGCTGCCAGGTAAAGTAGCTTTTCATTGCCAGGAATTCTGGCGAGAACAGCAGCAAAATAATCCAGTCGCGCAGAATGAATATAGTGATACTCATTAATAGCAATATCGGCATGGCTATTTTGTAGGCGGTAGTTACCTCCTTCTTGATATCGAGACGCGAGCGCAGTGCTGATAGCCTGGGAAGGTAATAATTGGACAGTACCACCGTAATAAACAGAAGGTAAGAGTCCGATATTTTGCTGACTGCTTGCCAATAACCAACTTCTACCCAGCTATTGTGGCCGGCGATTATATACCGTATCACTATCTGAGACATCTGCATTGTCAGGACAGTGACAGCGATCATCATGGAATAGCCGGCAAACTGTTTGATCTTTTGCCGGTCCCATTGTGGCAACAGCCGTTGCCAGGAAAATTTCAAGCTAAAACGATACCAAGGAAGCAAGAGCAGGATGGTACAACTTGGCATCCATATCAAGCCATACATGGCTCCCTTCATTCCATACAGCGCGCAACCCAGGGCGACGCCCGCCGCGCCAATGACGACGCTGACAGCATTAATGACGGCGAAGGCATGCACGCGTTTATGGCCGTTCAGTACTCCCATCAGCAGATTCGTGAAGGCAATCGCAAATTGACAGGCCGCGAGGACGCGGATGACCACCGCATACTCGCTCGTGTTGAAGAGCCATAACGATATTTGCGATGCGGCTAGCAGCAGCGCGGCACCAAGCAGGATCGATACGGCAAGCGTCATCATGCTCGCCGCCCTCAGGTAACCGTTTAACTGTTGCTCGTCTTTTTCAAACTCGGCAACATATTTAATGATGCCGGTATTGATACCGCCGCCTGCTAGTATCGTGATCATCGACATCAGGCTCATGAATTGTCCCAACTGGCCCAATCCTTGCGCACCAAGATAAATGGCCACGATCTTTACGATTAGCAACCCTGCGATCAATTTGCTTAAAGTCGATGCCGCAAAAAGTATTCCGACTTTCAGAAAACGCATACTCAGGAATAAAACTCAAGTATGGTTTTAGAAATGTAATCAACCTGCTCGTTGGTGAGCTCCGGGAACAATGGCAGACGCAGCAGGCAATCCGTGTAGCGGTCGCTATTAGGCAAGGCCCGCGTTCCGTGCGATGCGGCAAAGTATGGGCTGCTATGTAAGGAAAGATAATGGAAGACGGCCAAAATACCTTCCGCCTTCAGCTTAGCGATCAGGCGTGTGCGCTCATCCAGGCTGCGGCACACGATATAAAACATGTGTGCATTGTTGCTTGCATACTCTGGAATGACGGGCATCGTAAACCAGTCTCCCTTGATGCCTTGCTTCAGATTGGCGTCATAACGCGCCCATACTCTGCGTCGTTCTGCCTGAATGGCGTCAAGGGACTCCACTTGTGCATACAGGAAAGCTGCGAGCAAATCGGATGGCAAGAAGGAGGAGCCAACATCCACCCAGCCGTACTTGTCGACTTCACCACGGAAGAAAGAGGAACGATTGGTACCTTTTTCGCGAATGATTTCAGCTCTTAAATCATACTCAGGCTTATTAATCAACAGCAAGCCACCCTCGCCGCACATGATGTTCTTTGTTTCATGGAAGGAAAACGCAGACAGGTCGCCGATTGTTCCCAGTTGGCGCCCGTTGTGGAACGAGTCAATGGCCTGGGCTGCATCTTCTACTATGGCGATGCTGCGCGCTGTGGCCAAGGCAAGAATGCGGTGCATATCGCAGGCGACCCCGGCGTAGTGCACCACAACAATCGCTTTTGTCTTGGGCGTAAGCAGGCGTTCAATTTCGTCTGGCGAAATATTGGGCTGATCTGCCTGGCTATCAGCAAATACCAGCGTTGCGCCACGCAGAGCAAATGCATTCGCTGTCGATACGAAGGTATATGAGGGCAGGATGACTTCATCGCCAGGCTGAATGTTTAGCAGAATTGCAGACATTTCCAATGCATCCGTGCAAGATGTGGTCAGCAGCGTTTTACGCATACCGAGTTTGCTCTTGAACAATGCCTGGCATTTTTTGGTGAACTCACCATCGCCTGAAATTTTTCTACTTTCTAATACTTGCTGAATATTAGCTAATTCGTTGCCGGTGAGGTACGGACGATTAAAGGGAATCATTGATTAAACCATTTATGAAATGTGTGAAAACTCGTAAGAGGTTCGAAGCCATGACGGCACCATACTTTCTGAGGGGCAATATTGCTTATCTGAGTTGATACCGATAAGTTTTGCAAGTTCTCGTCCAGTGCCCAGTTCTTTGCCATAGCAACCAATTCCGCGTAAAAGCCATTTTTTTGGCATGCCGGATCCACACCATTCAATATTATTTCACCATTTTCTGCGTCAATTTTCTTTGTGCTTAAGAATCCGACGATGTTGTTTTCTTGACAGATCAGAAAAACCTGATCCGAAAAAGATCCGGAGTGGCAGGAATTGAATGCCCATGAGGTGTATACAAGGTCCGCATCTTTCCTGTCTAAATATGGATCTGTATGGTAATGTCCAGCGAAGTCGCTGAAGCACTTTCCGGCCAGAGCACTGACGGCTTCGGCATCGCCTTTGTTTGCTGTGCGCCATGTGAAGCCAACTGGCAATTGAATGGGGCTTGCATTGATTTTCTTATTCTGAAAATACACAAGAGTGTCTGTAAGGAAATAGCCTGACTTCTCCAACTTCTGAATTGATGAAATATTCGACGTCGGGCAGCGTATAATCAGCATATTTAATTCCAGCGTCATGCATGCATCATTAATAGAATCGATATCCATGCTGTCATCAACCGAGATTTTAGCTATTCTTTTTCCGAAGCGATTTGTATCTAACTCTGATAGGCTAATCTTCATAATCTAATTATTGTAATTTATTTGGTGCTGCGGTTTCCTCAGCGTGTTCATCTCAGCTTGAGATAAACACGCCACTCAAATGCCATTTTCAACCTGTTATTTTGTATTCATAGTAGTGATGATTTTTATTTTTTTGCGAAAAATAGGGTGTGATCCGAATCTGCGATTAAATCAAGTGCTGTTATAAAATAATGACGTCTGGACTGAAATTCAATTGAAAAATTTGACTGATTAGGAAGCGACTTGGCCGGGCTTCAGGTGCGGTTAATAACGATTGCTGTCGTTTAATAGACGCAATAAATATTGTCCATAACCATTCTTCTTTAAAGGCTGCGCTAGTGCTTCCAGGGCGGCGGCATCGATATATGATTTTCGATATGCAATTTCTTCCGGGCATGCAACCTTTAAACCTTGACGGTTCTCAATGGTGGAAATGAATTGGCTCGCTTCGAGCAGCGATTCATGCGTGCCCGTATCTAGCCATGCCATGCCACGTCCCAAGAGTTCTACATTCAACTGTTTTTGCTCCAGATAGTGACGGTTCACATCTGTAATTTCAAGTTCACCGCGCGGCGAGGGTTTAATGCTCGCTGCAATGTCGCAGACCTGATTATCGTAAAAATAAAGTCCGGTTACCGCATAATTGGATTTCGGCTGCAACGGTTTTTCTTCGATACTGACGGCGCTGCGTTCACTATTGAACTCCACAACTCCATACCGTTCCGGATCTTGCACGTGATAGGCAAATACCGTGGCGCCGCAGGCTTGTGCGGAGGCATAGCGCAGTTTGGCCTCAAGATCTGTTCCGTAGAAGATGTTGTCCCCCAAAATCAATGCGGACGGTGCGCCATTGAGGAACTCACGACCGATGATAAAGGCCTGTGCCAAACCATCGGGGCTGGGCTGGACGGCATAACTAAGGTTGATGCCCCACTGGCTGCCATCGCCGAGTAATTCGCTGAAGCGTGGCGTGTCTTGAGGTGTGGAAATGATCAAAATATCGCGAATACCCGCCAGCATCAGTGTCGTCAGCGGATAATAAATCATCGGCTTGTCGTACACTGGCAACAATTGCTTGGAGACTGAAATAGTGACAGGGTATAAGCGTGTGCCCGAACCGCCAGCAAGGATGATGCCTTTACGTTGCATCGTCATCATTGCGTCGCCTCCTGAGGATTGCGTTGTACGTAATTTTTTTCCAGCCAGTTCGCATATTCACCCGATTGGACGTTCTGCACCCACTCCTGATTGTCAAGATACCATTGTACGGTTTTCATAATGCCGCTTTCAAATGTTTCGGCGGGTTTCCAGTCGAGTTCACGTTCGAGCTTACGTGCATCGATTGCGTAGCGGCGATCATGGCCAGGGCGATCGGCCACATAGCTGATTTGTGAGCGATAGCTTGTGCCATCGGCTTTTGGTGACAGGCAGTCCAGGATGTCGCACAAGGTGTGCACGACATCGAGGTTAGCTTTTTCGTTCCAGCCACCAATATTGTAGGTCTCGCCCGTGCGGCCACCTGCCAGCACGCGACGAATCGCCGAGCAGTGGTCACTGACATACAGCCAGTCGCGAATTTGCTGACCGTCGCCATAGATCGGCAATGGTTTTCCTGCGCGCGCATTGGCGATCACCAGCGGTATCAGTTTTTCCGGGAAATGGTACGCACCATAGTTATTTGAACAATTCGTGGTCAGTGTCGGTAATCCATAGGTATGATGATAGGCGCGCACCAGATGATCGGACGCGGCCTTGCTGGCTGAATATGGACTGTTCGGCGCATACGGTGTCGCCTCGGTAAACGCGGCATCATTCGGGCCGAGCGTGCCGTAGACTTCATCTGTCGAGACATGCAGGAAACGGAATGCAGATTGTTCGTCTGCCGGCAGAGCAGTCCAGTGAGCGCGGGCCGCTTCCAATAGCTTGAACGTACCATTGATGTTGGTGCTAATGAATTCGTCAGGACCGTGGATGGAACGGTCGACATGGCTTTCTGCCGCAAAGTGGATAATTGCCCGTGGTTTGTAGCTGGTCAGCAACGAGGCGACAAGGGGGGTGTCACCGATGTCGCCATGGACAAAAGTATAGCGGTTATCGTGCGCTACTGTTTTCAGGTTATTAATATTCCCAGCGTAGGTCAATTTATCCAGAATGATCACAGGCTCGTCGGTCTGTGCGAGCCAATCAAGAACAAAATTTGAGCCAATAAAGCCCGCACCACCGGTCACTAAAATCATTCTAATACCCCAAATATTTAAAAATATTGCAAGTCTTTGATTTTAATTGAAAATGACGACGTTGACCATGGACGCGTGCGCGAATCAGGGAGAAGTGTGCAGGAATAATGTAAAAAAATGTAAGATCATATAACGCATTTAACAATATATATTTAAGGAAATACAACGACTATCCGACGGTAATTGATTTTAGTCATTGCAAAATTGATTTATTGCAACATTTTTCGTCGGCGGAGAGCGCGATGTCTCCGCGTGCATTAAATGATGGTGTTTCCGGGCATGCTAATTGCTACTTGGCGGAAAATTTAGTATGGCTACCCGCCAGGCATGGCATCTGTGCTGGCACCGTGTCTATTTTATTTTATTTTGTAGCAATGCGGACAAGACACCTCATACACGTATTCCGGCGCCAGTTGCTGGCGCGGCGTGACGACGGCGCGGCAGACGAAACATTGCACGGTTTCCGTCGGTTCCAGTTTCGGGTTCAGGGCCGTGCGGTAGTCGAACACGAAACAGTCGCCCGTGTAGTGCTCGCCGCCCACTTCCTCGAAATATTTCAGGATGCCGCCGTCGAGCTGGTACACGCTGTCGTAGCCGATTTCCTTCATGTGGATGGCGGCCTTTTCGCAGCGGATGCCGCCCGTGCAGAAGGTGACGACGGTCTTGCCTTCCAGTTCTTCCTTGTGCGCGGCGGCAACGGCCGGGAATTCCGTAAACTTGTCGATACGGTAATCGAGCGTGTTGTTGAACGTGCCCACGTCCACTTCGAAGGCGTTGCGCGTTTCCATCATGACCACGGGTTTGCCCGCGTCGTCGACGCCGGCGTCGAGCCAGCGCTTGAGCGTGTGCGCATCGACGGACGGGGCGCGGCCCAGTTCCGGCTTGATCAGCGGCATGCGCATGGTGATGATTTCTTTTTTCAGCTTGACCAGCATGCGCTTGTGCGATTGCTCATTCGACAAGCTTTCCTTCCATTCCAGATCGGCCAGACGCTCGTCGCTGCGGACCCAGGCGAGGAAGCTGTCGATATGCTCGCGCGTGCCCGACAGGAACATATTGATGCCTTCCGGTGTCAGCAGGATGGTGCCCTTCAATTCCAGCGCCAGGCATTGCTCCTGATACAGGGGGCGCATGGCTTCCGTATCGGCTAGCGTAATGAATTTATACGCGGCAATATTGACAAACGTGACGGCCAGCGGGCTGGCGGCGGCGGAAACGGCGGGTGTTGCTGGGGTGATGGCTTGCATGATGGCGATCGGCTTAGACTGAACAGCCGATATTATAAGCCCGACGGGCCAGGCCGGATACCCGGTCCGCACGCGCGACGCGGTAGAATAGACCCCATTGAATTTTGCACGAAACGGTACACAGGATGGAAATGGTAATGCAAGAGGCCGGCGCTCCGGCAGGTTCACAGCAAGCGGTGCAGCCCGGTCCCGCCTTCGTCCACTTGCGCGTGCACTCGGAGTATTCGATCGTCGATGGCCTGGTGCGCATCGACGACGTGGTCAAGGCGGCGGCGAAGGACAAGCAGGTGGCGCTGGCCGTCACCGACTTGTCAAACCTGTTTGGCATGGTCAAGTTCTACAAGGAAGCGCGCGGCAAGGGCATCAAGCCCATCGTCGGTGTCGACGTGTGGATCACGAATGACGACAACCGCGAAAAACCGTCGCGTTTGCTGTTGCTGGCGAAGAATCGCATGGGCTATTTGCAACTGTGCGAACTGCTGTCGATGGCCTGGCTGACCAACCAGTACAAGGGACGTGCCGAGCTGCGCATCGAGTGGCTGCAGGCACTGGCGACGAATACCTACGACCTGTACCCGGGCGAAAGCGCGGCGCATGGCTTGATCGCCCTGTCCGGCGCGCATTTCGGCGATGTTGGCATTGCTATCGAGAATGGCAACCTGGCCCTGGCCGAACGCAATGCCCAGCGTTGGGCCGAGATCTTTCCTGGCCACTTCTATATCGAGATCCAGCGCGGCGGCCAGGCCAACCAGGAAGCGCAGGTGCGCCATGCGGTGGCGCTGGCGGCCAAGCTCGGTTTACCCGTGGTGGCCACGCATCCCGTGCAATTTATTTCCCCAGAGGAATTTATTGCCCACGAAGCCCGCACCTGTATCGCCGAAGGCGAAATGCTGGCCAACGCCAAGCGCGTGAAGCGCTTCAACGACAGCCAGCGCTTCCTGTCGCAGGCCGACATGGCGGAATTGTTCGCCGACTTGCCGGTCGCATTGGCCAATTCCGTGGAAATCGCCAAGCGCTGCAACTTGACCTTGACCCTGGGCAAGCCGCAACTGCCGAACTTCCCCACGCCGCCCGGCATGACGATCGACCAGTTCCTCGTCGCCGAATCGCAGGCGGGCCTGGAAAAACGGCTATTGCAGCTGTATCCCGATGCCGAGCGCCGTGAAAAGGAGCGCCCGCGCTACGAGTCGCGCTTGAAATTCGAGACGGACACGATTTGCAACATGAAATTCCCCGGCTACTTCCTCATCGTGGCCGAGTTTATCCAGTGGGCCAAGGAAAATGGCGTGCCCGTCGGCCCGGGCCGCGGTTCGGGTGCCGGTTCGCTGGTGGCGTATTCGCTGCTCATTACCGACCTTGATCCATTGCAATACAACCTGCTGTTCGAGCGTTTTCTGAATCCCGAACGCGTCTCGATGCCCGACTTCGATATCGACTTTTGCCAGGAAGGGCGCGACCGCGTCATCCAGCACGTCAAGGATTTGTATGGCAAGGAGGCCGTCTCGCAGATCGCCACCTTCGGTACCATGGCCGCCAAGGGCGCGATTCGCGACGTGGGCCGCGTGATGGACTTCGGCTACAACTTCTGCGATGGTATTTCCAAGCTGATCCCGTTCAAGCCGGGTAAACCCGTGTCGATCGCCGATGCCATCGAGGAAGAGCCGTTGCTCAAGGAGCGCCTGGAAAACGAGGAAGAGGTCAAGCAGTTGCTTGAGCTGGCGCAGCAAGTCGAAGGCATCACGCGCAATATCGGCATGCACGCGGGGGGCGTGCTGATTGCCCCCGGCAAGCTGACAGACTTTTGCCCGCTGTACACGCAGGGTGGCGACTCGGGCGTCGTGTCGCAGTACGACAAGGATGACGTGGAAGCCGTCGGCCTGGTGAAGTTCGACTTCTTGGGCTTGACCACGCTCACCATCCTCGACCGCGCCGTGCGCTACATCAAGCAGCTCGATCCAGCGCAAGCCGATTTCGACCTGGCCACCTTGCCGCTGAACGACAAGCCGTCGTACGACTTGCTGACCAAGGCCAAGACCGTGGCCGTGTTCCAGCTCGAGTCGCGCGGCATGCAGGGCATGCTGAAAGACGCGCGTCCCGACCGTTTCGAAGACATTATCGCGCTCGTGGCCCTGTACCGTCCGGGCCCGATGGACCTGATCCCCGATTTTTGCAAGCGCAAGCACGGCGAACGCTTCGATTATCCCGATCCGCGCACGGAAGCGATTCTGTCCGAAACCTACGGCATCATGGTGTATCAGGAGCAGGTGATGCAGATGGCGCAGATCGTCGGCGGCTACTCGCTGGGCGGCGCCGACATGCTGCGCCGCGCCATGGGTAAAAAGAAGGCCGAAGAGATGGCCGAGCACCGCGAGATCTTCCGCGCCGGGGCGGCCAAAGATGGCTTGACGGCCGCCAAGGCCGACGAGATCTTCGACTTGATGGAAAAGTTCGCCGGCTATGGTTTCAACAAATCGCACGCCGCCGCCTACGCCTTGCTGTCGTACCACACGGCGTATTTGAAGGCGCACCACACGGCCGCCTTCATGGCCGCCAACTTGTCGCTGGCCATGGACGACACGGACAAGATCAAGATCCTGGTAGAGGACTCGCTGGAAATCTGCAAGCTGACCTTGTTGCCGCCGGATATCAACGAATCGGACTACCGCTTCACGCCGAGCGGCGCCGCGCCGTCCGTGAGCGGCAAGAAAGTCACGCAGATCCGCTATGGCCTGGGCGCCGTGAAAGGCTCGGGCCAGAACGCCATCGAAGCCATCATCGCTGCGCGCGAGGCGGGCGGACCCTTCACCAGCCTGTTCGATTTCTGCAAGCGCGTGGACAAGAAGCAAATTAACCGCCGCACCATCGAGTCCCTGATACGCAGCGGTGCCTTCGACTGCCTGAAGGTCGACCGCGCCATCCTGCTCGCATCCGTAGCGTTCGCCATGGAATGCGCCGATCAGGCCGCCAAGGCGGCGAATCAGGTGAGCCTGTTCGGCGGCGACGACAGCGACATGGTGGCGCCGCCCGAGTACGTCAAAGTGCCCGTGTGGAGTGACAAGCAGCGTCTGACGGAAGAAAAGATCGCCCTGGGCTTTTACCTGTCCGGCCATCTGTTCGATTCGTATGCGCCCGAGGCGCGCCGTTTCGCGCGCACGAAACTGTCCGAATTGTCGCCGTCGCGCGAACCGCGCATGATGGCCGGCGTCATCACGGGCTTGCGCACGCAGATGACGCAGCGCGGCAAGATTCTCATCGTCACCCTGGACGACAAGAGCGGCACGGTGGAAGTGACCGTGTATGGCGAATTGTTCGATGCCAACCGGAAAATCTTCAAGGAAGATGAATTTCTGGCCGTGGTGGGCAAGGTGTCGGAAGACCGTTTCTCGGGCGGCTTGCGTATCACGGCCGAGAGCGCCTTCGACATCATCGCCGCGCGCGTGCAGTATGGCCGCCAGCTGGGCTTGACCTTGCCGGCCACGCTGGACGCCAAGCGCATCCGTGACGTGATCCTGCCGCACCGGGCCGAGACGGGCTTGCCGATCGCTGCGCGGGTCAGCCCGCAAGGCGTCAGTTGCGTGCTGCAGTTCGGGGACGAGTGGAAAGTGGCGCCATCGGATGAATTGCAGATGGCGCTCGAGCAGATGCTGGGCGCGCAAGAGGTGGCGGTCGAATACTGACCGGCACCGCCCGGCGCATACAACAAAGCCAAACCGCAGGCATGCTGGTTTGGCTTTTTTTGTTTACATGTCTTTCAGGCCCGTGATCGCGTAACCCTTGGCGGCGATCTGCTGGTGCGGCTGTTCGATATGGTAGTCGGGCAAGGCCTGGGCATCGTCGGCCACTTCGCTGGCGCGCACTTCGAGTTGCCAGTCGGTATTGGTCACCTCTTCAGGAATGATCTTTCCTTCCGGCACGGCGAGGTAGGAAAAAATGCCGTCGTGCTCGGCCCGGCGGTAGATGTCTACGCGCATGAATGCCTCCTAATAAACGTTGGGGGAACCGGTGCACCGCAGTGCGTGCCGATAGTGCTAGCGTAACAGGATTGGGCCGCGCATGGGTTGAAGCGTGTGCCGCAGGGGGGGGGGCTCAGGCGGCAGCGTAGTCGTTGTCTTCCAGGTCGGTCGCTTGCCGTGCCTCGTTGGCGGCTGCCACAGCGCCTGCCGTGGCGACCTGCACCGGGCTGCGATGGGCGTCGAGGCCGTTACGCAGGCTGCTGATCATGGCCAGCGTCAGTTCGTGGCGTTTGCGTGCTTCCGAGCGCTTTTTCGAGGGTATCTCCTCCAGGGCAGGCAGGGGCAGATTTTCGCATGGCAGCTCAAAATCGCCATCCTTGCGTACCTGGGCGCCAAGTTCTTGCCAAAGGGAATTGTAGTCGGCGAACAGCCGGCCCTTTTTGGCGGAATGGTGGACGGCCCGGTTGGCGTTGCCTACAAGCACCATGTTGCGGCAGCCATGTTCATGTCCCAGCTGACGCACCAGGCGCACCATCAGGGCCTTGGGGCGCATGCCATGCAGGTCGCGCGTGGCTTCGCGCACGCGGCGCAAGCCTTCCGCGCCGCGCGGACCCTGGATGCAGCCGATGCCCACGCCCATGCTGGCGCGTGCGCGGGAACCGAAAAAGGAAAACGCGACCGAGTAGATCACATCATCGCCATGCGCCAGTTGCAGGACCATCTCGCCTTCGCGGTCCATCGGTTGTAGCGAGCACAGTTGCAGGTGGTACGGGGCGCCCGATTTGCCCGCCACGGAACCCAGCCGCACGGGCGCGCGTGCTGCCCGCGTCATCAACTTGCCCCAGCCTTGTTGCAGGATGAAATGATAGTGCTCGACCAGCAAGGCGACGCGCTGGCGGCACGACAGGTTCGTGCTCAGGTAAGGGCGGTACACCTTGTGCATCAGGCGCGGATAGGCTAGCAGCAAGTCCTGGAACACGGGGTGGGAGTTGAGCAACTGCAGCCAGATGCGCGTCTGCCTATGCTGTAAATGTGCCCGCAATTGCAGCTTGAGCAGCTCGCGCACGCGGGACATGCCTGGTGGCATATTGCTCAGGCCCGCATGCAGGGTAATAGTTTGTGTCATCAAAGAGTTTCCATGTGTGTGTATGGCGGGCGCCGGCTGCGTTTCAGGCAGGCGGCGGCCCGCTCATGCCGTCGGTATCGGCCAGCAAGACCGTGGCGCTGCGCGTGGCGCGCGCCAGCTTGCGTGCCAGCGCGCCGGCAAAGCGGCGCTGCCAGGGACCGTGCCGCAGGGCCGGCAGGACGATTTCGTGGCAACCGAGCAATTCAGCCGTATCGAGGATCGTAAACAGCAACTCGCCGGCGACAATATGCGTGCTGAAGGCGAGCTGCGAACGGCTCAGATACAGTCCTGCCTCGTGCATCATCTGCTGCGTGGCCAGGTCCAGCGCATGGCATGCGCCAGCGCTGTGCCGGGGCATGCCATCGGCCTGGTGCGGTGGCGCCGCTGTCACGTGCAGCAGGCTGACGCTGACCGGGATGCCCCATTCCTGCAAACGCCTGGCGTAGCGCGCGCCGTAGATGATGTCGCTGGCGCGCTTGACGGGCAAGAGCAGCAGCAAGGTATCCTGGCCCGTCTTGCCGCCCGCGCCCGCGGCGCTGTCCGTGGCGCGGTGACGTTGCGGGGCAAGGCGCGATGCATGCATGGAAGGGATGGCCATAGTCGGAAAACCATGTCATCTTATCCATGCCGTTCCCCTCTGTAAATTAGCGAAACAGCGTACGGGTTCCCCTTATGTCGCCCCGGTTTTAATAGCGGTAGGTGACATATACGGCGCCGATCGGGGATGTTTTGCGCTGCACGATGGGGCTCTTGGCCGCGTCGCCCATGCGGTGCTCGACGCCGACCAAGGTATTGATGCCCCAGCGCGCATCGAAGCGGTGCTCCCAGTTGACGGTGGCCTGTGCTTCATAGAAACCGCCCTTGGGCGTGTATTGTTTGAAAGAAGTATTTGCGGCCTGGGTGGCCGTTACGCCATACATGGTCTGCACGTACTTGCGCTCGCCCCAGCCCAGCTGGCCACCGATGCTCACGCTGTCCTGCTGCACACCCTTGGCATCGGCGCGGCCGTAGATCTGGCCTGTTGCGCCGAAATGCACGTTCGCGCCATTTTCGCGATTCGACAGGGGAATGTCGCTCGACACGCTCAGCGACAGGCCCGGCAATGGCGAATAGCCTGCGCTGAGCAAGGCGCTGGCGTTGCCCTTGACCTCTCCCATGCCCTTCAGATAATCGCTGCCACCCCAGCCGTTGACGCCCGTGCGCTTGTGGTCTTCGCGCTTGCCGCGGTAGCCCAGCGCGGCGCTATAACTGAAGGCCCCAGCCTGGCCGCCATAGCCGATGCCGCGCGAGGTGCTGATGAACAGGCCATTGGCCATGGCATAGTCGAGGATGATCAGCGGCGAAGCCGACAGTTTGTCGGAGCCGGAATAACTGGACACGGCAGCGACGCCGCCGCCGATGGTGAAGACATTTTCCGCGGCCGGTTCGGCCGCAGCGGCCAGGGGGTTCAGGCTCAGGCCGCAGGCCAGCGCCAGCGAGGTCAACAGGGTTGTAGGTGCGTGCATGGAGTTTTCCGTCAGGTGGAGAACCGAGTCCGGAGTGGCTCGATTGACTGCGGCTAGTATCGGCCTGTGCCATGAAGGAAAAATGAGCCTTTTATTAAGATTGCATGAAGAGTGCGTCTTTACCCATTCTTCAGCTTGCGGTGGTTTAATACTCACCATGAAGATATTGCTGATAGAAGACGACATGGACCTGGGCAATGGCGTGCGCATTGCCTTGCGCGACCAGGGCATGCAAGTGGTGTGGGTGCGCAGCCTGGAGGATGCTGCGCGCAGCATCGAACACGACAGTTGCGAACTGGTGCTGCTGGACCTGGGCTTGCCGGACGGCGATGGCCTCGATTTGCTGGCCCGGCTGCGCGCAGCCCGCCTGCCGGTGCTGATCCTCAGCGCCCGCGATACGCTGGAACAGCGCTTGCGTGGCCTGGACGGCGGCGCCGACGACTACCTGGTGAAGCCGTTTGTGCTGGCCGAACTGCTGTCGCGCGTGCGCGCCCTGGCGCGCCGCAGCTATGGCTTCGATGGCGACACCATCGAGTTGCGCGGTCTGCTGCTGCAGGTGCCCACGCGCCGTGTCAGCGTGCATGGGCGGCCGGTGGAGCTCACCGCCAGTGAATATGCCTTGCTGAAGACCTTGCTGATGCGCGCCAACCGCGTCATCACGCGCCGCGTGCTGGAGGAACATATCCTGCCCGGCGGCCTGGCCAATGCCAGCAATACCCTCGACGTGCATATGGGCAACCTGCGCCGCAAGATAGGCGAAGGGTATATCCGTACCGTGCGCGGCGTTGGCTATGTCATCGACCAGCAAGGCGAGACATCCGCCCCGCCGGGTGCCGGCGCATGATGGGGCGTGTCTGGGCCATGCTGCGCCGGCCTACGCTGCTGCGCCGTTTGATGCTGGCGCAAATGTTGATGCTGACCGTGCTGTGGAGTCTGGCGGTCGCGTATGTGTTGATCGAGGGTACGGGTGAAGCGAGCAATGTGGGCCGTGGCGTCTTGCACGCCATTATCAGCGTGGCCGATAACCTGGCCGAGCAGCCGCAGCGACAGGAGCAAAGCTTGCGCGCCATCGACGAAGCCTTGCGCGAAGAGTTTGAAATGGGGAAAGTGCCGGAACTGGCGCCGCGCATCCTGGTCTGGCGCGGCGGCGAGCTGGTCTACAAGTCCCCCGCAGCGCCCAGCGGTATTCGCAGCGCCGGTCCTGATCAGATGGAAGTGATCTACATCAAGGGGCAGGCCTGGCGCAGCCGTAGCCTGACTGAAAAGGCCACGCGCGTGACGGTGCTGGAGGTGGGCGGCCCCTGGCAGTTTTTTATCACGATCAATTCACACGGTTATTACCTGCTGCCGCTGCTGATCAGCCTGCCGTTTTTGCTGGTGCCGGCCTGGCTGTCGATCCGCCTTGCCATGCGCCCTTGGCGCAAGGTGGCGCAAGAGGTAGCGGCGCGCGGGCCGCAGGATTTGCGTCCGCTGGCGTTCAAGCCGCCGCATGGCGAACTGGCGGCATTGGTCGACAATATCAACGCCCTGCTGCAACGGGTCGATGCCAGTGCCGCGCGTGAACGTAGCTTCATCGCCGACGCTACGCATGAGCTGCGCACGCCGCTGGCGGCCATGCGCGTGAATGTCGAGGCCTTGCAGGGCCAGGCACATGACGCACGCCAGCAAGAGTTGCTGGACGGTATCTTGAACAGTGGTAACCGTGCCGCGCGCCTGGTGGGGCAGCTGCTGCAGCTGACGCGCAGCGAAGTGCAGGCTGGTGCTGGCGAGCTGCCGCGGCGGCAGGCGCTCGATACCTTGCTGCAAGATCGGCTGGCGGCCCTGTCCGGCTTGGCCCAGGCGGGGGATATCGAGCTCGAGTTGCAGGCCAGCGTTTCGCTCAGCGTGCCCGGGCAGCGCGAGAGCCTCGTTTCGCTGATCGACAATCTGGTGGAAAACGCCATCAAGTACAGCCCGCGCGGCAGCAGCGTGACGGTGTCGCTGCATGCGGAGCGGGGCCAGGCCGTGTTGCATGTGGCCGATCAGGGGCCGGGCATCGCGCCGGCGCTGTATGAACGCGTGTTCGACCGCTTTTTCCGCGCGCCGCAGCAGGTGCAGCCGGGCAGCGGCCTGGGCTTGTCCATCGTCGCTTCCGTCGTGCGCCAGCACGGCGGCACGATTCAGTTGCACAGAGGTAATGGCGGCCTGGGCTTGCTGGTGGAGGTGCGCTTGCCGCTGGCCGAGGCCTGACTGCGCTGGCGCGCCTTGCGACATTGCATGAAGATTATTGCATGTGCTTATAACGCAAGATGACATGGCGTGGCGCACGCCTGCGATGCATAATGCGGGACAGTTAAAAAAACACCGTTATGCGCCCATTCCTGTCCCGCTACCTGCCGTATCCCGCCTTTGTCGGCCTGTATCTGCTGTTTGACTGGGCGACCTACATCGACCCGATGTACGGGCTGAACATTACCCCCTGGAATCCCGATCCCGCGCTGGGCCTGGTGTTTTGGCTGATCCACGGCCGCAAGGCGGCACTGCCGTGGTTTATTGCCTTGCTGGCTGGCGAGGTGCTGGTGCGCGGCATGCCGGCAGGTCTGCCCCTGACCTTGCTCTGTTCGGCGTGGCTGGTGCTCGGCTATGGCGGTATCGGCGCCGCTTTGCGCCGCAGTTTCAGCAGCGGCGATATCTTCGACAACCGGCGCCGCCTGGGTACCTGGGTCGCCATCGTGCTGTTGGGCACCGTGCTCAATGCGCTCGGCTATATTTCATTGCTGTCGCTCACAGGACGCATACCGGCCGGCGAGTGGGGCACGGCCGTATGGCGTTTCGGCATCGGCGACACGGTCGGCATGCTGGTGTCGATGCCGCTGATCTGGGTACTGTTCAGTGAGCGCGGGCGCGAGCGCCTGCATGCCGCCGTCTGGCGCTGGGAAACCCTGGCGTATCTGGCCCTGGCCAGCTTTGTGTTGTGGAGTGTCTTCGGTTCCATCGTGCGTTCCGAATACAAGCATTTCTATTTCCTGTTTCTTCCCGTGATCTGGGCCGCCTCGCGCCAGGGCCTGCATGGCGCCGTGCTGGCCGTGTTTGTATTGCAACTATGCATCATCACCCTGGTGAAATGGTCGCATGCGGTCGATATTCAGTTTTATGAATTGCAACTGCTCGATGCTGTGCTGGCTCTGGTGGGATTTTTTATCGGCATCGTCGTCGATGAAATGCGCCAGGTGGCTGACGAACTGAAACACACGATGCGTCTGGCGGCTGCCGGCGAGATGGCAGCCGCGATCGCGCATGAGCTGAACCAGCCGTTGACGGCCTTGTCCACTTACGGCAAGGCGTGTGAATACCTGCTGGAACGGGGCGAGAACGGCGCCTTGCTGCAGGGCGCCATCGGGCACATGATCGTTGAATCGGGGCGCGCCGCGGACGTGGTGCGCCGCCTGCGCGACTTTTTCCGTACCGGCGCGATGCAGCTCGAGGCGGTGGAGGCAAGCGCCTTGATCGAAGGCTTGGCGCGCCAGTTCACGCCGCTGTTCCATGAACATGGCATCGAGCTGCTGCTGGCGCCGCCGTCGCCGCTGGCCGTCAATGCGGACCGCCTGCAAATCGAGCTGGTACTGCGTAACTTGCTGGCCAATGCACAGGATGCGGTGATGGGCCAGCCGCGCGGCCGGCGCCGCATCACGGTCTCGGCCGAGCCGCTCGAGGGCGGCCGGCTGCGCCTCTCCGTGGAAGATAGCGGGCCCGGCATTTCCAACAGCCTTGCCGCACGCCTGTTCGAACCGTTTGTCTCGACCAAGGCCAGCGGCCTGGGGCTGGGGCTGGTGCTCAGCCGCAGCATCGTCGAAGCGCATGGCGGCCAGTTATGGGCCGAAGTGGGCAAGCATGGGATTTTTCGTTTTATCCTGCCCCTGGCGCACGCCAGTGCGGCCGCTACAGGAGAGTATGGTGACAAGTAATTTGACGGTGTTTATCGTGGATGACGATCCCGCCGTGCGCGATGCGCTGGGTTTGCTGTTGGGTATACGCGGCTACCGCACGGCCCTGTTTTCCTGTGGCGAGGATTTTCTGCACAGCTGGCGGCCCGAGTGGGCCGGTTGCCTGCTGATCGATATCCGCATGTCGGGCATGGATGGCCTGAGTCTGCAGCGCCGCCTGCTGGAGCTCAACTGCATGCTGCCCATCATTATCATCACGGGGCACGGCGACGTGGCGCTGGCACGTCAGGCATTCAAGGCGCAGGCCAGCGATTTCCTGGAAAAACCATTTGACCACGACAAGCTGCTGGCCGCCATCGATGAAGCGTTTTCGCGCGAGGCGCACGCACGCGGCCAGTTGCAGCGTCAGGTGGAGGGGCAAGCCTTGCTGCGCGCCTTGACGCCGCGCGAGCGCGAGGTGATGCAGTTGGTGGTGACGGGCCAGCATAACCGCGATATCGCCCCGGCGCTCGGCATTTCCGTGCGCACGGTGGAAGTGCACAAGGCGCGCCTGATGGACAAGCTCGGTGTCGATAATGTGGCCGACCTGGTGCGCATCAGCATGCTGGGCACTGGCTAGCCGCTGCGGCGTTGTCTAGGCGATGGTCTGCAATACCTGATCGACCGAGATCGCCTTGACCCAGTCGCTGCGTCGCGCCACTGTGATGACAGTGCTGTTGGCGCTGTCGAACGGGGCCCATTCGGGATTTTTCTTGCGCATCAGCGCCACCACGGGCACATGCACGGCGTTCGCCAGATGCATGATTGACGTTTCCACCGAAATAATCAAGTCACATTGCGCCAGCATGGCCGGCAGCTGGAAAAAGTTGTCGACGGCGCTGAAGGCTTGCGTGCGCGGCAAGCCATGTGCTTGTACCACGGCAGTTACCTTGGCCAGTTCCTGCGGCATGGCATTGATCAGGAAGCAGGCATTTGCCCATTTCGGCATCGCCTGCATGCGCGCGATCAGCTCGGCAATGCGCTCCAGCGGCCAGCCGCGCTTGTGCGATTTGGCGAACGGATTCAGGAGTACGAGCGGACCTTGGCGCGGGGCGAAACCCCAGGCGTTCAACTGTTCCTGCGCCTGTTGCAACGCGAGTTCGGGAATGTGCACGAAGGGATAGCGTTCTGCCACGGGAATGTCGAGTCCCGTCAATTGATGGAACCAGTCTGCATACACGCTGCTGATATGGTGCTCGCCGGCATCCTGGCCCGCATACGACGCCAGCACGGCATCGATCTTGCGGTAGGCCAGGTAATGCCAGGGGCGTAGCGGGCTGAACGGTTTGCGCGTACCGATCACCAGCCCACGCGGGCTGATCGCGCGGGCAAGATCAGCGTACTGCTGCGGCCGTACGTGGGCCAGCGACACGACGACGGGATAGTGCTCCGCCTGCGCTTCGCGCAGTGACTCTTCGTAGAGCGCGGGGCTGTAGGTCTTGCGGTACACCTTGGAGAACAGGCCCGACTGTTCTACCCAGTCATACAGCGAATAGGTGCGCAAGCCTTCCCATTGCCTGGCGTCGGACGTGCGGCGGACTTCGTCGACCCACAGGTGGATCTGGATATGGGGATAGGCCGCGGCGAAGGCACGGAAACCGTTTTGCAGGTAAGTAAAGTCTCCCAGCGCCAGATGGGCGATGAAAAGAATTTTGTCCGACTTTTGTAGAAGTTCGGCGGGAATCAAAGGCGTCATGTATCAGTACGATTTCAGGTATTCATTCGATGGTGTCAAACTACTTGCTGGGGAAATTGCAGGCGATGCAGATTGGCATACGCGCCGTTGGCATCCAGTAATTGCTGGTGACAGCCGGTTTCCATTATTTTCCCATGTGACAATACCACGATACGGTCCGCACGTTCAATTGTTGATAGCCGATGAGCAATAACTAAGGTGGTTTTACCTTGCATCAGGTGCTCCAGTGCCGCTTGCACGGCCCGTTCCGCCTCCGTATCCAGTGCCGAGGTGGCTTCATCGAGGATCAGGATGGGCGCATCCTTGTAGATGGCGCGGGCGATGGCCACGCGCTGGCGCTGGCCGCCGGACAGGCGCGAGCCGTTGTCGCCCAAGCGTGTTTCCAGGCCGTCGGGCAAGCCGTCGATGACGTCCGACAGGAAGGCGGCCGCAGCGGCCGCTTCGATGCGCTGCCGGTCCGGCGCCGCATCGCCATACGCGATATTCGCGGCCAGGGTATCGTCGAACAGCACCACCTGCTGGCTGACCATGGCGATCTGGCTGCGCAGGCTGGTCAGGGTGATGGCGTCGATATTCTGACCATCGAGCAAGATCTCGCCACTGCTGGCCGAGTAAAAGCCGGGCAGCAGGCTGACCAGGGTCGATTTGCCGCCGCCGGACATGCCGACAAAGGCGACCGTTTGTCCTGGCGCGATGCTCAGGTCGATGTGCCGCAGGGCCGGCTCCTGATGTCCAGGGTAGGCAAAGCTCACGTCCTTGAATTCGATGCGGCCTGTGCTGCGGTCAGCGAGCGGCTTGCCACCCGTGCGTTCCGGCGTCTTGTCGATCAGCTGGAAGACTTCCTCGGCGGCGGCCATGCCGCGCTGCAGGGGACCATTGACTTCGGCCAGCTGTTTTAACGGTGTCAGCAGCATCAGCATGGCCGTGATGAAGGAGACGAAGCCGCCGACTGTGATTTGGCCCTGCTCCGACTGGAACAGGGCCATCACGATGACCAGGGCCACGGCGGCGGCCGTGATCACCTGGGTGATGGGCACGGTGGCGGAAAAGGTCGTCGTCATGCGCATGCTGTAGCGGCGCAATTGCTCGGCACGCTCTTCGAAGCGCGATTTTTCGTATTCCTGGCCGCCAAAGATCTTGATCACTTGCTGGGCGCGCGTGGTTTCCTCGATGACCTGGGTCAGCTCGGCATTGACGGCCAGCGAGTCGCGGTTGAGTTTTTTCAGGCGCTTGCCCGTGGTGCGCACGACGATGGTCAGCAGGGGCAGCAGCACCAGGGTCACCAGGGTCAGCGCCCAGTTCAGGTACAGCAGCCACGCCAGCAAGCCCAGCACGGTCAGCGAGGAGCGCACGATCGACGTAAACACCTTGGTCACCATTTCGATGATCTGCTGCACTTCAAACATGATGGAGTTGATGACTTTGCCCACCGTGTGCGTATTGTAGAAGTCGATGGGCAAGTTCAGCATGCTGGCAAACATCCTGCGCCGCAACTCGTTGAGAATGCGCGTGGAAACATAGCTCATCAGATAGCTGCTGGCAAACGTCGATGCGCCGCGCATGGCAAAGATACCGATGACGATCAGCGGCACCAGCCAGAAGGAAAAATTCACCTTGCCGCCAAAGCCATTGTCGAGCAGTAGCTTGAGCGCATACGGCAACAGCGGCTCCGTGGCCGCCGTGATGACCATCGCCAGCAAGGCCAGGGCCAGGTGTTTCTTATAGGGCGCGTGCAGCGCGGTGAGGCGCTTCAGGTCGGGCGTGAGCATCGGTATGGTTCCTTGCAGGGGGCAGCAAAAACGGTCAGGCGGAAAACGAGCTCAGGAAGTGCGTTCTTGCTGGCGCAGCATGGACCACAATATCACCATCGGGAAAACCAGCATGATGATGCCGATATTCAGGGTGAGCGAGCTCGTTGTCAGGCCGAAAATCATATAGCACGTGCACAGCATCACACCGGCCAGCGCATAGGGGTGTGCTGGCGCGGCATCGTGGCGCAGGGCGCGGGCAAACAGGGTCAATGGAACGAGGAAGAGTGCCAGCAGTGCCAGCAGGCCGGTGACGCCACGCTTGACCAGTGCGTCGATATAGTCGTTATGGGCATTGGTGTACTCGCCGACTGCCTTGCTCATCTTGCCTTCGTCTACCAGTATTTGTTTTTGGGAAAAGTAACCAGTACGGCCGATGCCCAGCAATATGTTTTGCGATGACATATCCAGCGCGGTGCGCCACATCTCGATCCGTTGGCCAACCGAAGTATCCACATTGCCCGTATCTTCAAATTTTTCCAGTTCAGATATAGCGATGGCTGCGCGCTGCTGTATAGGCGAATGCGGCATGTTGTAGGCGGCTACAATCAAGCCGACCAGCAGCGTTAGCGTAATAATAAAGTAACGCTTGCCATGGGTCCTGGCATGCTGCAGCGCCAAAATAATCAGGCAGACCGGCATGGCAATCCAGCCACCGCGGCTGCCGCTCAGAATGGAACCGAAGATTCCTGCCAAGCATCCGCACAGCAACAGGACAATCCATGCGAGGCGCTGGCGCTGTGCACGGGCCCATTCCAGGCCGCATAGCGACAACAAGCCAAATAGCATGCTGACATTACCGTAATGAATGGGATTGCTGGTTGCCGCCTGCGGCCGAATGGGAATGTTTGGGTGGAACTGATGGAAGGCCAGCGCTGCGCCGGCGATTGCACCGATGGCCAAACCGCTCCACCAGGCTTCCGGCCGCGGCGGATAAGCAAGCAGCAGCAGCAGTACCGGCACGGCCAGCAGCGCCCTCAATGGTATGTCGAATTCGCGACCAGGATCGCCGTGGTACAGCATATTGGCGGTAAAGATGGCGAAATACAGCAACAGCGTACCGAGCATCAGATAATCGCGGCGCTGCAGATCCAGGCGGGGGCGTTTCCATAGCAGCCAGCTGCTGGCCAGCAGCAGCACCAGCGCGCCAAGGGAGTATCCGCTGGTGACAGCCAGCGCCAATGCCGAAAAGAGAAAAACACAAACAGAGGTCAGGCCGAGCATGAAAATCCTTGGTAACGCACGTCATCGCCATTCTGGCAACTGTAGCAACATAAAGTAGGCGTCATTGTAATCGAAGGTGGCAGCAAAAACGCTCAGCGGGAATTTGCTCTTCGATAACTATCTGAGTGGTCTCAAGGGGGAAATTGAAAAAACCATGGTTTTTAGCCATGGTTTTTTTGTAAGCAATGGTAACTTGCTGTTATTTTGCCAAGCCCGGCAGGCCGGTCATGCGTTTCAGGCGCTGGCCGGCACGCGCGTGGCCACGCCGGTGGCGATGGCCGCTTGCGACACGGCAGGCGCGACCCAGCTGCGCAGGCGCTCGTCGAACGGCGATGGTATCAGTTGCAGCGGCGTCAGGGCGCTGGTGGTGTGGCCCGGCAATGGTTCTTTTGCCAGCGCGGCGATGGCGCGCACGCAGGCCAGCTTCATCTCTTCGTTGATGGTGGTGGCGCCCACGTCGAGCGCACCGCGGAAGATGTACGGGAAGCACAGCACGTTGTTGATCTGGTTCGGGTAATCCGAGCGGCCCGTGGCCACGATGGCGTCGTCGCGCACGGCATGCACCTTTTCCGGGGCGATTTCCGGATGCGGATTGGCCAGGGCGAAGATCAGCGGCTTGGCGGCCATCGATTCGACCATCTGCGCGCTCACCACGCCACCCTTCGAGACGCCGATGAAGATGTCGGCGCCGACCATGGCGTCGGCCAAGTCGCGGTCGCTCGTGTCGTTCGCGTAGCGCGCCTTGTTCTCTTCCATATTGGCATCGCGGCTCGGGTAGATCACGCCCTGGCTGTCACAGACCTTCAGCAGCGACTTGTTCAGGCCCAGCGAGACGAGCAGGTCGAGGCAGGCGATCGAGGCGGCGCCTGCGCCCGAGACGGCCACTTTCACATTGCCGATATCCTTGCCCACCAGTTCCAGGCCGTTCAGGATGCCGGCCGCGACGATGATGGCCGTTCCGTGCTGGTCGTCGTGGAAGACGGGAATGTTCATGCGCTTGCGCAATTGCTGCTCGATATAGAAGCAATCGGGCGCCTTGATGTCTTCCAGGTTGATGCCGCCGAAGGTCGGCTCCATGCGCACCACGGTGTCGATGAACAGGTCGGGATCGTTCTCGGCCAGTTCGATGTCGAACACGTCGACGTCGGCAAATTGCTTGAACAGGCAAGCCTTGCCTTCCATCACCGGTTTGCTGGCCAGCGGGCCGATATCGCCCAGGCCCAGCACTGCCGTGCCATTCGTGATCACAGCCACCAGGTTGCTGCGCGAGGTGTAGATGCCGGCCGTGCGCGGATCTTCCACGATGGCTTCGCAGGCGAAGGCCACGCCTGGCGAGTACGCCAGGGTCAGGGCGCGGGCGTCGCCCAGCGGTTTGGTTGGCGTCACGGAAATCTTGCCTGCGCGGGGTTCAGCGTGATAGGCGAGGGCGGCTTCTTTCAGGTTGAAGGTTTCGCCGTTCTGTTCGGCGTGCTTGCTGTGGGAAGTAGACATAAGAATTCTGGGAAGGGCAACCAGGCCCGAGTGGTCAATCCGGGCCATGTTATGCAAGCGTTTGCACGCTGTCAAGGCTGGATTGTACTTAACAGTCTCAAAACCGCTTTGGGCAACGGCATTATTACAATGCAAGCGTTTGCTCGGTTTTTGACGGCATGGGCATTTTTTGCGATAAAATCACCGTATTGCGATCCGGGAAGCCCATGACAAACAAGAACCCCACCTTAAGCGACGTCGCGCGGGCCAGCGGCGTGCACTTTTCCACCGTCTCGCGCGTGATGAACCCGACAACGCGGAAAATGGTCAGCGCCGAGGTGGCTACGCGCGTGCTGGCCGAAGCGGGCCGGCTCGGCTACCGGCCCAACCGCGCCGCCTCCACCCTGGTCACGCGCAAGTCGCGCATCATCGGCGTGGTCTTGCCCGACATAACCAACGCGGTATTTCCACCGATCCTGCTGGGCATCGAGGAAGGCTTGCGCAAGCATGGCTACCTGGCCATCGTCGCCAACGTGGGTGCCGACGAGGAAGAACAGCTGTTCGTCATCAATCGTCTGCTGGGGCAGCAGGTCGATGGCCTGATTTTGGCTACCGCACGGCGCCACGATCCCGTCATCAAGATGTGCATCGACCAGAATGTGCCTGTCGTCACCGTCAATCGCAGCGACGAGACGGGCGTCGCTTCCTGCGTCGTCAGCGACGACGTGGTCGGCATGCGCCTGGCCGTCGAGCACTTGCTGGCGCTGGGCCACCGCCATATCGCGCACATTGCCGGCCCGGAAAACCTGTCCACTGGACACGTGCGCCGCCTCGGTTTCCTGGCCGCCATCCAGGCCAGCGAACTCGATCCCTCGCAAGCGTTCGTGTTTGAAAGCAGCGGCTATTCGCGCGAATGCGGCAAGGCTGCCCTGCTGGCGCTGTTGCGCCAGTCGCCGCGGACGACGGCCGTGGTGACGGGCAGCGACCTGGTGGCCCTCGGCTGCTACGATGCCATCCGCGAACTGGGCTTGAACTGCCCGGACGATATTTCCGTGGTGGGCCACAACGACATGCCGTACATGGACATGATCCGTCCGCCGCTCACCACCATCCGCATCCGCCACCACGGCATCGGCACGGAAGCGGCGCGGCTGATCCTGCAAACCATCGCCTCGCCAGATTCTGCGGTGCTCGACGTGCGCCTGAAACCCGAACTGGTGGTGCGCGAATCGACGGCCGCTCCCAGGGGCTGATGCACCACCAGTGGCCGCGCCGCTGCAAGGTGGTACACTGGCGCCCCTCAACGTATTTTGCCCTCCACCGCCATGACCAAAACCACCACGCCTTCCCCGAAACGCCGCGAAGAGGGCGTCGCCAAGCTGACCGTCAATCCTTTCCTCGACGCCGAGTTTTACGCACGCATGCGCGACTACACGGAGCGTGATGCCGCCATCATCAAGGAATTGAAGGCGATCGCCGAAATTCGCGCCGGCAACAAGCAGCCCGATCCCCGCCTGGCGCCGTCGTTACAAGCACTGCGCGATACCGTCAAGAAAGGCTTGAGCTTTGGCGAGATGCTGGACCGCATGGCCGCCGGCAAGGAAAAAGGCTTGTGGGAACCGTGGATGACGACCTTCGGCATCGAGATCCGCGCCGTCAACTACGGCGCCGGCCCGCGCAACGCCTGCCTGGTGCTGGATCTGGCCGCCAACGCCCCGGCCCACGCGATGTTCGCCAAGGCCGGCATCCAGAACTGGCGCAGCCTGGCCGCCGACGATTGCTCCGTCGTGCGTTCGGAAAAAGCCACGGAAACGTCGCCACTGAAAGTGTACGCCGTGTTTTACCTGGATCCATTGCCGGCCTGATCCGCCAACAGCACCACCGCCAGCACGATCAGCATCATGCCCGACAGCCGTTCCAGCAGCGGCAGCGCGCGCGCAAAGCGCTGCCGCAGGGCGCTGCTGCCGATGGCCAGCGCCACCGCCATATCCCACGCCAGCACGGCAACGATCATCCACGCGCCATACGCCACTATCGCAACGGGACTCGTCTGCCTGGCGGCCAGCACGGTGGCCAGGCTGACGTAGAACAGCGCATTCTTCGGGTTCAGGATGGCGGAGACAAACCCCATCGCGACACCGCCGCGCCAGCGCGCCTTGCCGGTGGCGGGCTTGGCATCCAGTCGGCTCTTGCCCGCATGGCGCAGGAACAGCCAGCCCAGGTACAGCAGATAAGCGCATCCGGCCAGCCGCACCACCAGAAATGCCGTACTGCCCGCCTTGAGCACCGATAGTCCCGCAAACGCCGCCACGATAAACACCGCATTGGCCACCGTAATGCCCACGCACGTGCCGGCGGCGCCGCGCCAGCCGTGGGCCAGCGAGGTGCGTGCGATCAGGAAAAAATCGGGACCGGGCGATAGCAGGGATAGAAAGTGGGCGGCGGCGATGAAGAGGAAATCGTGCATGGAGTTTGGCTCCGGCAATGGCGATGCGCGAGTATGCAGGGGCTGACGGCAGCCTGTATTGAAGAAAATTGCGGGCGCCTCAGCTGCCCTGGCCGCGATAGCGCCCCGGCGTGATGCCCGCATGCGCCTTGAAGACGCGCTGCAGATGGCTCTGGTCGGCAAAGCCCAGCTCATGCGCCAGTTGCGCCAGCGCCGTCCCTGCCTGCAAGCGGCTGCGCGCGCGGTTGACGTGCATATTTAGCTGGTAGGCATGCGGCGTCATGCCCGTGGCGGCGCGAAAAGCGCGGATCAATTGATACGGGCTCAGGCCCGCAGCATGCGCCAGCTGCCGCAGGCTGGCCGAAGGCCGCGCCTGCAGCGTTTCGAGCACGGGTGCCAGTTGCTGCGGCAGCGGCTTGCGTTCCGAGGGCAGCAGGTCTGCACGGGTATCGGCGCAAGCGCCCAGGAACGCCAGCAGCGCCGCATCCTTCTCTGCCACACCGGCGCTTGAAAACAGCAGCGCATGCATGGCGCAAAACTGTGCGTACAGCCGCGGGCAGTGCAACACCGTCGCCGTGTCGCCATCGAGTGCCGGCGCGTGTGCTTGCAGCCACCGCGCATCGAGATGCAGCATCTGGTAGCTCCAGAAGGCGTCAGGCAGGGGATTGCAGGCGTGCACGCAGCCGGCCGGCACCAGTACCAGGCTGCCATTGCCGAGGGCGACCTTGCTGTCTTTGCTGCCCGTAAAGATACTGCCGCCAGCGTCGACGGCGCCAATCGAAAACGTGGGATGGCTGTGCGGCTTGTAGCACGCTTGGCTGTGGCAGGCGCGCCGGCTCTCCACGTGGGGCAGAGCCGGGTCGCGCCAGAAGAAGGCAGTGCCGGGCATGGCTACATCAGAATGACGTCGTACTGCTCCTGGTGGTAGGCATTTTCCACCTGCAGCGAGATTTTCTTGCCGATGAAATCACCGAGCATGGCCAGGTGCTGCGATTCTTCTTCCAGGAACAAATCGACGACTTCCTGCGAGGCGAGGATGCGGAACTCGCGCGGGTTGAACTGTTTCGCTTCGCGCAGCAGTTCGCGCAGGATTTCATAGCAGATGGTGCGCGAGGTCTTGACTTGTCCCTTGCCGGCGCAGGCGGGGCACGGTTCGCACAGGATGTGGGCGAGCGACTCGCGCGTGCGCTTGCGCGTCATTTCCACCAGGCCCAGCGGCGAGAAATTGCTCACGGACACCTTGGTGCGGTCGCGCGACAAGGTGCGTTTCAGTTCGGCCAGCACGGCGTTGCGGTGCTCGGCATTGTCCATGTCGATGAAGTCGAGGATGATGATGCCGCCCAGGTTGCGCAGGCGCAGCTGGCGCGCGATGGCGTGCGCCGCTTCCAGGTTGGTCTTGAAAATCGTGTCGGCGAAATTGCGCCCGCCCACAAAACCGCCCGTATTGACGTCGATGGTGGTCATCGCTTCCGTCTGATCGACGATCAGGTATCCGCCCGATTTCAGGTCGACCCGGCGCCCCAGCGCGCGCAAAATTTCTTCTTCCACGCCATATAAATCGAACAGGGGACGCTCGCCCGTGTAGTGCTGCAGACGCGTCAGTTCGCTGGGCGTGTAGATTTCTGCAAATTCGCGCAGTTTCACATAATTTTCGCGCGAGTCGACCTGGATGGTGGCCGTTTCATCGCCGACGAAGTCGCGCAGCACGCGCTGCGCCAGGCTCAAGTCCTGGTGCAGCAGGCTGGTGGCGGGACGCGTGCGCGCGCCGTGCGTGATGGTGCTCCAGGTTTTTCTAAGGTAATCGACGTCCGCCTTCAGGTCCGCGTCGGAAGCGTCCTCGGCCATGGTGCGCACGATGTAGCCGCCCTTTTCATCGGGCGGCAGCAGACTTTGCAGGCGCACGCGCAATTGCTCGCGTTCCGCTTCCTTTTCGATTTTCTGCGAGATACCGATGTGCTTGTCTTGCGGCAGGTACACCAGCATGCGCCCGGCGATGGAAATCTGCGTCGACAGGCGCGCCCCCTTGGTGCCGATCGGGTCCTTGATCACCTGCACCGTCAGCACCTGGCCGTCAAAGAGGATTTTTTCGATGGGAGCGGGCGTGGCGTTCTGGCCATCGTGGCCGCGCGCTTCCCAGATGTCGGCCACGTGCAAAAACGCGGCGCGCTCCAGGCCGATGTCGATGAAGGCCGATTGCATGCCTGGCAACACCCGCACCACTTTGCCGGAATACACATTGCCGGCCAGGCCGCGCGTGAGCGTGCGCTCGATGTGCAATTCCTGCACGGCGCCCTGCAGGATGAGGGCGACGCGCGTTTCTTGCGGCGTGATATTGATCAGGATGTCTTCGTTCATGGAGGCGGGGAAGTGGAGGCAACGAATGACATCATACCCGATCAGGGCAGGGGCAAACCTGCCAGTCTTAGCAACTGTGCAGTTTCGTACAGGGGCAGGCCCATGATGCCGGAATGGCTGCCTTCGATATGTTCGACGAACAGCGCGGCGCTGCCCTGGATACCGTAGCCGCCGGCCTTGTCGTACGGTTCCGGCGTGGCGCAATACGCGGCGATGGACGCGGGCGAGAGCACGCCGAAGCGCACTTGCGACACCTGCGTGCGCTGCTCGGCGAAGTCTTTGTAGTGCACGGCGATCGAGGTGAGTACCTGATGCGTGCGGCCCGACAGCTGCTGCAGCATCGCCACGGCCTCCAGGCGGTCTGCCGGCTTGCCGAGGATGATGCCGTCGATGGTGACGGTGGTATCGGCCGCCAGCACGGGGCGCGGGGTCAGGTGGCGGCGGCGCACGAGGTCCCAGGCGAAGGCGGCTTTTTCATTCGACACGCGGGCGACATAGTCGAGCGCCGACTCGCCGGGAAGGACTTCCTCTGTGACGTCGGCGCCGCGCGGGCCGTCGCTGCGCAGCAGCAGCAATTCGAAATCGATGCCGATCTGGCGCAGCAGTTCGCGCCGGCGCGGACTTTTGGAAGCGAGGTAGATCTTGTGATCAGCCGTTTTCATGGGGGAGTTCAGACGCGGTGGTAGGGGTGGTTTTGCGTGATCGACCAGGCACGATAGAGCTGCTCGGCGAGGATCACGCGCACCACGCCGTGCGGCAGGGTCATGCTGGAAATGCGCAGCATGCCTTCGGCACGCGCCTTGAGCTGCGGATCGAGGCCGTCGGCACCGCCGATCAAAAAGGCGGTGTCGCGGCCATCCTGCTGCCACGCCATCAACTGCTGCGACAGGCCGACGCTGGTCAGGTCCTTGCCGCGTTCGTCGAGGGCGATGATGCGCACGCCCTTGGGCAGGACGGCTTCGATACGTTCGCGTTCCAGCGCCATCGCCGTAGCGGCGGTCTTGCTGCCGGAACGCTCCACCGGCTTGATTTCTTTCAGCACGATGCGCAGTTCCGGCGGCATGCGCTTCGCGTATTCCGCGAAGCCCGTCTCTATCCAGGCCGGCATTTTATGGCCGACCGCAGCGATGATGAGCTGCATCGACGCTTACGCTTCGACTTTTTTGATACGCTTGATCACGGTTTTTGCCGGTGCAGCATCGGCTGCCGGTTTGGCCGCGCGCGGGGTGCGCACTTTTTTCTCTGGCAGCGCTTTCAAGGCTTTCACGGCAGCCGCTTCGGTCTTGGTCGGCGCGATTTTCACGGTCTTGCCGACAGCTTTCGAGGCGGCTTTTTTCGCCGGGGCTTTCTTGGCGGCGGTGGCTGCCGTGGCTTTCTTCGCTGGTGCTTTCTTTTCGATCACGGGCGAAACTTCGACCTTGGCCTTGCTTGCTGCCAGATGGCCGCTGATTTTCTTCGGCTCGTCGTCGCCGGCTTTTTTCGGCGCGCGCTTGGCGGCACCGAGCTTGATCGGGGTATCGCCCCAGATTTCTTCCAGGCGGTAGTAGGCGCGGATAGGAGCTTGCATGATGTGGACGATCATGTCGCCCAGATCGACCAGCACCCATTCACCCGTTTCCTCGCCTTCCATGCCGATGATCTGGCCGCCGGCGTCCTTGACCTTGTCGCGCACCGAGGCGGCCAGCGCCTTGGTTTGACGGTTCGAGGTACCGGAGACGATCGCGATGCGGTCGAACAGGCTGGTCAGGTGACTCGTTTCGAAGACGGCGATGTCTTGGCCTTTGACGTCTTCAAGGGCGTCAACGACGAGGGTTTGCAGTTTTTTGATGTCCATTTAGCTTTTGTATAAATTATGTTGTTCAATATAGTCTAGCACTAGCGGGGAAACAAGCGAGTTTGCCCGATTCCCCCGTTGTAATGCCGCACGTATTTCGGTGGCGGAGATATCCACCGCGAAGTCCTGTGCCAGATAAGTCAGACCGTGCGGCGTGTTGCGGATGCTGTCCAGCGACCCCAGGCGGCGCGAAAATTCGTCGGCGACCACTTGCGGTACTGCTGTGTCATTCAGCGCGAAGCCGGGGCGGGCCGCGACGCAGATATGCGCGTATTCAAATAATTGCTGCCATTCGCGCCATGTCGCGAGCCGCTGCAGCTGGTCGGCGCCCATCAGGAAAACGATGGAAGCGCGCGCTCCCAGCTCGGCGCGTACCTGGCGCAAGGTATCGATGGTGTAGCTGGCCTGGCCATGTTCGCTGCGCTCGATTTCCTGGCGGTCGATTACCACGGGCAGGGGCAGGCCGGCAAAAGCCAGGCCGGCCATCTCGGCGCGCTGCTGGCCGGTGGCGCCCAGCTTGCTCTTTTGCCAGGGCGCGCCCGCCGGAATCACACGCAGCTCATCGGCGTGCAGCAGGCTGGAAAAATGCGTGCCCAGCGCGACATGGCCCATGTGCACCGGATCGTAGCTGCCGCCCAGCAGCGTCACGCATGCCGTACTACCTTCGGTCACGCCTGCAGCCAGTCGCGATGCACGAGGAAGTCAGTATACAACGCCGCTTCGGGACTGCCCGCTTCCGGGTGCCAGTCGTAGCGCCACTTGACCACGGGCGGCATCGACATCAGGATCGCCTCGGTGCGTCCGCCCGACTGCAGGCCGAACAGGGTGCCGCGGTCAAACACCAGGTTGAACTCGACATAGCGCCCGCGCCGATAGCACTGGAAATCGCGCTCGCGTTCGCCGTAAGGCGTATCCTTGCGCCGCGCCAGGATCGGCACATACGCGTCGATGAAGGCGTCGCCGGCGCTGCGCAGCATCGCGAAACTGTCTTCAAAGCCCAGGGCATTGAAGTCGTCGAAGAAGATGCCGCCGGCGCCGCGCGCTTCGCGCCGGTGCTTCAGGTAGAAATAATCATCGCACCACTGCTTGAACTTCGGATGCAGCTGCGCGCCAAACGGCGCCAGCGCATCATGGCACACCTGGTGAAAGTGCTTCACGTCGCCCGCGTCGCCATAATACGGCGTCAAATCCATGCCGCCGCCGAACCACCACACGGGGGCGCCATCGGCATTCACGGTGCTGAAAAAACGCACGTTCATGTGCACCGTCGGCGCGTAGGGATTGCGCGGATGCAGCACCAGCGACACGCCCATCGCTTCCCACGCCTTGCCACCCAGTTCAGGGCGCGCGGCCGCTGCCGATGGCGGCAGTGCGGCGCCGGTGACGTGCGAAAAATTCACGCCGCCACGCTCGAACACATTGCCTTCCTCGATCAGCCGCGAAATGCCGCCACCGCCCTCGGGGCGTTGCCAGGCATCGGTCAGGAAAGGCTTGCCGTCCTGCGCTTCGAGCGCCTGCACGATACGGTTTTGCAAATCGAGCAAATAGGCTTTGACGGCCGAAGGAGAGGGAGTTGACGACATCGCGTGGGCCGACGAGGCCGAAATAAAAAAGTAAGGACGGATTGTACCCTGTAACGGATTTTTGTGATAGCAAAACCGGCGATGCTGTTGCCGGCCCTGCTTTACTGAGGCGGCTTGTCCTGTATTGCCTGCACCTCGAATTGGGGCGCATCCGCGCCTGGCTGGCGGGCGCCCTCCACCATGTTTGCCGCACGCTGTTGCAGGTCCGTGCGTTTGATCGTGTCGGCCGGCTGTGCCAGCGGTGCCACAGGCACTGGTTGCTCGCGCTTGAACCATGCGCGTCCTGCATACGTCAGCATCGTCAGTATCGCCAGCAGCAGTGCCGCAGCCATGATGGTGGAAGGGCGCGGGCGGGGCCGGCCATATTGAGTCGGCGGTTTGCCGGCGGCGTCGACGATCAAGCGCGCCAGTTGCGAGCCGTTCGCGCGCGTGCGCGCTTGCAGCTCCTTGTATTGCAGCGGCGATAGCGTGCCCTGTTTCAGCATGTGGCGCAAGGCCGTGACGGGCGTGGCGGCAAGGTGATCGGCCGGCAGGCTGTCGTGGGCGGCGTCGCGCTGCCAGGCGTTGATCAGGTTCTGCTGGTACAGCGCATCGACCGCTTGCCGGTTCACCTGCCGCAGCGCGGCGCTGGCCAGTTGCCGGCGTGGTTCATCGGCGGGCAGCTTGCGCAGCATCCTGAAAAAACGCTCCTCGGGCACCAGTTCGGCGCTCAGCAGCCAGGCCAGCGTCTTGATCTGGTCGGCATTCATCTCCAGTTCGGGCACATCGATGTCTTCGGCTGCGTTGTGCGCGCGCTGGATCTCAATGATCTGCAGCTCGGCCAGCGTATCGTCGTATTCGTCGCTGGTGATCAGGTCCAGTTGCCGCAGTTCGCCGAGCGGTTTGAGGCGCGGATCGGTGCTCATGGCCGCAGGCCTCCGGTCACAACACCGTAAAGCACGGACATCACCAGGATCATGCCCAGCACGATCAAGGCGCTTTTCCAGGCCGGTGGCCGCTTGTACGGGATGCGGTCGTGACCATGACGCAGCCTGGACGCTTCCATGATTTCGCGCGCCAGTGCGCTGCCATGTTCACGCACGTGCGCTTCCAGCGCCTCGAACTGCGCCGTGGGCAGGATGTCGTTTACTACCAGCCAGCGCATGGCGATCCACGGCGTATACAACATGCGGTCTGCCGGCACCGCCGCATGTGCAGCATCGCGCTGGAACTGGTTCAGCAAATCGAGCTCGTACAAGGCGTCGACCTCGCGGCGGTTGTAGTACCGCACACCCTCTGCTGCCAGCGCCTGTTGCCGGGGTGGCAGTGTGGCCGCGCGCTTGTCGAAGTCATTCTTGGGCAGCAGATCGGTCAGCAGCAGCCAGCCCAGGGTGGTGACCAGGTCGGCGTCCTGCGCCAGTTCCGGCATGTCGAGCGGCTCCTCGGGCGGGTGCAGGCGCTCATGGGCGGCGACATCGCGTTCCGAGTTGGCCTCGTCGAGTTCCTGCGCGGTGATCAGGCCCAGCTGGTGCAGCTGGTTCAGCGATGCGTGGGGCGGTTCGATATGCATGGACTTACTCTTTTCCTTTGGCCTGGCGCAGCTCCAGGGCAAATTGTGGCGTTACCGACCAGCCCTTGCCGGCAGCGTCGCGTTGGAAGGTAAACTCGCCTTCCTGCACCACTGCCGTGCCGCCGTTGAGCATGCCCAGCAAGGCGTCATTGCGTTCGATCAGCAGGCGGCACGAATAGATGCCCGGCGAGATTTCCTTGCATGGCGCCAGCGGTTCGATTTCGGCGATTTCGCGCGTGCGCTCCATCGATTGCGTCAGCGAAAACGCTTGCCGCGGCTGGGGCATGATGCGCGCACCATCCATGCCGTCGCGGAAAGCCTTTTCCAGCGCCTCGCGCCCCAGGGGCTTGGCTTGCTGGGCAAAGTCGCCATCGCGGATGCTGCCAAAGCGCGCCTGGACCAGCAACGGCTGCGCACCCGTATAGCTGATGCGACTCTTGCTGCCGCTGTCGTCGCGCGCGACGGTATAGGCATAGTCCATCTTCTCGCCATCGAGTGCTATCGTGGCCAGGCAGCCACGGATATGTTGTGACGAGGCGTAACCGGCTTCTTTCACGTCGTGCAGGCTTGCTTTGCCCGTGCTTTCCGGCGCCGCCTTGTTGAGCATGCGTGTCATGGTGGTGAGCGTGTCGGTGGAGTCGCACTCGGGCACGGAATTGCCGCTCATCACATACCAGACCATGCCGGCCAGCGCCAGCGGCGCGCCGATCAGCCAGGCCAGGCGCGAGCCGGGAAACAAACCGTCGAGGACCACGCCGCGTACCGCCTTTTTATGTTCATCCTGGCGCGCCTGCGCATGCCGGACCACGCGCTTTGCATCGTCGCTGCCGCCGGCCTCGATGCGCTGCACCATGCTCTTGAACTGCGCGCGCGGCAGCAGCCCCACATGGAGCATCCAGTTCAGCGCTTCGCCCGGCGTGGGCAGCAGAACGTCGCCGGGCAGATGCGGCAGCGCCTGTTGATAAAGCTCTGGCGTAATGATCGCTTCGTCGCGCAGATGATCGAGCGATTCGCGATTGAGCACCTCCACCACCTGCTGCAAGATCGACAAGCGCAGTGCCAGCTCGTCGCCGCTGAAGTGGCGCGCCACGCTCGACGACAGGCTCGTCACATCCTCGGACGTAACGATCTGGCGCCGGTACAACCACAGCAAGGTGTCGGGTAGCGGCGTACCGATGGCAAGCTGCGGCAAGTCGGGATGCGCCAGCGCCTGCTCACGCTGGCGGCGCGTGAGCAGCTTCAGCACATGCAGCGCCTCGACGGAAGTATGCGTGGACACGGGGAGATTGCTTGTCATCGGGAATGGGTTTATCAAAATTCAAGATGATAAATTTTACAATGCAATCTCGTTTCCCTAGCGTACTATTGAAGTGGCGCCTGATCCAGTTCTGTCCTGAACTGCGGTGTTACTGACCAGTTCTTGCCATCTTTGCTGCGCTGGAAAGTAAAGTCGCCTTGCTGCAGCACCGAGACGGCCAGCACCTTGCTTGCGGCAGCGGGCGCAAGGTCGTTGCGGGTCAGCAGCAGGCGGCAGGAAACCACGCCGGGCAATACTTCCTTGCATGGTGCCAGCGCTTCAAAATGGTCCAGGCGTATTGCAGCGGCTTGCCGTCCTCGATGACGGTGGCCAGGCAGCCACGGGTTTTTTGCGACCAGGCATAGCCGGCCTGCTTGACATCGTGCAGGCTGAATTTGCCATCCGTGACCGCGGCCACGGTTTGTCTGGTGTCGCAGCGCGGCACGGCATAACTGCTGAACCAGTACCAAGCCAGGCCGGCAACGAGCAGCGAGGCAAGCGTCAGCCACGCAAGGGGGCTCACCGGGGCATCGTTGTCTGGTGCGGCAAGGCCGGTTGGTATGGTCATGGCGAGGAATGGAGGTGACAATCAAAACGGGCCGGGCGGATGCATTCCGCGCCGGCCCGTCGTGTGATTGCTATGGAGCGATCAATGCTTCAAACCGCGCCATCCGATGTCGCGGCGGTACTGCGCGCCGTCGAAATGGATTTTTTCCACCGTTTCATACGCTTGCTTCTGCGCCATTTTGATGCTGTCGCCCAGGCCGACCACGCACAGCACGCGCCCGCCGTTGGTGACCAGGCGTTCGCCCTCGATACGGGTGCCTGCATGGAAGGTGACGGAGTCGACGGTTTCGGCCGGGATGTCGCCAATCGGCGTACCCTTGACGGGATCATCCGGGTAGCCGGCGGCGGCCATGACGACGCCGACAGCCGTGCGGCGGTCCCATTCCAGTTCCACCGCGTCGAGCGTGCCGTTGACGGCGTGCTCCATGACGGTGACCAGGTCGGTCTTCAGGCGCGCCATGATCGGCTGCGTTTCCGGGTCGCCCATGCGGCAGTTGAATTCCAGCGTCTTCGGCGTGCCCTTGTCGTCGATCATCAGGCCGGCGTACAGGAAGCCCGTGAACGTGATGCCATCCTTGGCCATGCCCTGGATGGTCGGCACGATGATCTCGCGCATGACGCGCGCATGCATGGCCGGCGTGACGATGGGTGCCGGCGAGTACGCGCCCATGCCGCCCGTGTTCGGGCCCTGGTCGTGATCCTTCAGGCGTTTATGATCCTGGCTGGTGGCCAGCGGCAGGATGTTCTTGCCGTCGCACATGACGATGAAGCTCGCTTCTTCGCCGGCGAGGAATTCCTCGATGACGATGCGCGCTCCGGCGTCGCCGAACTGGTTATCGGACAGCATCATGTCGACCGCCTGGTGCGCTTCTTCCAGGGTCATGGCAACGACCACGCCCTTGCCGGCGGCCAGGCCGTCGGCCTTGATGACGATGGGCGCGCCCATGGCGTCGATGTAGGCATGCGCAGGCGCGACGTCGGAGAACGTCTGGTAGGCGGCCGTCGGGATGCCGTGGCGCTGCATGAAGGCCTTGGCGAAGTCTTTCGACGATTCCAGCTGCGCCGCTTCTTTCGTCGGGCCGAAGATTTTCAGGCCGCGCGAGCGGAACAGGTTGACGATGCCTGCCGCCAGTGGCACTTCCGGGCCGACGACCGTGAGGCTGATGTGCTCCTGCTGAACGAAGTCGGCCAGCAATTGCGGGTCGCTGATGTCGAGATTGACCAGGCGCGCATCGCGCGCGGTGCCGCCGTTGCCCGGCGCGACATACACCATCTGTATGCGTTCGGACTGGGCCAGTTTCCAGGCCAGGGCGTGTTCGCGGCCGCCAGAGCCGACTACCAGAATTTTCATAGGGACCGTTCGTTCGAGGTGGGTTGCAGGGCGGCGGTGCCGCCCTTGTGTGCAGGGTGTGACTAATTCTCTAGATTAATTCTCTATTAACGCGTTGGTGAAGACTTCCTGGACATCGTCCAGCAGCTCCAGCGCATCGATCAGCTTTTGCATCTTGATGGCGTCGTCGCCCGCGTAGACGGTTTCCGTCGCCGGTTTCATGATGACTTCGGCCACTTCGGCCTTGAAGCCGGCCGCTTCCAGCGCTTCCTTGACGGTGGCGAAATCGTGCACGGGAGTGAGTACTTCGAAGCCGCCTTCTTCATCGGCGATGACGTCGTCGGCGCCCGCTTCCAGGGCCGCTTCCATCAGCTTGTCTTCGTCGGTGCCCGGCGCGAACAGCAGCTGGCCGCAATGCTGGAACATGAAGGCGACGGAGCCTTCGTTGCCCATGTTGCCGCCATTCTTGTTGAAGGCGTTACGCACTTCGGCCACCGTGCGCACCTTGTTGTCGGTCATGCATTCGACGATGACGGCCGCGCCGCCCACGCCGTAGCCTTCGTAGCGCACTTCTTCGTAGTTGGCGCCATCGACACCGCCACTGCCGCGGTTGATCGCGCGCTGGACGTTGTCTTTCGGCATATTCGCGTCAGCCGCCTTGTCGACCGCCAGGCGCAGGCGCGGATTGGTGATGGCGTCGGCGCCGCCCATGCGGGCCGCGACCGTGATTTCCTTGATCAGGCGCGTCCAGATTTTGCCGCGCTTGGCATCGGTGGCAGCCTTTTTATGCTTGATATTGGCCCATTTGCTATGTCCTGCCATGTCGAATCTTCCTTAGACTAGGTGTTCAATTGTGGCCGACATTTTAGCATATCGGCCCCCGGCCAAGCGGCATGGCCCCGTCATCAGGATGACACAATCTGTTGCTAAAGTGACGCGCTTTCACCATATCGAGGGCGCGACATCATGGCAAGTCAAATGGACAGGCGGCAATTTCTGAAATTGGGTGGCTTTATTACCGTGTCGGTGGCCACCGTCGGCCTCGCCGCCTGCGGCAGCACCGATTACAGCGATCCTGGCGTGCCGCTGGCCTCGGGCAGCGACTGGAAATTCCCGCAAAGCGTGGCCTCGGGTGATCCGCGCGCCGACAGCGCCATGCTGTGGACGCGCGTCGTGCCCGCCAGTTTCGACGCCGTCGCGCCCGCCGTGACCGGCAAGTCCGACGTGGCCGTGCGCCTGATCGTCAGCGCCAGCGACAATACGGCTGCCTTGGGCGGCAACACGGCCCTGGCCGGCACGCCCATCGTCGACGCCAAGCTGCCGCTGAAAGCCGATTTCGACAATACCCTGCGCCACAAGGTAACGGGCTTGCAGCCGGGCCAGGTGTATTTTTACCAGTTCATCGCCGGCGACGTGCGCTCGAACGTGGGCCGCTTCAAGACGGCGCCCGCCGCCACGGCCGACGTATCGCAGCTGCAGTTCGCCTACCTGACGTGCCAGGACTGGAGCATCAACCACTGGGGCGCGCTGTCGCACATCGCCGCCAATGAAACGCTCGATTTCATCGTCCACCTGGGAGATTACATCTATGAAACGGTGGGCGAAGCCTTCCAGAGCGGCGCCGTGGAAAGCCGCCACGACCAGCTGAAATTGCCCGATGGCACGTTCAAGAGCGGCAGCGCGGGCGCCAAGTACGCGACCACGGTGGCCGACTACCGCTACCTGTACAAGAAATATCGCACCGATACCCGCCTGCAGGCCGTGCACGAGCGCTTCGCCTTCATCGCCATCTGGGACGACCATGAGTTTACGGACGATGCCTGGCAGGACGCTTCCACCTATGAAGGCATCGTGGCCGCCGACGGCAGCGATTTGCACCAGCCGGCGCGCCGGCGCAGCGCCAACCAGGCCTGGTTCGAATACATGCCGGCCGACGTCACCTTCGATAGCGCCGCGACAACGTTCCAGAATATCCAGATTTACCGCGATTTCCAGTTCGGCAAACTGATGCAGCTGGTGATGACGGACGAGCGCCTGTACCGCGCCGACCATGCGATTGCCGAGTCGACCATCAACCCGGCCACGGGCAAGCCGCTGGGCAGCATCGGCAGCCGCTACCTGGTGCCGCAAGCGCTGTTCGACAGCGTGGAAGGGCAGAAGATGGCGGCCGCCACGAAAGCCGGCACGGACCCGCTGGCGGCCGTCGGCATGCTGGGCACGATCCAGCGCGACTGGTGGAAAAGCAAGATGAAGGCGGCCACGTCGACCTGGAAGCTGTGGGGCAATGAAGTGTCGCTGCTGCGCATGGGCCTGAATGGCACGGATGCGATTGCCACCTTGCTGGCGTTGAGCGCCATGGCTAACGTAGGCAAGGCCATCGCCAGCACCCTGCCTTTGGTGGGCGGCAGCGTGCCGCTGGCCTGCGCCATCGTGGCCGCTTCGACGGCGGGTGCATCGACGACCGTGGCGCAGGCGGCGGCCATGGCGATTGCCGGTGCCGCCACCAATGCCAGCGCGCAGGGCGCCGCAGCCGTGGGCGCCGGCTTGAGCGCGGCCCAGGCCGGCATCACGGTGACCGCCTACAACAGCGGCTCACCGGCCGCCGCCGCGCAAGTGATTGCCTTCGGCTGGATCAAGCCCGACGTGCAGGCCAAGGGCGCCGCCTCGGGCTTTGTCGCCGCTTCCGGCCAGCAAGCGGCGCTGGCGCCGTTCTTCACGCGTTTCCTGCTCAATTGCGACCAGTGGGATGGCTACAACAGCGAACGCAAGAACCTGATGGCGCACCTGAAAAACAATGCCATCGGCAACGTGGTGGCGCTGACCGGCGATATCCACTCGTTTTTTGCCGGCACCGTCAGCGACGATTTCGACGCCGCTGGCGGTGGCACGCCCGTGATGGTCGACCTGGTGTCGGCCGGCGTCAGTTCGGATTCCTTCTTCAGCTACCTGAAGTCGGCTGCCGGCGCCATGGGCGACATCGGCACCCTCGTCAGCTACCCGCTGGCCATTCCCGTCACGGGCCTGGGCACGGTCAATCTCGACGTCAACCTGCTCGACTACACCATGGGCAAGGCGGCGCCCACCGTCGACAGCCTGCTGGAACAACTGCGCGTGCAGCTGCGCGGCGCGCTGGCCGCCAAGGGCGTGCCGGAAGCGCAGCTCGACGCGACGGTCGTTGCCGTGCAGGCGGGCTTGAAAGCAAGTACCGACTTCAGCACGACTTTGCTGGGCCTGGCGCAGCAATTGTCCGGCCTGGGCAACAACCCGTGGATCAAGCATCTGAATACGGATGCGCAGGGCTACACGGTGGTCACCTTGACGCCTGGCAAGCTGGTGGCGCAGTTCAAGCAAGTGAATAAACTGATCGGCACGGCGGCACCAAGTAACGTGATTGCGCGCGTGACGACGGCCACGGTGACGGCGGGTGCGGCGGCGGTGGTGGTGGCGTAAAGGCGGGTAATGGTGGTGTTGTCGGGTTACGCCCTTTGGGCTAACCCGACCTACGCCCGGCCTGCGCCAACGGTATGGGCGTTGCAGCCGCCTTTGGTTTTTGCCTTACAATCTGGGCATGAGCTCCAGTTCCCCGCAAGCATCCCCATCTTCGCTTCCCCGTTCCGTCTACCTCGGTGGCTTGGCCATCGCCGTGGGCGGGGCGGTGCTGTTTTCCACCAAGGCCATCGTCGCCAAGCTGCTGTACCGCTACCAGATCGACGCCGTCACCCTGATCGCCTTCAGGATGATTTTCTCTCTGCCCGTGTTCGCCGTCATCGCCTGGTGGAAGATGCGCACGGAGCCGCCACTGTCGACCAGCGACCGCTGGCGCCTGGTCGGGCTGGGCCTCGTCGGCTACTACCTGTCCAGCTATCTGGACTTCCTGGGCCTGCAATATATTTCCGTGGGCCTGGAGCGGCTGATCCTGTTTCTCACGCCCACCTTCGTGCTGCTGATTACCACCGTGTACTTCAAGCAAAGCATCAGCCGCCTGCAGTGGCTGGCCTTGCTCACCTCGTATTGCGGCATCGTGCTGGTGTTCGTGCATGACTTGCAGGGCGGCGCCAGCAATGTGGCGCTGGGCTCTACCCTGGTGCTGGGCTCGGCCTGTTCGTATGCCGTGTATCTGCTCGGTTCCGGCGAACTGGTGAAACGCATCGGCTCCATGCGGCTCGTTTCCTACGCGATGTGCGTGGCCAGCTTTGCCTGCATCGCCCAGTTTTTCATCCTGCGCCCCGTCGAGCTGCTGATCCAGCCCATGCCCGTGTATGGCCTGTCTTTGCTCAATGGTATCTTTTGCACGGTAATGCCCGTCTTCATGACGATGATCGCCGTCGAACGCATCGGCGCGCCCGTCGCCTCGCAGGCGGGCATGATCGGCCCCGTGTCGACCCTGTTCCTGGGCGCCATGATTCTCGATGAACCGATCACCAACTGGCAACTGGCTGGCACCAGCTTGGTATTGGCCGGTATTTACTTGCTGTCGAAAAAGAAATAATTCCCCCACTCACTGAAAATGCTCTCAACATGAAAACACGCATCGCCCTGATTGCCCACGACAAGAAAAAAGATGACATGATTACCCTGGCGGGCGAATACCTGGACTTTTTGAAGGGTTGCGAACTGTCGGCCACGGGCACCACGGGCGGCCGCCTGATCAACGAGCTGGGCTTGCAAGTGGAGCGCAAGCATTCGGGTCCGTTCGGCGGCGACTTGCAGATCGGCTCGCTGTTGGTGGAAGGCTTGATCGATTGCGTGATCTTCCTGCGCGACCCGATGACGCCGCAGCCGCACGAGCCGGACATCAATGCCCTGGTGCGCGCCTGCGACGTGCACAACGTGGCGTGCGCGACGAATCTGTCGTCGGCGCACCTGGTGCTGTCGCAGCTGCAGGCGCTGGCCGTTGCTGCCGCCTGATTCACCCAGACAAGGAGATGAGCATGAGCGCAACGATTACCACCAAGGCCATCCGCGTACAGCGCGTGGGCGGCCCGGAAGTGATGGAATACGTGGATGTGGAACTGCCGCCGCCCGGCCCCGGCGAAGCGCGCGTGAAACACGAGGCCATCGGCCTCAATTTCATCGACGTGTATTTCCGCTCGGGCCTGTATCCGCAGCCGCTGCCCAATGGCCTCGGCGTCGAGGGCGCTGGCATCGTCGAGGCGGTGGGCGAGGGCGTCACGGAAGTCAAGGTGGGCGACCGGGTGGCGTATGCGGCGCGCATCAATGGCGCGTATGCGCAGCAGCGCAACTTGCCGGCCGCCCTGCTGCTGGCGCTGCCCGAGCGCATCGCTTTCGATACGGCCGCCGCCATGATGCTGCAAGGCTTGACGGTGCAATACCTGTTCCACCGCACGGTGGCGCTGAAGGCGGGCGATACCATCCTGTTTCACGCGGCGGCGGGCGGCGTGGGCTTGATCGCCTGCCAGTGGGCCAAGGTGCTGGGCGTAAATCTGATCGGCACGGCCGGCTCCGATGAAAAGGCGGCGCTGGCCAAGGCGCATGGCGCGGCCCACGTCATCAACTACAACACGGAAAACTTCGTCGAGCGCGTGCGCGAGATCACGGGCGGCAAGGGCGTTTCTGTCGTCTACGATTCCATCGGCAAGGATACGTTTACGGGCTCGCTCGACTGTCTGGCGCCGCTGGGCATGATGGTCAGCTTCGGCAACGCTTCCGGCCCCGTGCCGGCGTTTACCCTGTCCGAGCTGGCGTCGCGCGGTTCGCTCTTCATCACGCGTCCCGCTCTGTTCAGCTATGCGTCGAACCGCGCGAACCTGGAAGAGATGGCTGCCTCGCTGTTCGGCGTCGTCAGCAGCGGCGAAGTCAAAATCGAGATCAACCAGCGCTACAATCTGGCCCATATCGCCCAGGCGCACACGGACCTGGAAGGGCGCAAGACCACCGGCTCGACCATCATCGTGCCATGAGCGGCGGCAGCGGAAACGACGGCACGCCGAAATTCGGCCGCCTGCTGATCGTGCTGGTGTTGGCAGTGGCGCTGATCGGCGTGCTCACCTTTGCCGCCGAGGCATATTACTCGTAGGCATAAAAAAACCGGCTGGCGCATTGCTGCACCAGCCGGTTTTTTGTAGTGTCACGCCATTACTCTATTTTGACTTCGACCTTGCGCGGCACGCCGCTCTGACCGGGGAAGTCCGCAAAGGCGCTCGCTACCATGGCCGGCATCACTTGCGACGTGGCGCGCTTGTTGCTGGTCGATTGCACGGTCACGTCGTACAGTTTCTTGCCGCTGCGGTCATTGATCGTCACGCGCAATTCGCGCTCGTACTTATGGCGCACGCTTTCTTCGACATCCATCGGACCATACCAGTAGGGGTTGTAGCCAAAGCGGCCATAGCCTGGCCATGCGCCGTAGCGATAGCCGTAGCGGCCGGGCCAGTAGCCAGGGCCATACCAGAATGGATCGGTGGCTTGCAGCACGCGCTCAGGATAGTCGACGGTGGAAAACTGCATCGCCACACGCAAATTGGCTGCCGCAGGGCCGGAAGCTTCGCCGAAGCCGTGCTTGGCCAGTTCCGCGCGCACCAGGTTCTGGTAGCTGCGGTATTCCAGCGTGTCGTTTTCCGCCGCTGGCGCTTCAAACGCATACGATTTGTCTTGCAATTGCGCAGGCCACTCGTGGAAGACGGTCACATCGCTGCGTATGGTGGTGGCGCATCCGGTCAGCAACACGGTCAATGCGGCCATCATGATGGTGAGATATCGTTTCATTGCATGATCTCCTGTTAGTAGACGCAATTCATCGCTTAGTATTATAAGAATAGTTCTATTTGTTTCCATGCATTATTACAGAATGTTACCTGGTATGTCGGCGTGTAAGGGAATCCAACATTCCTGAGCTGAATCGCGACTATCGGGGGGCTGGTGTTGGTAAAATAGGCTTTTGCCTCCGCTCCCACCCATTCCCTATGCGCACAGACAGCCCTCAGACGATTTACCGCAAAGATTACACGCCGCCCAGCTTCCTGGTCGACAGCGTCGAACTTGGTTTCGATCTTGATCCCGCCCGCACAGTGGTGGCGAGCCGGATCCACATGCGCCACAACCCCGCCAGTACCAGTCGCAGCATCGAATTGCACGGCGAACACATTGAGCTGGTGCAAGTACGCCTGAATGGCAAGCTGCTGAAACCGTCGCAGTACAAGCTGACGGCCGGCATGCTGACCATTCCCAAGGCACCGGACGACGTGCTGCTCGAGATCGAGACCGTGCTGGCGCCACAGGACAACACCTCGTTGTCCGGCCTGTATGTGTCGAACCATAACTTCTTCACGCAGTGCGAAGCGGAAGGTTTTCGCCGCATCACCTTCTTCCCGGACCGCCCGGACGTGATGGCCAGGTACACCGTCATGCTGCGCGCCGACAAGGACAAGTATCCGGTGTTGCTATCGAACGGCAACCTGATCGAAGAGGGCGACCTCGGTGACGGCCGCCATTACGCCAAGTGGGAAGACCCGTTCAAGAAACCGTCCTATTTGTTCGCCCTGGTGGCGGCGCGCCTGGTGTGCCAGGAAGAGCATTACAGGCTCAAGTCCGGCCGCGAAGTGCTGCTGCAGGTGTGGGTGGAAGAGGGCAACCTCGATAAAACCGACTACGCCATGCAGTCGCTGAAAAACTCGATCCGCTGGGACGAGGAGCGCTTCGGCCTGGAGCTGGACCTGGACCGCTTCATGATCGTCGCCGTGGGCGATTTCAACATGGGCGCCATGGAAAACAAGGGTTTGAATATTTTCAATACCAAGTACGTGCTGGCCAATTCGCGCGTGGCGACCGACGTCGATTACGCCGGCATCGAGGCGGTGGTGGGCCACGAGTACTTCCATAACTGGACGGGCAACCGCGTGACGTGCCGCGACTGGTTCCAGCTGTCGCTGAAGGAAGGCTTGACGGTATTTCGCGACCAGGAATTCTCGGCCGACATGATCGGCACCGACACGGGCCGCGCCGTCACCCGCATCGATCAGGTGCGCACCTTGCGCCAGGCGCAGTTCCCCGAAGACGCGGGCCCGATGGCGCATCCCGTGCGTCCCGATTCCTTCGTCGAGATCAATAATTTTTACACGGTCACCATCTACGAAAAAGGCGCCGAAGTGGTGCGCATGTATCAGACCCTGGTGGGCCGCGACGGCTTCCGCAAGGGCATGGACCTGTACTTCGCGCGTCACGATGGCCAGGCGGTGCAGTGCGACGACTTCCGAGCCGCCATGGCGGACGCGAATGGCCGCGATTTCAGCCAGTTCGAGCGCTGGTACAGCCAGGCCGGCACGCCGGTGGTGACGGCTTCCACGCGCTACGACGCCGCCAGCCAGACGTTCGAACTGACGCTGGCGCAAAGCTGCCCCGCCACGCCGGGCCAGCCGAAAAAACTGCCATTCCACATTCCCGTCACCGTCGGCTTGCTGGCAGCGGACGGCCGCGACCTGCCGCTGCATGTGGACGGCGTGGCATCGAATGGCGCCACCAGCGTCGTGCTGGAATTGACCGAGGCGTCGCAGACCTTCCGCTTCACCCAGGTTGGGGAAGTCCCCGTGCCATCGCTGCTGCGCGACTTTTCCGCGCCCGTGGTGCTGGAGTACGACTATACCGATGCGCAGCTGCTGCACCTGTTCCGTCACGACAGCGATCCCGTCAACCGCTGGGAAGCGGGCCAGCGCCTGGCCATGGAACGTCTGCTGAAACTCACGGGCGCCGTCGCCGCCGGCGAGCCCCTGGTGCTGGACGAGACCTTCATCGCCGCGCAGCGCGCCTTGCTGGCCGACGACACGCTCGATCCTGCCTTCCGCGAGCTGGCCCTGATCCTGCCGTCGGAAACCATCATCGCCGAGCGCATGGCGCAAGTCGATCCGCAGGCGATCCACGCGGCGCGCCAGTTCATGCGCACGACCATCGCGGCAGCCTTGAAGCCCGAATTGCTGGCGCAATACCACGCCAACCAGACGCCGGGCGAGTACAGCCCTGACGCCCTGTCGGCCGGCAAGCGGGCACTGAAAAACCTGGCCCTGTCGTATCTGTTGATCGCGCCCGGGGCGGCGGAGCTGGACCTGGCGCGGCTGCAGTTCGACAATGCCGGCAACATGACCGACCGCGCCGCGGCGCTGGCGGCACTGATTCATTCCGGCTCGCAGCCGCATGCGCAGGCGGCGTTGACCAGCTTCTATGCCGATTTCGAGAACGAAGCGCTGGTGGTCGACAAGTGGTTCGCCATGCAGGCGGCCGCGCCAACGACCGATGTGCAAGCCGTGCGCCAGTTGATGGCGCACCCGGCCTTCACCTTGAAAAATCCGAACCGCGCGCGCAGCCTGATCTTCAATTTCACCAACGGCAATCCATCGCAGTTTCATGCGGTGGATGGCAGCGGCTACGCTTTCTGGGCCGAGCAAGTCATCGCGCTCGACGCCCTGAACCCTCAGGTGGCCGCCCGCCTGGCGCGCTCGATGGACCGCTGGCGCCGTTACGTGCCTGCACTGCAAAGCCACATGCGCGACGCGCTGGAACAAGTCGCCGGCCAGGCCAGCTTGTCGAATGACGTGATGGAGGTCGTCAGCAAGGCGCTGGCGAATTGATGGCAGGTCGGATTACGCCCTGCGGGCTAATCCGACCTACGCGGCGTCATGATTTCGTAGGTCGGCTTGGCGCCAACGGCGCGTAAGCCGACAATCACCGCACGCGACACTTAAAATAACGACATAACCAACAAAGGGAATTCATGAAACGCATCAGTCTTACGCAATACCTGGTTGAAGAGCAGCGCTCGAACAACAGCATCCCGGCCGAACTGCGCCTGCTGATCGAAGTCGTCGCGCGTGCCTGCAAGACCATTAGCCACGCCGTCGGCAAGGGCGCCCTCGGTGAAGTGCTGGGCACGGCCGACACGGAAAACGTGCAGGGCGAAGTGCAGAAAAAGCTCGACATCATCTCCAACGAGATCCTGCTCGAAGCGAACGAATGGGGCGGCCATCTGGCGGCCATGGCGTCGGAAGAAATGGAATCGATCCACCCGATCCCGAACCGCTATCCGAAGGGCGAATACATGCTGCTGTTCGACCCACTCGATGGCTCGTCGAACATCGATGTCAACGTCTCGATCGGCACCATTTTCTCGGTCCTCAAGGCGCCGGAGGGCATGGGGCAGCCGACCGAGCAGGACTTCATGCAGGCGGGTACCAAGCAGGTTGCCGCCGGCTACGCCGTGTACGGCCCGCAAACCATGCTGGTACTGACCTTCGGCAATGGCGTGAACTGCTTCACCCTGGACCGGGAAATGGGTTCGTGGGTCCTCACGCAAAGCAATATGCAGATTCCGCCAACGACGAAGGAGTTCGCCATCAACATGTCGAACGCGCGCCACTGGCATCCGCCCGTGAAACGCTATGTCGACGAACTGCTGGCCGGCGACACGGGCCCGCGCGGCACCAACTTCAATATGCGCTGGATCGCTTCGATGGTAGCCGACGTGCACCGCATCCTGAACCGCGGCGGCATCTTCATGTACCCGGCCGACCTGCGCGATACCTCGATGCCGGGCAAGCTGCGCCTGATGTACGAAGCGAATCCGATGGCCTTCATTGTCGAACAGGCCGGCGGCGCGGCCACCGACGGCCAGCAGCACATCATGGACATCGCCCCGCACAAGCTGCACCAGCGCGTGCCCGTGTTCCTCGGCTCGAAAGACGAAGTGGCCCGCGTCACGGCCTACCACGCGGAGTAAAAAGCCGCGATTTTCAGCGGCCCGCAGCCGGGCCGCGAAAAAAATGCAAAAAAGTTCGCGTTGACACTAGCAAATTTTGTGCATTGTTTGTAGAATGTGGGTCTTCGCCGTTGTAGCTCAGTTGGTAGAGCAGCACATTCGTAATGTGAAGGTCGCCAGTTCGATTCCGGCCAACGGCACCAAGTATTCGCAGTAGAAAAAAACCACCGCACAAACGGTGGTTTTTTTTCGTCTGAAGCTTTGTTCCCCGCCAGCCTGCGCCGAAGCGCTCATCTACCGCCTAAATGACGAACTCCTGGTGCAGCACCGGCTTGTGCGCCAGCAGCAGCGACAGTTTTTTCAAGGCGCTGGCCAGGCGCGCGCGGTCGCGGATGCTGCCCAGGGAGATGCGGATGGCGTTCGGTGGTTTGCTGGTGTGGAAGGCGTCCGAGGCCGTGACGGCCACGCCCTGGGCGCGGGCGGTGTCGGCCAGTTCGCGCGAGGTCCAGTAGCTGGGCAGTGAAAACCAGACATGGATGCCGTCGCTGCGCGGGTGGCTGGTGCCTGTCAGAATCGTGCGTATGACGTCCTGGCGCGCATCGGCTTCGCTGCGCACGCCCGCCAGCAGTGCGTGCGCGGAGCCGTCGTGTATCCATTGCGTCGCCAGCGCCGTCGTCAGCGGCGTGGCCATCAGGGAAAACGAGCGCAGGGCTTGCACGAAGCGCTCGCGCAGCTGCGCGTCGGGAACCAGCGCGTAGGCCATGCGCAAGCCCGGCGCCAGGCATTTCGACAGTGTGGCGATATACGACACGTTGCCCGGCGCGTAATGGGCCAGCGGCGGCGGCGCGTCGGAAGCCAGCAGCCAGTACGGGTCGTCCTCGATGATATGCATGCCGCAGCGTATGGCCACCTGCGTGATGGCCAGGCGCCGCGCGACCGGCATGGTGTGTGCGGTGGGGTTTTGCAGCGTGGGATTGAGGTAGACCAGGCGCGCACGGTGCTTGCGGCCGGCTTTTTCCAGCGCATCGGGCAGCATGCCGTCCGCGTCCGTTTCCACGACGATGGTCTTGCGATTGAGCAGTCCCGCTGCCGAGCGCAAGCCCGGATACACGGCTGGCTCCGTCAATATGCTGTCGCCGGGCCGGCTCAGGGTCAATATCAGCGCTGCCAGCGCCGCCTGCGCGCCGGGGCAGGCTACCACCTGTTCCGCCTCGACGTGGTCGAACATGGGCGCGAGCCAGACGGCGCCCGCCGCGCGGTCAGCCTTGCCGCCACCGCCCAGGTGATAACTCATCAACAGATCGCTGTCCGTGCGCATCAGCACCTGTGCCACGCCCTGTTTCAACAGGTCGTCGAAATCCACGCCTGCGGGCGGCGGCGGGATGTTCATGCTCAGGTCCAGCATCTGCGTCAATTCCACCTTCGGCGCGGCCACGTAGGTGCCGCGCGCGCCTTGGCCTTCCAGCAAATTCCTGCGCTTGGCCTCGTCGTAGGCGCGCGTCACCGTCGTCAGGTCGATCTGGAACAGGGCTGCCAGGCGGCGCTGCGGCGGCAGGCGGTCGCCCGGGCGCAGGCTGCCGTCGGACAGCGCGCGCTCGAGCATGTCGGCGATCTGCAGGTAGCGCGGGCCGCCGTGCTGCACGAACGGTGTGATCCACGCACTGGCCAGGCTATCTTCTTGTATGGCTTTTGATTTGGACATTTTATCTATATGTATGGATATTGCTTCTCGCAATTATGCGGAAAATCCCGTTAAAAATCCATACATATTCTGCTCCCCGCTCGCCCCGCCAGGCCGGCGGAGATTGTTATTTCCAACAGGAATTTAAGCCTGTGCCTCAAGGTGTGGCAGCGCACAGTGGCGCGCGGCGGGCGCGGTTAAGGTAGTGCCAACAGCTTGCTGCTGATCCACTGTTTGATATGGCTCAGCCCGGCAGCTTTTAGCCGCTTCTTTTTCCCCGAAGCGAGGAGAATCATGATTCGGTCACGGCATCGAGCATGGTTGAAATTATTCACTGTTAAAGGAAACCACCATGAACGCGATTGAAAAAACCAGCTCCGATATGAACGGCACCGCCCAGGATACCCGCCAGGACTTGCACCGCACCATCGACAAGGTGGCTAGCCAGGCCCAGCCCCTGGCCGACAAGGTCGCCACGCGCGCCCATGACGGCGTGGACCAGGTGGGCGACCGCATCGACCAGGTCAGCGACAGCGTCAACAAAGCTTCCGAAACCCTGATGGCGCGCGGCAAGCAATTGGGCGCCGCCTGCCAGCGCGCCGGCGAAACGGGGCGCGGCTATGTGCGCGAGCGCCCGGCCATGTCGCTGCTGATTGCGGCGGCGGCCGGGTATGGCCTGTCGAAACTGCTGGGTTCGCGCAAATAAGTTTTACTCAGAGCGGCCAGGTAGTTTGTCGTGGGCGCTGTTCCCTTCGCCGTCATGGCGGGGCGGGCCGGCGCCCACGCGCACAGTAGCAAGCAGTAAAGGAGAGCGATGATGCGCTCCGTTTTGTTGTGCTTGATCGGCATACCTATTCCCATCATTGTTTTGATTGCCCTGTTCGTGCGCTGAATGAGCGATTTGTAGCGTTCTCCCGGGGCAAACTACTCACAGGAGACGTAATGGCTAGCAACAAGAAAACGCCGTCCACGGACGGTGCGGGTTCCATCCTGAGCAGCATGTCCGGCCCATCCGACAGCAATGCGCCGCACAGCCTGGGCGCGGACAATGACGTGACCCGCGCGCTGCTGCAAAAGACGGCGGCCAGCCAGCAGCTGGCCGCCGCCATGGCAGTCAATCCCAAGGAGGACGGCCAGTACGGCGAGGCGGCGCGCAGGCCGGCCGAAGGCGTGCATGTGGCAACCGGCGAAGCGCTGGCCACGGCCAGCACTGCGGGCGAAACGACAGCATCAGCGAAGACGGGCGCTGGCCAGCCCGCGCTGGGCGAGAACGCGCGTAACGCTTCCCTCGATGGCGCCCGCAGCGACGACAGCGGCTGCGTGCTGACGACCAACCAGGGCGTGCCCGTGGGCGACAACCAGAATTCGCTGAAGGCGGGCTTGCGCGGTCCCACCCTGATGGAAGATTTTATTTTGCGTGAAAAGCTCACGCATTTCGACCATGAACGCATCCCAGAGCGCGTCGTACATGCGCGCGGCTCGGCCGCCCATGGCTACTTCGAATGCTACAAGGAGCAAAGCAAGCTGACGCGCGCGGCGCTGTTCGCCAAGGCGGGCAAGCGCACGCCGGTCTTCGTACGCTTTTCTACGGTGGCCGGTGAACGCGGTTCGACAGATACGGCGCGCGATGTGCGCGGCTTCGCCGTGAAGTTTTATACGGACGAGGGCAACTGGGACCTGGTCGGCAATAACATCCCCGTCTTCTTCATCCAGGATGCGATGAAATTCCCCGACCTGATCCACGCCGTCAAGCCCGAGCCGCACAATGGCATGCCGCAGGCGGCCAGCGCGCACGACACCTTCTGGGATTTCGCTTCGCTGTCGCCGGAAATCACGCACATGCTGATGTGGGCCATGTCCGACCGCGCCATTCCGCGCAGCTATCGGATGATGCAGGGCTTCGGCGTGCACACCTTCCGTCTCGTGAATGCCAAGGGCCAGTCCGTGTTCTGCAAATTCCATTGGTCGCCGATGGCCGGTACGCACTCGCTCGTGTGGGACGAAGCCGTCAAGATCAGCGGCGCCGATTCCGATTTCCACCGGCGCGACCTGTGGGAAGCCATCGAGTGCGGCGCGTATCCCGAATACGAACTGGCCTTCCAGGTCTTCACGGAAGCGCAGGCCGAAGCGTTCCCCTTCGACGTGCTCGATCCCACCAAACTGATCCCCGAAGAGCTGGTGCCGCTGGTCCCAGTCGGGAAAATGGTCTTGAACCGCAACCCGGACAATTTTTTTGCCGAAACGGAGCAGGTGGCCTTTTGCACGGCGCACATCGTGCCCGGCATCGATTTTTCCAACGACCCGCTGCTGCAGGGCCGCATCCACTCGTACGTCGACACGCAGATCACGCGCCTGGGCGGCGCCAATTTTCATGAGATTCCCATCAATGCACCGCTGGCACCTCTGCACAACAACCAGCGCGACGGCATCCACCGCCAGGCCATCAACCGTGGCCGGGTGGCGTACGAACCCAATTCGCTGGCGGGCGGCTGCCCGTTCCAGGCGGGCGCGAAGGGTTTCAACAGTTTTCCCGCCGCCGCCGAAGGCGACAATGTACGCGGCAAGCCCGAAAAATTCGCCGAGCATTATGGCCAGGCGCGTTTGTTCTGGATCAGCCAGACGCCTATTGAACAAGATCACATTGTGCGCGCGTTCCGCTTTGAACTGAGCAAGGTGCAGACGGTGGTAATCCGCCAGCGCATCGTCGCCATGCTGCGCAATGTCGACGAAACCCTGGCGCAGGACCTGGCCGATGCCTTGGGCCTGGCGCTGCCGCCCGTCATGCCGCGCGCCTCCCTGCAGCCGCTGCCCGCGTATGCGCCGTCGCCAGCGCTGTCGCTCTTTTTCCGGCCCGGCAAGACGGGCATCCATACCCTGCGCGTGGCCATCCTGGTGGGGCCGGGCAGCGACGGCGCGCAGGTGCGCAATATCTATGCCGCGTTGCTGTCCGATGGCGCCGTGCCGCGCCTGGTGGGTAGCCAACTGGGCCGGGTCGACACCAGCGGCGGCGCGCCGCTCGATGTGGAAATCTCGCTCGAAGCGGGACCGTCCGTGCTGTTCGACGCCGTCGTCGTGCCCGACGGCCAGGGCGCCGTGCAGCAACTGGGCGACGACGCCAACGCGCTCGACTTCCTGCGCCTGCAATACCGCCACTGCAAGCCGCTGCTGGCCATCGGCTCGGGCAAGGGCTTGCTGGACAAGGCAGGCGTGCCGGCGGCCCTGCCCGATGGCAAGCCGGATCCCGCCGTCATCGTCGCGCCTTCCAGCGACGTGGTGAAAGCGGTGGCGGCCTTTAAAAAGGCGCTGGCGGCGCACCGGGCATTCGTGCGCGAAACGGACCCGCCACGGGTGTAAGTGGCTGCATCAGGGCAGGGGCGGGATCGGCCGGCCCCTGCCGGTCCCGTTGCCTACCCTGTTTGCGCCGCATGCGCAACGCCATGCAACAATGTAAACAATAAAAACGTCCTGCGGTGATATGCTGCTGATTAGAACTGTTCATTTGCAACTATTTCCATAACGCCAGCAAAGAACGGCTTCAGCAAACCGGATCGCGATTACCGCATGGACAAGTACACACCTCGCACCTGGGGGCCGGGCGAACGCCCGACCTTGCCCGGGTCGCCATCGATGCCCGAACATTCGACGCCCAAGCGTGTCGCGTATTTCATCGTCGGCCTGATCGTCGCGCTGACGGGGGGGCTCGGCAACGGCCTGGTGACGGCCAATTTGCTGAACCTGCAAGGTTCGCTGGCCGCCTATGCCTACCAGATGCAATGGCTGCCGGCCGCCTATGTGATGACCATCGTCTCCATGAATCTGCTGCTGGTGAAGTTCCGCCAGCAGTTCGGCCTGCGCCTGTTTACGGAAGCGTTCCTGGTGCTGTATGCGCTGGTGACGTTCGCCCACTTGTATGCCAATACCTTGCCGTCGGCAATCGCCGTGCGCGCCGCGCATGGCATGGTGGGCGGCGCGCTGGGGGTGCTGGGCCTGTACTACACCTTGCAGGCGTTTCCCGCGCGCCACCGCCTGAAAGGCGTGGTGCTGGGCCTGGGCTTTGCCCAGCTGGCCTTGCCGCTGGCGCGCATCTTCACCTCCGAACTGCTGCAGATCGGCGAATGGCATGGCCTGTACCTGTTCGAACTGGGACTGGCCCTGCTGGCGCTGGGTTGCGTGCTGGCGCTGAAACTGCCGCCCGGCGACCGCGTGCAGACGTTCGAGCCGCTCGACTTCCTCACCTTTATCCTGTTCGCGCCCGGCGTCGCCCTGTTGTGCGCCGTGCTGGCGCAGGGGCGCACGGCATGGTGGATGGAATCGGAGTGGGTGGGCGTGTGCCTGGCGTGCTCCATCGTGCTGATCGCCGCCTCGCTGGCCATCGAGCATAACCGCGCGCGCCCGCTGCTCAATACGCGCTGGCTTACCACGGGCAAGATCGCCAAGCTGTTTTTATCGGTGCTGCTGTTTCGCATCGTGCTGTCCGAGTCGACGGGGGCCGTCGGCTTCCTGCAGGCGCTGGGCCTGAACACGGACCAGATGCAGAACCTGTTCATCGTGGTGCTCCTGGGCAGCGTGGCAGGGTTGGTGGTCAGCGCGCTGACGATCAATCCGAAGACGCTGAACCGCTCGCTGATGTTCGCGCTGCTGCTGATCGCCGCCGGCGCCCTGATCGACGCGCACGCCACCAGCCAGACGCGCCCCGTCAACATGTATGTCAGCCAGTTCCTGCTGGCCTTTGGCGGCACGTATTTCCTCGGCCCCACCATGGTGGCCGGCATGGGCGCCGTGATTGCCGAACCGCGCAACCTGGTGAGTTTTTCCGTGATGTTTACCATGACGCAGAACCTGGGGGGCTTGCTCGGTTCGGCCATCGTCGGCACCATCCAGACGGCGCGCGAAAAATACCATTCCAGCTACCTGGTCGAGCACCTGACCATGCTCGACCCGCAGGTGGCCGCGCGCGTGCAGTCGGGCGCCGCAAGCTATGGCGGCGTGCTGATGGACCCGGCCCTGCGCAGCGCCCAGGGCGTGGCGCGCCTGGGCGCCATCGCCACGCGCGAAGCCAATGTGCTCGCTTACAACGACGTCTTTCTGATGATCGCCGGTGTCGCCATCGCCACCTTGATCTGGATGCTGGTCAGCCAGTCCTGGAGCCGCATCACCACCGGCGCGCGTCGCCTGGTCGGCCCCGTGCGCGATGCGCAGACGGCCATGGCCATCGTCCCCATTACCAATTCGGAACCGAGCAATGACAGAAAATAACACTACACCGCCAGCACCTCCCACCGCACCCGCACCCGCCGCCCCTTCCATGGCGCAGCCGGACCGGCGCCACCAGTGGCTGTCCGCGCTGGCCTTTGCCGCCGTGGCCCTGGTGGGCGTGCTGATCGTGCTGTACGCGTGGCGTTTGCCGCCGTTCACCAGCCCCATCGTGACGACGGAAAACGCCACCGTGCGCGGGCAGGTGACCATCATCGGCACGCAGCTGTCCGGCTATGTGGTGGAAGTGACGGTGCAGGATTTCATGGATGTGAAGGAAGGGCAGCTGCTGGTGCGCATCGATGACCGTATCTACCAGCAGCGCTACGAGCAGGCGCAGGCGCAGCTGGCGGCGCAGCAGGCGGCGCTGTCGAACTGGACGCAGCAGAAGGCCAGCGCACAGGCGGGCATTTCCGTCAGCGAGGCGGCTTTGGCCAACGCGGAAGCGCAGGCGCGCAAGGCCAGCGCCGATTTGAATCGCGTGGAGCAGCTGGTGGCTGACGGTTCGCTGTCGCAGCGCGAACACGACCAGTCGCGCGCCACGCAGGCGCAGATGGCCGCCGCACTGGCGCAGGCGCGCGCCAATCTTGACATCGCCCAGCAAAGCGTGCAATCGGTGCTGGTCAACAAGCAGGCCCTGGAAGCGGCCGTGGCGAATGCGCAGGCGGCCGTCAAGGCGGCGAAGATCGACCTCGATAACACGCGCATCGTGGCGCCATCCGACGGCCAATTGGGCCAGGTGACGGTGCGCCAGGGCGCGTACGTGAACTCCGGCGCGCAGCTGATGGCGCTGGTGCCGCGCCAGATGTGGGTGATCGCCAATTTCAAGGAAACGCAGATGAACGGCGTGCAGGAAGGGCAGAGCGCCACCTTCCACGTCGACGCGCTCGACGGCGCCGTGCTGACGGGCCAGGTGGAGCGCATTTCGCCGGCCACCGGTTCCGAATTTTCCGTGCTGCCGGCCGATAATGCGACGGGCAACTACCTCAAAATTGCCCAGCGCATTCCCGTGCGCATCCGCATCGATGCGGGGCAGGCGAATGCGCGCCGGCTCGTGCCGGGCATGTCGGTGGTGGTCAGCGTCGACACGTCCGCCGTGCTGAATGACTCGGCGGACAATCCCGCGCCCCCGCCTGCGCCAAAGAAAGCCAAGCCATGAAGCGCCGCGTATGGCTGATGGCCGGCGTGCTGGCGCTTGCCGGCTGCGCCGCGAACGCGCCACCGCAACCCGCATCGGCCCTGCAACTGCCGTCCGGCTGGCGCGCGCCAGCCGAGGGCGGCGCAGTGTCCGCGCATGGCACACAGGTGGAACAGCTGTGGTGGCAGGCCTTCGGCGATCCCGTGCTAAGTGATCTGGTGGGTGCAGCGCTGGCGCGCAATGGCGACTTGCGCGTGGCGCGCGCCCGCGTGCAGGAATACCGCGCACGCCTGGCGCAGGCCGATGCCAACCGCGCGCCGAACCTGGCCTTTGACGGTTCGCCCACGCGCACGCGCACCCTGGCGTCGAGCGGCACGCCGTATGTGACGAATGTCTTCCAGGCCGAACTGCAGGCCAGCTATGAAATCGACGTATGGGGCCGGCTGGGCAATCTGAGCGACGCAGCCGGCGAAAGCTATCGCGCCGAACAGGCCAGCCTCGATGCGGCGGCCCTGTCGATCGCCGCCAGCGTGGCGACGAGTTACCTGAATCTGCGCGGACTCGACGCACAGCTGGCGCTGACGCAATCGACCTTGCAGCTGCGCGAACAGTCGCGCGAGCTGGCGCGCAAGCAGTTCGAGGTGGGCTACAGTTCGCGGCTGGAATGGCTGCAGGCGCAATCGGAATACCATGCGGCGGCCGAGCAGGTGCCACAGCTGCAGCGGCAGATTTTTGAGCAGGAAAACGCGCTGGCGATCCTCGTCGGCGGCAATCCTGGCGCCATCGCGCGCGGCTTGCCCCTTGCCGAGCTGGCGCCGCCGGGCGTGCCTGCCGGCCTGCCGTCCGAACTGTTGCGCCGGCGGCCCGACATCGCGCGCGCGGAACACAACCTGGCGGCCGCCAACGCCAGCCTGGCCGCCACGCGCGACCAGCTGCTGCCCTCGTTCAAGCTGACGGCGGCGGGCGGCGGGCAAGCCACAACGCTCACCGATTTCCTGCATGCACCGACGGCCCTGTGGCGGCTGACGGCGCTGGCGGCCGGCCCCCTGTTCGATGGCGGGCGCGTGCAGGCGCAGACCGATGCGGCCGGCGCACAGCGCGACCAACTGGTGTACGCGTATGAAAACGTGGTGCGCAATGCCTTCGCCGAAACGGAGAACAGCCTGGGCGCCATCTACCGGCTCAAGCAGCAAGCCGTGGAAAACGACGCGCGCCGCGCTACGGCGGCGGACACCTTGCGCATCGCGCACAACCGCTACCGCAATGGCTACGCCTCCTACCTGGAAGAACTCGATGCCCAGCGCACACTGTACAGCGCCGACGTGGGCTTGCTGCAGCTGAAGACGCGTATCCTCGTCGCCTCGGTGGATCTGTACCGGGCCTTGGGCGGCGGCTGGTCGGCCAAGACGCAATAGGCGCGTGTGCACGGCGCGGCCAGTGTAATATTCTGAGCAGGGAAAGCGGCGGCATGGTGCCAGCGGCTCCCGTCACGAACGAGGTTGTAATATGACGATTTTTGGCATAGGCATCCACATCCTGATCGCAGTATTTTTTGCGATTCACGTTGTGCGCAACGGGCAGCAGCTGTACTGGCTGCTCATTTTATTCATGTTCCCGCTGCTGGGCAGCGTGGTGTATTTCTTCGCCATCTACCTGCCCAATTCGCGCCTGCCGCAAGGCGCGCGCAAGGTCGCTTCGGTGGCCGTGCAGGTGCTCGATCCGAATCGGGAATTGCGTGAGGCGAAGGCCGCCTTCGAGTACACGCCGACGGCGCAAAACCAGATGCGCCTGGCCAGCGCGCTGCTCGAAGCGGGCGATGCGCAGGAAGCGGCATCGACGTATGAAGCCTGCCTGCAGGGAGCGTTTTCATCGGACCTGGAAATTCGCCTGGGCGCGGCACGCGCCTACCTGGAATGCGCGCGTGGCGCCGAGGCCTTGACGCACCTGGAATTCATCCGCCGCACGGATATGCATTTCCGTCCCGAGATGGTGTCGCTGCTGACGGCGCGCGCGCTGGCGCAAAGCGGGCGCCAGGTGGAAGCGAAGGCGGAATTCGACGACGCGCTGACGCGCTACAACAGCTTCGACTGCCGCGCCGAGTGTGCGATCTGGGCGCTGCAGCAGGGCGACAAGCTGTTGTCGGATCGCCTGCTGCTCGACATCGACAGCGCCATGGCCCGCTGGAGCAGCCATACGCGGGCTATGTATGCGCCGCTGCTGGCGCGCCTGGAGGCGGCGCGCAAACAGTAGAAACACCTGGTAAAACCGTAGCGAGCGGATGGGAGTTGCGGTCGAGACGCGGAGCTGTGCGAATGCACGGGGACGCCGAGTCAGCGAGCATCGGAAACCGCAAATCGCGACGCGCAGTAGGTTTGAACAGGTGTTTACACGCCAGGCACCGTATTCTTCCCTTCAACCAGTTTGTACCCCTTGCCATCGAATGCATAACGCGCATGGCCATTCAGGGGGGTGGCGATGCGCGGCGGGTCCTGGTCCGGTTTGAGCGTGACGCCCGGCTTGATCTTTTCGGACGCTCCCGTGAAATCGATCAGCAAGTCGTCGTAGGCGCCGCCATTGCGCGCCGTGGCGAAGCGCCACTTGCCGTCGACCATCCAGCACTCGTCCGTTTCAGGCCCGCAGGCGCCCATATTGTCCGAATACAGGTCCATGCCGCCATCGAGTGAGGTGACCTTGGCGTCGCCGATTTCAAACAGGGCCAGTTGCGTGATGGTGTATCCCTGGCCTGTATAGCCGTGGCGGATCGCCAGTCCCGGCTTGTTCGCACCCAGCATGATCCAGTGGACTTCACCTAGTTGTCCCGACGAACCCAGGGCGGCGATGTTTTCCAGCCGTTTCACGACTTGCCACTGGCCGTCTTCCGGCTGGCCCTTGGGGGCCAGGAAAAACACGTTCAACAGTCCCGGCGAGGCGTGCGCCGATTCCGCCGTGCCTTCCGTGTTGGCCGTTTCCGCATTCGCCACCAGGATGGCGCGGCCATCGGGCAGCAGCCTGTGGCTGACGGCACTGACGACATAACTGAGTTTGTCGACATGGTTGTCCGGATCGGGCAGGTCGGCCAGCGCATCGTCGCTGTCGCCGCGATAGTCCTTGCCAAAGACGGCGCGCATCATGCCCGCCTCGCGCTTGCGCGCCTGCGGCGTGTTCATCTCTTCCGTCTTGGGCGCGGTGGCAATCGGCGGCGGCACGTGTTCGGCCGATGCGGTATCGTCAGCGGCGGCGGGGACATCGGCTACCACGTCAACTGCCGCGTCGGTGCTGGCGGGGATGGTCTTGTCCGAACAGGCGCCGAGCAGTGCGGATACCATTAGCAGGACGAGCGGGGTGCGGTAATTCATAGGCAGGGCAGATTGCGTTCATGGAGAATGGGCGCAGTATGCCAGATAGATGGAAGCGAGGGAGCGCGGCCTGGCGGCCGGTCCTTCGCTTCCTTGCCCGCAGGGGGCGATTTTGCAAACAATGGCGCGCTTATTTTTCCAGCGCCGCCCTGTCATCGCGCCGCAGCGGCGCCTTCTGGCGGCGCAGTTTTGCCATGCCGCGCTTGAGCAGGTGCTCGAGGTCGTCGATATAGGTGAACACGGCCGGCACCACCAGCAGGCTCAGTAAAGTCGAGGTGATCAGGCCGCCGATGACGGTGATCGCCATCGGCGAACGGAAGCTCGGATCGGCGCCCCAGCCCAGCGCCAGCGGCATCATGCCGGCGCCCATGGCAATCGTCGTCATCAGGATGGGGCGGCTGCGCTTGTGGCAGGCGTCGACCAGCGCATCGAAGCGGTTCATGCCGGCCTGGCGCGCCAGGATCGCATAGTCGACCAGCAGGATGGAGTTCTTGGTGACGATCCCCATCAGCATGATCAGGCCTATCATCGACGGCATCGACAGGGCGCTGCCCGTGATCAGGAGCGCCACGAAGGCGCCGCCGATCGACAAGGGCAGCGCCGCCAGGATGGTCACCGGCTGCATGAAGTCCTTGAACAGCAGCACCAGCACGCAGTAGATGCACAGCACGCCGATCAGCATGGCCAGGCCGAAGCTGGCGAACAGCGAAGCCATTTCCTGCGCGTCGCCCAGTTCGGCGATCTTCACGGAAGGCGGCAGATTCTTCATCGACGGCAGTGCGCGCGCTTCTTCATTCAATTCGCCGAGGGTGCGCGAACCGAGTTCCACGTCGAGCGTCACGTTGCGGCTGCGGTTCAAACGGTCGATCTGTGCCGGGCCGCTTTCCATCGTCACGCTGGCCACGTTCGCCAGGCGCACGGGACCATTCTTGCCGGGTACGCTCAGACGCTCGATGGCGGCCAGGTCGGCGCGCACGCTGTTGGGCAGCTTGACGCGGATCGGCACTTGCCGTTCGGGCAGGTTCATTTTCGTCAGGTCCGTATCGTAGTCGCCGGCCGTGGCCACGCGCACCGTCTCGCCGATGGCTGCCGCCGTCACGCCCAGGTCTGCCGCCTTGGCAAAATCGGGACGCACGATGATTTCCGGGCGCACCAGCGAGGCGCTGGAATTGACGTTGCCGATGCCTTTCAGACCGCGCAGCTCGCGCTCGACCTTTTGCGCCGCCGCCATCAATGCCACCGGGTCTTCCGAACGCAGCACCAGCTGCATCTTGACGCCCGTGTCGGGCGGCCCCACCGTGAAGCGGGCGCCAGGGATCGTATCGAGTTTGTGGCGCAACTGCGTTTCCAGGCCCGCCATCGATTCCTTGCGTTCGGTGCGGTGCACGGTGGTCAGGGTCAGCACGGCGCGGCGCGCCTCGGCCGCTGCGCCGGGGGCGAAGGCGTCGCCGCTGGAGCCGCCGCCAATCGAACTGAAGACGCCCTTGATGCCAGGCGTCTGCATGGCCGCGTCGCGCGCCATGGCTGCCACGGCCTGCGTTTCGGCCAAGGTGGAACCGGGGGGCAGTTCCAGGTTGATCTGCGTCTGCGCGCGGTCGGCGGCCGGCACGAAGCCCGTCGGCAGCAGCGGCACCAGCAGGATGGCGCCGACAAAGAACAGGGCCGCAGCGATGGCCGTGACGCCGCGGTGGTTCAGGCACCAGCGCATCACGTGCAGGTAGCGCGTCATCAGCCAGCCATCCTTTTCTTCCTTGTGCGGCAGCGGTTTCAGGATGTAGGCGGCCATCATCGGCGTGAGCAGGCGCGCCACCACCAGGGAAGCCAGCACGGCCAGCACGGCCGTCCAGCCGAACTGCTTGAAGAACAGGCCGGGAATGCCGCTCATGAAGGCCGTCGGCAGGAATACGGCCACCAGCGCGAAGGTGGTGGCGATCACCGCCATGCCGATTTCGTCGGCCGCTTCCATCGCCGCTTGCATGGGCGACTTGCCCATGCGCAGATGGCGCTCGATGTTCTCGATTTCCACGATGGCGTCGTCGACCAGCACGCCGACGACCAGCGCCAGCGACAGCAGGGTGACGGTATTGAGCGTGTAGCCGAACCAGTAGATACCGAGGAAAGCCGGCATCACGGACAGGGGCAGGGCGGCCGCAGCCACCAGGGTGGCGCGCCAGTCGCGCAGGAACCACCACACTACCAGCACTGCCAGCAGCGCGCCTTCGTACAGCAGCTCCATCGAGCCTTCGAAGTTTTCCTCGACGGGGAAGGCATTGTCGATCGACTGCTGCAGTACCACGTTGGGGTTTTCCTTCTGCAGGTCGGCGATGGCGTCGCGTGCGCCCTTGGCGACGGCCACTTCGCTGGCGCCCTTGGTGCGGAATACCTCGAAAGCGACGACCGTCTTGCCATCTTGCTCGGCCAGCGCGCGCGGTTCGGCAATGGTGTCGCGCACGGTGGCCACCTGGTCCAGGCGCACATGGCGTCCATCCGGCAGCGGCACTTCCACGCGCGACAGTTCATCGGCCGTTTTGACGGTGGCGATGGTGCGCACCGACTGCTCGGCGCCGCTGATGTCGCCCCGGCCACCAGGCGCTTCGCGCTGCACCAGACGCAGCTGGCGCGAGACGTCGAGGGCCGACACTTTCAATGCGGCCATGCGCGCCTCGTCGAGTTCCACCTGGATCTCGCGGTAGACGCCGCCCACGCGGTTGACGGCGCCCACGCCGGGCACTGTCAAGAGGCGCTTGGCCACCGTGTTGTCGACAAACCAGGACAAGTCGGGAGAGTCGAGCGGATTATCGACACCGGGTTTCGCCGTGGCGATAAAGGTCAGCACCACGCGTCCGGCGGTGGACGCCTTGGTGACGGTGGGGTCGCGCAGCTCGGCCGGCATGTCCGCTTTCACGCGGGCGACGGCGTCGCGCACATCGTTGACGGCTTCGGCGATCTGCTTTTCCAGGATGAATTCGACGGTCACCGTGACGACGCCATCGAGCACCTTGGTGTAGATGTTTTTCACGCCTTGCAAGGTGGCGACGGAGTCTTCGATCTTGCGTGCCACTTCCGTTTCCAGCTGGGCCGGCGCAGCGCCGGGCAGCACCGCGCTGACGGTGACGATAGGCAGTTCGATATCAGGGAAATCCTGCACCGGATTGGCCTTGTAGGCCAGCAGGCCGGCCAGGGTCAGCAGCGCGAACAGCATGATGGCCGGGATCGGATTCTTGATCGAGAGGGAGGAAAAGTTCATGGCCTCTCCTTACTTTTTCGCTGCCGGTGCAGCCACCGGCGTCTGAACCGGGGTTTTCACATTACGGACCAAATCTCCGTCATTGAGGAAGCCGGCGCCGCTGACGACAATCGTCGTGTCGGCCGTGATGCCGCTTACAATCTCGATGCGGTCGCTCAGGCGCCGTCCGGCCTGCACCTTGATCTGGCTGACCCGCTGGTCGGCATTGAGGCGGAAGACATAGCTGAAGCCATCGCGCACGGCAATGGCCTGCTGCGGCACCGTCAGCGCGCCCGAGGTACCCAGTTCAAATTCGCCGCTGGCGTACATGCCGGCCTTGAACGGCGCATTGTTGCCGCTGCTGGCCGGCAGGTCCACGTACACGAGGGCCGAGCGGGTCTGCGGATCGACGGTAGGGGCGATCATGCGCACCTTGCCCGTCAAAACGCTGCCATTGGCCGCCTTGACTTGCGCCAGGGTGCCCGGTTTCAGGTTCAGCAGCTCGGTAGCCGTCACTTCGGCGCGCCATTCGAGGCGGCCCTGGCGGATCATGCGGAACAGTTCCGTGCCGGCGCCCACCACCGACCCCACAGTAGCCGAGCGCGAGGAGATGATGCCGCTGTCGGGGGCCACCACCTGCGTGTATTTCAGGCGCAGTTGCTGCGACGCCAGCTGCGCCTTGCTTGAGGCAATGCGCGCGTTGGCCGTCTGTTCGGCCGTCAGGTACTGGCTGATCTGCTGCGCGCTGATGGCGCCCGTGCTTTGCAGCGAGCGGGCGCGCTGGGCGTTGGCTGCCGCCTCGGCCGCATTCGCTTCCGCTTCCAGCACCGCCGCTTTCGCCTGCGCCACGTCGGCGTTGACGGTGTCGTTCGAGAACACGGCCAGCACCTGGCCGGCGCGCACCACGTCACCGACATTCACGCGTACGTCGGTGAGGCGCAAGCCGTTCGATTCGCTGCCGATGACGGCTTCCTGCCAGGCGGCCACGTTGCCGTTGGCCTTCAGCTTGATGGGCAGGCTGGCCGTTTGCGGCTTGGCCGTGGTGACGGTCAGCGCAGGCTTTTGCGCCGCGTTCTTGTCCTTGGCATCGTCGGCCGCCGTGGAGGATGGGGAGTACAGGGCCACACCGGCGCCCAGCATCACGCAAAGGGCGGCAAGGGCGAGAGCCATCGGTTTCAAGGTCATTTTTTTCATGTTGTCGTATCCGTCAGGGGGCATTGTTGGCGATGGCGTTGCTGCTGTTCCAGCCGCCGCCGGCGGCGCGGTACAGCGCTACCCAGGCGGCGCTGCGTTCGCGCGCCAGGTTGACCACGGTGTTTTCGGCGGCCAGGCGCGTGCGGCGCGCGTCTTCCAGTTCGATCAGGCTGGCCAGGCCATTCTTGTAACGGTCTTCGGTGGCGACGAACGACACGCGATAGCCTTCCAGGGCCGTTTTCGCGTGGCCGCTGCGCTCGTCCGTGCTGGCCAGGTTGACCAAGGCTTCTTCCACTTCGCGCACGGCCTGGCGCACGCCGGCGCGGTACTTCACCACCGCTTCGTCGTAGCGCGCCGTAGCCGCATCGACCTGGGCGCGGCGGGTGCCGCCGTCGAAGATGGGAAGGCTGACGGCCAGCGGACCGATGCTCCAGGTGCTGGCCGTGATGCTGGTGCCGCCAGCGCGGATATTGCCCTTGCCGATGGAGCCGGCCAGGCTCAGACGCGGGTAGCGCTGCGCCTGGGCGCCGCGCACTTCGAAGCTGGCGGCCGCCACTTCGCGTTCGGCGCTGTAGATGTCGGGACGCTGGCCCAGGGTTTGCGCCGGCAGTTGCGCAATCGCCACGGGCGAGGGCGCAACAAAGGGGCTGGCCGCCAGCTTCTGGCGCAGCGTCTCTTCCGGCACGGCCGACAGGGCCACCAGCGCCTTGACATTCACATCGCAGGCGGCGCGCTGTTCGATGGCGCGGCTGGCGCCTTCGGCGGCGCTGGCGCGGGCCAGGGCGGCGTTGGCGGGCGGCTGGAAGCCGGCGCCGGCGCTCAGTTCCGTCAGGCGTGCCGAGTCGCGGCGCGAGAGGACATCCTGTTCGGCCACGGCCTGCAGTTGCTGGCAGGTGCGCAAGGCGTAGTACTGGTTCGCCACTTCGGCGGCGACCGAGACGCGGGCCTCATGCCAGCCGGCGCGGGCGCTGTCGTAGCGCTCCTGCGCCGCATCGCGCGTGGCACGGTTGGCGCCAAATACATCGATTTCCCATGACGCCTGCAAGGCGGCCTGCGAGGTGGTGCCGCCCGGCTGCGCCGATTGCTGGCTGGTGCGCACCACGCTGCCCGTCGCATCGAGCCTGGGCGCCAGCGCGGCGCCGCTGGCGATGCTGTCCGCGCGCGCCTGCACGATGCGCGTGCCGGCGGCGGCGATGGTCGGGCTGACCTGCTGCGCATCGGTAATCAGTTCCACCAGCAGGCTATCGCCCTGGCCCTGCCACCAGCTGGCCAGGTCCGTCAGCTTGCCGTTATGCGGCAGCGGCGCCTGCCATTGCGCGGGTGCGCTGGCGGCCACGGCCGCGGGCGGCCCCTGCAGGGCGCAGCCGCCCAGCGCCAGCACGATACTGGCAGCCAGGGCGCGTTGAACGGTGCATCGAATAGTCGTCATGCTGGTCCTTCTGCTTGTCATTGAGCGGTAGGGGGAGAGGGAGGAATGGCCAGGCGCCGGCGCTCCACGTCGGCCATGGCCAGCGCGTAGTCGGTCATGCGCGCCAGCCAGGTGTCGATGGCGTGCGGCGATTCCAGCAATTGCGGACGCAAGGTTTGCAGCACTTCGGCGCCCACCATGTGCTGCAGTGCCAGCGAGGCGATGGAAAACGCCAGGCGGTGCATGTCGTCGCTGTTGTCGGGTGCGCCCAGGTGGCGCGCCAGCACGCGCGTGAGCGCCTCGTGTTCGGGACGGATGTTCTGGTCGATCTCGCGTGCCCACAGGCCCGTCGGTTCGAGCATTTCGCGGCACCACAGGCGCATGCAGTCGCGCGCGATCTCGCCCTGCTGCATGGGGGCGAGCAATTGCGCATAAAAGCCTTCCAGGCTTTGGCGCAGGGTGAAATGGGGCTGCTCGTACAGGGCGATATTATCTTGCGGGTCCGACGATTGCTGCGCGAAGGCGGCGCGGTACAGGCCCGCCTTGTCGCCAAAATAGTAGCTGATGGCGGCCGCGTTGGTGCCGGCCGCCTGCGCCAGTTCGCGCGTGGACGTCTTGGCGTAGCCCTGCTCGGCAAACAGGCGGATGGCGCTATGCAGCAGCCGCTCGCGCGATTGCTCGCCATCGGAACGGGGCTTGCGTCCGTCGTCGGCGTGGGGAGTGGGGATGGCGTTTTTTTCAATCATGCCGGAGATTTAATCACATATCTCAAACGATTGATATAACTAAATCGTTTGATTTAGTTAAGGAAAGATGAAGAGGCGTGGAAATCGCAGGCAAAAAAAAGCCCGCGTACTAGCGCGGGCTGAATCCAATGTTCAGGGAACGAATTGGAGGAGACAGTTCCACTATAGCGCTGAAAATGGTGCGGTGCAATACCGTAGAACTACGGTATCAATCTACTTCAGATGGCAAAAAATCCAGATTTATGCTGCGACGCACCCGAATCAGGGCTTGCTGCGCAGGGCCAGCGTAAACGTGCTGCCGGAGCCGTAGTCGCTATTGAAGAACAGGGCCCCGCCGATGGCGTTGGCCAGGTTCTGGCACAGGTACAGGCCCAGTCCCGCGCCTTCCACGTGGCGCGTGGAGGTGGAATCGAGCTGCGAAAAGGCCTGGAACAGCTTGGCCTGGTCTTCTTCCTTGATGCCGGCGCCACTGTCGGCAATGCTCATTTCCGTCACCAGTCCGCCGTCTTCTTCGCGTTGGGACAGGCTGATGCGCACCGTGCCCTGTTCCGTGAATTTGATGGCGTTGTTGAGCAGGTTGATGAGGATTTGCGTCAGCGCGCGGCGGTCCGTGTCGATGATGGCGGGCGGCTGGCCCGCTTCTCCCAGTGCCATTTCCAGCACCAGGCCCTTTTGCTGGGCCAGGGGGCGCAAGGTGTCGGCCACTTCGGTCATCAGCTCCTGGCAGTGCACGGGCTCGATCGACAGGGTCAGCTTGCCCGCTTCGATCTTGGCCACGTCGAGGATGTCGTTGATCAAGGAGAGCAGATGGCGCGCGCTGGCGCGGATGGTATTGAGCTGCTTGTCCTGGTCGGACGTCAGGGGGCCGGGCAGTTTCATCAGCAGTGCACCGGTAAACCCGATGATGGCGTTCAGCGGCGTGCGCAGTTCATGCGACATATTGGCGATGAAGGCGGACTTCATGCGGCTCGCCTCGGCCAGCTCCAGGTTTTTCAGGGCGATTTCGCGGTTGATGGTTTCCAGTTCGGCCGCATGGTGCGCCAGGCGCATGTTCAATTCAATCACCTGGCGTTCACGCGCCTGCAGTTCGCCGTTGACCTGCACTGCCTGTTCATACGTGGAAATGAGCAAATCGAGGATTTGCTGGCGCTCCGCATTGATGAAGTGCTTCTGGTCGCCCAGGTACAGGGCGATGCCGATTTCCACGTTCTGGTTCTTGCGCAGCTTCTGGTTCATCAGCATGTGGCTGATGCGGTTGAGCAGGTAGTCTTCCGCATATGGCTTGCGGATGAAATTGTCGGCGCCGCATTCGATGCCGCGGATGATGTCCTTCGGGTCGTTGAGCGAGGTGACGAGGATCACGGGAATGTCGCGCAGGGTCGGATCGGACTTGATGGCGCGGCACAGGTCGTAGCCATTCATTTCAGGCATGACGATATCGGACAGCACCAGATGCGGCTTGCGCTCGCGGATGGCGGCCAGGGCCAGCTGGCCATTCGCCGCCACGCGCGCGTTGTAGTGCAGCGACTGGATCAGGCGGCGCAATCGCTCCGCCTGGGTCGGGCTGTCCTCGACGATCAGGATCTCGATTTCGTCAGGCTTGATTTGGTTGTTGGAGTCCACAGACCTCTCCTAGAATTTCAGTGTGGTGATGCTGGGCGCGGTGAGCGCGCAATATCGACATCGTATGACTATATCGGATTTAGGTCTGCAAAAGTAACTTCCAGGTAACTATTTTGGCCACAGGGAATGCTGTGGCCGCCTGTCAGTTTTCACCCTGGAACTGGCCGGCGCGATACGTCAGCACCAGCGTATCGCGGTGGCCATGCTCGCCGATGGGCTGGATCGGCGTCGATTCGTGGATCACCGCGGCATCGTCGAGCAGCAGCAGCGACCATGGCTCGGTCAGGGTAAAACGCTTGCCGTTGGGACCATGGGCTTCGAAGATGCGCGTCTCGCCGCCCTTGACCTGTTCGCGTCCGATCAGCAGCACGGCGACGAAATCGACGCCGTCGCGGTGCGCGCCTTCCGGCGTGGGGCGGCCGATGCCATCGGTCGTATCGATGCGGAACTGGTGCGCCTCGATGAACCACGGCTGGCTGCCCTTCACCTGCGAGCAGACCTCACCCAGCGCGCGGATCAGCTGTTGCCAGGCTGGCTGCGCGACGATGGCCGGCTCGACCGGCTCGAACAGGCGGTGCATGCCGCCATGCAGGGCGTTGTATTCCACCGGTTGCCAGTGCGGGCGGTGCGCCGTCTGCGTCAGGCGCGCGCCATCCTGCACGAAGCACGAGTGGCGCCGGCGGCGATAGCGGCCGCCATCCTTCAGGTAATTGTCCAGCGCCAGGGTATTCCAGCTCGGTTCGAGCGCGCGCAGCGCGGCCAGCGGGCAGCCGGCCAGCGCGGCCACGTCCTGCGGGCGCAGGACGGCATAGCCGTCATCGCGCAAGGCGTCCTTGACGTGGGACGGGTCGGTAAAGATCGGTGCGGAAGTGCTCATGGCGGTGCGGGCCGGAACGCGGCCTGTCTCAGTTTATCCAGCCTGGCATTCTACGACTTCGCGGCGACTCTTGTGTTACGTCCGCCAGGAATTATGCTTGTTGCGTTAAAAATTCTTTACCAGGGTCAGGCGCAGCGAGCGTGATTCCACTGGATGGAAGTGGATATCGTCGACCGGCTGCGCCTCGCCGGGCAGGCGCGAGGCATAGTGGTAATCGATAGCCGAGTCGCGCCGGTTGGCCAGGTTGTAGCCTTCGAGCTCCACGCGCAAGGTCTTGTCGATCTGGTAGGCGAGGCGCCCGTTCAAGCCCACGCTGGCCGACGAGCGCACGCTGTTGTCTTCCGTCAGGGGGCGCGGGCCGAAGTAGCGCAGGCGCAAAGAGCCTGACCATGGCCCGCGCGGCGTCAGCGTCATGGCCAGCTGGGCCACGCCTTCGATGGCGCCGGGAATGAAGTCGCCGGCCGGGTCGCTGCCGCGCGAGCGCGCCCGCGCATACGCCAGGTCCAGGTCCAGCGACAGCCAGCTGGCCGCCTTGTAGTAGCTGGAAAACTCGATGCCATAGCGGCGGCTGGGGCGGCCCGCCTCGGTGGCGCCGGCGTCGCCGATGAACAGCAGCTCGGAATCGAAGTCCAGGCGGTACAGCGACAGCGAGGTTTGCAGGCCGGCGATGGCGGCGCTGCGCAAGCCGACTTCCAGGGCGCGCGAGCGCACCAGGGGCGTGACCTTGTCGGCCGCCTCGCCCGTCTTCGGGTCGAGCGTGATTGTCGTGCCGCGCGCGTCGTTGCTGTGAAAACCATTGCCGATGTTGAGATACGCTTCCGTCTCGCGCCACGGACCGGCGATCACGCTCAGGCTGGGGCTGAACAAATGGTCGCTGGCCTGGCCCGAATTGGCTGCGCGGTCGCTGCGCACATCGAAGCGGTAGGCATCGGCGCGCAGGCCGGCCACCGTGCGCAGCGACCGCGACCAGCGCGTGCTGTTTTCGCCATACACGCCGATGCTGGTTTCGACGATATGGTCTTGCCGCGTGGTCGACAGGATCTGGCGCTGGCGCGTGTGGTACAGGCCATTGTGGATATTGTCGTTCTGTAGCTGCACGCCGATGGTGGTGTCGCTGCTGCCCCTGTCCGTATGGCGGTGCCAGGTGTGGCTGGCATCGAGGCCGGTCGTCACGCGCCGGTCGGGCTGGGCGAACTGGTCGCCGTTGACCGGATCTTCCATCGCATACGTGAAATTCGAGAACAGGGCCAGGCGGTTGGCGATCATATACGCGCTGACCCTGGACGATATGTCGTCCGTGGTCTGGCGCCAGGCGCCCGACAGGCTGTAGCGCTGCGCCTTGCCGCCGTCGCTGGCATCGATGGCGTCGAAGCGGCCCAAGCTACCCTCCTGCACGGCGCGCAGCGGAATCTGGTCGGTGGCATGCCAGCTGGCGTCGTACGCCATGGCCGTGACGTTGAAACCGTTGTTGGCATAGCCTTGACTGTAGCGCAGCACGCCATTGAGCTTGCGGTAGCGGTCCGGCTGCGTGAACGGGCCATCGTTATGCTGCGCTTCGAGCGCGTACAGCAGGCTGCCGTCGCCCGCGTCAAACGAATCGGCCAGCAGGGTGCGGCGAAAGCCGTTTTGCCCGATCCCCGCGCTGGCGATGCCCTGCGTCAGGCGGTTTGCATAGATGATAGAGGCTGCTCCCGCCGAGGAAAAATCGCCTTGCGCCGCCGCATACGGGCCCTTTTTGTAATCGAGGCGCATGGCCAGTTCGGGGATCAGGAAGTTCAGGTCCGTCCAGCCCTGGCCATGGCCATGGCTGCGCTGGTTGACGGGCATCTCGTCGACGGTGGTGCGCAAGTCCGTGCCGTGGTCGAGGTTGAAGCCGCGCAGGTAGAACTGGTTGGCCTTGCCCTCGCCGCTATGCTGGCTGACGATCAGCCCCGGCACGGCTTCGAGCAATTCGCCGGGCCGGTAGCTGGTGCGCGCGTCGAGCTGCTGTTGCGTGACGCTGCCCGCGTTGGCCGAATCGGCCACGCCCAGCTGGTTCAGGCGCGATCCGTCGATCAGCACGCGCTGGAAGATGTCGTCGGCGTGGGCGGCGGTTGCTGCAAACAGGGCGGCGAGGAGCAGGGGAAGAGGGCGTGGTGTCATGGGTGTCTGGGGGAACCGGGGATTAGCGGATCGGCAGTTCCGTATTCTGGCGGTCGAAAATCAGCGTTTGGATGCTGCCGCTGTCCTGCACATTGAGGGTGTTGCGCTGGCTGGGCAGGAAATCGATCAGCAACTGGTTGTGGATGCGCGTGGCGGGTGCCAGGCGCGTGTGCTCGATCTCCTGGAAAATCACCACGTTGTCGGCATTGACCTTCATGCCGACCCAGTTCAGGCGCAATCGCTTGCCGTCCGGCGCCACGAGATAAAACTGTTTTTCCACATAGCGGCGCAGGGCCGCTTCGCTGTCTTCCTGGCCCAGGTCGAAGCGGCGCTGGTACAGATTTGTCAGCAGCGTCTCGACGTCATGGCCCGTGTAGGTGTGCACCACTTCGGTGCTGCCGCTGGCCGCGTTATAGCTGATGTCGGCGATGCCCATGTGGAAATTGTGGGCGCCGGCCGCCATGCTGGCGCAGGCCAGCATGGCGGCAACCAGTGCGCGCCAGCGCTTCACGCCTCGTCGCCCTTGTCCGCGCCGCTGCCTTTCAGCGGCGTTTTAAAATCGCGCATCAGGTTATCCTTGGGCGACTTCTCGCTCTTGAACAGTTCCAGGCGCGATGGCGTGATCTTTCTCGGCCAGCTATTGTTGCTGGTGTCGATGTCGGCCGTTTCCCAGTACGGGTCCTGCACCAGGCCCACCATCGGTTCATCGGTGATGACGACCTTGGTGATTCTCTTCGGCGAGTAGCGCCACACTTCGGCCGGCACGCGCTCGACGTATTTCTTGCCGCTTTTCAGTTCGATTTCGAGGATCAGCGGCATGACCATGCCGCCCAGGTTTGACAGGTCGACCAGGTACAGGTGCTTGCCTTGTTTCAGCAAGTCTTTTTCCCACGGTTCCAGCGCGGCCAGCGCCTCGGCATAGGCGTTGCGGTCCTTGTTGGTCACCGTGAAGTCGTCGTGCTGGTTGTAGAAGTCCTTCAGTTCCGGATGCGCGTCGACGCGGCGCGGCATGCCCTTGTTGGCGCGGCTCGTGACCGATTCCGGCTGGGCGTCCTTCTGCGCCTTTTTCCAGGCTTTTTCCGTTTCCGGATTTTTGGAACTCACGCCGTATTCGCTGATGCCGTCAATGCTGATGTCGACCGGATCGGTGGTATAAAACCAGCCGCGCCAGAACCAGTCCAGGTCCGTGCCGGAAGCGTCTTCCATGGTGCGGAAAAAATCGGCGGGCGTAGGGCGCTTGAATTTCCAGCGCTGCGCATATTCCTTGAACGCGTAGTCGAACAGTTCGCGTCCGAGGATGGTTTCGCGCAGGATGTTCAGGCCCGCCGCCGGCTTGGCGTAGGCGTTGTTACCGAACTGCAGCAACGATTCTGAATTGGTCATGATGGGCACCTGGTCGCGGCTACGCATGTAGTCGACGATTTCGCGTGGCTCGCCGCGCGAGGCTGGGTAGTTCTCTTCCCACGCCTGCTGCGCCAGGTACTGCACGAAGGTGTTGAGGCCCTCGTCCATCCACGTCCATTGGCGCTCGTCCGAGTTGATGATCATCGGATAGTAGTTGTGGCCCACCTCGTGGATGATCACGCCGATCAGGCCATACTTGGTGCGCTTCGAATACGTCAGTTCGCCCGTCTTTTTGTCTTTCACCGGACGGGGGCCGTTGAAGGAGATCATCGGATACTCCATGCCGCCCACAGGGCCGTTGACGGAAATGGCCGTCGGGTACGGGTAGGCTATGCTGTACTTGTTGTACTGTTCAATCGTGTGCACGATGGCTTGCGTGCTGTATTTTTCCCACAGCGGATTGCCCTCTTTCGGATAGTAGGACATGGCCATCACATCGCTGCCGCCCTTCTTGTAGCCCTGCGCATCCCAGATGAACTTGCGGCTCGATGCCCAGGCGAAGTCGCGCACGTTGGCCGCCTTGAAGTGCCAGGTCTTTTGCGCGCGGCTCAGCGTTTTTTCGGCCGCCTCCGCCTCTTTTTGCGTGACGATGACGACGGGCTTGTCGCTGCCGCGGGCCTTTTCCAGGCGCTCGCGCTGCGTGGAAGACAGCACGTCCTGCGGATTTTGCAGTTCGCCCGTGGCGGCGACGATATGGTCGGCAGGCACCGTCAGCTGCACGTCGTAGTCGCCAAATTCCAGCGTGAATTCGCCGGAGCCGAGGAACTGCTTGTGCTGCCAGCCAGCCGCATCGTAATAGGCCGCCATGCGCGGGAACCACTGCGCCACTTCAAACAGGGCGTTCTTGTCGTCGAAGACTTCATAGCCGGCGCGTCCGCCCAGCACCTTCTGTTCATTGATGCGGTAGTCCCAGTCGATCTGGAAGACGAAGTCCTGGCCTGGCTTCAGGGGCTGCGGCAGGTCGATGCGCATCATGGTGCGGTTCACAACATACTTCAAAGGCTGGCCGTCCGCGCCTTTTAACGCGCGGATATGGAAGCCGCCCTGGAAGTCGCCGCGCGCGAGCATGCCGCGCAAGCCCTCGAACTTCATCGTTTCGTCGCCCGCCGTTTTGGCCCACGCCTGGCGCGAGGGCGCCGTGGTCATGCGGCGCGCGTCGGAATCGGGCTTGTAGATATTCTGGTCTAGCTGCAGCCAGAGGTAGCCGAGGGTGTCGGGCGACTGGTTGTGGTAGGTGATGCTGCCGCTGCCGGCGATTTCGCGTTTGGCTTCGTCCAGGGTGGCGCGGATGGTGTAGTCGGCGCGCTGCTGCCAATAGGCGTGGCCTGGCGCGCCGGAGGCGGTGCGGTAGGTATTCGGGGTGGGCAGCACTTCTTCAAGCTGGCGGAACTTGTCGTCGAATGGTTCGGCAGCGAAAGCCGACACGGTAAAACACAAAGCCAACGAGGCTACGGAGCCGAAAGGTATGCGCATGGTCACCCTGATGTTGTTGTAAAGAAATAGTGGCAACTATTCTATACGCAGGGTGGGGTCTTCCTTGTATCGATTTGTAATAAATAAAGGCAGATTTCGCACCAGCTTTTGCCTGGCGCTGTCAGGGCGATGCTTTGCCTGATTTTGCTCGGAAAAGCGGCGCTTTTATTCACTTTTCATCAGGCTGTCGCGTAACTGGTTCAGATGTTGTTTCATGTCCACAACCTGCTCCATGCTGCAGTGGCTGGCCGTCAGGATGGCTTCGGGCAGCAGGGCCGCTTCATGGCGCAACTGGTCGCCTTGCTGCGTGAGGGAAATGATGACCTGGCGCTCGTCGCTGGCGGCCCGCGCGCGGTTCAGCAAGCCGGCCTGCTCCATGCGTTTGAGCAAGGGCGTCAGGGTGGCCGAGTCGAGGAACAGGCGCTCGCCCACTTCCGAGACCGTCAAGCCGTCGCGCTCCCACAGCACCATCATCACCAGGTATTGCGAATACGTGAGACCTAGTTTACGCAGCAGCTTGCGGTACAGCTTGTTCATGGCGAGTGAAGTCGAGTACAGCGCAAAGCACAGCTGGCTGTCCAGGCGCGGCACCTGGTGCAGCGGATTGGGGGCGGTGGTGGTATCCATGGGCACAGTATATATAGCGCGCTACTTAATAGCAAATGGGGGCGGCACCGGATTGTGGGGGCCAGGTCAGAAACGCCGAAATTTTTCCTTGTGTGGATTCGTCATCTCGAAATGCCTTACACCCCAAACCTCGAAGCAGGCGGGCTATCTTATTCGATGCTTTGAAGAATGCTCATCGGTACCCAGCCAATGTCATGATTGGAAAGTCGTTGGCACCATAGCCAACCATTCAAGAATTTTATCGCTTGAAACTCGTCTCCTTCATCGACATCAAGCTCTTTGGCCGTATAGTCATCTTTCGCCACACCATGGCCAGGATGCATACCGCGTTCTATGAGTTGTTCTGGAACCCAGCCTCCGGAATGAGTCGGTATCGTGCAGAAATACCAATTATCCCAACCTTCAGCGCCTTCATACCTATCGCCTATGACAAGCGGAGTTCCCCTTGCGAAGGTGATGGGATGGGGATACTCACTTCGATGTTGGCCAATTGCAATGAATCGCATGGTTTTTTCCGTCATCGTGAGTCCGGCGCACTCTCCAGGCGCGCGTACCGCGCGCGCAGCAGATTGAGCATGGCGACGTTCTGTTCCCAGGCGTTCGCCACGGGCTGCTGCGTCCAGGGCAGCGTTTGCAGGTAGGGTGCGGGGCCGAATTCCGGCGTGAACGTCATGCGCTCGGCGCCGGCCGCGCAGCGCAGGGCGACGATGGCATCCCACCACGCCAGGTGGGCGTCGAGCGCCTGTTTCGCTTCCGGCGCGCGGAAGTCTGCCACCTGCGGCCCTTGCGCATGGCCCACGCGCGCATGCACATGGCGCACCAGCGGCAGCACCTGCGCCAGGGTCTGTGGCTGGTCTTCCAGCAGCGATTCGCAGGCGCAGCACCAGTGCGACAGGTCAGCCGTCAAGGGCAGGTGCGGATACTGCTGCAGATACGGCAGCAGCAGCATCGGGTGGCCGGAAAAGCGGCTGCGGTGGAGCTCATGCACGATGGGCACGCCGTGCTTTTCCGAAATGGCGGCGGCCAGGTCGATCAGCTGCGCGTTCTGCGCCTGGCTGTAGTAATCCTTGCCCGTGTGCGTGTTGACCAGCACGGGGCGCGCCAGGCAGGCGTTTTCCAGCAGTTCCGCCAGGGCGGCGCGGTGCAGATCGAAGTCGCTGTGGAACACGGTTTCCCACTGCGCGGCGATCAGTTGCAGGCCCGCCTTGGAGATAAGCTGCGTCCACTCCTCACGCAGGGCCACGTCCAGCGGCAGCGACATTTCGATGCCGTCAAAGCCGGCCGCCAGAACCTTGTCGATGAAGACCTCGGGCGCCAGCTCGTTATTGCCCCAGTGGGCGGCGAAGACGTCGATGCGCATCAGACGAAGCCCCGCACGGGGAACGCCGCGTCGCGCTGTATCCAGTTGTGCGCCGCGTATTCTGTCTGGCCATCGGTGGCGTGCAAGGTGTAGGCGTGGCGCGAAACGGGCGAGCGGTTTGGCGCGCTGTAATGGGGCAGCAAGCCGTGGAAGCAGACCAGGGCGCCGGCCTTCACTTCCAGTGGCACGGCCGTGCTGTCGTCGGGCCAGGGCATGGCGTCGAGTTTTTCCACGCGCACGGTGTCGCCGTTGCGGATGAAGCGTTCGCGCAGGGGGCCGCGATGGCCGCCCGGTTCGGCCCACAGGCAGCCGTTGTCCAGGGTCGCGTCTTCCAGCGCGAACCAGAAGGTGGTCACGCTGATCGGCGTGGTTTCGAAGTAGGTGGCGTCCTGGTGCCAGCGCACTTCGCCGCCGATGCCGGGCTGCTTGAAGATGTACATCGATTGCCAGACCTGCGCGTCCGCCAGGCCCAGGTCGCGCGCCACCTCGGCCAGTTTCGGGTCGGCCGAAAAGGCGCGGAAGACGGGGTCCAGGTCATGCATGGCGTGGCCGATCTTGTTGATCGACAGCGATTTCGCCTGCTTCAGCTGGCCGTCTGGGCCGAACGCCTCTTCCTCGAAGAAGCAGCGGATGGTGTTGTCGGAGGCGAGAAAATAATCGTTGGTGTTCTTCGCCTGGTCGCGCGTGGTGAAGATGGACTGGCTGACGCTGGGGTCGAATTCGTTGACAATCTGCTCGGCGCGCGCGCGCAAGGCGGCGATTTCGTCCGCACCCTTGAAATCGGGCAGGATGAGGTAGCCGTCGCGTTGGTATTGTTCTTGTTGTTCGATCGTCAGCATGGCGGCGGCTCCGGAGATTGGTAGAAGGCGCCATTGTAGGATGGGGACAGTGCGCAAACAATCGCCCTCTGGTTGACAGATTGTCGCCAAAACGCAGACAATCTTTGACATGGATCAACTAAAAGCGATGGAAATCTTTGTCGAAGTGGCGCGCCAGCGCAGCTTCACCTTGGCCGGGCAGCGCCTGGGCCTGACGCGCGCCATGGTCAGCAAGACCATTATGCAGCTGGAAGAGCGCCTGCATGCGCGCCTGCTGCACCGTTCCACGCGCGAAGTGAGCCTGACGGACGCAGGTCGCGCCTACCTGGCGCCGTGCATGGCGACCGTCAGCCAGGCGCAGGAAGCGGCGCGCATGGTGGCGCACGTGGCGCAGACGGGAGCGGGGGCGGAGCTGGCCGGGCCGCTGCGCATCCAGGCGCCGTCGAGTTTCGGCAGCGCGTGGCTGGCCGATGCCGTCGCCCGTTTCAGCCTGCTGCACCCGCAGGTGCGGGCCGAGTTGTTTGTCGACGATGCCCTGCTCGACCCGATACGCCACGGCTTCGACCTGACGATACGCGTGGGCGGCATCCCGGACAGCAGCGCGCTGGCCATGCGCCCGCTGGCGCCCTGCCGCGCCGTGCTGTGCGCCAGTCCCGCCTATCTGGCGCAATGGGGCGTGCCGCAGGTGCCACAAGATTTATTGCAGCATCAGTGCCTGCATTTCAGCCACCTGACCGATGGCACGCACTGGCATTTCCAGCGGGGAGGGGGAGAACAGCGAGAGGAAGTGGGCGTGCGCGTGCAGGCGGGCTTCACGGCGAACAATGGCCTGGTGCTGCACCAGGCGGCGCTGCGGGGACTGGGCATCGTCTACAGCACCACCTTCCTCGCCTGGCGCAATCTGCTCGATGGCAGCCTGCTGCCCGTGCTGCCCGGCTGGGAGCTACCGCTGAATCACTTGAGCGCCCTGTATCCGGCCAGCCGGCAGCCGTCGCCGAAGGTGCGCGCGCTGATCGATTTCCTGGTGGCCGAATACCAGCCCGTACCGCCGTGGGACCGCGAGCTGGCAGCGGCAGGATTTTTTAGTTGAAGGTGGCGGCTTCCAGCGTCCATGCGCCATCCGCGTACACGCGCTCGTCGTCGAGGTAAACGGCCTCGGTGACGGCGAAGATATCGACGTGGTAGCGCGCATCCTTGCGCTTGAACTGCGGCTTGGTGTAGACGCCGTGCTTGGCGCCCAGCGACAAATGGATGCCGCACATGCGTTCATAGGTGCCGATATCGTTGACCAGCTGCTCGCGCGAAAAGGCGCGGTTCATGCCGAAGCCCAGTTCGCGCACCCACACGTCGCCCTCATGCGCGCGGATGATCTCCAGCATGGCGGTAAATTCTGGCGTGGCGTTTTCCGTGCCCGTCACGCGGCCCTTGTCGATGATCAGGGTGATCGGCGTGTCGGGGCGGTTGACCATGAACTGCGTGTCGCCAAAGACGAAAATGCGCACGCGCCCGTTCACCGCTTCCAGGTCCTGCGCTTCCGTAAATACTTCGCCCAGGGGGAACTGGCCGCCGATATTGTTCATGCCCGCATAATCGCCGATATTGAGTTTGGCCGATTCGAACGGCGAGGCGAACACCAGCTGCTCGCCGCCGCTGTCGACCATGCCGTGGCGCGCACGGTCGATGCGCGCTTTCAGTGCATGGCCCACGCCGCGATAATAGGCGGGGTCGTAGGCCAGCGAAGCGATGTAGTGCAGTCCCTGCACGCCGGGCATGCGCGACAGGTGCACGTGTTCGATCACTTTCAGGCCCCGCTTGAACAGCTCGATGCGGATGCGGAACGCTTCCAGGCGGAAGCTGGTCGACTGGATCAGCACGACGAGGCTGCCGGCGGGCAGTTCGGCAAACGCGGCCAGTACGGCGTCCGGCGTGACCTCGTCGAAATCGATGAAGCTCGCCGCCGGCAAGGCCTGGCGATACGCTTCCGTCAGTACCACGTTGAGCCAGCTGCGCTTGTCGCAGACGATCAGGGCCGGTTCGTCCGGGCGGTGGCAGATGGCCATGGCCAGCAGGTCGGCCACGTTTTGCGCGGCCACTTCGGTGGCGGCGGCGCTGATGGCGTCGAGCCGGCTGGTGTCATTCTCGGGAAGCGTCATGGTGCGGAGGTGTCTGGCGTGAAGGAATCGCAGCATTATAAGGTGATTGCGGCAGGGCACACCATTCCCCATCCGGCGGAGGACCTGTGGCTGCCGCGCCCCTGATTATCTTGTGTAGTGCTTTATGGCAATGTATTATTTGATAAATGGTATGAAAAGGTATGGCAGCGAGCCTGGACGCGCAGCGGCGCAGTGGCAAAGCCGCGCATGCGTACGGTGACACGCTTTCAGTGATGCAGGGACAACAAGCCAACAGGCGATGACTAAGAGTGTGATGTGATGAGCATAATCGGACAAGATATTCCCATGGAGCGGCCAGATACGGATGGGCGCGCTGCCGTATTCGTTCCCGTCACGGGCGTCAAGGAAGATGTCTTGCTGACCATACGCAAGGGGGCGGCGATCGTCGGCTTTGCCAATCACGACCGCACGATCACTGTGTATTTTGAAAGCAACCGCTTTGACGACCCCGTGCTGGCCAAGTGGGAGCACAAGGCGCGCAAGGCCTACGACCGCCTGGTCGAGAATGCGCCCACCGTCTCGAAGCTGACCACCAGCCCCGTCAATTTCGAGCAGATCGGCTATATCAATGGCAAGGGCATCACCATCCGCCGCATGGAAAGCTTGCAGCGCTGGCTCGCGTATTCGGACGCGATGGAGACTTGCCCGGCAACGGATATCATTCCGCGCACGGTGATCGCGAAGTCTGAAAGCGTCAAGGTGTAGGTGTGCATACGGGAGCCAACAATGGAGCCAACAATGGAGCCAGCAATGTTGTCGGATTACGCGTGGCTTTGCCCCGCTAATCCGACCTACGCGACCTACGCGACCTACGCCTGACCTCGCTTATCATTACACCACGACGATATTCGCCTGCGCCTTGAGCGGGCAGGGCAGGGTGTCGTCGAAGGTGATTTCGATGGCGCTGGCGACGAACATGCCGCCGATGTGCTGGGCGGCGATTTCCGGCGGCGTGCCGGGCTTGGTCAGGTTGACGTCTTGCGCGAAGACGAAGACTCTCCACGTACCGTAGACCTTTTGATCATATTGCAGCAAGGTGCGGTAAGCGCGTTTCAAGTCCAGGCTGCCTGCATACACGCCGTCGTTGGCGCCCGGGTCGAAGCCCAGGCCATCGTCGGTCAGCGATGCGACGAAATACAGGCCCTGCGGCGCCTGGAACAGCACGAAGGCATACAGTTCCGTGCCGCGGAACACATTGCCATTGTCGCGCTGGAAGCTGGCGCGTATCCACAGCGGTTCGTACGCTTGCACGACGGCGGGCGTATCCGTTTCCACGGGCCCCGCCACGTGGATGTTGACTTGCGTTTCGGTCACCGCATGCTGGTAGGTGGCGCCCGTGGTGAAACGTTGATACTCCCAGCTGATGTCGGCCGTGTAGGGCAGGCCCGCGTTCGGCGCTTCCGGCAGCACCCATTTCGCCACCACTCTTTCAGCCAGGGTCAGTTCGCCGGCGGCCGGTGGTGTTGCTTCCTGGCCACGCCAGAACGGGTCGGCGATATCGGAGCAGGCGACGGCAATGGCGCCCGAGGCGATGGCCGAGGCCACGCCCGCGACCGTGAATTCGGGCTGGCCCGAGCCGGCCCCTTCGAGCGAACAGCAATCGACGCTGGGATCGGTTTCCTCGAAGCTGCCGCCCACGCTGAAACTGGCCTTGCCGGAGCCGAGCGCGGCGGCAATAATGGCCACCAGCGCGGCGATGATGGCGATGATGATGGCGAGTATCTTCCACCAAGGGTCGGAAAACGGCAGCTCGCCATGCGTGCCCGCGTAGGCGGGATTCGGCGTCCAGACGAGGGTCATGCCGGTCGGCACGATGGGGCCCAGGCCGGGCGGGCAGCGGCACGCATTTCCCCCACCTTTGCCATCATTGCCCGTGCTGCCCCAGCGCTTGCCGGGCAGGTGGCCCTGCGGCTTGGACAGTTCCAGCGTGCCTTCCTCGACCGTGCAGGTATAGGTATTGGTGGCGCTGTCAAAGCGCGTCTGCGAGACGAAGATTTGCTGGATCGAGCGGCGCGGCGTGTAGCCGTCCGCCTTGGCGACAAAGCTGACGAGTCTCTTGCCGGGCGCCGCATGCTGGAAGTCGGCGTCCCACATCACCAGCATGGCCGCGCCGGCTGGAATGCTGGCAAAGAAAAAGGTGCGCGCCACGGGCACGATGCCGGGGTCGCCCACGCTTTCCAGGTACACCGTGACATTCGTCAGCGCGCTGCTGGACATGTTGATGATGTGGGCGGCGATGCGCAAGCCGTAGATGGCATTGTCGAAAATGCCATCGGGCAGCATGATATTGGTGACGGGCTCGATCGCGAACGGCCGCGTCAGCACCTGCATGGGGGTGTCGCTCATGATGCTTGCTCCTCGGGGCTGTGCTGTTCTTGCGCCTCTTCTTGCGCTTGTTCTTTCTCCGGAGTGGTGACGAGATACGTGACGCCGCCCAGTACCTTGCCGTCCTGACTTTCCAGCACGCGCAGCAGCGCATATTGGTGTGGGGGCAAGGCTTCGGCACGCAGGCTCAGGTACGCGGCCTGCGCCTGGCCGCGCGGCACTTCCAGCGCCAATTTTTGCTCGCCGGGCACATCGCCGTTGCAGTGGGGCGTGCGTGCCAGGCCCGCTGTCAGGCGCGCTTCCCTGGCCGGCTGCCATTTTTCCAGGCCCAGGGTGGCCAGCAGGCGGGCCGGCAGTTCGCCGCCCTGTTCGATGTGCAATTCCACTTTTTTCGCTGCACGGGGCAGGGCCGCCACCGTGATGGCCAGCAGTTGCGCGCGCCGCGCCGCCAGCACCACCGTGACATTGCGCTGGGCGATCTGCTCGTGCAAGGGGGGCTGGAAGGGAAAACCGTCGGGTAGCGGGTCGGGCAGCGGGTTGATGTCGCCCGCGCCATGGGCCACGGCCAGCAGGCATTCGTGGCCGCCATTGACGATGACGGGCACCCAGGGCACGAGGCACAGCACTTCCTGGGTGGCGCCGGGCGGCAAGTCGGCAAACGCGGAACCGATCTGCGTGGCGGCGCCGACGGCGATCTGGCCGGACGGGTCGGCCCAGTAAAAGTCCACGCGCACGCCGTTCGAGGCGCTGTTGCCCGTGTTGTGCACGCGGCCCCACAGATAATTGCTGGTGCCGGCAATGGGCGCACCGGGCGGTCCATTCGGATCATTGCCCGGCACGACCCAGATATCGGCGCTGTCCCACCACCAGGGCTGGCCGTCTTCGATGATCAGGTGGGCTGGCATGGCGTTCTCCTTGTCCTTGGCAGGTACCTGTAGCTTAGGACGCGGCGGGGGATGCTTTTTGATTGGTATCAAGGCCGTGGAACACGCTGCGGGTGTGCCGTTGCGGTACTCGCGTAAGGTAATATTGCGGCAGAATGCAGCTGAGCAAATCCAGGAAAAGGTTGGAACGTGTCTGAAAAAGTGAATGAAGTTTGCATCAACGCCGCTTGCGGCCGGACCTTGCTGCTGCGCGTGGCGCATTGCCCGTTTTGCGGCGCGCGCCAGGTGGCGCAAGCGCCTGTTCTGGAGAAACTGCCGGCGCCGCCCCCGCTGCCGCGCATGCCGCCGCCGGTGCCCGTGGTTCCACCCGTTCCTGCACCGCAAGCTGCGCCGCAGCCCGCTCCTGCTCCCCAGCCTGTCCCGCCACCGGCTGCCGCACCCGCACCCGCACCCGCACCCGCGCCGTCCAAGGCGCCGCCCGCCAAGCCTGCCATCAAGGGTTCGGTGCCGCCGCCACGCCCACCCGTGCGCTTGCGCACCTGGATCGCGGCGGCCGTGGTGTTGACCGGTATCTGGTTTTATAACAAGCCGGCCGACAAGCCGGCCAGCGTGGCCGAACAGGTCGAAGCTGCCACTGCGCTGGCGGCGCAGTGCGACCTGGACGGAGCGCGCAGTGCGCTGGCCGTGCTGAAAAGCGCCAGGGCGCCCGCCGCGCAGATCAAACGCTTGCAGGCGAGCATCACCAAGTCTGCCGTCGCGTGCGACAGGCAACAGCAGCGGGCGCAGGCGTGGACGGCGCTGCAGGGCAGCGTCAGGCAGGCGCTCGATGCGGGCAAGCCGGACGTGGCCGCCACGCGCCTCGCCATGCACGTGAAACGCTGGGGCGACGATCCCGATACGCTGGAACTCGATGCCAAAGTAAAAGTGGCGCAAGCCAGCGCCCAGCTCGACCTGGCCGACGCTTGCCTGGCGAAAAGCGACCGCGTCTGCCTGGAAAACAGCCTGATTGCCGCCGAGCGCTATCAACGGCCGGAACTGGCGGCGCGCACGCAGGCGCTGCGCACGGCGTTGTCGCAATTGCTCGAACGTTCGCTGCTGGATGCGGTCCCGGTCCCGGCCCCGGTCCCGGCACAGTAGCGCAAAGCAATGTCTGGCATGCCTGCTTGTCGGGAAATGCGTCGTGAAAAATATCAAGATACCATTGCTTACAACTACGCCACAAAAGCCTGTTCTTATGTGCGTTAGCGCACGCTAGAAAATTTTAGGCAGGTGTATATTGCGAACTGATCTGTGTCTTTTGATAATAATGAAAGGGAATATCATGAAAGTAAGCAAAAATTGGATGACCGTGTGCGCCGCCGGGATGATGGTTGTGGCACTGGCTGCCTGCCAGAAGAAGGATGATGTCGCTGCCGGTCCTGCAGAACAAGCTGGCCAGAAGATCGATGCGGCCGCTGCCAAGGCTGAAGCCGATATCAAGGCCGCCGCAAGCAAAGCCGATGCCGCCGTGAGCCAGGCCGCTTCCGAGACGGGCGCCAAGATGGACCAGGTCGCCGCTGACGCCGACAAGAAAATGAGCGAAGCGGCCGATGCCGTCGGCAAGAAAGTGGAAAAAGCCGGCGAAAAGATGCAGGACGCAGCGCACAAGTAATCGTGCCAGGGCCGGCAGCTGCCGTCAGGTGATGGCAGCTGCCGCGACGCCATCACTGGCGCCTTCCTGCTTGCCATGCGCCGCTGTCCCTGTATTGCTACTATCCATTCCGTCCGTTCCCCCCAGCACCACGCTCAAATCGACAAAGCCGTCGCGCCACGCGCGTTCCAGGTCTTGCTCCACCGCTTCCAGCGTCGTTCTTTCCACCTGCTGAAAACCGCGCAAGCCATACGCCCGGTTGCGCCCGTGCGCCTTGGCCAGGTATAGCGCCATGTCGATCAGGTTGACGCTGCGTTCCCACGTGAGCGGTCGTCCCAGCGGCGCCAGCGGATAGGGCGCAAAGCCCACGGACACATGCACCTGGATGGTTTGTCCCTGGTAGTGGATGACTTGCGCCGCCATGCCGTTGAGGATGCGCCGCGCGATGTCGTCGAGTCCGTCCCGCGCGACGGCGGGCAGGAAGGCGAGGAATTCCTCGCCGCCCCAGCGCACGATCATGTCCGTTTCGCGCAATACATCGTGCAAGGTTTCGGCGATCGTCGTCAGCACCAGGTCACCCGCCGCATGGCCGTAACGGTCGTTGATGTGCTTGAAATGGTCGACATCGAGCAGGAACAGCGCCCCCACGACATCGGCGTCGCCGCCGGCCGGCAGCGGCTTGCCCGCATGGCTGCGCATGAATTCCTGGAAGTGGCGGCGGTTGTACAGGGCCGTCAGCGGGTCGCGCGAGCTCTGGCGCTTGAGTTCCTGGTTCTTCACCTTCAGCTGCACGTTCGCGTGGCGCACCTTGCGGTACAGCAAGCCGACGATGACGGACGCCATGGCCAGCACCAGCGCCAGCAGCCACCATACGCGCTGCTGCAGGCGGCGGTTGTCGATTTCCGTGCTTTTCAGCTGATTTTCGCGGCTGAGCAGCTCGATCTGGCGCTGCTTCTTTTCCGCTTCATATTTTTCTTGTAATTCATACACGGCCTTTTGCCGCTGCTTTTCGAACAGCTGGTTGGAAATGTCCCGCTCGCGGTGGTAGGCCGTGACGGCGCCGCGCATGTCGCCCGCCTTTTCCAGCGCCATGCCGTACTCCAGCAGCACGGCCTGCATGTCCGGCTGGTTGGCCGTGCGCTCGTAGTAGGCCAGGCCCGTGGCCACGCTTTGCTTGCCTTCCTGCAAGCGTCCCTGGCCGATCAGCGCCTGGCCGATGTTCAGGCGCGCCGTCGCCTCCACCTGTTCATCGTTGACCAGGCGCGCCGCCGTGATGGCTTCGTTCGCAAAGCGCAGGGCGCGTGCATAGTCGCCTTCTTTCAGATAGCTGTCCGACAGATTGACGAGGGTCACGGCCACCATGCCGCGGGCGCCCAGCTGGCGTTCCAGCGCCAGAGCCGCCAGCAGGGCGCGCTGCCCCCGTTGCGGCTGCTGCGCGTCGAGCGCCAGCCCGTATTCCGTATTCTTCGCCTGCGCCATGCGGCCCGGCGATGCCAGGGTGCTCGATACTGCCAGCAGCTCGTCGAGCACCTCGAAGCCCTTGTCGTACTCGCGCATCTGCGTGTACAGCAGGGTGAGGGCATTCAGGGCGGCGGCCAGGCTGGAGGGGGAATGGCTCTGGCGCGCCAGGTCGACGGCCGCCTGCAGCTTGGCCAGCGCAAACGGGAAATTGCCTTCCTCGGCCCACGACTGGCCCGCGCTGATGGTGGCCTGCACGCGCACGGGCAAGTCGTCCGTGCGGTTGGCGATCTTTTCCGCTTCGAAGGCCAGCAGATGCGAAGCGCGGCCTTCGTTCCTGGCAAACGTGATGTAGGCCTTGTTGAGCATGCCTTTCGCCAGCGCCACGTCGCTCTTGTTCATGCGGGCGTAGGCGATCAGCTCCTCGGCCAGCTGCATGGCGATATCGTTCTGCCCCAGACGCATGCGGGCGTTGCTCAGTTGGGTAAGGAATTCCGCGCGCACGGGCAGGGGCGCGCTGCGCGCCTGCGTTTCCACCTCTTGCAGGCGCTGCAGGGCGCGTGCGGGCACGAAACGGCCATCGTCGCGCACGGCGGCAAGATACTGCTCAAGGTTGCCGACCTGGGCCTGGACGGCAGGCGGCAGCAGGCAGGCCAGTACCAGCAGCCAATGCGCCCTTCGCCACGATGCCCGTCTGTGTCTGCCTGCCAACGTCCCGCCCTCACAATGACCACGCCTGTTTGCAACGATTATATGATGTTGCAATCAAGAAATATCGTACTGTGTGCATATTTTTGCGATAGTGCACACTTTGGCAGCACGTCAGCGCAGGGCCAGGGCGGCCGTGGCCGGCGGGCTGCCTTTCAGGCGGAAGATGGCGACGGCTTCGATCAGGGCTTGCGCCTGTTCCTGCAGGCTTTCGGCGGCGGCCGCCGCCTGCTCGACCAGGGCGGCGTTCTGTTGCGTGATGTTGTCCATCTGCGTGACCGCCTGGTTGACCTCGCTGATCCCCGCGCTTTGCTCGTGGCTGGCGCTGGTGATCTCGCTCATGATGGCGGCCACCTTCTGGATCGATTCCACCACCAGCGCCATGGTGCGCCCCGCCTCGTCGACGAGCTTGCTGCCGGCGTCGACCCGCTCCACGGAGGCGCCGATAAGGGTCTTGATTTCCTGGGCGGCGGCAGCACTGCGGTGGGCCAGGCTGCGCACCTCGCCGGCGACGACGGCGAAGCCGCGTCCCTGTTCGCCCGCCCGCGCCGCCTCGACGGCGGCGTTCAAGGCCAGGATGTTGGTCTGGAAGGCGATGCCGTCGATGACGCCGATGATGTCGGCGATCTGGCTCGAACTTTCCTTGATGGCGCCCATCGTGTGGACCACCTGGGCAACGACGGCGCCGCCCTGCACGGCGACGGCCGAGGCGGTGGCGGCCAGCTGGTTTGCCTCGCCGGCATTGCTGGCGTTTTGCCGCACCGTCGCCGTCAGCGTTTCCATCGAACTGGCCGTTTCTTCGAGGGAACTGGCTTGCGCTTCAGTACGCGCCGACAGGTCGGCATTGCCCAGCGCGATTTCGTGCGTGGCGACCGACATTTCGCCGGTGCTGTTGCGGATGTCGCCGATCAGCCCCGTCAGGTTGGCGTTGATGGTGTTCATCGCGTGTAGCAGCACGCCGATTTCGTCGGCCCGTTCGATGACGGCATCGATGCTCAGGTCGCCGCCGGCGATCAATTGCGCCGTGGCGATCGCCTGGTCCAGGCTGCGTTTGATGTGGCGGTACACGAGGAACAGGCACAGCAGGGAAACCATGACCGACACCAGCAGCACGCCGACGGTGACGGAATAGGCCGCCATGGTGCCGCCCGTCGCCGTCTGCACGGCCGCGCTCGTACGCTGGTCCAGCAGCGTGAGAAATTCATTCACCGGCTGCATGATCTTGCCCTTGTTGCGGTGGTATTGGGCATCATGCATGATGGTGCGGGCCATTTCCAGGTCGGGCGGACCCTTCTTGGTAAAGTTGCCGCTGCCGTCGTCGAACAAGCCCTTGACGGCGTTCATGGCGATCACCTCGGTCTTCACCAGGCCGTCGGAATTGGTCTGGGCCTCTTGCAGTTTGGCGAATTCCTGCTCGCTGAAGCCGGCTTTGCGCATCAGCTCGGCCAGTGGCACGCTGGGCCCCGTCGACGCCGGCACCGGCATGCCCGCCGCCACGAAGTCCCAGTAGATGCGCTCGTAGTGGGCGGGGCGCGGCTTCTTGCCGTTGCGGATGTCGAGGATATCCATGTATTGCTGCTCGTAACTGGCGTCGCCCGTGACGACGTAGGTGCGGGCCAGCCGGGTCAGGTCGTCCGAGCTTTGCCGCAATTCATCGGCCAGCAGATAGGATTGGAAGCGCGTTTCAGTGACCTGGTTCGCTTCGGCCTGTTTGGTGGCGACGCGGAACAGGGCCAGCAGGCTGATGATGGAGAGCGCCAGGCTAAGCAGGAAGATGGCGGCAAAGATATTCCTGATCGACAGTTTGCTGCGCATGGCGTCCCCCGGAAGTGTGGTTGGGGCCGTCGGCGCTGCCCGCCAGATGAATATACTCCCGTCCGGTCGGCATTTTTAATGCCGTACAGAAAAAAAGTGGCGCCGCGCAACGGCGCCCGTGCCTATCAAACTGCAAGTTGCTGCAGCAGGTACAGGCGCTGGTACAAACCGCCCTCGATCTGCATCAATTCCTCGTGCGGTCCCGCTTCCGTGATGCGGCCGTGATTGAGCACGATGATACGGTCGGCCTCGCGGATGGTCGACAGGCGGTGCGCGATGGCGATGATGGTCACCTTGCCGCGCAACTCGTTCAAGGCCAGCTGCACGATCTGCTCGGTCTGGCTATCGATACGCGAGGTCGCTTCGTCCAGCAGCAAAATGCGCGGCTGGCCGGCCAGCGCGCGGGCAATCGCGATCAGCTGCTTCTGCCCCGACGACAGGCGCGAGCCGCCTTCGCCCAGCGGCGTATCGTAGCCGTGTTCCAGTGCGGCGATGAAGTCGTGCGCATGCGCGGCGCGCGCCGCCGTCTCGATTTGCGCCTGCGTGTAGCCGCGGCCCATGTCGATGTTTTCGCGCGCCGAGGCGGCCAGCAGGAAGGGGTCTTGCGGCACCAGGCCCACGTCGGCGCGGAAGTGTTCATTGTCGATGCTGTCGAGGGCGACGCCATTGATGGTGATGCTGCCCTGCGTGACGGGGTAAAAGCGCAGCAGCAGCGAGAGCAAAGTCGATTTGCCGCTGCCCGTGTGGCCGACGATGCCAAAAAACGCGCCCTGCGGAATGCTCAGCGACAGGTCGTGCAGCACGGGCTGGTTTTCCACGTAGGCGAAGGTCAGGCGCGCGATGTCCACGGCGGGCGTGTTGCTGTCCGCTGTCGCCTGCCGCAGAGCCGGTGTCTGTCTTCCCTGCGCGTGTTCCAGCGCCTGCGCTTCGTCCAGCAGGGCCGAGACGCGCGCCGTCGCCACCACCGACTGCTGCAGCTGGCTAAATTGCATGGTGATCTGGATCAGCGGCTCGATCACGCGCGCGATATAGCTGATGAATGCATACAGCACGCCCACTTCCAGGGCGCCCATCTCGCGCTGGCCGAAGCTGAAGATGACGACGGCCAGCAGCACGATATTGAGCATATCGAGCGCGGGGCGCAGCAGCCAGGCGTTGGCGCGCAATTCCTGCATGCGCGCCGTGTAGTGGTCCTGGTTGATGCCCGTGAAGCGCACGCCGAAGCGTTTTTCCGCGTTATTCGCCTGCAGCACGCTCATGCCGCCGATCGATTCGGCGATCTGCCCGTTGATCTCGCTGCGCAGGGCGCGCGCGCGCGTGACGGCCGGCGCGCTCCAGCGCTGGTACAAAAAGACGATCACCAGCACTGCCGGCAGCAGGGCCAGCACGATCAGCATCAAGCGCCAGTCGAGGAAGGCCATGGCGGCCATGGTGCCGATCAGCACGATGGAACTGTCGAGGATGACGAACAGCACCTGCACGTACAGCGATTTCACCGCTTCCGTGTCGTTGGTGACGCGGCTGACCAGCTGCCCCGTGATGGCGCGGTCGAAAAAGGCCATGGGCAGGCGCAGCACGTGTTGATACACGGTTTCGCGCAGGCGCTGCACCGAGCGCATGGCCAGGCCGGACAGGCGCACCAGCTGCAAATAGCGCAGGCCCGATGCGACCCAGCCCGTGAGCAGGCAGCCGCCGAGCAGCAGCGACATGCGCGTCCAGTCCAGGTGGCGCGGCAGCAGATGCTGGTCGATCAGGGCCTTGCCCAGAATCGGCCCCGTCACTTCCAGCGCGGCGGCGAGGATCAGCCAGAAGGTGGCCCAGTATAAATGGCGCAGATCGGGTGCTGCGGCGCGGCGCAGCAGGCCGATGGCTTGCGCGGCCTGGCGGCGCACGGTTGGCGTGGCGGTGCTGGCTTGCTTGTTCTTAGATGGCATCGAGGCTGGCCTCCAGTTGTTGATAGCGCCACTGGCTGGCGTACCAGCCGTCGCGCTGCATCAGCGCGTCGTGGCTGCCCGTTTCCGTCACGTGGCCATCGCGCAGCACCAAAATCAGGTCGGCGTTGACGACGGCGCTCAGGCGGTGGCTGGCGATGATGGCGCTGCGCTCGGGGCGCTTGCGGCGCAGTTCTTCCAGGTGCTGCAGGATGCGCGTTTCCGTGCCCGTGTCGACGGCGGATAAAGCATCGTCGAGCAGCAGCAAGCCGTTGTCGGCCAGGAGGGCGCGGGCGATCGCCACGCGCTGGCGCTGGCCGCCGGACAGGGTGATGCCCTTTTCGCCCACGTGGGTGGCATAGCCTTCGGGGAATTGCAGGATATCGTCGTGGATGTCGGCCAGCTGCGCCGCCCGCTCCACGTCCTCGCGCGTGGCGCCGGGGCGGGCCAGGGCGATATTGTCGGCGATGCTGGCGGAGAACAGGAACGATTCCTGCGGCACCCAGCTGATGGCCGCGCGCAGCGCATGCAGGGTATATGCATCGAGCGGCTGGCCGCTCCAGGTGGCCGTGCCCGATTGCGGCGTGACCTGGCGCAGCAGCACGCGCAGCAGGGTCGACTTGCCGCTGCCGGTGGGGCCGACCAGGCCCAGAGTCTGGCCCGGCTGCAACAGCAGCGAAATACCGGACAGCGCGGGCGCCGTCTGGCCAGCGTAGGCGAAGCCGATGTCCGTCAGTTGCAATGGGCCGGGCGTCAGCGTATCCATCGTTCCGTGGTCGTCGATGGCCAGCGGCGCATCGAGCATCGGTTGCAGCCGCTGCCAGGCGGCGCGGCCCCGTTCGATCAATGAGAGCACCCAGCCGGCGGCGAACATGGGCCAGATCAGCTGTCCCAGGTACATGGAAAAGCTGGTCAGCGCGCCGATGGTCAGCTGGTCTTGCCACACGAGGTAGCCGCCCAGGCCCAGAGTCAGCGCGGTGGCGGCCGTCAGGGTCAGGCCGACGGCCGGTTCATACGCCGCTTCCCAGCGCTGCGCCGTCAGGCTGGCGTTGGCTGCATGGCCGGCCAGGGTGGAGAATTGCTGGCTGCTGCGCTCTTCCAGGCCCAGCGCGCGCAGGGTGCGCACGCCCGACAGCGATTCCTGCACATGGTCGTTCAGCGCGGAGAAGCGTTGCAGCGAATCGGTCGACGCCGTGTGGATATGGCTGGAAATGCGCCAGAAGGCCAGTCCCATCAGGGGGAAGGGCAGCAAGGCGATGCAGGCCAGGCGCCAGTCCACGCCCAGCAGCATGATGCCCAGCACCATCAGCAGGGTCAATGTGCCGTCGAAGCCGGCCAGCATGGCTTCGCCGGCGGCCATTTCGATGGCGTCGATGTCGTTGGTCGCCAGCGCCATCAGGTCGCCCGTGCGCTGGTTCTGGTAAAACGATGCGCCCTGCTGCGACATGCGCGTGTAGAAGCGCGTGCGCAGCATCACGCCCAGCTGGTAGGCGGCCTTGAACAGGGTGATGCGCCAGCCCACGCGCAGGAAGTAGATGACGACGCCGACGGCGAGCAGGGTCAGCAGCTCCAGCCACAGTTCGGCGGCCGTCATGCGGTGCGCGGCCAGCGCGTCGATGATGGCGCCCACACGGCGCGGGATCCAGACGGTCAGTGTCGCCACGCCGGTCAGCATGACGGCGGCGGCGGCATACGCCGGCCAATGCTGACGCACGAAGCCGGCGATGAGCCTCGATAAACTCATGGTTACCTTTTGTTTTGAGTAATGGGGTGTCGCGGGGCGGAAGGACGGGCACGCGGACGGAAAGTACGCGTAGGATACAACAAGGTGGAAAAGCGCGCTGTGGGCGGGCACGCAAAAAACGGGCCGTAGCCCGTTGTTTTGCTGCGTCAGTGGCGTGCGCGCGGCTTATTTTCGGCCGCTGCCTTTGCCGCTGCCCAGCATGTCGAGCTGTTTCGATGGCGCGCCCTTGGGGGCTGCCTTGGCTACCGGCTTGGCGGCGGGTGCTGGCGCGTGTTTCACTGTAACCTTGGCCACGGTCTTGTCGGCGGCGCTGGCCGGTTTGGCGACGGGTTTGCTGGAAGGAAATGGTTTCGCGGCAGGCTTGGCTGGCGCTGGTGCGGCGGCTTTCGCTGGCGCGGCGGCGGCGGGTACAGGTGCGGGTGCGGGCTTGGCCGCTTCCGGCTTGACCACTGGCTTGGCTTCGACCACTTTCACGGCGGGCTTGTCGGCGACCTTCTCGGCAACCTTGGCCGGTGCTGCCGCTGGCTTGGCTGCTGGCACTGCAACAGGGGCGGGGGCTGCCTTGGCGGCAGGCTTGGCCACTTCGACCGGCTTGGCGGCGGGCGCAGGTGCTGCTGCCACTGGTACCGGTGCCGGTGCGGCGGCCGGCTTGGGCGCAGGCGCCGCAGTCGCAGGTACAGCGGCCAGTGCCGGCTTGGCCGCTGCCGGGGCGGGGACGGCAGCAGGTGCGGCGGCATCGAGGCGGGCCTTGGCCGAAGCCAGCAATTCAGCCTGGGTGCTCGAGGCGATGCCGAACAGCTGGCGGCTGTACGCCAGCACGCTTTCGATATTCGGTTGGGCCTGGCTGGTGCTGTAGCTGAAGAGGTCGCGCGGGTCTTGCGTTGCCAGCAGGTGCTGCGCCGTTTCTGCCGTATGCGAGATGGCGGCCTTGCCTGCGTTCAAGTTCAGGGCGATGATTTTCTCGGCGCTTTCGAAGACTTTGCTGGTCAGGGTGCTGAAGATTTGCAGCTGGCTTTCCAGTTGCGACTTGGCGGCGCTGGAAAATTGTTCTGGAAGCGGAAACATATTTACTCCTTTGTACGGATTAAAATGCTGGCAAAACGCTCTGCAAAATCCCGAAAACCAGAGTTGGCCGCGTTTTGTAAAGTGGGTAGCGTGCTGAACAGCTAATCATGGACTTTTTATGATGCAACGCAATATGAATATTCTAGCGGTGATTCGAGTTAGTTGAAAGTTATTTTATTCAGCCCGCGCGGCACGTGCTTGCCCTATTCATGCGCCCGGCAGCATTTTGGGGAAGTTTGCGCGTGCGCAAGGTGTTGTCAGCGAATCTATGGCCAGGTTTTTGCCAGCGAGTATATTCGTGCACTGCAACATCCTTGAGCGAGAAGATGGCAATGCACTGGAAGCAACAGATACCGTAGTCAACCGAAGGAGTGTCCGCATGGACCTAGTCATCCGCAATGCCAGCCTGCCCGACGGGCGCCGCGCCATCGATATTGCCATCGAGGGCGGCCGCATCGCTGCCGTCGGCCCCGCCTTGCCCGTGACGGGCGCGCAGGAGATCGACGCCGCCGGCGACCTTGTCACGCCGCCGTTCGTCGACGCCCACTTCCACATGGACGCCACGCTCAGCTACGGCTTGCCGCGCGTGAATGCCTCCGGCACCCTGCTCGAAGGCATCGCCCTGTGGGGCGAGCTGAAACCGCAGCTGACGCAGGACGCGCTGGTGCAACGCGCCTTGCAGTATTGCGACTGGGCCGTGGCGCGCGGATTGCTGGCCATCCGCTCGCACGTCGATATCTGCGACCCGCGCCTGCTGGCCGTGGAAGCGCTGCTCGACGTCAAGCGGCAAGTGGCGCCGTATCTCGACCTGCAACTGGTGGCGTTCCCGCAGGATGGCATCTTGCGCAGTCCCGGCGCCTTTGACAATTTAAAGCGCGCGATTGCCATGGGCGTCGACGTGGTGGGTGGCATCCCGCATTTCGAGCGCACTATGGCCGACGGTGCCGAATCGGTGCGCCTGCTGTGCGAATTCGCCTGCGAGCGGGGCCTGATGGTCGACATGCACTGCGACGAATCGGATGACCCGCTGTCGCGCCACATCGAAACCCTGGCCTTCCATAGCCAGCGCCTTGGCATGCAGGGCAGGGTGACGGGCTCGCACCTGACGTCCATGCATTCGATGGACAATTATTATGTGAGCAAGCTGCTGCCGCTGATCCGCGAGGCGGGCGTGGCGGCGATTGCCAATCCCCTCATCAACATCACCCTGCAGGCGCGCCACGACACGTATCCGAAGCGGCGCGGCATGACGCGCGTGCCCGAGATGCTGGCCGCCGGCATACCCGTCGCCTTTGGCCACGACTGCGTGATGGATCCGTGGTATAGCCTCGGCTCGGGCGACATGCTGGAAGTGGCGCACATGGGACTGCACGTGGCGCAGATGACGGGCCAGCAAGCGATGCACGACTGCTTTTTGGCCGTGACCGAGACGCCGGCGCGCATCCTGGGCCTGGACGGCTATGGCATCGCGCCCGGCTGCCATGCGGACTTGCTGATCCTCGATTGCGGCTCCACGGTCGAAGCGCTGCGGCTGCGCGCGGCGCGGCGCCTGGTACTGCGGCGCGGGAAAATCGTCAGCGAGGCGCCGCGCGCGCAATCGCGTCTGCATTTGCCGGGCCGGCCCGAAACGGTCAATTTCCGCCTGGGGCGCTGATACAATCAGCCATCACTTGTTATCGGGAGCACTGCCTTGAAAGAAATTGATATCCGCCCGGCCCAGGAAGCCGACTTCGACGCCATGTGGCCGATTTTCCAGACCCTGGTGGCCGCTGGCGACACCTACACCTTCCCGGCCGATACCACGCGTGAAGCGTGCCACGCCTACTGGTTCGGCCCCGGCGTGCAAAGCTATGTGGCCGTGATGGGCAGCGAGCGCTTGCTGGGGATGTACAAGCTGGTGGCGAACCAGCCGGGGCATGGGTCGCACGTGGCCAATGCCTCATTCATGGTCGACCCGGCCGCGCAGGGCGTGGGCGTGGGTCGCATGATGGGCGTGCACTGCATGGAGGAAGCGCGCCGCGCGGGCTACCTGGCGATGCAGTTCAACTTCGTCGTCAGCACCAACCTGGGCGCCGTCACCCTGTGGAAAAAGCTGGGCTTTGGCATCGTCGCTACCCTGCCGCTGGCCTTCCGCCACGCGCACCTGGGCTATGTCGACGCCTACGTGATGTACCAGCTGCTGACCGATCCGATGCAGTGGCCGGCATGAGCGGCGCCGTGACAGAATCGGTGATCGTCATCGAGACGCCCCGCCTGCGCCTGCGCACCTTCACGCCCGAAGACGCGCCGTTCTACCTGGCACTGATCAATGAGCCGTCGTGGATCGCCAATATCGGCGACCGCAACATCCATACCGTGGATGCGGCGCGCGCGGCGCTGGAAGCCGGTCCGATCGCGCAGTTCCGCGAGCATGGCTATTGCTTTTACATTATCGAGCGCCGCAGCGACGGCGTGGCCATCGGCATGTGCGGCATGATACGCCGTGACAGCCTGCCCGGTCCCGACATCGGCTACGCCATGCTGCCCGCCTACTGGGGCCAGGGTTATGCCTACGAGGCCGCCGCCGCCGTGGTGCGGCATGCCCGGCACACGCTGCGCATCCCCACCCTGTACGGCATCACCTCGCCGCAGAACCAGGTATCGATCAATTTGCTCAACAAGCTGGGGCTGCGCTTCGAGCGGTTTACGCGCATGCCGCCATCGGGCAAGGATACGAATGTCTACCGCAAGGATTTTCGCCTGGATTAAGGCGGCAAATCCGTATCAGCGAAGTGAAACATAAGTGAAAAAAAGTATTTAGAAACCCGCGCCTTTTGTAGTGGTGGCGCGCGGTCTTTGTTTTTATAGTTGGCATACCGGTGGAAAACCGCCGGACTATAAAAATGGAGACGTGTTATGAAAATCATGACTGCTGTTGCATGGGGTGCCCTCATGTCCGCCGGTTTTGCCGACGCCTCGGCGCAAAGCTGCTCGGTGCCCGTGATCAAGGTGCTGGCGCAAAAAAGCCTGGGCCTGACGGTGATGGAAAAGACCCTCGCCGAGTATGAAAAGAAAAACGGCACCAAGGTACAAATCAGCTATTTCGGCGAAAACGACCGCCGCTCCAAGGCCCGCCTCGACGCCTCGACCAAGGCCGGCTCCTATCAGATCTATTACATCGATGAAGCCAACGTGGCCGAATTTGCGACGGCAGGCTGGGTCGTCCCCCTGCTCAAATACCTGCCCAGGGACGCCGACTACGACGACTTCCTGCCGGGCCGCCGCGCCGTCGCTTCCTACAAGGGCGTGGCGTATTTCGCGCCCCTGATCGGCGGCAGCGACTTCCTGTTCTACCGCCGCGACCTGCTGGAAAAGGCCGGCATCGCCGTGCCCAAGACGCTCGACGAACTGGTCGCCGCCGTGAAAAAACTGAATAATCCCCCCAATGTTTACGGCTGGGCGGCGCGCGGTCAGCGCGGTTCTGGCATGAACGTCTGGCGCTGGTCGCCGTTCATGCTGGCCGCCGGCGGCAAGTGGGAAAAGGATGGCGTGCCGACCTTCAATTCGCCGCAGGCAGTGAAAGCCACCACCCTGTACCGCGACCTGTTCAAGTATTCGCCGCCGGGCGGCGCCACCTACGACTGGAGCAATGCGCTCGAAGCGTTCAGGTCCGGCAAGGTAGCCTTCATGATCGAGTCGACGCCATTTGCCGACTGGATGGAAGACCCGAAAAAATCCTCGGTGGTCGACAAGGTGGGGTATGTGCGCCCGCCCGCGCCGCTGGCATCGGCCGCCTACGGCCACGGCCTGGCCATCTCCGCCACGGGTGCGAAGGATGAGTGCACGCGCCAGGCGGCCGGCAAGTTCATCGCCTGGGCCACGGGCAAGGAGCAGGAACAGGCGCGCCTGAAGGACAATGTCTTCAGCGACTACAACCGCAGCAGCACCATCGCCAGCGACTATTTCCGCAAGCACGTCAAGCCGCAGATCCAGGCGGGCCTGACGGACACCACGCCCGTCTCGCGCGTCACCATCTGGCCTAGTCCCGAGTGGCCGGACATCGGCGACAACCTGGGCGTCGTGCTGGAAGAGGTGTTTACGGGCACGCGCGGCGACGTGCAGAGCGCGCTCGACGAGGCCAACGAGTACGCGACGGAAGTGATGCAACGGGCCAGCAAGCGTAAATAAGCCCATATCGCCAACGACTCCACCGGCTAAAACCAGGGATCAGACCCGACGGGTCTGACCCCAGCTCTTGCTTTTGGGGTAACGCCAGCGCTTGTCCGTTCTCGTTTGAAAGCCATGACCATGCCGCATTCCATCCGTAAAAAACGTCACACCTGGCTGCCGGCCGTCTTTCTGACGCTGCCGCTGCTGGTCCTGCTGGTACTGGGCCTGGTGCCCAGCATCGCCGCCATCAACCTGGCCCTGCAAAACCGCGTGCTGCGCTACAGCGACAGCGATTACGTCGGTTTTGCCAATTTCATCCGCCTGTTCGGCGACCGCCGCTTCGTCAATGCCGTGCAGGTGTCGGCCATCTGGGAAGTGGTCACCGTGGCCGGTTCGCTGATTGTCGGCGTGCTGCTGGCCGTGTTCCTGTTCGAGAGAATCAAGGGCCGCACGCGGGACGTCATCGCGCTGCTGCTGATCGTGCCGGTGCTGCTGCCGCGCGTGTCGGCCGCCTTCATCTGGAAGTTCATGTATTCGCCGCTGATGGGCATTTTGAACTGGCTGCTCGAATGCGTGGGCCTGGGCGGCACGGCGCTGCTGTCCGATCCGGCCACGGCGCTGTATGCGGTGGCGCTGGTCGATATCTGGCAGTGGGGCCTGTTCTTTGGCGCCGTCATCCTGAAGCTGCTGGAAACCCTGCCTGGCGAACCGCTGGAAGCGGCACGCCTCGATTACGCCAGCACGATCCAGGTGTATGCCTACATCGCGCTGCCGATGCTGAAGGTACCCATCATGAGCCTGGTGTTCATCAAGATGGTCGAGTCGCTGCGCTCGTTCGACCTGATTTACGTGATGACCAAGGGCGGCCCCGGCATCTCCACTGAAACCCTGGACATGTATGCATATGCGCAAGGCATCGGCCTGATGGGCAAGGTGTCGTATGCGTCCAGCATGGCCGTGCTGATGATGCTGGCCACGACTGTCATCTTCACTTTACTCTGGAAGCGGGTCGCGAAATGGGAAAACTGACTGTTCGGCGCGGCATGGACCATGCCGCCACCACCGCCATTACCACTGCCATCGTGCTGGTGGCGCTGTTTCCCATCCTGTGGGCCGTGCTCAATTCCTTCAAGGAGTTGATGGACATCGTCACGCCCGTGCCGCGCTTTTTCTTCAGCCCGACCCTGGCCAATTACAGGCAGGTGCTGGCCAGCCCCGAAGTGCTGACGGGGCTGGGCAACAGCGTGGCCATTGTCGGCGTGGCCGTGTTGCTGGGCGCCGTGCTGGGCGTGCCGGCCGCGTATGCGATCGCCCGCTATCCGATCCCGGCCAAGAAGGATATCCAGTTCTTCCTGCTCTCCTTGCGCTTTTTGCCGCCCGTCGCCGTCGCCATTCCCTTGATCTCGATCTGGATCGACCTGGGCCTGTACGACTCGCGCCTGTCGATGGTGGTGACGTATCTGCTGGTGACCCTGTCGACCATCATCTGGCTGTCGATTCCCGCGTTTGCCCGCATTCCGAAGGAGATCGAGGAAGCTGCCGCGCTGGACGGCTACGGCCCTTACCAGGTGTTCTGGCACGTGGCCCTGCCGGTGGCCTCGAAGACCCTGATGGGCGGCATCGTCTTCAGCTTTGTGCTGGTCTGGAATGAACTGATGATCGCGCTGGCGCTCACCTCGTCGAAAAGCATGACCCTGCCCGTGGTGGCGTCGGCCTTCACGTCGATGGGCCAGGAAGTGCCGTGGGGCGTGGTGAACGCCTCCACCGTGCTGCTGGCGCTGCCGCCGCTGCTGTTCGTCGGCATCCTGGGACGGCTGCTCAACTCCATGCTCAAACATAAATAAAAGGACTCATCATGCAAGCACTCGTACTGGAACAGGCGGAAATTATCACCTTGCGCGACATCGACGTACCGCTCGTCGTCGGCCCGCGCGACGTGAAAATCAAGATACATACCGTGGGCATTTGCGGCAGCGACGTGCACTACTTCAAACATGGCAAGATCGGCCCCTTCGCCGTCGAAGCACCGATGGTGCTCGGCCACGAGGCCTCCGGCGTGGTGGCCGAAGTAGGAGACGAGGTGACGCACCTGACAGTGGGCGACCGCGTCTGCATGGAACCGGGCGTGCCGCAGTTCGATTCGCCGGCCACCATGCGCGGTCTGTACAACCTGGACCCGGCCGTGCGCTTTTGGGCCACGCCGCCCATCCATGGCTGCCTCACGCCGTATGTGGTGCACCCGGCCGCGTTCACCTTCAAGCTGCCCGACAACGTCAGCTTCGGCGAAGGCGCCATCGTCGAACCGCTGGCCATCGGCCTGCAGGCGGCCAAGAAGGCGGCCATCAAGCCTGGCGACATGGCGGTGGTGATCGGCGCCGGCACCATCGGCGCGATGACTGCCCTGGCGGCGCTGGCGGGCGGCTGCTCGCGCGTGATCCTGGCCGACCTGGTACCGGAAAAGCTGGCCCTGTTTGCCGATAATCCTGCCGTGACCACGGTCGACGTGCGCCAGGCCAGCCTGGCGGACACGGTGCGCGAACTGACGGCTGGCTGGGGTGCCGACATCGTCTTCGAGGCCAGCGGCAGCATGCGCGCCTACGACGATATCGTCGACCTGCTGTGCCCCAACGGCTGCCTGGTACTGGTCGGCATGCCGCCCGATAAGGTGCCCTTCGATATCGTCGCCATCCAGGCCAAGGAAGCGCGCATCGAGTCAGTGTTCCGCTACGCGAACATCTTCCCGCGCGCCATCGCGCTGCTGGCCTCGGGAAAGATCGACGTGAAACCCTTCATTTCGCGTACCTTCGACTTCACCGACGGCGTGCGGGCGTTCGAGGAGGCAGCCAAGGGCTACCCGCGCGACGTCAAGATACAAATTGAACTGGCCTGAACCAGTCATTAACAACACCTAAAAAAACCGTAGCGAGCGGAAGGGAGAGGTGGCTAAGAAGCGCAACCGTACGAAGGTACGGTGAGCATCGCAGGCCGCCTATACCGACGCGCAGCAGGTTTTGATAGGTGTACTAATAAGATGGAGAGTAATCATGGCAAACATCGCCTGTAGGCAGCTGCACAAGACTTACGACCACAAGACGGCGGTGCTGCAGCCGTTCGACCTGGAGATAGACGACGGTGAATTCATCGTCCTGCTGGGGCCATCGGGCTGTGGCAAATCGACCCTGCTGCGCATGATCGCGGGACTGGAAGACATCAGCGGCGGCGAGTTGCTGATCGGCGGGGCCATCGTCAACGACTTGCCGCCGCGCGAACGCAATGTGGCGATGGTGTTCCAGAATTACGCGCTGTATCCGCACATGACGGTGTACGACAATATCGCCTTCGGCCTGCGCCGCCTGAAGGTGCCGGCCGACGAGATCGAGCGCCGCGTGCGCGAGGTGGCGGCCATCCTTAGCCTGGACAGCCTGCTCGATCGCAAGCCGCGCGCCATGTCGGGAGGCCAGCAGCAGCGCACGGCCATCGCGCGCGCCATGATCAAGACGCCGCAGGTATTCCTGTTCGACGAACCGCTGTCGAACCTGGACGCCAAGCTGCGCGCGCAGCTGCGTGCCGACATCAAGCGCTTGCACCGCCGCCTGCGCACCACCACCCTGTACGTGACGCACGACCAGCTCGAGGCGATGACCTTGGCCGACCGCGTGGTGCTGATGAAGGGCGGGCATATCGAGCAGATCGGCACGCCGGCCCAGTTGTACAACCATCCGCGCACCCTGTTCGCGGCCGGCTTCATCGGCACGCCTGCCATGAACTTCATCGATGGCGTCGTCGAAAAAGACGGCGGGCAAACGGTGCTCGTCTGCGCCGGCTACCGCTGGCCGTTGATTTCCCACCGCTTCGCCGCGCTGGCCGCAGGGGCGCGCGTGGTCTTCGGCCTGCGGCCGAATCACTTGCGCGCGGCGCTGCCACAGGAGCAGGCAGGCACGCATGGCCTGGCGTGCGCGATCGACCTGGTCGAGCTGCTGGGCGCCGAAGCGCTGATCAGCTTCCAGTGCGGCGCCCTGACCTTGTCCGCGCTACTGCCGGCGAACGCGGCCAACAGCACGGCGCAGGTGGGCCAGAACTTGGCGCTGGCCTTCGACGAGGAGCACATGCATCTGTTCGACGCCGACAGCGGGCTGGCCCTGGCGCTCAGTGCTCAAGCAAGTGGTTAGAATAGCTGGCAACGAGACCGCGTAAGGAACTGCCGTGACGCCTGACCTGGAACTGATCCATAAACCGATACACGAATCGTTTCGTGCGTGGGCGCACGGCTATCCGCATGTGGTGGCGAAATGGCACTTCCATCCCGAGTACGAACTGCACATCATCACCACCTCGACCGGCAAATTCTTTGTTGGCGACCATATCGGCAGTTACGCGCCGGGCAACCTGGTGCTGACGGGACCGAACCTGCCGCACAACTGGGTCAGCGAGCTGGCCGAAGGCGTGAGCCTGCCCGCGCGCGACCTGGTGCTGCAGTTTTCCGGCGACTTCATCGACCGCTGCGCGCTGCTGTTCCCGGAAATGGCACCCCTGAAAACCCTGCTGGGCGAGGCGGGCAGGGGCTTGCAGTTTCCCGACGCGCTGGGCTTGCGCCTGGCACCGCTGATGTGTGAGCTGACGACGGCACAGGGGCCGCGCCGGGTGGAACTGTTCGCGCGCCTGTTCGGCGAGCTGTGCGACTGCCGCGAACGCCGTGCGCTGGCCAGCGTCACCTATCTGGCGCAGGCGGGGCGCTACATGTCGTCGACCATCAACCTGGTGCTGGCGTATATCAAGCAGAACATCACGCTCGATTTTTGCGAGCAGGACGTGGCCGACGTGGCGGAGATGAACACGCTCAAGTTCACGCGTTTCTTCCGCAAGCATACGGGCACCTCTTTTATCCAATACGTGAACCAGGAGCGCATCGCGTTGGCCTGCGAGCTGCTGATGAATACCGACATGAAGGTCACCGATATCTGCTACCGCACGGGTTTTAACAATCTGTCCAATTTCAACCGCCAGTTCCTGGCCCACAAGCAGATGTCGCCGTCGAAATTTCGCTCCTGCCTGCACATGAACATGCCCGAGTCCTTCCCCTGACGACCGGCTTCAATCACTTTTATACATGGAACCATCGTGACCTATCTCGGTATCGATATCGGCACTTCCGAAGTCAAGGCCATCCTGACCGACGACGCGCAAACCATCCTCGCCAGCAGCGGTGTGACCCTGCGCGTGTCGAGCCCCCATCCCGGCTGGTCGGAGCAGAACCCGGAGGACTGGTGGCACGCCACGCTGGACGTGATCGCGGCCATCCGCAGCGCCCAGCCGGTGGCGTTTTCCGGCTTGCGCGGCATCGCGCTGTCGGGCCAGATGCATGGCGCCACGCTGCTCGACAAGCAGCAGCACGTGCTGCGCGCGGCCATTTTGTGGAACGATACGCGCGCCTTTGCCGAGTGTGTGGAACTCGAAGCGCTGGTGCCCGAGTCGCGCGCCATCACGGGCAACCAGGCCATGCCCGGCTTCACGGCGCCCAAGCTGCTGTGGCTGCAAAAGTACGAGCCGTCGCTGTTTCGCGCCATCAGTAAAGTCTTGCTGCCCAAGGATTACGTGGCGCTGCGCCTGACGGGCGACTGCGTCTCCGACATGTCCGACGCCTCCGGCACCCTGTGGCTGGACGTGGCCAAACGCGACTGGTCCGAGCGCATGCTGGCGGCCACTAGCCTCTCGCGAGAACACATGCCGCGCCTGGTCGAAGGCAGCCATGCCGCCGCGCAGATACGCCCGTCGCTGTGCCAGGAATGGGGCATCGCGCATGCGGTGTTGCTGGCCGGCGGCGCGGGCGACAATGCTGCCGCCGCCGTGGGCCTGGGGGGGGTGGAAGCGGGTGCCGGCCTGCTGTCGCTGGGCACCTCCGGCGTGCTGTTCGCCGGCAGCGATGGCTTCGCGCCCAATCCGGGCCAGGGCGTACACGCCTTCTGCCATTGCCTGCCCGGGCGCTGGCACCAGATGAGCGTGATCCTCAGCGCCGCGTCCAGCCTCAGCTGGGTGGCGCGGCTGACGCAGTCGTCCGACATCGCAGAGTTGGTGACGCTGGCCGAAGGCGTGGAAGCGCGCACGGCGCCGATCTTCTTGCCCTACCTGAGCGGCGAGCGCACGCCGCACAACGACGCCACGGCGCGCGGCGTGTTTTTTGGCTTGTCGACGGAACATGGGCGCGCCGAACTGGCCTACAGCGTGATGGAAGGCGTGGCCTTTGCCATGGCCGACGGCAATGCGGCCCTGCGCAGCGCCGGCACGCAGCTGGAAGAAGCGTCGTTCGTCGGTGGCGGTTCGCGCAGCCGCTTCTGGGCCCAGCTGTGCGCGAATGCTTCGGGCCTGAACGTGCTGCGGCACGACCATGGCGTGGCTGGCGGCACCCTCGGTGCGGCGCGCCTGGCGCAGATGGCGGCGACGGGCTTGTCGCCCGCGCAGGTGTGCACGCGCCCGCCCGTGCAGGAAACGATCGCGCCGCAAGCCTGCGCCATGCTGGACGAGCGGCTGGCGCGCTACCGGCGTTTGTACCCGCTGCTGCGTGAAGAGTTCGCGGGCGCGGCCGCGGCGGCGCGCTGATGCGACCGGCAAGATTGCCGGCCCGACCATGCTGTGAGCCCGGCAATATGGCCAGACAGTCAACCTTCCGGTGTAATTTGTTGTTTCTGTGTTGAAAGTGTTTCTCTAGCGAAAGCGCTGCTTGGTTTTTCACGGGGTGCGCGGCATGATTTCCTCATTTGGTGGGAATTGGATAGTTTTGGTGGCGCTTTTGTTGCCATCCTGTTCTTGCTGCCGGGAGAAACACATGCAACTCGCAAATCTGAAAATCTCCATCCGCCTGGGTCTGTTGGGCGCCTTCTTCTTCCTTGCGCTGGTGTTCGTTGGCCTGCGCGGCTGGAGTGCGCTCGATGCGGCCAGCGCACGCAGCGCGGAGGCCATGCAGCGCTCCGTGGCCCTGACGGAAGCGGTCGACGCGGCGCGCAGCGCGCAGGTGGAATTCAAGATCCAGGTGCAGGAATGGAAAAACATCCTGCTGCGCGGCGGCGATGCGGCCGCCTTCCGGCGCTACCGCGAAGCGTTTGTCGCCAGCGGCGCGCAGACGCGCAAAGAGTTGGCCGGCTTGCAGGCCATGATGGCCGCGTTGAAACTCGATACGGCGCCCGTGGCGCAAGCGCTGCAGGCGCACGACGCGCTGGGCGTGAGCTACCTGGCGGCGCTGCAGCAGTATGACGGCGCGCGTGCCGATAGCGCCCACACGGTCGATGCGCTGGTCAAGGGCATGGACCGCGAACCGACGCGCCAGATCGACGCCATCGTCGCCACGATCGGCAAGCAGTCGCACAGCCTGATGGCGCAGATGAAGGAGCAGGACGCCACCGCGCACCGCAGCGCCAGCATCGCCATGCTGGCCACCGTGCTGGTGACCCTGGTCGTCGGGTCAATCACCGTGTGGTGGCTGATCCGCAGTATCACGGTGCCGCTGGGCGCGGCCGTCGGCATCGCCCAGCAAGTGGCGGCCGGCGACTTGCGCGCCGTGGTGGCCAACAGCAGCCGCGATGAAATCGGCGACCTGCTGCGTGCCTTGAAGGCGATGAGCGGCAACCTGGCCGACATCGTGGGACGGGTACGCGCCGGTACGGACGCCATCGCCACGGCGTCGGTCGAAATTGCCAACGGTAATATGGACCTGTCTTCGCGCACGGAGGAGCAGGCCAGCTCGCTGGAAGAAACGGCCGCCGCGATGATCGAGCTGACCTCCACCGTACGGCAGAATAACGACAACGCGGACCAGGCGCGCCAGCTGGCCGGCGGCGCGTCCGACGTGGCGCAGCGCGGCGGGGAGGCAGTGGCGCAGGTGGTGCAGACCATGAGCCATATCAATGCCTCGTCGAAGCGCATCGTCGACATCATCGCCGTCATCGACGGCATCGCCTTCCAGACGAATATCCTGGCCCTGAATGCGGCCGTGGAGGCGGCACGCGCGGGCGAGCAGGGACGCGGCTTTGCCGTCGTGGCCACCGAAGTGCGCAGCCTGGCGCACAGGTCGGCCTCGGCGGCCATGGAAATCAAGCAGCTGATCGGCGAATCCGTGCGCACGGTGGAAGAGGGCAGCGTGCTGGCTGGCCAGGCGGGGCGCACGATGGACGATGTGGTCAGCAGCGTGCAGCGCGTGAACGCCATCATCGGCGAGATCGCCGTAGCCAGCGTGGAGCAGCGCGATGGCATCGAGCAGATCAGCATCGCCATCAGCCAGATGGATGGCGTGACGCAGCAGAATGCGGCCCTGGTGGAGCAGGCCGCCGCCGCCGCGGACGCGCTGCAGCAGCAGGCGGCCAGCCTGGCCGACGCCGTCAGTATCTTCAAACTGCATGCCGTTCCCGGCGTGGCCGCGCCGGCCCGGAGACTGTCGCTGACCTGACGCCGGCCCGCCCCGCGCCGCTTGATGCCAGTCAAGCGGCGTCCGATCAGGCAAATATCGCGCCGAAATTCTTATACTATTTCCTTTCCGCATGGATCTGCGCCCGGCCGCATGGCGCGCGTTGCAAAGGAAAACCATGTTCTTCACTTTCCGCCTGCCGGGTGATGCATGACGGCGCTGCTGCTGGCGCTGTGCCTGACCCTGGCCGTGGTGCTCGCTGTGCTGCTGGCCTGCCAGTGGCAGGCGGCGCGCATGTGGCGCATGCGCCATGCGACGGGCTTGGTGCTGCAGGCGGCGCAGGCGCAGCGCATGGCAAATGCGCTGGCGCTGCTGCACGCGCTGCCGGCAGCCGTCATCGGCACCGACCACGATGGCGTGGTGCAGTACCTCAATCCCCGCGCCAGCGCCATGGGCGGCCGGCTGGGCGACGATGGCCAGGGCCAGCCTGTGACCGAACTGCTGCCGCTGTTCCATGACGGCGCGCCCGTCGATGCGGCGCGCCAGGTGCGCGATTGCGTGGCACGGCAGGAAGTGCTGGAAGTGGCGCGCGGCGCCGTGCTGCTGCGCCATCTCGATGGCAAGCGCATCGACGTGCAGTACAGCTGCGCGCCGCTGGCGCAGGGGGGCGCGGTGCTGCTGCTGCACGATGTGTCGGCGCGCCGGCGCGCAGAGCAGCAGATGGAATTCATCGCCCATCACGACGGCTTGACGGGGCTGCCGAACCGGCTGCATTTCCAGATCCGCTTCGAGCACGGCATCGCCTACGCGCGCCGTCACCAGGCTTTGCTGGCCGTGCTGTTCGTCGATATCGACCGCTTCAAGTCCATCAACGACAGCCTGGGACACGACGTGGGCGACCAGGTGCTGACGGAGTTCGCGCGCCGGGTGCAGCAGTGCGTGCGCAAGGTCGACACGGTGGCGCGCCAGGGCGGCGATGAATTCATCATCCTGCTGACGGAACTGCGCACGGCGCACGATGCCGAGCGGGTGGCCGAAAAGATCGTCGCCGCCATCGCCGCGCCCTTCGTCATCGGCGAATACAGCCTGTCGGTGGCGGCCAGCGTGGGCGTGGCCCTGTACCCGGACGATGACGACGACGTCAATGCACTGATCGAAAAGGCCGACCTGGCCATGTATGCGGCCAAGCGCCACGCGCCAGGTACCTGCCTGCGCTACGCGCCGCGCATGCAGACGCAGTCGTATTCGCGCACCATCCTCGAGACGGCCCTGCGCCATGCGCTCGAACGCAACGAATTCGCCCTGTTCTACCAGCCGCGCATGGACCTGAAGACGCGTACGATCACGGGCGTGAAGGCGCTGCTGCGCTGGAAGCACCCGGAACTGGGACTGATGATGCCGCTCGATTTTTTGCCGGTGCTGGAAGAAAGCGCCTTGATCCTGCCGGTGGGGGCCTGGGTGCTGGCCACGGCGGTGGAACAGGCACGCAGCTGGATCGCGCAGGGGCAGATGCTGACGGTGTCCGTCAGCCTGTCGGCGCGCCAGTTCTACCAGCGCGATATCGCGCGCAATTTCGCCGCCGCGCTGGAGGCGGCCGGCGTGCCGGGGCACTGCATCGAGCTGGAAATCGCCGCCGGCATCCTGATCGACAGCAACCAGAACTGCGAACTGATACTGCGCCAGTTCCGTCAGCTGGGCATGGCGATTGCCATCAGCGATTTCGGCACGGGCGACGCGTCGCTCACTTACCTGAAACGCTTTCCCACGGATGCCGTGAAGATCGAAAAGTGCTTCGTCGACGACCTGGGCAAGCCCGGTGGCGACGGCGCCATGGTGCGCGCCATCGTGGCGATGGCGCGCACGCTCGGACTGCGCACCATTGCCGGCGGCGTGGAAAGCGGCGCGCAGCTGGAACTGCTCGCCGAGATGGGCTGCGACGAGGCATTTGGCTACTGCCTGGGGCGCGCCATGGCGCCCGAGGGCATCGAGGTACTGCTCAAAAGTAGTGCAGTCATTCAAAACTGATAGCGCAGCGACAGCATGGCGTTGCGCGGATCGCCGTAGTAGCCGCCCATGCCCGTCGAGTAGTAGCGTTTGTCGAAGACATTGTTGACGTTCAGGGTCGCCAGCAACTGCGCACTGAGCTGATACTGCGCCATCAGTCCCGCCACCGCATACGCCTTCTGCGTGAAGCGTTCGCCGTTCGGCCCGCGGTCATCCATGTAGATATTGCTCTGCCAGTTCACGCCGCCGCCCAGCACCAGGCCCGGTACGCCTTGCGCCAGGCGCCAGGTGCTCCACAGCTTGGCCATGGCTTGCGGCTGGTTGGTCTGGATGCGTTCGCCGGCGGCATTGCGGATGCGGCTGTAGGCATAGCTGGCCGTCAGTTGCCAGTTGGGGCGCAGCTGGCCCGAGACTTCCGCTTCGACGCCGCGCGTGGTGGCGCCCTTGACCGTGTGGTAGGCGTAGGAACCGCCGCCCGTGCCGATGATCCAGACATTGCCCGGATCGGCTTCCGCCAGGTTTTCCTGCTTCAGATGGAAGAGGGCGGCGCTGGTGGTGAGCTTGCCGCCGAAGAATTCGCCCTTGGCGCCCACTTCATAGTTCTTGCCTTCGAGCGGCGCCAGGAAGCGGCTGTTGACGTCGCGCTGGCTTTGCGGCGTGAAGATGCTGGTGTAGCTGGCGTAGGCCGACCAGTGCCGGCCCAGGTCGTAGACGAGGCCCGCATATGGCGTGATCTTGCCGTTTTCACGCATCGCGTCGTACAGGTCCGTGTCATTGACATAGTCGCTGCGGATGTCGCGCTTCCAGTACGACAGGCGCGCGCCAATAATCACCGACAGCGCATCCGTCGGGCGCAGGCGCAGGGTCGAATACAGGCCGCTCTCCCGTTCCTTGTCGTACGAACTGCCCAGGCGCGTGCCGCTGTAGTCGGGCACCGGCATATCGCCATTCCAGGCGTGGATATCGGGCACCGTGTAGTCATAGCCATCGAGGCGCCAGCCCGGATAGATGGGGCTGTTCGTCTTGAGTTCCGAGGCGCTCACGCCCAGCACCAGTTCATGCTGGCGGCCAAAGGCCTGGAACGGGCCGCTGACGTACGCGTCGAGCGAGGTCTGTTGCGGCTTGCTGTGCCAGTTGGCCAGCCACAGCCGCATGCCGCCGCCCGTCACGCGGTCAGGGTAGCCATTGCCGGAAAAGCCCTGCAAGGCGTCGTACTGGTTGCTGCTGCGGCTGACGGCCAGCTTGGCGATCCAGTCGTTCTCGAAATAGTGGTCGAGCGTGGCGAACAGCATGCTCTGTTCGCGCTCGTACGTGCTCCACGCGGCCGTGCCGTTCATCGAGCGGGGGAAGCGCGTCTGCGAGCCGTCGGCATAAAACATGGGGAAGTCGCGCCCTGCACCTTTGAGCTTTTCCTTCTGGGAGTTGATGCCGGCGCTGAGCACCGTCGATGGCGTCAGATCCGTTTCGACGATGGCGTACAGCACGTCTTTTTTTTGCTGGTAGCGGTCGATGAACGAGCGCTGGTCTTCGTGCGCGGCGACGATGCGCGCGCGCACCTTGCCGTCCGCCGTCAAGGGCGTCGAGACATCGCCTTCGATGCGGTAGCGGTCCCATGATCCCAGTTGCGCGCCGGCCGTGGCAGCAAAGCCGCGGCCCGGGCGCTTGCGCACCAGGTTGACGGCCGCCGACGGGCTGCCCGTGCCGCTGATCAGGCCCGTCGCGCCGCGGATGATTTCGACCCTGTCGTAGATGGCCATGTCGTAGGTGCGCGCTTCCAGGTTCTTGCTGGTCGGGATGCCGTCGAACATGTACGACGTCACTTCAAATCCCCGTGAAAACACCTGGTCGTATTCGCGCGTGCTCGATGAATGGTCGACCGTGATGCCGGGCGCCTGCAGCAGCACATCCTGCAAGGTACGCAAACCCTGGTCGTCGATCTGCTGGCGCGTGATGACGCTGACCGCCTGCGGCGTTTCGCGCAGCGACAGGTTCAAACGCGTGGCGCTGGTCAGCCCCGCGTAGCCGCGCTTGCCTTCCGTGGTGCCGTCGCGCAGGGCGCTCGAGTTGACGGCGACTTCATCCAGGGTGGCGGCAATCGGCGCGGCGGTCGATGCTGCGCCCGATTTACGCAGCACGTAGCTGCGCTCTCCGCTGGGCAGCGCATCGAGGCCCGTGCCGGCCAGCAGGCGGGCCAGTGCCTGCGGCACCGTGTAGCTGCCGCTCAGGCCTGGCGTGCGCACGCCTTGCAGCAGTTCGGCCGCCGCACCCACGCTCACTTTTGCCTCGATGGCAAAGCTGGCGATGGCGGCGGACAGCTCGCCCGGCGGCACGCTGAAACTGATTTGCGTGCTGGCTGGGGCGGTGGCGGAAGCTGCCGCCATGGCCGGCGCCTGCGCCAGCGACAGCAGGATCACGGCGCTGCCGATGGCGCGCGCGAGGGGAGTCAAACGGGGTGGGTGCATGGTCTGGCCTTTCCGGTGGAGTGTCGTTGAAGATATCGTTGCAAAATGTCGTTGCAATACCCACAGGACAGGCCATGCTGAAAAAAAGGGCCAACTTTTATAAACTATTTTTTGCGCGCCGCGAGGGTGACCCAGTACGGGGTACGGTACAGCACATCGACGGGCAGCATGCGCGCCAGGCTTTCCAGCACGGCGTCCGTGTCGTCGAGCTGGAAGGCGCCCGACAGACGCAAGCCCGCCACCTGCGGTTCCACGCGCAGCAGGCCGGGGCGGTAGCGTGACAGCTCAAAGGCGAACGCATCGAGGCGCATGTCCTGCGCCGCCAGCATGCCGCGCGCCCATGCATCGGCTTGCGGCTGCGCCGGCGCGGGCAGGCCGGCGTGGCTGGCGTCGAAGCGGCTTTGTTGTCCCGCCATGAGCGTGCGCACGGTGGCCGAGGGCGCGCGCGGCGTGATTTCCACCGCGTGTTCGAGCACTGTCACGCGGCAGCTGTCGTCGTCGACGCGTACGCTGAAGCGCGTGCCCAGCGCGCGGATGCGGCCATGGCAGGTGGCGACGATGAAGGGGCGGCTGCCCGCGTGGTCGGGGCGCGTCTGTATCAGTACTTCGCCGCGGCGCAGCGTCAGCCGGCGTTCGTCGGCGCCATACGCCAGGTCGACGGCGCTGTCCGTGTTGAGCACCAGGGTGCCGCCATCGGGCAAGGACACCTCGCGCCGTTCGCCCACGCCGCTGCGGTAGTCGGCCAGCATCTCGTGGCGTACCAGCAGCCAGGCGGCGGGCGCCGCCATCAGCGCCAGCAGTACCTGCACGGCCACGCGGCGCTGCGGCCGGCGCAGCACGGGCGCCGCCAGCTCCGGCGGCAGCAGGCTGGCCGTTTGGCCGACCAGTTGCACCTTGTTCCAGGCGCGCGCATGTTCCGGGTCGCGCGCGCGCCATTGCGCCGACGCCGCCAGGTCCTCACGCGTGGCCTGGCCAGATTGCTCCAATAAATACCATTCGACGGCCTGACGCGCCACCTTGCGCGACAGCGGGGGAGACAGGGGAGCGGCGCTGCTCATGCCGCCCAGTCCGGCGCCTGCAGCACGCATTCGGTCAGCGCCTCGGCCATGTAGCGTTTCACGGAGCGTTCGCCGATGCCCAGCTGCGCGGCGATTTCCGCGTACGTATAGCCTTCGATCTGCGCCAGGATGAAGACGGCGCGCACCTTCGGTTTCAAGCCATCGAGCATGGCATCGAGCGCTTGCAGCGCCTGCAGGATTTGCGCGCGCTGCTCGACGGAGGACTGGTACTGCTCTGGCTGCGCGGCCAGCGCATCGGCCCAGGCGCGTTCCAGCGACTGGCGCCGTAAATGATTGATCAGCAAATGCTTGGCGACGGTGGCCAGGTAAGCCTTCGGCGCGCGCAGGGCTGGCGTTTGCGGCTGTGCGGGGGCACCGGCCAGCAGGCGGAGGAAAGTGTCCTGCATCAGGTCGGCCGCATCAAAAGCATTGCCCAGGCGCCGCTGCAGCCAGTGCACCAGCCAGCCGTGGTGTGCGCGGTAATGGCTTTCCAGTTGCGTGGGCGGCAGGAGCGAGGGCGCAAACGGACTGTCCGGCATGGCCACGATGGTTACAGCACTGCCAGCGCGACGGCGGCCAGCACGGCCGCGCCGCCGATGATGCGCGCCAGGCGCATGGCCTGGTGCGGCGCGTAGGGCAGCAGCCAGATCAGCAGCAAGCCGCAGCCCGTAAGGCTGCCGACCCAGTGGACCAGGCCATAGCCGCCGCCGGCGATGTGCATGGCCCAGGCCAGGGCGGCCGCCAGCGCCAGCCAGCCGGACCACTGCAGGCGGCGGCGCAGCGGCGCGGGTGGTTCTGCGCCGCGTCCGTGCAGGTCGGCGTAGTGGCGGTCCATGGCCAGGCACAGCGAGGACAGGCCCGCATAGCACAGGGCAAAGACGAGGAAATTGGCCAGCAGCTCCATCACGCGGCCTCCATCGTTGTTGCCGGCTTGGCGGCGGGTGTGGTTTTGGCCGCCTTCACGGGCAGCGGTTTTAACTTGAACGCCGCATACGCGAGGCTCAGGCCCAGCACCAGCACCACCAGGTCGAAGGCGGCCACCGCCATGGGGCCGCGGCCCAGGAACAGGGTCACGCCCAGGTGCGAATTGGTGGTGAAGACGTTCAGCACGGGCAGCGATGCCAGCAGGAAGGCGCCCACGGCCAGCTGCATGCGCCACATGGCGCGCGAGGGGCGCAGCTGGGCGATGATGGCGGCCAGGGCCCAGGCGCCGAAGAAGCAGGCGATTTCTTCCTTCGAGCGCTCTTCCATCGCCACCGGCAGCAGGCGGTTGGCCCAGAAGTAGGCGCCGAAGGCGATCGGGATGCCGGCGATGGCGCCGATGTTGAGCGCTTCGACCAGGCGCAGGCCGAAGCTGGCGCGCTTGCCGGCGGCCAGCGCCTTGGCTTGCTTCTGGCGCGTCTTGACTGCCCACAGCAGGGCGCCCGTGGCGACCATGGCGCAGCCGGCCAGGCCGGAGAGGAAGAACAGCGCGCGCAGCAGCGGCCCGCCGAAATGCGCGACGTGCAGTCCGACCATCACGCCGTGCGTGGCGGCGGCGCCGGGCTGCGCGTCGCCATCGGCCGACAGCAGCTTGCCGGTGACGCCATCGAATTCCATCGACGGCTGCTTCGACGACATGTCGCGTCCGCCGGCGCGCGTCAGCGAAATGGTGGCGTTGGCGTCGCCCGGGTGGTTGACGGAGATGCGCTCGACCTTGCCGCCCCAGTGCTGTTCCGCCTGGCGCACGAGCGGTGCCAGCAGCGTCAGCGGCGCGGCCACGCCGGCCGGCTTGCTGTCGCCCGAGCGGCCCGGAAAGGCTTCTGCGAAGAAGGCGTCCTGGTCGCCCTTGTAGGCGGCCGTGGCGCCGGACGGCATGTACAGGAACATCAGGGTGACCAGGCCCGTGTAGGTGATCATGATGTGGTAGGGCAGGGCCAGCACGGCCGTCACGTTATGCGCGTCGAGCCACGAGCGCTGGCCCTTTTTCGGCCGGAAGGTAAACAGGTCCTTGAAGATGCGCTTGTGCGTGACGATGCCGCTGATGATGGAGACGAACATGAACATGGCGCAGAAACCCACGATCCAGCGGCCCCAGATGGCCGACATGTAGTGCAGGTCGAAATGCAGGCGATAGAGGAATTCGCCGCCCCGCGTCTCGCGTGGCTTCGACAGCACCTCGCCCGTGGCCGGGTCGGCTTTTTCGCTATGAAAATTGCCGCGCCGTCCGCGTTTCTTTTCGCCGGGTTGCGATGGCTTGCTCCAGCCCAGCTGCGTGGCGGGATTGCGCTCGCCGGGCAGGCTGATGAACCAGCGTGTGGCGCCCGTGGCGCGCTCCTGCATCGCTTTTTGCGCGACCTTGGCCGCTTCCTCGGTGCTTACCTGGCTGGCGGCGGCGCCGTGCAATTCGGGCTGCATCCACAGGGTGATTTCATTGCGGTAGTAGCTGGCCGTGCCGGCGCAAAACACCAGCAGCAAAATCCAGCAGACGAGCAGGCCGGACCAGGTGTGCAGCCATGCCATCGACTGGCGGAAACCTTCTTTCATGCGAGACTCCAGGATAGTGCGTCCATCCATTGCAGGATGGCGGCGATGACGGCGGCGGGAATCAACAGGCCCAGCCAGGCGCGCAGGGCGCTGCGCGTGGCGAAGACCCACATCACGGCGCAGGTGTAGATGGCAAACGACAGCAGGGTGGCTGTCATGACGGCTTCGGAACGGGCCATGGGCAGGCTCACCGACAACAGCATGGTGACCAGCGCGGCCAGCACGTAGCCTCCAACGATGGCCGCCATGCTGCGCGAAGCCACGCCGAGACGGTACACGGCGCCGGCGGAAAGCCGCAGGCGCGCGATTTTTTCAGGGGTTTCAGTATGGGCTGGCGCTTGCATTGTCAGTCGTGATCCTTGCTCGGTGGCTGGGCCGGGCCGGCCGGCAGCGGCGTCACGCCGTGCGGCTGCAGCAGGCTCAGGGTGGTCACGAACATGGCCTTGTCATAGGCTTGTGTGCCGCGCTGGCCGGCCGTCTTGTCCGTGTGCTGCACTTCCAGTACATAGGTGCCCTTCCATGGCAGCGGGAAGCTGACCAGGCCTTGCGCATCGCTCCACGCTTCCTTGCCCCAGCCCGATTGCACCACGGCGCTGACCTTGGCTTGCGCCAGCGGCTTGCCCTGGTAGCTGACCTGGAACTGGCCCGGTTGGCCGGTCGGCACCAGGTCCAGGGTCAGCGCGGGCGTTTGCGTCTTGCTGTCGGCGATCAGGCGCGCGGCGGGAATCCACACGGTGCGCGTGCTCTTGCCATCCTTCTTTTCTTCCCACGACGGGTAGTTGTCTTCCTCGACGATGATACTTTCGCCGGCGCCCACCGTGCCATTCAGGACGAACGCGCCAGCCGTCTTGCTTGCCTGCAGCGGCTGCGTGCCCTTGGCCGAGATCCACGTCACGTTCCTGATGCTGAACTTGTCCAGCAGGCCGGGCGACGCTTCGCGCAGGTTGTCGCCGAACTCGCCGAAATACACGCTGGCTGCCTTGCCGTCCTGCTGCAGCCAGATCTGGTGCGCGCTGGCCGCGCCGGAAGCGAGGGCTGCGCCCAGCAGGGCGGTGGCGAGGACGCCGAGGCGCGCGATGGAAGTGATGTGCATGGTGTATCCCTTATCTTGTTATGTGAAATGGAAAATCGGCCGCGCTCCTGGGGGGGACAGCGGCCTGCGATGCATCAGTACTGGTAGCGCAAGTTCAGCGCCACGTTGCGCGGTTCGCCGTAATAGCCGCCGTTATAGAAACCCACGCGGCGGAAATACGTCTTGTCGAACAGGTTGTTGACATTCAGGCTGGCCGACAGTTTCGGGCTGATCTGGTAGCGCGCCATCAGGTTGGCCAGCACGTAACTGCCCTGGCTGACCCGGATCTTGCTTTTGTTCGGCAGGGTGGCCATCGTCCAGATTTCGTTTTGCCAGTTCAAGCCGCCGCCGATGGTGAGGTTTTGCAGCTCGCCCGGCAGGCGGTAGGTGGTCGAGACGCGCAGCATGTTGGTCGGCTGGATGGTGTTGGTCACCACGCCCTTGCCCGTCCTGGATTTGCTGTGCGTGTAGCCGGCGAACAGCTGCCAGCCGCTCAAGGGGCTACCCGACACTTCCGCCTCGTAGCCCTTGCTTTTCGTGCCCTTGCCCGTCGAGATATAGGGACGGCTGCCGTCCGGCAGCACGAAAGTCAACGGCACCGATTTGTCTTCTTCGCCCAAGTTGTCCTGCTTGGCTTCATACACGGCGAACGAGGCATTCACTGCGCCGTTGAAGAATTCGCTCTTCACGCCCGCTTCCACATTGCTGCCCGTGATCGGGTCGAGGAAAGCGTTGTTCTTGTCCTTCAGGTTTTGCGGCTTGAACAGGTCCGTGTAGCTGGCGTACAGCGAGGTACTCTTGCTGACGTCGAGCACCAGGCCCGCGTAGGGCGTGACGACATCGTCCGTTTTGTAGGCGGAGCTGCGCTTCACAAAATTGCCCTGGGTGTCGTAGCGGTCGTTATACGTTTCCCACCTGGAGACGCGTGCGCCGGCCAGCACCTTGAAGCTGTCCGTGACATTGATGCGCGTGGCGATGAAGGCACCCGACTGTTTGGTGGTGGCGACGTCGCGCGCACCCGTGCGCGTCAGGCTGGGTTCGGGCACGTCGCCCGTCCAGTTGCGGAAGTCGGGGATGGTGGTGGCGAACGGCAGCGGATCGGGCAGCAAGGTTTCATTCGTCGTGCCCGTGCGCTTCCAGCCATTCACGCCCATGACCAGATCGTGCTGGCGGCCGAACAGGGGGAAGGTGCCGTTGGCCGCCAGGTCGAAGTTGTCCTGCTTTTCATCGTAGGGGAAGGCGCCGCTCCAGACTTCCAGGCCGCTGCCATCGCGTTTCGGATAGCCGCTGCCGCCGTAGAACAGCTTGCCGTTCGAAGAGCTGTCGAGGCGCCCGTAGGCAGCCTTGATCTTCCAGTCGTTGGCGAAGCGGTGTTCGAGGTAGACGTACTTGTTTTCGAATTCGCGCTCCCAACTGCTCCACTTGGCGGCCATGTTGAACGAGCGCGGCATGTTGGCCGGCGTGCCGTCCGAGAAGAACAGGGGCGTGGTACCCCAGCTTGTGCCTTTCGGTGTGTTTTTCTGGTAGTCGATGCCGGCCGTCAGCAGGGTGGCCGGCGTCAGGTCCGCCTCGACGATGACTGCGCCCACCAGCTTGCGCTCCTTGTACAGGTCCATATAGGAATGGCGGTTCTGGCCCGCGACGACGACGCGCCCGCGGATGCTGCCGTCCGCATTCAATGGCGAGCTGATGTCGCCTTCCAGACGGACCTTGCTCCAGGAACCCACGGTCAGGCCAGCCGAGGCGGCGAACTCCTTGCCGGGGCGTTTGTGCAGCATGTTGATGGTAGCCGACGGATCGCCATTGCCGCTGACCAGGCCCGTGGCGCCGCGCACGATTTCGATGCGGTCGTAGATGGCCGTGTCGAACAGCGCATTGGCGCCCGAATTGACGGCCACGCCATCGATCTGGTAATTGCCGATGGAAAAGCCGCGCGCCGAAAAGTTCGTGCGTTCGCTGTCGTTTTCCTGCACCGTCACGCCTGTCGACTGCACCAGCACCTCGGCCAGGCTGTTCAAGCCCATGTCGTCCATGCGCTGGCGCGTCACGACCGAGATCGATTGCGGCGTTTCGCGAATCGACAGGCCCATGCGCGTGGCCGTGGCCATCTGCTTTGTCGTGTAGGAACCCGTATGCTCGGTCGATGCCTTGTCTTGCTGGCCCACTACCTTGATCTCGCTCAAGGTGGCTTCATCGGGCTTGGCCGGCGCCTCGGCAGCCAGGGCCGCGCCGGCGCCCAGTGCTGCCGTCAGCAATGCGGAATGTACGGCGATGGCCAGCGGACGCAGGGCAACGTGGGGAACCTGTGGGGAAAACGGGCCGGTAGCGATACCGGCCAGCGAACGTGCTCGCGCCATGAAACATCCTTCTTCTCGTGTGCCCACCGTCGAGCGGCTGGCGTTGTTGGTATGGGAGGCTTGCTTGGCGGTGGTGCCTGGCTGGCGCAGTCTGTCATCCAGCCGCGCATCAGTCAGGCGACTGTGTGCAGGCTCCGGTGGGAGTCGTAAATGTGAATGAGAACTATTCTTATTATAGTGTGGGGTTGCGAGACATGCAAGAGTGCGATGTTGTAAACGAGCACGGCCGCCCCATTGCTGGCGGCGGCCGTCCCGGGGACAAGCGTTACAGCTGGCCGCGCAGGGTCAGCATGGCATTGCGTGGCTCGCCGTAGAAGTTGGAACCGTAGGCGGCCCACACGCGCGTGTAGTATTTCTTGTCGAACAGGTTGTTCACCGTCAGCGACAGCTCCAGCTTGGGACTGAGGCGGTAGCCCGCCTGCAAGCCCACCGTGGTGACGGGCCCCTGCGCGAATTTCACGGGGCCGTTCAGGCGGTACATGCTGCTGACGCTGCGCAAGCCGCCGCCCACGCTGATTTTATCGAGCGCGCCGGCCAGCCGGTAATTGGTCCACAGGCTGACATTGTGGCGCGGCGCGATGAAGGTGTACAGCTGGGCCTTCTGGTCGTCGCTGCCTTCGAGGGTGCGCGTGCTGGTGTAGGAATAGCCGCTCGTGATGTTCCAGCCCGGCAGGGGGCTGCCGCTCAGTTCGGCTTCCATGCCCTGGCTGCGCATCTTGCCGGCGCCGATGGAAAACAGCGGATTGGCCGGATCGGGCATGACGCGGTTTTCATCTTCCATGCGGAACAGGGCCGCATGCGCATTGACGTTCTTGTCGAACAGCTCCGCCTTCAGGCCCAGTTCGAATTGCTGGCCCGTGCGCGGTTTCAGGGTCTGGCCGGCAGCGTCCGTGGTGCTCTGGGGCGAGAAGATGCGCGTGTAGCTGGCGTAGGCCGACACCTGCTTGTCGAGTTCATAGACCAGGCCCGCGTACGGCGTGAATTTCGCATTGATGGTGTTGCTGACATCGGTGAACTGGTTGAAATAGGCATTGCGGTTGACGGTATGGTTGTCCCAGTGCGTCAGGCGCCCGCCCAGGTTGACGGCCAGACGCTCGGTGGCTTGCAGGCGGGTGCGCGCGTACAGACCGAATTGCTTGGTGCGGTTGTCATTGCCGTTGGAAAAGGTGTAGCTGGGCCGGGCGATATTGTTATCCGGATGGAAGATGTTGATCGGCGCATTGTCACCGCCGCCATACTGGAAATTCTTGTGCACCTGGCGATAGTCGGCGCCCACGATCAGGTCATGGCTGCGGCCAAACGCCTGGAACGGTGTGGCCAGCCAGGCATCGAGTCCCTGCGTCTTCCAGTGGCTGCGGTAGTTCCAGCTGATCAGGCAGCTGTCGCCCGTGACGGGGTCTGCCGAGCAGTCGGACCAGCCGAAGTTGCGCGATGGCTCATCCTGCTCGCGGTACAGGGCCGTCACCTTGAACTGGCCGCCGTTATCCAGTTTATGGTCAAGCTCGGCAAAGTATTCCGTGACCTTTTCCGTGATGTGGTTCCAGGCGGGGTCCAGGTAGGTCGAACGGGGCACATCGAGCAGGCGCCCGTCTTCATACGCGGGCAAGCCGAAGGCGGGACGGCCCTTGTATTCCTGCCTGGTGACGCCGCCCGTCAGCACGGTGCCCGGCGCCACGTCGACGGCAACGGTACCGTACAGCAGCGGTTTTTCCGCATACACGTGGTCGACGAAGGAGCGCCGGTGTTCATAGGCTGCCACCAGGCGGCCGCGCACCTTGCCGTCCGCGCTCAGGGGTCCCGTGACGTCCGCTTCCGCATAGTAGCGGTCCCAGGAACCTGCGCTGAGCACGCCGCTGGCGGTGTAGGTGTCGCGCGCCCGCTTGCGCACCAGGTTGATGGTGCCGCCCGGGTCGCCCGCGCCCTGGAACAGGCCGGCCGGGCCGCGCAGCACTTCCACGCGGTCATAAATGGCCAGGCCGAAGCCGGCCGACAGGTCATTGCCCGTGCTGGCCGGCGTCATCACGCCATCGACCTGCACCGCATCGAGCGCATAGCCGCGCGAGTAAAAATTGCCGTGGTTGCCGCCCGTGCTGCTCGCTTCGACGGTGATGCCCGTCACGCCGCGCATGGCATCGTCCAGGCTCAGCAAATTCTGGTCGTTCAATTGCTGGCGCGTCAGCACGGAGACGGACTGGGGAATCTCGCGCAGGCTTTGCCGGCCCTTGCCGATACTCACCGCCTGCGCCGCATACGACTTGGTCAGCTCGGTATCCGTCGTCGCCTCCTGGCGCGCGCTGACGGTGATTTCCGCCAGGGTCGCCACCTTGCCCGTGGCGGCGGGCGCCGGGCGGATGATGACGCTGTTGCCGTCGATGCTGGCGGTCAAGCCGCTGCCGGCCAGCAAGCGCTCCAGGCTGTCGGCCACGCTCAGCGTGCCGCTGACGGCCGGCGCCGTTTTGCCGGCCACCAGTTCGGGCGCGAACAGCAGTTGCAGATTGGCTTGCCGTGCCAGTTCATTCAGGGCTTGCCCCAGCGGCTGGGCGGCGATGGCCAGCTTGACGGTGGGCGCAGTTTGCGCCTGTGCCAGGGGGATGCTGCCCAGGGCCAGCATGGCGGCCAGGGCGAGGGGAGCGGGTGTCAGATTGAGGCGGGGGGACCACATGTTGCATTTCTCCAGGTTAATTTGTTGTCGATTAACTTGGTAGACGCGGCAGTGCGCCAAATCCCCACCTGCGAATGCGAACTATTTGCATTTATTTTTCAGGCGGTCGCATCGCAGGGGCTTGCGCCGGCATTGTTGCCGCCATGCGGATCTCGCTGACGGCACCATCGCGTACGACGTGGACGGGCAGCAGCTGCGGCAAGGCCGCGGCGAAGCGGTCGAGCTGGGTCAGGCTGAAGCTGCCGCCGATGCGCAGCCTGGCCACGGCGGGATCGCGCACGGCCAGGCCCGTGTCGCCATAGCGTTCGAACTCGGCCAGCGCCGCGCCCAGCGGCACATTGTCGAAGGTGACACGGCCGTTGCGCCACGACGCCACGCTGCCTGGGGCCAGGCTGGCGACTTCAGACAGGCGGCCGCCGGCATCGCTGCTGACGCCCTGGCCGGCCCGCAGGTCGACCAGATCTTGTCCTGCGCCCGCCACGCGCACATGGCCATGTTGCACGGCCACGCGCAACTGGCCGTCGTGGGCCACGGTGTTGCGCACGGAAAACTGCGTACCCACCACCGTCACCGTCAAAGGACCGCTGAGGACGTTGAAAGGCTGGCCTTGCTTCGCTTGCACCTGGAACAGCGCTTCGCCGTGTGCCAGACGCACTTCGCGGCGTTGGCGGTACAGGGTGACGTGCAGCTGCGTGGCCGTATCGAGCTGCACCTTGCTGCCGTCGGGCAGGGCAACGGCCAGGCGCTGGCCGCGCATGGTGGCATACGCCTGGCTGAACGTGGGTTGCTGTTGCCACCACTGGTAGCCGCCCGCGCCCACGCTGAGCAGCAGCATGGCGGCGGCCGCATACGGCAGCACGCGCAGCGAGCGCAGAAGCGGGCGGCGGGGGGATGGCGCCGCCGCCGGTGGCACTGCCCAGCGGGCGGCCACCTGCGCGGGAATCTTGCGCGCGGCGCGGTGCGTATCCTTTAGCTGCGCGTATGCTTGCGCGTGCAGCGCATCGGCCGCCAGCCAGGCGGCAAACTCGGCCTGCGCATCAAGCTGGCCGCGCCGGCTGAACCAAGTGGCGGCCGCCAGCGCTACCGGGTCTTGCGTGGCGGCAAAAGCGGCATGCTCGCGCAAGTCCGCCTGCTCCTGGGCGGAGGGGCCGAAAGCATGGCGGGGCGGGTGGGCGGTCATGGGCGCCATTATGTGGCTTCCCGTAAAGAATGCAACTGTGCCTGGCAACTGAGCATGCCGCGCGCGATATGTTTTTCCACCATGCTCACGGAAATGCCCATGCGCGCGGCGATTTGTGCGTGCGGCAATTCCTCGAAGATGTGCAGTACGAAGGCGTCGCGACAGCGCGGCGGCAAGGCGTCGATGGCGGCCACGCAGGCTAGCCAGTCCTGGCTGCTTTCCAGCGCCTGCTCCGGCTGCAAATGGCGCGGCGCGGCCGGATGCGCGGTTTCCGGCAGGGCATCGATTTCCTCGTGCTGGCGCAAGGCGGCGCGCCGGTGCTGGTCGATCAGCAGGTTGCGCGCCGTGTGATACAGCAGCGCGCGCGGTTCGCGCACGGCCGCTTTGCCCAGCACGCGCGCATAGCTTTCCTGCACCAGGTCGGCAGCGGCTTCGCGGTTGCGCAAGCTGCGCCAGCAAAAGTTCAACAGTTCTTGGTAATAGCGTGCAACCACGGCGTCCTATGTATGAGTCCGCAGCCAGGAATGCCGCATATGAGAATGATTCTCATTATATTGCATGCCGGGATGTCGCGCTAAGCGGCTTGCCGCACCGTGGCAGGCGTACAACGCTTTGCCCCGCAGCCGGCATCGGTTAACATGGGAAGTTAATAAGGAGGCAAGATGGCTATTCAAATTATCAATACGGCGCCGATGGCTGGCCAGCGGCCCGGCACCTCGGGCCTGCGCAAGAAGGTGGCGGTCTTCAGCGCACCGCAATACCTGGAAAACTTCGTGCAAAGCGTGTTCGACACGCTCGGCGACTGCCATGGCCAGACGCTGGTGCTGGGCGGCGACGGGCGTTACTACAACCGCGCGGCCATCCAGACGGTGCTGCGCATGGCGGCTGCGCACGGCTACGCGCGCGTGCTGCTGGGGCAGGGCGGCATTTTGTCGACGCCGGCCGTCAGCTGCGTCATCCGCAAGCATGGCGCCAGCGGCGGCCTCATCCTGTCGGCCAGCCATAATCCGGGCGGCCCCGATGGCGATTTCGGCATCAAGTACAACATCGCCAATGGCGGCCCGGCACCGGAAAAGGTTACCGAGGCCATGTTTGCGCGCACGCAAACCATCACCGAGTACCGCATCAGCGATGCGGCCGACATCGACCTCGATGCGCCGGGATTCGCGCGCATCGAGCAGATGACGGTCGAAGTGATCGATCCGGTTCTCGACTACGCGGAACTGATGCAGCAGCTGTTCGACTTCGACGCCATCCGCGCCTTGTTCGCGGGCGGCCTGCGCATTTGCTTTGACGGCATGCACGCCGTTTCCGGCCCGTATGCGACGGCCATCCTGGAAGGCATGCTGGGCGCGCCGAAGGGCAGCGTCATCAATGGCGTGCCGCTGGAAGACTTCGGCGGCGGCCATCCGGACCCGAATCCTGTCAACGCGCAGGAGCTGATTGCGCGCATGGCCAGCGACGATGCGCCCGACTTCGGCGCCGCCTCGGACGGCGACGGCGACCGCAACATGATCGTCGGCCGGCGCTTCGACGTGACGCCCTCGGACAGCCTGGCGATTTTGGCCGCGAATGCCACCGTGGCACCCGGCTACCGTGAGGGCTTGAAGGGCATCGCCCGCTCCATGCCCACGTCGGGCGCGGCCGACCGGGTCGCCAGCGCGCTGGGCATCCCGTGCCACGAGACGCCGACAGGCTGGAAATTCTTCGGCACCCTGCTCGACGCCGGCATGGCTACCGTGTGCGGCGAGGAAAGCTACGGCACGGGATCGAACCACGTGCGCGAAAAGGATGGCCTGTGGGCCGTGCTGTTCTGGCTCAACCTGCTGGCGGCGAAAGGGCAGTCGGTGGAAGACATCGTGCGCGCGCACTGGGCCACGTATGGCCGCAATTACTACTCGCGCCACGATTATGAAGACATCGACAGCGCCGGTGCGCAGCAGCTGATGGACGCCGTGCGCGGCCAGCTGGCCGCCTTGCCGGGTCAGGTGCTGGGTGGCTACACGGTGGCGCTGGCCGACGATTTCAGCTACACCGACCCGGTCGACGGCTCCGTGGCGACGCAGCAGGGCATCCGCATCATCATGACGGATGGCGCGCGCATCGTGCTGCGCCTGTCCGGCACGGGCACCGAGGGCGCCACCTTGCGCCTGTACCTGGAGCGCTACGAAGCCGATCCGGCGCAACATGGCATTCCGACCCAGGAGGCGCTGGCGGGGCTGATCGCCGTGGCCGAGCAGCTGGCGCAGATCCGCGAGCGCACGGGACGTGATGCGCCGAGCGTGACGACGTAAAAAAAGGGCGCCCTCGGGCGCCCTTTTTTACGTCGGATCAAACCGGCATCATGCTTTTGCCGGAATGACCGCCTGGCGGTAGTTGTCGACCATCTTGTAGCGCCTTGCATACAGGCCGAAGGCCAGCATGGCCACCGCGGCAAAGGCGGCGAAGAAGAACATCTGGAAGGCCGTCACGCTGATGCCGCTCTCGGCGATCTTGCCGATCACGCCTTCGTTCATGACGCTGCGGTTGACGATCAGCACCCACAGGTTGCCCACCGTGGTCGACAGATTCCAGAAGCTCATGATGGCGCCCTTCATCGAGACGGGCGCCTGGCTGTAGGCAAACTCCAGCCCTGTCGCCGAGACCAGCACTTCGCCGAACGTCAGCAAGGCGTACGGCAGGATTTGCCACATGATGGAGACGGCGTTGCCGCTGTCGAGGGCCAGCTGCAAGAGGCCAATGACGATCCACGCCAGCGAGGAAAAGCCGATACCGGCCGTCATGCGGCGCAGGGCCGTCGCTTCCAGGCCGAAGCGGTTCAGCATCGGGTACAGCACCAGGTTATTGAACGGGATCAGCAGCATCACCAGCATCGGGTTCAGCGCCTGCATCTGTGCCGGCAGGAACCAGCTTGGTTTTTCCATGGTGTTGGCCTGCACGATCCACGTCGATGCCTTCTGGTCGAACAGCGAGAAGAACGGCGTGACGAGGGCGAAGATGACGAGGATGCGCAGCACGGCGCGCACGCCTTCGACGGCTTCATCGGGATGGATGCCGCGTGCGCGTTCCAGCTGCATGGCCGTGCCGATGCTGCCGAAGGCCAGCAGCAATACCAGCGCGGTACACGCCGCAATCACGAAGCCCCATTCGGGAATGCTGTAGAACGCATACAGGGCGCCGATCACGCCGACGTAGGCCACATACAGGCCGGGACGCGAACCGCCATCAACGCGCGCCAGCAGGGCGGTGCGGGCGACGCGGGTAAACGAGTCGGGATTCGGCGGCGCAGGCGGCACGTGCACGTATTTCTTGGCGCCCATCCAGAAGACGACAGTGGCGGCCAGCATCATCAGGCCCGGGATGCCGAAGGCGATCGAGGGACCGAAGTCGCGCAGGAACATCGGCATCAGCAGCGAGGCGAAGAAAGAGCCGAAGTTGATGATCCAGTAGAACAGGTCGAATACCAGCTTGGCCTTGTGCTTGTTGGTCTGGTCGAACTGGTCGCCGACAAACGAGGCCACCAGCGGCTTGATGCCGCCGGAGCCGAAGGCGATCAGGAACAGGCCGAAATAGAAGCCGTTGACGCTGTTTTCAAACAGGGCCAGGCAGGCATGGCCGGCGCAATACACGAGACTGAGCCAGAAAATGGTGTTGTACTTGCCGAAGAAGCGGTCGGCCAGCCAGCCGCCCAGCAGCGGGAAGAAATACACGCCGATGACGAAGGTGTGGAACACGTGCTTGGCTTCGCCCGTGCGCTGGTCGATCGGGATCATCAGCAGCAAGGTGCTGATGAGGAACGGCGTCAGGATGTTGCGCATGCCGTAAAAGCTGAAGCGTTCGCAGCCTTCGTTGGCGATGATGTACGGTATTTGCCGCGGCATTTTGCCCGTGGCGGTTTGTGTCTCGGCCGATGACATTGGCTCTCCCCCAAGTTTTTTTTGTAAGCCGCGATGCTAAGGCCTGCCGCGTTTGCTTGCAACAGAAAAAACGGCCTGTCCGCTATTTCGCAGGGATTTGTAAGGTATTGATTTTCATAAAGACATTACTTTCGGCACTTGCGCTTGCGCGAGCGGGGCGGGGCAGCAACAGCTGCAGTGGCAGCATGCCCTCCGCTGCGGGACCGTCCGCCAGGGTAAAACCGCAGCCCAGGTACAGGCTCAACGCTGCGTGGTTGTCCTGCGCCACGGCCAGGCACACGCGGCCCAGCTCGGGAATGGCGCAGGCGTGCGCAATGGCGGCCTGCACCAGTTGCCGTCCCGCGCCGCGTCCCCGCGCCTGCGGCGCCACATACACGCCCCACAGACTGGCCTTGTCATGCACGACGGCGATCGGTTCGCGGCGCAGGCCGGCAATGGCGATCAATTGTTCTTCGTTGAAAGCGCCAAATATTATTTGGTGCGAGGTGGCGCGCAAGCGCTGGGCGATCTGTGCCAGCGGCAAGCCGCTTTCCGCTGCGTGCGTGGTGCAGAAGGCGGCGGGCAGTTCGGCGATGCCGGCCAGGCGCAGCGCGCGGTAGGCGGCAACGTCGTCTGGCGCGAGGGGACGGATAGTGATGGCGGGCATGTGGGCGAGTATCGGGCTTCGATGCCAGAAAGTAAAGCTTGCGCTGCACGGCAAGCATCCCTGGCCATCGCGCCCGCAGCCGGCCTGGGGCGTTATTGCGTGGCGATGCGCTGCATCGGTGCGCTGTCCTTGCGCCATTGCTCCAGGCTGATCAGGTCACCTGTGACGATGTCGTCGATGAGGATGCGCTTGCCGTCGGGCGTGACGACAAAGCTTTCCCAGCGGTGGGCCGCGTCCGGCGTGCTTTCAAAAAAGCTCAGCTGGTAGCTGGCGACGCCATCGACGAGGCGCGTCTCGGGCGACGTTTCCATCACGGCGCCATGGGCGCGGCCGCCCGATGCCTTTTCGATATGTGCCGACCACGCCTTGATTTCCGGCAAAGCCATCAGCGCATCGACGGCGCGCGCGTTCTGCTCCTGCGCCGCCTGGCTGTTCGCGGTCGGGGCATTGCCGCCGTGCGGCGCGGACTGCTGGTGCAGGTAGAATGCGCCGAGTCCGGCGGCCAGCAAGCCGGCCAGGATGCCGGCAATGATGGTGGTTTTGGAAGAAGAGGCGCGTGGCGGCATGATGGTGGCATGGGAAAGAAGGACGATGGCGGCCATGCTAAAGCAAAACGCGCAGGCGGGCAATCGCCGGGCTTGCCAACGGGCTTGCCAAATGGATAGGCGAAAAAAAGCCACCTTCCGTAGAAGGTGGCTTTCGGGGCTGCCGGGCAGGCGCAAACAGCTTTTGGTCTGCCTGTCCTGTGCCGGCGTGGCAGCTGCGCGCGCCGTCGCCTGCGCGCGCGGCCGCCTGGATTACATCATGCCGTCCATGCCGCCCATGCCGCCCATACCACCCATGCCGCCGCCCATGCCGCCGCCTGCTTTGTCGTCAGCGATTTCGCAGACCATGCAGTCGGTTGTCAGCATCAGCGAAGCGATCGAAGCGGCGTTTTGCAGCGCCGAACGGGTCACTTTGGCTGGGTCCAGGACGCCCATTTCAACCATGTCGCCATACGTGCCGTTGGCAGCGTTGTAGCCGTAGTTGCCCGTGCCAGCCAGTACGGCTGCCACGACGACCGAAGCTTCTTCGCCAGCGTTTTGCACGATCATGCGCAGTGGCTCTTCCATTGCGCGCAGGACGATCTTGATACCGGCATCTTGATCAGGATTGTCGCCCTTGACCGTGATGTTGGCGCGTGCGCGCAGCAGGGCTACGCCGCCGCCTGGCACGATGCCTTCTTCCACGGCAGCGCGGGTAGCGTGCAGTGCATCTTCAACGCGGGCTTTTTTCTCTTTCATTTCGACTTCGGTGGCTGCGCCAACCTTGATCACGGCAACGCCGCCAGCCAGTTTGGCTACGCGCTCTTGCAGTTTTTCACGGTCGTAATCCGAGGTCGCTTCTTCGATCTGTACACGCACTTGTTTTACGCGTGCTTCGATCGAGGCAGCTTCGCCGGCGCCATCGATGACGATGGTGTTTTCCTTGCCCACTTCGATGCGTTTCGCCTGGCCCAGTTCGGCCAAGGTCACTTTTTCCAGGGTCAGACCGACTTCTTCAGCGATCACCTGGCCGCCCGTCAGGACAGCGATGTCTTCCAGCATGGCTTTGCGGCGGTCGCCGAAGCCAGGTGCTTTCACTGCGCACGTTTTCAGGATGCCGCGGATGTTGTTCACAACCAGGGTTGCCAGCGCTTCGCCTTCGATGTCTTCTGCGATGATCAGCAGTGGACGGCCAGCTTTGGCGACTTGTTCCAGTACCGGCAGCAGGTCACGGATGTTCGAGATTTTTTTGTCGCACAGCAGGACGAATGGGCTGTCCAGTACGGCAACTTGTTTCTCTGGGTTGTTGATGAAGTATGGCGACAGGTAGCCGCGGTCGAACTGCATACCTTCAACGATGTCCAGCTCGTCGTTCAGCGACTTGCCGTCTTCCACGGTGATGACGCCTTCTTTGCCGACTTTTTCCATCGCTTCAGCGATACGCTCGCCGATCGAGTAGTCCGAGTTCGCCGAGATCGCGCCAACTTGGGCGATTTCTTTGGTCGTGGTGCAAGGACGGGCGATTTTCGCCAGTTCTTCGACGGTCGCAGCAACTGCTTTGTCGATACCGCGCTTCAGGTCCATCGGGTTCATGCCGGCGGCAACGAACTTCATGCCTTCGCGCACGATGGCTTGTGCCAGCACGGTCGCGGTGGTGGTGCCGTCGCCGGCGTTGTCGCTGGTGCGGGAAGCAACTTCCTTGACCATTTGCGCGCCCATGTTCATGAGCTTGTCTTTGAGTTCAACTTCTTTCGCTACCGACACTCCATCCTTGGTGACGGTAGGGGCGCCGAACGAGCGCTCCAGTACGACGTTGCGGCCTTTCGGGCCCAGCGTTACTTTGACTGCGTTGGCGAGGATATTGACGCCTTCGACCATCTTGGCGCGCGCTGCGTCGCCGAATACTACTTCTTTAGCTGCCATGTTCAATTCTCCTGAGTTTCGGGATGTATCTGTCTACAACGTGGAAACAATTACTTGACGACGATCGCCATGATGTCTTCTTCGCGCATGACCAGCAGCTCATCGCCGTCAACTTTGACGGTTTGGCCGGCGTACTTGCCGAACAGGACGCGGTCGCCCACTTTGACATCCAGAGGACGGACTTTGCCGTCGTCGAGAATCTTGCCATTGCCTACGGCAAGGACTTCGCCTTGATCCGGTTTTTCAGCAGCTGCATCAGGAATGATGAGGCCGGACGCAGTTTTGGTTTCCTGGTCGAGGCGTTTGACGATGACGCGATCGTTCAATGGGCGCAGATTCATACAAAACTCCTTAAAGTTCAATGGATAAGTGTTGCTAAATGAATACATGTCCGGCACAGCGCCAGACGTGCTTTCAGTGACCGCCGTTGAAAGCAGCCCGCAACGGTCAAGCAAACCCCAGGTCATCCTGTCCTTGCCTGTCTGCGGCAGTGGTGCATCGCGGCGTCGCCCGCCGCGTAGCGTTCCCTGCAGTGGTCCGGCAAGCACCATCAGTCCTGAGGATAGCTACGAAAGAGTTTGTTAGCACTCTCTACTAACGAGTGCTAATTATAGGGACGGTATGGGTCAACTTCAAGGGCTTATTCAAGAGGAACATATAGATAGATGCTGAGCAGAGCCTGCATCTGCACAGGGTTTGCGCCAGCACAAGCCACGCTCCCGGGCGTCAGCAACAGCGCGGACTCTAGCATGCCGCCCGGATGAGAGGCGTTCCTGTACGCGCAGGAAACAGAGATTGACTATGGAATTTGATAAGATGATTGTAATTGCATATCAATATCGCTACATATCGCCACTTGCACCAGAAAGAACACCATGCCATTTCCTGTTTCCCGTCCCGCGCTGCGCCTGCTGGGCGCTACCGTCATCGGCCTCGCCTGCCTGGGCAATGCCGCCGCGCACACGCCCACCATCGCCGACGAGATCACCGTGGCGGCCCTCACGCCGCTGGAAAAGGAGATGCTGCTGAACGACCTGTTCAACGACCTCAACAAGGATGACGACGACCAGGAAGCGCATGTGTGGGACAACGGCGGCGACAGCGGCGTGCTGGTGAAAGTCACGTATAACTTCAGCAACTCCGGCATGACGGAACACAGCCTGAAGGCGCACGTCTGCCGCGACCTGAAATTCGTCGTCACGGCGGGCGGCAAGTCGCAAGATCTGAGTCGTCGCACCTGTTCGCAAAACAGCGGCAAGTGGGATGTGCAGGGCAAGGACCCGGCGCCCGTCGTGTATCCGCCTTTCCTGTCCGACGTCACCATCGCCAAGTTGAACGCGAAAGAGCAGGCATCGCTGCTGACGGCCGCCGTGCGTACCTTGAAAGATGAAGAGGATGGCAAGACGCGCCAGTGGAGCAACAAGGGCCTGGGCAATGCGGTGCCGCTGGCAGTGCGCCTGACGCCCTCGGGCACGGATGCCAAACCTGGCAGCTACCGCCGCACTTGCCGCGACTTGACGATGGTGCTTGACGGCAAGGGTGGACAACAGACGCTGGTGCGCCGCTCGTGTGAAAATCGCTATGGCGCACTCGATATCGAAGCCGGTTACGTCGACGAGTAAAACGTTGCCATCGCGGCGCCGGCAGATGCGCGCACTTGGCGAAAAGCGCTGGAAAAAGCCTGTATTGTCCGCCAACTGCCCTGCATTGATGTAAATATGTGTGACAGCGGCGTGATTCGATTGACGCCCATGGAGCGTCCGCCCTATAGTGGCGGGATGATTTCCGAATTCAACGAATTATCCGACAAAATAGGCCTGCTGGCCGAAATGACCCATGCGCTGCGCCGTGAAAACGCGCAACTGCGCAAGGACAATGCCGCGCTGGCCGCCGAGAACGCCCTGTATGTGCAGCGCATGCGCGAGGCGCAGGAGCGGGTGGAAGCGTTGCTGGAAAAAATTCCCGAACTGGTGCAAGCTGGCCTGGAGCAAGCCGCTTCGGAAGCGGGCGCCTATATTGCCGAGAACGAGAAGGAAGCGTAATGCCGCGTGTCGATGTCAATATCATGGGCCAGTCCTACAGCATGGTGTGTCGCGACGGTGAAGAGCGCGCGCTGCGCGAAGCGGCGATCTATCTCGATAGTAAAATGAAAGCCATCCGCGACGCAGGCAAGGTCAAGGGCAATGACCGCATCGCCGTGCTGGCCGCCCTGGGCGTGGCCGCCGAATTCCTCTCCGTGAAGTCGCCGCAAGGTCCGCTGTCGGAGTTGACGATACTCGAAGTGAAGCAAAAGATCTCGGCCATGCACACCGTGTTGGATAGCGCACTGACGCCCCAGGAAAACCTTTTTTAAACACCGAACCAAACCTGCTGCGCGTCGCGCCTTGCGGCCTGCGATGCTCGCTGCCTCGGCGGCCCCGTGCAAGCACAGCTGCGCTTCTCGGCCACAATTCATCGCCGCTCGCTACGGTTTTGTTCAGTGTTATTAATTGGAATTTAAGCGGATACGCTACGATTTGTCTTTGCGATGCGCGAGCAAAGGAGTAAACTTGGGTCTACCCTGCGGTGTTCGCGATTGCCATATATTCCTTGAACCATTTATGCGCATCGGTTGCGAATTTTGTTTGATGGGAGTGAGCGTCGCTCGTTCGACGAACCCGAAATTGAACTAACGTGACCACCTTGAACCGTTTGGTTCGGGATGCCGGCATAGCGGCACAGGCGGGGCCTAATTTGCATTACCACTGAAAACGGTTGCCGCATCATGCGCAACCGTTTTTTTACGTCTGTCGCTTTGATACGGAGTTTAGATGAAACAATATTGGCTGATGAAATCCGAACCCGATGAAGTGAGCATCGACGACCTGATGGCGGCGCCGCAGCACACCATGCCGTGGTTCGGCGTGCGCAACTACCAGGCGCGCAACTTCATGCGCGATGGCATGCGGCCGGGCGATGGCGTGCTGTTTTATCATTCCAGCTGCCCGCAACCGGGTGTGGCGGGCGTGGCCGAAGTGGCCAGCGGCGCGTATCCCGATCACAGCCAGTTTGAAGAGGGTGGCAAGTATTTCGATCCGAAGGCGACCCATGAACAGCCGCGCTGGATCAGCGTCGATGTGCGGGGCGTGAAGAAGACGGAGTTGCTGCCCCTGTCCGAGATGCGCCAGATGCCGGAGCTGGAAGACATGCTGCTGTTGAAGAAGGGCAGCCGCCTGTCCATCACGCCCGTGACGCCGGCGCAATGGAAAGTGATTACCAGCAGGTTGAAGGCCTAGGGCGGCCGATCAGGCGTCCGCCACGCGGGCCTTGGTGGGCGGCGTGCCCATTACCTGGCTCTTGTATGCCCACACCAGCAGCGCGATGGCGCCGACGATCATCGGCAGCGACAGCATCTGGCCCGAGGTGATGGGCACACCCAGCCACACGACTTCCCAGTCCGGCGTGCGGAAGTATTCCGTGAAGAAGCGCGCGCACCCGTACAGCAGGGTGAACATGGCGCCCACTGCCATGCGCGGGCGCTGCTTGCGCGCATACAGCCACAGGATGATGAACACCAAAATGCCGTCGACCAGCATCTGGTAGATCGGCGACGGATGCACGGGGTACGGAATGCCCGGCCACTGCATGGCCCACGGCAAGCTGTCCGGCGCAATACGGCCCGGCAGTTCTGCATTGATGAAGTTACCCAGGCGGCCGGCCGCATAACCGAGCGGCACCAGCGGGGCGATGAAGTCGAGCACGTCGAACAGGTTGCGGCCCGCCTTGCGGCTCCACAGATACATGGCCAGGATGACGCCGAGGAAGCCGCCATGGAAGGACATGCCGCCGTGCCACACCATGAAGATCTCGAGCGGATTGTGCATGAAGTATTCGGGGCGGTAGAACAGCACTTCGCCCAGGCGCCCGCCGATCACCACGCCCAGCATGCCGTAGAACAGCATGTCATCGAGGTCTTCCTTCTTCCAGCCCAGCACGGCGATGTGCGGCTGCTTGATGCGCACGCGGCCCAGGATAATGAACAGGGCGAAGGCCAGCACGTACATCAGGCCGTACCAGTGCACGGCGAGCGGGCCGATTTGTATGGCGATCGGATCGGGCATCGGGTGTATCAGCATGGGGTTTCTTTCTTTGTTTAAAGCGAAGGTTGCGTAGTATGGGGGCGCTTGCGGTTTTTTGCCTTAGCGGCCACTTAATTTAATCGGCAGTCGCGCTGATCTGCTTGCGCAGCAGCGCCAGGAAACCCTGCAGCACGGCGGACGGATTGTCGCGGCGCCAGGCCAGGCCCGTTTCCACCAGCGGCGTGGCGTCCTGCAGCGGCCTGTATTCTACGCCCGGGCGCATCAGATTCGATACCGATTGTGGCACAAGCGCGATGCCCATGCCAGCCGAGACGAGGCTGACGATAGTTTGCATCTGGATCGCTTCCTGGCCGATCTGCGGCGTGATGCCGGCCGCGCGGAACACGCCGAGGATCGCGTCGTGCAGGGCGGGCGAAATCGCGCGCGGGAAAATGATCAAAGGCAGGGGCGGCAGGTCGCGCAGGCGCACGGGGCCGGGCGACTTCAATATGTCGAGGCCGGACGGCGCGGCCAGCACCAGCGGCTCGGTCAGCACGGGCAGGTAATCGAGCTCCCCTTTTGCCTTCTCGGGCAGCGGCGGGATCAACAGGCCCGCATCCGTGCGACCGGCCAGCAATTCATCGAGCTGCAAGTCGGAGGTGGCTTCCTGCAGCGCGATCTGCACCTGCGGATAGGCTGTCTGATAGGCGCGCAGCAGCGGTGGCAGCACGCTGTAGTCGGCCGAGGAAACGAAAGCCAGGCTCAGACGCCCCGCCTCGCCCTGCGCGGCCCGCCGTACCAGCGCGGGCAAATCGAGCGCCTGCGCCAGCAGCCGGCGCGCCTCGGGCAGCAGGGCGCTGCCTGCCGGCGTCAGCCGCACCTCGCGCCGGGTGCGCACGAACAGGGGCGCGCCCAGCAGCTCTTCCAGCGCCATGATGGTTTGCGACAGCGGCGGCTGCGTCATGTGCAGGCGCGCGGCGGCGCGGCCGAAGTGCAATTCCTCGGCAACGGTGACAAAGTAGCGCAGCTGGCGCAGTTCGAGATTCATATGTGTTTCCATGCAGATTGATTGCTGTGATATGCAAATCGACTCACAGACATGTGCATCATATATTTGACAGTGGGGCGCGCACAAGGCAATCTGACGTACCCCCACTGTATGCAGGGTTTTGTTGAAAATCCGCGCAGTCAGGCATCAATCATCCTTGGAAGGACCCCATCATGCCGCAATACCGCTCCCGCACCACCACCCACGGCCGCAACATGGCTGGCGCCCGCGCCCTGTGGCGCGCCACCGGCATGAAGGATGGCGACTTCGACAAGCCGATCATCGCCGTCGTCAACTCGTTTACCCAGTTCGTGCCCGGTCACGTGCACCTGAAAGACCTGGGGCAGATGGTGGCGCGCGAAATCGAGGCGGCCGGCGGCGTGGCCAAGGAATTCAATACCATCGCCGTCGATGACGGCATCGCCATGGGCCACGGCGGCATGCTGTATTCGCTGCCCTCGCGCGACCTGATCGCCGACTCCGTCGAATACATGGTCAACGCCCACTGCGCCGACGCCATGGTGTGCATCTCGAACTGCGACAAGATCACGCCGGGCATGCTGATGGCCGCCATGCGCATCAACATCCCCGTCGTGTTTATTTCCGGCGGGCCGATGGAAGCGGGCAAGGTCGTCAAGGTGGTCAACGGCACGCAGAAGATCATCAAGCTCGATCTGGTCGACGCCATGATCAAGGCGGGCGACAGCAGTGTCTCCGACGCCGACGTGGCGGAAATCGAACGTTCGGCCTGTCCGACCTGCGGTTCCTGCTCCGGCATGTTTACGGCCAACTCGATGAACTGTCTGACCGAAGCGCTGGGCCTGGCCCTGCCTGGCAACGGCACGATTCTGGCCACGCACTCCGACCGCCAGCAACTGTTCCTGCGCGCGGGACGCCTGATCGTCGAACTGGCCAAGCGCCATTACGAGCAGGACGATTACTCGGTGCTGCCACGCTCGATCGCCACCAAGGCGGCGTTCGAGAACGCCATGGCGCTCGACGTCTCCATGGGCGGTTCGACGAATACCGTGCTGCACTTGCTGGCCGCCGCCCACGAGGCGGAGGTGGAATTCACGATGGCCGACATCGACCGCATCTCGCGCAAGGTACCGTGCCTGTGCAAGGTGGCGCCGATGACGGACAAATACCATATCGAAGACGTGCACCGCGCGGGCGGTATCGTGGGCATCCTGGGCGAACTGGCGCGCGCCGGCCTGCTCAACACCACTTTGCCGACCATCCACGCGCCTACCCTGGCCGACGCCATCGCGCAAAACGACATCATGTGCACGGACAATCCGGCCGTGCATGAGTTGTTCCGCGCCGCCCCGGGCGGCGTGCCGACGCAGACGGCGTTCTCGCAGTCGGAGCGTTTTGCCGCCGTCGACACGGACCGCGCCACCGGCTGCATCCGCGACAAGGCGCATGCGTATTCGCAGGATGGCGGCCTGGCGGTCCTGTACGGCAACCTGGCCGAAAAGGGCTGCATCGTCAAGACGGCGGGCGTCGATGAAAGCATTTTGAAATTCTCGGGCAAGGCGCGCGTGTTCGAAAGCCAGGATACCGCTGTTGAAGCGATTCTGGCCGATACCGTGCATGAGGGCGACGTCGTCATCATCCGCTACGAAGGCCCGAAAGGCGGTCCCGGCATGCAGGAAATGCTGTATCCGACCTCGTACATCAAATCGAAGGGTCTGGGCAAGGCGTGCGCGCTGTTCACGGACGGGCGCTTCTCGGGCGGCTCCTCGGGCCTGGTGATCGGCCATGCTTCGCCTGAAGCGGCCGAAGGCGGCGCCATCGGCCTGGTGGAAGAGGGCGACTTCATCGACATCGACATCCCCGAGCGCAGCATCAACCTGCGCGTGACGGATGCCGAGTTGGCCGCGCGCCGCGCCGCCATGGAAGCGAAGGGCGACGATGCCTGGCTGCCCGTCAACCGCGAGCGCTACGTCTCGCAGGCGCTGCAGGCGTATGCGGCGCTGACGACGTCGGCCGACCGCGGCGCCGTGCGTGACCTGTCGCAGCTGAAAAAGCAGAAACGCTGATTTGTTGTATAAGTGCGACGGCCGGCCCCATTTGACCGTGCGGGGCCGCCTGTCGTTACATCGCCTTACAAACAACATGGTCATGCGTGCGCAGATGGGGCAGAATATGAGTGCCTAATCGCTACTACATTGCGTTACTACATTGAAACGCTTGATCTGGGCTCGTGGTGCATCTGCGGAAACACAGTAAAATGCCGCAGGAAGTAACTTTGGAGAAAAGACAATGAAACGTTTTATGTTGGTGAGTGTATTGACCGTATCGGCTCTGGCATCGCAAGCAGCGTTGGCCAATCCGGACCTGGCGAAAGCAAAAAACTGCATGGCTTGCCATGCGGTGAGCACGAAACTGGTAGGTCCTGCGTATAAAGACGTGGCGGCCAAATATGCCGGTCAAAAAGACGCGGAAGCCAAGCTCGTGGCGAAAGTCATGAAGGGCGGTTCCGGCACCTGGGGCGCGATCCCGATGCCAGCCAATCCGCAAGTGAGCGATGCGGAAGCCCATACCCTGGTTAAATGGGTACTGGCACAGAAATAATCTGTGCCGCAGTACCTGCAATTAGCGCGCCGGCAATCCCGGCGCATTTTTTTTGCCTGCTGCATCTAAATTGCCCATGCCTTCCAGGCTTGCCCGCACCGCCTCGTCGAGCGGCGTATGCGGTTCCTGGCCCAGCACGGCCAGCAAGCGCGCATTCTCCATGCGCAAGGGCGTTTGCCACAGATAGCGCATCTCGCGCATTTCGCGCAGAGTCGCCACAAACGGCGACGCCAATGCCACCAGCCACCATGGAAAGCGCCGGATGGCGGGCGTGGTTCCCATGGCCTGTTTCACCACGCGGACAATTGCGCCCGTCATTTGCCGGCCGTCGTGGTCCCAGTGGCCGGCCATGTGAAAGCGCGCAAACGCGGGCAGGGTGGCGCGCATGGCCAGCAATTGCAGCATCGTGCGCGCCACATCGGGCAGGTAGGACCATTGATGGCCCACACCGGGCGCACCCGGATACAGCACGCTGCGCACGCTCTGGCCAGGCTTGACGAGGCCCTGCGAAAACCAGTTATTGCCGGCGCGGGGGCCGAAGAAGTCGCCCGCGCGCACGATGATGACCTTGGCGCCCTGCGTGCTGGCCCGTTCCAGCCGCGCTTCCAGTTGCACGCGGATGGCGCCTTTGCGCGTCTGCGGGTGCTGCGGCGCGTCTTCTGCCAGCAAGGGGAAGGCATCGGGGCCAAAGTTGTACACGGTGCCGGGCAGCACGATGGTGGCGCCTTCGGCAATCGCCGCCGCGATGGTGTTGTCGAGCATGGGCGGCACCAGCCGGCCCCAGTGGCGGTAGCCGGGCGGGTTGACGGCGTGCACGATGACGGCGCAGCCTTTGGCGGCCGCCAGCACGTCCGCGCGCGACAGCGCATCGCCGCGCAGCCATTCGATGTTGTCTCCCCGTGGCGGTTGTGCTGCTCCCCGCGTCAAGGCGCGTACCCGCCAGCCCGCCGACAGGAGCTGGCGCAGCATCTCGCCGCCGATGCCGCCCGTGGCGCCCAGTACCAATACTGTTTTGTCCATATTGTCCTCCGTGTGGTTGATGGCGCCAGTATCTGCCGCGCAGGGCTAATTGAGAATTGACGAACATCGATCAGAGGCTATACATTTATGTATGACTACCACCATTGCCTGGGAATACTATCGTTCGCTGCTGGCCGTGCTGAAGCACGGTTCGCTGTCCGGCGCGGCCCGCGCGCTGGGCATCACCCAGCCCACCGTCGGTCGGCACATCGCCGCTCTGGAAAAGGAGCTGGGTGCGACCCTGTTTACGCGTTCGCAGCAGGGCTTGCTGCCCACGGAAGTGGCGCTGGCGCTGCGGCCCCATGCGGAAACCATGGAGCACACGGCGGCCCTGATGGCGCGCGCCGCCAGCAGCCAGGGGCAGGACGTGGCCGGCACCGTGCGCATCGCCGCCAGCGAAGTGGTGGGCGTGGAAGTGCTGCCGACTATATTGGCCCGCCTGCGCGAACGCCATCCGGAACTGGTCATTGAACTGGTATTGAGCAACAAGGTGCAGGATTTGCTGCGCCGCGAGGCGGACATCGCCGTGCGCATGCTGCGTCCGCGCCAGGAACAGCTGGTGGCGCGCAAAGTGGGCGATATCGAACTGGGTTTGCATGCGCACGCGGATTACCTGGCGCGCCATGGCACGCCGGCCGGATTGCCGGATCTGGCGCAACACGCCATCATCGGCTACGACGAAGCGAGTCCCTTCGTGCGCAACGCGGGCGCCGCCTTTGAGGGTTTCTCGCGGGATAACTTTGCCTGGCGCAGCGACAGCGACCTGGCGCAACTGGCATTGATACGGGCGGGCGCCGGCATCGGCGTGTGCCAGGCGGGGCTGGCGGCGCGCGATCCGGCCCTGCGGCGCGTGTTGCCGCAAGCGTTTGCGCTACCGATGGAAACCTGGGTCACCATGCATGCAGACTTGCGCGGCAGCCTGCGCTGCCGCGCCACCTTCGACGCGCTGGCCGAAGGTTTACGCGATTACGTTGCCAGCCAAGCGCTTACTTGATGACTTCCATCTTGGTTTTCTTGCCATCGCGATAGGTGAACAAAGTCAGCGCGCCATCCTTGATGTCGCCGTTGGCATCGAACGAGATCGGGCCCGTCACGCCCTGGTAGTGCACCTTGGCCAGGAATGGCAGGTAGACGGACGGTTTCGACGATTTGGCGTCGGCCATGGCGGTGGCCATGGTCATCACGGCATCGTAGACGTAGGGCGCGTACAGCTGCACTTCCATATTGTATTTCTGCTTGTAGCGGGCGCGGAAATCGTCCATGCCTTTTTGCTGCGCGCCCGTCACGCCGCCCGCTTCCGCGCAGGTGACCATGTCTTCGCCCACGGCGTCGCCGGCCAGCTTGCCCAGCGGTTCCGTGCACAAGCCATCGCCACCCATGAACTTGGCCTTGATGCCCAGCGCCTTCATCTGGCGCAGCATGGGGCCGCCCACGGAATCCATGCCACCGAAGAAGATCAGGTCGGGATTCTTGGATTTGATGCTGGTCAGGATGGCATTGAAGTCGGTCGCGTTGGCATTCGTAAATTCCTTGCCGACGATTTGCACGCCTGGCGCCGCCTTCTTGGCGCCCTTGACGAACTGTTCTGCCACGCCCTGGCCGTAGGCCGTGCGGTCATCGATGACGGCGATTTTCTTCGCCTGCAGCTTGCCCACGGCATACGCGCCCAACGTTCCCCCCAGCTTGTTGTCATTGGCCACCACGCGGAAGGCCGTGTTGAATTTCTGCTGCGTGTACGTCGGGTTGGTGGCGGCCGGCGAAATCTGCGGAATGCCGGCATTGAAGTAAATGCGCGAGGCGGGAATCGTCGTGCCCGAGTTCAGGTGGCCGACGACGCCGTTGACCTTGGCGTCGACCAGCTTTTGCGCCACGGCCGTGCCCTGCTTGGGATCGGCTGCGTCATCTTCGGGCACCAGCACGAATTTGACGACTTTGCCGTCGATCTTGAAGCCTTTGGCGTTCAAGTCTTCGATGGCCATCTTGGCCGCGTTCTCGTTATCCTTGCCCAGGTGGGAGCTGGCGCCAGAGACCGGGGCGACGTGGCCTATCTTGATGATTTCCTGCGCGCCCGCATGGCCGGCAAAAGCGAGGGCGAGGGCGAGAGGAAGGACTTTGGTCTTGAGCAGCATAAACATTCTCCAATGGATAAAGATACGGCGGCGTCTCGTGAAACCGCTTCGAATGGCGGTACGTGTGAAGAACGGTACAACAAAAAACAGGCGGCGCAAAGCCGCATTTGGGGCTTTTTGCATTTTGTCGCAACAATCACCAAAGTGAGGCGCGATGCACCGGTTTCGCAGGCGCGAGCGCACCAAAGAATGGCGTTGGAGGAAAGAATAGGGTAGGTCGGGAACGTCGGGAACGTCGGGTAGGTCGGGTAGGTCGGGTTAGCGCGTAGCGCGTAACCCGACATTGCTGGCGATGCTCAGGACTGTGCAGGCGGATGCAAATGTCCCAGCTCATGGCTCACCGCATGCGCCACGATCTGTTCCAGCGACTGCTGCAAGTCTGCGCGCAGGGCGCCGCGCATGCCGATCAGGGCGTTTTGCAGGGCCGTCTGCAGGACGTGGGCGATGCGCTCTTCCAGCAGATGGTCGATCTTGCCCTGCACCTGGTGCAGGATGCGCTGCGTCAGCCGCTGTTCGATGGCGTCCCAGTCGGGTTGTGCCACCGCTGGCGGCAACGCCGGCGTTGCCTCGACAACAGGCTCGGCTGGGATGGCGGGCGCCACCTCAGCCATCTCCGGCCCCAGCAGCACCTCCGTCAGCAGGGGAATGCCCTGGTCGAATGGCAGCTGGCTCATGCTTTCCCCGCCACGAAGTGCGTCAGCTGCACGTCTTGCTGGCGGTAGTGCAGGAAGCGCTGGCGGCCCGCCTGCGCATCTTGCGCATCCATGGAGACGATTTCAAAGACGCGCTGGAACTGCGCGTAATTGGCGGGCGGCAACTGCGACAGGTTGACGAGGATGTCGTGGTGCGGCAGCTCGGCCGCTTCGTCATCGGTCAATATGATGGGCGTTTGCGTGGCCAGCGGGTCGCCAGCCAGCACGTGCGGCAGGAAATCCGTGGCGGAAATGGTCCACATGGCGCTGTTCAAGGCGTCGAGCTGGGCACTGTCGGCCGCCAGCACGACGACCTTGTTGCCAGCCATATACGCCTTGCGCGCCAGACGGCAGGCGTAGGCCAGCTTGTCGGGCACGTTGCTGTGAAAATCGACGCGGCTCATGGCGAACTCAGGCTGCCATGCCGCTGTGGCGCAGCAGGGCGTCGATCGACGGTTCGCGGCCACGGAAGGCCGTGAACGATTCCAGCGCCGGGCGCGAGCCGCCGACGGACAGGATTTCTTGCAGGTAACGCTTGCCCGCTGCCGTGGTGGCGGCCGGTCCCAGCGCGCGGGCTTCTTCAAACGCCGCATAGGCGTCGGCGGACAGCACCTCGGCCCATTTGTAGCTGTAGTAGCCGGCCGCGTAGCCGCCGGAAAAGATATGCCCAAAGGAATTTTGGAAGCGGTTGAACGGGGGCGGGATGATCAGCGCGAACTTGGCGCGCACGCCGTCGATCAGCTGCTGCACGCTCTGGCCCGTGCTGGCATCGTAGTCATAGTGCAAATGCATGTCGAGCAAGGAAAATTCCACCTGGCGCAGGGTTTGCAAGCCGGACTGGAAATTCTTGGCCGCCAGCATCTTGTCGTACAGTGCGCGCGGCAGCGGCTCGCCCGTGACGGCATGCGCGGTCATGTGTTCGAGCACTTCCCATTCCCAGCAGAAGTTTTCCATGAATTGCGATGGCAGTTCCACGGCATCCCATTCGACGCCGGCAATGCCCGACACGCCCAGCTCGTCGACGACGGTGAGCATATGGTGCAGGCCGTGGCCGAATTCGTGGAACAGGGTGATCACTTCATCGTGCGTAAACAATGCCGGCTGCACCTGGCCGTCGACCACGGCCGGTTCCGTGAAATTGCAGGTCAGATAGGCGATCGGGGTTTGCACCTGGCTGGCATCGGCACGGCGGCCGCGGGCATCGTCCATCCAGGCGCCGCCGCTCTTGCCCGCGCGCGCATACAGGTCCAGGTAGAACTGGCCGACCAGCTGGCCGTCGCGCTCGATGCGGTAAAAACGTACGTCAGGGTGCCAGACGGGCGCCGTATCGAGTTTGATCTCGACCGTGAACAGGTTCTGGATCTGGCGGAACAGGCCGTCGATCACCTTGTGTTCAGGGAAATACTGTTTGACTTCCTGGGCCGAGAACGCGTAGCGGCGTTCCTGCAGCTTTTCGGAGGCGTAAGGCACGTCCCACGCCTGCAGTTCGGCGATGCCCAGTTCTTCCTGGGCGAACTGCTTCAGCTCAGCCAGGTCCTTCTCGGCGAACGGGCGCGCGCGTTGGGCCAGGTCTTCCAGGAAAGTGATGACTTGCGCGGGCGAGGTGGCCATTTTGGAGACCAGCGACACTTCGGCGAAATTGGCGTAGCCGAGCAGCTGTGCCTCTTCGTTGCGCAGGCGCAACAAGGTGACGATGTTTTGCGTGTTGTCCCAGTCCTCTTTCTTGCTGAAGACCTCGCCCTGGTCCGATGCCTTGGTAGCGTTGGCGCGGTAGATGGTTTCGCGCAGCGCGCGATTGTCGGCAAATTGCAGGATCGGGTAATACGACGGGAAGTGCAGCGAGAATTCGTACCCTTGCTTGCCCGCTTTTTCGGCGGCGGCGCGGGCGGCTGCTTTCACGTCGTCGGGCAAGCCGGCCAGGTCGCTTTCGTTCTCGACCAGCAACTTGTAGTCATTCGTGGCGTCGAGCACGTTTTCGGAAAAACGCGTACCGACGGCCGCATGTTCTTCCTGGATGGCGCCAAAGCGCTCTTTCTTGTCTTCTGGCAACTCGGCGCCGCCCAGGCGGAAGTCGCGTACGGCATTCTCGACGATGCGCCGGCGCGCCGGCGACAGGTCGGCGAAATCGGCGCGGGCCTGCAATTGCTTGTATTTGCCGAAGAGGATTTCGTTCTGGCCCAGCTCGGTCAAGAACTCCGTGACCTTGGGCAGGTTCGCATTGTAGGCGGCGCGCAATTCCGGCGTATCGATCACGCTATTCAAGTGATTGACGATGCTCCAGGCGCGGCCCAGGGTTTCGGCGATCTGGTCCTGGGGGACGACGAAGTTTTCCCAGCTTACTTCTTCCATGGGCGCTTCCAGCTGCGCCACCGTGGCGCGTGCCTGTTCCAGGAGGGTATCGATGGCAGGCGTGACATGCTCGTGCGTGATCGCGTCGAAGCGTGGCAGTCCGGAAAAATCAAGCAGGGGATTGGTATTCATCGTCGGTTCGTCCATTCTGTCTTCATATATGAAGCGCCTGAAAAACGTTCAGGGCAAGGCGCGGTGCCGAAGGCAGTACGAATAGTACGGCGAGGCACTGCAACGCAGCCATGGACGTTTTCTCAGGTGCTCCTCTTAAATGCGCTCGGCGGCTTCGACCGTGTTCATTAATAACATGGTGATCGTCATCGGGCCAACACCACCTGGCACGGGCGTGATGTGGGAGGCGACTTCTTTCACGCCGGCAAAATCCACATCGCCACACAGCTTGCCGTCATCGTCGCGGTTCATGCCCACGTCAATGACGATGGCGCCCGGCTTGACCATGTCGGCCGTCAGGGTGTTGCGGCGGCCGACGGCGGCCACGACCACATCCGCCTGGCGCGTGTACAGGCCCAGATCCGGGGTCGCACTATGGCAGATGGTGACGGTAGCGTTCGCTTGCAAGAGCAGCAGGGCCATCGGCTTGCCGACGGTGTTGCTGCGGCCGATGACGACGGCGTGCTTGCCGCGCAGGTCGACGCCCGTGCTTTCGATCAACTTCATGCAGCCATACGGCGTGCACGGGCGGAAGCCGGGCAAGCCCGTCATCAGTTCGCCGGCGCTCAGCACGGAATAGCCATCCACGTCTTTCGTCGTGGAGATCGCTTCGATGACCTTGTGCGGGTTGATGTGCTTGGGCAAGGGCATTTGCACGAGGATGCCGTGGATGGCGGGGTCCGCGTTCAGGCTGGCGATGCGTGCCAGCAAGTCCGCTTCGGACAGGTCCGCTTCATATTTTTCCAGCACCGAGTGGAAACCTACGTCGCCGCACGCCTTGACCTTGTTGCGGACATACACCTGGCTGGCCGGGTCTTCGCCGACGAGTATCACGGCCAGGCCGGGCTGGGTGCCCTTGGCCGTGAGGGCGGCGGCGCGCGTGGCGATCTCGCTGCGCAGTTTTTGGGAGAGGGCGATTCCGTCGATCAGTTGTGCTGGCATGGTAGGGAGGCTGTGTGGGAGGGAAAAGACAGATTATAAAGCCGGGCGACGCAAAGGGGCGGTTTTGGCGTAACAACAGCGGGCCAGAGACGCGGGCCTGAGAAAATGCCGATGGCGGCGTTGCAGCTCCTTGCCGTACTGGCGTACTGTCTGTGTCGCCGCGCCTTGCCCTCGACATTTTTCAGGCCCGCCTGGCCCGGTATAAAAGCGGGCCAGAGACGCGGGCTTGAGAAAATGCCGATGGCGGCGTTGCAGCTCCTTGCCGTACTGGCGTACTGTCTGCGTCGCCGCGCCTTGCCCTCGACATTTTTCAGGCCCGCTTGGCCCGGTATGCCTGTGCGGACGACTGGGGCGTTAATGCGTTTTGCTGGTGTGCTGGTGGCCTAGGGAGCGCAAGGGGCTGCGGTTCTTTTGGCGCCGTTTTTGGCACTTTGATCATCCTAATTTCCGGGCAGAATTTGCGGCAGTGCAGCATAAATTCCATAGGGGTATTTCACAATATGAAATGCTATATCGTAATTTGAAAAATACTAAATACGCTGTTAGAATCCCCACACTAAACCGACTTAATAGTAAATAATCAGCGAAATACCGTCCGACAGCGATCCGGAAAATCGGGGTGGGGCGTTCACAAAGGAGACTCAACAGATGTCAGCTCAACTGAACCAGGTAACGACACAGATCGGCACCGACCCGGATATGCAGGAAACCAAGGAGTGGCTGGACGCGCTCGAAGCCGTTCTGGAAAATGAAGGTCCGGAACGCGCGCATTACCTGATGGAGCGCATGGTTGACCTGGCCCGCCGCCGTGGCGCCCAGATCCCGTTCTCCAGCACCACCGCCTACGTCAATACCATCCCCACCAAGCAAGAAGCACACTGCCCAGGCAACCTGGAATACGAAGAGCGCCTGCGCTCGTGGATGCGCTGGAACGCCATGGCCATGGTGGTCAAGGCCAACCGCGCCGACGGCGACCTGGGTGGCCACTTGTCCTCGTTCGCTTCGCTGGCGAACATGCTGGGCATCGGTTTCAACCACTTCTGGCACGCACCAACGGCCGACCACGGCGGCGACCTGCTGTACATCCAGGGTCACTCCTCGCCCGGCGTCTACGCGCGCGCCTTCCTTGAAGGCCGGCTCTCCGAAGAGCAAATGCTGAACTTCCGCAAGGAAGTCGACGGCAAGGGCCTGTCCTCGTATCCGCATCCAAAGCTGATGCCTGACTTCTGGCAGTTCCCGACCGTGTCGATGGGCCTGGGCCCGCACATGGCGATCTACCAGGCGCGCTTCCTGAAATACCTGCACGCACGCGGCATCGCCAAGACCGACAACCGCAAGATCTGGGCCTTCTGCGGCGATGGCGAGATGGACGAGCCAGAGTCCTTGGGCGCGATCGGCCTGGCCGCACGCGACATGCTCGACAACCTGGTCATCGTGGTCAACTGCAACCTGCAGCGCCTGGACGGCCCTGTGCGCGGCAACACCAAGATCATCCAGGAACTCGAAGGCGAATTCCGTGGCGCCGGCTGGAACGTCGTCAAGGTCATCTGGGGTCCGGGCTGGGATGCCCTGCTGGCGCAAGACAAGGAAGGCATCCTGCAGCGCGTGATGATGGAAACCGTCGACGGCGAATACCAGAACTACAAAGCGAAAGACGGCGCCTACGTGCGCAAGCACTTCTTCGGCAAGCATCCGAAGCTGCTGGAAATGGTTGCCAACATGACGGACGACGACATCTGGCGCCTGACCCGTGGCGGCCACGATCCGCACAAGATCTACGCGGCATTCAAGATCGCCCAGGAACACAAGGGTCAGCCGACCGTCCTGCTGGTGAAAACCATCAAGGGCTACGGCATGGGCAAGTCCGGCGAAGCGCGCAACACGGCGCACCAGACGAAAAAACTCGACGATGAAGCCATCCGCGAAATGCGCGACCGCTTCTCGCTGCCTATCCCTGACGACAAGCTGGCCGACATTCCGTTCTTCAAGCCAGCCGACGACGCGCCGGAAATGGTCTACCTGCACGAGCGCCGCAAGGCCCTCGGCGGCTACCTGCCGCAGCGCCGCCAGAAGTCGGAAGAAACCCTGCCAGTGCCTGGCCTGGACGCGTTCAAGAACGTGCTCGAAGCCACGCCTGAAGGCCGTGAAATCTCGACCACGCAAGCCTTCGTGCGCGTCATCTCGACCCTGCTGAAAGACCCGAACCTGGGCCAGCGCGTGGTGCCTATCCTGGTCGATGAATCGCGTACCTTCGGCATGGAAGGCCTGTTCCGCCAGATCGGCATCTACAACCCGAAAGGCCAGTTGTACGAGCCAGTCGACAAAGACCAGGTCATGTACTACCGCGAAGACAAGGCTGGCCAGATCCTGCAAGAGGGTATCAACGAAGCGGGCGGCATGAGCTCGTGGATCGCTGCGGCGACGTCGTATTCGACCAACGACCGCATCATGATCCCGTTCTACACCTTCTACTCGATGTTCGGCTTCCAGCGCATCGGCGACCAGGTGTGGGCTTCGGCCGACATGCGCGCCCGCGGCTTCCTGATGGGCGGCACGGCCGGCCGCACGACACTGAACGGCGAAGGCTTGCAGCACGAAGATGGCCACAGCCATATCTTCGCCGCGACCATCCCGACCTGCATGCCGTACGATCCGACCTTCAGCCATGAAGTCGCCGTCATCATCCAGGACGGCCTGCGCCGCATGATCGCCAACCAGGAAGATGTGTTCTACTACATCACGATCATGAACGAGAACTACGCCCAGCCAGGCATCAAGCCAGGCCAGGAAGAAGGCATCCTGAAAGGCATGTACAAGCTGCAGGAAGGCCAGGCTGACGCCAAGCTGCGCGTACAACTGATCGGCTGCGGCACCATCCTGCGCGAATCGATCTTCGCTGCAGAACTGTTGCAAAACGACTGGGGCGTGGCTGCCGATGTGTGGTCGGCGCCGTCGCTGACCCTGGTGGCCCGCGATGGCCAGGATGCGGAACGCTGGAACATGGTCAACCCGTCGAAACAGCAGCGCGTGCCTTACGTGACGTCGCTGATGCAGGACACGGACGGCCCGATCGTCGCCACGACCGACTACATGCGCGCGTTTGCAGAACAGATCCGCGCCTTCATGCCGAAGGGCCGCACCTACAAAGTGTTGGGCACCGATGGCTTTGGCCGCTCGGACAGCCGCGCCAAGCTGCGCGAGTTCTTCGAAGTGAACCGTTATTATGTCACCGTGGCCGCGCTCAAATCGCTGGCTGACGAAGGCAAGATCGACGTGTCGGTGGTGGAGCAGGCGATCGCCAAGTACGGCATCGACGCGAACAAACCGAATCCGGTGACCCAGTAATCGTTGTGCGGACCCGATGATGCCAGGGCGGTGCGAAAGCGCCGCCCTGGCGTGTGTGCGGGTCCATCTGACAAATAAAATAACGGAGCAAGCTATGAGCATTGTGGAAGTCAAAGTCCCGGATATCGGCGATTTCAAGGAAGTCGAGATCATTGAACTGATGGTCAAGCCAGGCGACACGGTCAAGGTTGACCAGTCCCTGATCACGGTCGAATCGGACAAGGCCAGCATGGAAATTCCATCGAGCCATGCCGGTGTCGTCAAGGAATTGAAAGTCAACGTGGGCGACAAGATCGCCGAAGGTTCGCTGGTGCTGCTGCTGGAAGTGGCGGATGACGCGTCCGCTCCGGCACCTGCCGCCGCTGCGCCTGCACCGGCAGCCGCGCCAGTTGCTGAAGCCGCCGCTGCCGCCACACCTGCCGCCGCCCCTGCGCCAGCCGCCGGCGGTCTGGTCGAAGTGACCGTGCCCGATATCGGCGACTTCAAGGAAGTCGAAGTCATCGAACTGATGGTCAAGGTCGGCGACGCGATCAAGGTGGACCAGTCGCTGCTGACGGTCGAATCGGACAAGGCCAGCATGGAAATCCCATCGAGCCACGCCGGTATCGTCAAGGAATTGAAGGTCAAGGTCGGCGACAAGGTCGCCAAGGGTAGTCTGGTACTGGTGGTGGAAACGACCGGCGCCGCTGCTGCTCCTGCCGCTGCTGCACCAGCCGCCGCTCCTGCACTGGCCGCGCAAGCTGCCGCCGCGCCAGCCGCCGCCGTCGCTTCGGCGCCGGTCGCCGCTGCCCCGGCGCCTGCCGCCGCGCCTGCCGTGAACGGCAAGTTGGCGCACGCGTCGCCATCGATCCGCAAGTTCGCGCGCGAACTGGGCGTGGAGCTGGCCAGCGTGGGCGGTTCCGGTCCGAAGGGCCGCATCACCCAGGAAGACGTGCAGAACTTCGTCAAGGGCGTGATGTCGGGCGCTGTCGCCGCGCCAGGTGCTGCCAGTGCACCGGTCGCCAAGGCCGGTTCCGGCGTGGGCCTGGACTTGCTGCCATGGCCGTCGCTGGACTTCAGCAAATTTGGCACGACCGAACTGCTGCCGCTGTCGCGCATCAAGAAAATCTCGGGTCCGAATTTGCACCGCAACTGGGTCATGATCCCGCACGTCACGCAGTTCGACGAAGCGGATGTGACGGACCTCGAAGCGTTCCGCGTCGACACCAACGCGGCCAATGCGAAGAACAAGGATGCGGCCAAGCTGACGATGCTGGCCTTCGTCATCAAGGCGTCGGTCGCCGCGCTGAAGAAATTCCCCGCGTTTAACGCCTCGCTCGATGCCAAGGGCGAAAACCTGATCCTCAAGCAGTACTACAACATCGGCTTCGCGGCCGACACACCGAATGGCCTGGTGGTACCCGTGATCAAGGGCGCGGACCAGAAGTCGGTCTCGCAGATCGCCCGCGAAATGACGGAACTGTCCTTGCAGGCCCGCGAAGGCAAGCTGAAACCGGCCGACATGCAGGGCGCCAGCTTCACGATTTCGTCCCTGGGCGGCATCGGTGGCACGCACTTCACGCCTATCGTGAATGCGCCGGAAGTGGCGATTCTGGGTCTGTCGAAAGCCTCGATCAAGCCGGTATGGGATGGCAAGGCCTTCCAGCCACGTTTGATGATGGGCACCTCGCTGTCCTACGACCACCGCGTGGTCGATGGCGCGATGGGCGCGCGATTCTCCGTGTACCTCGGCGAAGTCCTGGCCGACATGCGCAAAATTCTGCTGTAAGGAGCGATTGATGAGCACAGTAGAGGTAAAAGTACCGAATATCGGCGACTTCAAGGAAGTCGAAGTCATCGAACTGATGGTCAAGGTGGGCGACACCATCAAGGTGGACCAGTCGCTGATCACGGTCGAATCGGACAAGGCCAGCATGGAGATTCCGTCGACCCACGCGGGCGTCGTCAAGGAGTTGAAAGTCAAGGTCGGCGACAAGATCGCCGAAGGCAGCGCGCTGCTGGTGCTGGAAGCGACTGAAGGCGCGGCCGCTCCCGCAGCTGCCCCAGTAGCCGCTCCCGCGCCTGCCGCAGCCGCTCCGGCAGCTGCTGCAGCCCCTGCCCCTGTCGCCGCCATCCCGGCCGGCAGTTACAGCGGCCAGGTCGACATCGACGTCGACATGATGGTGCTGGGCGGCGGTCCTGGCGGTTATTCGGCGGCGTTCCGCGCGGCCGATCTGGGCCTGAGCACCGTCATCGTCGAGCGCTACGCCACCCTGGGCGGCGTGTGCCTGAACGTGGGCTGCATCCCGTCGAAGGCGCTGCTGCACGTCGCCTCCGTCATCGATGAGACGGCGCACATGTCGAACACGGGCGTGACGTTTGCCAAGCCGTCGATCGATATCGACCAGGTACGCAAGTACAAGGAAGGCGTGATCTCGAACATGACGGGCGGTCTGGCCGGCATGGCCAAGGCGCGCAAGACGCAAGTGGTGACGGGCGTGGGCCAGTTCCTCAGCGCCAATCACATCGAAGTGACGGCAGCTGACGGCTCCAAAAAAGTCGTGCAGTTCAAGCAAGCCATCATCGCCGCCGGTTCGTCCGTGGTGAAGCTGCCCTTCGTGCCGGAAGACCCGCGCATCGTCGATTCGACGGGCGCGCTGGAATTGCGTCAGATCCCGAAACGCATGCTGGTCATCGGTGGCGGCATCATCGGCCTGGAAATGGCGACTGTGTACTCCACGTTTGGCGCGCGCATCGACGTGGTCGAAATGATGGATGGTCTGATGCAGGGCGCCGACCGCGATGCGGTCAAGGTGTGGCAGAAGTTCAACGAGAAGCGCTTCGACAACATCATGACCAAGACCAAGACGGTGGCCGTCGAGGCTCTGCCGGAAGGCATCAAGGTCACGTTTGAAGCGGCCGAAGCGGGCGCCACGGCGCCGGCGCCGCAAATCTACGACCTGGTGCTCGTCGCCGTGGGCCGCAGCCCGAACGGCAAGAAGCTCGCTGCCGACAAGGCCGGCGTGCAGGTGACGGACCGTGGCTTCATCAACGTCGACAGCCAGATGCGCACCAACGTGCCGAACATCTTCGCCATCGGCGATCTGGTGGGCCAGCCGATGCTGGCGCACAAGGCCGTGCATGAAGCCCACGTGGCAGCGGAAGCTGCCGCCGGCCAGAAGTCGCACTTCGACGTCAAGGTGATTCCGTCGGTCGCCTACACCGACCCGGAAGTGGCATGGGCCGGCATCACGGAAGACGAAGCGAAAGCCAAGGGCATCAAGGTCGAGAAGGGCCACTTCCCGTGGGCCGCCTCGGGCCGCGCCGTGGCCAACGGCCGCGCCGAAGGTTTCACCAAGCTGCTGTTCGATGCGGAAACGCACCGCATCATCGGCGGCACCATCGTCGGCACGCATGCGGGCGACATGATCGGTGAAATCGCGCTGGCCATCGAAATGGGCTGCGACGGCACCGACATCGGCAAGACCATCCACCCGCACCCGACGCTGGGTGAATCGATCGGGATGGCTGCTGAAGTGTACGAAGGCGTGTGCACGGACTTGCCGCCACCGCGCAAGCGCTGATGTTGTAGCGCTGTGTCGTAATACTAAAAACCCCGCAAGCGATTGCGGGGTTTTTTATTGTCCAACGACGATTAAATCCCTCATCGGCGGCACGCATGCGGGCGACAGGTGAACGATGAAGCGGCGAAATCGCGCTGGCCATCGAAATGGGCTGCGACGGCACCGACATCGGCAAGACCATCCACCCGCACCCGACGCTGGGTGAATCGATCGGTAGGTTGGCAAAAGCGTGCCGAAGTGTACGAGGGCGTGTGCACGGACTTGCCGCCACCGCGCAAGCGCTGATAAAGAATTAACTTTCAGTACAAAAAACCGGGCGTTTTCCCGGGTTTTTTTTATATCCATTGATCCTGGCAGCGTAAATCTCAGATTAAGCGCGGCGGATTCGCCCCGCGTGAAAATTGGAGAGTATTGCTGCATGGAAAAAGTGGCAGAATGAGGGTCTGTCACCATGTTTGCTTCAATAGCAGCGTGTAATTTTTCCAGGAATGTTGCCAGCGTGTGGGGCGCTCAAGTTCCGCTGTACTGAGAGCCTGTCCCAGTAGATGAATACATCCCCTGCCTTGTCCGCGCTCCTGATGAACTGCCAGCAGAAGACGTTCCCTACTGGGATAGGATCTAAGAAAGTTTTGCAACAATGAAAAAGTTTACCGCCCTTCATATCGCCGATGTCCGTTTGCGTCGGGCTGATGAGCAAGAGCAAGCCGTGATGCTGCATGCCTTGTGCCAGGATGTGGCCGCTATCCTGGCGGCGGGCAAGCAGATCGATGCGATTTTCTTCACGGGCCAGCTGGTGGCGCCCGACGCCTGTGCCGGCACGACACCCGTGTATGTCTACGAAAACTTCCTGCGCCCCCTGCTGCAGGCGGCCAGCTTGCCCGGTGCGCGTTACTACCTGGTGCCGGGCAGCCGCGCGCAGGGCGTCGCCGCGGCGGCGCTGGGCAATGCGGGTTTCAGTTTTTTCTCCGCCGATGAACACGCCAGTGCCGAGCAGCGCGCGCACTACAAGAATATCCACGCCGTGTTCCACGGCCACCAGCATACGGGCGATGCCAGTTCACTGATGAAGTCGCTGGGCATTCTGTTCAAGAGCAATCCCGGCAGCCTGTACGGTGCGCATGGCCAGATGGCGGCGTTTTCCGTGCTCGAGTTCGGCACGGGCGGGGCAGATGGCGACGCGCCAGGCACGCAGTGGACAGTGTCGCTGCGCGAGTTCGACGATGTGAGCAAGAACTTCGCCCTGTCGGTGCTGTACACGCCGAATGGCCAGGAAACGGGGCAGATGGATGCCGAGCATGTGTTTGCCACCTTGCTGCCGCAGCTGGCAGGCGAACGCGCTTATCTCGATGGCTTGCTGGGCCATGCGGGCGGGCAGCAGCGCGTGGGCGCCGGCGTGGCTGCCGATGCACGCGAATTCCTGATTGAGCTGGCGTTCGTGATGTTCGAAGCCCAGACCGAGTTCCTCGGCGAAGCGGAGCTGCAGCGTTTTGCCAGCGACTATTGTGGTGTGAAGGGGTGGAGCATGGCAGCCGGGGAATGGCTGGCGCCGCTGTATGCGCAGGGCTTGCTGCTGCGGAGCGATGGCCAGGTGGCGTTTTCCTTCGATTATTTCCGCACCTATTTCCTCGCGCAGCGCTTTGAAACCTCGTTCGATCTGATGCGTTATGGCCCGGAACGGCATGATGGAAGTGAGTCTTCACTTGGCTTGCATGCCGCCTCGGCAGCTCAGCCTTTCCTGCGTGCGCTGGGCTTGAACGAGGAGCATGCCGTAGCGGCGATGCAGGAAGAGGGCGGCCGCCCTGGCTGACCTTCGCGGCCAGCCTTCCCGCGTCAGTTCGCCAGCGGCTGGCGCAAGGTGCCGCGCAAGAACAGGTCCAGGCTGAGCGCCACTTTGGCGCGCAATTGCGCCACGTCCGGTTGGGCTTGCGGTGGAAACAGCAGGCGCGACATCTGATCTCCCAGCAGGCAATTGAGCAGGTGCAGCGTCAGGATGGATGGCGTCAACTCCGCGCGAAACAGCGGCGCGATGTCGGGGCGGCTGAAAAACCTGGTCAGCATCTCGCGCGTCTGTCCCGGTCCCACCTTGTAAAACGTTTCCGCCAGTTCCGGGTGCGTGGCCGCTTCGGCCACCACCATGCGATTCAGGCGGATCGCCGCCGGCATGGTAACGAGCTGCACGAACAGCAGGCCGAATTCGCCCAGGATGGTGGGCAGGGGCCGCATATCCGTTTCCAGCGCCGGCATGGTCGAAAAATAGGCGGCACGGCGCAATTCCACCACCGCATTGAACAAGCCAGCCTTGCCGCCAAACTTCACATAAATCGTGCGCACGGCCACATGGGCTTCGCGGGCGATCATTTCCAGGCTCACCTTCCCATACCCTTTTTCCAGAAACAGGCAGCCGGCCGTGTGCAGCAGGTTTTCCATGCGCGCCTCCATGTCGGCCGCGCGCGGACGGCCGGCCGGCTTGCCGCAGCAGGAAAGCTCCTGGGCGGCGTCGGATTCTGTAGTGGTGGGCAAGGTATCGCTGAGGCCGGGATCGGACATGGTCTGGGTCTCTTTATAAGTTGGAAGGTAAGTGATGGCTCACACTGTAGTGCAAATTAAAATGAAATGCAATCGTTTCATTTCTTGACTTTGGTTTTTCTTTGCCCAATAATGAACCTATATCATTTCATTTTCGGAGCGAGTATGTCCAACCAGCCAGGCCAAGCAGAGCACAAGGTGCTGAGCGCCGTCCCACCCGCGGCCCCTGCCGCACCTTCCACGCCCGCCGCTTCCGCCAGCTCCGCACCGCCTAACAACCGCGTCAAAATCATTGCCGGCCTGATTGTCCTCGTCGCGCTGGGCGCCGGCGCGCGCATGTGGTACCGCAGCCACTATTTCGTGGAAACGGAAAACGCCTATGTGTCCGGCCACGTGCACCCTGTCTCGGCGCGCATTTCCGGCGTCGTTACCAAGGTCTTCATCGACGACAATCAAATGGTGAAAGAGGGCGACGTGATCGCTGAACTCGATCCATTCGACCAGCGCGTGAAAACCGAGCAGATCGCCGCGCAGATCGCCAGCGCCGAGCAGCAAGTGCTGCAAGCGGACGCGCAGATCGCGCAAGTGCAGGCGCAAGCGAGCGCCGCCCAGGCGCAAGTGGCGCAAGCCGATGCGCAATTGCTGCGCGCGAAACAGGATGCCGAGCGCTATGGCCAGTTGTACACGAGCCAGATGAAAGCCGTCTCGAAAGCGGAACTGGACGGCGCCAACGCGGCCCGTTCGAGCGCCGTGGCCGACCTGGCCGCCCGCCGCGACAGCGCCTCGGCCGCCAAGTCGCAGATCGGTGCGGCGCAAGCTGCGCGCGACGTGGCCAAGGCACAAGTGGCCGTGCTGCGCGTGCAATTGAAAGACGCGGAACAGCAGCTGCAATACAACCGCATCCTGGCTCCTGTAGCCGGCCGCATCGGCAAGCGCAACGTGGAAACGGGCATGCGCGTGCAGCCTGGCCAGCAACTGACGGCCATCGTGCAGGATAACGTCTGGGTCACCGCCAACTTCAAGGAAACCCAGTTGGCCGACCTGCATCGCGGCCAGAGCGTGCACGTGACCATCGACGCCATGCCGGGCAAGAAACTGGTGGGCACGGTCGACAGCTTCGCGCCAGCCTCGGGCGCGCAATTCGCGCTGCTGCCGGCCGATAACGCCACCGGCAACTTCACCAAGATCGTCCAGCGCGTGCCCGTGAAAATCGTCTTCCAGCCGCAAGACATCAAGGCCATGAATGGCCGCCTGGTGCCGGGCATGTCGGTGATCGCCGAAGTGGAAGTGAACCAGCCCAATGCGGATCAGGAGAAGGACGCGCGCCACGCCGCCGCTCCTGCCGCTCCTGCCGCCCAAACCACCGCCCGCTAAGCTTCCATGAGCAGCCCTTCCACCACGCTGGCGAAGCCGCCAGCGTTTCCCGTGATCGACGAGAAAGTCTCCGGGCGCACCTGGCTGGCGGTCGCCGCCGGCATGCTGGGCGCCTTCATGGCGGTGCTCGACATCCAGATCACCAACTCCTCGCTCAAGGATATCCTTGGCTCGCTGTCGGCCACCCAGGAAGAGGGTTCGTGGATTTCCACGGCCTACCTGGTGGCGGAAATTATCGTCATCCCGCTCACCGCGCTGCTGGCGCGCGTGTTCGGCTTGCGCACCTACATGATCGGCACCACCGCCTTCTTCCTGCTGTTCTCCACCCTGTGCGGGGCGGCCTGGAACCTGGAAAGCATGATCGTCTTCCGCATGCTGCAGGGTTTTACGGGCGGTGCCCTGATCCCCATGGCGTTCACGCTGGTGATGCTCAAGCTGCCGCCGTCGAAGCGTGCCGTCGGCATGGCCATCTTCGGCTTGACCGCCACCTTGGCGCCGGCCATGGGCCCGACCCTGGGCGGGTATCTCTCCGAGCTGTATGGCTGGCCGTCGATCTTCTACATCAACTGGGTGCCTGGCGTGCTGCTGATCGCGGGCATGATCTATGGCCTGGACAAGGAGCCGATGAAGCTGGCGATGTTCTGGAAGGCCGACTGGCTGGGCATCTTCTTCATGGCCCTGGGCCTGGGCTGCCTGACCATCTTCCTGGAAGAGGGCAATTCGAAGGACTGGTTCGACTCGGGTTTCATCATCGCCTTTGCCGCGCTGGCCCTGACGGGCATCCTGGGCTGGGTCGTCACCAGCGCCACGCGCGCCGAGCCGTTCGTCAACCTGGCCCTGTACGGCCAGCGCAATTTTCTGGTCGCCACCGTGCTGTCGGCCGTGACGGGCATGGGCCTGTATGGCTCGGCCTTCCTGCTGCCCCTGTTCCTGGGCCAGATCGCCGGCTATTCGCCGATGCAGATCGGTGAAGTCATCATGTGGGTGGGCTTGCCGCAGCTGTTCATCATGCCCTTCGTCGCCAAGCTGTCGTCCGTGGTCGACAACCGCATCCTGTGTTCGTTCGGCCTCTTGCTGTTCGGCGGCTCGTGCATGATGAATGCCTATATGGACGCGTCCACCGGCTACGACCAGCTGCTGTGGTCGCAGGTGGTGCGCGCGCTGGGCCAGCCCTTCGTCATGCTGACCCTGTCGAATTTCGCCATGAAGGGCATTGCGCCGAAGGACATGCCGTCCGCATCGAGCCTGTTCAACATGACGCGCAACCTGGGCGGCTCCATCGGCATCGCCCTGCTGGCCACGGCCCTGAGCACCCGCGAGCACTTTCATTCGCAGCGCCTGGGCGAAGCGATCAATGCGTATTCGAGCGCCACGCAGCTGCGCATCGACCAGCTGACGTCGTCGTTCATGGCCAAGGGCTATGACGCCGTCACGGCCGGCAACCAGGCCTTGCAGGCGATCGACGGCATCGTGCGCCGCGAAGCGTATGTGATGGCCTACAACGATGGCTTCTTCCTGATCGGCGCCATCCTGCTGGCCTGCATCGTGCCCCTGTGGCTGGCCGACAAACTCAAAGCTCCCGGTGGCGGTGGCGGCGGTCACTGACCGCCAACGCAAGCCCGTAAAGAACAAGAAGGTACACATAATGCAAACAGTATTGACGAAAATCGCGCTGGCCGCTTCCCTTGTCGTGGCGCTGTCCGCCTGCGGCACCGTGGGCCAGGATTTCACGGCCCCGGCGAATGTGGCCGGCATCGACAACGGCGTTTTCCGCCACGGCGCGGCCGCAGCGGATGCCGCGCAGCTGCCCAAAGAGTGGTGGCGCATCTACGGCGACGCCACCCTGGACCGCCTCGAGCACAGCGCGCTGCAGGACAATCCCGGCGTGAAGGCGGCCGGCGAGCGATTGCTGCAGGCGCTGGCGCAAAGCGGCACGGCGCGCGCCAATCAGGGCCCGAGCGTCAACGTCAGCACGGGTATTTCGAACTCGCGCACCTCGGCCAACACCTCGCAGGGCCTGGCCCTGGGCAACCGCTCCATCAGCGGGAATAACTTTTCCGTGGGCGGTTCGCTGTCGTATGAAGTCGACCTGCTGGGGCGTGTAAAACGCATGGTCGAAGCGGCTGACTCGCAGGCGCTGGCGGCGCAGGCCGACCGCGACGGCGTGCTGCTGATGCTGTCGACGCAAGTGGCCAGCAATTACTGGCAGCTGCGCGGACTCGATGCGGAAATGGCCATTCTGAATGGCGCCCTGGGCACGCGCCGCGAATCGGCCGACCTGGTCGAGGCGCGCTTCAATGCGGGTCTGACGAATGAGCTGGACCTGGCGCGCGCGAAAGTCGAACTGTCGAACGCCCAGGCCGACCTGCATGAAGTCAAGCGCCAGCGCAACCAGCTGGAAAACAGCCTGGCCACCCTGACGGGCAAGCCGCCGTCGGCGCTGCAATTGCCGGTGGCCGCCGAGCCATCGAGCCTGCCGCTGCCGCCCGCCATTCCCGTCGGCCTGCCGGCCAGCCTGCTGGCGCACCGTCCTGACCTCGTTTCCAGCGTGGCGGGCCTGCGCGCGGCGAATGCGCAAGTGGGCGTGGCCGAAGGCGCGTTTTATCCGTCGCTGCAATTGACGGGCAATTTCGGCTACGCGTCCGAAAAACTGCGCGACCTGGCGCAGGGCGGTTCGCGCCAGTTCAGCTTTGGTCCGCTGGCCCTGTCCCTGCCAATCTTTGACGGTGGCCGCAACCAGGCGAATCTGGACTTGTCCAAGGCGCGCTATGCGGAAGCCGTGGCGAATCACGAAACGAAGCTGCTGACGGCCTTGCGCGAAGTGGAAGATGCGCTGTCCGACGTGGAGCAGCGCCAGTTGCAGGGCGACGCCCAGGCCCTGTCGCAGGCAGCCGCCGCGCGCGCCTACCTGGTGGCGCGCACGCGCTATGAGCGCGGCATCTCGACCTATCTGGACGTCACCGATGCGCAGCGCAGTTCGCTGACAGCGGACCGCGCCGCCGTGCAGATCAAGACCCAGCGCCTGCTGGCGACGGTCGCCGTGGCCCGCTCACTCGGCGCCGGCTGGCAGCCGGACGGCGAGCTGGCGAAGCTGGCAAAAGCCAACTAAGCTCCCCAAGTTACGTGAGCGTGGCCGGCGGCGGTGTCGCCGCTGGCCCGTAGCGTTCCAGCAGAAAATCGATGAAGGTCGTCAGCTTGGGCGTGGGCTGGCGGTCGCGCGCATACACGAGGTGCATTGGGCGCGGTGCCGGCACGTAGCCTGCCAGCAGCGGCACCAGCCTGCCAGCGGCGATATCGCCGGCCATCAGGATTTCCGCCTGCATGACGATGCCGAAGCCGTGCAGGGCCGCCACGCGCAGCGCCTGGCCATTGTTCGAGCGGAAGCGGCTTTCGCGCACGGGGCTGCCGTCGTCGTCGCCGCTCCTGGCCAGGCGCCAGCGCACGTGGCGCGTCCACTGCATGAAGTCCAGGCATTCGTGGCGCGCCAGGTCGGCCGGCGTGCGCGGCGTGCCATGTCTTGCCAGATAGGCGGGCGCGGCGCAGATCACCATCGCATACGGCCGCAGCACGCGCGCCACCATGGCGGAATCTTCCAGCTTGCCGATGCGGATGGCCGCATCGAACCCTTCTTCCACCAGGTCCACCGTCCTGTCGTTCAGACTCAATTCCAGGCTCACTTCCGGATATGCATCGAGGTAGTCGGCCATCAGCGGCGCGATGCACTCGCTGCCGAAGGACACGGGGGCCGTGATTTTCAGCTTGCCGCGCGGCGTGGAGCGCATGGCTTCCGCACCCGTTTCGGCCGCCGCGATCTGCGCCAGGATCTGGCGGCACTGCTCCACATACTGCAGGCCGATTTCCGTCAGACTTTGCCGGCGCGTCGTGCGCGCCAGCAAGCGCGCACCCAGCCGCTCTTCCAGCTGCTTGATGTGCTTGCCCACCATCACGGGCGAAATCTGAAACGCCTCGGCGGCCGCCGTGAAACTGCCCGCATCGACGACGGCGACAAAAATCTCCATGCTGCGCAATTTATCCATATGCCTCGATTGAAAACTGTGGATTAGTAATCTTGTAAATTCTAGCGTATTTATTCCTTTTTGGAAGCGGCGCATACTGGCTGCATCGTTCAACCCACACAAGGAAACAGCATGAAAATCGTCATCATCGGCGCTAGCGGTACCATCGGCACGGCCGTCGCGGCGCAACTGGCGCAACGCCATGAAATCATCGAAGTGGGCAGCCGCAGCGGCACGCATCAGGCCGACATGAGCGACATCGCGCAAGTGCGCGCCCTGTTCAAGCGCATCGGCAAGGTCGATGCCGTCGTCGTGACGGCGGGCAAGCTGCATTTCGGCCCCCTGGCCGAGTTCACCCCCGAGCAATTCCAGCTGGGTCTGGACAGCAAGCTGATGGGCCAGGTCAACGTGGCGCTGGTGGCGCAGGAATACCTGAACGACGGCGGCTCGATCACGCTCACCAGCGGCATCGTGGCCGAGCAGCCTATCCGCTTCGGCGCGGCCGCCAGCATGACGAATGCGGCCGTGGAAGGCTTCGTGCGGGGCGCCGCCATCGAACTGGCGCGCGGCATGCGCATCAATGTCGTCAGCCCTACGGTCCTGGCCGAATCGCTGGACGCGTATGGCCCGTTCTTCTACGGCTTCGAGCCGGCCGCCGCCAGCCGCGTGGCCCTGGCTTACAGCCGCAGCGTGGAAGGGGCGCAGACGGGGCAGGTGTACAAGGTCTGGTAAGCGGCTTGCCATGCCATGGGGGCAGGTGGGACAATCGCAGGCTGAGCAAGAAAGCGGTAGCGCGCCATCCGCGCCAGCCGCTTCTGAGAAAAATCTTACCGAGACCCCCATGAAAAAACTCCTGATTCCCCTGCTGATGGCCGCTGCCGTCGGCAGCGCCTGCGCCGCAACGCCAGCCGCCGCACCAGCAATCCCGGCCACGGCGCAACAACTGACCAGCATGAGCGCCCGCTACGCGCCCGTTGCGCTGACGGCTGACGTCACGCACCTGTCTGCCGGCGACCGCCAGGCCATCGCCAAGCTGGTCGAGGCGGCCAAGCTGGTCGACGTGCTGCAACTGCGCCAGCGCTGGTCCGGCAATGAAGCCCTGTGGGCGGCCTTGAAGAAGGACAAATCAAAGCTGGGCCAGGCCCGCCTGAACTATTTCTGGATCAACAAGGGCCCATGGTCGGTGCTCGACGCGCACGCCTCGTTCATGCCGGCCAGCTATGCGGGCATCGCCATTCCCGCACACAAGCCGGAAGCGGGCAATTTCTATCCGCAGGGCGCCACCAAGGCCAGCCTGGAAACGTGGATGAATGGCTTGTCGGCGGATGACAAGCAGCAGGCGCAATGGTTCTTCACGACGATTCGCGCGGGCAAGGATGGCAAATACCAGACCGTCAAGTATTCGGACGAATACAAGGTGGAACTGAAACAGCTGGCCAAGCTGCTCGACGAGGCGGCAGCCGCCACGGACAACGCATCGCTGAAGAAATTCCTGACCCTGCGCGCCAAGGCTTTCCTCGACAACGATTACTTGCCGTCCGACTTCGCCTGGATGGACCTCGATTCGCCCGTCGACATCACCATCGGCCCGTATGAAACGTATAACGACGAGCTGTTCGGCTACAAGGCCGCGTTCGAAGCCTACGTGAACATCCGCGACCAGGCCGAGACGCAAAAGCTGAACTTCTTCGCCAAGCACATGCAGGAGCTGGAAGACAACCTGCCGCTCGACGCCCGGTACCGCAACCCGAAAGTGGGCGCGCTGGCGCCGATGGTGGTGGTCAACCAGGTATATGGCGCCGGCGATGGCAACATGGCCGTGCAGACGGCCGCCTACAACTTGCCGAACGACGAGCGCATCATCAGCGCGCGCGGCTCGAAGCGCGTGATGCTGAAAAACGTGCAGGAAGCCAAGTTCAAGGCCACCCTGACACCGATCTCGACATTGGTGCTGACGCCCGAAGCGCAGCAGGACGTGGATTTCAATTCCTTCTTCACGCACATCCTCGCGCATGAAATCATGCACGGCCTGGGCCCGCACGCCACCGTCGTCGACGGCAAGCCATCGACGCCGCGCCAGGACTTGAAGGAGGCATACTCGACCATCGAGGAAGCCAAGGCCGACATCACGGGCCTGTTCGCGCTGCGCTACATGATGGACAAGGGGCAACTCAACGATACCCTGGGCCAGGGCGAGGCGGCTGAGCGCAAGCTGTACAACACTTTCCTCGCCTCCGGTTTCCGCACACTGCATTTCGGCCTGACCGATTCGCACGCGCGCGGCATGGCCATCCAGATCAATTACATCCTCGACAAGGGCGGTTTTGTCTCGCTGGGCGACGGCAAGTTCGGCGTCGATTTTGCCAAGATCAAGCAAGCCGTGATCGACCTGGACCGTGAATTTCTGACCATCGAGGCAACGGGTGACTATGCGCGCGCGCAAGCGATGATGACCAAATACGTGGTGATTCGCCCCGAAGTGCAGGTGGCGCTCGACAAGATGAAGGCTGTGCCCAACGATATCCGTCCGGAATTCGTCACGGCCCGCGCGCTGGACAAAGCAATGACTGCGAAGAAATAAACCCGACCCTGACTATTGTCAGCGTGAAAAGCCGGTGCACTGCACCGGTTTTTTTTCGTCTTTATTTGCGAAAAGTTGCCAGTTTTTCCTTGTGGAAATATCTGCACCGCTTACTCTGCAGTGGTAAAGCCTCTTTCCTCCTGTCGATCCCATGTTGAAACTGTTCTCTCTGTTGAGTTTGTTCCTTGCTGTGCCTGCCATGGCGCACGCCCAGCTCACCGATCTGGAAAGCCGCTGGCTGCAGGCGGGCCAGCCCGTCATCGCGTTTGCGCGCGAGCAAGGTTTGCCCATCGATATCATCGTGCAGCCCCAGGATGCGCCCGGTGCCGTGCCGCTGGCGCTGGGCTACGAAGGGGGGCGCTGCAAGCTGGTGCTGTCCTTGCGCGGCAATGCGCAGGCGGACAGTGTCTTGCAGGGCGTGCCGGCTGCGCGCCAGGGCCTGATGATGGAAGCGATGACGGCGCATGAAATCGGCCATTGCCAGCGCTATGCACAGGGCGACTGGCACGCCTTGCCACGTGGCTTTGTCGAGCCGCCCGGCACGCAGCGGGGCGGGTTGACACCGCTGGCGCAGGAGGTGCGCGAGACGCGTCGCGAAGAGGCCTATGCGGATCTGGTAGCCCTGGCCTGGATGCATGCACGCCACCCCGGGCAATACCCTGATGTGCTGGCCTGGATGCGCGGCGTGCGTGCGGTGGGCAGCGGCGCAGGCGGCGGTGCAGGCGGTTCCCACGCCACGCAGGCATGGCTGGCGCTGGCCGATGGTGCTGGTGCATTTGATGGGGCCGCTTCACCATTTGAACAGGCGCAAGTATTGTGGCGAAAGGGCTTGAGCGGCGACAAATAAACGCTGATTTTTATGCGGATGGCCTGTCAGCGTGTGCTGTCGCACGGAGCTTTGCGTGCGGCAGGGGTCTAATCTGGGCATCAACTAACCAGAGAGGAACCACCATGAACAAAATGATCGCACTCATGCTGGCCGCCAGTGCCAGCGCCCTGCTTGCCGCCACGCCCGCGTATGCGCAGGATGCCTCGTACAAGAGCTTGACGGACAAGGCAACGGCCGACTACAAACAGGCCAAGGCTGCCTGCGATGCCCACAGCGGCAACGCGAAAAAAGTCTGCGTGGAAGAAGCCAAGGTGGCGCGCGCCAAGGCCGAATCGGACGCCGTGGCGCAATACCGCAACACGCCGCGCGAACTGGGCAAGGCCCGCAAGGATGTCGCCAATGCCGAGTATGACATGGCCAAGGCCAAGTGCGGCGACCGCTCTGGCGCCGATAAAACCACGTGCATGAACGATGCCAAGGCGGCGAAAACGGCCGCGCTGGCCGACGCCAACACGGGCGCCAGGGCCGGCACCAACGTGGCGCAGAATCCCCCTGCCACCACGAAGGAAAATTGCGACGCCATGGATGCGACGGCCAAGGCCGCCTGCATGACGCGCAATGCGGCCGGCAGCACCAAGGTGGCAGTGGAAGACTCGGTCATCACCACCAAGATCAAGGCAGACCTGGTCAAGGACAATGACTTGAAAGCGCTGGACGTGCACGTGGAAACGGTGAACGGCGTCGTCATGCTCAGCGGCTTCGTGCCTTCCCAGGCGCAAGTGAAAAAAGCCGCTGACCTGGCCCGTGGCGTCGAAGGCGTGACGGATGTGAAGAATGGCTTGAAGGTGAAGTAATGTTTGGGGTCAGTTCCTGCGGGATCGACATGTGCCCCATTGGGGCACATGTCCCCGCCGGGTCTGACCCCATTTCACAAGCTTGAAGCCAGGACTGGAGCTGCACGCAGCAGTGCGGCTTCAGTTTTTTTTTCGATTGTATAAATTACGATCATAATATAACATGGTAAAAATCCCATCGGCTGATACTGACCGGCATCCACTCTTTCTCTTCACTCTTTCTCATGAGGACTGCATGCTTTCCTATCCTGTTTCGCAATGGATGGCGCGGCGCGGCATCCACTTTGCCTGGGTCATCGTCGCCATCACTTTCCTCACCGCCTTGACCTCGTCGGCCGCGCTGGGCTTGCCAGGGGCGCTGATGCAGCCCTTGAGCCGCGAGTTCGGCTGGGATGCCGAGCAGATTTCCTCGGCCCTGGCCGTGCGCTTCGTGCTGTTTGGCCTGATGGGGCCGTTTGCCGCCATCCTGATGGAGCGCTTCGGCTTGCGCAATGTCATTTGCGTGGCGCTGGGCCTGATCGCTGCCGGCATGCTGCTGGCCACGCGCATGACGCAGTTCTGGCACCTGGTGGCCCTGTGGGGCATCCTGCTGGGGCTGGGTTCGGGCATGACGGCGCTGGTCTTGAGTGCCGTGGTGGCGAACCGCTGGTTCGAGACGCACCGGGGCCTGGTGGTAGGCGTGCTGACGGCCAGCTCGGCCACGGGCCAGCTGCTGTTCCTGCCCGTGGGCGCCTGGCTGATCGAGCACTTCGGCTGGCGCACGGCTGTCCTGCCCGTGTTTGCCAGCTGCGCCATCGTCGCCGTGCTGGCCTTCCTGTGCATGCGCAACCGCCCGCAGGACGTGGCCTTGCGGCCCTACGGCGCCGATCCGGCCACGCCGCTGGCGCCACCGCCGGCAGCAAAAATGACGTTTGCCACGCCGTTCGTGATCCTGCGCAGCGTGGCGGCGCACCGCACCTTCTGGATACTCTTCGGCACCTTCTTCATCTGCGGCCTCAGCACCAACGGCCTGATCCAGACGCACTTCATTTCCCTGTGCGGCGACTCGGGCCTGTCCGCCGTGCCGGCCGCCTCCGTGCTGGCCATGATGGGCGCCTTCGACCTGTTTGGCACGATCTTGTCCGGCTGGCTGTCGGACCGCTATGACAACCGCAAACTGCTGTTCTGGTATTACGGCTTGCGTGGGCTGTCCCTGTTCTGGCTGCCGTATTCGGAATTCACCCTGTACGGCCTGTCGCTGTTCGCCATGTTCTACGGCCTGGACTGGATCGCCACCGTGCCGCCCACCGTGAAACTGGTGGGGGCCACGTTTGGCCGGGAGCGGGCGGGCATGGTGTTTGGCTGGATCTTCGCCGGCCACCAGCTGGGCGCCGCCGTGGCCGCGTATGGCGCCGGCCGCATCCGTACCCTGATGCTGACCTACAACCCGGCCCTGTTCGCCGCCGGCGCCGCCTGCCTCGTCGCCGCGCTGATGGTGCTGGCGATCGCCCGTCAGAAAGCAACCGTGGCTGCTGTCCAGCCTGCATGAAAAAAGCCAGGCCCGCGTGAGCGGAACCTGGCTTTTGTTCATCAAGAACGTTTCAGTATTTACTTCAGATACTTCGCCAGCCAGCCCTCGACTTCGCTATAGAAGAAACGGCTGTTCTCGCCCTTCAAGATCCAGTGGTTTTCGTCCGGGAAGACCAGCAATTTCGCCGGCACGTTCAGGCGTTGTTGCACGGCAAAGTTCATCAAGGCATTGTTGGCCGGCACGCGGTAATCGAGCTCGCCCACGGTGATCAGGATGGGGGTCGTGAAACCCGTGCCTTTTTCGTGGTTGCCTGCTTGCATGACCGGGCTTTGATCGCGCCACACGGGCAGGTTCGACCAGACGGGGCCGCCCGCATTCGTTTCGCGGCCGAAACCGCCGTCGCTGGTGCCCCACTGCATGATCAGGTCCATTTCGCCCGCATGCGAGACGATGGCCTTGTAGCGCGTGGTGGTCGCCTGCAGCCAGTTGGCCAGGTGGCCGCCATAGCTGGCGCCGCCGGCCGCCAGTTTCGTGCTGTCGATAAATGGATATTTCTTGATAGCTTCATCGACGCCCTGGTTGACTTCATCGCCCGGGCCTTTCAATGGGTCGAACTGGATAGAGCGCGAGAATTCCTCGCCATAGCCGGTGGAACCCTTGTAGTCGGTCAGCAAGACAACATAGCCTGGCTTGGCCAGCAGGTGATAGTTCCAGCGCAGCACGAACTGGTCGCGCCACATGCTTGCCGCGCCGCCGTGGATGACGGTAAACAGCGGGTATTTCTTGTTCGGATCAAAATTGGCCGGCTTGACGAGCATATTGTGGATCTGGCGGCCGTCGGCCGTGGTGAACCAGAAGTGCTCGGGCGCTTGCCAGTCGATCTTGCTGGCTTTCTCCGTGTTGAAGGCTGTCAGCCGTTTCGGCTGCTTGCCGTTGAAGGCATAGATTTCCGGCGGGTTGATGGCGGACTCCCACACGCCCACCAAAGCCTTGCCGCCGCTGCTCAGCGAGTTGATGGTACCCGTTGGCAAGGATGGCTCCTCGCGCACGTCGCCACCCCTGGTGTCGATCGAGTACAGCTTTTCCAGGCCCGCATGTTCATAGCTGAAGATGACGCGCTTGCCGCCTTCTGGCAGCACGAAACGCGAAATCGAACGGTCCAGCTTGGCCGTCAATATCGTTGGCGCAGGGTTGCTCATCGGCCAGGCAAAGCTGGCCAGGCGTTTCACGTCATACACTTTACCGGGTGTTTGCGCATCGCTGAGGGCGAACAGGGTCTTGCCATCAGCGGAAAACTTCAGCGAAGCGTAGCTATGTTTGTCCTGCGTCAAACGCTGCGCTTCGCCGCCCGCCACGGGCAGCGAATACAGTTGCGAATACACGGCTTCGCGCTGGGCCGCGTCGCGGTTGGTGGCCGCATTGAAGACGACGGCCTTGCCATCGGGCGTCCAGACGGCGTCCAGCGACTGTCCCTCGTCGCCCTGGCCGCCGCCAAAGCCCGGCAGGGCGGCCAGTTGCGTGCCCGACAGGATGTCGCGCGCGGTGTTCTCCCCCTTGGCTTCAGGCTGCGCGTCGACGATGAACAGGCGCACCTGCTTGTCGGTCAGCCATTTGTCGAAATAGCGCGGTGCCGTCGTTTCATAGGACCGGGCGCTGACCTTGCGTTCCTTGCGCTCTTTCGCGCTTTGCTTGACGTCGCTTTCTGTCTTGTTACCTGGATAGATGTCGCTGATGAACAGCAATTGCTTGCCATCCGGACTCCATTTCGGCATGCGCGCGCCCAGGGTGAGCGAGGTCAGGCGTTGCGCTTCGCCGCCAGCGGCCACGTCGAGGCGGTAAATCTGGCCTGCCTCGTCGCCATCGCGCTTGGCGACGAACACCAGCTGGCGGCTGTCCGGCGACCAGGCCACGGCGCTTTCGCCGCCCTTGGAATAGGTCAGGCGGCGCGCGGGGCTGTCGTCAAGCAGCGACTTGATCCACAGGTCCGACCATTGTTCCTTGCTGTCGTAGGCGCTGTCGACGACGGAAAACACGGCCCAGCGCCCGTCGGGGCTGGCGACGGGCGCGCCCATGCGTTTCATCAGCCACACGTCTTCATGCGTGATGGCATGTTTGGCATTGGCTTGCGTGGCGGCAACTGGCGATGCCGGCGTGGTATCGGCGGCGTGGACGGTCGTTGCCAGCGAGGCGCAGGCTGCTGCGATCAGCAGGGAGCCGAGGGAACGGCGAAGACGGGGTAAGGTCATGGGCGTGGTCCGGGAAGTGAAAAAGAGTACAGCGGGCAACATTATTGCCCATGGTTTCCTGCACTGCCAAGGCTGAGTACCGTTACTTACCAGGCGGGACAGGCGTGTAACGGGCGGGTGCAGCCTGGCTGATCAGTTAAACTTGCCGCTTTACTCACGCTGGCGCTGCCTGAACATGAAAATTTGTCTCCCCTTATTGAAAACGGCATTGCTGGGCGCGAGCTGCCTGCTGGCGGCCCCGGTTTTTGCCGCTGCGCCCGCGCCCTACCCGAACACGAGCGCCATGGGCGTGGGCCACGCGGAAAGCACGGCCTGGTATGCGACTTGCCTGAAGGTCAAGGATGCGGCGCCGCCGCCCGCCGACCTGCCGGCGCCGTCCGCCGTGGCATCGTTGCAGCAGTGCCAGGCAACGGACCTGTATTACGATACCAAGAGTATGTCTTCGCCCAAGCCTGCCGACTGGCGTCCCGCGCGCCATTGCGCGATGGCCACGCAAAACAGCGCCGTGCTGATGATGCTGTACCAGAATGGACAGGGCGTGCAGAAAGATCCGCTGCTGGCGCTCAAGTATGCGTGCAGCATCGATGCGGCGCCGGCCGAGATGCAGGGCCGCATCGAACACTTGCAGCAGATCAATGCCAGCGGACGCGGCATGATGGACTGGTGCGACGACATCACCAGCGGCTACATGATGGGCGTGTGCAGCGCCATCGATGCGCGGCAGAAACAACGCGTGCATACGCAGGCGACAGGCAAAGTCAGCGCAAGCATGCCTGCCGTGGCGCAAGCGTCGCTGCAAAAGCTCCAGGCGGCGGCAAGCAAGTTTGCCGATGCGCGCGCAGCGAATGAAACGGACTTGAGCGGCACGGCGCGCGCCGCCCTGAGCATCGCCGCCCGCACGGCCGAGCTCGATTTGCTGGCGCACGATGTGCGCGAGTACGAAGCGGGCAAGCTGCCGGCCAGCATGTCCAAAGAGCAGGTGGCGGCGCTCGACAAGGAGCTCAACCTCATCTACGGCAAGTTGATGAAAAAGCCGGCGGAAAGCTATGCGGGCGCCGTGGGCAAGGAGGGCATCCGCGCCACCCAGCGTCTGTGGCTGGCGTACCGCGATGCCTGGATGAATTTTGGCGCCGTACGCTATCCGGCCGTCACCAGCGACACCTGGGCTGGCCGGTTGACGGCGCGGCGCAATACCCAATTACAAGATTTGCTGGAGAATTGAAGCATGCGCGAAGCGTATTACCACGAAGATGATTTTTGCATGATCGAACTGCTGCCGCTGGATAACTTGCAGCACTGTTTGACGCAGATGGGCGAGCAGCAGGTGTTTGCCGACGCGCACCGCAGCGGCGCCGGCTGGACGCAGATGTACGTGCCCGAGGCGCCGCCGTCGCAGATGCGCGCGCTGGGCCTGACGGCCGACCAACTGCGGCTGGCGCTGGCCGATGCCATGCCGCCCTACGATGCCGTCTACACGGGCTACAGCAGTTACCGCGTGGAATGCAAGAACGTGCTGGCCTTTGGCGGCGAGAAGACGGAAACCCTGTTTGCCGGCTTGGGTGACGACGGCATCGTGGTGGATTTGTGGTGCAGCGACGCCATGCCGCAATTGCTGATGCTGCCCTTGAAAGAGCAGTTGCTGCTGGCCGACTGGGGCGCGGGGTTTGCGTGCCCGCTGGCCGATGAGGAATTGTTCGCCCGTTATCTGCAAGAATACGAACTCGGTTGATTCATTCGCAGGCGATGGCGTTCGGCTGCGCCACTTTGACCACCGACGCCAGGCGCGCCATGTCGTTGCCGTCGCCTTGCTCGACGTACGGTTGATAGGTATCGATGACGATGCGCGCACGCGCTTGCCAGCCGCAATTGTCGGCCTGGCGCGCGGGCACGCGCAACAGGCGGCGCGCCTCGGCGTCGTTACTGAAACAAAACCACGCATCGTGCGTGGCGGCAGGGCGGGGCAAGCGGCCCCACTGCGCCTTGTCGGGCGCGAAGCAGACGCGGTTGCCGATGATTTCCAGGCTCATTTCATCCGTGCGCGCGCTGTACTGGCCGTCAAGCACGATGGGCGCTTGCGCCTGAGCTTGTGCACACAGCAGCAGGGCGGGGACAAGCAGGGCGGCAAGTTTCATGCATTTCTTTCAGGTCTGGCAAGAGGAAGAAGCAGTATAACCGCGAGGGCTGTAAACGAAAAAAGCCCATCCGTGAGGATGGGCTTTTTAGTACTGCGCATTCGTGGTAGGCCGTGCGGGATTCGAACCTGCGACCAACGGATTAAAAGTCCGCTGCTCTACCAGCTGAGCTAACGACCCGAAAGAGGCCGCATTATATATCAGTTGAAAAAGAATGCAAAGCATTCCTGCGAGAAAGTGCAGGCCAGCTAAGGCAGTGCTGCCGTGAGCTTTTGCACTTCGTCGATGCTGGTCGTGCCATCGATGATTTTGTGCGCGCCCGCGATGCGCAGCGGCGTCATGCCGTCGAGGATGCTTTGGCGGCGCAAGGCGTGCAGGTCGGCGCCCGCCTTGACCAGCTGGCCGAAGGTTTCCGTCACGCTCAGCAGTTCATAAATGCCGGCACGCCCCAGGTAGCCGCTGTGCCGGCACAGGGTGCAGCCGACGGGGCGGTACGTGGCCTGCGGCCGTTCCAGCTGGCCGCCCGTCAGGCGCTGCCATGCGGCGCTGTCAGGGGCGGCGCCCGGCTGCTTGCAGTCCGGACACAGGCAGCGCAGCAGGCGCTGCGCCAGCACGCCGGCCAGGCACGCTTCCAGCAAATAAGCGGGCAAGCCCAGTTCCAGCAGGCGCATGACGGCCGAGGGCGCGTCATTGGTGTGCAGGGTCGACAGCACCAAATGGCCCGTCAGCGCCGCCTGCATGGCCATCTCGGCCGTGGCCAGGTCGCGGATTTCACCGACCATGATGATGTCGGGATCTTGCCGCATCAGCGCCCGCACGCCATCGGCAAACGACAGTTCGATGCCGGCCTGGGTTTGCACCTGCATCTGGTTGAAGGCCGGTTCGACCATTTCGATGGGGTCTTCCACCGTGCACACATTGACTTCGCTGCTGGCCAGCGCCTTCAGGGTGCTGTACAGGGTGCTGGTCTTGCCCGAGCCGGTGGGACCGGTCACCAGCACGATGCCGTGCGTACGCGCAGTCAGCTGGCGCCAGCGTTCGGCGTCTGCGGGCGGAAAGCCCAGCTCAAACAGGCTTTTGACGGCCACTTCCGGGTCGAAGATGCGCATGACGAGCTTTTCGCCAAAGGCCGTGGGCAAGGTCGACAGGCGCAGCTCGACTTCCTGGCCTTGCGCATTGCGCGTCTTGATGCGGCCATCCTGGGGACGGCGCTTTTCCACCACGTCCATGCGCCCGAGCAACTTGATGCGTGCCGTCATGGCCAGCAGCACCACGGGCGGCAATTGATACGCCTGGTGCAGGCGGCCATCGATGCGCAGGCGCACGAGGCCCGCATCGCGCTTCGGTTCCAGATGGATGTCGGAGGCGCGCTGGGCAAACGCGTATTGCCACAGCCAGTCGACGATGCGCACCACGTGCTGATCGTTGGCATCGAGGCTGGTCTTGTTGCGCCCCAGCTCCACCAGTTGCTCGACATTCTGGCGCAGCGCCATGTCCTGCGTGGACGCCAGTTTTGCCACCTTGACGGAAGTGGCCAGGCTGAAAAATTGCGCGATGGCGTCGGCGATGTGCAGCGGATTGGCGATGACGAGGCTCAGCGTGCGTGGCGCCAGCGTTCCCAGTTGCGCCTGCCAAGCGAGCGCGTAGGGCTGGGCCGTGGCGATGACGATGCGCTCAAGCGTGCTGTCCACGGGCAGGATGTTGAAGCGGGCCGCATAGCCGGCCGTCATGACGTCGGCCACCTGGCTGAAATCGATGTGCAAGGGATCGATGCGCATATACGGCAAGCCCGAGCGTTGCGCCAGCCAGGCGCACAGGGTGTCGAGCGTGAGTGCGCCATGGGCGATGCTGCATAGCGGATGCAAGGGGGGCGCCGGCAGCAGAGCGGCCTGGGCGTCGATGGCCGCCGCTTGCGCCGCATCGAGCAAGCCGTCTTCCTGCAGCCAGGCCAGCAGTTGCGGCAGTTGCAGCGGCGTGTTGGGTGAGATGGGAGAGGGAGGAGGGGAAGCGGACATGGCCGGCGCCTTTCAGGGCTGCCGGCCTTGCGTGGGTCTACCGGCGCTTACAGAGTGCTGACGATGCCCTTGACCCAGGTCTTGGCGGGCAGCTTGGTCTCGGCGACGATCTGCTTGGCGCGTTCCAGCAGAGCCACTTGCGCTTCGGCATCGAGCGCCACTTTCGTTTTGAACGCGATCGCCACCACATTCCCATCATGGACTTCCGGCAGGCAGATCACCTGTGCAAACGCAAACTTCATCGCCTTGATGTTCTTCGCGTAGCTGGGGTGGTCGCCGAACAGGTTGACCGTCATGATGCCGTGCGGCGCCAGGCAGGCGCAGCAGGCGGAATAGAAATCGGCGCTGTCGAGCACGGGACCGCGTGCCGTGGCGTCATACAGGTCCACCTGCAGGGCGTCCAGGGTGCCATGGTTGGCGTCGTCGTTGACGTAGTCGAGCGCATCCATCTCGCGCACGTGCAGGCGCTCATCGTTGGGCGGCAGCTTGAACATCGAGGCGCAGATGGTGATGACGGACGGGTTCAGTTCGATGGCTTCGACTTGCGCCTGCGGGAACTGGCGGTAGCAGAACTTGGTCAGCGCTCCCGTGCCCAGGCCCAGCTGGGCGAGGCGCTGCGGCTGCTCGATCCACAGCATCCACGCCATCATCTGCTGCGCGTATTCGAGTTCCGGCCAGTCCGGTTTGCGGATGCGCATGGCGCCCTGCACCCATTCCGTGCCGAAATGCAGATAGCGCACGCCATCCATTTCCGACAGGGTGACTGGGGCATAGCGGGGCTTGCGCGCGGGGCGCGAGGATTCGACTTGTTCGATGGATTTTCGTTTGATAAGCATAAGGCGGCCTGAAAGTGTGCCGCATTATAGCCCGTGCCGGGGCGCCATAAAAAATGCCAGCCGCTGGGGCTGGCATGGTACGGGCCGCTTGCTGCGCTTATTGTTGAGCGGGTTCGATCGACACGCGCAGACGGATGCGCTCACCCGGATCATAGGACATGATGCTCGTGTAGTTGCGGCCGCGGTAGTCGTAGGTGACCTGGTAGCCGTTGTTGCGCGATTCCCAGTGGTCGACCTGGCGGCATTGCTTGACGGCTTGTTCCTGCATGCCGCCCTGGTAATTGTTCTGGTTGTCGACACGGTCGCCGACGACGGCGCCGGCAATCGCGCCGGCAGCAGCGGCGGCCGTGCGGCCATTGCCGCCACCGACCTGGCTGCCGAGCAGGGCGCCGGCGATACCGCCGACGATGGAGCCGCCAGCGCTGCGCTGTTGCGGCGGCGCTTGCACTTGCACGTATTCCGTGCGGCATTCCTGGCGTGGACGATTGATCTGTTCCACTTGCGGCACGACGCGCACGACCTTGCCGAAATCTTCAAAGTCGGCAGCCTGAGCGAGTGGCAATGTGCCGATACAAAGGGCTGACATCATCAATTTGGCTTGCAAGTTCATTTCTAACCTCATTATGTAGAGAATCTTTCAGGGTATTTTTTACAACTTGAGTCTATAGTAATCCGACTCGCTGGCCGGTTGTCGTTCGCATGGCAACAAAATGTAACAGCCCAAGCCCCTTGCCCCACAGTCTGTAACATGCACTTTCAATCGATACATGATGTTGGATGACTTGAAACCAGCGGTTTGTAACAAATCTTGCGTTTGACATCATATTCGGGTTGATTCATACAGGACAACACGTTACCCTAATACGCGTATGGCTTATATAAAATCGCACTGAATCGCATAAAAGTTGATACAGATCGAATCACCGCGTGCGCATTGACCCGCGTGCGGGGATGCAATAAGAAGAGCAGCTAGAAAAAATCCATACATAACAGGTCGATTTGAGGGAAAAATGAGTTTGTTACTAACCGTGCCGCCCAACCTTGTCCAGTCCATCCGTGCCTTTCGCGTGACCGAGTTACAAGACGAGGCGATCCGTCTCGGGCAGCACTTTTTATATGCGCATTGCAACGCTGGACAGACCAAACAACAAGTCATCGGCATCATTGCAGAAGCATTCCTGTTTCCTAAAAACCTGGCCAAGAATTTCGATGCCCTGCGCCTGTGCCTGACGGATACCATGCACAAGGCCGGCACGCAAACGGGCTTCCTGGTGGTGCTCGAGCAATTGCCAAATACGCAAAAATTCGACAAGGAAGCGCGCGAGATCCTGCTCGACGTGTTCCGCGATGCGGCCGACTACTGGGCCGAGAAGAAAGTGCCGTTCCGCGTCTTCTATTCGTTCGAGTAAATACTTACTCTTGCCGCGATGCCCTGAAGCCGGCCTCCCGTGCAGATGGGGATCAGCATCGCCGGGCGACTGCGGCGCGCCGGCGCTTATGTTGCGCCGCAACAATAATGCCGGCCTTTCTAGATTCGCATCGCCATAGCGGGTACAATGCGCGCTATGAAAAATATCGTTATCCTCATTTCCGGACGCGGCAGCAACATGGAGGCGGTCGTACGCGCGGCGCAAGCCGAGCAATGGCCTGCCCGGATTGCCGCCGTCATCAGTAACCGGGCCGACGCCCAGGGACTGGTTTTTGCCGCGGAACATGGGATAGCGACGGCAGTCGTTGCCAACAAGGATTATGCCAGCCGCGAGCAGTTTGATGCGGCGCTGCAAGCCGTGATCGACGGCTTCGCCCCCGACCTGGTCGTGCTGGCCGGTTTCATGCGCATCCTGACACCGCCCTTCGTCGAGCATTACGCGGGGCGCATGCTCAATATCCACCCGTCGCTGCTGCCGCTGTTCCCGGGCATGGCGACGCACCGCCAGGCGCTTGAGGCGGGTGTGACGGAACACGGCGCGACCGTGCATTTCGTGACTGCCGAGCTCGATCATGGCCCGGCCGTGGCGAGCGCGAAGGTCCCCGTCTTGCCGGGCGACACAGAAGACAGCTTATCGGCGCGCGTGCTGGTACAGGAACATCTGCTTTACCCGCGCGCCATCCGCCTGTTCATTGACGATAAACTGTCAGTCGAGCATGGCCAGGTCCGCGTGGACCCTCAATAAAATATTACAGGAAGAATAACAATGAGATTGCCACCAGCGATACTTGCCAATGCTGAAGAAGTATTGCGCGAAATTTTACGTTTCACGGCCCCGGCCGACACCACCCTGTCGCGCTATTTCCGCGACCATCCGCGCCTCGGTTCGCGCGAACGCGGCGCCATCGCCGAAGGCATTTATGCCGTGCTGCGCAACAAGTCGTTCTTTACCGATTTCGCCGAAGCGGGCAGTGGCCCGACCATGCGCCGTTTGACCATCCTCGGCCTGGCCGAAGCCGTCGGTGCCGACTCCCTGGGCGGCCTGACGGAAGAAGAAGTGGAATGGCTGGAACGCATCACGCAGATCGACCGCAGCCTGATGCCGTCGAACATGCGCGCCAACATGCCGACCTGGCTGTTCGACAAGCTGATCGCCCAGTTCGGCGAAGCGGAAACCATGAAGCTGGCCGATGCGCTGAACGCACCTGCGCCGCTGGACTTGCGCGTCAATTCGCTCAAGGCCACGCGTGAAGACGTGATGCTGGCCCTGGCCGAAGCACCTATCCTCAGCACCCCGACGCCTTACGCGCCGCTGGGGCTGCGCGTGATCAAGAAGCCATCGCTGCAAAACATGCCGTTGTTCCAGAGCGGCGCCATCGAAGTGCAAGATGAAGGCAGCCAGATCCTGTCGCAGATCGTCGGCGCCAAGCGCGGCGAGATGGTGGTCGATTTCTGTGCCGGCGCGGGCGGCAAAACGCTCGCATTGGGCGCGCTGATGCGCAACACGGGCCGTTTGTATGCGTTCGATGTGTCGGAAAAGCGTCTGGCCAAGCTGAAGCCACGCATGGCCCGCAGCGGCCTGTCGAACGTGCATCCGGTACAGATCGCGCATGAGCGCGATGCCAAGATCAAGCGCCTGGCCGGCAAGATCGACCGCGTGCTGGTCGACGCCCCTTGCAGCGGCCTGGGTACCCTGCGCCGCAATCCGGACGTGAAATGGCGCCAGCAGCCGAACTCCATCGTCGAGCTGCAAGCCAAGCAGGCAGCCATCCTGGCCGGCGCGGCGCGTCTGGTCAAGGGCGGCGGCCGCCTGGTGTACGCTACCTGCAGCTTCTTGAACGAAGAAAACGATTTTATCGCCGAGCAATTCCTGGCGGCCCATCCGGACTTCACCCTGGTGCCGATGAGCAAGGTGCTGGCCGAACAGAAGATCGAGCTGGAAATGGGCGACTACCTGAAATTGTTGCCGCACCTGCACCATACCGACGGCTTCTTCGCCGCCGTGTTCGAGCGCAAGGTCATGCCGAAAAAAGTCTACGCCGATGAAAAACCGGCCGACGATGCTGACGCTGAACCAGCCGAGTAAGTTGGTCACGGGCCGCCGCTGCAGCATCGCAGCGGTGGCCATGCACTTGCGCCAGCCAGTCTGGCGCAGGCTGTGGGCGCCCCGCCCGGTTATTTCCCTGCACCATCTTCCAGACCATCCGCCATGAACGAAACCCCGCTGCTCAACCTGATCACTGACTTTGTCGACGATTTCCGTCAACCGGCCATCCTGTGGCAGGCATTGGTCATCGTCGCTTGCCTGGCCCTGAGCTGGTTGCTGGTGCGGCAGTTGCGCGCATTCCTGCACCAGCGGGCGGAAGCGGCCGCTGTCCCGGCGACGCCGGAAACCTTGCAGCGCACGGACAGTTTCATCCGCATCCTGACGCCCGTGCTGGCGGCCATGCTGCTGGGCATTGCGCAGCATTTCCTGGCCAAGTTCCAGTCGGTGAACCTGCTCAGTATCGCCATTCCCCTGTGTACCTCGATGGCGCTGGTGCGCTTCGGTTTTTATGTGTTGCGCCGCATTTTTGCCCGCCATGGCGACATCAGCCCCACCATGTTGTTGCTGGAAAAGATATTCACGGTGGTGGTGTGGGCCGGCATGGCCCTGTATATCACGGGCCTGTGGCCGGATTTACATGCATTCCTGGAAGGCATCGTCGTGCCGCTGGGCCGCAACAAGGTGTCCGTGGCTGCCATCTTGCAAGCCGCTATTTCCGTGGCCGTGCTGCTGGTGCTGGCCATGTGGGCCGGTACCTCGCTCGACGAGCGCCTGATGAAAATGCAGGGCTTGCACACCTCCTTGCGCGTGGTGCTGTCGCGCATGGGTCGCGCCGTGCTGATTCTCGTTTCCGTGCTGGTCAGCCTGTCGCTGGTGGGCATCGACCTGACGGTGCTGTCCGTGTTTGGCGGCGCTTTCGGCGTGGCGCTGGGCTTCGGCTTGCAAAAGATCGCCGCGAACTTTGTCTCCGGCTTCATCATCCTGCTCGACCGCAGCCTGACCATCGGCGACATGATCACGGTCGGTCAATTTACAGGCAAGGTGACGCAGATCAATACGCGCTATACTGTATTACTGGGTGGCGATGGGGTTGAATCCATCGTGCCGAATGAGATGCTGATTTCCGGCGGCGTGCAGAATATGTCGCTGAGCAACCGCATGGTGTGGCTGTCGACGGCCGTGTCGGTGGGCTATGAAACGGATATCGATGCCATCTTCCCCTTGCTGGAAGCGGCGACGGCCAAGGTGCCGCGTGTGTCGCAAAGCAATCCGCCATCGGCCACCCTCGTGCGTTTCGGCGCCGACGGCCTCGATGTGCAGATCGGCTTCTGGATCGCGGACCCGGAAAACGGCACCGGCGGCGTGAAGTCGAATGTGAACCGCGCCATCTGGCGCACCTTGCAGGAACATAAGGTCACTGTACCGTTTCCGCAACGTGAATTGCGTATTGTTGGTACGCCTCCTGCCCCGCTCGCGGGCGCGGCAGAGGGTGAGTCCGCGCCATCCGGCACCCAGCCCTAACCTCGCTGCCTGCCTCCGATTTTGCCTGATAGCACCCATTAGGGCGTACAATCACGCCTAAAATTAACTCTGCCGGACCTCCAGAGTCACTGGAACGACCGTGCGCATGCCTTGTCCACTTGGAGTAGCAGTAATGACATTGAGTTCCGTTTTACACGACGTTTTGCAGTTCATGGCCACTGGCATTACCGATTTGTCCGCATGGCAAGTTTTCCTGTACACCATGGTGGTCACGCATATCACGATCGCCAGCGTCACGATTTATCTGCATCGCCACCAGGCCCACCGGGCGCTGGAATTGCACGCCATCCCCAGCCATTTCTTCCGTTTCTGGCTGTGGCTGACGACGGGTCAGGTGACCAAAGAGTGGGCGGCCATCCACCGCAAGCACCATGCCAAGTGCGATACGGAAGAAGATCCGCACAGCCCCGTGACGCGCGGCATCAAGAAAGTGTTCTGGGAAGGCGCCGAGCTGTACCGCGCTGAATCGAAGAACATGGAAACCATGGCCAAGTACGGCCACGGCACGCCGACGGACTGGATCGAGCGCAATCTGTACACCAAATATAGCTGGCTGGGTGTGGTGTCGCTGTTCGTCATCAATTTCGTGTTGTTCGGCGTGATCGGCATTTCCGTGTGGGCCGTGCAAATGATGTGGATCCCCATCACGGCGGCCGGCATCATCAACGGCATCGGCCACTACTGGGGCTACCGCAACTATGATTGCGCCGACGCGGCCACCAACATCATTCCCTTCGGCATCCTGATCGGCGGCGAAGAGTTGCACAACAATCACCATACGTATGCGACATCGGCCAAGCTGTCGTCGAAATGGTATGAAATCGATATCGGCTGGGCGTATATCCGCGCGCTGGAAATGCTGGGCCTGGCGAAGGTGAAAAAGCTGGCGCCGGAACCGAAGTTCTCGCACGGCAAGCTGGAAGCGGACTTCGAGACCTTGCAGTCGGTCATCGCCAACCGCTACGATGTGATGGCCAAGTACGCCAAATCCATCAAGCATGCCTGGAAGGAAGAGCTGGAACACCTGAAGCACAAGGCCGAACTGGAAAAGCGTTTCCTCAAGTCGTCGCGCAAGCTGATGCAGCGCGAGCCGGGCAAGCTGGCCGATGCGCATCATGAGCAGCTGTCGGAACTGTTCCAGCACAGCAAGGCGCTGGAAACCATGCACCACATGCGCGTGGAACTGGGCGCCATCTGGGAGCGTTCGCACTTTACGCGCGAGCAATTGCTGCAGAAGCTGCAAGACTGGTGCACGCGCGCCGAAGCGTCGGGTATCCAGTCGCTGCAAGATTTCTCGTTGCGCCTGCGTAGCTATGCCTGATTAGCCGTTACGCCATATCAAGGCCCTGGATTCCAGGGCCTTTTTTTCGCCTTGGCAAAAGGAGGAGGGGAGCTGGCTGAAAATCAGGGCGAAAAAAAACCGCTCATCGGAGCGGCTCTTTTTACAGAACACAAGATCAATTACTTGATTTTGGTTTCTTTGTACGTTACGTGCTTGCGTGCTTTAGGATCAAATTTCATGATCTCCATTTTCGCAGGCGTCGTACGCTTGTTTTTGGTAGTCGTGTAGAAGTGACCCGTACCGGCGGTCGATTCTAACTTGATTTTGTCGCGGCCTGATTTTGCCATGATAGCTCCCTTATTCTGCTAATTAGACTTTTTCGCCACGAGCGCGCATATCGACCAATACGGCGTCGATGCCGACTTTATCGATGACGCGCAGACCGGCGTTGGACAAACGCAGGGAGACCCAGCGGTTTTCAGATTCAACAAAAATACGACGATTCTGCAAGTTAGGCAAAAAACGACGTTTGGTTTTGTTGTTTGCATGGGAAACATTGTTGCCGACCATCGGCTTCTTCCCAGTGACTTGGCAAACACGTGCCATGGCGCACTCCTTAAAGATATTCCAAATTGGAAAAACGAGAGTATATCCAAAATAAGCAGATTTATCAATGACTTGCGAAAAACAATTGTGTCATGTTGTATTGAGAAAATTTAACAATTTGACTTTTACCCTTGTTCATAGGGGAAGACACTGGTAAACAGGACTGTTTGCTGTTAGATAAGCGTCCCGCTGCTGTCACGTATGTCCTTGTTTACACATGGTTAACTGTGACCAGGGCGGGCGTCGGCCTAGATCTGGCCGTGTTCCGCAAACGAATGCACTTGCCGACCGGCCACGACGAAATGGTCGAGGATGCGCACGTCCACCAGCGACAGGGCTTGCACCAGCGCGCGCGTGAGCAATAAATCCGATTCGCTGGGCTCCGGCGTGCCTGACGGGTGGTTATGCGCAAGCATTACGCTGGCCGCGTTGTGCAGCAGCGCTTGTTTCACCACTTCGCGCGGATACACGCTGGTGTGGGTGAGGGTGCCGCGAAACATTTCGCGGGTCGTGATCAGGCGGTTCTTGACGTCCAAAAACAACACGTGAAACGCTTCGTGCGCCAGGTTGCCCAGGGTCAGGCGTAAATAGTCTTTGACCGCGTGCGGCGAATTGAGGGCCTGGCCCGTCTGCAAATCCTCGATGATGGCGCGCCGCGCCAGTTCCATGACTGCTTGCAGCTGGGCAAACTTGGCGCTGCCCATGCCATGCACGGCGGAAAAACTCACGAGGCTGGCACCAAACAGGCCCCGCAGGGAGCCGAAGTGCTCGACCGTGTCACGTGCCAGCTCCACGGCACTCTTGCCGCGCACGCCAGTGCGCAGGAAGACGGCCAGCAATTCCGCATCCGACAGCGAGTGTGCGCCATCCTCGATCAGGCGTTCGCGCGGCCGTTCGCGGGCCGGCCAGTCCTTGATGCCCATGCTGTTCTCCTGTTTGTCACCGGCGCGTGCCCCGGCATGGTCTTCTTTGACGAAGCCATGGGGCAGGCGCGGCCAGTGTGGCTTACAATATCGTTTTGCATCAGCTACTTGAAAACTCACTATGTCCAACGAGCAACCAGCAGTCGTCACCGAAGCGGCTTACCTCACCCTGCATTATCGTCTTGCTACTGTTGACGGTACTGATATTGTCACTACCTTTAGCGGAAATCCTGCTACCTTGATGCTGGGACAGGGCCAGCTGGCGCCATTCCTCGAGCAGCGCCTGCTGGGCTTGCCTGAAGGCACGCACCAGACGTTCGAGCTGGCCGCCGGCGAAGGCTTTGGCGAGCGCAATCCCGAACTGGTGCAGTCCGTCTCGCGCGCGACCTTGGACGAGAACTCGGTGCCGGGTGCCGACTACAAGATCGGCGACCTGGTCGACTTCGCTGCGCCGGGCGGCGGCCGCTTTGCCGGCGTGTTGCGCGAAATGCGCGAGGATTCGGCCCTGTTCGACTTCAATCATCCGCTGGCCGGCCAGCCGCTGCGCTTTGAAGTCAAGCTCATTTCGGTGCTGTGAAGGAATAGCGATGGATAAAGAACTGTTACTGGCCCAGCCCCGCGGTTTCTGCGCTGGCGTCGACCGGGCGATCGAAATCGTCGAACGTGCCTTGCAGCAATTTGGTGCGCCGATCTATGTGCGCCATGAAATCGTCCACAACGCCTATGTGGTGGCCGACTTGCGCAACAAGGGCGCCATCTTCATCGACGACCTCGATGACGTGCCTGCTGGCAATACGCTCGTGTTTTCCGCGCATGGGGTGTCGAAAGCCGTGCGCGCCGAGGCGGAATCGCGCGGCCTGAGCATTTTTGACGCGACTTGCCCGTTGGTCACCAAGGTGCACATGGAAGTGGGCAAGATGCGTCGCGAAGGCCGCGAGATCATCATGATCGGCCACGACGGCCATCCCGAGGTGGAAGGCACGATGGGGCAGGCCGACATGGGCATGCATCTGGTGGAAACGCTCGATGATGTGGCAGCATTGCAGGTCGCCAATCCGGAGAGCCTGGCCTATGTTTCGCAAACAACGTTGTCAGTTGACGACACTCGCGACATTATCGAGGCCTTGAAGCTGAAATATCCGAACATCGCCGAGCCGAAAAAAGGCGATATCTGCTACGCCACCACGAACCGCCAGGAAGCCGTGAAATTCATGGCGCCGCAAGTGGAAGTGGTGATCGTCGTGGGCAGCCCGAACAGCTCGAATTCGAACCGGCTGCGCGAAGTGGCCGAGAAGATGGGCACGCCAGCCTACATGGTCGACAATGCTTCGCAGATCGATCCCGCCTGGCTGGAAGGCAAGCTGCGCGTGGGTGTGACCGCTGGCGCCTCGGCGCCCGAGGTGCTGGTGCAAGCCGTCATCGACCGCTTGAAAGAGTGTGGCGTGAAGAGCGTGCGCCCCCTCGACGGCGTGCAGGAAGCCGTCACGTTCCCGATGCCGAAAGGCCTCGATGGCCTCAAGCGCGACGTGGCCTGAGTCTGCAGGACGATTAAGTATCGATGAAATAGTTACCTCAAAACCGAATTTAATTCGGAAATGATCGATTTATTCCAAGCTTAGTTTTTGCAAAAGATCGTTATGATTGCTTCAAGCTTGAATATGTTGTCGTTATGACTAAGCAAGGTCACGCCCGTTTTAAGTGCGTGCACCATGCTGGTGAGAACGGTCCAGGGATGGCACTGCAGGAATTCTTCCTCCGGTGCCGTTTTTGTATCAGCGACATATTCTGGCCGAAGTTGTTCCCGAAAAATGCATATTTGATAGGGCAATCATGGATACATTCATCCAGCAGATCATTAACGGCTTGGTGTTGGGCAGCATGTATGCCTTAGTCGCCCTCGGTTATACAATGGTGTACGGCGTGCTGAACCTGATCAACTTCGCCCACGGCGACGTACTCATGATCGGCGCCATGGTGGGCTTGAGCATACTCAAGCTGCTGGGCATTTATGTACCGGATTGGCCCGGCTACCTGAAACTGGCCACCGCCATCCTCGGCGCCATCCCCATCTGTATTCTGGTCAACATCATCATCGAGCGGGTCGCCTACCGCCGCCTGCGCAACGCCCCCCGCCTCGCTCCCCTGATTACCGCCATCGGCGTCTCCATCCTGCTGCAAACCTTCGCCATGATGATCTGGACGCGCAATCCCTTGCCCTTCCCCCAATTGCTGTCGACCGACCCCATCAATATAGGCGGCGCCGTGATTTCGCAAACGCAAGTGCTGCTGCTGGCCCTGGCCGCGCTGTCGATGGGCGGCTTGGTATTGCTGGTGGAAAAAACGAAAATGGGCCGCGCCATGCGCGCCACGGCGGAAAACCCCCGCGTGGCGGGCCTCATGGGCGTCGATTCCGACAAGGTCATCGTGGCCACCTTTGCCATCGGCGCCGCGCTGGCGGCCGTGGCCGGCGTGATGTGGGGCGCCAACTATGCCTCCATTCAATTTTCCATGGGCGCCATCCCCGGCTTGAAGGCCTTCTGTGCGGCCGTGCTGGGCGGCATCGGCAATATCTATGGTGCCATGCTGGGCGGTATTTTGCTGGGTATTATCGAGAGCCTGGGCGCCGGCTATATCGGCGACATCACGGGCGGCTTCCTGGGCAGCCACTACCAGGATATCTTTGCCTTCGTCGTGCTGATCATCGTGCTGACCTTGCGCCCGTCCGGCATCATGGGCGAACGCGTGGCCGACCGTGCCTGATGTGAAACTGGGAGATTAAATCATGGCACTACTCGATTTTGACGCTAAGAAAAATCCGACCAAAGCCTACGCCGGCATGCTGGGCCTGGCCGCGCTGCTGATGGTGTTCCCGTTCTTTGCCGCGCAGTTCGGCAACTCGTGGGTGCGCATCATCGACATGGCCTTGCTGTACATCATGCTGGCCCTGGGCTTGAACATCGTCGTCGGCTTCGCCGGCCTGCTCGACCTCGGCTATATCGCCTTCTATGCCGTGGGTGCCTACCTGACGGCCTTGCTGGCCTCGCCGCAATTCGCCATCCTGCTTGAATCGGTGGTGAATCAATATCCGGTGCTGGGCGAGACCCTGGTGCAGCTGATGGGGCCGGAAATCCGCGAAAACGGCATCCATTTGTCGATCTGGCTCATCGTGCCCCTGGCCGCTGCCGTGGCGGGCCTGTGCGGCGCCTTGCTGGGTGCGCCGACCTTGAAGCTGCGCGGCGACTATCTGGCCATCGTGACCCTGGGCTTTGGCGAGATCATCCGTATCTTCATGAACAATTTGAACGACCCGATCAATTTCACGAATGGGCCGCAAGGCATCAATTTGATCGACCCGATCCGCATCTTCGGCGTCAACCTGGCGGGAGAGGCGGGCACCAACAGCACCGTCGTGGTGGGCGGCTTTTCCATGCCGTCGGTGAATGCCTATTACTTTTTGTTCCTCTTCCTGTGCATCGCCGTCGTGTTCGTCACCAAGCGCCTGCAGCATTCGCGCCTGGGCCGCGCCTGGGTGGCCATCCGCGAAGACGAGATCGCCGCGAAAGCCATGGGCATCAACACGCGCAACGTCAAATTGCTGGCCTTTTCCATGGGCGCCTCGTTCGGCGGCGTGGCCGGCGCCATGTTTGCCTCGTTCCAGGGTTTTGTCTCGCCGGAATCGTTTTCGCTGACGGAATCGATCGCCGTGCTGGCCATGGTGGTGCTGGGCGGCATCGGCCATATCCCCGGCGTGATCCTCGGCGGCGTGATCCTCGCCTCGATACCGGAAGTGCTGCGCCACGTGGTGGAACCGGCCCAGCAGGCGCTGTTCGGCCGCGTGGTAATCGAGGCGGAAGTGCTGCGCCAGCTGCTGTACGGCCTGGCCATGGTGTTGATCATGCTCAACCGTCCCGCCGGCCTGTGGCCATCGCCGAAGCACGAAGACCGGCCCGACCACGATGTGGACCAGCCGAATAAATCCACCGGCGTCGTGTCCGCATAAGGGAGGGATAGCATGAGCGAACAGATCATTCTCCATATCGCCGGCGTGAACAAGCGTTTCGGCGGCTTGCAGGCGCTGACCGACGTGGGCATCACCATCCGGCAAGGGCAGATTTACGGCTTGATCGGGCCGAACGGTGCCGGCAAGACCACATTCTTTAACGTCATTACGGGTCTGTACCAGCCCGACACGGGCACCTTCGAGCTGGCCGGCAAGCCGTATTCACCGTCGGCACCGCACAAGGTGGCCAAGGCGGGCATCGCGCGCACTTTCCAGAATATCCGCCTGTTTGGCGACATGACGGCGCTGGAAAACGTCATGGTGGGGCGCCATGTGCGCTCGCACCAGGGCGTGTTCGGCGCCATCTTCCGCCACAAGGCGGCGCGCGAGGAAGAGGCGTCCATCCGCCAGCGGGCCATGGAGCTGCTCGATTTCGTCGGCATCGCCCAGTTCGCCAGCCGCACGGCGCGCTTCTTGTCGTATGGCGACCAGCGGCGCCTGGAAATCGCCCGCGCGCTGGCCACTGACCCCACGCTGCTGGCCCTCGACGAGCCGGCGGCGGGCATGAACGCCACGGAAAAGCTGGCCCTGCGCGAGTTGCTGGTGAAAATCAAGGCCGAAGGCAAGACCGTGCTGTTGATCGAGCACGACGTGAAACTGATGATGGGACTGTGCGACCGCATCACGGTGCTCGAATATGGCAAGCGCATCGCCGAAGGCTTGCCGGCCGAAATACAACAAAACCCGGCCGTCATCGAGGCTTACCTGGGGGGATCGCACGCATGAGTAACAATGGCTTGAACCAGACTGTATTGAAAGTGGCGGGCCTGCACGTGGCCTACGGCGGCATCAAGGCCGTCAAGGGTATCGACCTGGAGGTCAACGAAGGCGAGCTGATCGCCTTGATCGGCGCGAACGGCGCGGGCAAGACGACGACATTGAAAGCCATCACGGGCACCCTGCCGGCCTGCAAGGTCGAGGGCACGATCAGTTACCTGGGCGAATCGCTCAAGGGCACGAAGTCGTTTCACCTGGTGGAAAGGAAACTGGCCATGGTGCCGGAAGGGCGGGGCGTGTTTACCCGCATGTCGATCCGCGAAAACCTCATGATGGGCGCCTACACGCGCACGGACAAGGCGGGTGTCGAGGCCGATATCGAGAAATGGTTCGACGTGTTTCCGCGCTTGAAAGAGCGGGCGGCGCAGATGGCCGGCACCCTGTCGGGCGGCGAGCAGCAGATGCTGGCCATGGCGCGCGCGCTGATGAGTCATCCGAAGCTGTTGCTGCTCGATGAGCCATCGATGGGCCTGTCGCCCATCATGGTCGAGAAAATCTTTGAGGTGATCCGCAAGGTGTCGTCCGAAGGCATCACGATCTTGCTGGTTGAACAGAATGCCCGCCTGGCCCTGCAAGCGGCGCACCGCGGCTATGTGATGGATTCCGGCCTGGTCACCATGGGCGGCAACGCGGCCGCCATGCTCGATGACCCGCGCGTGAAGGCGGCGTATCTGGGGGAGTAAGCGCGTTCAGGAAGTGCTCAGGCATAAAAAATGCCCCAGCTGGGCTGGGGCATAATGGCATCCGTCGGAGAAGTACGGGATGGATGCCTGGAGGAGCCGATAACAGCGGACCGCCGTAGCGGTCGCGCAGTAATTACTTGGCAGCCGTGCGTGGCACGACTTTTTCGGCCGCTTGCGTGAACTGGTTCACGGCCGATGTCAGGTTCGCTTCGATGGCTTCGACGGCTTGCTTGCTGGTTTTCGAGAATTGCTCGTAGCCTGCATTGGCGTTGCCGATGGCGCTTTTCAGGATGGCAACGGCGTTTTCCGAACCGGCTGGCGCGTTTTTGGTGACTTCTTCCACCAGCGACAGCACTTTGCGGTTGGTTTCAGCGATTTGCGATTCAGCTGCTTTGCTGAATTCAGCTTGGGTGCCCGACGTGATGGCAGCCAGGTGACGACCGTAAGCGATGGCTTTTTCGGCGCTAGGCTGGGCTTGAGCAGCGCTCAGCGAGAAGAATTCTTGTGGATCTTTTGCCGACAGCAATTGCTTGGCGGCGGCGGTCGATTCTTCCAGCGTTGCCTTGGCAGCGGTCAGGTTCAGTTCGACGATCTTTTCGATGCCTTCGAAGGCTTTGCTCGTCAGCGACGAGAACAGGGCGAATTGGGCTTCCAGGTTGGTTTTGGTAGCGGACGAAAATTGCTCAGGAATTGAAAACATATAAATCTCCAAAAAATCGAAATCTGGTTAATTTGATGCTGCGTGTACCGTTTGGGAAAGCAGGTGAATCTAAATTTTCAAGCTGAACAAGAATTGTGCAACGCAACAAACCCTATTCTACGGCGAAAAAAAACGAAGTCAAGCGATTCTTGTGCGATGCAACAATTGAATAGATTTACATCAAAAACCATTGTTTCTAAAGAGAAATGTTTAATTTCTGTGTGTCAATGGTTTAACCCTAAACTGTTATTTCCCCGCCTTTCAGGACGGGTGCGGCGCAGCATGCTAGACTTTGCCTCCCGCACTGGCGAATCGCCCCGGTGCCGACCCCGTTTCCCGAGTTGATATCATGTCCAATCTTCCCGCCGCGGCTGGCGCCAGCGGTAAAGCCCCCAAAGTTCCTTTCTTGACGACCCTGGCGCCGATGGCCTTGCCCGGCTTCTTTGTGTTGTTATGGAGCACAGGTTTTATCGTGGCCAAGTTCGGCCTGCCGTACGCGCCGCCGCTGACCTTTTTGCTGCTGCGCTTCCTGGGCGTGCTGGTGATCCTGCTGCCGCTGGTGCTGCTGTTGCGCGCGCCGTGGCCCGTGGGACAGTTCCGCCAGATCGCCGTGGCCGGCATCCTGATGCAGGCCGGCTATCTGGCTGGCGTCTGGTGCGCCATCAAGCTGGGCATGCCAGCCGGCCTGTCCGCCCTGATCGTCGGCATGCAGCCTGTGCTGACGGCTTGCGCCGCGCCCCTGATCGGCGAATCCGTGCGTCCGCGTCAGTGGCTGGGCTTGTTCTTCGGCTTGCTGGGCGTGGCCCTCGTCGTGTACGCCAAGATCAATCTCGTGGGCCTGACCGTGGAAAGCGTGCTGCTGTGCGTGTTTGCCCTGCTGTCGATGACGGCCGGCACCATGTATCAAAAACGCCACTGCCCGCAATTCGACTTGCGCACCGGCACGGTGGTGCAGTTTGCCGCCTCCATCGTGGTCGTGTTGCCATTCGCCCTGTATTACGAGGGGCTGGACCTGCATTTCAGCAACGTGCAATGGACGGCGAATTTTATAGGCGCCTTGCTGTGGTCGGTACTCGTGCTGTCCATCGGCGCCATTTTCCTGCTGTTCGCCCTGATCCGCCGCAGCGACGCGACGAAAGTAACGGGCTTGCTGTACCTGACGCCGCCCACGACGGCCGTGATGGCCTGGCTGATGTTTGGCGAAGCATTTAATATGCTGGGTATCGCCGGCATGCTGGTGGCCGTGGTCGGCGTGGTATTCGTCGTCAAGAAATAAAGCAACAAGCGGGAGAGCAGGGCAGTGAACAAGCAAGCATTGGAAACACCGTCGGCGCAGCAAGCCGTGGACGCCGTCATTGTGTCGCGCCGTTCGATCCGCGCCTTTTTGCCCACGCCGGTGGCGCAGGACGATATTGCGCGCATCCTGGAAGTGGCGGCGCGCGCGCCTTCTGGCGCCAACATGCAGCCGTGGAAAGTGTATGTGCTGTCGGGCGAAGCGCGCCTGCGCCTGTCGCGCCGCATCCTCGACGCCTATGCCGCACCGAAGGCGCCGGACGCGCCCGCGCGCACGGCGTCCTATACCTATTACCCGCGCCAGTGGACGGCGCCGTTCATCGAGCGCCGCCGCAAGATCGGCCTGGACCTGTATCAGTTGCTGGGCCTGGAGCGCGGCGACACGGCCGGCATGGCGGCCCAGCATGGACGCAATTTCCAGTTTTTCGATGCGCCCGTGGGCCTGATCTTTACCATCGAACGCGTGCTGGAACAGGGTTCCTGGCTCGACTACGGTATGTTCTTGCAAAACATCATGCTGGCGGCGCGCGCGCGGGGACTCGATACCTGCCCGCAAGCGGCCTTCATCCATTACCATGACATCATTCGCGAGGAACTGGGCGTGCCGGCCAGCGAAATGGTGGTGTGCGGCATGGCCCTCGGCTATGCCGACCCGGACAAGATCGAGAACCGCTTGAACACGGAACGCGAGCCGCTGGCCGGCTTTGTTAAATTCATGAGCAAATAGCGATTTCCAGCGATGTGCACAGGCAATCAGTTGATTAAGGATGAGTTTGTTTGCTGACCGTCAACGATTTGTATTTCGTTGCTGCAATAAATACTGTCCCAACTGTTAAATAGGCTTGCGATTACTCTGCATTTCGCTACACTGCAATAAGGCAACAGCTTCACGGGGAATTATCGAATGGCTAAGTTTAAACTTGCGCTGGGTGTCCTGGCTTCCCTGCTGTTTGCGCTGGCGCCGGCTGCGGCCGTGCACGCCAAGGAAGCGAACGGCAAATCCTCAGCCTCCAAGAAACACAACACCAAGAAAGTCAAAGTCGTGCTGCGCAAGGGCACGACGGCCGCGCCGCGCGAAAAGACCGTGCGGCGGGTCGTCATGGTGCGCGGCAAACGCAAGGTCATCTATCAAAAAGTCAGCAGCGTGGCCGTGCCCATGGCCGCTCCGATGCCCACCATGGGCGACCTGGCGGGTTTGAACCTGACGCGCGATCCGCTCGACCTCAAATCGAGCGTGGCGCTGGTGCTGGACCAGGCCAACTCGGAAGTGCTGTTTGAAAAGAATTCCAATGTGGCCCTGCCCATCGCCTCCATCACCAAGATGATGACGGGCCTGGTGGTGGTCGAAGCGCGCCAGGACATGGATGAAGTGCTGACAATCATGGACGAGGACGTCGACCGCGCCAAGTTCAGCAGCTCACGCCTGAAGGTGGGCTCGCAATTGACGCGCGCGAATATGCTGCACATTGCATTGATGAGCTCGGAAAACCGCGCCGCCTCGGCGCTGGGCCGCAATTATCCGGGCGGCTTGCCCGCCTTTGTCGACGCCATGAACAGCAAGGCGCGCCAACTGGGCATGCTCGACACGCATTACGTCGATTCCAGCGGCTTGTCGAAGATGAACGTGGCCAGCGCGCGCGACCTGGGCAAGCTGGCCATGGCCGCCTTCCGCCATCCATTGCTGCGCCAATACTCGACGGACCCGAAAGCCATCGTCGAAGCCAGCGGCCAGCCCATGCAGTTCGGCAATACGAATCATCTGGTGGCCAACCCGGGCTGGGAAATCGGCTTGCAAAAGACGGGCTTCATCAACGAGGCGGGACGCTGTCTGATGATGCAGGCCGTCATCGAAGGACGGGCCGTGATCATGGTCTTCCTCGATTCCAAGGGTAAACAGTCGCGTACGGCCGATGCCGGACGCATGCGCAAGTGGCTGGAGGCACTCAAACCCGCCAACATGAGCCTGCCTGGTGGGTAAAAGAAACAGGGCAGCGTTGCTGCCCTGCATTATTAGTCTTGAGGAATGAATCCCAAGGTAACGGAAATCTGGTTCGCCGTTTCCACCAGGTCCCCCAGCCACTCATCCTGCAGGCGGTCGGCTGGCGCCGAGATCGACAGGCCGGCGATCAGCTTGCCCGAGTCGTCGCGGATGCCGGCGGCCATGCAGCGCACGCCCAGTTCCAGTTCTTCATTGTCGCGCGCATAGCCGCGTTCGCGCACCAGGCTCAGCTCGCGCTCGAGTTTTTGCAGATCCGTGATGGAATTCTTGTTGTGTCCGGCCAAGCCCGTGCGCGTGGCGTACGCGCGGATGGCTTTCGGCTCGTCGACTGACAGGAACAGCTTGCCGGTCGAGGTCAGGTGCAGCGGCCCGCGGCCACCGATGGCGCGCACCACCTGCATGCCCGAGCGCTCGGAAAAGGCGCGGTCGATGTAGACGATCTCGTCGCCCTGGCGCACGGACAGGTTGATCGTTTGCTGGGTTTTCTTGTGCAGCTGGCGCATGAAGTCCAGCGCCGCTTCGCGCACGCTGAGGCGGCTTTTCACGACATTGCCCAGTTCCAGCAGGCGCATGCCCAGGCGATACGTGCCCGGTTCGATGCGGTCGACAAAGCGCGTCAGCACCATGTCGTTGAGGATGCGGTGCGCCGTCGAGGGGTGCAGGCCGGAAACTTTCGACAATTCCTTCAGGCTGACCGGGTCGGAATATTTGGCCAGGGCATCGAGCAGGGCGACCATGCGTTCGATGACCTGGATCGTCGTCTTCGGGGCAGCGACCGGTTCAATTTTCATGATGGATTTGGTGCAATGCAGTATTCATTCTTCTTTATACCATGATGTGAAAAAATAGTGAAATGTTCCGAGATATTCAGCGAATAAATTGTCACAATTCTCATGTTGGCCGTCATAATTGACGGCCGGACGTACTTTGAACCATGGAAAACTATGCAACCTGTCAATGAATTCAAGAGCAAGAGCGGCTTGAAACGGATTTTCTCCGCCTTTTTCTACTCGCTCGACGGCTTGAAGGCGGCCTGGCGCCATGAACATGCGTTCCGCCAGGAACTGGGCTTGTTCGTCGTCGGCACGCTGATCGCCTTGCTGCTGCGCATCTCCGCCTTTGAAAAACTGGTGCTGATCGGCGTGCTGCTGCTGGTCTTGATCGTCGAACTGATCAATTCCGCGCTGGAAGCCGTGGTCGACCGCATCTCGCTCGAGCTTCATCCTCTGTCGAAAAACGCCAAGGACTTCGGCAGCGCCGCCGTGCTGCTGACCTGCATCCTGGCCTTCGCCACGTGGTCCGTGGTGCTGTTCAACCGTTTCTATTAACTGCTTTATCCCCGTTGCGCGCCATCCATATGCGAAAATCACATATCAAACGGCGAAACGCTTCGTTCTCTTTGCGGCCGTTGCGCCGTAATCTGGTGGCTCTGAAAGTTCAACCACACGGGGATCTTAGATGCTGTCGAAAAAAATCATCATTGCCGCCGCCCTCAGCGCGTTTGCCATACTGCAAACGGCGCAGGCCGCCGATATCACCCTGCTCAACGTGTCGTATGACCCGACGCGCGAGCTGTACCAGGATGTGAACACGGCATTTGCCAAGGAGTGGAAAGGCAAGACGGGCGACAACGTCAAGATCAAGCAATCGCATGGCGGTTCCGGCAAGCAGGCGCGCGCCGTCATCGACGGTCTGGAAGCGGACGTGGTCACGTTGGCCCTGGCCTATGACATCGATGCGCTGGCCGAGCACAAGCTGCTGGCCGCCGACTGGCAAAAGCGCCTGGCGCACAACAGCGCGCCGTACACCTCGACCATCGTGTTTCTGGTACGCAAGGGCAACCCGAAAGGCATCAAGGATTGGAACGACCTGATCAAGCCGGGCGTGTCCGTCATCACGCCGAATCCGAAAACCTCGGGCGGCGCCCGCTGGAATCATTTGGCAGCGTGGGGCTACGCGCTGCGTCAGCCGGGCGGCAATGAAGCCAAGGCCAAGGATTTCCTCGGCAAACTGTATAAAAACGTGCCCGTGCTTGATTCCGGCGCACGCGGCGCCACCACCACCTTTGTCGAACGGGGCATCGGCGACGTGCTGATCGCCTGGGAAAACGAGGCTTACCTGGCCGTCAAGGAACTGGGCCCGACCAAGTTCGACATCATCACCCCGTCCGTCAGCATCCTGGCCGAGCCGCCCGTCGCCGTTGTGGACAAATTTGCCGACAAGCACGGTACGCGCAAGGTGGCCGAGGCTTACCTGAACTACCTGTACACGGACGAAGCGCAAGACATCATCGCCAAGAATTACTACCGTCCTGCAACGGACAAGGCGGCGAAGAAATACGCGTCGCAGTTCGCCAAGGTCAAGCTGTTCACCATCGAGCAAGTGGCCGGTGGCTGGACGGCGGCCCAGAAGGCGCACTTTGCCGACGGCGGCATCTTCGACCAGATCTACCAGCCGAAGTAATCTTCACCGGCAGGCGGCAACGCTTGCCGGAATCGATCACGCAAGGACACATCATGGCGCTGCGCAGCTTTTCCGATTACCGGGTACTGATCGTGCCGGGCTTGCATAACAGCGGTCCCGAGCACTGGCAGAGCCGCTGGCAGCGCCTGTATCCGCAATTCGAACGGGTCGAACAGGACGACTGGAACGAACCCGACCTGGCCACCTGGTCGGCGCGCCTGGACCAGGTGCGGCAGCAAGATGCGCGCCCCACCCTGATCGTCGCCCACAGCTTCGGCTGCCTGGCGACGGCGCACAGCCTGGCCCGCGACCCGCGGGGCGTGGCCGGCGTGCTGCTGGTGGGGCCGGCCGACCCGGACAAGTTTGGCGTGGCGAAGGCCCTGCCGCAAAAGCGCCTGCCTTGCCCCGGCATATTGATCGCCAGCCAGACGGACCCGTGGATGACGGCCGAGCACGCGGCGCAGTGGGCACGGCGCTGGAATTGCAAGTATATTGATGGCGGTGCACTGGGCCATATCAACGCCGAGTCGCGCCTTGGTGACTGGGTCTACGGCCAGGCGCAACTGCAAACGCTGTTTGATCTGGCGCAAGGCGACAAACGCCACCGTCAGGCAGCCTGATACGACGAACATCCCGCTACACAACTTCTCAAGGAGAGCACGATGACTTTACGCCTGGGCGATGTCGCCCCTGATTTTGAACAAGACAGCTCGATCGGCCCGCTCAAGTTCCACGAGTGGGCTGGCAATTCCTGGGTGGTGCTGTTTTCCCACCCGGCCGACTTTACCCCCGTGTGCACGACGGAGCTGGGCCTGACGGCCAAGCTCAAGCCGGAATTCGACAAGCGTAACGTGAAGGCCATCGCCCTGTCGGTGGACGCGGCCGAGTCGCACAAGAGCTGGATCAAGGATATCGAAGAGACGCAAAACACGGTGGTGGGCTTCCCCATCATCGCCGACGTCGACAAGAAAGTGTCGGTGCTGTACGACATGATTCACCCGGAGCAATCCGTCACGGCCACCGTGCGCTCCGTTTTCATCGTCGACCCGAACAAAAAGGTGCGGCTGATCCTCACGTATCCGCTCAGTACGGGCCGCAACTTCAATGAAATCCTGCGCGTCATCGATGCCCTGCAACTGACGGACGGCTACACGGTCGCCACGCCAGGCAACTGGCAAGACGGCGACGACGTCATCATCCCATTGACCGTGCAAGACCCGGACGTGATCAAGCAGAAATATCCGAAGGGCTTTACGGCCGCCAAGCCGTATCTGCGTTTGACGCCGCAGCCCAACAAGTAAAAGTTTTAATTCCAACAAAAAACGCACCTCGCCGGTGCGTTTTTTTTCGCCCGCCGATTCTGCTGGCAAGTATGCAAAATCCATCTAAGCAAATGAGAAATGGTTAGTTCTTTTTATAACGATTGCATGTGATTATTGCACCCTATAACTCAAAAATGTAATAAGAAGGGGTTTCTATGTCTGCAGCAACAGCAGCACCGATCAAGGCGCGCGGCGCGCCGTTTCGGGTCATGCCTGGTTTCAAGCTGTCACTGGGCTTCACGCTCTTTTACCTGGCCTTGATCGTTCTCATTCCGCTCTCGTCGGTGTTCCTGAAAACCTTCACCATGACGTGGGATGCCTTCTTCAGTGCCGTTACGTCCGACCGCGTGATGGCGTCGTACCGGCTGACGTTTGGCGCCTCGCTGATCGCCGCCCTGCTGAACGTGGTGTTTGGCGGCATCCTGGCCTGGGTGCTGGTGCGTTACAAGTTTCCCGGCAAGCGCATCATCGACGCGCTGGTCGACTTGCCGTTCGCCTTGCCGACGGCCGTCGCCGGCATCACCCTGACGGCCCTGTACTCGTCGAACGGCTGGTTCGGCCAGTTCATCGAAGGCGTGCTGGGCATCAAGGTGGCGTTCACGCCGCTGGGCGTGGTGGTGGCGCTGACCTTCATCGGCTTGCCGTTTGTCGTGCGCACCGTGCAACCGGTGCTGGAAGACGCGGAAAAGGAACTCGAAGAAGCGGCCGCCAGCCTGGGTGCCAATTCCCTGCAAACGTTTACCCGCGTCATCTTTCCCACGATTCTGCCGTCCCTGCTGACGGGCTTTGCGCTGGCATTTGCCCGCGCCACGGGCGAGTACGGTTCCGTGATCTTTATCGCCGGCAACATGCCGATGGTGTCGGAAATCACGCCGCTGTTCATTATTACCAAGCTGGAGCAATACGATTACGCGGGTGCCACGGCCATTGCCGTGGTGATGCTGGTGGTGTCCTTCCTGCTGTTGTTGACGATTAACCTGCTGCAAGCATGGACGCGCGGAAAGGCGAAGAAATCATGAGTACGAATATCACCGCCGTGGCGAATGTGGAAGATGCGCTGCCAAAAGCGCGCCGTTTCGAACCGAATGTCGGCCCCGTCGTGCTGGAACCGCTGTGGGTGCGCACGGTATTGATCAGCATCGCCTTGCTGTTCCTGACGGCGTTCCTGATCGTGCCCCTGGTGGCCGTGTTTGCCGAAGCGTTCAAGAAGGGCTGGGAAGCGTATATCGCCGCCATCATCGATCCGGACGCGATTTCCGCCATCAAGCTGACCCTGATCACGGCGGCCATCGCCGTGCCGCTGAACCTGGTGTTCGGCGTGGCCGCTTCCTGGTGCATCGCCAAGTTCGAGTTCCGCGGCAAGAGCATCCTGCTGACCCTGATCGACTTGCCGTTTTCCGTCTCGCCCGTGATTTCCGGCCTGATCTATGTGCTGATGTTCGGCGCCCAGGGCTGGTTCGGTCCGTGGCTGCAGGAACACGATATCAAGATCCTGTTTGCCGTGCCCGGCATCGTGCTGGCCACCATCTTTATTACCTTCCCCTTCGTGGCGCGCGAACTGATACCGCTGATGCAGTCGCAGGGCAGCGAAGAGGAAGAGGCCGCACTCGTGCTGGGCGCGTCGGGCTGGAACACGTTCCGCCGCGTGACTTTGCCAAATATCAAGTGGGGCTTGCTGTACGGCGTGATCCTGTGTAACGCCCGCGCCATGGGCGAGTTCGGCGCCGTGTCCGTGGTCTCCGGTCATATTCGCGGCGAAACGAACACCATGCCGCTGCAGGTGGAGATTTTGTACAACGAGTACAACTTTGCCGCCGCGTTTGCCGTCGCCTCGCTGCTGGCCCTGCTGGCCCTGGTGACCCTGGCCTTGAAAGCTTTTATTGAGTGGCGTTTGAACGAGAGCGACGCCGACGATTCCGCCTTACGTTCCACGGAGCACTGATATGACCATCGCAGTTAAAAACATCCACAAGCGTTTCGGCGATTTCGTCGCCCTCGACAATATCTCGCTGGACTTTCCCGCCGGTGAACTGACTGCCCTGCTGGGCCCGTCCGGTTGCGGCAAGACGACCTTGCTGCGCATCATCGCCGGTCTGGAACACCCCGACAGCGGGCAGGTGCTGCTCGATGCGGAAGATGCGTCGAACCGCCATGTGCGCGAGCGGCAAGTGGGTTTCGTCTTTCAGCACTATGCGCTGTTCAAGCACATGACGGTATTTGAAAACGTGGCCTTTGGTTTACGCGTGAAGTCGCGCAGCGAGCGCCCGTCGGAAGACCAGATCCGCCGCAAAGTCAAAGATTTGCTGGAACTGGTGCAGCTGGACTGGCTGGCCGACCGCTATCCGCCGCAGCTGTCGGGCGGACAACGCCAGCGCATCGCCCTGGCACGCGCACTGGCCGTCGAACCGCGCGTGCTGCTGCTCGACGAGCCGTTCGGCGCTTTGGATGCCAAGGTGCGCAAGGAATTGCGCCGCTGGCTGCGCCGCCTGCATGACGACTTGCACGTCACCAGCATTTTTGTCACGCATGACCAGGAAGAAGCGCTGGAAGTGGCCGACCAGGTGGTGCTGATGAACAAGGGCACCGTGGAGCAACTGGGTTCGCCGGAGCAGGTGTACAACCATCCGGCGTCGCCGTTTGTGTACGGCTTCCTCGGCAACGTCAACCTGTTCCATGGCCGCGTGCATGACGGCGTGATGGCGACCGGTGACGCCAGCTTCGAGGTGCCCGATTATGCGGGCGTGAGCGACAGCAAGGGCACGGCCTATGTGCGTCCACATGACCTGGAAATCGACCGCTACACGCAGGGTGCCGAAGGCATCGTGGTGAAACTGAGCCGCGCGCATGCGATCGGCCCGCTGGCCCAGCTGGACTTGCAGCGCATCGATAACAGCGAACTGATCGAAGCGGTGATGTCGAATGAGCGTTTTACGCATCTGCAGCTGAAGGAAGGTGAGACGTTAGTTGTCCGCCCGAAACGCCTCCACGTGTTCGTTGAACCAACAAGAACCTAAAGGCTGAAAATATATGAACTTTCAACAACTGCGCTCGATCCGCGAAGCGGCCCGCCGCGGCTATAACCTGACGGAAGTGGCCAACGCCCTGTTCACGTCGCAGCCGGGCGTGAGCCGGCAAATCCGCGAACTCGAGGACGAGCTGGGCGTGGTCATCTTCGAGCGCAACGGCAAGCGCTTGACGGGCTTGACGGAGCCGGGCAAGGGCATTTTGAAAATCGTCGATCGCCTCTTGATCGAGGCGGAAAACCTGCAGCAGGCCAGCCTCGAATACAGCGGCCAGACCAGCGGCACCCTGTCGGTGGCGGCCACGCACACGCAGGCGCGCTATGCGCTGCCGAAAGTGGTGCAGGGCTTTCGCGCCGCCTATCCCGACGTGCGCATTGCGCTACAACAAAGCGCGCCCGAGCACATCGCGGAATGGGTGTTGTCGGGCAAGACCGATATCGGCATCGCCACGGAAGGCCTGAGCCAGTTCCCCGACCTGGTGTCGTTTCCGTGCTACCGCTGGAGCCATCTGATCGTCGTGCCGGACGGCCACCCGCTGCTTGAACACTCGCCGATCCGCCTGGAAGACCTGGCCAAATATCCGTTGATTACCTACGACAAGGGTTTCACGGGACGCGGCCATATCGACGATGCGTTCGCCAAGGCGGGCGTGGCCACCGATATCATCCTCACCGCCATGGATTCCGACGTCATCAAGCAATACGTGGCGCTGGGCCTGGGCGTGGGCATCGTTGCCTCGATGGCCTTCGACCATGGCCGTGACAAGGGGTTAAGGGCGGTGGAAGCGTCGCATCTGTTCGCCAGCAACACGACGCGCCTGGCCGTGCGCCGCGGCGCCTACCTGCGCGCCTACGCCTACGAGTTCATCCTGCAACTGGCGCCGGACCTGACGCGCGCAGACATCGACCGCGCCATGGCAGGCGAGGAAGCCCTCTAGCCGATGGTCGCCCGCTGCGCGCGCGTCAGGCTGGCCACGGCGCGCGCGTAGCTATCCTGCACCAGTTCGGCCAGGTAATCGCTGGGGAAACGCGCCACGTCGACGATGGTGACCCAGTGAAAGCGGCCCATGTAACGGGCCGGTTTCACGCCCGGCATGTCCGTCAGCTCGATAAAGCGCTCCGCGCTGACACGCAGGCTGAAGCGCCATTGTTCCGGCGTGCTGGTCTTGAAATACGCAAATTTCTTGCCGCTCACTTCGTACACGAGGATGTTCGACGGCGCACCGTACAGCACGGCTTGCGCGCCGGGCAGGGCCGCGCAAAATTGCTTCAGTTCATCGCTTGTCATTCGTCCACCGCCATGAATTGTTGCGTGTTGTGGTCGAAGGCATACGCCGACCCTGCCGGAGCATCGAGCAGGCGGATGAAGCGGTCGTCCACGCTGAGCACGGCACCGAGCGAGACGAGGGCCACGTTGGCGCTGTCGTTGATGTAGTCGTCGCTTTCGTCGTTGGCCGTGAAGCGCCAGCCGCTGTCGTCAGCGTTGTCCGGCTCCTCGCGGTACAGATAGCCGACGGGCGCGCCGTCTTCCAGTATTCTTTTTGTCACAAAGCACAGGCCCGCATAGCGGTTGACGAGGTTATCGTCATCGTCGTGCTGCGTGTTGATGATGTGGCGCGCTTCGAAGGCGACGGGGTCCTTGGCTTTTAAATCCTGGATGTAGCCGGGCATATTGTCGAGCTTGCCGGTGAAGCGCCCATTTGGCGCGACCGTATCCACCAGCACCCACATGCGCTCGGCGCCCGGCGCTTGCGGATCGTCGCTGTGGAAGGCGAAGATCAGCTTGACCACTTCGCCGGGGCGCACCTGGGCGATGGCCTCGGGCGGCGATTTGTAGAAGGTGTAAGGGTGGCGCGCCGCCAGTTCGGCAGCGTCGGTCAGATGCCAGCTGGGCATGGTATTCCGTCATCAGAGTGGGGGAATGTCCATGGTAGCCGATTGCCTGCCAGGATGGCCACCCGTACGCCAGGGCTTTATTTGATAGGCCGGAATGAAAACGGGAGGCAGATGCCTCCCGTGCTGCGTTGCTATTGCCAGCTATTGCCAGTTATTACCAGCTATAGCCCGCCTTGGCGTAGTAATAGCGGCCGTTGAAACCGTTCGGCGCGAAGATGCTGTAGGGCTGCGTGCCGTTGACGTTCAGGTTGCCGTTGCTGGTCACTTGCGCCGGGTAGCGGTTGGTGACGTTGTCGATGCCGGCCACCAGGCGCCAGTTCTTGCCCAGTTTCACAGAACCGGACACGTCCAGCACCCATTGCGGATCATACGTCTGGTCCAGCTTGACATCGTTCTGCGGCACGGTGAAGCTGCCGTAGCGCGTCACCAGTCCGTGCACGTTCCAGATGCCGAAGCCATAGTCGGCGGCCAGGCTGAACTTGTCCTTCGGCGACGCCACCGTGATGCGGTCGATACTCTGGCGGTCGATCAGTTTCAGGTTGTTGGCCGTCAGGATGGCCGGATTGTCGGCGATTTTCTGTACCGTGCTCTTGTTATGGTTGTACGCCACGGTGAGGTCCAGGCGGTCCTTTTCCTGCAGGTCGATGCGGTAGGTGCTGACGATGTCCACGCCTTCGGTGCGCGTATCGACGGCGTTGGTGAAGTAGCGCGCCGCGCCCACGGTCGAGCCTTGCGTCGCCAGCTCGCCCTTCAGCTTGTCATTCAGCGCCAGGTTGGCCGAGAACAGGATGCGGTTGTCGATGTCGATGCGGTAAGCGTCCACGGTCGTGGTGAAGTTGCGGGTCGGCTGGAATTGCAGGCCCAGGCTGTAGTTGCGGGCCTTTTCCGGTTTCAGGTCTTGCGCACCGAGGGAGCGTGCCTGCGGCGTGTTGACGGCGAAGGTGCCCGTCTCGATGGCCGTATTGTTGCCATTGATGACCTGGAAGTTGGTGGTGGTGATGGTGTAGTACTGCTGCGCCAGCGACGGCGCGCGGAAGCCGCTCGACACGGTGCCGCGCAGGGACAGGGTGTCAGTGAATGCATAGCGGGCCGAACCCTTGGCCGAGGTGGTGCTGCCGAAATCGCTGTAGCGCTCATGGCGCAGGGCCACGCCACCGGACAGGTTTTTCGTCGCTTCCGCTTCCAGGTTCACATAGATCGACTCATTGTGGCGCGAGTGGCTGCCTGCGTTGGCAGGACGGAAGCCGGCAAAGCCCTGCGAGCCGCCGCCCGTGTACGACGCCGCGTCGCCGGCGCCGATGCTGTACTTTTCATGCCGCGCTTCGGCACCGACGGCTACCGTCAGTGGTCCCGTAAAGTAAGACACGGGAAATTCGCGCGCCGCATCGAGGTTCAATACCGTCTGCTCATTTTTCAGCGAGCCGGCATAGAAGTGCGTGGGGCTGGCTGCGCCCAGCGACTGGTTGACCGTGTTGTCCAGGTCCAGTTCGAACTTGTTGCTGCCGTAATTGATGCTGGCATCCCAGCGCCAGCCGGCCGCCTCGCCGCGCAAGCCGGTGACGATGGACTGGTCGGTCAGGGTGCTGTTTTGCAATGGCAAAAAGCCTTCCGGGAAGATCGGCGTGCGCTGCGAGTATACCTTGGTGCTGGAGTTCTGGATCAGGGCCGTGCGCCAGGTGGCGGCGGCCGACGTGTCACGCTTGCCATAGTTGCCGAAGGCATACCAGTCCACATTGTCATTGATATGGTATTCGCTGTTGATGAAGACGGTGGCCGGCTTGCTTTCCGGGTCGCCATAGCGCTGGTTGACCTTGCCGTAGCGCGGTTCCAGCGGATTGCGGAAATCGGCGCCGGCGCGGTTGGTCGGGTCGCGTTCGGCCACTTCGGCCGAGACACGCACCCAGCCGTCGTCGCCCAGGGCGAAGCCGGCCGAACCCTTGATGGATTTTTGCTTGCCGTCGCGTTCCTGCGTCTGGCCATAGCCCACTTCGATGTCGCCGCCGGCCGCGCCTTTTTTCAGGATGATGTTGATCACGCCGGCAATCGCGTCGGAGCCGTACTGGGCCGCCGCACCATCGCGCAGTACTTCCACATGGTCGATGGCGGCCAGGGGAATGGCGTTCAGGTCGACGGGCGCCGAGCCGCGGCCCAGCGAACCGTTGACGTTGACCACGGCGGACGTATAACGGCGCTTGCCGTTCACCAGCACCAGGGTCTGGTCGGGCGACAGGCCGCGCAGCTGCGCCGGACGCACGGCGTCGCTGGCGTCGGCGCCCGTGGCGCGGGCAAAGTTCAGCGATGGCAGCAGGCGCGCCAGTACGGTAGCCAGTTCGCCCGAACCCGTGCTTTGCAGGTCGCGCGAGGTGAGGATGTCGATCGGCGATTCGGAATCGATGGTGCGGCGGTTCTTGGCGAAGGTACCGGTGACCACCACCGATTGCAATTCCCCTTCGGCCGGCAGCTCTTGCTGCGCTTGCACATGCATTGGCAGGCTGAAGCAGGCGATCAGGCTGGCGGCGATAACGGTTTTCACGGGAAGGGCGGGAAGCTGGGAGCGGGCGGTGCTTGAACTCATCGACAATATCTCTTCGGTTAGTGGTTGCGCGGACCATGGCGGTCCGATGACGAAATCAGCTTAGCAGCGGGCGAACGGCGTGCTTACGAATTGTTCTGTCTATCGATATGCAATAAATATCTGATACTGGTCAAAATGGCGCGAGTAGCGCATATGGCCTTGTCTCCAGCATACGACCGGGCATGGCAGGCTGCAATGCTGCACCGCAGTAAAATGCTGGCTGTTGTATAAATACGACTATCCGCGAGGAGCGTGGGGTGTCTGGCGGCGGCATGCTCCGCCAGACGGTGGCGCCTACTGGCCCGGATTGGGCGCGCTGGCGTGGATGGCGTCGACGGCCGCCAGCAGTTCCGGCGACAAGCTGACTTGATACGCATCGATATTTTGCTGCAGTTGCGCCACGCTGGTGGCGCCGATGATGGTCGAGGCCACGAACCAGCGCGAGTAGCACCAGGCCAGCGCCAGTTGCGCCGGCGTCAAGCCGTGCGCGCGGGCCAGCGCCGCATACTGGCTGGCTGCCGCGATGGTGGCAGGGCGCACGTAGCGGGGACTCCAGCCGGCAGGGAAGCGCGTCAGGCGGCCCTTGGCCTGCGGATCGTCGAGGTATTTCGCCGTCAGCTGGCCGAAGGCCAGCGGGCTGTAGGCCAGCAAGCTGACGTTTTCCCTGTGGCAGGTTTCGTCGAGCAGGCTGGTTTCAAAGTGGCGCGCCGTCAGGTTGTACAGGTTCTGGATGGACGCGATGCGCGGCAAGCCTTTCAGCTCGGCCTGCTTGATGAATTCGCACACGCCCCACGACGATTCGTTCGACACGCCGATGTGGCCGATCTTGCCTTCGTCGACCAGCTTGCCCAGCACGGCCAGGGTATCCTCGATCGCCACCGAGGCGTGTTCCTTGCGCGGGTTGTAGACGCTGGCGCCGAAGATGGGCAGGTTGCGGCTGGGCCAGTGCAGCTGATACAGGTCGATGTGCTCCGTCTGCAGCCGGCGCAGGCTGTCCTCGACGGCGGCGCGGATGTTGACCGCGTCGTGGTCCGTCTTGCCCTTGCGTATCCAGTGCATGCGCGAGTTTGGTCCGGCTATCTTGCTGGCCAGCACGATGTCGCCGCGCCGGCCGCTTTTCTTCAGCCAGCTGCCGATGTAGCGCTCGGTGCTGCCCTGCGTCTGCGCGCTGGCCATCACCGGATACATCTCCGCCGTGTCGATGAAGTTGATGCCCCGTTCCAGCGCGTAATCGAGCTGGCTGTGCGCTTCAGCTTCCGAATTCTGTTCGCCGAAGGTCATCGTGCCCAGGCAGATCCGGCTCACTTCCAGGCTGCTGGCGCCCAGCTTGATCTTGTTGATCATTTCGCCTGTTTGCCGTGCAGCGCGCGCGCGCAATCCTTGATCAAGGCCGGACCGGCGTAAATCAGGCCGCTGTACAGCTGCACCAGCTGCGCGCCCGCCTCGAACTTGGCCACGGCATCCTTGCCCTGCATGATGCCGCCCACACCGATGATGGGCAAGGCGTCGCCCAGTTCCACCTTCAGCAAACGGATGACATTGTTCGACAGCTCGAACACGGGTGCGCCCGACAGGCCGCCCGCTTCCGCGCCGTGCGGCATGCCTTCGACGGCGCTGCGCGACAGGGTTGTGTTGGTGGCGATGACGCCATCGATGCGGTGGCGCGTGAGCGACTCGGCGATGCTTTTCACCTGTTCAGCATCCATGTCCGGCGCGATTTTCAGGGCCAGCGGCACGTAGCGCTTGTGCTTGTCCGCCAGGCGCGCCTGGGCATCCTTGAGCTGCGACAGCAGGGCGTCGAGTTCGGACGCGCCCTGCAGCTGGCGCAAATTCTTGGTGTTCGGCGAGGAGATGTTCACCGTCACATAGCTGGCGTAGGGGTAGACTTTTTCCAGGCACAGCAGGTAGTCGTCGGCCGCCCGCTCGATGGGCGTGTCGGCGTTCTTGCCGATGTTCAGGCCCAGCACGCCGGCGCGGTTCTGGTAAAACTTCGACGCCTGCACGTTGGCCACAAAGGCGTCCACGCCGCCATTGTTAAAGCCCATGCGGTTGATGATGCCCTGCGCCTGCGGCAGGCGGAACATGCGCGGTTTCGGATTGCCCGCCTGCGCGCGCGGCGTGACGGTGCCCACTTCGATGGAGCCAAAACCCAGGTCGGCCAGCGCGTCGATGTAGGCGCCATCCTTGTCCAGGCCGGCGGCCAGGCCCACCGGGTTCGGGAAGGTGATGCCCATCACCGTGCGCGGATCAAGCGCCGGTTTGCCGGCCAGCTTGGTCAGGCCCAGCGCGCTGGCGCGTTTCAGGGCGGGCAGGGTGAGATGGTGGGCCGCTTCGGCATCCATCGAAAACAGCAGCGGGCGGGCGAGGGAGTACAGGAATTTTTCAGACATGGGGGCGCTTTTAGGGTGGTGCGCAGACCGCCGGGAAGGGCTGGCGGCGCGCGAAATAAGTGCCGTATTTTACCGTGTTCCACGCGGCTGTCGGGTGTATAGTTCTCTTTGGCCAAATGCAACATTGATTCCTTGTTAATTCGCATCCGGCCATGGACTTTCCTGTTTTTTCTCTGTTCTGTTGACTTCATAAGCGAGACATCGATTGAAAAAGACACGCATCTTGACGGCCATCGCGGCCGCCAGCGCACTGCTGCTGAGCCACCCGGCCCTGGCCCTGCCCAATACGCAAGACACCCGCATGCTGAGCGAACCGGCCGTCTCCAGCCGCCATATCGCCTTCATCTATGCGGGCGACCTGTGGCTGTCGAACCTGGACGGCGGCGGCGCGCGGCGCCTCACGTCCGACCTCGGCGACAAGTCCAATCCCGTCTTCTCGCCCGACGGCAGCCAGATCGCGTATAGCGCCAACATCGACGGCAATGTCGACGTGTATGTGATCGCGGCGGCGGGCGGCGTGCCGCGCCGCCTGACCTTCCACCCGGGCGCTGACCTGGCGCAGTCGTTCACGCCCGATGGCCAGGCCGTGATGTTCACCTCGCCCCGTGCCGCCTTCAACAACCGCTTTCAGAAGCTGTTCACGGTACCGCTGGCGGGCGGCGTGGAAACCCAGCTGGAAATCCCCAACGCCTCGCGCGCCGCGTATTCGCCGGACGGCAAGCGCATCGCCTACAACCCTCTGATGCCGGCCTTCAAGCAGTGGAAGCGCTACCGGGGCGGCACCAATTCCTGGCTGTGGTTATTCTCCTCGGCCGACAAATCCATCGAAAAAATCCCCCAGCCGACCACGCGCTCGAACGACGTCGATCCCATGTGGCTGGGCGACACCGTGTACTTCCGCTCGGACCGCAACGGCGAATTCAACCTGTTCGCGTATGACGTCAAGACCAAGGCCGTGCGCCAGCTGACGCAGCACACGGATTTCCCCGTGCTGAACGCGTCGGCGGCGAATGGCACCATCGTCTATGAGCAGGCGGGCTACCTGCACGCGTTTGACATCGCCAGCGGCCAGGCGCACAAACTTGCCATCGGCGTGGCCAGCGACCTGGGGCAGACGCGCCCGCGCTGGGTGAAGAACGCGAAATACATCCGCGACGCGTCGGTTTCGCCGTCGGGCGCGCGCATCGCCTTTGAATACCGGGGCGAGATCGTCACCATCCCCGCCGACAAGGGCGACGTGCGCAACCTGACGCAGACGGCCGGCGCGCACGAGCGCACGCCCATCTGGTCGCCCGATGGCCGCTCGGTCGCGTATTTTTCGGACGAGTCGGGAGAATATGAACTGCATGTGCGCGCGCAGGACGGCAAGGGTGCCGTACGCAAGTACAAGCTGAATGGCAGCGGCTTCTATGACAACGCCGTCTGGTCGCCCGACAGCAAGAAGATCGCGTTTGCCGACAATGGCTGGAGCATGTATGTGATCGACGTCGGCACGGGCAAGGTGCAAAAAATAGCCACGGAGCCGATGTATGGCGTGGACAAGAGCATGCGCGCCTCGTGGGCACCCGATTCGCGCTGGCTGGCCTACACGCTCAATTCGCCCACCTACACGCGCAGCGCGTATATCTATTCCGTGGAGCAGAACAAGTCCATGCCCGTCACGGATGGCCTGTCCGACGTGGCCCAGCCCGTGTTCGACAAGAGCGGCAAATACCTGTACTTCTTCGCGTCGACCAACGCAGGCCCCAGCAACAACTGGTTCTCGCAGCAGAACGAAGACAACCTGGTGACGCGCACCGTGTGGATGGCCGTGCTGCGGCGCGACTTGCCGTCGCCCCTGATCAAGGAAAGCGACGAGGAAAAGGCCGCCAGCGCGGAGAGCAAGAAAGACACGGCGAAGGCGGAAGCCGAGCCGAAGAGCGAAGCGAAGGTCGATCCGAAGACGGGCCGCGATGATCCGAAAGTGGTGGTGGCGCCCGTGGCGCCGATCAGCATCGATTTCGACGGCATCGCCACGCGCATCGTCGACCTGCCGCTGCCGGCCGCGCAATTCTCCAGCCTGACGGCTGGCGCTGCGGGGCAGATCTTTTTGCTGCGCGAAAGCGATGGCAAGAAGGCCGTGCAGCGCTTTGACTTGAAGGAGCGCAAGGCGGAAACCGTGGTGGCCGAAGCGGACGACTTCGAGGTGTCGGCCGATGGCAAGAAGCTGCTGTACCGGCAGAAGGACAACTGGGCCATGGGCTCCGCCACGGGCAAGTTGCTGGCGCCGGGGGAGGGCAAGATCAAGGTCGACGCCATCGAAGTGAAAGCCGATCCGCGCGCCGAGTGGACGCAGATCTTCAATGAGGTGTGGCGCATCAACCGCGACTATTTCTATGATCCGGGCATGCATGGCGTGGACTGGAAGGCCATGCGCGACAAGTACGCCGTGTTCCTGCCCGAGCTGTCCAGCCGCGCGGATCTGAACCGCCTGATTCAATGGATGTGCAGCGAACTGGCCGTGGGCCACCATCGCGGCGGCGGCGGCGACGATTTTGTCGAGGCGAAGAAAGTGCCGGGTGGCTTGCTGGGCGCCGATTACGAAGTGCGCGACGGCCATTACCGCTTCAAGAAGGTGTATGGCGGCTTGAACTGGAATCCGGCCCTGCGCGCGCCGCTGACGGAGCCGGGCCTGAACGTCAAGGCGGGCGAATACCTACTGGCCGTCGACAGCCGTCCTTTGCTGCCGCCGACGAATATCTACAGCGCCTTCGAGAACACGGCCGGCAAGGCCATCGACCTGACCGTGGGGCCATCGGCCGACGGCAAGGGCGCGCGCACCATCACCGTGGTGCCCGTGCCGACCGAGGATGCCTTGCGCAACCGCGACTGGATCGAGGGCAATATGCGCAAGGTCAATGCGGCCACGGGCGGCAAGGTGGCGTACGTGTACGTGCCCAATACGGCGGGGCTGGGCCACACCTACTTCAAACGCTATTTCTTCCCGCAGGCGGACAAGCAGGCCATCATCGTCGACGAGCGCTTCAATGGCGGCGGCAGCGTGGCCGATTACTACATCGAGATCCTGCAGAAGAAGGAAATCGCCTGGTGGACCATGCGCTATGGCGCCGACATGAAGACGCCGTCCGCCTCCATCCAGGGGCCGCGTGCCATGCTGATCGACGAGACGGCCGGTTCGGGCGGCGACCTGCTGCCGTGGATGTTCCGCAAAAATAATATGGGCCCGCTGATCGGCAAGGCGACGTGGGGCGGCCTGGTGGGCATCCTCGGCTTCCCCGTGCTGATGGATGGTGGCTTCATCACGGCGCCGAACCTGGCGTTCTGGACGCGCGAAAACGGCTGGGGCGTGGAAAACGAAGGCGTGCCGCCCGATATCGAAGTCGAGCAAACGCCGGCCGACGTCATCGCCGGCCGCGATCCGCAGCTGGAAAAGGCGATTGAAGTGATCCAGGCCGAGCTGGCGAAGAACCCGCCCGTGCGGCCGCCGCGTCCGGCGTTTCCGGACAAGAGCAAGTAGGTCGGATTCGGCGCGAAGCGCCGTAATCCGACACCATTGTTGGCATCGCAGTGTCGGATTGCGCGCTTTGCGCTAATCCGACCTACCAAATAATCCCACGTTTTACAGGATGACCCACTGCCCCTTGATCCGCGCTTCCAGCGGCTTGAAATTGGTTTTATACGCCATCTTCGGGCTTTGTTCTATCCAGTAGCCCAGGTAGATGTAGGGCAAGCCCAGTTCGCGCGCCTGGGCGATTTGCCACAGCACGTTGTAGGTGCCGAACGAGGCGCCCGGCACATCGGGATCGAAAAACGTGTAGACGGACGACAGGCCATCGGCCAGCACGTCGATGATGCTGACCATGCGCAGGATGCCGTCGGCATCGCGAAACTCCACCAGGCGCGTGTTGACCCGGCTTTGCAGCAAAAATTGCGCGTACTGGTCGCGGCTGTCCTGATCCATGCCGCCGCCCGCGTGGCGCGTGCTCTGGTAGCGCAGATACAGCTCGTAATGCTCGTCGAGGAACGACAGGCTGGCCACGCCCGCCTGCAGGTCGGCGTGCCGGCTCCAGGCGCGGCGCTGGTTGCGGTTGGGCGTGAACGATTGCGCCACCACGCGCACGGGGATGCAGGCCTGGCAGCCGTCGCAGTACGGCCGGTAGGTGAAGATACCGCTGCGGCGAAAGCCGTTGCGCACCAGTTCCGAATACACGTCGCTGTTGATCAGGTGCGAAGGCGTGGCCACCTGCGAGCGGGCCTGGCGGTCGTCCAGGTAGCTGCACGGGTAGGGCGCCGTCGTGTAGAACTGCAGGGTGGCAAACGGTAGTTCGTTCAGGTGCGTCATGCTGATCCTGTCTGGTCTGGCCGCAGCAATGGATGTCTGTGTGAGGCTATCATAGCTTTTTTACGCCGCTGGCGCAGCATGCCAATCGGTGATTTGCGCAGCTTCAATGGCGACGCGCACATGGGCCAGGAAGCGCGCGCGCGAAATGGGCGCCGCGCCCAGCGAGGCCAGGTGTTTTGTTTCTTGCTGGCAGTCAATCATGGTCACGCCGCGCGCCTGCAAAAAGCGCACCAGCTGCGCCAGCGCGATCTTCGAACCATCCGTCACGCGCGCGAACATCGATTCGCCATAGAACATGCGCCCGATCGACACGCCATACGCACCGCCCACCAGTTCGCCGTCCAGCCACAGTTCCGACGAGTGCGCGTAGCCCAGCTTGTGCAAGCCCGTGTAGCCGGCGATGATGTCGTCCGATATCCAGGTGCCCGGGCCATCCTTGCGCGGCGCCGCGCAGGCGCGCATGACGGCGTCGAAATCGCCGTCGAAGCGCAGCTGCCAGCGCCCGTCCGTGGCGGCGCTGCGCTCGACCTTGCGGATGGCCTTGGCCAGGCTGTCGGAGACTTTGAAGTTCTCCGTCATCAGCACCATGCGCGGATCGGTGCTCCACCAGAGTATGGGCTGGCCTTCGGAAAACCAGGGAAAGATGCCGTGCCGGTAGGCGTCGAGCAGGCGCGTGGGCGACAGGTCGGCGCCGGCCGCCAGCAGTCCGGGCGCTTCATCGGTGAGGGCGCGCGAGACGTCGGGAAAGGGTGTGTGGATATCTAGCCAGGGAATCATGCCATCGCAATGGTAATGGGGTGGATGGGTTTACTCGGCATCCGGGCGCGCCATCGGGCGCGTGATGTCGCCTGTATGGACGCCATAGCTGCCGCCTTCGCGGATTTTCACGCGGTCGGCAAAGAACAGTTCCAGGGTGGCGCGGATGGTGGGGAAGGCCAGGTCATCCCAGGGAATCTGCGCTTCCGTAAACAGCTGCACGTCCAGGCTTTCGATGCCCGGTGCGAAATCGAGGTCGCGCAAACGCGCCAGGTAGAACAGGTGCACCTGGTGCACGCGCTGCACGTTGAGCAGCGAAAACAGGGGCCCCAGCTCGATATTGGCGCCTGCTTCCTCCACCGTTTCGCGCTCGGCCGCGTCGGACGTGGTTTCATCGTTTTCCATGAAACCGGCTGGCAGGGTCCAGTAGCCCAGGCGCGGCTCGATGGCGCGCTTGCACAGCAAGACCTGGAGCTGGCCATCCTCTTCCCAGACGGGAATCGAACCGACCACCATTTTCGGGTTCTGGTAATGGATGGCGTCGCAGTTGGCGCAGACATAGCGCGGACGGTTGTCGCCTTCCGGAATGGACAGGCTGACAGGATGGGCGCATTCGGAGCAGAATTTCATGGGCTGGCTTAGGAAAATGGGTGTCAAGTGTAACGCTTACTGTACACCGATTGCGTGCGGCGTGGCGTGACGGGCGGACACCATGCCAAGCGGCAATTGGTCGACCTACTTAATTAAATGGCTCTATTGCAGTCTAAGTTGAGATAGCTATTGCCTAAGCCACCCGTTTGCCCTTATAATTCTTGTGCGGGGTGGAGCAGTCTGGCAGCTCGTCGGGCTCATAACCCGAAGGTCACAGGTTCAAATCCTGTCCCCGCAACCAATACCGGAAAGCCGCTGACTCTTGCAAAAGATCAGCGGCTTTTTTCATTGCCGGCCAACGGCAAACTTCGGCAGGCGGGGCAGGAATGAGATTGTCAATTCTTGCCCTTTACGCCGCGCAACAATCTGGTATATAATTCGAGTGCGGGGTGGAGCAGTCTGGCAGCTCGTCGGGCTCATAACCCGAAGGTCACAGGTTCAAATCCTGTCCCCGCAACCATTTCGAAGCCGCTGGTTCCTCGCAAGAGGGCCAGCGGTTTTTTCGTTCTACGGGGTTTCTTCTTCCACTCGGCGCGCATACACGACCAGCCGCAAATGGCGCTCCGCATCGATGGTCAGCGAGGTGTGCTCATACGCGACCTGCTCGCCGTCGATTGCCAGGCGACGCACGCCGGCGCAGGGCGCATGCACGTCGTGGCGGCGCCACCATCGCTTGAACTCGGGCGAGACTTTTTCCAGTTCTTCCACCAGTGCGTGAATGTCCGCTTCCTGCGTGGCGCGCGCATAGTCGCGGCGAAAGCTCGACAGCATCAGCGGCGCCTGCTCTTCCCAGCCGACAAAGCGTGAGCGCAGCAGCGGGTCGGTAAACAGCAGCCACAGCAGATTGCGGCGCGCGGCGGCATGCGCGCCGAAGCCAAACAGGGCATCCGCACCCGCATTGAATGCCAGCACGTCCCAGCGCAGATTGAGCACATAGGCCGGATGCGCCAGCTCGTGCATCAATCGGCGCACCAGCGGCGGCACCACGCAATACGTCTTGCCCTCTTCGGCCGGCGGACGCGCATGCGCCAGCAGGAACAGGTGGCGGCGCTCGCCCGCGTCCAGTTTCAGCACTTCGGCCAGCTTGTCGAGAAAGGCGCTGGAGACGCCGATCTCGCGCCCCTGCTCCAGCCAGGTGTACCAGGTCAGCCCCACACCGGCCAGCGCCGCCACTTCTTCGCGGCGCAAGCCCGGCGTACGCCGCCTTCCACCGCCGGGCAAGCCCACGTCTTCGGGCGACAGCCGTGCGCGCCGCGCCTGCAGGTAGGCGGCCAGTTCGTGGCGGGTGCGGGCCAAAGTGCGCATGGTACGGTCTTTCCGTTGTGCCTGTTGCTATCAGTAATAGCATAAACAGTTAAATTGTAATTGTTTATATTGTATTCCAGAATGCCAGCTTTCTTCCCGAAAGCTGGCCCATGTCTGACTCTTCTCCCTCCCGTGCCGTTCTTCCCCTCACCGTCTACCTGATCGCCGTGGGCGCGTTCGCGCTGGGCATGGCCTCGTATGTGACGGCGGGTTTGATGCCGCTGATCGCCAGTGCCTTTTCCATCTCGCTGGCGATGGCCGCGCAACTGGTGACGGCATTTACCCTGGCCTATGGCCTCGGCTCGCCGCTGGTCGTGGCCTTGCTGCCGGCGCGCGCGCAACGCACCGGCCTCTTGCTCGCCTTGGCCGTGTTCGTGCTGGCGAACGGGGCCAGCGCGCTGGCGCCCGGATTTGCCAGTTTGCTGGCGTGGCGGGCCATGGCCGGCATCGGGGCCGGTGTCTACCTGGCGCTGGGTATCGCGGCGGCGGCGGGTGTGTCGGCGCCGCAGCAGCGGGGCAAGGCCATCGGCGTGATCATGGGCGGCATGGCGGGCGGCACGGTGCTGGGCGTGCCAGTGAGCCTGTTGCTGGCGCAGCAGCTGGGCTGGACGGCGGCCCTGTGGCTGGTCGCCGTGCTTGGCGCGCTGGCATTGGCGGGCTTGCTGTGGAAGCTGCCCGCCCTGCCGACTGCATCGGCCGCACCGGCCACGTCGCTGCGCCGCAGGCTGGCCTTGCTGGCCGATCGGCCTGTGCTGCTCATTCTGCTGGTGTCCCTGCTGGCGGCCATCGCCAGCCTGGGCATGTACACGTTTATTGCGCCGCTGCTGGCGTGGTCCGCGCACGGCGCAGCGATCTCCGCCACGCCGTTCCTGTGGGCGTGGGGCGTGGGCGGCATCGCGGGCAGCGTGCTGGTGGGGCCATGGGCGGACAAGGTGGCGGCGCCGAAACTGACCTGGCTCATCTTGCTGATGCTGGCGCTGGCCCTGTGCGCGCTGCCGTTGGCGGGCGGCTGGTCGGCCTGGCTGATGCTGGCGCCCATTGCGTTGTGGGGCGCTGCTGGCTGGGCCCTGCAAGTGCCGCAGAACCAGCAGTTGCTGGCCGTGCGCGCGCAGCAGGGCGACGGCAACCTGGCCGTCGCCCTCAATGAATCGGCGCTGTACCTGGGCAGCGCCATCGGCGCCGCCACGGGCGGGGTGCTGCTCCTGCTGGACTGGCCCATGTGGTTGCTGGCGTCCGGTGCCGCCCTGGTCGCCATCGCAGCGTTGCTGCTGCAATGCTGCGGCGTGAAACGGCTTGCAGAATGCCGGAAAATGGAAGCGTCTGTTTAGTGACTTTCCAGTTGCGCATACACGGCGTCGGCGATCTTGCCCAACTCGGCTTTCGGCAGCCTGGCCGAGAGGGCGTAGCCCATCTGGTCATCGATCCAGTAAAACACGCCCAGGTCCTTTTCCTGCGTATAGCGAAAGGCCGTTTCCTGCTTGCCGGCCCGCTCCCTGGCCACGTACAGGGTCAGGCGCTTGCCGCCGCCTTCTTCGTACATGAATTGCGCCACGGGGCCGTCGCCATCGCCGGGCAGCAGGCGTCCGCCGATCAAGTGATAGCCGAGCGGCGACAGCACGGGCGGCTGCAAGGTGCTGCCCAGGCGTTTCGACAGCCATTGCACCAGGTGCGCCTCCTGTTCCACCCCCACTTCCACGGGGTGGCGCACCTCGGGCGTGTAGACGGCATGGGCGATGGCGGCGCTGCGCGCCAGGGCCAGGGGGCTGGCGCTGGCGGTCCGCATGTCGCCGGTGTCGCCGCCATCGCCGCGCAGCAGCCAGCCGCCCGCACCGCCGGCGATGACCAGCACGATGGCTGCCGCCGCCTGCATGGCGTGGCGCTGCCAGGCGTCGTTCGCCGCCGGTGGCGATGCTGCCTGCACAAGGTGCGGCGGCACGGCTTCGTCCAGCACGGAATCGAACAGCGCGTGCAATTGCCGGTTCTGTTCACGCCAGGCATCGACCCTGGCGGCGTCCCCGGGATGCGCGCGCAGGTAGGCGTCGACGGCCGCGCGCTGCTCTTCCGGCAGGACGCCGTCGGCCAGGGCGTGCAATTGCGCTTCGCTGATGGCTTGCGTTGTCATTTCACGACTTTCAGGGTGGGTGGGCCGCTGCCCTGGCTGCCGGCAGGGCGGCCATCGAGCAGGGTGCGCAGTTTGTCGCGTCCGCGCGACAGGCGCGACATGACGGTGCCGACGGGGATGTCCAGGGTGGCCGCCACCTGCTCATACGGCATTTGTTCGAGCGCGACCAGCAGGATCACTTCGCGCTGCGCCAGCGGCAGGCGGGCCAGCGCCGCATCCATTTCGCCGATGGCGATGGCTTGCCCTGGCGCCCGCTCAGGGGCGGGCAGCACGCTGTCGTCGTCCAGTTCCTGCAGCGCCAGGCCGGGGCGGCGCAGCTGGTCCAGGTGCAGGTTATGCATGATGGAGAACAGCCAGGGCCGCATCTCGCCGCCGCGCTGCCACTGATCGAGCTTGCGCCAGGCACGCTCCACGGTATCCTGCACCAGGTCGTCCGCCTGCAGTCCGCCTGCCAGCGCACGCGCATAGCGGCGCAGGCCTGGCAGGCAGGCTTGCAGCTGGCGGCTGTCCTCTGGCGTGGTCATCGTGGCGGCGGGAGGGTGCTTACGGCTTGACGACGTGCCACACGTTCTTGAAGTTGTCGCCGGCGACATCGCCCGGCTTCTTGTCTTCCTTGTACAGGTACAGGGGCTTGCCCTTGTAGGTCAGCTGCATGGCACCGTTGTCTTCGCGCTGGATGCTGCCATACGGGGCGGCGGGCGCCGCGTCAGTGGCGATGACGGCGGGCCAGGCCACCAGGCAGCCGCCGCTGCAGGCGCTCTTGCCGCTGTCGGCGACATCCTTGTCGAACACGTACACGGTCATGCCTGTAGCGTTGACCAGCATGCCGTTGGCGGGCATGACGTCGGCGGCGAAAGCCAGCGGGGCGGACCAGGCGGACAACAGGGCGGTGAGGGCAGTGGCGGCGAAAGTAGTAAAGCGCATGATGGTCTCCTTGAGGTTTTTGGGGCTTGCAAGGGATAGACGCCTGCCGCCTGCCGTTTATTCCCGGGCAGGCAAAATATTTTTTCCCGGCGCATGCAGGCTGGCCCACAGGTGGGCGGCGGCCATGGTGCGGTGCGGCGCGTACTGGCGCAGCCACTGCTCGGTGCGCGCCATGTCCGGTTTGCTCTCTTCTCCGAGCAGCTTTTGCAGGGCGGCGCGGATGGCCACGTCGCCGTGCAGCGAGCAGTCGGCATAGCCATAGCCGCGCAGCAGCGCGTAGTTGACGGTCCACGGGCCGATGCCCTTCACGGCCAGCAGCGCCTGCGAAATGGCCGCCACGTCGCCGGAGGGGGGCAGTTCCAGCGACAATGCTCCCGCGTCGACCAGGCTTGCCAGGCGCAGCACGGTGTCCGCCTTGGCGCGCGAGAATTTGCGGCTGGTCAAATCCTCGACGGACAGGCGCGCCACGTCGCGTGCCTCCGGGTAGCACCACAAGCCGCTGCCGTGCCGGCGTCCCGCCTGCAGAATAAACGTGCGGCGCAGGGAAATGGCGAACGACAGGTTGATCTGCTGGCCGATGATGGCCCAGGTCAGCGCCTCGAACGGGCTGGCCGATTGCACGATGCGCAAGCCCGGGTTGAGGCGGATCAAAGGCGCCAGCAGCGGGTCGCCGGCGGCCAGTTGCGCGAATGGCTGCGGGTCGATGCGCAGGCCGAGGATGTTGAGCAAGGCGCCGTGCAGCGGCGTTTGCAGATCGCCATTGGCGCTGCCGTCGATCTCGGCGCGGCAGACGGCCGCGGCGTCCGTGAACGCTACATCCAGCACCACGGCACTGCCACGCAGCAGGATGCCCTTGCGCAGCCCCGTCGGCGTGACTTGCTCCGCCACGGCTTCGCCATCGCGGCTGTGGAAGGCGATGACGTCGTCGCGGCGGTAGCCGGCGGGCAGGGGCAGGGTCCAGTGCAGCAGGGTCATGGTGGCCAAAAATTAGGGAAGGTAGCAGGGGCGCGCCGCTGGCGCATCTTGTTTCTTGCTTTCAGGCTTCAGCGCACGCAGAGGTCCGGATTGGGCGGCGTCAAGGCGGCCGCGTGCTGGATCTGCAGCGCATCGGGCACGCCATTTTTGACGGCCGTCAGTTCGGCCAGGATGGAAATGGCGATTTCGGCCGGCGTCTTGCTGCCGATGTACAGGCCGATGGGGCCGTGCAGGCGCGCCAGCTGTTCGGCGCTGACGTCGAACTGCAGCAGCCGCTCGCGGCGCTTGGCATTGTTGGCGCGCGAGCCGATGGCGCCGACATAAAAAGCCGGGGATTTCAACGCCTCCATCAGGGCCAGGTCATCGAGCTTGGGATCGTGCGTGAGGGCGACGACGGCGCTGCGGCTGTCGAGTTTCAATTCCAGCACAAGGTCGTCGGGCATGGCGTGCAGCAGGGGCACGCCCGGCACGTTCCAGCCGCCCCGGTATTCTTCGCGCGGGTCGCAGACGATGACGTGGTAATCCATGGCCGTGGCGATTTGCGCCACGAAGCGCGACAGCTGGCTGGCGCCGATGATCAGCAAGCGCCAGCGCGGGCCGTGCTGCGTGGTGAGCACGGCGTTTTCCAGGGCCAGCACGGCGCCCGGCATGGCGGTGCGCAGGGTGACGGCGCCGCTGTGCAAGTCGAGCTGGCGTTCGACCAGTTCATGCGCTTCCAGGCGCGCCAGCAGTTCGGCCACGCGGCTGTCCGCATGCAGCGGCTCGATGGCCAGTTCGATGGTGCCGCCGCAGGGCAGGCCGAAGCGGTGCGCCTCGTCGGCGCTGATGCCGTAGCTGACGATTTCGGGCTGCGTGCGCACGATGCCGTGTGTGCGGACGGTGTCGATCAGGTCATCCTCGATACAGCCACCGGAAACGGAACCGACCACCGTGCCATCGTCGCAGATGGCCAGCGTGGCGCCCACGGGGCGGGGGCTGGAACCCCAGGTCTTGATGACGGTGACGAGTTCGCAGCGGTGGCCGGCAGCGAGCCAGGCGGCGCTGGTTTTCAGAACTTCAAGGTCGATGCTGTCCATGGGAGGCGGGAGTGATGCCGCATGTTTGCGGCAAAGTCTGGAAAAGTATTCAAGATTGTGGATATACTACCTGCTCCACCACCCTGCGGAGAATTTTCATGTCAAATGAAGTCAAGACGCAAGAAGAGGGTATTCCCAAGTTCGGCAAGCTGCTCATCGTCCTGTTTCTGGCCGTGGTGTTCTGCGGCGCCCTCACATGGATCATGGGCACCTACTTCCCCAACTTCCCGGGCGCCTGACCAAATCTGCTGCATCAGGTTGAAGAACGTCTAACAGAACCGTAGCGAGCGGCAGCGATTTGTGGCCGAGAAGCGCAACTGTGCTTGGCACGGGGCCGCCGAGGCAGTGAGCATCGCAGACCGCAAAGCGCGACGCGCAGTAGGTTATGGTAGGCGTTCTAAGGCTTGAGCGGCTTCTTTGCCGCCTGCTTGGCGCGCACGTCGGTGACGGCGCGGTTGATGGCCGCCATGCGTGAGTTGGTACCCGGATGCAGGGCCGTGTAGCCGTTGGCGACTGTCGCCGGCACTTGCGTGGCCAGGCGCTGCCAGAAGCGGGCGGCGTTGTCGACGTTGTAGCCGGCACGCGCCAGCAGGTAGATGGCCAGGGTATCGGCTTGTACGTCGAGCTCCTGCGGCATGGCCTTGATGCCGGCGGCGCCCGTCAGCATCGATACGTCGGGCTGCACGGCGCCCAGGCTGTCGATGATGCTGCCGGCCGTACCGGCCGTGCGCTGGCTGCGCGCATGGTCGAGGATGTTGTGCGCCATTTCACGGGCGATCACGAAGGCGATGCCTTCGTCGTTTTGCGCCGCATTCACCATGCCGCGCGTGAGCATGATGCGCGCGCCGTCCGAATACGCGTTGACATTGTCCGCATTGCCCAGGGCGACGCGGAAGGCGCAGGCGCGCGTGACGGGAATTTTCAGGTCCTGCGGCTGGCCGTCGCGGGCGATGGTCATGTTCAGGCTGGCGCTCTTCGAGGCCAGCGGGCCGACGATGGCGGCGAACGGGCCTTCCGCCTTGGGACCGGCCGGCAGCGGCTTGCCTTCCGCGGCCAGCAAGCCGTCGCCCTTGCGCAATCCTGCGCGCGCGGCGCCGCTGCCAGGCAGCACGCCCGAGACCTGCATCTGTTCGCCATAGCCGAGGGCTGCCTGCGCCGCATCGGCATAGATGCCAGGGTAGGAATACTTGTTCTGCGCCGTGAAGCCCAGCAGGTTGCGTGCATACGTCTTGCACAGGTCCGCATTGTTGATCAGCAGGGGCGCCGAGACTTTCGACAGGCGGTCCTGCAGCGCCACCATCTTCACCAGTTCTTCCTGCGCCGCCTTCTGTTGCGCCGTCGGCGCGGGCGCATCGGGCGCCGGCACGATATTGAACGGACCGCTGACATTCGTTGCCGGCGTGGTGCAGCCGGCGAGGATGGCCGCACTGGCCAGCAGGAGGGGAGTAGCCAATCGGCGCAGCGAAGTCGGGGCTGAGATCAGATGGCGGAAACCTGGCATAAGAAATTCCTTAATGTTTTCCGGTGCTGCCGAAACCGCCAACACCGCGTTCGCTGTCGCCGAATTCCTCGACGACGTTAAAGCCCACTTGCAGTACCGGCACGATAATCAGCTGCGCCAGGCGTTCCATGGGATTGAGCGTGAAAGCGCTCTGGCCCCGGTTCCAGGTCGATACCATCAGCTGGCCCTGGTAATCGGAATCGATCAAGCCTACCAGATTCCCCAGGACGATGCCGTTTTTATGGCCCATGCCGCTGCGCGGCAAAATCATGGCCGCATACGACGGGTCGCCGATGTGGATGGCCAGGCCGGTGGGAATGAGCACCGTCTGGCCCGCTTCGATGGTGATGGCTTCGTCTATGCAGGCGCGCAGGTCCAGGCCGGCGCTGCCCGGGGTGGCGTAGGCCGGCAGCAGTTCCTGCATGCGGGCGTCGAGGATCTTGATGTCGATATTTTTCATTAATTTAAAACGTAAAGGGTTATTTGAGCAGCGAATTTTTGGCCAGCCGCTTCGAGATTTCCGAAATCAGCTGGCGCGCCAGGTTCAGTTTCGAGGCGCGCGGCAGCACGGTATGGCCTTCTTCATCGAACAGGATGATGGTGTTGTCGTCCTGGCCAAACGTGTTCTGGCCGATATTGCCGACCAGCAGAGGAATGCCTTTTTTCTCGCGCTTGGTCGAGCCGAATTCCACCAGGTTTTCCGATTCGGCGGCAAAGCCGACGCAGTAGGGATAGCCAGCCAGGTTGGTGCGTGCCGCCACAGTGGCGAGGATGTCGGGATTTTGCACGAACTGCAGTTCGGGCACGGAGCCGTCGGCCTGCTTTTTCATCTTCTGGTCGCTGGCGTTGGCGACGCGCCAGTCGGCCACGGCTGCCACGGCGACGAAGACATGCTGGCCATCGACGTGGGCCAGTACCGCATCGTGCATCTGCTGCGCGCTTTGCACGTCGATGCGGCGCACGCCGAAGGGCGCGTCCAGGGCCGTCGGGCCGGAAATGAGCAGCACTTCGGCGCCCGCTTCGCGCGCCGCGCGCGCCACCGCATAGCCCATCTTGCCCGAAGACAGATTGGTGATGCCGCGCACGGGGTCGATGGCTTCAAAAGTTGGACCGGCCGTGACCAGCACGCGCCTGCCCGCCAGGACTTTCGGCTGAAAGGCGGCGATCAGCTCCGTCAACAGCTGTTCCGGTTCCAGCATGCGGCCCAGTCCCGTTTCGCCGCACGCCTGTTCGCCCGCCGCAGGGCCGAACAGCTTGATGCCGTCGTCGCGCAGCTGCTGCACATTGCGCTGCGTGGCGGGGTTCTGCCACATTTCCACGTTCATGGCCGGCGCCACCAGCAGGGGCAGGTGGGCCGGACGGGCCAGGCACAGGGTCGAGAGCAGGTCGTCGCACACGCCGTGCGCGAGTTTGCGCAGAAAATCGGCCGAACACGGCGCGATCAGGATGGCGTCCGCATGGCGCGTCAAATCGATATGCGCCATGTTGTTATCGATGCGCGCATCCCACTGGCTGGTGTGCACGGGGTGGCCGGACAGGGCCTGCATCGTCACGGCCGTGATGAAGTGGCTGGCCGCATCCGTCATCACCACCTGCACAGAGGCGCCAGACTTGGTCAGGGCGCGGCACAGCTCCGCCGCCTTGTAGCAGGCGACGCCGCCTGAGAGTCCCAGGACGATTTTTTTGCTGGACAATTCCATGCCGTTCTCCTGCGTGTTTATTTGTTTACCCGGCGCAGCTCATCGATGATGAACAGGGCCGCGCCGATGCAGATGGCGCTGTCGGCGATGTTGAAGGCGGGGAAGTGGCCCCAGCTTTTCCAGTGGAAGTCGAGGAAGTCGACCACGTGGCCGTACATCAGGCGGTCGATGGCGTTGCCCAGCGCGCCGCCCAGGATCAGCGCCAGGGCCCAGCAGAACATGCGCTGGCCGGCGTGCTTTTTCAGCAGATAGATGATGTAGACGGCCGCCACGAGGGCGATGGCGGTGAAGAAATAGCGCTGCCAGCCGCCCTGGTCGGACAGGAAGCTGAACGCGGCGCCCTTGTTATACGCGAGCACCAGGTTGAAATACGAGGTGATGACCATCTCCTGCGCATAGCGGAAGGTCTTCAGGATCGTGATCTTGGTGATCTGGTCGAACAGGATGACGATGGCGGCAATGCCCAGCCAGGGTACCAGCGACGCTGAGGAGGACGATTTCGATGAAAAACGGTTTTTAGTGGCCATATTTTTCCAGGGAAGATAAAGCCGCCGCTACTCTTGCGGGCAGCGGCGGTGGGAAGCGGTGCGGGAACCTGTCCCGCACCGTTTTTAGGCGAAGCGGCGTTTCTCGCCCGCACCAAACAGGTTGCTGACGCAGCGGCCGCACAGGGTGGCATGCGCGGCATCCGTGCCCACGTCGCTGCGGTAGTGCCAGCAGCGCTCGCACTTCGGCGCCGTCGACGCGGCCACGACCACTTCCTCTGCCGCTTCGTCGGCCACTTCGGCCACGGTGGCCTGCGAGGTGATGAAGACGAATTTCAAGTCGTCGCCCAGGGTGGTCAACAGCTTGTACTTCATCGGCGCGGCCTTGATCGTCAATTCCGCCTGCAGCGAGGAGCCGATGGCGCCCGAGGTACGCAAGTCTTCCAGCTGTTTTGTGACGTCCGTGCGCACGGCGCGCAAGGCCGTGTATTTCTGCAGCAGGTCGGCCGCGTCCGACACTTCCGGCAGCTGCCACCAGGTTTGCGTGAAGATGGTTTCATCGCTGGCGGCATATGCTTCCGTTCCGGCGAAGACGGCCCATGCTTCTTCGGCCGTGAACGACAGGGCCGGAGCCATCAGGCGCAGCAGGCTTTGCGTGATATGCCACAGGGCCGTTTGCGCCGAACGGCGCGCGTGCGAGCTCAGGCCGGAGGTGTACAAACGGTCCTTCAGAATGTCCAGGTAGAAGCCACCCAGGTCTTCCGAGCAGTACGTCTGCAGCTTCGACACCACCGGGTGGAACTCGTAGCGCGCGTAGTTGTTTTCGATCTGCTGCTGCAGCGATGCCATGTTGGCCAGCGCATAGCGGTCGATTTCGAGCATCTCCGCCACCGGCACGGCATCCGTGGCCGGATTGAAGTCCGAGGTATTGGCCAGCAGGAAGCGCAGGGTGTTGCGGATGCGGCGGTACGATTCCGTCACGCGTTTCAGGATCTCGTCGGAGATCGACAGCTCGCCCGTGTAGTCGGTCGAGGCGATCCACAGGCGCAGGATGTCGGCGCCCAGGGTGTCCGAGATCTTTTGCGGCGCCAGCGTGTTGCCCAGTGACTTGGACATCTTCTTGCCTTCGCCGTCGACCGTGAAGCCGTGCGTCAGCAGGGCTTTATACGGCGGATGGCCGTTCAGCATCGACGACACCAGCAGCGACGAGTGGAACCAGCCGCGATGCTGGTCCGAGCCTTCCAGGTACAAGTCGGCCGGGAATTGCAGCTGCGTCGAGTGCGAGCCATGGCCTTGCGGGCCGCCCAATACCGTCTGGTGCGTGGCGCCGGAATCGAACCATACGTCCAGCGTGTCCTTGTTCTTGGCGTAGATGGACGCTTCGTCGCCGATCAGGTCTTTCAAGTCCAGCGACTGCCATGCCTCGATGCCGTCTTTTTCGATCAGCTTGGCCACTTGCTCCAGCAGTTCCGGCGTGCGCGGATGCAGGTCGCCCGTTTCCTTGTGCACGATGAAGGCCATCGGCACGCCCCACTGGCGCTGGCGCGACAAGGTCCAGTCGGGACGGTTGGCGATCATGCCGTGCAGGCGCGCCTGGCCCCAGTCCGGGAAGAACTCGGTGTCGGCGATGCCTTTCAAGGCCGTCTCGCGCAGGGTCGCGCCGCCGTCTTTCGGTGTCACGTCCATGCCGGCAAACCACTGCGAGGTGGCGCGGTAGATGATCGGCGTCTTATGACGCCAGCAGTGCATATAGCTGTGGTCGAACATCTTGACTTCGAACAAGGCGCCCGCTTCTTTCAGGGCATTGCAGATCGGTTTCGACGCTTCCCAGATGGTCATGCCGCCGAACAGGGGCAGGGTCGAGGCGAACTTGCCGTCGCCCATCACGGGCTTGATGATGTCGTCGTCCTTCATGCCGTGCGCCTTGCACGAGATGAAGTCGTCCAGGCCGTAGGCTGGCGCCGAGTGCACCACGCCCGTGCCGCTTTCCGTGGTCACGTATTCGGCCAGGTACAACGGTGACAGGCGGTCGTAGAAGGCGTCGGCCGCATGCAGCGGATGGCGGAAGCTGATGCCGGCCAGGGCCGCGCCGTCGCAGGTGGCGATCGTCGTGCCTTCGAGCTTGAAGCGCGCCAGGCTGGCCACGACCAGGTCTTGCGCCAGGATCAGCAGCAATGGCTGGCCATCGCGTTCGGTTTTCACCAGCGCGTACTTGACTTCCGGGTGCACGTTCAGCGCCTGGTTCGACGGGATGGTCCACGGCGTGGTGGTCCAGATGACGATGAAACCGTTATCGGTCGGCAGGGCAGGCAAGCCGAAGGCGGCCGCCAGCTTGGCCGGCTCGGCGAACTTGAAGCCGACGTCGATGGCCGGGTCGCGTTTTTCCGCGTATTCCACTTCCGCCTCGGCCAGCGCCGACTGGCAATCAAAACACCAGTTGACCGGTTTCAGGCCACGGTAGACATAGCCTTTTTCCAGCAGCTTGCCCAGCGCGCGCAATTCGTCGGCTTCATTGCCGTGCGCCATGGTCAGGTACGGGTTGTCCCACTCGCCCAGCACGCCCAGGCGGATGAAATCCTTCTTCTGGCGCTCGACCTGCACGTTGGCGTAGGCGCGGGCCTTTTCCAGCACTTCGGCCGTCGGCAGGTTCTTGCCGTGCAGTTTTTCGATCTGGATCTCGATCGGCATGCCGTGGCAATCCCAGCCCGGTACATACGGCGCGTCGAAGCCGGCCAGCGAGCGCGATTTGACGACCATGTCCTTGAGGATCTTGTTGACGGCGTGGCCCAGGTGGATGTCGCCATTCGCGTACGGCGGACCGTCATGCAGGATGAATTTCGGACGGCCGGCTGCTGCCTTGCGCACGCGCTCGTAAATTTTCTTGTCTTGCCATTGCTGTACCCATTGCGGTTCGCGCTTGGCCATGTCGCCGCGCATCGGGAACGGGGTTTCCGTCATGTTGACCGGGTATTTGCTTTCAGGCTTCTTGTTCTGCTTGGGCGTGGCTGGCTTGTTTTGATCGGACATAATCTTCTTTAATGGTATGGAGTCTATTTTTGTAGCGGGTTTGCGGCGGCAGGTGCCGCCAGGCGGCGGAGTTGGCCGGCGTCAAATTCGGTCGGTAGCGGTAATGGCACCGCTGCGTTGCTCAAAATAGGCGCGCGCCTGGTTCGAGTCGCGCTCGATGGCGGCCGTCAGGGTTGGCAAGTCGTCATACTTTTCTTCGTCGCGCAGCTTTTGCAAAAACTCCACGCGTACCAGCTTGCCGTAACAGGATTGATTGAAATTAAACAGATGTACTTCCAGCAAGACGCGGCCGCTGTCGTCGACGGTAGGGCGCACGCCCAGGCTGGCCACGGCGGGCAGCGGCGTTGAGGCCAGGCCGTGCACTTGCACGATGAAGATGCCGGACAGGGCGGGGCGGTGCGCCACGCGCAGGTTCAGGGTGGGAAAACCCAGGGTGCGGCCCAGCTTCTGGCCGTGGATCACATGACCGGAAATGGCGTACGGGTGGCCCAGCAACTGCGTGGCCAGCGGGAAATCGCCGGCGGCCAGTGCCAGGCGCACGGCGGACGACGAGATGCGCGTGCTGCCATTCATGACGGTAGGTAATGTCTCTACATGGAAACCGTATTCGCGGCCCGCTTCCTGCAGCATGGCGACGTCGCCGGCGCGCCGGGCGCCATAGCAGAAATCGTCGCCGACCATCAGCCATTTCACGTGCAAGCCGTCGACGAGGACTTTTTGCGTGAATTCCTGCGGCGTCAAGGCGGCGAATTGCGCGCTGAAGTGCTCGACGACGACTCTGTCGATGCCGGCATCGTCCAGCGATTGCAGCTTGTCGCGCAGGTTGGCGATGCGCTGCGGGGCTTTGGACAGGTCGCCCGCGCGCTGCGCGAAGAATTCGCGCGGATGCGGTTCGAACGTCATCACGGCCGCTTCAATGCCGAGTTCGGTCGCAGCGCCGCGCACGCGCGCCAGCAAGGCCTGATGGCCGATGTGGACACCGTCAAAATTGCCGATGGTCAGAGCGCAAGGCGCTCGTGCCTGGGCATTGGGAAGTCCGCGGAATACCTTCATAGGAATCTGATGAAAACTGTGCCAAAAGGGGGATTATACGGACTGTTTCAGGGATGCACACCCGGCAGGGCTGGCGCAGGGCGAATTTCACTGCTGAAATAACAAAAAGCGTTGCCGGCGGGTGTGCTGGCAACGCTTTAGTATTGATTCAATACACTCTCAACGTCGAACCCAAGCGTAGCGAGCGGCAGTGATTTGTGGCCAAGAAGCGCAACCGTACGTGAGTACGGTGAGCATCACAGGCCGCAAAGCGCGACGCGCAGTAGCTTGGGTTCGATGTCAATTACTTGTTCATGAGGGTCCAGTAACGGGCCAGGTCCGCCGCGCCATCCGTGCCCTTGACGGCCTTGAACGCCGTCGTGGCATTGGCCTTCTTGCCGGCGTGCATGTAGGCGATGCCCAGATGCAGCTTGGCTTCTTCCGGATACTTGGCGGTGCCCAGTTTCACGGCGTCGTTCATCAAGCCCAGGCCTTTGTCGGCCTGGCCATCGTAGACCAGGGCGAAGCCCAGCTTGCTCAAGCTGTCGGCGTCCTTGTTCTTGACGTATTCGGCTTCCGACTTGGCGGCGCTGGCTTTCAGGTCGGCCTGGGTTTTCAGGGCCAGGTCTTTCAGGCGCTGGTGACGCGGTGCGTCGGCGCCGGTGCCCAGCACGCCTTTTTTGTAGCCCTGCTCGATGATGCTCAATGCTTCACCTGGATTGCCTGCTTGCAGGGCCAGCTGGCTGATTTCCATGTATTCGGACGGCTTGGTGAACAGGCCGTTGGCCAGGCGCAGGCGCTGGACGTCCAGGCTCAGGCGTTGCGAGAAGCCAGGTTTGCCCGAAACGCGGTTCAGCAGGTCGGCCCAGTAGCTGGTCTTCGGATAGCTCGATGCCAGTTTTTCCAGGGTGGCCACATAGCCGGCCTTGTCGTTTTGCTTCAACTGGATGTTGGCCAGCATTTGCAGGCTCGCTTCCGAGTTGCCGCCGCGCGATTGCAGTTCCTTGGCCGCTTCGGCGTAGTTGCCGCTGACGTAGTAGGTCTGGATCAGCAGTTCGCGCATCTGTGGATCTTCGCGGTCTTTCAGCGAGCGTTTGATCCAGGTGATGGTGTTCGGCCAGTCCTTGGCGCGGTAGTACATGCCTGCCAGCGCTTGCGTGAATTTGGGGGCTTCGGCGGCGCTCAGGCGGCCGGAATTGATGACGGCTTCGAAAGCCTTGATGGCGGTGCCGTTATCGCCGGCGGCAGCAGCGGCCGAGGCGCGTACGCGCTCGATCTGGTAGCTTTCAAAGGCGGTTTTGCCGCCGACGCTGTCAGCTTCGCGCAGCTTGGCCAGCGCTTCCTTGTTTTTGCCGCTGCTAGCGAGTTTTTGCGCTTCTTGCAGTGGCTTGCCCACTTCGGCACGCACGGTGTCCGCGGCGTATGCCAGCGAGCCCAGGCCGATTACGGGAGTTGCTGCGGTAAAACCGATAGCGGCCATGACGAGGCCGAGATGAGCGAGACGAAACTTGGACATAAGAAAGTCTTTCAGTAAAAAGCGAATAGGCAGGAAGTCCTGCCTATTCGGATGTAAAGATAACCTGATTGCTACAGCTTACTGGAATTGCTCGTTGCCGACCAGACCGATTTTGGTCACGCCCAGACGCTGCGCCGACGCCATCACACCGGCGACGACTTTGTATTCCACCAGCTTGTTAGGACGCAGATGCACTTCTGGCTGGTCTGCTTGCGCAGCAACGTTGCTCAGCTTGGCTTCCAGCGTATTACGATCAGGTACGACCTGATTGTCCCACAAGATAGTGCCATCAAAATCGACATCGATCGTGACGACCACTGGTTCGGTTGTCGGTGGCGGCGGGGTGCCGACCGGCATGTTCAGGTTCACCGAGTGGTTTTGCTTAGGAATCGTGATGATCAACATGATAATCAGCACCAGCATCACGTCGATGAGGGGCGTCATGTTCAGTTCCATCATTGGTTCCGGATCCGCGCCTGCTGCGCTTCCCGAACCGACATTCATACTCATAGTGTTTCCTTTAAGAAGTCCAACGAAGCACCGGGCGAAACTGCCGCCCGGTCAGCTTCCGGCAGTGGCATCCCCCTGTTGCAGGGACGCCGCTGCCAGCCGCTATCAGCCCTTGTCAGGTGGTTCGGTGATGAAGCCGACCTTCTGGATCCCGGCACGTTGGGTCGTGTAAATAACCCGGCCGATCGATTCGTAGCGTGTTTCTTGGTCGCCACGAACGTGTACTTCCGGCTGCGGTACTTTCACTGCTTCAACTTTAAGATAATCGAACAGTTCGTTCGTGTCTTTCAGTCTGGTCTGGCCCAGGTAAATCTCGCCATCCTTGTTAACAACGATATTAACGTTCTCTGGCTTGGTTTGCAGGGCTTGATTGGCCTCAATCGGCAGATCGATTTTCTGCAGCTTGAGGACAACTGGACTCGTAATCAAGAAAATGATCAGCAAAACCAACATGATGTCGACGAGCGGCGTCGTGTTGATTTCTGACATTACTTGATCTTCATCTCCGCTGTCGGAGCCGACGGACATCGACATGATTCTTATCCGATCTTTTTAGCGCCGGCAGCACGGCCAGCTTCGCTGGTCGACATGGCGCCGGAGATCAGTACCGAGTGAACGTCGGCGCTGAACGAGCGGATGTCTTCCATTGCGGATTTGTTACGACGCACCAGCCAGTTGTAACCCAGAACGGCAGGAACGGCGACCAGCAGACCGAATGCGGTCATGATCAGTGCTTCACCAACTGGGCCAGCCACTTTATCGATCGATGCGTTACCGGTCATGCCGATAGCGGTCAGCGCGCCGTAAATACCCCAGACGGTACCGAACAGACCGATAAACGGTGCGGTCGAACCAACGGTTGCCAGGAACGACAGGCCATCTTGCAGACGCGATTGGACTTTGTCCGAAGCGCGCTGGATCGACATCGTCACCCAGGTCGACAGATCGATTTGTTCCAGCAGGGCGCCGTCATGGTGCGCGGTTGCCTTGGTGCCCGATTCAGCGATAAAGCGGAATGGCGAGCCTTCGCTCAAGGTTGCCGAACCAGCAGCGATCGAAGGAGCTTTCCAGAATTTGGAAGCGGCTTCTTTGGCTTGCTTGAAGATCTTCATTTGATCCAGCAGCTTGGTGATGATGATGTACCAGCTGCCGATCGACATGATGGACAGGATGATCAGGGTAGCGCGTGGCACGAAGCCGCCGTCCCAGACTGCGGACAGGCCGAACGGGTTGTGCACTTCTTCGGTTTTGGCTGGAGCTGCTGCGTCTGCTGCTGGAGCGGCGGCATCTGCGGCAACTGGTGCTGGTGCAGGTGCAGCGTCTGCCGCAGGAGCCGAGGCGGCAGCCGATGCTGGCGCGTCAGCGAATGCCGGAGCTGCTACCAGAGCGGTAGTAGCGGTGACGGACAACAGAACCGCGGCAAAAAATGCGGACAAACGGGTATTCTTAAACATGCTTCCTCCAAAATTAAAAATAACAGATCGCTGAACGTAATGACAACGAAATCATGGTGTGAGACAGGGGATAACTGTCTCGGGTGTTAATCCAGCGACCAAACGTATTGCATTTGCTGCCAGCCTTGTTCCGGCTTGCCGTCAACTGTTGCCGGCTTAAATGTACAGCGGCTGATACCTTGCACCGCAGCTTTGTCCAGGTCTCTGAAGCCGCTGGACTTCACGATCTTCGAATCAGCGACCTTGCCGTCCACACCGATCAGGAACGACAGTGTCACCACACCGGTTTCCTCGTTGCGCTGCGACGACTTTGGATAAGCCGGTTTTTCGCAGACACTGAAGTCAACCACGGCCGGTGTACGCACCGATTTGGCTGGTCCAGGAGTTGGCGCAGGCTGTGCAGGCGGCGCTGGCGGTGCCAATACATTCGTGGCTGGCTTCACGGCAGTCGTATTTGCAATCACGTTCTGCTGTGGTGGCGGCTGCTGCACGTTCACCTCGACTGGCGGAATGAATGGCGGCGGTGGCGCTTTCATTTCTGGCGGCGGTGGTGGCGGTGGAAGATCCTTCGGTGGAGGCGGTTTGACTTCCTCGATAATCTTGGTTTCAACCGGTTCCATCATTTTGGTGACCAACCGCTTGCCCAAGCCCGTCGCGATCCCGTAAGCCGCGAGAACGTGCAGCAGGACAACGACGGTTATGCCTGTGTAGTTCTTGGGACTTTTCTCGTTCGAAAAATTCATGCCTGCTTTCTCCAAATACCATCTCTTGTCTTGCAACTGAACCCCAAAATGACGACACAAAGCTCCAGCCGTATCCGGGACGTCGCCGAATTATACATACGAATTCTTTATTTTACACAGATTTTTAACGCCTAAAACCGGTTAAATTTTTGGCGCTTTTGCGCCCTGAAAACGTACTTGCTTATGTCATCTTTGCACGCTTTCGGACATAAAAAAAGGCGGTCTTATCGGTTTTTTACAGCCGTTTTGGGTGACCACTGCTAAGTTCTCCGATGTGCCCATATGGCGGAATTATATTTCGTGATAATCAATATGGAAACCGCTAAATTTGGAGAAAAATATTTCCCATGGGTAATATTTTGCCTCTGAACCAGACCACTTAGCCAAGGGTGCGCACCAATCGGGTGCGAAAGGAACTTCACCCAGGTCAAAAAAGACGCTTCCGGCGGCCGTTTCGACGTCGCCAGGCCATACGGAATTCCTATGGTGGCATAGGATGCGCTTATATTCTTGCTAAAATTGATATCAAGAAGATCACTTATGGCCGTGCCGGCGCATCGTCGCGCCGGTTGCGCTTCTCGCGCCGGCAATTCAGGGTGCCCAGGACGACGCCTTGCGGATCGACCGTATCGAGGTGCACATCGAAGCCCCACAGCCGAGCCACGTGCTTGAGCACTTCGGCTGCCTGCTGGTTCAGCGGGCGGCGCTGGAATTGCGTGTGGCGCAGGGTTAATGCGCGGTCGTCGCGCGTATTGACGGACCAGACCTGGATATTCGGCTCGCGGTTGCCCAGGTTGTACTGCTCTGCCAGCTGCTGGCGCACGTAGCGGTAGCCGGCATCGTCGTGGATGGCCGAAATGGCCAGTTTTTCATTCTTGTCGTCGTCGAGTACGGCAAAGAAATGGAATTCGCGGATCAGTCGCGGCGACAGATACTGGGCGATGAAGCTTTCATCCTTGAAATTGCGCATGGCAAAGTCCAGGCTCTTGCGCCAGTCGCTGCCGGCAATGTCGGGGAACCAGGCGCGGTCTTCGTCCGTAGGATGCTCGCAGATGCGGCGGATGTCGCTCATCATGGCAAAACCCAGCGCATATGGGTTGATGCCGCTGTAATACGGGCTGTCGATGGGCGGCTGGTAGACCACGTTGGTATGGCTTTTCAGAAATTCCATCATGAAGCCGTCGCCCACCACGCCTTCGTCATACAGCTGGTTCAATATCGTGTAGTGCCAGAAGGTGGCCCAGCCCTCGTTCATGACCTGGGTTTGCCGCTGCGGATAGAAATACTGGGAAATCTTGCGCACGATGCGCACCATCTCGCGCTGCCACGGTTCGAGCAGCGGCGCGTACTTCTCTATAAAGTACAGCAGGTTTTCCTCGGCTTCGGGCGGAAAGCGGGGGGCGGCCTTGCGCTGCTCATCCTCGTCTTCGTCCTCCTCGCGCCGGGGCAGGGTACGCCATAGCTGGTTGATCTGCGACTGCACATAGGCTTCGCGCTCTTTCTGGCGCGCATATTCCTTCTCCATCGACAGTTTCGCCGGGCGCTTGTAGCGGTCCACGCCATAGTTCTGGATGGCGTGGCACGAGTCGAGCAGCAATTCCACCGCATCGACGCCATGGCGCTGCTCGCATTCGGCGATGTAATTCTTGGCAAACACCATATAGTCGATGATGGCGTCCGCATCCGTCCAGGCGCGGAACAGATAGTTGCCTTTGAAGAAAGAATTGTGGCCATAGGCCGCATGCGCGATCACCAGCGACTGCATGGTCAGGCTGTTTTCCTCCATTAAATAGGCGATGCACGGGTTCGAGTTGATGACGATCTCGTAGGCCAGGCCCATCTGGCCCCGCTTGTAGCTTTTCTCGGTGGAAAGAAAATGTTTGCCGAACGACCAGTGGTTGTACGAGACAGGCATGCCGACCGAGGTGTAGGCATCCATCATCTGCTCGGCCGTGATGATTTCCAGCTGGTTCGGATAGGTGTCCAGGCCGAACTGCTTCGCCACTCTGCGGATTTCCTCGTGGATTTGCTCGATCAGTTCGAACGTCCATTCCGACTGCTCGGGCAGGGCGTTCGGGTGGCGCAGGCGCACGAACGGTTCGCCCGGGGTGTTGCTGGCGCGGTCAAAGGCTGCACTCATCATTTCACCTGTTTCTTGAACAGTTCGCGGAAGACCGGGTAGATATCGGCCGGCGTGACGATCTTTTGCATGGCGAAATGGGCGTGATGGTCGAGCACGCCCGCGTATTGCTCCCACAGGTTTTGCTGCGGTCCGTCGGTGATCTCGACATAGGTGTAGTACTGCACTTTGGGCAGGATGGTGTTGATCAGCAACTGGCGGCACAGCACGGAATCGTTGTCCCAGTTATCGCCATCGGACGCCTGCGCCACATAGCTGTTCCATTGCCCGGCGCCATAGCGTTCGTCGATGATGCTATTAAGCAAGTGCAGGGCGGACGACACCACGGTGCCGCCCGACTCGCGCGAATTGAAGAATTCATGCTCGTCCACTTCCGCCGCCGCCGTATGGTGGCGGATGAAGACGACCTCGATCTTGTCGTAGGCGCGCTTGAGGAACAGATACAAGAGGATGAAGAAGCGCTTGGCCGTGTCCTTGCGCGATTCGTCCATGGAACCGGAGACGTCCATGATGCAGAACATGACGGCTTGCGTCATCGGCTTGGGCACCTTGATGCGGTTGCTGTAGCGCAAGTCGAACGGATCGATGAAGGGGATGGCCAGCAGGCGCGTGTGCAGGTGGTGGATCAGGCGGCGCAGCTCCACCACCAGCGGGTCGCTGTCGGGTGCGCCTTCGTGCAGCAGTTCGGCCAGGTCTTCCTCGGCCTGCGCCAGCTGCTTGCGGGCGCCGCCGCCGACGGCGATGCGCCGGCCCAGTGCGCCGCGCAGGGAACGCAGCACATGGATGTTCGATGGCGTGCCCGACATATTGTAGCCTGCGCGCTGGTTCTTGAATTCCGTGGTGGCCGTCAGCTGGGTTTTCACCATGTGCGGCAATTCCAGGTCCTCGAAGAAATAATTCATGAATTCTTCGCGCGACAATTCGAAGATGAAGTCGTCTTCCGTCGTCTCGTCGCTATTGCCCGCCTTGCCTCGCCCGCCGCCACCGCCGCCTTTCGGCCGGGCGATCTGGTCGCCTTTCAGGTATTCCTTGTTGCCGGGATTAACCACTTCCCATACGCCGCCATGCGCGTGGCCGAACGACGGTTCGCCCACGTCCTTGACGGGGATGCTGACCTTTTCGCCATTCTCGACGTCCGTGATCGAGCGCCCCTTGATGGCGCGCCCCACGGCATCCTTGATCTGGCCCTTGTAACGCCGCAGGAAACGCTCGCGGTTGACGGCGGATTTATTCTTGCTTTGCAAGCGCCTGTCGATGAGGTATGTCAAAGGGTGCCTCCTTGCCTCTCGTCTTGCGCGCCCCGCCAGTCGCCGGGCGGGAGCGCGCCTCCGCTGTCCGCGCTAGGATGACTTGCGTACGCGCAAGTACCATTCGCATAACAGGCGTACCTGCTTGGCCGTATAGCCTTTTTCCACCATGCGTGCCACGAAGTCGGCGTGCTTGTTGGCATCGTCGGCGCTGGCCTTGGCATTGAAGGAAATCACGGGCAGCAATTCCTCCGTATTCGAGAACATTTTCTTTTCGATCACGGTGCGGAACTTTTCGTAGCTGGTCCAGGCGGGATTCTTGCCGCCGTTCGAGGCCCGCGCGCGCAGCCCGAAGTTCACGATTTCATTGCGGAAATCCTTGGGATTGGAAATGCCCGCCGGTTTCTCGATCTTTTCCAGTTCATTGTTCAGCGATTCGCGATCAAAACTTTCGCCCGTGTCCGGATCGCGGTATTCCTGGTCCTGTATCCAGAAATCGGCAAACGTCACGTAGCGGTCGAAAATGTTCTGGCCGTATTCCGAATAGCTTTCCAGGTACGCCGTCTGGATCTCCTTGCCGATGAATTCCACATAGCGCTGCGCCAGGTGCTCTTTAATATAGGAGAAGTAGCGCTGTTCGAGTTCCGGCGCGAACTGCTCGCGCTCGACCTGCTGTTCCAGTACATATAGTAGATGCACGGGATTGGCGGCCACTTCGGAATTGTCAAAGTTGAACACCTTCGACAGGATCTTGAAGGCAAAGCGCGTCGACAGACCGTTCATGCCCTCGTCCACGCCCGCGTAATCGACGTATTCGTGCATGGATTTGGCTTTCGGGTCCGTATCCTTGAGGTTTTCGCCATCGTAGACGAGCATCTTCGAGAAAATGCTGGAGTTTTCCGGGTCTTTCAGGCGTGACAGGATGGCGAACTGCGCCATCATGCGCAGGGTGCCGGGCGCGCACGGGGCCTTGACCAGCGAGGAATTGGCCACCAGCTTGTCGTAGATCTTGATTTCGTCGGTCACGCGCAGGCAGTACGGCACCTTGACGATATAGATACGGTCAAGGAAAGCCTCGTTGTTGCGGTTGTTTTTAAACGTCTTCCATTCCGACTCGTTCGAGTGGGCCAGGATGATGCCGTCGAACGGAATCGCGCCAAAACCTTCCGTGCCCTTGTAATTGCCTTCCTGCGTGGCCGTCAGCAGCGGATGCAGCACCTTGATCGGTGCCTTGAACATTTCCACGAATTCCATCAAGCCCTGGTTGGCCAGGCACAGGCCGCCCGAATAGCTGTAGGCATCCGGGTCGTCCTGCGCATAGTCTTCCAGCTTGCGGATGTCGACCTTGCCCACCAGCGAGGAAATATCCTGGTTGTTTTCATCGCCCGGTTCCGTTTTCGAGATGGCGATCTGTTTCAGCACGGACGGATAGCGCTTGACGACGCGGAACTGGTTGATGTCGCCATTGTATTCATGCAGGCGCTTCACGGCCCACGGGCTGGGGATGTTGCGCAGGTAGCGGCGCGGGATGCCGTAATCCTCTTCCAGGATGGTGCCGTCTTCTTGCTCGTTGAACAGGCCCAGCGGCGATTCGTTGACGGGCGAGCCTTTCAGACAATAGAAGGGCACGTGTTCCATCAGCGACTTGAGTTTTTCCGCAATCGACGACTTGCCGCCACCGACAGGCCCCAGCAGATACAGGATCTGCTTGCGTTCTTCCAGCCCTTGCGCGGCGTGGCGGAAATACGAGACGACTTGCTCGATGACTTCCTCGGTGCCGTAGAACTCGCGGAAGGCGGGATAGATCTTGATGACCTTGTTGGCGAAGATGCGCGACAGGCGCGTGTCGTTGCGCGTGTCGACCAGCTGCGGCTCGCCGATGGCGGCCAGCATGCGTTCGGGCGCGCTGGCATACGTCAGCTTGTCCTTCTTGCACAGGGCCAGGTATTCGGTGAGCGACATTTCCTCTTCGCGGGTGCGCTCGTAGCGTGCTGCATAGTTATCAAAAATGGTCATGTCAATGTCCTTTAATGTAAACCTGAACTGCCAGTCACCATGGCCGCCCGCCTGGCACTCGCCTGGGCTTGCCGTCTGAACTTTTCCTGTACCCCGTACCGATTTTTATTGTTGTTTCAAGCCCGGCTGTCTTTGCGAGTCCGGATTGCCCGGACCAAAAAACTGGCGCTTGATGCCGTACGCTGACGTGGCCAGCCGGCTTTTTTTCACTGTTGATAGCGCTTGTTGCACCTGCTATTACCCTATGAAATTTATTATTGCTCTAAAGGATAAGGAAGTCAAAAGATATGTCAGCATATCCTTAATACTTGTTTGTAAATTGTTGATTTAATTGGATAAATCATCAAATTTTTCATCGATTGCGATGAACCTTTTTGTACCTTTTTAACCATCATACGACAATTCGCCAGCGCGTGCCGGTGCCGGCCATGGCGCTGCTGTCGCCGGCGCCCCGGCGGCCGCTCGCCGGTGCGGCCGGCCATCTTGCGCTAAGATGCCTGCATGTCTGATGGCCCTGCGCGCCGCGCGTGCGCGTGCGCGAGCCAGCATTGTTATTGTCACCCTATGAGGAACCCCCATGATGAACCCCCAATTGCGCGCGATCGTCCGCGGCATGCCGAAGGCCGAACTGCATATCCATATCGAAGGCTCGCTGGAGCCAGAACTGATTTTCGCACTGGCCGAGCGCAATGGCGTGCCGCTGGGCTATGAATCGGTAGAACACTTGCGCAGCGCCTATGCTTTTACGGATTTACAGTCTTTTCTCGACATTTATTACGCTGGCGCAAGCGTGCTTTTGAAAGAGCAGGATTTCTATGACATGACGCAAGCTTACCTGCGCCGCGCCGAAGCCGATAACGTGCTGCACACGGAAATCTTCTTCGACCCGCAAACGCACACGGCGCGCGGCGTGGCCATCGCCGATGTGATCAACGGCATCCATCGCGCCTGCCAGGACAGCCCCGTCAGCGCGGCCCTGATTCTGTGTTTCCTGCGTCACCTGAGCGAGGAAGAAGCGTTCGAGACCCTGGAAGACGCGCTGCCGCACCGCGACAAATTCATCGGCATCGGCCTCGATTCCTCGGAAGTGGGCAACCCGCCCGAGAAATTTTTGCGCGTGTTTGCCCGTTGCCGCGAGCTGGGTCTGCACCTGGTGGCCCACGCGGGCGAGGAAGGTCCGCCAGCCTACATCCGCACGGCGCTCGACGACTTAAAAGTCGAACGCATCGACCATGGCGTGCGCTGCCTGGAAGACGCGGAACTGACGGCCCGCCTGGCGCGCGAACAGATCGCGCTGACTGTCTGCCCCTTGTCGAACACCAAGCTGCGCGTATTCGACCAGATGCATGACCATAACCTGGTGCAATTGCTCGATGCCGGCCTGCTCGTGACGGTCAATTCCGACGACCCCGCGTATTTCGGCGGCTACATGAACGACAATTTCGACGCCATCTTCGACGCGCTGCCACTGGGCCTGTCCCACGCGCAGCGCCTGGCGCGCAACGGTTTTATTGCCGCCTTCCTGCCGCAGGCGCAAAAAGACGCCTTCCTCGCTACCGTCGATGCGTATTTCGCCCAGCACGCGGCCGCCCATGGCATCGCGCAGTAACCCTTAATAAAGACCCGCCGCCCATGTTCCGCCTCTCCCTGAAAATGACCGGCCGCGACTGGCGCGCCGGGCAACTGCGTTTCCTGCTCGTCGCGCTGATCGTGGCCGTGGCGGCCCTGTCGGCCGTGGGCTTCTTCGTCGACCGTTTGCGCGCGGGCCTGAACCGCGACGCGCATCAGTTGCTGGGGGCCGACCTGGTCATCAGCGCCGACCAGCCCGTCAATGCGGCATGGCGCGCCGAAGCGCAGAAGCGCGGTTTTATCCTGGCCGATACGGTGACGTTTCCCAGCATGGCGCAGGCGGGAGAGGGCGAGCAGTCGCTGTCGCAGCTGGCGTCCATCAAGGCCGTCTCACCGGGCTACCCGCAGCGCGGCAAGCTGAAAATCACCACCAACCCCAGCGAAGCGCAGGATGCCGTGGGAAGGCCAACGGACCAGGTGCCGGCAGCGGGCACCCTGTGGGTCGATGCGGCGATTTTGTCCAGCCTGAACGCCAGACTGGGCGACACATTGAAACTGGGCGACAAGGCATTTACCGTCACGCAACTGATCGCCAGCGAGCCGGATCGCGGCGCCTCGTTCCTGAACTTCGCCCCCCGCGTGATGCTGCCCTTGAGCGACCTGGCCGCCACGGCGCTGGTGCAGAACGGCTCGCGTGTGTCGTACCGCTTGCTGCTGTCGGCACCGCCCGCCAAGGCGGCCGAGCTTGTGCAATATCAAGCCTGGCTGGAAAGCCAGATCAAGACGCAGGCCATCAAAGGCGTGCGCATCGAGTCGCTCGAATCGGGCAGTCCGCAGATGCAATCGACCCTGGACCGCGCCGACCGTTTTCTTTCCCTCGTCGGCTTGCTGTCGGCCATGCTGGCGGCCGTCGCCGTGGCGATGGCGGCGCGCCGCTTCATGCTGCGCCACCTGGATGCCTGCGCCATGCTGCGCTGCCTGGGCTTGACGCAAAACCAGGTCACGGCCATGTACGTGATCGAATTTTTACTGGTGGGCCTGGTGGGCAGCCTGATCGGCGTGATGGTGGGCTTCGGCGGCCACCTGGTGCTGCTGGAGCTGCTGGGCAAACTGGTGCAGAGCGACCTGCCGCCTGTCTCCCTGCTGCCCGCGCTGCAGGGCGTGGCCACCGGCATGCTGCTGTTGCTGGGCTTTGCCTTGCCGCCGATTTTGCAGTTGCGCAATGTTCCCCATAACCGCGTGATTCGCCGCGAGCAGGAGCCGCCGCAGGCGCTGGCCCTGGCCACCTACGGCCTGGGCATCGCCGCCTTCGTCGTACTGCTGCTGTGGCAGGCGGGCGACGTGAAACTGGCGCTGCTGACGGCGGCCGGTTTCCTCGGCGGCTTCGCCCTGTTCGGCCTGGCCGGCTGGCTCGGCATCAAATCGCTGAAAACCCTGCGCGGCGCCTTCAATCATCAGGGCTGGCGCTTTGCCGTCACGTCCTTGCAGCGCCGTCCGGGCGCCACCGTGATCCAGGTAGTGTCGCTGGCGCTGGGCCTGATGGCCTTGCTGCTGCTGACGGTGGTGCGCGGCGACTTGATGGTGGCCTGGCGCAACGCCACGCCGCCGGACGCGCCGAACCGCTTCATGATCAATATCCTGCCGGAGCAGAAAGAGCCGATCGCCGCGCGCCTGGCGCAGGCCGGCGTGGCCAATGCGCCTTTGTATCCGATGATACGCGGGCGCCTGGTGGCCGTGAATGGCAATGCCATCACGGAAACCACCTACGAGGATGACCGCGCCAAGGGCCTGGCCGACCGCGAATTCAACCTGTCGACGATGGCCACGATGCAGGAAGAAAACAAGCTCGTCGCGGGAAAATGGTTCGCCAATGCGCCCGGTGCACCGGCTGAGGCGTCGGTGGAAGAGGGTATCGCCAAGACATTGAAACTGAAACTGGGCGACAAGCTGCGCTTCGACATCGCCGGCCAGCCCGTGGAGGCGGCGATCACGAGTTTGCGCAAGCTGGAATGGGGTTCGATGCGCGTCAATTTCTTTGTCATCATCAACCCGCCCGCCATGGCGGACACGCCGCAGACGTGGATCACGGCGTTTCACCTGCCGCCCGCGCAGGCGGACCTGGGCAATGCCTTGCTGCGCGACTATCCGAACCTGACGGTAGTCGACGTGGGCGGCGTGCTGAAACAGATCCAGGGCGTGCTGGACCAGGTGGTCACGGCCGTCGAATTCCTCTTCGCGTTTACGCTGGCCTCGGGCTTGCTGGTACTGTATGCGGCGCTGATGGGTTCGCAGGACGAGCGCACGCGCGAAGCGGGCCTGCTGCGCGCGCTGGGCGCCACGCGGCGCCAGCTGGCGCAGGCACAGCTGATCGAATTTTCCCTCGTCGGCGCGCTGGCCGGCTTGCTGGCGGCCACGGGCGCGGCGGCCATGGGCTGGGCCCTGGCCACGTACCAGTTCAAGTTCGCCTGGAGCTTCGCACCGGGCGTGTGGGCCTTTGGCCTGCTGGCCGGCGCCCTGTGCGCGATCGCTGGCGGCTGGCTGGGTTTGCGTAACGTGCTCAAGCATCCGCCCCTGCAAACCTTGCGCGAAGGCTAAGTCGCCAACTACGCGCTGACGCCGTCGCCCGCGCCCGCGCGCAGAAATTGTGCGTAGGACATGACCGGCTGCCCCAACTGGTGCGCCGGCACGTCGAACAGGGCCCAGAAATACGTCACGTCGCCCAGGCAGATGGTGGGCGCGGCGCAGTAGCGAAACCAGTTCTCGCCTATCTGCGCCGCGTACATGCCGTCGCTGTCGGCGTCGGAAAAGTACGGGATCACGCGCATTTCCAGCAGGGCCAGCAGCAGGGATTCCGGTGCGTCGCTGTCGCGCGCCATTTCATATTGCGTGTGCAGGCTGCGCTCGGTCTCGATGATCATCAGCCTGGCGCGGCCGTCGCGCGTGAAGAACAGGATGCCGCAGGGATTGGGAAAGATGTAGAACTCGACGAAGCCGTGGCGCTGGCACAGCTCCTGCACGACGGCGGCCATGGCTTCGTCTTGCAGGAAAGCATAGTCGTGCAGCATCAGCAGATCGCGCACGGTGTCCGATTGCTGCAGGAAGAATTCGCGCTGCAGGGCAACGATTTCCAGTTCCAGGATATCGAGCGCATCGTCGTCGCTCTTCTTGATGTAGCGGTCGATCAAGCCCCGGTTGAAGGCCGTCACGGCCACTTTTTCATCGGCCGCCCCAGTAAATAAAATCTTCTTGCACGGCAAGTCGCGCACGGCCTGGCAAAATTCCAGGCCATTCATCTGCGGCATCGAATAATCGATCACCAGCACGGAAGGCACGGCAAAGCGCTGCGCCTGGCCGCTGATGCGCCAGATGCGTTCGAGGTCGAGCGCCACGTTGCACTGGTCGGGCGGCAGGTTTTGCGTGTCGAAATTGACGTGCAGCGGTGTCTCGCCCGGCTGCGTACTCTGGCGCAGCCAGTGCAGCGCGCTGCTGGTGTCGTGGAAAGTCTTGCGCGCCAGGCCGGGATCGAGCTGGAATGCCAGGCTTTTCAGGAAGGAATCGCTGTCGTCGATCAATACGGTCAGGGTCGGATGGGTGTAGACGGGCAGTTGCATGCGTCACCTCGCGCGGTGGATGGATGGAAAACGGTTGTGCGTGGGCACGGGCAGGGGCTGGGGAAATTCCAGCACGAAGATGGCGTAGGCGCCTTCGCGCGCGACGCAGCGGATGCGCGCCTGCCAGGCTTGCATGATTTGCCGGCACAGGGCCAGGCCGATGCCGCTGCCGTTATGCGAGGGATACGAATAGAAGCGGTCGAAGATCAGCGGCAGGCGATTGGCCGCGATGCCGCAGCCCGTGTCGATGAACAGCAGGCGCGGCACGGGATGGGCGCCATCGATGATGATGCGCACGCGGCCCTTGCCGGCGCGGTGGATGCTTTTCAAGGCATTGCGCAGCAGGTTCAGCAAGATCACCACGCACAGTTCCGACTGGCCCGGAAACGTGAAATCGGCGCGCACCTCGACCTTGACGATCTCGCGCTGGGCCGTGCTGGTAAACGGGTAGCGGCGCAGCACGGCCGTCACGCTGTCGTGCATGGCCACCGCTTCGTTCGCTTCGAGCTTGTGGTTGACGGCGCTGGCGCTGAGCAGGAACAGATCGATCATGTGGTGCATATGGCGCACTTCGAACTGGATGCGCGCCAGCGCTTCCAGGTTGGCCGCGTCCGGCGGCTGGTCTTGCAGGTTTTGCTGCAGCCCGCGCTGCAGCCCGCGCACGTTTGCCTCGACGCTGACGAGGGGCGTGCGCAATTCGTGCGCCACGCTGCCCAGGCCGGCCGCCAGCCCGGCCAGTTTCTCCTGCGCGCCCACGTTGCGGCCCACCTTGACGACGGACAGCACGGCAATCGTGAACCAGTGCACGGGCAATTGCTGCAAGACGTCGCCGCTGAGCAAAAAGGCGGGATCAGCAAACACGGCAAACGCCAGGCAGGCCAGCAGGGTGCCGCTCAGGTAGGCCAGCACGGCGATGCGCGTATCGAAGTGAAACAGCACGACCAGCGCCACCAGCAGTGAATGCATCCACAGCGTCGAGGCGTGGTTCATCAGGAACATGTACGTGAAGAAAAACGGCAGTTCGAAGGTCAGCCCCAGGAACAGGTAGACGCTGAACCAGGTATTGCTGAAGCGGTCAGGCCACAGCGCGGGCAGGAACAGCAGGGCGGAGATGGTGCGCAGCAGCGGCGATTCGTATTCTTGCGGAAAGAAGTAATGCCACAGCGCGTAGTACAGGGGCATGCCCAGTGCACCGATGAGCGCCAGCGTCCGCACCTGCGCGCGTCGCACGGGTGTGTGTTCGATGGCGTCGTGGAAATGCAGGAAAGGCTGGAGCAGCTTGCCTTGCCACCGTTTTCCGGAAGGGGACTGCACGTGCATCATGATCAGGGGACGTGTTCGTTGAGGCGTGTCAATGCAACATGATCGGCGGGTTCCCTCTGTATCAGCAGGATATCGGCACAACTGTTGAGCTGTATCAAACGCTTGCCGGATGGCTCGCGCATGTTGGACGCGGTAGTTCCCCCCGCAACCAATCAGGAGTCCCTATGTCACACGCCCTTTCCCCTCTGTCGTCCCGCGCCATCCATGCCGAGCAACGGATGCCTGCCTTCGTTCGCGCACGCATGGATGAACATTACGTCGAGCGCATCGAGAAGCTGCTCGGCGGCGAACACCTGCATGAATGGCAAGCTGTGCCGGCCGGTGCGGTCATGCTGGCAGGCAATGATTACCTGAACATCGCCGGCGAGGCGGCGCTGCTGGCGGCCCAGGCGCGCGTCTTGCAGGGCGGCGGTGCCATGCTGATGTCGTCTGTGTTCCTGCAGGAAGGCAGCCGCCAGCACCGGCTCGAACAAAAATTCGCGGACTATCTCGGCAGCGAAGCCTGCGTGCTGGCGCAGTCGGGCTGGGCCGCCAACGTGGGCTTGCTGCAAAGCCTGGCCGGACCCGGCATCCCCGTCTACCTCGACATGCAGGCGCACGCGTCGTTGTGGGAAGGCGTGCAATCGGCGCAAGCCGTGCCCGTGGCCTTCCTGCACAACGATGGCGCCCACCTGCAGCGCCAGCTCGACAAGCATGGTCCCGGCATCATCATCGTCGATGCGCTGTACAGCACCAACGGCAGCGTGGCGCCGCTGCTGGACATGGTGGAAATTGCCGAACGCAGCGGCAGCATGCTGATCGTCGACGAGTCGCATTCGCTGGGCACGCACGGCCCGCAGGGCGCGGGCCTGGTGGCGGAGCTGGGCCTGGCCGGGCGCGTGCATTTCCGTACCGCGTCGCTGGCCAAGGCGTTTGCCGGGCGCGCGGGGCTGATCACCTGTTCGGCCCGCTTCAAGGGCTATTTCCTGTCCGCCTCGCGGCCCGCCATCTTCAGCTCTTGCCTGCTCGAACACGAGCTGGCCTGGTTCGATGCGGCGCTCGATTTCATCCGCGCCGCCGATGCCCGCCGCGCCGCCTTGCGCCGCCACAGCGTGCAGTTGCGCCAGGGGCTGGCTGAGCTTGGCTACAACGTCAGCGACGGCACCGAGCAAATCATCGCGCTGGAGGCGGGCAGCGAACCCGATACCTTGATCCTGCGCAAGGCGCTGGAGCGGCACGGCATCTACGGCGCCGTCTTCTGCGCGCCGGCCACGCCAAAGAACCGCTCGCTGGTGCGCCTGACCCTGAATGCGGGCTTGCGCGAGGACGAGTGCGCCAGAGTGCTGGCCGCCTGCGCCGCCATCCGCGATGAGACGGGCATGGCGCGCTGGCCGTCGACGCGGCGTTTGCGCAAGCTGGCGCTGGTGTAGGGAGCGGGCGTCAGCCGTTGCCGGGCTGCTTGCCGGCGATGCCGGCCAGCAGCAGGGACAGCGGTGCCAGCTGTTCCGGGCTGGCGCTGCCCAGCAATTCCTGGCCCAGCGCCTGCGCCGTCGCATCGGCGTGGATCAGCAGGGTTTGCCCCGCCTCGGTGATGACGGCATAGCCGACGCGGGCATCGCGCGCATCGGCCTGGCGCGCCACCAGGCCGATTTTTTCCAGCGGCATCAGCGAGCGCGTGATGCCGGACGCCGTCAGCGCCAGGCGCTCGGCCAGGTCGATGCGGCGCAGGCGCGCACCGGGTGCGCGCTGCAAGTGGTACAGCAATTGATAATCGCCAAAGCTCAGGCCGTGCAGATTGCCCAGGATGCTGTCGAAGCGGCGCACGATGAGCGCCTGGGCACGCGCCAGGCGCAGGCAGAAGTCCAGCGCGCTGGCGCCGTCTGGCGGCGGGGAAGTGTGATCGGTCATGGTTTTCTTTGTGTTGGCTGCGCAGTGCTTGAGTACGCAAGTGTAAATCAATATTGCTCAATACAGTGGCTGCCCCTGTTCCAGCCACTGTGCGCGGTGCAGCGCCAGCAGGGCGTCGAGTTCGGCCTGCGCATCGAAGGCGGGGTCGCCCGATACCTTGACGCTGTCGATGATGTCGAAGCGGAAGGCTGCCGCCCCATCGCGCCGCCAATCCGCCTGCAAGCGGGCGTTGCGGTGCGTGCCCAGCGCGAGTTCGAAGCGGTGGCGGTTCAGCGCACCAGGGGCGTTGCGACTGCGTTCGAGCAGGGTGCATCCACTGGGCAGATGCTTCAGCGCGATGATGCCCAATGCTGGCGCTTGTTGCCGGTAAGCCGCTTTCAGGGCAGCTTGCTGTGTTTTATCCATGCTGCGATTTCCTCAAGGTTGGGTGATGTAATCGCTTGCCGCGATGCGCGCAATGTCAGTGAGCAGGGCGGCGGCGATGGCGGCGGCCAGCAGCAGGGCGCCGCCGGCGCAGAACAGTTCGCCCACGCTCAGGTGGCGCAGCAGTGCGCCCGTGGCCGCCGCCGACAGGGGCGCCAGGCCCAGGAAGATGCCCATGAACACAGCCATTGCCCGGCCCCGCATGGCGGGCGCCACGCGCCGCTGTATCCACGTAAAGATGGCCACCTGCACATAGCCGCCCAGCAGGCCGGTGACGGCCAGCAAGGCCGCGCCTTGCCAGGCGGTTGCGATTTGCCCCAGCGCCATCAACAGGATGGCGACAATGGCGTCAACGGCCAGCAGGGTGGCGCCGAAACGCTGGCGCAGCCAGGCGCCACCCAGGCTGGACGCCAGCATGCCGGCCAGGGTGCCGGCGCCGTGCGCGCCCATCAGCAGTCCCAGCGCCCCGGCACCGTGCAGGCGTTCGCTGGCCAGCACGGGCAAGGCCACTTGCAGCGGACCCATGACGAAGAAGGCCACCACCGCCCAGTACGCATAGCAGCTGCGCAAGGGAAGGTCGCGCCACACCATGGCCAGGCCCGCCGCCATGTCGCGCCACATGCCCTGCGCCGCCACCACGGCCAGTGGCCGCAGCTTGACTTGCCGCAAGGTCCAGGCAGAAAACACAAATGTCAGCGCATCGATGGCAAAAGCGGCGGCCAGCGCCGCCATGGGGGTTTTCTGCGCGCCCTCGTGGGCGCCCAGCACCAGCGCCGCCAGCAGGGGGCCGGCCAGCAGCGACAACTGGCGCGCACCCATCTGCAAGCCATTGGCTTTTTGCAACAATTGCGTCGGCACGGCTTGCGGCAGGATGGCCGTGCCGGCCGGAATGCCGAAGGCGGCCGCGATGCCCAGCGCCAGCGCGGCCGCATACGCGAGCACCAGGCTGGCCTGGTCCAGCATCAGCAGCCCCGCCAGCGCCAACAGGATGGCAGCGTTCGCATATTTGCTCAGCAGCAGCACGCGCCGGGGCGAGTAACGGTCGGCGACGGTGCCGCCCAGCAAGATGAGTACGGCGCGCGGTGCGCCCATCAGGGCCACGGCGATGCCCAGGCTGAGGCTATCGCCCGTCAGGCTCAGCACCAGCCACGGCAGGGCCAGCATGCTGAACTGGTCGCCCAGCATGGAAATGAGGCCGCCGCCCAGCAGCCAGCGGAAGTTGCTATTGCGCAGCAAAGGAGTGTCGATAGCGCTTGGCATGGTCGTCTTGTTCGTGGTTTAAAAATTGCATAGTAGTTGATATAAGCTTGAGCAGTCAAGTATATTGCCATTTATTGTGGCATGGCCAGCGGACGTTGCGTGGGCCGCCAGCGCTTGCGCTATCATGGCGGCCATGACTGATACCACTGCCCCCACCCTGTACGAGACCATCGGCGGCGCCCCTGTGCTGCGTGAAATGGTCGACCGTTTTTATGATCTGATGGAACTTGAGCCCGAGTTCGCCGGCATCCGCGTCATGCATCCGCCCTCGACGGACGGTTCGCGCGACAAGCTATATTTCTTCCTGACGGGCTGGATGGGCGGGCCGGACTTGTATATCGAGAAATTCGGCCACCCGCGCCTGCGCGCCCGTCACTTGCCTTACGCCATCGGCACCAGCGAGCGCGACCAGTGGCTGCGCGCCATGGCCTGGGCCATGGAAGACACGGGCATCGAAGAGTCCCTGCGCGTGCGGCTGATGGAATCGTTCTATCAGACGGCCGACTGGATGCGCAACAAACCTGACTGACACCCATGAGTCCAATCGAGTTTTACAGCCTGCTGGGCGCCGCCGCCGTCGCCATCGTCCTGTTGCTCTTGCTCTTGCTGTTGCTGCGCCCGCGTGGCGCGGCCGGCGATGGCGCCACCACCCTGGCGCTGGTGCAGCAGCACCAGCAGCAAAGCCTGGAACGCATCGACCGGGTCGAGCGCGAAGTGCGGCTGCAGCTGCAGGCGTCGGCGCAAGCGACGCGGCAAGACCTGGCGGCCGGCCTGGCGCAATTCCAGGCGGCGACCCTGCAGCAGCTCGACAGCCTGCGCACGCAGATGCAGGCGCAGGGGAAAGTCGGGCGCGAGGAGCAGGCGCAAAGCCTGGCGCGTTTTGCCGAGAGCACGAATCAGACGTTGGCCCAGCTGACGGAATCGAATGCGCAGCGCATGCTGGAAGTGCGCGCCACCTTGGAAAACAAGATCCGCGACTTGCAGGCCGACAATGGCGCGCGCCTGGAAGAGATGCGCAAGACGGTCGATGAAAAACTGCATGCCACGCTGGAAACGCGTTTGAGTGCCTCGTTCCAGCAAGTGTCGGAGCGGCTGGAAAAAGTCCACCAGGGCCTCGGTGAAATGCAGCAGCTGGCGCTGGGCGTGGGCGATCTGAAGCGGGTGCTTACTAATGTGAAGACGCGCGGTACCTGGGGTGAAGTGCAGCTGGAAATGCTGCTGGAGCAGGTACTCACTGTCGACCAGTACGCGAAGAACGTGGAAACGCTGCCGGGCAGCGGCGCGCGCGTGGAATTCGCCCTGAAGTTGCCGGGCATGGTCGACGGCGGTCCGCCCGTGTGGATGCCCATCGATGCGAAATTCCCCAAGGAACAGTACGAGCGCCTGGTCGACGCGGCCGAGCGGGCCGATGCGGACGGCGTGGCCGTCGCCGGCCGCGAGCTGGAACGGGCCGTGCGGGGCGAGGCGAAAACCATCGCCGAGAAATACCTGGCGCCGCCGCTGACCACCGACTTTGCCATCCTGTTCCTGCCCACGGAAGGCTTGTATGCGGAAGTGCTGCGCCGGCCGGGACTGGCCGACGAATTGCAGCGCCTGCACCGGGTCAGCATTGCCGGACCGTCCACCCTGACGGCCTTGCTCAACAGCTTGCAGATGGGTTTCCGCACGCTGGCGCTGGAAAAACGCTCGTCGGAAGTGTGGCAGGTGCTGGGCGCCGTCAAGACGGAATTCGGCAAGTTCGGCGACGTGCTGTCGCAAACCCGGCTGACCCTGGAAAAGGCGGCGAAGAATATCGAAAGCGCGGAAGTGCGCAGCCGGCAGATGGCGCGCAAATTGAAATCCGTGGAAGCCTTGCCGGGCGAGGCGTCCGCCTTGCTGTTGGACAAGGCGGACGGTGAATAGCGCTGTCTTGTTCGCCGCAGCCGCCTGCTAAGTAATCCTCAGGAAATTATTGTGAATTTATGACGAACAGAACCGGATGCTCTGCAAGGCGCCCGCTGCGACGCAGTGCGAGCACTGCTAGCAGCGGGCAAGCCTCGTCGGCCACCTTGCAGAGCGCCGGTTATGGAAGTCAGAAATCACAATAATTTATTGGGGGTTACTTAGGCCTGCTTTTCCTGCGCCATCTGGCGGTTGACGATTTCTGCCGTGATGCTGCCCGGCGCATCGAGTTCGCGCTGCGCCAGTGTGCGCATGGCATCATTCTCCAGGCCGGACAGCAAGGCGGCGTACAGCGTGTCGGCCTCGGCGGCCTGTTCCTGGCCGCGCAGGACGGCAGCGGTGATCCGCACGTCTCTCAGCAGATTCATCAACTCCGCCGCCAGGCGCGGTGCCGTGCCAGGCGCTGGAAACAGGGGCAGGCTGGCCGCCAGGGCATTGACCATGCCGAGATGCGCGAGCGGCGCCGTCCGATAACGCTCCGCCAGCGTGAAATTGTCCATTTCGACGACGGCTGGCAGGGCTTGCCAAGCGTACTGGCGCGCCAGTTCGGGGGCGCTGGCATCCAGCTGGGCGAACAGGTCGGCGGTGGAACGGGCATCACCCAGCGTCTCGTTCATCTCGACGATAAGAGAAAAACGCGACGCCCGTCGAAAGAGGTCGCCTGCCTGAGGATCGCTGCCATCGCGTCCTGCATAAGGTTCACCTGCCAGCAGCAGCCGTATCTGCTCGTTGCGCTCGATCTTCAGAGCAAGTTGCGCGGGCGTATGGAGGTCGGTCAAGAATTTCCATTCCAGCATGATCATGAAATAGCTCGTGCGGGACGGCGCAATGGCTTGTTCCGCTTCAGCAAAGAGCTGTTGCAAAAGCACGAGCGCATCCGCATGCCGACCTTCTTCGCGCAGTGCACTGAGGCTTGTCAAACGGCTATCGCTGTTGGGCATGGCGGTCCTTCTCTGGAATGCATCATAGTAACAAGTCCGCATCCAACTGGCTACGCCTCAGGTGCCATGCTTGCCGGTACGGGTTTTTCTGGCGCTGCAGGCCAGCAGCACCAGTCCTGCCAGCAGCATAACCCAGGTTTGCGGCTCGGGCACGGCCGGCAAGACTGTCGGGCCAGTGGGTGGCAGGGTCGGCAGGATCACGGTGGGCGGCACGATGATGCTGCTGCCCTGGTCCGGCGGCAGGCTTCCACCACCGCCGCCACCACCACCTCCGCCGCCCATGCCGGCTGGCGTCGTGATACCGCCGACGGTACGCACATAATCGAAGGGCAGGAAGGGAATGGTCGCTACGGCCGGCGGTGCGCCGGCGCCCGTGAAGGAACCGCCGCGCAAGGCGTCGGGATTATCGATCACGGGCACGCCTGCTGCTTCCGGGGCGGCGGGCGCGGCGGCAACGGGTGCGGCGCCACCGGGAGCGGCTCCGGCGGCTGGCGTTGCTGACGCTGGCACCCGCGTGATGCGGCTGACATTGCGGCACACGGTGGGCACGAGGATGCAAACGCCCTGCACGCAGTACACGAGTCCCCTTTCCTGCATCTGCTCGCTCCAGCCTGAGCGCGTGACATTGCGGCAGACGCGGCCTGGCCCGAAATGCATGTCGCTGATGCGCGCATTGTAATTGCCCTTGCCGCGGATGGCGTCGCGGCTGATGACGACGATTTCATCGTACTGGCGCGCGCGCATGCGCGCCTTCAATTCTTCGCGCACCTGCGGCGCGATGTCCGGGTACCTGTCCACTGCGGCAACGACATCTCCCATGAACGGGTCAGCGCCCGGGCGGTTCCAGCTGCAATGCTCCAGCACGTCCGCCCGTGGCGCCCCTTTGGCATAGGCGGGCAGCGGCGCCAGGGACAACATGCCAAGCAGGCAAGCCACTCCCAGCATGCCGGCGCCCGCGATCCATGAATGGTGTTTCATTGTTAGTTTCCTCGTGAAACAATATCAAAATTGAATTCTTATGCGAGTTCGAATGTTATCACCGAAGAAACTGTAGTATCAACAAATAAATAAAATAATTACAATTAGTGTTGTGTTTATTTATATGTTGGTTGTAGAAATGATTAATATTTCAATCTCGATAGGCGAACACTTGCCGCGCAGGTCAATTGATTGCGAAGGGGCAATGAGAGCGGCCCGCGCAGGGCGGGCCGGTTGAGAGGGCAGTGGGGTGTTGAAGGATGCGTCGCCAGCAGGCGGCGGTGAAACGATCTAGATGCGGCCCGGGCAGGCTTGCGTATCGAAGGCGGGATAGCCGATGGCGGGCAGCTTGTACAGCCACTTGCGCATCAAGGTGCGCGCGCCTTGCATATCGTACTGTTCGTACTGTTGCCCCTGCTGCAAATCTGCGGCGAGCGTGGCCAGCTCGGTGCAGATGGACTGCTTGCCGGCCTGGGCCGCCAGCAGGGACGCCAGCAGTTCCGGCAGCACGTCCGCCGCTGGTGCCGCCTGGCGCGTGGCGCGATAGTGCTGCCAGTAGCGCTCGGCGGCATCGCCATCAACGCTGGGGATGAAACCGAAGGTGGCGTCATCGTGGTGCAAGCGGTACACGGTGGGAAAGTAATGCGGACCCGTCAGTTCGCCAGGGAAGCGGTCGCGCCGCAGGACGTCGATGGCCAGCGATCCGTCGCGCCCCACGCGCACGGCACTCGGTGAATCGAACTGGTCCACGCTCACCATGGCGGGCGAGTTGCCTTGCATGAAGATGATCTTGTGCGTGTAATGGCGCCCGCCCAGGTGGCCGCACAGGGCCACATAGCGGTCGTTGAGGACGGTGATGGCCGCAATGGCGCCGCAGCCCGGCTGCAAGGGCGTATTTTCCTGCCACGCGAGACCTTGATCGGCGGCGCGCACGATGCTGATGCGGCCCACGGTGGCGCCATGCAAGTCGCCCGGCGCCGTTTCGATGCGCTCGTCGAAGCGCACCGTGTAGCCATTGCTGTGGACTTCGCCAGCGTACGCCGCCATGCCCTGCAGCAGGGCCAGCGCCAGAAGCAGATGTTTCATCAGGTCAATCCATGGAACAGCACGATATCGACCAGGTCGCCCGTGGCCACGTTGCCTTGCGCTTCACGCAGCACGATCATGCAATTGGCTTGCGTCATCGAGCGCAGGATGCCGGAGCCCTGCGCCCCCGTCACGCGCACGTGCTGGCGGCCGTCCGCGCCCCGCTCGACGATGCCGCGCTGGTATTCGGTGCGGCCCCGTTTCTTGCGGATCGGTGCTTGTGCCGCCACTTGCAGCAGCGGCAGGGTGGCCGTGTCCGCATCGGCGCCCATCAGGCGCAGCAGGGTGGGGCGGGCGAGGAAATAAAACGCCGCCATCACGGCCACGGGGTTGCCGGGCAAGCCCAGCAGCAAGGCCGTGTCGCCCTCGCTGGCAATCCGGCCAAAGGCCATGGGGCGGCCCGGGCGCATGTTGATCTGCCAGAAGGCCACCTCACCGAGGCGTGCCAGGATCTCGCGCGTAAAATCGGCCGCGCCGCTGGACACGCCACCCGAGGTGATGATGACGTCGGCCTTGGTGCAGGCACCGCGCAGGGCCGCTTCCAGCGCTTGCGGATCATCCTTGACGATGCCCATGTCGAGCACTTCGCAACCGAGGCGCGTCAGCATGCCCAGCAGGGTGTAGCGGTTGCTGTCGTAGATGCAGCCGGCGGCTAGTGGCTCGCCGAGCGAGCGCAATTCGTCGCCCGTGGAAAAGAAGGCCACGCGCAGGCGCCGGCGCACGGGCACCGTGGCGATGCCCAGCGAGGCGAGCAGCCCCAGTTCGGCCGGACCCAGGCGTTTGCCCTGCAGCAGGGCCGGTTTGCCCTGCATCAAGTCTTCCCCCTTGAAACGGCGGTTGTCGCCGGGGCGGATGCAATCGGGCGCCAGCGTGATGCTGCTTGCGCTGGCCTGCTGCAGCAGTTCCTGCGGCACCACGCTGTCGCAGCCGTCCGGCATGACGGCGCCCGTCATGATGCGCGCGCATTGCCCGCGGCCAACTTTGACGGTGCCGGGGCGGCCGGCCAGGATGGTGTCGACCACGGCCAGGGTCACAACAGTGTCGCCACCGAGGTCAGCCCCATGCAGCGCATAGCCATCCATGGCGGAATTGTCGTGCGCGGGCACGCTGATGGGCGAGATGATGTCGGCCGCCAGGATGCGCTCGAACGCTTGCGGCAACGGCAGTTGTTCCACGTCGGCGACGGGCGCGACGCTGTCGGCCAGGATGGCTTGCGCCATCGGCACGGACAGGCCCTGCGCCTGCAGGGCGGCCAGCTCGTCCGGGGTATTCATGTTGCCGAACGCGGCGCCATCCTCGAATACTACCTCGGCCAGCTTCAGGGGGCCGTGCCAGGTGCGCATGCGGCGCTCTCCGCTGCGCAGATACGCTTCGAGCTGGGGCAGGGCGGAAGTTTTGACGAGGCAGAAAACGGGATGCGGGCGGTGCACCGCCGATCCCGTCGCCGGGTCGATCTCTTCGGTGACGGCGATGGCCAGGTCGGCATTGTTCTCGACCAGGCCGGTGGCCAGGCGCGCCGCCAAGTCGGGCGGCAGCAGGGGCGAATCGCACGGCACCGTCAGCAGGTAGGGTGTGCTGGCGTGCTGCATGCCGCTGTGCAAGCCAGCCAGCGGGCCCAGCTGACCCGACAGTACGTCCGGCCAGACGGGCAGGCCGAAGCGCGCGTAATCTCCGGCATCGGCGTGGACACTGATGGCCAGCTGGCCCACTTGCGGCGCCAGGCGCTGCAGCACGTGGCGCGCCAGGGGCTGGCCATGCAGGGGCAGCATGCCCTTGTCGCGCTGGCCCATGCGCGTGCCGAGGCCGCCGGCCAGGATCAGGCCGGTAATGTCGTGTGTGTTGATCATGTCAGGTAGGAAGTGGGTGCATGCGCCATGGTAGCAGCGGCGGGCGTGTGCCGCGCCCGATTCAGCCGCCGATGTACGACATTTCCACTTTCTTTTTACCGTGCTCAAGCGTGGTGCCCGTCAAATCCGTCTGGCTGGTGCGCAATTGCGAATAGCGGTCGGCGCGGCCGCGCCACAGCTGCGCCACGGCCGAGGAAATTTCCGCGTCGCTGCGGCCGCCGCGCAGCAGGCTGCGCAAGTCGTGGCCGCTGCTGGCGAACAGGCATGTGTACAGCTTGCCCTCGGTCGAGAGCCGGGCGCGGCTGCAATCGGCGCAGAACGCTTGCGTGACGCTGGAAATGAGGCCGATCTCGCCGCTGCCATCGGCGTAGCGCCAGCGCGCCGCCGTCTCGCCCGTGTAGTTGGGGTTGATGGGCAACAAGGGCATGTGTGCACCGATGCGGCGCACCACTTCAGCGGACGGGATGACTTCCTGCAAGTTCCAGCCGTTCGAGGCGCCCACGTCCATGTATTCGATGAAGCGCAAGATGTAGGGCGTGCCCTTGAAGTGGCGCGCCATGGGCACGATTTCCTGCTCGTTCATGCCGGCCTTGACGACCATATTGATCTTGATGGGGCCGAGTCCTGCCTGGTGCGCCGCAGCTATGCCGTGCAGTACGTCGGCTACGGCGAAGTCGACATCGTTCATGCGCTTGAAGGTGGCGTCGTCGAGCGAATCGAGCGAGACGGTGACGCGGTTCAGGCCTGCATCCTTCAAGGCTTGGGCCTTTCTGGCGAGCAAGGAACCGTTGGTCGTCAGGGTCAGGTCCAGCGGCTGGCCCGAGGGCGTGCGCAGTGCGGCCAGCATGGCGATGAGCTTTTCGATATTCTTGCGCAGCAGCGGTTCGCCGCCCGTCAGGCGGATCTTTTCCACGCCGTGTTCAACGAAAAGGCGCGCCACGCGCGTGATTTCCTCGAACGACAGCAAATCCGTGTGCGGCAGGTACACGTGGTTCTTGTCGAACACGTCTTTCGGCATGCAATACACGCAACGGAAATTGCAGCGGTCGGTAATCGAGATGCGCAGGTCGTGCAGGGGCCGGCCCAGGCTGTCGGCCACGTTGCCGCTGGGACTTTCCAGCCGCGCGGGGATCGCCGGTGCCCCATTGCGGGCCTCGGCGAGGTAGATAATCTTGTCAGCCATGAAAGGTGATACCACTTACGTTAAATCGGTCAAGGCAGATACGATAGCACGAGGCCGAAGATGGCACAGGCGAGCAGCAATTTGATGGTGCCCACTTGAAACCTGAGCAGCGCCACGCCGGCTGCCAGCGCGATGAACATCGCCAGCCAGTCCCAGTGGGGCAGCGGGTTTTCTTGCCAGAAGACATGGCGGCCAAAGAACATGGCCAGGCTGGCGATGACGCCCACCACGGCCGCCGAAATGGCCGTCAGGGGCGCGCTCAGGCGCAAATTGCCGCGCGACGCTTCCACCAGCGGCGCACCGGCGAGGATGAAGATGAACGAGGGCAGGAAAGTAAACCAGCTGGCGACAAGCGCGCCGCAGACGCCCGCCAGCCACAGGTGCTCGCCTGCCACGGCATGGCTCCAGCCGCCGACAAAACCGATGAAGGCGACGATCATGATCAAAGGGCCGGGCGTCGTTTCGCCCAGCGCCAGGCCATCCATCATCTGCGCGCTCGTGATCCAGTGGTAGTGGTCGGCGGCGCCCTGCACCAGGTAGGGCAGCACGGCATACGCACCGCCGAACGTCAGCAGGGCCGCCTTGCTGAAAAACACGCCCATCTGCGCCAGCGGCTGGTCCGCACCGGCCGCCAGCGCCAGGCCCAGCCAGGCGAAGAAGGCCAGCGCCAGGCCCACGGCGGCCGTGCCCAGCAGGCGCGGCCATTTGAGCTGCGCGTGCTCCGGCGTGGGCGTGTCGTCATCGATCAGGGCGGCGCCGTAGCGGGCTGCGCCGCCATGCCCCGTGCCGCCGGCCTGAAAATGGGCGGGCAGCCAGCGGCCGCCCGCCATGCCCAGCAAGGCGGCGGTGAGCACGATCAGCGGAAATGGCAGCTGTAGCACGGCGATGGCGACAAATGCGCCCGCCGCGAGGGCGATCAGGCCGGGACTGCGCAAGGTGCGCCGGCCCAGGCGCCAGGCGGCCGCCAGCACGATGGCGACGACGGCCGGCTTGATGCCGTACAGGATGCCGGCGATGGCGGCCACGTGGCCATACGCCATGTAGAGCCAGGACAGGACGATCAGCACCCCCAGCGAGGGCAGCAGGAACAGCAGGCCCGCCACCAGGGCGCCGCGCGTGCGGTGCATTAGCCAGCCGATGTAGATGGCCAGCTGGGTCGCTTCGGGTCCTGGCAGCAGCATGCAGTAGTTCAGGGCGTGCAGGAAGCGTTGTTCGGAAATCCAGCGCCGCTTTTCCACCAGTTCCGCATGCATCATGGCGATTTGCCCGGCCGGGCCGCCAAAGCTGACGCAGCCCAGCTTGAGCCAGTACCAGAAGGCGCTGCGCAGGCTGACAGGGGTGGGAGGGGGCAGGTTGGTGTTCTCGTGCATGGCGGATGGCTGGCAAAAAAGTGGACATAAAAAAAGGGGAAGCCTGAGCTCCCCCTTTCATCATTGGCGGCTGGGCGAACCCGGCGCGCTTACGGACGTTGCGTGTTGACCTGGATCAACGGCTCATCCGATTGCGGCGGCAATGGCTTGCGTTCGCGCGGCTTGCGTACCGGGGCGACTGCCTTGGCGGCCGCTTCCTGCGCCAGGCGCAGTTTTTCCGGATCGGTGGCAGCCAGGGTCAGGCCGGCGGAACCGAGCACGGCGCTCAAGTCCAGCGGCGCGGCGATTGGCGCGGCAGGCGCCGGCGCTGGAGCGACGACCGGTGCTGGCGCCGGAGCCGGAGCAGGAGCAACTTCGGCAACCACCGGAGCGGCTTCCACCACGGCAGGTGCTGCTTCAGCTACTGGCGCTGGCGCTTCCTCGATCACGGCGACGGCTTCCACCAGCGGCGCAGCTTCCACCACTGGCACGGCTTCGACGATGATTTCAGCAGGTGCCGGTGCAGGTGCAGGTGCAGGTGCAGGTGCAGGTGCAGGTGCAGCTTCCGCTTTCTCGGCAAAGCTGTACTCGGCAACTGGTGCTGGCTCGGCAGCGGCTGGTTCAGCTTGCGCTGCAGCAACGACGGCCTCAACAGGGGCTTGCGGCACGATCACTTCAGCCGCTGGTGCGGCTTCTGCGGCGGGAGCGGCTTCTTCGACCTTGGCGATTTCCAGCACTTTGACCACTTCGACCACTTCCACGACGGCAGCTTCCACTGGCGCAGCGACGGCGACGACAGCGGCGGCAGCCACGACGGCGACCGGTGCTGCATCAGCGGCAGCTTCCGGTGCCGGAGCGACCGTAAAGCTGATTGCTGGTGCGTCCTGGCCTTCGTTCTCGCCATTTGCCGATTCGATCAGCTCGCCCGTTTCGCGGTCGCGGCGGTTGCGGTTGCGGCCACCACGACGACGCCGGCGGCGCGGTTCTTCGCCTTCCACGTCGTTTTCCGTCTCTTCGCCGTCAGGACCGGCATTCGCCGGTGCTTTCAGCAAGCTCGTTGGTGCGGTATCAGCGTCCGGACCGCTTGACGCCACGACGACATTTACCGCGCTGGCGCTGGCGCCAACCAATGCCAGCTCGTCAGCTTTCACTTCAGCAACAATAGCCTTGTCGGCGCGTGGTTCGCGGCCTTCGCGTGGCTGGCGTGGCGGACGTTCGGCGCGTTCCGGGCGCTCTGCGCGCTCAGGGCGTTCCGCGCGTTCAGGACGCTCGCCGCGTTCGCGTGGTGCTGCCGTTGCCTCGCCCGCTTCGCGCGGTTCGCGTGGCGGACGCGGTGGGCGTGGCGGACGGGCCGCCTTTTCCAGTGCTTCGGCTTCTTTCGCTGCATCGTCCAGGGCTGGGCGGCCCTGGCCCGGTTCGCGTTCTTCGCGGCCAGGCTTGCCGTTGCGGCCACGGCCACGCGGGCCACGGCTGTTGCGGTCGCCGCGGTCGGCGCCGGCCGGTTTGGCTGGTGCGACTGGGGCGGGCGCTGGCGCCACCGGTGCCGGGGCGCCGGTGAAGAAGCTGATGATCTTGGCGATCAGGCCCTGTGGTGCGGCAGGCGCGGCCACAGGGACTGGTTTCGCTTCGACAGGCTTGCGCTCGACCAGCGGTGCCGGCTGGTCAGGGGTGATCGTCTTGACGACGGCTTCCTGGCGCGGCTTGGCTTCTTCCTTCTGGCGCTTGCTGTAAGCCATGTCGGTTTCAGCGCTTTCGGCCAGGTTATAGCTGGCCTGGCTGTCTTCCAGACGCGGATCATCATGCTTGATGCGTTCCAGCTTGTAATGCGGCGTTTCCAGATGCTTGTTCGGGATCAGGATCACGGCGATGCGGTGGCGGTTCTCGATTTTGAGTACTTCGCCGCGCTTTTCGTTCAGCAGGAAGGCGCCCACATCGACGGGCACTTGCACGTGGATGGTGGCCGAGTTTTCCTTCATCGCTTCTTCCTGGATGATGCGCAGCACCTGCAGGGCGGACGATTCCGTGTCGCGGATATGGCCGGTGCCGGAGCAGCGCGGGCACGTCACGTGCGAGCCTTCGGACAGCGAAGGGCGCAGGCGCTGGCGCGACAGTTCCATCAGGCCGAAGCGGGAAATCTTGCCCATTTGTACACGGGCACGGTCATGGTGCAGCGCATCTTTCAAACGCTGTTCCACTTCGCGCTGGTTTTTTGCCACTTCCATGTCGATGAAGTCGATGACGATCAAGCCGCCCAGGTCGCGCAGACGCAGCTGGCGGGCCACTTCTTCGGCCGCTTCGCAGTTGGTGTTGAAGGCGGTCGTCTCGATGTCCGAGCCGCGCGTGGCGCGGGCCGAGTTGACGTCGACCGAGACCAGCGCTTCGGTGTGGTCGATGACGATGGCGCCGCCCGATGGCAGCGGCACGGTGCGGCTGTACGCCGTTTCAATCTGATGTTCGATCTGGAAGCGCGAGAACAGCGGCACGTCGTCGCTGTAGCGTTTTACGCGGTGCACCATGTCGGGCATCACGTGGCTCATGAACTGGTGCGCCTGGTCGTAGATCTCGTCGGTGTCGATCAGGATCTCGCCGATGTCGGGCTGGAAGTAGTCGCGGATGGCGCGGATGACGAGCGACGATTCCTGGTAGATCAAGAAAGCGCCGTTGGCCGACTTGCCGGCGCCTTCGATGGCGCGCCACAGTTGCATCAGGTAATTCAAGTCCCACTGCAGTTCATCGACGTTGCGGCCGATGCCGGCGGTGCGGGCAATGACGGACATGCCAGCTGGCAAGTCCAGCTTATCCATGGTTTCGCGCAATTCCTGGCGCTCTTCCCCTTCCACGCGGCGCGATACGCCACCGCCACGCGGGTTGTTCGGCATCAAGACCAGGTAACGGCCGGCCAGCGACACGAACGAGGTCAGGGCGGCGCCCTTGTTGCCGCGCTCTTCCTTCTCGACCTGGACCATGATTTCCTGGCCTTCGCGCAGCGCTTCCTTGACGGAAGCGTTACGCACATCGACGCCTTCGCGGAAATATGTGCGGGCAACTTCCTTGAAAGGCAGGAAGCCGTGGCGGTCTTCGCCATAGCTGACGAAGCACGCTTCGAGCGATGGCTCGATGCGCGTGATGACGCCCTTGTAGATGTTGGATTTGCGCTGTTCGCGCCCGGCTGTCTCGATATCGATGTCGATCAGTTTCTGTCCGTCGACAATCGCTACGCGCAGTTCTTCTTGCTGCGTGGCATTAAACAACATGCGTTTCATTTTTATAACTCCGCGACCCGTAGGCCATCTCAAAGCCGCTTCCGGGGAAGCGGCGAAAGTACAGGGATATATGCGAGAACGGGAGTGTTGGCGGGGGAAATGCCTTAGCGTGCGGAGCAACAACGCGTACGAGGTATACGTTACGGCCGCAACAGGCGCGGTGAGGTCAATCGTCATGCCGAGTGCACAGGACACTTGCAACTCATCTGAAACAGCCCGGATGAGAATGAACTGCATCGGGGGCAGAGAATGCAAGTGGTCAGCAAATTCAGAGCCAAAATCGTTAGCCGGCTCATTACAGGGATCGCGATGGCGAGGCTTGGCCTCAGCCTATCATCGACAACCCTCAGTATTTGGCCACATACGGGGTTTGGCGAAAACGGCAAGCGTTATCAACTTCATCAACCCGCGAGCCCGACTCGATAAGTCGCGCTAACGGGTACTTATCCTTATAATCCCACACTCACTTCAGCATCTCCACGCGTTATCCGATTACAACTACGGTGCAACCTTGATTCGCGCAGGGATGGTGCATATACATTTTTTTCCACCGAATTTGCAATTTGGCGAGGCCGGTGGAGACGCCCCTGTGTAAAATGTGCTTTTATTCTTACACTCGCAGCAGCCAGGGCCGCAGCAAAAACAATTATATATTCAAAATGAAGGACTTAGAGAGATTTCTGGGAAGACATAGTAAATGAAGAGTCAAAATGATGTTGTTCCCCCTTCAACACCCCCGGTTCAGCCGCAAGCCCAATTCGTAACGATCGCCGAAGAAGAAGCAGGCCAGCGCATCGACAACTACTTATTAAGAGTGTGCAAGGGAGTGCCTAAAAGCCACATCTACCGGATCTTGCGATCGGGAGAAGTGCGGGTTAATAAAGGCCGTATCGATCAGCTGTACCGTCTCGCCGCCGGCGACGTGGTGCGCATTCCACCCGTGCGCGTGGCCGAAAAGGCGCCCACGGGCGCGCCGGCCGCCGAATTCAAGATCATCTTCGAAGATGCGCAGCTGCTCGTCATCGACAAGCCGGCCGGCGTGGCCGTGCATGGCGGCTCGGGCGTCTCGTTCGGCGTGATCGAGCAATTGCGCGCCTCGCGCCCCGACGCCAAGTTCCTGGAACTGGTGCACCGCCTGGACCGCGACACGTCCGGCTTGCTGTTGCTGGCAAAGAAGCGCACGGCGCTGACGAATTTGCACGAGCAGATGCGCGACGGCCTCACGGACAAGCGCTACCTGGTGCTGGTGGCCGGTGACTGGAAGAATGCGCGCCAGCATATCAAGCTGCCGCTGCATAAATATACGACGGCCGAAGGCGAGCGCCGGGTGGCCGTGCAGGCCGATGGCCTGGCGTCGCACACGGTGTTTTCACTGTTGCATAAATATCACAACTTCGCCTTGCTGGAAGCGGAATTGAAGACGGGACGCACGCACCAGATCCGCGTGCATCTGTCCTCGTCCGGTTTCCCCATCGCGGGCGACGATAAATATGGCGACTTTGCCCTCAACCGTGCCTTGTTGAAAGCCGACAGCACGCGCGGCGCCCTGAAGCGCATGTTCCTGCACGCGCACCAGATTACGTTTACGCATCCGGAGACGGGCAAGACGATGACGCTGAATGCGCCGCTGGCTGCCGAATGCGAGCGTTTCTTGGTAAGCTTGGGCAAACCATTGGCCGTTGCCGCACGATAGTTCTCCATCGCGTGCGGGGACACTACTCACAAGGTAGTCAGTCGCCATCATTCATTCTCAAGGAGCCGGCGGCTTTGCCGTCGGGAAACATGGCAAGAAAGCAATTTGATCTGATCGTCTTCGATTGGGACGGTACCCTGATAGACAGTACCTCGACCATCGTCAAGTGCATCCAGGCGTCGGCCAAAGACCTGGGCTTGCCAATTCCCACCGAGTTGCTGGCCTCGCATGTGATCGGCCTGGGCTTGCAGGAAGCGATGCAGCTGGTGATGCCCGATGTGGAGCCGAAATACCATGCGCGCATGGCCGAACGCTACCGCTATCACTATCTGTCGCGCGACCATGAGCTGACCCTGTTTCCCGGCGTGCAAGAAATGCTGCAGGAACTCTCGCAGCAAGCGTACTTTCTGGCCGTCGCCACGGGCAAGAGCCGTGTCGGCCTGAACCGTTCGCTGAATGCCGTCAAGCTGCTGTCGCTGTTCGATGCGACGCGCTGCGCCGATGAAACGTTTTCCAAGCCCCATCCGGCCATGCTGCAGGAGCTGACGCGCGAATTGGGGCAGGATATGCGTCGCACCGTGATGATCGGCGACACCAGTCATGATTTGTTGATGGCAAGCAATGCAGGCGCGGCCGGTATTGCCGTAGAGTATGGGGCGCATCCGGTGGAGCAGTTGCAGGCTTGTAAGCCCCTGTATTCGGCCGCCACGGTGGCCGATCTGCACCAATGGCTGAGCGAGCACGCATGATGAGCGATGTTGTGGAAGTGTTGATTTGTGCCGCCGACGCGCTGGCCGATGGCGGCAAGGGCGTGCGCTTTCCCGTCTCGGCCGGTGGTGAAGCGACCACCGGCTTTGTCGTGCGCCACGGCGGCAAGGCGTATGGCTACCTGAACCGTTGCGCCCATGTACCGATCGAACTGGACTGGGCCGAGGGCGAGTTTTTCGAGTCCAGCGGCTTGTACCTGATGTGTTCGACGCATGGCGCCATCTATGTGCCGGAGAGCGGCTACTGCGCGGGCGGTCCCTGCAAGGGCGGCCGCTTGCGCCCGATTCCCGTGAGCGAGCGCGATGGCCAGCTGTACTGGCAACCCGATGAGTATGTCCAGCCGCTGCCGGCCTGAAGCCGGGCACGGGCATTATTGTAATTTAAACAAAGTGAACCATGAGCGATAACACGAATGACAAGCTGGACAGCAGCGCGCCAGCCGCCGGTCACGGCGCCCCTGCGGGGAACTGGGAGCGCGCCGTGCTGGAAAAGCTGGTATTTGCCACTTTGCAGGAGCAGCGCGCGCACCGCCGCTGGAGCATCTTTTTCAAGATCTTCGGCCTGCTGATCGTGCTGTTCGCCCTGTGGGTGTTTTATGACTACAACACGGCCGACGACAGCGAGACCCTGGGCCGCCACACGGCCCTGATCGACATCAGCGGCGCCATCGAGTCCGAAGGCAGCGGCTCGGCCGCCGTCGTCATCCCCGCGCTGGACAAGGCGTTTTCCGATGCCGGTTCCGTGGCCGTGGTGCTGCACATTAATAGTCCGGGCGGCAGTCCCGTGCAGGCCGGCATGATCGTCGACGAGATGCAGCGCCTGCGCAAGGGCTATCCGGACAAGCCCTTGTATGTGGTGGTCGATGAAATGTGCGCTTCGGGCGGCTATTACATCGCCGCCGCTGCCGACCGCATCTACGTCAACAAGGCCAGCGTGGTCGGCTCCATCGGCGTGCTGATGGATGGCTTCGGCTTTACGGGCGTGATGGAAAAGGTGGGCGTCGAGCGCCGGCTGCTGACGGCGGGCGAGAACAAGGGCTTCATGGACCCGTTCAGCCCCCTGACGGAAAAGCACAAGGCATATGCGCAAGGCATGCTCAATGAAATCCACCAGCAATTCATCGACGTGGTGCGCACGGGACGGGGCAAGCGCCTGAAGGAAACACCCGATACCTTCTCGGGCCTGTACTGGACGGGTGCGAAAGCCGTGGAAATGGGCCTGGCCGACGACTTCGGCACGGTCGACAGCGTGGCGCGCGATGTCGTCAAGGCGGAAGACATCGTCGACTACACGCAGCATGAAGGCTTGCCGGAGCGGGTGCTGAAGAAATTTGGCGCCGCCATGGGCGCAGGCGCCATGAAGGCGGCCGTGCAGCAGTCACAACCGGCGTTGCGTTGAAGGCATCACTGTTGGCTGGCAGGCAAGCCAGTCGAGAATGATTTTCAATAAGATGGTAATTTGGCTTGAAAAAGGGGCTGCTTGGGCTATAGTGACAGCGTAGTTCTTTTCAAGGAGGGGCGATATATCAACTATGTTGTCAGTACTAACTTGATTGGCAGGTCTTGGAACTACTCGCCGCATCGCAGATGTGGTTTTGAGTGAATTTACATTCCTCACTGAAGTCCCGATGGGGCTTGGGAACGGCGGCGCAATGCCGCCGTTTCCTTTTGTGCGTCGTCCGTGCCGGGTGGGCTGGCATCGTGCAATGCGTGATCTGGTCTGGCTGGCAAGACAGGCATGCGGGGGCAGGGCATGGCGCTTCGATGGCGGCGCGCTCAGGCGGCGCAGCCGTTACAGTGCGCGGGCAGGGAGGCCGGCACCGCTGCTGTGTTGCTGCCGGAGCTGGCGCTGAAGTCGGGCGGCGTATCGGCCATGGCGGGTGCGCTCACGTTGTCGGCTGCCGCATCCGCGTGCGCAAAACCGCCCAGTTCCAGCCAGCACATGAACTGGCATTGCATATCGGCATGCCAGTGCGTCTGGCTCGCTGGCGATGGTGGCGCGTCCGCATCCTGCTGCGCTGGGGTGTTGCGCCAGCGCGCCACGCCGAGTCTGACCTTGTGCATGGCCGCCTGTTCCGCAGCGATGCGCTGGCGCATGTCGGCGATGCTGCCTTGTAAGGCGATGGTATTGGTATGCTTCATACGATGTCCTTATGAGGGGTGGCGACTGCCACAATTCCTAAAGTCCATTAGGCGGATTCCTAACGAAGTTTCAGTCTATCAATGCGATATTCCGAGCGCTTGATATATCTCAAAGGATTGGGCCATTTATATCGAAATCTCACCTTGTGCTTCGCCTTATCTGTGCCTGCGCAAGGCTGTCGCGCGCTCCACCGCCAGGCGCAGGCGGCGCGCGGCGCCGCTTCACGCTGCCAGCCGCTTCTGGTAAAGTCACGCCCATGAGTAAATTATCCCTAGACCGCATCCTGCAATCGCAGGGTTTTGGCACCCGTAAATATTGTCGTTCCCTCATCGAGGATGGCGATGTCGTCATCGATGGCGTCACCCAGACCAATTACCGTACCACCGTCGAGACCGAAGGCCTGGTGCTGCACGTGTTTGAAGAAGAGTGGGTATACCGCGCGCACCTGTACCTGGCGCTGAACAAGCCCGCCAACTTCGAATGCTCGCGCAAGCCCAGTCATCACCCTGGCGTGCTGACCCTGCTGCCGGAACAATTCACCTGGCGCGAAGTCCAGCCCGTCGGCCGGCTCGACCACGATACGACCGGCATGCTGCTGATGTCCGACGATGGCCCCTTTATCCATGCACAATCGTCGCCGAAGCGCCACGTTCCAAAAATTTACCAGGCTACCACGCAAGCGCCCGTGACCGATGAACTGGTGGCGCAGCTATTGGCCGGCGTGCAATTACATGATGAACCGGCCCCGCTGGCCGCCCTCGTCTGCGTCCAGCGCGGAGAATTCCAGCTGGAAATCGTGCTCGAACAAGGCAAATACCACCAGGTCAAGCGCATGCTGGCCGCCGCCGGCAACCATTGCAGCGCGCTGCACCGTTCCGCCATCGGCAGCCTGACGCTGGAATCGCTGGGCATTGCCGAAGGCGAGTGGTGCTACCTCACGCCCGAGCAGATCGCGCTGCTGGCGTAAATTCTTCCTGACCGTCAAAGCCGGGGATATCCCGGCTTTTTGGCGTCTTTAGCCTCCACTGCCTGCATTTGACGAAGTTTCCCGTACATGAAATTAGCAACTTTGAAAGACGGCACGCGCGACGGCCAGCTGGCTGTCGTCTCGCGCGACCTGAAAACGGCCCACCTGGCCGATGGCATCGCCTCGACCTTGCAAAAGGCGCTCGACGACTGGAGCTTCATCGCGCCCCAGCTCGATTTGCTGTACCAGACCATCAATAGTGGCCGCGGTCACCGCGCCTTCGACTTCGAGCCTGCCAACTGCATGGCACCCTTGCCGCGCAGCAGCCTGCGCGTGGCTGGCGCCTCGTACCTGCAGCAGATCGAGCGCGCCTGCAAGGCGGCGGGCGTTGACGCGCCCGCCAATCTGCGCGAGGCACCGCGCCTGTACCAGGGCGCCAGCGACGATTTCCTCGGCGCCCACGACGACATCACTCTGGCGCAAGAGCAGTGGGGCATCGATTACGAGGCGGGCATCGCCGCCATCACGGACGACGTGGCCATGGGCTCGACGCCGGACCAGGTGCACCTGAACATCAAGCTGTTGATGCTGGTCAACGACATCACCCTGCGCAACCTGGCGCCCGACGAGCAGGCCAGCGGCTACGGTTTCCTGCAAGCGAAGCCGGCCATGGCCTGCTCGCCGGTGGCCATCACGCCCGATGAGCTGGGCGATGCCTGGCGCGGCGGCAAGGTGCATTACGCCTTGCGCTGCAGCCTGAACGGCAAATTGACGGGCCAGCCCCACGCGGGCGCCGACATGGCCTTCAATTACCCGCAATTGCTCGCCCATCTGTGCCGGACGCGCAACGCGCGCGCCGGCAGCGTGGTCAGTGCGGGCGGTGTCGCCAACAAGGAAATAAAAAAGGGATTTTCCAGCATTTTTGAGCGACGTAATCAGGAGATGATCGCCGATGGCGTCGCCAGTACGCCCTATTTGCTGTTTGGCGATGTTGTCCGGCTGGAAATGTTGGGTGATGATGGTAAATCCTTGTTTGGCGCCATCGAGCAGACGTTAAAGCAAGCCGAGGTGCGCAAATCGCGTTAAGTTTCTTATAGGCAAAGGGAAATACAGGGCAATTGTGCCCCTGTTCCGCCGATGGCGTCCGCACACTTGAACCGATAATGTGTCATGCCCAGTCCGTATTGCGCCTAACCAGGCTGCAGGACTTCACCGGAGTTGATTGATGTCGGAAGACAGCGACGCAGAAAAGACCGAAGCCGCGTCACCGAAGCGCCTCGAGCAGGCGCGTGAGGAAGGCGACGTTCCGCGATCGCGTGAAGTGGCCACGTTTACGGTGTTGATGGCGTCCGGCTGCTGCCTGTGGTTTGCCGGCGACGCCATCGTGCGCCGGCTGACGGCGGTCATGGTGTCCGGCCTGACCCTGGACCGGGAGCAAATCCTCAATCCCGACGCGATGATGTTGCGCATCGGCTACGACGTGGGCTCCGTCTTGCTGACTTGCCTGCCGTACGCCGCGGCCATCATGCTCGTCGCCCTGGCCTCGCCCGTGCTGGTGGGCGGCTGGCTGTTCAGTTCCAAGGCGTTCACCCCCAATTTTGGCAAGCTCAACCCGATTCGCGGCCTGGGCAATATGTTTTCGAAGAATGCGCTGGTGGAGTTGCTCAAGGCCATCGCCAAGACGCTCGTCGTCGGCGTCGTCGCCTGGATGGTGATGCAGCACCAGAAAGACGCCGTGCTGGGCCTGTCGGTCGAATCCTTGCGCGCCGGTTCTGCCCATCTGATCAGCCTGCTGATCACGGCCTTTTTGCTGATCGTGGGCGCGCTGGGCCTGATCGCCGCCATCGACGGCCCGTACCAGATGTGGCACTACGCTAACAAGATGAAAATGTCCTTGCAGGAAGTCAAGCAAGAGGCGAAGGAGTCGGACGGCAATCCGCAGATCAAGGCGAAGATACGCCAGATGCAGCATGAAATGTCGCGCCGCCGCATGATGGCCGACGTGCCGACGGCCGACGTGGTGGTGACCAATCCTACCCACTACGCGGTGGCCCTGAAGTATGGCGAGAATTCGCGCGGCGCGCCGCAGGTGGTGGCCAAGGGCATCGACGAGGTGGCGGCGAAGATCCGTGAACTGGCCGGCGAACACAAGGTCGCCATCCTCGAAGCGCCGGCCCTGGCGCGTGCGCTGTATCAGCACACGGACATCGGCGACGAGATCCCCGAGGCGCTGTATGGCGCCGTGGCCGAAGTGCTGGCCTACGTGTTCCAGCTGCGCAGCTACGGCAGCGGCCATGGCCAGCGTCCCGACAAGCCGAAGAAACTCGACGTGCCGCCCGAGCTCGATCCGCTCGACCCCGCATCGCAGATCAAGGCCGCAGCAGACGCGGCAGACAAGAATAAAGGAAGTACACCATGAACGGCCTGAGATTGCCAGCCTGGCTCAGCGGAATGAGCAGCAACGCCAGCAAGGGCATCGCCGCGCCTATCATCATCATCATGCTGCTGGCGATGATGGTGCTGCCGCTGCCAGCCTTCATCCTCGACATTTTCTTCAGTTTCAATATCGCGCTGTCCATCATCGTGCTGCTGACGGCGCTGTACACGGTCAAGCCGCTCGACTTCATGGCCTTCCCGACCATTTTGCTGGTGTCGACCATGCTGCGCCTGTCGCTGAACGTGGCGTCCACGCGCGTGGTGCTGACGGAAGGCCATACGGGCGCCGACGCGGCCGGTAAAGTGATCGAGGCGTTCGGCCACTTCCTGATCGGAGGCAACTACACGGTCGGTATCGTGGTGTTTATCATCTTGACCATCATCAACTTTACCGTGGTGACCAAGGGTGCGGGCCGTATCGCCGAAGTGGGTGCCCGCTTCGCGCTGGACGCCATGCCTGGTAAACAGATGGCCATCGATGCCGATCTGAACGCCGGCCTGATCGGCGAGGACGAAGCGCGCCGCCGCCGCACGGAAGTGGCGCAGGAAGCGGAATTCTATGGCGCCATGGACGGTGCCAGCAAATACGTGCGCGGCGACGCCATCGCCGGCATCATGGTCACCGTCATCAATATCGTCGGCGGCTTGCTGGTGGGCCTGTTGCAGCACGACATGGGCTTTGCCGATGCACTCAAGAACTACACCCTGCTGGCCATCGGTGACGGCCTGGTGGCGCAGATTCCTTCGCTGATCATTTCCACGGCGGCCGGTATCGTCGTCTCGCGCGTGGCCAGCGACCAGGACATCGGCACCCAGCTGGTCGGTCAATTGTTTGCGAAACCGCAAGTACTGTATATCACCGCCGGCATCATCGGCGGCATGGGCCTGATTCCGGGCATGCCGAACATGGTCTTCATCCTGCTGGCCTCGCTGCTGGCCGGTTCCGCCTATTTGATCAGCAAGAAGCGCACGCAGGAAAAAGAGGCGGCAGAGAAACCGGCCGACGTGCCGCCAGCGACCGTGGCGCCCGAGCAGGAAGAAGCCAGCTGGCAAGACATCATGCCCGTCGATACCCTGGGCCTGGAAGTGGGTTATCGTTTGATCCCCCTGGTCGACAAGACGCAGGGCGGCGAATTGCTCAAACGCATTAAGGGCATCCGCAAGAAATTTGCCCAGGAAGTGGGTTTCCTGGCGCCGCCCGTGCATATCCGCGACAACCTGGAGCTCAAACCCTCCGCCTACCGCATCACCCTCAAGGGCGTGGAAGTGGGCGTGGGCGAAGCGTTCAACGGGCAGTTCCTGGCGATTAATCCCGGCATGGCCAGCGGCGCCTTGCCGGGCGTGGCCACCAGCGATCCCGCGTTCGGCTTGCCTGCCACCTGGATCGACGCCAGCTTGCGCGACCAGGCGCAATCGATGGGCTACACGGTGGTCGATGCGGGCACCGTAGTGGCCACGCACTTGAACCACCTGATCACCTCGCACGCTTCCGAACTGCTGGGCCGCGCGGAAGTGCAGTCGCTGCTCGATCACCTGGGCAAGGATGCGCCGCGCCTGGTGGAAGACCTGGTGCCGAAGATGCTGTCGCTGTCGACCCTGCAAAAAGTGCTGCAGAACCTGCTGGCCGAAGGCGTGCACATCCGCGACATGCGCACTATCATCGAAACCCTGGCTGAGCATACAGTCAATACGCAAGACCCGAACGAGCTGACGGCGCTGGTGCGTGTATCCCTGGGCCGCGCCATCGTGCAGCAACTGTTCCCCGGTGCTGCCGAATTGTCCGTGATGACCCTCGACAGCCGCCTGGAGCGCCTGCTGATGCAAGCGATGGGCAACGGCGGCGACGGCGCCGGCATCGAGCCGGGCCTGGCCGATACCATCGCGCACCAGGCAGGCCTGGCCGCGCAGCAGCAGGAGGCGCTGGGCCTGACGCCGGTGCTGCTGGTGCCGGCGCCGCTGCGCGCCCTGCTGTCGCGTTTCCTGCGCCGCGCCTTGCCGCAACTGAAGGTGCTGTCGCATGCGGAAGTGCCGGAAACCAAGACCATCCGCGTCACCAGCCTGGTGGGCGCGCAATAGTCGGCATTGTTCAGACCGCAAACCCTAAGCGAAGGGCCGGGGTCGAACCCGATGGGGGAGTGCGTCCCAATGGGGCGCGCTCCGATCGCGAAGCGACGGGTTGCCACCTCTTTTGCTTATTTTTTCATCAATTTCCTGTTGGCAAATTGAATAACGGGTACTTTCCCGTCCTGTTCCTTCGATCATTTCCTCCAAGCATCGCTAATAATGGAAACTGTCCGGGTGATCTGTGTCCATGTGGAAGACAGCACCCAAGCAACAGGAGTCGACGATGGTCACACAGTTCAGCCAATATTGCGCCCCCCCCGCCTTGGGAGGCCGGTCATGAATGTGAAGAAATTTACGGGCGCCTCGTCGCGCGATGCGCTGCGCAAGGTGCGCGAAGCGCTCGGTCCCGATGCCGTGATCCTGTCGAACCGCCAGGCCGATGGCGTGGTGGAAATCCTCGCGCTGGCCAATGACGATGCCGCTTCGCTGGCGTCGCCGCCGGCCGCGTCCGAAATGTCCCAGCCCCGTCCCCAGTTGCAGACCCAGTTCGCCACGCCGCAGCGTCCGGCCGCCCCGGCCCAGCGCCCGGCTGCGCCACGTCCTGCCGCACCGCGCCAGGCAGCCGGCGAGCCAGTGGACATGGCCCGCATGCAGCAGATGATGGCCAGCGCGCTGGCGCACGTCAAAGAGAACGCCGCCGCCGAGATGAGCGGCATGATGAATGAAATCCGCGCCATGCGCGGCATGATGGAAACCCAGCTGGCGGAAATCTCGTGGGGCTCGACGCAGCAGCGCGAGCCGCAAAAAGCCGTGGTGCTGCGCGAAATGCTGGCCGCCGGTTTCTCGGCCAGCCTGGCGCGCTATCTGATCGACAAGCTGCCCGCCGGCCTCGATGGTGCGCAAAGCATGCGCTGGATCAAGACCGTCCTCAGCCGTAACCTGAATACCGTCGCCAATGAAGACGCCATGCTGGAGCAGGGCGGCGTGTTTGCGCTGGTCGGCCCGACCGGTGTCGGCAAGACCACCAGCACGGCCAAGCTGGCGGCCCGCTGCGTGATGCGCCACGGCCCGGAAAAGCTGGCCCTGATCACCACGGACGCCTATCGTATCGGCGCGCACGAACAGCTGCGCATCTACGGCAAGATCCTCGGCGTGATGGTGCATTCGGTGAAGGATGAAGCGGACTTGCGCATCGCCTTGAAAGAATTGAAGAACAAGCACACGGTACTGATCGATACGGTGGGCGTGAGCCAGCGCGACCAGATGGTCACGGAGCAGGTGGCCATGCTGTCGGGCGCCGGCGCCGACGTGAAACGTTTGCTGTGCCTGAACTCCACGGCGACGCAGGAAACCTTGAACGAAGTGGTGCGCGCCTACCAGGGCAGCGGCCTGGCCGGCTGCATCATGACCAAGCTCGATGAAGCGGCCTCGATCGGCAATGTGCTCGACGTGGTGATTCGCCAGAAACTCAACCTGTTTTATGTGTCGAACGGCCAGCGCGTGCCGGAAGACCTGTACCTGGCCGACCGCGGCTACCTGATCGACCGCGCCTTCAAGCTCAAGCGCGATGCGGCGGCGACGCAGTTTTCCGATGCCGAACTGCCGCTCCTGATGGCGCAGGCGGCCGCCCGCAACAATGAAGCGCGCGGGGTGCGTCTTGGCTAATTTCGATTTCGACCAGGCCGAAGGCTTGCGCCGCATGCTGGCTGGCCCGCAGCCGCGCGTGATGACATTTTTATCGGCCACGCCGCAGGACGACAAGGGCGCCATGCTGGTCAACCTGGGTGCCTCGCTGGTCTACGGCGGCAATGACGTGCTGCTGCTCGACGCCAGCGGCGGCAGCGATGGCGTCGCCGCGCGCCTGGGACTGGCGCACGGCGCCAGCCTGCGCGACGTGGCGCGCCAGCAGTGCGCCCTGAACCAGGTCATCCACCAGGTGCCGCAAGGCTTCGGCGTGGCCAGCCTGGGCGCGCGCAACCATCTGATGGACAGCATGGACTATGCGGGTGCGGAAGAACTGCGCCGCCTGGGCAAGACCTTCGAGGTGCTGGCGCGCCAGAGCGGCATCGTGCTCGTCGACGGCATCATGGCCGACGAGGGCGATTGCTTCCCCGTGCCGCTGATGGCCTCGTCCGACATCGTGGTGCAAGTGTCGACCAGCGCCACCTCAATCAAGGCCGCGTACTGCCTGATCAAGCGCCTGAGCCAGGAGCTGGGACGCCGTCCGTTCGGCATTCTGGTCACCGGCGCTTCCGAATCCGAGGCAAAAGTGGTATACGATAATATGGCGCAGGCGGCGAGCCGCTACCTGGCCGTGAAACTGACCTCGATGGGATCGGTGCCTGCCGATGAGTATCTGCACCGCGCGGCGCGTCTGGGCCGCAGCGTGGTCGATGCCTTTCCGCTGGCGGGAGCCTCGGTGGCGTTTCGCGGACTGGCCGAGCGGCTGGCCCGTTCGGCGGCGCCGGTGCTCGGTGGCACCTTGTACCAGACGGGGAGCCCGCACCAGTTCAGCGTCTGAATCCATCATCAGCACACGATAGCAGTTAAAACAATAAGCAGCCTATGTACACGGTCAAAGGGAAATCGAACAAGGACTATTTGCTGACGGAGCACATTCCGCTGGTGAAGCGTCTGGCGCACCATATGAAGGCGAAATTGCCGCCTTCGGTCGAGGTCGATGACCTGATCCAGGCCGGCATGATCGGCCTGCTCGACGCCATCAGCCGCTATGAAGAGACGCATGGCGCGCAGTTCGAGACGTATGCCGTGCTGCGTATCCGCGGCGCCATGCTCGACGAATTGCGCACCAGCGACTGGCTGCCGCGCAGCATGCGCCAGAACATGCGCAAGATCGAAGAGGCGATGAGCATCTTGCAGCAGCGCCTGGGACACCCGCCGACGGAGTCGGAAGTAGCAAAATTGCTGAAAATGTCGCTCGTCGATTACCAGGAAATGCTGGGCGACGGCGGCGGCCACCAGTTGCTGTACTACGAAGACTTTCATGACCCGGACGGCAATGACAGCTTTCTCGACCGCCATTGCGTGGACGAGGACAGCGACCCCTTGCGGTCCCTGCTCGATACTGATTTCCGGCAATCCGTGATCGATGCCATCGACGCGCTGCCGCCACGCGAGAAAATGCTCATGGGCCTGTACTACGAAGAAGAGCTGAACCTGAAGGAGATCGGCGCGGTGATGGGCGTATCCGAATCGCGCGTCTCGCAGCTGCATACCCAGGCCGTCGCGCGCCTGCGCGCAACCTTGAGGGAGCTGGCGTGGACTGGTCCAGCGTAATCGGGCTGGCGCTGGCGCTGGCGGGCCTCTTGGTCGGCCAGGCACTGGAAGGCGGCAAGATGGCCTCCCTGCTGCAGCCGGCCGCCTTTGCCATCGTGGTCATTGGTACCTTCGGCGCCGTGCTGCTGCAAACGCGGCTGCGCACCTTCGTGCGCGGCCTGGAAATGCTGCGCTGGGTCTTCCTGCCGCCAGCCGACACGCGTGCCGCGCTGGCGCGCGACATCGGGCAATGGAGCTTGACGGCGCGCCGCGACGGCCCGCTGGCGCTCGAACGCCTGATGGAAAACACGGCCGACCGCTTCAATGCCAAGGGCTTGCGCATGATCGTCGACGGCATCGCGCCCGACAAGCTGCGCCAGCTGCTCGACGTGGAAATCTCCGCCTACGAAATGGCCGAACGCCAGGCTGTCAAGGTGTGGGAATCGGCGGCCGGCTATTCGCCCACCATCGGCATCCTGGGCGCCGTGCTGGGCCTGATCCACGTCATGGAAAACCTCACCGACCCGAGTAAGCTGGGCAGCGGCATTGCCGTGGCGTTTGTCTCGACGATTTATGGCGTCGGCCTGGCCAATCTGCTGTTCCTGCCGGTGGCGAACAAGCTCAAGGCCATCGTCTCGCGCCGCGTGCTGCAGTATGAAATCACTGCCGCCGTGCTGTACGACATCGCCACGGGCGACCACACGCGCATCATCGAAGAGCGCGTGGCCAGCCTGCTGCACGAGCATTGAGCATGATGCGGCGCGCGCGCAGGAAGTATGACGAGGAACCGGACAACCAGGACCGCTGGCTGATCTCGTACGCCGACTTCATCACCTTGCTGTTCGCCTTTTTCGTCGTCATGTATGCGATTTCGCAAGTCAACGAAGGTAAATACCGCGTCTTCCAGAATGCCATCGGCCAGGCCTTCAGCCTGGAAAAGGGCGCGCCGCCCATCATCATGGAAGCGCCGCAAGCCATTCCCTTGCCGAACCCCGCCCTGAAACGCCGCACGGAAGCCATCCGCCGCGAGCGCGAACACATGACGCGCCTGGCGCAGGACCTGACATCGACCCTGGCGCCGCTGGTCAAGGAAGGCAAGGTGCGGGTGACGCAGACGAGCCGCGGCGTGAGCGTGGAAATCAATGCCAGCGTGCTGTTCGACCCGGGCGCCGCAGGGCTGACGATGGAGTCGGACCAGGCCTTGCGCGCCGTGGCCGTGCTGCTCAAGGATGACACGCACGACGTGCAGGTGGAAGGGCATACGGATGTGCAGCCGATCAGCAATTCGACCTTTGCCTCGAACTGGGAATTGTCGGCCGCGCGCGCCAGCGCCGTGGTGCGCCTGTTCATCGCGAGCGGCGTGCAAGCCTCGCGCCTGACGGCCGTGGGCCACGCCGACAACATCCCCGTGGCGCCGAACGAAACGCCGGAAGGGCGCGCGCGCAACCGCAGGGTCGCCGTGACGATTTTGTCGGGTATCCCCGAGACGGTGACGGAAGTGCCGACGCCGCCCGTCGCACCTGCTCCGGCTCCCGCCAACTGAACCCTGGCGCTTGGTACAATCGCGGCCTTCTCCCTTTTTATCTCTCCATCATGAAAAGCAGTTCCCTGGGCGGTCTAGTGTATTCCACCGAAACGGGCCGCATGTGTCCCGCCTGCCGCCAGCCGCTGGCGCAATGCGCGTGCAAGGCGCAAGCCAAGGTGGCGCCGGCCGGCGATGGCGTGGTGCGCGTGTCGCGCCAGACCAAGGGCCGTGGCGGCAAGTGCGTCAGCGTGGTCAAGGGCTTGCCGCTGGACGCCATCGCGCTGGCCCTGCTGGGCAAGCAGTTGCGCACGCAATGCGGCTCGGGCGGCACCGTCAAGGATGGCGTGATCGAAGTGCAGGGCGACCATGTGGACACCATCGTGGCCGCGCTGGCCAAGCTGGGGCACCAGGCGAAAAAAGCCGGCGGCTGAGCGTGCGGAGGCGTGCGGCCCGCTGCCGTGCGCCTGTGGTAACGTGCATTTCCCATCCACGCGCATCCTCACCATGAACGTCAAATTCACCAGTATCGCCATCGCCGCTGCCATCGCGGCAGCGCTGGCGCTGGCGTACTGGCCCGCACCCGACGGCGGCGCGCCGGAATCTGTGGCTATCGCTGCCGCCAGTGCACCAGCGGGGCGCAGCCTGGAATCGTATTTGCATATCGATGCTTCCTTCCCTGCGGCTGAAGCGCCCGTTGCCGTTTCCCTGGCGCAGCGGCTCGAACGCCTGGCCGCCAGCGGCAGGGCGGAAGATGCGTATGCGGCCTACAAGCTGCTCGACGACTGCATCGTCTTCCAGCGCGAAAACCGCTTGCCGGGGCTGGAATTCGAGCTGGGACGCGAGATGACGGCGGCGGAAAAAGGCGGCCAGCAGCAGCTGTGCGCGGGGCTGACGCAGCGCCAGCGCGAGGATCGACTGGGCTACCTGGCCACTGCCGCCGAGGCGGGCGTGCCGGGCGCCGCCACCCTGTTCCTGTCGGAAGGACCGTTCGGCGACCGCAGCGCGCTGCGCAACCGTCCCGACGATCCGCTGGTGCAGGCATGGAAGCGGCAAGCCATCGCCCAGCTGACGGCGCAGGCGGACGAGGCGGAACTCTCCAGCGTGGCTACCCTGATGATGGCCTACCTGCGCGATGGCGAGGTGGTGCAGAAAGATGCGCCGCAAGCGTATGGCTACCTGCTGGCCCTGCGCCTCGTCTACGACGACATCCTGGCGCCCGGCGTCACCAATCCGTATCAGGATGAATACTGGCACTGGCTGCAGGATGAGCTGACCCCGGCGCAGCAGGCCGCCGCCGCAGCGAAGGGGCAAGCCATCGCGGCGAAATTTCGCCAGCACACGGGGCGTCCCGCGCAGGGTTGAAGCGCGCTGAGCTGTATGCTGCAACAATTGACGTAGTTTCACATGGCTTCGCCGGGCTATGATGGCCGTAGACTTGCCCGTGTGGGCAGGATGCGCCATGAGGAGCAATATCCGGATGTTGAAAGCGGCGAACTTGCCGGTGCCACGACTGGCTGTCAACCTGGCTGCGCTGCGGGCGAGCATGGCCAAGCGCCCCATGCGGGGCGCCTTGTTGTTGGGGGTGGCCGTGGGCGCCATTAACTTTCTCACCTTCGTACCATTGGCGCTGGCTGCCGTGGCCCTGTTCACCCCGCAGCAATTGGGCGGATCTGCTGCCGCAGCGCTGAGGGGCGCCAGCACTGCGACGGTGTTCTGCTTTGTCGTTGTATGGGCACCGTTGTTCGAAACGGTCATCGGGCAGTGGCTGCCGCTGGAGATATTACGTCGTTACAAGGTGCGCGCTGCGGTCAGCCTGCTGGCCAGCGCGGCACTTTTTTCCCTGCTTCATGTCGTGAACGGCGCCGGGATCTTACACGCTATCATCACTTTTATTGGCGGATGCACGTTCGCAGCCAGCTACCTGACGGCGCGCAGCATGGGCCTGGCGCCCGCGTATGTGGCGGCCGCCACGGCACATGCGTGCAGCAATGGTTTATTGCTGTGCTTGTCGCTGCTGTTTCCGGCTTTGGCGTAGTGAGCGTCGATTAAAAACTTAGCCGATGACGACGCGCCGGCTGGCCGTATTGGTCATCGGTTGGCCGCTGGGGCCGTAGAAATTGCCGCTCTGGGCCGTGGGGCGCATGGCGTTCAGGGCGCCTTGCGTGTGCAGCATGTGCTTGTTGACCAGCAGGCTGTTGAGCCGGTTCTGTTCTTTCGCTTCGCGCGTGGTGTCGAGCAGGGCTTTCCACAGGGACGCCGCTTCGGCTTCGCTGGCGCCGACCAGCCAGTCTTCCATGCCCGCTTCGGCGGCCGTGAAACCGGCTGCCGCCAGCGCCTGGTGGCGTTGCGCCGCCAGCTGGCTCAATTGTCCGACGAGTGCCGTCTTGCGCACCGTGAGCTCCGTGATTGCATCGATGTCAGCCGCAACCAGATGCCGCTGTTCTTCTTTCATCAATGCCAGCAATGTGGTCATGAGCTGTTGCTCGTCGCGCAGGCTGGAAAACGGAGTCACTGATTGCATGAGGGAACCTATCTATTTCGTGAGTGCAGCAAGTCCTTGACTGTGTCGAGGAGACCGTCCGCCACTTTTTCAGAGTTGACCTGGAACTGGCCGTCGGCGATCGCCAGCTTGATGCGTTCGACTTTTTTCGTGTCGAACACGGCGCCGCTGCCGGCAGTTGCACTGGCCGCTAATGCCTGTCCTTGTGGCGACAGGCGTACATTGTCCGACGTCGTCGGTGTTGCCTGGGCTTTCTCGGCATTCCGGGCGCCGGAGGTATTCGCGGGCGCCACCGGCAGGCCGGGATTGCTTTTAATGGTGTTATCGGTAATTTTCACAGCGTGATCCTCGTCTGGTCGAAGTCAAAAAACTCCGGGATATGACATCTTATCGGCATCATATCCAGGAACTTTAGTGCGCCAGACTACAATATCGCTATCTATTCGCTTAAAAGGCGACCTCCACCATGCCACCCGCGCGCGCCACGCCGCTGATCTGCTGGCCGCTCTGCGTGCGTACCTGCACCGTCTGGCCATCGCCGGCGCTGCCGATGGCGCGCCCTTCTGATGCCACCTGGAAGCCGTTGCCACTGGAAACGACACGCACCAGCTGGCCTTGCATGACCACCGGCTTGCGGCGCAGGGTGTCGAGGCGCATCGGCGTGCCTGGTGGCAATGAAATATTCGTGCTGGCGCCCACTACCTGGGCCATGTCGGTGGCGATGCCTGCGGGCAATGCCGCCAGGTCGCCCTGCATCGTCACCAGCTGGCTGGCGTCGATGGCTTGCCCTTGTGCCAGCGGCACGGCGCTGGCTACGTAATCGCCCACGACGGCCACGTTGGCTTGCAAATAGATGGTCCAGTTGGAGGGCGCCGTGCAGCGCACGCCCACGGTAGTCTTGCCCCAGGCGCGCGCGCCTGGCGCCATGAACGCTTGCGGTGCGGGGCAGGCGGCCAGGTTCAGGCGCGGATCGACGGCGCCGACGGTGACCGTCACCTTGCCTGGCAAGCCGTTGCTTTGTACTTGCAGGAATTGTTCCACGCTGTTGCGCAGCCCTTCCGGGGTCTGCCGGCCGGCGTTTTGCGCCTGCGCCAGCAGTGGCAGGGCGGCAAGAGCGAGAAGGAGTGCAAGCGGTGTTTTCATGGTGATAGGCCTCTGGAATACTGCCATGATAGTGCGCGCAGCCCTGATCGAAGCGCCGATTAAGGGGTAAAAGTACGGTCTGATCCGGCGATGGTCTTGCCGGTGGGCACCGTACTATGTTTCCTGTCATCACTATACCGCCATCCTTCCGCCATCTCGGGCGCCAGTGGCAGATCTTTCCGGAGCCTGACATGATAGGGAAACTCGACGATTACATGCGCTTCAACGAGACGGCGCTGAGCCTGCGCTCGACGCGCCAGGAATTGCTCGCCTCGAATATCGCGAATGCCGATACGCCCAACTACAAGGCGCGCGATGTCGATTTCGCCAGCGCGCTGAAGGGGGCGATGGCGCGCAAGGATGGCGTGCCGCCGGCCCTGAAGGGCACGGCGCCGCAGCATCTGCCGGGCAAGGGCGTGGCCGCTGCCGCAGGGAGCAGCACGGGCGGCAAGGTCGAGACCCTGGCCGACGGCACGCCGCTGCTGTACCGCGCGCCGGCCCAGGGCGCCGTCGACGGCAATACGGTGGACATGGATCTTGAACGCAACGCCTTTGCCGACAACGCCATCCGCTACGAGGCGGCCGTGACGTTCCTCAACTCGCAGATCAAGGGCATGCTGACGGCCATCCAGGGAGGACAATAATCATGTCGCTGTTCAATATCTTCAATGTCTCCGGTTCGGCCATGAGCGCGCAGGCGCAGCGCCTGAACACGGTGGCCAGCAACCTGGCCAATGCCGACAGCGCCACCAGCGCCAGCGGCGAAGCCTACCGCGCCAAGCAGGTGGTGTTCGAGGCCGTGCCCATGTCCAACGGCGCCACGGCCGTCAAGGTGCAGAAGGTGATCGAGGACCCGTCGCCGATGAAGCTGGTCTACGACCCGAAGAACCCGCTGGCCGACGAGAAGGGCTACGTCACCATGCCCAACGTGAATACGGTCGACGAGATGGTCAACATGCTGTCGGCCTCGCGCTCGTACCAGACCAATGTGGAAACCATGAACGCGGCCAAGTCGCTGCTCCTGAAAACCCTTACGCTCGGCCAATAAGGCTGACTGATCATTATGGCAACCATCGATACCAGCACCGCCACCGTCACCGACCTGATGGCGACGATGAATCCGAAGAAGACGACGGCCGCGAAGGGCAGCGTCGAGGAAGAAACGAACAAATTCCTGACCCTGCTGGTGACCCAGCTGCAAAATCAGGACCCGATGAACCCGCTGGACAATGCGCAGCTGACGAGCCAGTTGGCCCAGCTGTCCACGGTGACGGGCGTCAACAAGCTCAATACCACGCTGGAAACGCTGAAAACCAGCTACCAGCAGGCCGAATCCATGCAGGCGGCCAATATCATCGGCCACGGCGTGCTGACGGCAGGCAAGAACGTCACCCTGAGCAAGAGCGCGGCCCTGCTGGGCGTGGACCTGGCGACGCCGGCCGACAGCGTCAAGGTCATCATCTACAACAGCGCGGGCAAGGAAGTCCATTCCATCGACCTGGGCCCGCAGGACGCGGGTACCTTGCCGCTGGGCTGGAACGGCTCCACCGCCGAGCTCGACAAGGATGGCAAGCCGATCGTGCTGGCCGACGGCGCGTATACCTTTTCGGTGGAAGCGACGCGTGGCGGCGCCAAGCTGACCGATGCAGCGGCGCTGATGTTCGGTTCGGTCGCCAGCGTGTCGACGGGCGCCGGTGGCGTGAAGTTGAACGTGCCGGGCGTGGGCAGCATCACCATGGCCGATGTGAAACAGATTTTGTAAGCCGCTCGTTTGTAGCGTAGACCCTCTACCCCTAATTTCTACCAGGAGAACACAATGTCTTTCCAACAAGGCCTGAGCGGCTTGAATGGCGCCGCCAAATCGCTGGACGTCATCGGCAACAATATCGCCAACTCGGCCACCGTGGGTTTCAAACAATCGCAGGCGCAGTTTGCCGACATCTATGCCAACTCGCTGTATGGCGTGGGCGGCAACCAGCCCGGCATCGGCGTGGCCGTGTCGCAAGTGGCGCAGCTGTTCAACCAGGGTAACCTGGAAAGCTCGTCGAATCCGCTCGACATCGCCATCAATGGCGGCGGTTTCTTCCGCACCAGCGTGAACGGTGCCATCCAGTATTCGCGCAACGGCCAGTTCCAGGTCGACAAGAGCGGCTTCATCATCAATGCCCAGAAAGCCCAGCTGACCGGCTATCCGGCCGATGTGAACGGCAAGATCCTGGCCGGCGCCGTCGTACCGCTGCAGATCGACCCGTCCGACATGGCGCCGCAGGCGACCACCAAGGTCGATACCCAGGTCAACCTCGATTCCAACTCGGCCATGCCGACCGTGGTGCCGTTCAGCGTGGGCGAGCAAAAGTCGTGGACCAAGCAATTCCCCGTGCCGGTTTTCGATTCGCTGGGCAATGCCCACACCATGTCCAATTTCTATGTCAAGACGGGCACCAATAGCTGGGATGTCTACTCGGCTACTGACGGCAAGGAAATTACCAGCGCGAAAGTGGCTGCCGCGGCGCAGACCGATGCCGCCTCGCTGGCCGCGCGCGCGGCCTACCAGTCCGCCGTCACGGCCGTGCCGCTGGTACCGGCGGCTATCACGGCCGCCGCCGTCGCCTATGGCAATGCGGCCGGCGCCGCCGTGCGCACTGCCGCCGCAGCGGCCGGCGCCAGCCCCGCCCAGCTGGCCGCCATCAGCGCCACCTATGGCAGCGCCGTGCCTAACGGCATCAATTCCAGCCTGACGCCAGATCAGATCGACAAGAATATCGCCGCCGTGACGGAAGTGCCCGCCGTGAGGTCGGCTGCGCTGGTGTTCAACAGCGTCGGCAGCCTGGACAAGGCCGCCATGCTGGGCCTGACGCCGCCGCAAACCTTGCCGGTGACGGTCAACCTGCCCGTCTTCCCCGCCACGGGCGCGAACGCGAACCTGGCGATCAAGGTCGACTTCACCAATTCCACTCAGCTCAGTTCGTCCACCAGCGAAAAGCGGACCGTGGCCGATGGTTATGCGGCCGGTCAGCTGAGCCGTTTCGTCGTGGGTACCGATGGCGTGATCCAGGGCCAGTACAACAATGGCAAGACACGCGACCTGGGCCAGGTGGTGTTGACCAAGTTTGCCAATCCGAATGGCCTGGAGCCGCTGGGCAACAATGCCTGGGCGGAAAGCTCGACCTCGGGCAGCCCCATGACGGGTGAGCCGAGCTCGGCCGGCTTGGGCGACTTGCGCGCCTCGGCCGTGGAAGTGTCGAACGTGGACCTGACGGCCGAACTGGTCAACATGATCACGGCCCAGCGCGCCTACCAGGCGAATGCGCAGACCATCAAGACGCAGGATTCGGTCTTGCAAACACTCGTCAACCTGCGTTAAGAGTAAGGGGAGCAGTTCTTTCGGACTGCTCCCGGCTTTCGTTTTGCACGGAGAAAACACATGGACCGTCTCATCTACACCGCCGGCTCGGGCGCCAAGCACATCCTGGACAAGCAGGCGACCACGGCGAATAACCTGGCGAACGCCACCAGCACGGGTTTCCGTGCCCAGCTCGACTCGTTTCGCGCCGTGCCCGTGGTGGCCGACGGCATGATGCCGACGCGCGCCTTTGTCGTCGATTCGACGGTCGGTTCCGATTTTACGCAAGGACCCATGCAGCACACGGGCCGCGCGCTCGACGTGGCCGTGGAAAATGGCGGCTGGATCGCGGTGCAGTCGGCCGACGGTTCCGAAGCCTATACGCGCAACGGCGCCTTCAAACTCAATGAAAACGGCATGTTGCAGACACAATCGGGCCTGATGGTGCAGGGCGACACGGGACCGCTGGCCATTCCGCCCGGCGTGACGGTGGCGATCGCCAGCGATGGCACGGTGGGCACGATTTCCACCGATGTGCCGCCGGGCCCGTCCACGGTGCTGGGACGCATCAAGCTGGTCAACCCGCCCGAGCAGCAACTGGTGCGCGGCGACGACGGCCTGTTCCGCCTGAAGGATGGCACGCTGGCGCAAGCCGACCAGGCCGTCAAATTGACGACGGGCGCGCTGGAAGGCAGCAATGTCAGCCCCGTCGACTCGATGGTCAGCATGATCGCCCTGGCGCGCCAGTTCGAAACACAAATGAGCTTGTTGAAGAATGCCGAGAATAACGCGGCGAAAGCCACCCAGATCCTCGCTTTGAATTGATAGAGCCGGTCGCATAATGGTCACATAGAAATAGTCTACAGGGCTGGCAAGCGCTGTTATTGGAGAAAAAACATGATTCGTTCCCTTTGGATAGCCAAGACCGGCCTGGAAGCGCAGCAGACGCAGATGGACGTGATCGCCAATAACCTGGCCAACGTCAGCACCACCGGCTTCAAGAAGTCGCGCGCCGTGTTTGAAGACTTGCTGTATCAAAATGTGCGCCAGCCGGGTGCGCAATCGTCGCAGCAAACCCAGCTGCCGTCGGGCTTGCAGATCGGCACGGGCGTGCGCACCGTGGCTACCGAACGCATCCATACCCAGGGCAACCCCCAGGCGTCTGGCAATTCGCGCGACGTGATGGTCAACGGCACCGGTTTCTTCCAGGTGCTGCTGCCCGATGGCGCCACCGCCTACACGCGCGACGGCTCGTTCCAGACCGATGCCAATGGCCAGTTGGTGACCTCCGAAGGCTTCGTCATCCAGCCTGCCATCACCGTGCCGACCAATGCGCTGAGCCTGACCGTCGCGCGCGACGGCACCGTCTCCGTGACCTTGCCCAATACCGTGGCGCCATCGCAGATCGGCTCCCTGCAGCTGACCACCTTCGTCAATCCGGCCGGCCTGGAATCGAAGGGAGAAAACCTGTACATGGAAACGGGCGCCTCCGGCGTGGCGCAGACGAACACCCCGGGCACGAATGGCGCCGGCGTGCTGATGCAGGGCTACATCGAGAGCTCGAACGTCAACGTGGCCGAGGAAATGGTCAACATGATCCAGACGCAGCGGGCCTACGAGATCAACAGCAAGGCCATCACCACATCCGATCAAATGCTGCAGAAATTGTCGCAACTTTAATTTTCATAGTCGTCATGCCATCCGCCGCCGGATGGCAGCGGAGGTTCGCCATGCAATACCCCATCATCGCCCTGTTGTCCGCAGCCCTGTTGTCCGGCTGCGCCATCACGCCTACGTCCATCGTGCAATATCCGACCAGCACGCGCGCGCCGATGCCGGAACCGGTGGTCGCCAACAACGGTTCCATCTATCAGCCGTCGACCTACCGTCCCGCCTTCGAAGACCGCCGCGCGCGCCATGTGGGCGACACCATGACGATCGCCATCACCGAGCGCACGAACGCCGTCAAGGCGGGCGCCAGCTCCGGCAACAAGTCGGGCAGCGTGGGCTTCAGTACGCCTGGTTTGGCCCAGGGCCGTTTGGGCGGCACCGTCTCGGCGAATGGCGCGACCAAGTTTGCCGATGGCGACAACCAGTCCGCCAGCAACACCTTTTCCGGCACGATCGGCGTGACGGTGATCGAAGTATTGCCAAACGGAAATCTTATCGTTGCCGGCGAAAAACAGATCGCCATGAACAAGGGCACGGAATTCATTCGCTTCTCGGGCATGGTCAATCCGGACACCATCGGCACGGGCAACGTCGTGGCCTCGACCCAGGTGGCCGACGCACGCGTCGAATACCGCACCAACAGCCAGATCGACCGCGCCGAAATGGCCTCGATGGCCTCGCGCTTCTTCCTCAGCCTGCTGCCGTTCTGATCATGGCCACGTTGACTTTTCCCCGCTGTTTAGCCATTGCCGGCCTGGCTTGCGCCCTGCTGGCGCCGATGGCGCAAGCCGAGCGCATCAAGGACCTGGCCAGCATCGCCGGCGTGCGCCAGAATCAGCTGATGGGCTATGGCCTCGTCGTCGGCCTCGACGGCAGCGGCGACCAGACCACGCAAACGCCGTTCACCATCCAGAGCGTGGCGGCGATGCTGCAGCAGCAAGGTATCAACTTGCCGCAAGGCACCAGTTTGCAGCTGAAAAACGTGGCCGCCGTGATGGTGACGACGTCCTTGCCGGCGTTTGCCCAGCCGGGCCAGATGCTGGACGTGACCGTGTCGTCGATGGGCAATGCTAAAAGCTTGCGCGGCGGCACCTTACTGATGACGCCATTGAAGGGCGCCGACGGCCAGGTGTACGGCATGGCGCAGGGCAATGTACTGGTGGGCGGCGTGGGCGCGCAGGCGGCCGGCAGCTCCATCGTCATCAATCACCTGAGCGTGGGACGCATCTCGGGCGGCGCTACCGTCGAGCGCACAGTGCCCTCGGTGCTGGGCGCCAACAACACCATACGCCTGGAATTGAATGCCACCGATTTCGCCACCGCCAGCCGCGTGGTCGACGCCATCAACAGCCGCTACGGCGCCGGCACGGCCGCCGCGCTGGACGGGCGCGTGATTCAGGTGCAGTCGCCGGGCAGCAGCGACCAGCGCGTGACCTTCCTGGGGCAGCTGGAAAGCATCGAAGTCAATCCGGCCCGCCTGGCGGCCAAGGTCATCATGAATGCGCGCACCGGTTCCGTTGTGATGAACCAGTCCGTAACGCTGGAAACCTGCGCCATTTCGCACGGCAACCTGTCCGTCACCATCAATGTCGAGCCACAGGTGAGCCAGCCGGCGCCCTTGTCGGGCGGGCGCACGGTGGTCACGCAGACGGCACAGATCGATATCAAAAAGGAACCGGGCAAGGTCATGCTGGTCAAGGGTGGCGCTTCGCTGTCCGACGTGGTGAAAGCCTTGAACGCCATCGGCGCCTCGCCGCAAGACTTGCTGGCCATCCTGCAGGCGATGAAGGCGGCCGGTTCGCTGCGCGCCGAACTTGAAATCATTTGATGGACACGCCATGATCAGCCAAACCGACCTCAGCAATACCGCCGCCTACGACGTCAAGGGCATGGATGGCTTGCGCCAGTCCGCCAAGGCGAAGGATCCTGCCGCGCTGAAAGAGGCGGCCACGCAATTTGAAGCCATGTTCATCAACATGATGATGAAAAGCATGCGTGACGCCTCGCCGCAGGACGGCATCATGGATAGCCAGCAAAGCAAGATGTATACCTCGATGCTGGACCAGCAGACGAGCCAGAACCTGGCCAAGCGGGGCACGGGCCTGGCGGATGTGCTGATCCGCCAGCTGTCGTCCTCGAACCAGGCGCTGGCCACCGATGGCGCCGAAGCGCCGTCGCCCCGCTCGTCGAGCATGGCGACGGCGCTGGCCGCATTCCGCCAGCAGCAGGGCGCCCTTGCCGACGGTGCAAGCAGTGCCAGCGGCAGCGGCAAGACCCTGAGCGAGAAGGCCAATGCCACGCAGGCGCCGCATGTGCGCGCGTTCCAGGAAAAACTGGGCGTGCATGCGGAAGAAGCCAGCCGCGCCACCGGCATCCCGGCCAAGTTCATGCTGGGCCAGGCGGCGCTGGAGACGGGCTGGGGCAAGCGCGAAATCATCAGCCGCGACGGCAGCAGCAGCCACAACCTGTTCGGCATCAAGGCGTCAAGCGACTGGAAGGGCAAGGTCACGGAGGCCGTCACCACGGAATATGTGAATGGCAAGGCACAGCGCAAGGTGGAGAAATTCCGCGCCTATGACAGCTACGCGGACAGTTTCAAGGATTATGCGCAGTTGATTACCAACAACAAGCGCTACGAGAAAGTGCTGGCCAGCGCGGGCGACGCCAGCACGTTTGCCCAGGGCTTGCAAAAGGCCGGCTACGCGACGGACCCGAATTACGCTGCCAAATTGACAAAAATCATCAAGCATTCGCTGGTCGGTTAACCCCTGCCGTGCCCCTGTGCAGGCCGCGCGCTTCAAGTTTTCGCCGCGGCTGCCGTAAATACATGTGACGGTAACCAATAAGACACCATGACTTCGAATCTACTCAGCATCGGTAAGAGCGGTTTGCTTGCAGCGCAGGTGGGCCTGTCGACGACCGGGCATAACATCACCAATGCGAATGTCGCCGGCTACAATCGCCAGACGGTGCTGCAGCAGACTTCGCAGTCGAACTTTGCCGGCTATGGCTTCGTCGGCACGGGCACGGAAGTGTCGCAGATCAAGCGCCAGTACGACAGCTTCATGGGCACCCAGGTCAATGCCGCGCAAAGCGCTACCAGCGCGCTCGATAGCTATTACACGCAGATCAGTCAGATCGACAACTTGCTGGCCGACCCCACGGCGGGCCTGTCGCCCGCCCTGCAAGACTTCTTCAAGGGCGTGCAGGACTTCAGCGCCAATCCGTCTTCGGTCGCCTCGCGCCAGGCGTTGCTGTCGAGCGCCGGCTCGCTCGCTTCCCGTTTCCAGGGCTTGAGCGCGCGCCTGACGGAGATCGGCGACGGCGTCAATTCGCAGATCACGTCGAATGTGACGGTGATTAATACCTACGCCAAGCAGCTCGCCGAGCTGAACAAGTCGATTTCCCAATTGTCGGTCGATGCCAGCAACCAGCCCAACGATCTGCTGGACCAGCGCGACCAGCTGATCACGGAATTGAACAAATATGTCAAGGCGACGGTGCAACCGGCTGCCAACAATACCGTCACCATTTCCATCGGCGCGGGCCAGCCGCTGGTGGTGGCGGATCGCAGCTTCGCGCTGGCGGCCACGCCTTCGCGGACGGACCCGAACCGCATCGAGGTGGGCTATGTCACGGGCAATACCGTCAGCGTGCTGCCGGACAGCTCCCTGACCGGCGGCTCGCTGGGCGGCTTGCTGGAATTTCGCAGCGGCACCCTGGACAATGTGCAGAACTCGCTGGGCAAGGTGGCCATCGCGCTGGCGAGCACCTTCAACGACCAGCACAAGCTGGGCCAGGACTTGAATGGCGCCATGGGCGGCGACTTTTTCAAGATACCCGACCCCGTGATCGGCGCCGACCGCGGCAACAACGCCAGCAGCACCACCGTGCTGTCGGCCAAGGTCAGCGACCCCACCAAGCTGACGGCCAGCGATTACAGCCTGAATTACGATGGCAGCAACTATGTGGTGACGCGCGAATCGGACGGCGCACACACCATCATCAATCCGTACCCGCAAACGGCGCCGCAAACCATCGACGGCGTCGATTTCTCGATCTCGGGCACGGCCGCCCAAGGCGACAACTACGTCATCAAACCGACGGCGAATGGCGCGGCGGGCCTGGCCGTGCTGATCACCGACCGCAACAAGATTGCCGCTGGGGCCCCCATCGCCACTTCGGCGCCGGTGGCCAATACGGGCACGGGCAAGCTCAGCGCCGGCTCCGTCGACAAGGCCTACCTGACCCCGGGCAATGCCCTGACGGGGCCCGTGACCTTGACCTACGACAAGGCGACTACCTCGCTGACGGGTTTCCCCGCCGGCCAGGCGGTGACGGTCAAGGGCGTGAATGGCGCCACCACGACCTATCCGGCCGGCACGGCGAGCATCCCGTATGCGGAAGGCGACAACTTCAGCTTTGGCGGCATCAATGTCAGCATGACGGGCGCGCCGGCGCAGGGCGATACCTTCACGATCAAGCCCAATACGGGCGGCGTGGGCGACAACCGCAATGCCGCGCTGCTGGCGGGCTTGCAGACGAAGAACATCCTCGATGGCGGCAATACCACGTTCCAGGGTTCGTATGCGCAAACCGTCAGCTTCGTGGGCAACAAGACACGCGAAGTGCAGGTCAGTGGCCTGGCCAGCCTGGCCTTGCTGCAGCAGGTCAGCACCCAGCAGCAGGCCGTCTCCGGCGTCAACCTCGATGAAGAGGCGGCCAACCTGCTGCGTTACCAGCAGTCCTACCAGGCGTGCGGCAAGGTCATGCAGATCGCCAGCACCCTGTTCGACGTGGTCATCGGCCTGGGACGTTAATCAATTTTTGCCGCGACATAGCGCGCGGCGGCTTTCTGGAAGGGCAGCATCATGCGCATCAGCACACGAATGATTTATGACCAGGGCAGTTCGCAGCTGAACAATCTGCAGGGCGCCCTGAACCGTACGCAGATGCAGCTGTCGGCGAACCGCCGCAACCTGACGCCTGCCGACGATCCGATCGCCTCGGCGCGCGCGCTGGAAGTGACGCAGTCGCAATCGATCAATACGCAGTTCGTGACGAACCGTTCGAATGCGAAGAATTTCCTGTCACAGGAAGAGCTGGCGCTGGCCAGCACGGGTTCGCTGATTGCGGACGTGAAAGACCTGGTCGTCAAGGCCGGCAATCCTGCGCTGAAAGACGTCGACCGCGACACCCTGGCGAAGGAACTGGAAGGGCGGCTGACCGACTTGCTGGGCATCGCCAACACGGCTGACGGCGCCGGCGGCTACCTGTTTTCCGGCTATAAATCCACCACCCAGCCATTCAGCCAGACGCCGACGGGCGCCACCTATGTGGGCGACCAGGGCCAGCGCGAATTGCAGGTCGGCTCGGCGCGCTACCTGGCGACCAGCGATTCCGGCGCCACCGTCTTTGAAAACAACCTGACCGGCAACGGCAAGTTCACCACGGCCGCCGCCGCCGGCAACTTCACGCGCGGCGGTTCCGGCATCATTTCTGGCGGCACGGTGACGGACCCGACGGCATTGACGGGACATAAATATTCCATCGACTTCAAGGTCGCGGGCACGGGCACCGCTGCCGTCACCACGTATACCATCACCGACGCCACCTTGGGCCAGACGGTGCCGAATCCCGCCGTGCCCATCCCCTACAAGAGCGGCGACACCATCACCTTCGACGGCCAGCAAGTGAATGTCACGGGCAAGCCGGCAGACCTGGACAGCTTTACGCTGGAGCCGAGCGCCAAGGAATCGCTGTTTACCACCGTGAAAAACCTGATCGGCGTGCTGCGCCAGACGACCACTGGCGACGCGGGCCAGGCGCGCCTGGCGAACGGCTTGAACGCGGCCCACAATATACTCGACACGGCCTACGACAATGTGCTGTCGGTGCGCACCGACGTGGGCGCGCGCATGAAGGAGCTCGATTATCTCGACAGCGCAGGCGACGACCTCGACCTCCAGTACGCCACCACCCTGTCGGACCTGCAGGACCTGGACATGGTGAAAGCCATTTCCACCTTCACCCAGCAGCAGGTGACCCTGCAGGCGGCGCAGAAAACGTTCACCTCGATCTCGGGCTTGTCGCTGTTCAATTACATCAGCTAAGAGCTCAATATCGGCTCGATGACCGGCAAGCCGGGGCAGGGAGAATACCTCCCGCCCCGGCTTTTTTACGTGCGCAAAATGGCCGTCTTGATAATATATACAGGCAAACTGTGCAGTCTACCTGCCTATCTGTTATACTGATGGCCGTTGATCCACCCCACGGCCACCATGAGCACCCCACAAGAAGAACACAACGATCACGATCACGAGCACGTGCTGCAACTGGCCGGCGAATTGCGCATCCTGGTCGGCAAGCTGCGCCGCCGCCTGCGCGAAGAAGCGCATCTGGGCGATGTCAGCATGTCGCAGGCATCCGTGCTGAGCCGCCTCGAGCGCGATGGCCCGGCCACCGCCAGCAGCCTGGCGCGCGCCGAAGGCATGCGGCCCCAGTCGATGGCCGCCACCGTGCAAGCGTTGACGCAAGCGCGCATGGTGACGGGCTCGCCCGACCCGGCCGATGGCCGGCAGACGCTATTGACCCTGACGGACAGTTGCCGCACCTGGATCGCGGCCAGCCGCGCCGCGCGCGAAGACTGGCTGGCGCGCACCATTGAAACCCGGCTCACGCCGGACGAAGTTACCGAACTGAACCATGCAGTGGCATTGCTCAAACGCTTGGCGCAGTGATCCGCTGAATTTTCCACCACGACCCCGGCAAGGAGCCCGCACGCCCAGATGAACAACACCTTCCGTTCGCTACGCATTCCCAATTACCGTATCTGGGCCGGTGGCGCCCTGGTGTCGAATATCGGCACCTGGATGCAGCGCACGGCGCAGGATTGGCTGGTGCTCAGCGAATTGACGCAGCACAATGCCAGTGCCGTCGGCATCGTCATGGCCTTGCAATTCGGCCCGCAACTGCTGTTGCTGCCCCTGACGAGCATGGCAGCCGACTTGCTCGACCGCAGGAAATTGCTGCTGTGCACGCAGGCGGCCATGGGCTTGCTGGCGCTGGGACTCGGGATCTTGTGCATCAGCGGCCTGGTACAACTGTGGCATGTGTATGTGTTTGCTTTCCTGCTGGGCTGCGTGACGGCCTTCGATTCGCCCGTGCGCCAGACGTTTGTTGCCGAAATCGTCGGCGAGGAAGACCTGACGAACGCCGTGGCGCTCAATTCCACCTCGTTCAATGCGGCGCGCATGCTGGGCCCCGCGGTAGCAGGACTGCTGATCAGCAGCGTCGGCAGCGGCTGGGTCTTCATCATCAACGCCGTCTCGTTTGCCGCCGTGATCGGTTCGCTGTTGCTGCTGCGCGTGCAGTTGCTGCGCCGCGTGCCGCGTATCAAGGCCACGCGCGCCAGCCTGGGCGAGGGTTTCCGCTACGTGCGCCAGCGGCCCGACCTGATGGCCATCATGCTGATGCTGTTCCTGATCGGCACCTTCGGCTTGAATTTCCCGATTTTCCTCTCGACCATGTCGGTCACGGCCTTCCATGCGGGCGCCGGTCAGTATGGCGTGCTCAGTTCCATCATGGCTTGCGGCTCCGTAGCCGGCGCGCTGCTGGCGGCGGGCCGTGGCCAGCCTACGCTGGCCTTGCTGCTGGGGGCGGCGGCGCTGTTCGGCCTGGCCTGCGCGCTGGCCGCCGTAATGCCCAATTATTGGCTGTTCGGCATGATGCTGGTGGTCATCGGCATCGCCGCGCAAACGTTTACCACCAGCGTCAACAGCAGTGTGCAATTGTCGACGGCGCCCGCCATGCGGGGCCGCGTGATGGCCATCCTGCTGGCCATCTCGGCGGGCGGCACGCCGCTGGGCGCACCCGTCGTGGGCTGGGTGGCCGATACCTTCGGCCCGCGCTGGGCGCTGGGCATCGCCGCCCTGTCGGGGCTGGCGGCGGCGCTGGTCGGCGTGCGCTACCTGGTCAAACATCATCAGTTGCGTGTGAATGTCGATGTGCGGCGCTGGCGCGTGGCGCTGAGCAGCGACCAGCATTGATCGCCAGTCTTAGCGTGCCGGTGTTGCCGGCGGCGCCGGGCGCAAGGGGTTCGGCGGCGCGGGCGGCGGTGGCCGGTCGCGCGTGGCGAAGCCGCGCGGCAGCAAACGCGCCGTTTCTATGCCACGCAGGAACATATTCTGGAAGGGCGTGGCCAGGTAGGGCAGGACCATGCTGATCACCAGCAAGCCCACGCCCAGGGTCACGGGAAAACCGATACCGAAAATGTTCAGCTGCGGAGCGGCCCGCGTCAAAATGCCCAGCGCCACGTTGGTCAGCAGCAGGGCGGCGATGATGGGCAGCGAAATCTGCAGGCCGGAACGGAAGATTTCCCCGCCCCAGGCCGCCAATTGCTGGAAACCGCCGCCGCTGATGGGACTCGATGAAATGGGCAGGCTGACAAAGCTTTCCGCCAGCGCCGCCAGCAAGACCAGGTGGCCGTTGACTGTCAAAAACATCAAGGTGGCCAGCATGACGAGGAACTGGCTGATGGCGGAAGACCTGCCCTTGGTTTGCGGGTCGAAGAACGAGGCGAAGCCCAGGCCCATGGTGAGACTGCTGAGCTCGCCAGCCATTTCGACGGCGGAAAACACGATGCGGATGGAAAAGCCCATGGCCAGGCCCACCAGCATCTCTTGCGTCAGGATCAGCAAGCCGGGCAAGGACATCGGGTTGACGGCCGGCAAGGCCGGCACGGTGGGAGCGATGATCATGGCCAGCAGCGCGCCCAGGGTCACCTTGACGCTGGCCGGCACGGCCGCATTGCCGAACAGGGGCGCGGCCGCGATCAGGCCGAGGATGCGGCTAAGCGGCCACAGCAGTGCTGCGATCCACGTGTTCAGTTCGATGCTCGACAGGGTCAGCATGGCAATGGTGGCGGCACTAACCCACCAGGTTCGGAATGCCCGTAAATACCTGGCGCATGTAGTCGAGCATGACGGACAGCATCCACGGACCGGCCACGACGAGGGCGACAAAGATGCCGACCAGCTTGGGGATGAAAGACAGGGTCGATTCGTTGATCTGCGTGGCCGCCTGGAAAATACTCACGATCAAGCCGATGATGAGGGCGACGAGCAGCATGGGCGCGGCCACCATCAGGGTGACTTCCATCGCATGGCGGCCCAGGGTCATGACGCTTTCGGGTGTCATCGTACGTCCCCTAGTAAAAACTCTGCGACAGCGAGCCCAGCAGCAATTGCCAGCCATCGACCAGCACGAACAGCATCAGCTTGAACGGCAGCGAGATCGTCGCCGGCGACATCATCATCATACCCATCGACATCAGCACGCTAGCGACCACCATGTCGATGATCAAAAACGGGATGAAAATGGCAAAGCCGATCTGGAATGCCGTCTTCAGTTCGCTGGTGACGAAGGCGGGCACGAGGATGCGCAGCGGCACGTCTTCCGGGCCTTGCAGGGCAGGCGAGCGCGACATCTTGGCAAACAGCGCCAGGTCGGCCTGGCGCGTCTGCTTGAGCATGAAGGTTTTCAGGGGATCGACGCCCTTGTCCATCGCCTGCTGCATGCTGATTTTGTTTTCCTGATAAGGCAGATAGGCATCCGTGTAAATCTTGTCGAACACGGGGCCCATGACGAACAGGGTCAGGAACAGGGCGAGCCCCACCAGCACTTGGTTCGGCGGCGCCGATTGCGTGCCGATGGCCTGGCGCAGCAGGGAAAGCACGATGATGATGCGCGTAAAGCAGGTCATCATCAGGAGGGCCGCCGGCAGGAAGGTGAGCGACGTCATCAGGATGAGCGTCTGCACCGGCAGTGAGTAATTCTGTCCGCCGCCCGGCGCCGGCGTGCTGTTGAAGGCCGGGATACCCGGCTGTGCCATGGCCCACAGCGGCAAGGCCAGGGCGGCCGCCGCCAGCAGCCAGGTCAGGGGAGTCTTTACGTGGGACCATGCCATCTGCTGCTTATTTCCCATTGCGTTTTTCGATGGTCTGTTTCAGCCACTCGGAAAAATTGGCGGCCGCGGGGCCGTTTTGCGTCGTTGCCAGTTGCGGCAACTCGCCTTCCTGGCGCGGCATGGTCGCCAGCGCGTTGATGCGGCCGGGCGAGGCGCCGACGACGATCCACTGGTCGGCCACTTCGACGAGGACGATGCGTTCGCGTCCGCCCAGGTTGAGCGAACTGACGACGCGCATCTTGTTGTTGCCGCCCATGACTTTGGGACCATAGCGCTTCATGAACCAGGCCAGGCCGATCAGCAGGGCCAGCACGAACACCAGCGCGAAGATGGTTTGCAGCAAGCTGCCGGCCGAGCTCGTCGGCGCCATCGTCATGGGCGCGCCCGCAGGCATGGCGGGCAGGGCGGCGGCAGGTGCGGGTACCGCTGCAGCGGCGGCAGCGGGTTTTTCAGATGCCACTTCGGCAGCTGCGCTGGGCGCCGCCGTTTCGGCCGGGACCGAAGCTGGTACGGGCGCCGAAGCCGGCGCCGCCAGCGCAATGCTGCATGCCGCCATGAGCGGCAGCACGGTGGAAATCAACAGGCCAGGCTTCATTTATTCAATTTTCGGATGCGTTCGGAAGGCGTGATGATGTCGGTCAGGCGGATACCAAACTTGTCATTCACCACCACCACTTCGCCCTGGGCGATCAGGCAGCCGTTCACCAGCACGTCCATCGGTTCGCCCGCCAGGCCGTCGAGCTCGACCACGGAACCCTGTGCCAGTTGCAGCAGGTTCTTGATGGCGATCTTGGTGCGGCCCAGTTCGACTGTCAGCTGCACGGGGATATCGAGGATGAAATCGATATCGTTGTGCGTTTCCGACTTCGACGCCTGCTTGGAAAAGTCCTTGAATACGGCGGCGCTGGCCGCGCTGGCCGTATTGGCGGCCTGGTTTTGCAGCGCTTCGGCTTCCGCCTTGGCCTGCTCGGCAATGGCCGCGCCCCAATCGTCTTCCGCGCTTTGGTCGTCTTGGTTGTCAGACATGTGTTTCTCCTGTTGTACAGATACGGACCGCAACGCGGCCCGGGTAGTTATTTAGTGATTATTCATGTTATCGGAATTTGCCAACAACTTTTCAACCTTCAGCGCATATTGTCCGTTCAACACGCCATATGTGCAATCCATCACGGGCACGCCGTCGACGGTGGCGGCGATCAGTTCGGGTATGTTCAGTGGAATGATGTCGCCCACCTTCATGTTCAAAATCTCGTCGAACGAGACGCGCGCCGTGCCCAGCGACGCCACCAGTTCGACTTCGGCGATCTGGATCTGCTGCGTCATCAGGCGGATCCAGCGCTTGTCCACTTCCAGCGCTTCGCCTTGCAGGCTCGAGGTCAGCGAATCGCGGATCGGTTCGATCATCGAATACGGCATGCAGAAGTGGATTTGTCCGGAAACGGAGCCCAGTTCCACCGTAAACGTCGAGGCGACGACGACCTCGTTCGGTGTGGCGATGTTGGCGAACTGTGTGTTCATTTCCGAGCGGATATATTCGAACTCGACGGGGAAGACCGGTTCCCACGACTTGGTATAGGCTTCAAAGACGATGTCGAGGATGCGCAAGATGATGCGCTGCTCCGTCTGCGTAAAGTCGCGTCCTTCGACACGCGTATGAAAACGTCCGTCGCCGCCAAACAGGTTGTCGACCAGCAGGAACACCAGGCCCGGATCGAAGACCATCAGGGCCGTGCCGCGCAGCGGCTTCATGTGGACCAGGTTCAGATTGGTCGGCACCACCAGGTTGCGGATGAACTCGCTGTATTTCGAGACGCGCACGGAACCCACCGATACTTCGGCACTGCGGCGCAGGAAGTTGAACAGGCCCACGCGCAGCAGGCGGGCGAAACGCTCGTTGATAATTTCCAACGTTGGCATCCGGCCGCGCACGATGCGCTCCTGCGTTGCCAGGTTGTAGGTACGAACTCCCGTGACATCTTCCGGCGCCTGCGCGTCGTCCTGGTCTCCGTTGACGCCCTTCAGGAGGGCATCGACTTCTTCCTGGGAGAGGAAATTATCGGCCATGGCTGCTTATTGAATGATGAATGCGGTAAATAATACGTCCGTCACGTCCTGCTCCGGCCCTTTGTCCTCGAACGGCTGGTTCACCTGATTGATGATTTCGGCCGCCAGTTGCTGCTTGCCTTCCACGGTATTGAGTTCGGAAGCCTTCTTGCCAGACAGCAGCAGCAGCAAGCGGCTGCGCACTTTCGGCATGTTGACCTTGATCAAGTCCATTTCTTCCGCGCTGCTGGCCTGCAAGGTGAAGGCGATTTGCAGGTATTGCTCGCCATTTTCCGGCTGCAAGTTGACGGTGAAGGAGTCGATGGGCACGAAGACGGGCGGACCAGCCTTGGAAGCGGCATGTTTTTTCTTGCTGGGCGCCGCTTCTTCTTTATCGGCCTTGCCATGCAGGAAGTACCAGGCTGCACCGCCACCGATGCCGCCAGCCACCAGCACCGAGGCCAGCACGATGATCAGAAGCTTCTTTTTCGAGGCGCCGGGGGGGGCCAGGCCTGCATCTGCTTTCGGATCTGCTTTCATTTTTGGATTTGCTTTCAATGGTACTCGAGTGCATGGAAGTGGATCACGCCGCCATTATGTCATTATCGGCAAATTCTGCGCAGAAGGATGCAGTGAAAAGAGGGCGGAAGCGCCCTCAACTCGCTGTTTTTAGACGAAAAGTTACTCTCTGGGGGGCACCTGAGGCCTGCGGCCGACGAATTGGCCTCAGGCAAAGGTATCCACTGCACTCAGGCTGGGCCGGCTGCGTCCGCCCGCCGCCGGCGCGATGGCGATCTCGCCACCGGAGACGCCGCCGCCCTGGCCGTTGCCGCGGCGTTCGCCCGAGGTGGCACGCTCGCCATTGTTTTGCTGTTCCGGCGTGCCGGCCGAGACGGTGGCGCTGCCGAAGGCGATACCCGCTTCGCTCATCATCTCGCGCAGGCGCGGCATGGCCGCTTCCAGCGCCTGGCGTACTTCGGGCTGGGCCGACATGAAGGCGGCATCGGCCTGGTCATTGGTGACCGTCAGGACCACTTGCACAGGCCCCAGGTCGGGCGGATTCAGGGTCAGGGTGGCGCTCTGGTCGCCACCGGCCGCCATCCACACGACTTTCTGTCCCAGCTGCTGGTCCCAGGCCGGCGTGCCGACCCGGCCCGTCAGCTTGTCTGCCGGCACGGCCACAGCGGCGGCGGCCTGCTGCAGCGCGCCTGGCTGCAACTGGGCCGCCAGGCGGCTCAGGTCGGCAGGTGCTTCCTTGATGATCGCGTCGCCCACGGCGCTGCCAGCCTTGGCCGTGGCCGCCAGCTGCGCATCGATGGCCAGCTTGCCCGGCTCGGCCTTGCCGCTCGGCACGCTGGCGCCTGGCGTGGCCCTTGTCTTGCCCTGGGCCTGGCCCAGGCTGTCGGCAAAGTCGCCGCTGTCGGCTTGCGCGATGACCGTGGCGGCGGCCTTGCCGCTGCCCTGGCCGGCTGCCAGCAAGGCCCCTGTTGCCAGATTCTTGCCGTCGGCCTTGACGCTGGCGCGCGCGGGCAGTTCCGGCGCGGCCTTGGCCGCTGACGGCTGGATGGCCAGCTGGATGCTGCCCACCAGGGCCAGCATCTCGGCGGCCGGATCGGCAGGCGGCGGGACTGTCGCGGCGGGCACGCTGGCCTCGGCCGTGGCGCTGTCGCTGGTGGCGGGCGCCTCGCTGGCCGGCGCGGAAGGCTGTTCCTTGTTGGCGGCCGGTTCGCTGTCCGCGTGCATCGGCGTCGTGTCCTTGGCCGGCGCCTGGGTGGGCGCCTGCGTGGCGGCATGGCTGGCGGGGCGGGCTGCCGCCGACGCTTGTCCTTGCGCTTGCTCCATATTGCGGCTGGCCTGGCGTTGCTCGATCTGGCGGTTCAGGGTGCGCTGGAAGTCGCCCGCCGTGCTGCTGGTGGGGGGCTGGCTGCGGTTGGCGGCGCCCGGCGTGGCGTTCGGCGAGATAATCTGGGAAATCGGTGTAGGCTGGGTTTGCATGATGCTGCCTCAGTGTTGCTTAGCGTTTGTAATAGGCTTGTCGCGCCGCGTGCTCATCCATTGCTTTCTGGTCGCGCTTGTTTTCCAGCTTCAGCGCCTGTTCCTGCGCCCGGTTATTCAGGGTGGTGTACGACATGCGCTTGCGTTCGGCCAGTTGCCAGCGCATCTTTTCATTCTCGCTGCGCGCTTGCGCATGCTCGACCACTTGCTGCTGGCCCTGGATGGCGCTGTCAAGCTTGACCATGAAGGCCTGGAAATTGCGGTAAGCCATGGGCGTGATGCCGTTGCTCATGCTCGCCTCGAAGCGCTGGGCATAATCGTCGCGGTAGCCGGACAGCATGTCGAGCTTCTGGCGGCAATCGTCGAGCGCTTTCAGGGCCGCGCCCAGGCGCTTGGCGCAATCGTCCGTTTCGCGCTGGGCAAGGTCAATCAGGGTTGCAAGTTGGGAAGGAGAAGCCATGCCTGATTATATTCCCGCCATGCAAGCCCTAATCAGTCGAATAGAGCGGTAAGTTGCCCCAAGCTCTCGTCCATGCTGACCCGCTCGGTGATTTGCTGTTGCAAAAATGCCTCGATCTTTTCATGCAGGGCGATGGCCTGGTCCAGTACGGGGTCGGTGCCGGCGCTGTAGGCGCCCACGCTGATCAGGTCGCGGCTGCGTTCATAGCGCGAATACAGCTGTTTCAGCTTGCGCGCCTGCTGCTGGTGTTCATGCGTGGTGATCGAGTGGGCGGCGCGCGAAATCGATTGCTCGATGTCAATGGCGGGGTAATGGCCCGCCTCGGCCAGGCGCCGGTTCAGCACGATGTGGCCATCGAGAATCGCGCGCGCCGAGTCGGCGATCGGGTCTTGCTGGTCGTCGCCCTCGGTCAGTACGGTGTAGAAGGCGGTGATCGAGCCGCCGCCTTCCTCGCCATTGCCGGCCCGCTCCACCAGCACGGGCAGCTTGGCGAAGACGGACGGCGGATAACCCTTGGTGGCAGGCGGTTCGCCGATGGCCAGGGCGATTTCGCGCTGCGCCATGGCGTAGCGGGTCAGCGAATCCATGATCAACAGCACGTTTTGCCCCTGGTCGCGGAAATACTCGGCAATCGCCGTCGCATACGCGGCGCCCTGCAGGCGCATCAGCGGCGGCGTGTCGGCCGGCGCCGCCACGACGACGGAGCGGGCCAGGCCTTCCGCACCGAGGATTTGCTCGATGAATTCCTTGACTTCGCGTCCGCGTTCGCCGATCAGGCCGACGACGATCACGTCCGCTTCCGTGTAGCGGGCCATCATGCCCAGCAGCACGCTCTTGCCCACGCCGGAACCGGCGAACAGGCCCATGCGCTGGCCGCGGCCCACGGTCAGCATGGCATTGATCGAGCGCACGCCCACGTCCAGCGTGGTCACGATGGGCGCGCGGCCCAGCGGATTGGCGGGGCGCACGTTGATGGGGGCGCTATCGGTGGTGAGCAGGGGACCCAATTGATCCAGCGGCCTTCCTGCGCCGTCGAGCACGCGGCCCAGCAGTTGCGGTCCCACGGGCAGGTGGCGCGCGCGGTCGCTGGGGCGGCGACGCGGATGCGCCACGCTGCCGGGGCGGGGGATGGCCGGTTCGACGGAAAACACGCGCGTGCCGGGCACGATGCCTTCGACGTCGCTTTGCGGCATCAAAAACAGGCGCTCGCCTTCGAAACCCACGACTTCCGCCTCGACCCGCCCGCCATTTGGCAGCGGCACGGTGCAGGCGGCGCCGACGGCCAGGCGCAGGCCCACCGCTTCCATCACCAGGCCGGCCACGCGCGTGACCCGGCCCGATATTTGCATCGGTTCCACAAAGCCGACTACGGCCGAACAGTCGCTCAGGTAGGCGCGCCAGCGCGCCGCATGGGCAGTGGGGCCTTTGACGGGCTCGCTCACGGCGCCAGCCAGTCCAGGTCCTTGCCCAGCGCATGCGTCAGGCGCTGCCAGCGGGTGGAGCTTTGCGCATCGATCTGGTTGCTGGCCGTGTCGATCTTGCAGCCGCCGCGTTCCACGGACGGGTCTTCGATGACCCTCCAGCCACCCTTGTCGAGCTCATCGCCGATGCCGTCGCGCACGACTTGCGCATCCTCCGGATTGAGCATCAGCAAGGCCGGTTGTTGCAGCACAGGCAAATATTCGATGGCTTCGCGCACCAGCGGCAGCATCAGCTCGGGGCGCACGGGCAAGGCCGTCTTCAGCATGGCCTTGGCCAGTTGCAAGGCCAGTTCCATGACGTCATTGGCGATCAGTTCATCGGCCTGGTGCACGGCCGTGCCGAAGTCGACGGCGATGGTTTGCAGATGCGCCAGTTCCACGCCGGACGCCGCCTTGCCTTCGGCATACGACTGCGCATGGCCATCGGCATGTCCGGCCGCGTGGCCTTCCGCATAGCCGGCAGCGCGGCCCTCATCGAAGGCCGTGGCGCGCGTTTCTTCGCGGATGGCGTCGAGTTCTTCCTGCGTCGGGTATTCCAGCGGCGCGGCCTGCTCTTCTTCCGACAGTTCGCCGTATGGATCCATTTCCGGGTCGAATTCGGGTTCAGGATCGGGGTCGAGCAGCTTGCGCGCCGCCACCACGCTGGGACGCTCGTCGCCAAACGAGGTCATTTCCCAGCGCTGGTAAGCGGTTTGTTGCTCTTTGGGTATTAAATTAGACAAACGAATCCTCGCCTTTTCCACCCAGTACTATCTGCCCTTCGTCCGCCAGGCGGCGCACGATTTGCAGGATCTGTTTCTGCTGCGACTCCACTTCCGACAGGCGCACGGGGCCTTTTGATTCCAGGTCTTCGCGCATCATCTCGCCGGCACGCTGCGACATGTTCTTGAAGATCTTGTCGCGCAGCTCTTGCGAGGCGCCTTTCAGGGCGATGATCAGCATTTCCGACTGCACTTCGCGCAGCAGCAGCTGGATGCCGCGGTCGTCGATGTCGATCACGTTGTCGAACACGAACATTTCGTCCATGATCTTTTGCGCCATGTCGTTGTCGTAGTTCTTGATATTGTCCATGACGGAGCCCTCCTGCTCGCCGCTCATGAAGTTGAGGATCTCGGCCGCCGCGCGCACGCCGCCCAGCGACGATTTCTTGATGTTCTCGTTACCGGACAGCAGTTTCGTCAGCACATCGTTGAGTTCGCGCAAGGCGGCCGGCTGCACGCCGTCCAGGGTGGCGATGCGCAGCACCACATCGTTGCGCAGGCGGTCCGTGAAATGGCCGAGGATTTCGCACGCCTGGTCGCGTTCCAGGTGGACCAGGATGGTGGCGATGATCTGCGGGTGTTCGTTGCGGATCAGCTCGGACACGGATTGCGAATCCATCCATTTCAGCGATTCGATGCCGGACGCATCCTTGCCGCCCAGAATGCGCGACAGCAGCACGGACGCCTTGTCGTCGCCCAGCGCCTTGGTGAGGACTTGGCGGATGTATTCGTCCGAATCGAGGCCGACGGTGGAATTGAGTTCCGTCTGTGAGCGGAAGTCGTCGAGCACCTCGACCACTTGCTCGTGCGCGATGCCCTTCATGGTGGCCATGGCGGCGCCCAGTTTCAGCACTTCGCGCGGGCCGAGGAATTTCATGACCTCGGCCGCTTCGCTCTCGCCCAGTGCCAGCATCAGGATCGATGCTTTTTGCAGTCCCGTTGTCTCACTCATTATTGCCTATCCATGCTTTGATTACGTTGGCCACCACGCGTGGGTCGTCCTGTGCCAGTTTCCTCGCCATCGCCAGGTTTTCGCGATAACCGCGGGCCGTATCTTCTTCCAGTTCTTCCAGTTCCGCTTCGCTGAGCAGGACTTCGTTTTCTGCGCCGTCCTTGGCCAGTTCCGGCTCGATGACGGGCGGTGGCGCGCCGAAATCGTCGATCTTGCGCATCACGGGGCGCAGCATCGGGCGCACGATCTTGATGAAGATATACAACAGGATCAGAGCCGTGATGAGGAACTTCGCCAGTTCCTTGGCCAGCGGCAAGTTGGCCGGGTCGCGCCACCATTCGAGCTTGCCTTCCGGCGCGCGGTCGATGCCGTCGAAGGGCGAGTTGGCCACGCTGAAGCTGTCGCCGCGCTCTTTGTTGTAGCCCATCGCTTCCTTGACCAGGTTATTGATCTGCACCATTTCGGCAGGCGAAATCGGCTTGACCGTGACCTTGCCATCCTTGTCGAAGCTGCGGCGGTAGTTGACGACGACGGCCACCGACAGGCGGCGCAAGCCGCCCATGGATTTCTGCTCGTAGCGCACGGTCTTGTCAACTTCGTAATTTGTCGTCGATTCCTTCTGGCTCGGTGCCGTCGCTGCGCCGGCCGGTGCGCCTGGCGCTTCCGCCGTCAACGGCGCCGTCGCCACGCCTGGCGGCTGGTTCGACAGCGCGCCCGGCACGCCGGACGGGTTGGCATTGCCGGCGCCCGTCGATTCGCTCGTTTGCTGGCTGCGGATGGTGGACGCTTCCGGCGGCGAGTTCGGCTTGTAGGTTTCGGCCGCCTGCTCGCTTTGCGAGAAATCCACGTCGGCCGTCGCTTCGGCGCGCACATTGCCTTCGCCGACGATGGGCAGCAAGATCGATTCGACTTGCTTGATCACGCTTTGCTGCAACTGCTGCACGTACTTTAACTGGTTCGGGTCCAGGCTCTTGATGCCATTGGCGCGGTCCTTGTCCTTTTCCTGGTTCGACAGCAAGGTGCCGGCCTGGTCGACCACGGTGACATTGACTGGAAGCAATTCCGGCACGCTGGATGCCACCAGGTGCACGATGGCGCTTACCTGCAATTGGTCGAGGCCGCGGCCCGGATGCAGGTTCAGCAGCACGGAAGCGGTCGGTTTTTGCTGTTCGCGCACGAAGACGGACGGTTTCGGCAGGGCCAGGTGGACGCGCGCCGTATCGACGGCGGACACCGATTCGATCGATTTGGCCAGTTCGCCTTCGAGCGCGCGCTGGAAATTGACCTGTTCCAGAAATTGCGACACGCCCAGCTTCTGGTTTTCCATCAGCTCGAAGCCCACGTTGCCGCCTTTCGGCAAGCCTTGCGCGGCCAGTTTCAGGCGCGCATCGTGGACTTGCTCGGTGGGCACGAGAATGGCGCCGCCGCCTTCGGAAAACTTGTGCTTGATGCCCAGCTGGTCCAGCGACGCGGTGATGGCGCCGCCGTCGCGGTCCGTATAATTGGAAAACAGGACCTTGTACTCGGGTGGCTGGTTCCACATGTACAGGGCCACGCCGATGGCAATCAGTGCCGCCACACCCAGGCCGCGCAGGAAATTCTTGCCCATCGGCGTCTTGGCGAACGCTTGCACGGACTCCACGGGCGAGCGGGCAGGGGCCGGTTCCGGCGGTATGCGGTTCACATCGATTTCTTCGGCTACAGCCATGATTGCCTTCCAGGGCGTGTGGTTTGACGGGTGTTGGGTGGTGCGTGGGGTTCGCTTCCTCGGGAGGAGGGGCGATATGCAGAATTATCCGCCACTGTCACGCGCTTCAATCGTCCAAACAGAAGGCGCTTTTGCCGCCTGCTCGGCCGAGCGGCTGGCGTTGGCGCTGGTATTGTGGAACCCTGGCAACATGTGACGGAAGTTATTGTACCCGTCGTTGCCTTGCAAGCCAGGGTTTTGTTCTCTGGGTGCAACAGGCATGGAACAGATATGAAGCAGACCAGAATCGGGAGGCAAAGTGAAAACAGGCGGTATCGATAGCAGCAGGATCGAGGCGATGATCGCGCAACTGAAGTCGGCGGCCACGCGGCCGGAGGCGAAAATACCGGCGATCCAGACCGAAATGCCGGCAGCGAAGGTGAATTTTGCCGACGCCTTCAAGAGCGCGCTCGATTCCGTGAGCAGTTCGCAACAGGCGTCGTCGGCGATGGGCCAGCGCTTTACCATGGGCGACGAAAAGGTCAGCCTGTCGGACGTGATGGTGTCGATGCAAAAATCGAGCATCGAATTCCAGGCGACGGTGCAGGTGAGAAATAAACTGGTTTCAGCGTATCACGAGATCATGAATATGCAGGTGTAAACGTCGCACCAAAGCTACTGCGCGGCGCCCTTTGCGGCCTGCGATGCTCGCTGTACTTCAGTACAGTTGCGCGTCTCGGCCACAAATCATCGCCGCTCGCTACGCTTTGGCGTGACGTTTTGTGGCATTCAATTCTTCCTTAACTTAACCCCGCCATGCGTGCGTTGCGCTCACGCTCCAGCCGCGTGATATAGCGCTGCACGTGCGCCAGCATGCTGCGCGGCAGGTCGACGAACTGGCAGCCCAGGCGGCGGTTCAGCTTGTTGTTCAGCAGGGTCATGTCCAGCGAATTGCGAATTTGCAAGGTGGCGCTGACGATGCCGACGTCAGGCAAGTCGATGCGGCAACCGGGATAGTCCCTGCCGATGGTCTCGCCCAGTATCAGTTTATTGTCCAGGATGGCGATGCCGCCGCAGCTGATGTCGGCCAGCGGAAACGGGGCGTCGGCGCCGCCCAGCGAGGGGGGCAGGGGAATCGAGACGCGCACGGGATTGCTCACGGGCGTGGTCATGCGGTAATACTCGCGCCGCTGCAGGCGGATCAATGTTTCTGGAATGGCAATTTTCAAGGCGGGTGTGCCGCCGTAATTGCACTCTTGCACCATGGCACTGGCAAACAGGATGCGGATCTTGTCGAGCGACGTTTCAAACGAGATGCCCTTGGCGGCCAGCATGCGCCGGTTCTGGTCGTTGTTCACGGAACGGTCGAGGATGACGGTATTGTGGTCGGCATCGACTTCCAGGATGGAAGTGACGCACACATCGGATTCACCGTGGATCAGCATGCGGATCAGCTGGTTCTTTTCGCTGATGCTGCGCAGCAAGGCGACGATTTCCCGCCGCGATTCCACTTCAAAGTCATGCCAGTTTTCGAGGCCGGAATCCATAATATGTGCTTGCATTGATGCCTGTCTATGTATCGGTGAGGTGGACGCTGGTGTCGGGCGGCGGCGGGATCGGTCCGCCATTCGCAGATTCAATATGATATAACCAGGCCAGCAGTTCCGCAATCGCCCGATACAGGCCGGGCGGAATCTGGCGGTCCAGGTCGACATCCATCAGCAGCGCCACCAATTCCTTCGATTCATGCACGAAGACGCCGTGTTCGCGCGCCGTGCTGATGATCTGGTCCGCGATCAGGCCGCTGCCCTTGGCCACCACCTTGGGCGCCGGCGTGCCGCTCTGGTAGGCCAGGGCGACGGCCGTCTGCGGCACCTTGCGCTTGGTGTCGTCAAGCATCATCTGCTTCGGCTGGCCCGGCCGCCTCCGGCTTGCCGGCGATCGTCAGTGACGACAGGGGCCAGCCAGCGGCGTCCAGCGACGCTTCCAGGCGCGCCGCATGCTGGCGCAAGGTATCGGCGCTGGTCTCGCTGCCGGCCTGCAGCTGGATGGCCACCCGGCCGCCCTGCAAGACCACATGCGCGGCCAGGTCGCCCAGCAGGGGGAACTGGAAGCGCACATTGCTGCGCCAGGCCGTCGCTTCCTCGTCGCCCTCCGTGCCAGCGTGCTGTTGTCCTTCCGGCGCATCCTGGGTGATATCCCACTGCATCTTCTGGCCGGGCCAGGCTTCTCCCTGCCACTGCACGCGCGCCTGTTCGTGCGTATGCAGCTGTAAATTGATCAGCTGCGCCGAGGCCAGGTCGGTGCCCGTCCTGGGCGTCTCGCCCGGCGCGGCCTTTTGCATTTGCGGTTCCAGCAGCAGCGAGGCCAGCGGGCGCTTGCCTTCGGCCCATTCGGCCACGTGCGATTCATAGAACAGGCCGCTGCTGCCGACCGTGTCGCGCAGCTTTTGCGCCACCTGGGCCGGATCGGCTCCCGGCGCTGCCATCAGCGGCGTCTTGCCGACCAGCGCCAGGGGGGCGCCGGGCACGCTTTCAGCCTGGCTGAGTACGCTGCTGATGGCGCGCGCGGTGGTGCTCAGTTCCGGTGCCGGTGTATCGCCTGCCAGGGCGGGCAGCAAATTGGCCGGCGTCAGGGGGGCGCGGCTGAGCAGGGTGGCGGCCGTGCTGCTGGCGCGCGTGCCCGCCTGGGCGGCACCGGTCTGGGGACCGCGCAGGTCAGCAGCCTCGGGCTCGGATTCTGCATCCGCATACGTCAGCAGGGCGCTGGCGGGCTGGTCGCGGTGAGTGCCGATTTGAAACGAGGGGCGGGGATTGATGCCGATCAGGGTCAGGGGAATCTCGGTGCCCAGCTGGGCGCCTGCGGGCAGCTGCATGCGGGCCGGCGTACCGGCCACGCGCACCAGGTAGCTGCCATCGCCCATGCGCGCCAGCACCTGGCCCTGCATGGATTTGCCGATCAGTCCCTGCAGCGAGCGCTGGAACTCGGCCTGGCGCGGGTCGGCGACGGCGTCGGCCGGGCGCGCGCCCTTGACCGGGGTCAGGGGCGGCATGCCGATCGCATCCATCTTCGGCAACATGGCGCCCCCGCTTGCGTTTAGACGCCGTAGGCGTTGGCCAGGCGCCGTTCGGTGCCCGTGCTGTTGATCAGCTTGGACAAATGCGCCATCCACGGCATGGTCAGGTCGCGGATCTTGCGGTCGTCTTCCAGTATCTGCTTGATCAGGGCGACCTTGCGCTGGCGGCCGGCGCTTTCCAGCACGACTTTTGCTTCATTCGCTTTCAGCGCTTCCACGTGCGCGCTCACTTGCTGCTCCAGCGCTTCGAACGCGTCCCAGTCTGCGTTGCTGGCGGCCGTCACCATCCGGCCCGTCAGGGTCTGCATGGTTTCATAGGTGCTCAGGACTTCTTGATTGGTCATCATGGCTCAGGCGCTCGCATAGTTGGAGATGCGGGTAGCAGATGCATCGCTAGCGGCAATATTCATGCCGGAAGGCGTGCCTATGGCGTTCCAGGTGTCGCGCAGGTCGGTCAGAAGGCGCTGTATCTCTTCGAGGATGTTCAGGTCATTTTTCAGGTTGGCCGTCAGCAATCGCGCGCCCATGTATTCATACAGCGCATCGAGGTTTTCGGCGATCTCGCCGCCCGCATTCTTGTCCAGGCTGGCGCGCAGTCCCTGGTCGATCAGCTGCATGGCGCGTGAAATGGACTTGCCCTTTTCCGGGATGTTGCCAGCTTTCATGTGCATCTGCGCGCTCAGCACGGCTACTAGGGCGCCGTCGTACAGCATGGCGATCAGCTTGTGCGGGGAAGCGGCACCTATGCCCGTTTCCAGGCCAACCTTGGCGTAGGATTGCGCGCCTTTGTTCGATGATCCAAACATTCGTATTCCTCTGGTAGATATGCGTTAGCTCTACTTGGCCAGCGCAGCGAGTTGCTGAGTCAAAAAATTGCTGGTGCTGTTCATCGAACTGAGCGTGACGTCGAGTGAGCTGTATTGCCTGCGCAAGCGCGCCTCGGTCAGGGTCAGCCGCGTATTGAGCGCATCGCGTTGCTTGGTGATATCGGCGATGCTCTTGTTCAAGCCGTCATTCTTGTTCTGGATCAGGCCCGCCGTTCCCAGGTAATTATCCGTGATAGTAGCAAACAAGGCGCTGATACCCTTGGAAATATTCACCGTACCGCGGTCGCCCAGCTGGCCACCTTTGATCAGTACGGCAATCCCGGCGCTGCCGGAACCGGCCGAACCGGTCAGGGTCTGGCCGCTGCCGACGGCCACTGCACCGTCGATGGTGCCGGCCACGTCCACGCCGGCGGTCATGGTCGGCGTGCCGAACAGGTCGTCGGCGCCATTGCCGGTGATTTCCAGCTTCGATGACGAGCCATACTTGTTCGAGACGATGCTGAACACACCATTTTGCTGCGTTACCTTGACGCCGGCCGTGGTGTCGGTCACGCCCGAGGCGCCGTTGATCAGCGACTGCACATGGCTGACCAGGCTGTCGGCCGTATAGTTGCCCGGCACCAGGGTGGCCTTGGTGCTGACGCCATTGATGCTCAGCGACAGGCTGTCGTTGACACCGGCGGTGATGGTCAGGTTGGCCGCCGTGCTGCCCACCAGGGTGCCTTGCGTGGCCAGCTTGGAAATCGAGATGCCCTTGGTGCCGACCGTCGAATTGCTGGTTGAACTGACGAAGCTGACCAGGCTGTCGGTGGTCGAACCCGAGGTCGCCAGCAGCTTGATGACGTCTCCCGAATTCTTGTCGATCGCCGTTTGCAGCTTGCCGGTATCGAGCTTGAGGGTGCCGTCCTTCTGAAAAGCGACGCCCAGCTGGCTCAGGCTGGTCACGGTGCTGTCGAGCCCAGGCACGCTGGTGCCGAACAGCTTGCGCAAGCTGGCCTGCAGGCTGTTGGTGGTCGAATCGCCGACCAGCGGGCCGCCCGTGCGCGCCGCACCCGGTTTCAAATCGGGCGTGACGGCCGTCAGGCCGGTGACGGTGGTATTGAGGTCATTGTAGGCCTTGACAAAATTGCTCAGCGCCGTCTTGATGCCGGAGGTGTCCATGCTGACGCCGACGTTGCTGGTGCCGATCTTGAGTACCGACATCGTCACGCCAGGTACTGCATTGTCAACGCTATTGGTCTGGCTGGTAATGGCCACGCCGTTGACGGTCAGCTTGGCATTTTGACCAGCATTGCTTTGGGTCATGTTCTGCGTGCCGTTGGGCGCATAGGACAGCAAGTTGCTCAGGTCCTGGTCGCCGGCGACGGACACGCGCATGCTCGACGTTTCGCCGCTCTTGTCGGAGGTCAGCACCAGGCGGTTCGGTTTGTCGCTACCGTCGGAAATAATGCTGGCGGTCACGCCGATGCCGGCCTTGTTGATGGCGTCGCGAATACCTTGCAGCGAGTTGTTGCTGCCGTCGATGGTGACGGTGCGCGCCACGCGCGTGGCGTCGAGGTCGAAGGTGGCGCCGGTATATTTGCCGTCGGTCAGGGTGCCGCCGGTGACGCTGCCGAAGTCGAATGTCAGCACGGTGCTGGCGCCCGAGCCGATCAGCGTCGAGGTGCTTTCCTGGCCGGCGGCGGATATGGTTTGCGCCTGCGCCAGCTGGGTCACATTGACGCTGTAGTTGCCCTTGACGGTGTCCTTGCCGGCGGTGGCGGTCAAGACCTTGTCATCTGAGGTGGTGGCGTTGGCCACCTTGTATTTGGAGGAATCGGCCAGGGCGGTGACGGTGGTCTGGAACGCGCCGACGGCCCCGCTCAGGGTGCCATAGGCGGAGATTTGCGAGGTAATCGCCTTCTCTTTGTTCTGCATGGCAACAAAGGGGCGGCTCTCTACTGCCATCAGCTGACTGACCAGGCCATTTACGTCGAGAACGCCACCAGTACTGACGGATGAGACAGCCACAATAACCTCCTATGAGAATGCATGAATATACTTGGTTAACGGCATAATCCATCGAGACTTTAGAGGGGTATTCGGCCAGCTGTTTGCCCTATGCCACGAAGGAAGTGGCACAGGGCCGTTTCACGCCGTTTGCTTGATCAGCAAACCTTGTGCTTTTTCCAACGCCTTGCCTATTTCCAGCGCTTCCTTGGTAGGCATCTGGCGGATGACTTCGCGGGTTTGCTGGTCGATCACCTTGACGATGGTGCGCTCGCTGTCGGTATCGACTGAAAACTCCAGCTGGCGCGACATGAACTGCATCGCCTTGTTGATGTCACTGACGGCCTGCTTGACCTCTTTCAGCTCGGCCTGCGCGTCTTCCTTGCTGGCTGCCTTGCCGGTGGGCTTGCTGTCCGTGGCTGCTGGCGCCGCAGGTTTGGCGGCCGTGGTGCTGCCTGGGGTGACTGCAGTGCGCTGCGGCTGCGGGGCCGTGAGGCCGTTTGTTGCCTGGATATCCATGATGGTGTCCTCTAACGGAAAATCCCCGGCGGATCAAGATGCAATATCTGGATCGGCCGGGGAGGGCTAAGCTACGGTACTACGGGGCGGAGATTAACCGCGCAGCAGCGACAGCACGCCGTTAGGCAGCGAGTTGGCCTGGGCCAACATTGCCGTACCAGCCTGTTGCAGGATCTGGCCGCGGGTCAGCTTGGCCGTTTCCGATGCGAAGTCGGTATCCTGAATGCGGCTACGCGATGCCGACAGGTTTTCCGAGGTCGATTCCAGGTTGCTCACCGCCGTTTCAAAGCGCGACTGCAAGGCACCGAAGGTTGCGCGCTGGCTGTTGACACTGGCCAGGGCGGAATCGAGAATCTTCAGCGCATCGTTCGAACCCGAGACAGTCGACACGTCGATGCTGGACACCGAATTGAGCGTCGCCGGACCAGCTGCCACGCCATTGCCGGCGGTAACCGTACCCAACGAGAAACCCTTGTCGGAGTTCATCGAAATATAGCCCATCGACACGGCCGAGCCGTTGGTGGCGGCAACGGTGGCAGCCGCTGTCCGGGCACCGTCGGCGCCGATCGAGGCAGCCGTGAAGGTCGAGGTCGCGCTCTTGTTGTCCAGCTTGATGTTGTTGCCAGCTACGTTGGTCAGCACCAGGCCGTCCTTGGCGTCGTTCATCTTGGCCGTCACGCCGGTGGTGGACGATACATCATTGAAGGCGCTTACTGCCGATGCCAGGCCCGACGCGTTGTTCGCGCCCACCGTGAAGGTCACGTTCGAGGCGGTGGCGCTGTCGGAGGTAACTGCCAGCGAATACACGCCATTGGCCGCAAACTTGACTTCTTCTTCGGTTTTGGCCGTTGCCGTCACGCCCGTATCGGAGGTCTTGCCGTTGATGGTGGCTGCCAGCGTTTGCGCGGTGTCGGCGGTAGTCGCGGTGATCGTTGCCGATTTCAGACCCTGGATGTCGAAGGTGCCGCCGGCGTAAGCGGTAGCCGTGCTGCCCGCCAAGGTGGCTGGGGGCGCAGCGGACGACTGGTTGTTGCCGTAGTTATTGGTACGGAAGTTGGCAGTCGTGGCCTGGATGGTCTGGCCAGCGTTGGCGCCGACCTGGAACGATGCCGAACCGAACGAGCCGTCGAGCAGTTTCATGCCGTTGAATTCTGACGTTTGCGAGATGCGGTCGGCTTCCGACAGCAGCTGGCCTACCTCGGCCTGGATCGCCTTGCGGTCGCCGGCCGAGTTGGTGGCGTTCGACGACTGTACTGACAGTTCGCGGACACGTTGCAGAATGTCGCCCGTCGATTTCAGCGAACCCTCGGCCGTTTGCAGCAGCGACACGCCATCGTTGGCGTTGCGCTTGGCTTGATCGAGACCGCGGATTTGCGAGGTGAAGCGCTCGGAAATCGCCAGACCAGCAGCATCGTCTTTTGCGCTATTGATGCGCATACCCGAAGACAGGCGTTGCAATGAGGTGGACAGGGCCGACTGCGATGTGCTCAGGTTGCGTTGCGCATTCAGTGACGCGGTATTGGTATTGATGACTGAGGCCATTTTGAAGCTCCTTGCTATATGTTTTGGCTATGTGCCTTGTACCTTGGTCTGCCCCTGCCTTCCGGGACACTCACACCGCAGTTATATTCATTAACGGAGTGGGCCATGGAAAGTTTAGGGAAATACAGCGAGTATATTTTTTGTTTTGCCCCTCAAGTTGCCCTGGGCGAGGACGCATAAACGGCACGCTTTGGTGAAACTTTAGGGTGGTAAATAATTAAATATAAGAAATAATGTTCAGTATCTTCAGATTGCCACAGGAGGCGCATGTGGGCCGCGGCAGCGCCACCGTACGCCCGTGCCGGGCGCAGCCCAAAAAAAACCCACCGTAAGGTGGGCATGATGTGCGACAGCCTGCAAGTTGCCGTTCAGTCGGCAACCACCACCCGATTCTTGCCCGTCTGCTTGGCCTGGTACATGGCACGGTCGGCGCGCTTGACCAGCTCGGCCTGGTCTTCGTTGGGCAGGCGCAGGGCCACGCCGGCGGAAAAGGTGATCAAGACCTTTTCGTTGTCGTGCAGGAAGAAATGCCGGGTCAGCTCGCGCTGCAAGCGCGTCATCGTCGATGCGGCCGCTTCTACCGTGGTTTCCGGCAGCAGGATGAGGAATTCCTCGCCGCCGAAGCGGGCGATGACGTCCATCGAGCGCAGGGTTTCCTTGACGATCTTCACCAGGTGTTTCAAGGCAGCATCGCCGGCCAGGTGGCCATAGGTGTCGTTCAGGCGCTTGAAATCGTCCAGGTCCAGCATGGCGATGCACAGCGGCGTGCCGCGGCGGTCGGAGCGGGCGGTCTCGCGCTCGAACACATCGTCCAGGCCACGGCGGTTCAGGCTGCCTGTCAGCTGGTCTTCCCGCACCAGTTCGCTCATATGCTGGAGCTTCGCTTCCAGGGTGTGGATGCGCTGTTCCGCATCCTGCACTTCCTGGCGCGCCAGCACCATCTTGTCGCGTGCGCGCAGGGCTTCGTTCTGCACCATGCGCGTTTCGCGCAAGACTTCGTCGAGAACACTGTTCAATTCGCTGATATTTTCCGCCTGGCTGATCTTTTCAGAATAGCCACCGATCTTTTCATGGAAGTCGCCCGTGCTGGCCGCCACTTGCCCCAGGCGGTCGATGAAGGTCATCATCATGTTCTTGACCGTCAGCTTGACGTCGGACAGGCTGTGCTTGAGCTGGCTTTGCTTGTAGATGACTTCCTTCAGGCTGCGCGTGGCGTCTTCCAGCGCGCGCTGGTCGAGCGGGCCGGCGATCAGGTTTTGCACGGCATCGACCTGGCCGCGCAGCCAGCTGTCGTCGTCGAGCAATTGGCTGACGTTGTCCAGCAGCAACTTGAAGAGGCGCAGCAGCAATTCCTGCTGCTCGGCCGTATCGCCGCTTTTCAGTTCGATCTGGTAGCACAGCTGCTTCAGGCGCAGCGCCGCTTCGTTCAGTGCCTCTTCCGTGTGCGCCAGTTTGATGGCAGCGCCCAGCGATTCGGCTTCTTCCACCAGCGCGGGCGTGCCCGTCAGCAAGGTGGCGACGGCAAAGCCCAGGGTGCGGCTGAGCAATTCGCGCAGGGTGCGCGTCTGTTCGCCGTCCGGCAGGGGCGGCAATTCGATGCCGCCGCCTTTCTTGACCTGTTTTTCCGCCAGCTGCGCCAGGGTGCGCGCATAGCTGTCCCAGTCGCGCGCCTTCAGTGCCCGCTGGAAACGGCGGCCAAAGTCGCCCAGTTCGCCCGCCGATTCGCTCATCTTGGCGGCAAACTGCGTCAGGACGTTTTCCGCGCCGCTCTCCGTGGGAGCGCTGGCGGCCAGCACGGCTGCCGGGGCGGCAGGCGTATCGGCCGGTTCGCTGATGCCGGCGATTTCATTGTAGATATCGCGGTAGGCGCTGGGCGTGGGGGCGATGCGGCGCGTGGCCAGGCGGCGAAACGCTTCGCGGGCGATATCGGCCGGATTCATCGCCGCAGCGGCGGCGGTATGCGTGGCGCCAGCGGGAGCGCTTGCTGGTGAAGATGGCAATTTACTGGACATGTAGACACAGCCTTTTCAGATATTTCTCATTATCCCCATGATAGGCGAGTTGGCAAAGAACTTATTGTGCGAGAAGCAAGGAGAAGTCCTGTCAATTCGCCCGATGCCAGCGCGCATGCCGCTTTGGCGTCAATCCACCAGCTGGTTGCGGATGGCGTAATGCGTCAGTTCAGCACTGTTCTTGAGTTTCATCTTGACCAGCAAGCGGGCGCGGTATTCGCTGACGGTTTTCACGGATAATTTGAGTTCTTCGGCAATGGCGCCCACCGCCTTGCCCGAGGCGATCATGACCAGGGTCTGGTATTCGCGGTCCGACAGGGTGTCGTGCAAGGCGGTCTCGTGGTCTTCGCCCACCGTGTTGGCCAGTTCCTGCGCCAGCGAGGCACTGATGTATTTCAAGCCTTGCGCCACCTGGCGGATGGCCGTGACCAGCTCGCGCGGCGCACTCTGTTTCGTCAGGTAACCGGCCGCGCCCGCCTTGAGCGAGCGAATCGCGTACTGGTCCTCGCGGTGCATGGAGAGCATCAGCACGGCCAGTTCCGGCTTTTCCTTCTTGATCTGCTTGAGCACCTCGATGCCGCTGCGGTCGGGCAGGGAGATGTCGAGCAGCAACACCTGGCATTTCGAGCCGCGGAACAGTTTGATGGCGTCGTGGCCATTTTCAGCCTCGCCGGCCACGATGATGTCCTTCGTGTCGGCGAGGATTTGCTTCAAGCCCTCGCGCACGATCGCATGATCGTCGGCGATGAATACCCGGATGGTGGCTTTTTCTTTCATGACTGCGTTGTTTCCTATTTGAATCCCTGCGCCCTGCGGCGACCCTGTGGCCTTATGGCGATCCGCTTTGCGCTGGTGCGCTGGCTGCAGCCGCTATTATCGCCTCTCGCGGCGTGGTCAGCCGGATTTTTATGCTCAGGAGAGTGCCGCCATCGGTCCCATTGACGAGGCTCAGGGTGCCGCCCAGCGCGCTGGCACGTTCGGCCATGCCGCGGATGCCGAACGACTGCGGCTTGGCGCGGTCGGACAGGCGCATGCCGACCCCATTGTCGGCGATCGACAGGCTCAGATGCTGGCGCTGCCGGGCCAGGCGCACGCTGACCTTGCTGGCCTGCGCATGCTTGGCGATATTCGTCAGCGCTTCCTGGGCGATGCGGAACAGGCTGGTCGCCTGGTCCAGTTCCAGTTCGATATGCTGGCGGTTGGAAATGAATTGGCATTCGATGCCGGCCTGGCGCGCGAATTCCTTTACCTGCCAGTCCAGCGCGGCAACCAGGCCCAGGTCCAGCATGGAGGGGCGCAAGTCCAGCGAAATGCGGTGCACGGCGTCGATGCTGCGGTCGACCAGGGCATCGACATAGTCGGCCTTTTCCTGCAGCAGCGGGTCGTCCGGCGGCAGGCGGCGCGCCAGCATGGCCAGCGCCATCTTGATCGCCGTCAAATTGCCGCCCAGGTCATCGTGCAGTTCGCGCGCCAGGCGCGTGCGTTCGTGTTCCTTGACCTTGTCGATATGCGCAGTCAGCTCGGCCAGGCGGGCGCGCGATTGGCGCACTTCGATCTGTTCCAGCCGGCTTTCCGTGATATTCGTCATGATGCCTTCCCACTGCACCGTGCCGTCGGCCAGCGCGCGCGGCGTGGAGCGCAAGTTGATCCATTTGACATCCTTCCAGGCATCGATCCAGATGCGGCCTTCCCAGTTCCAGCTCCACAAGGCGTTTTTTGAGGCCTGCATCGACTCCAGATACGAGGCGCGGTCGTCGGCCAGGATCAGCTGGTAGAACAGTTCCGGGCGCGCGTGCAGCTGTGCCGGCTCCAGGCCCAGCAAGGCCTGGCAGCCATCGCTCAGGTAGGGGAAGGCGGCGCGCCCATCCGCGTGCAGGCAGAACTGGTACACCAGGCCCGGCGTATTCGAGACGATGGCGTTGAAGCGCGACTGGACCTGCGCCAGGGCGGCTGCCGTCGCCTGTGGCGTGCGCAAGTCTTCGCCCTCGGCCAGCAGCAAGGCGCGGCCCTGGCGGCTGGCGCGCGACAGGTGCAGGCTGAGCGAATACAGGCTGCCATCGCGGCGGCGCTGCTGCACATGCAGCAAGGCTTGCGCGCCGATGCTGTCGTCCAGGGCGGCCAGCACGGCGGCCAGTTGCTGCGCGTCGAGCTGCGGCGCCAGGGTGAAGGGCGTCATCGCCAGCAATTGCTTGCGTGCATATTGCAAGTTGTCGCAGGCGGCATCGTTGGCGTCCAGCAATTGCAAGCTTGCCGCGTCGTACAGGTAGATTTCCGGCGCCGCCGCGCGCAGGGCGGGGGAGAGCCGGGGAGTATCGTGCATGGGATGGCCTTTCTTCATCAGCGGCGGGCGCGCCAAAAAGCGGCGAAGCGGCGCAGCACTCTGGCCGGGCGGGAATTATGACGGCCTGGCGTGCCCTTGCGCAAGCGCTGCCACCAGGCGCGGCGGGCACGGCCCAGCGCGGCCGACAGGCGGCTGACCCGGCGCCATGGGCGAGTGGCGCGCAGGCGGGCGATCCAGCGGTCCTTGGTTTCCATGAAGAGGCCATGCCAACGGGCAAACCAGGGCAAACTGAGCAGGGTAGGGCGCGTCAGCTTGTACAGGCGCGCGACGGCGGCCGCGCCGCCCAGCTTGGCGATGACGATCACGCCGATGCCGGAAAACGCATGGCCGCGCGCGATCGCCAGCAGGGCCAGCAGTTTGACGGGAAACAGCAGCACGGCCGGCAGCACGAAGATGGCCAGCGCCCAGTACGGCGGCAGGCGCTTGATCCACGTTTCGAGCGCATGCAGGGGCGGAAATTGCGCCACCACCTGCATGATGCGCGCGCCCGTCGCCCACAGCCATTCCTCGATCAGCAGGCAGATGGCGGCCAGGTAGACCAGCGGCGCGAACAGCCAGCGCCTGACTCTATAGAATTTTTTCATCCGTCTCCGTATGCGGCGCTGGTTTGCCGCGATTGCCACGATGATACGTCAAAAAAGCCCGGCTGCCCCCGCATCCGGTGTGCCTGTGGCTCCCTGGCGGGGCTACAATAGATGGATGAATAAAGCCTTTGTAAAAGAATCCGACAACGACGACGATGAAGAAGCGGCGGCGCTGGCGCTGGCCATTCCCGCCGGCGCCAAGAACTACATCACGCCGGCCGGTTACCAGCGCATCAAGGAAGAGCTGCTGCAGCTGATCGACGTTGACCGTCCGGAAGTGGTGCGCATCGTGCATTGGGCGGCGTCGAATGGCGACCGTTCGGAAAATGGCGACTATATCTATGGCAAGCGCCGGCTGCGCGAAATCGACCGCCGCATCCGCTCCCTGACCAAACGCATGGACCTGGCCGCCATCGTCGACCCCAGCGTGCATCATGGCAACGACCAGGTGTTTTTCGGCGCCACGGTAAGGTATCGCACCAGCGACGGCGAGACGCACACCATCACCATCGTCGGCATCGATGAATTCGACCCCCTGAACGGCAAGATCAGCTGGGTCTCGCCGATGGCCCGCACCATCACCAAGGCGCGCGAGGGGGACCTCATCACCCTCAACACGCCGCAGGGCGAACAGGAGCTGGAGTTGCTGGAAGTGACGTATCCGGCGCCCGGAGAGACTTGAGCTGATGTTCGGCGCATGAAAAAACGGCTGGGCAGAGAATCTGGCCAGCCGTTTTTCTAATTGCGCTCCCGGAGTATCCGGTTGACACCCGCTACCCTGCGCACGTTGCGCAGCAGGGCGGCCAGGTGGACGCGGTCCTTGACTTGCACGGTGAAGCGCAACTGGTCGAGCACGTTGTCCTTGTCTTCGTCCATGCCCACATAGATGATGTTGGCGTCGGATTCGCCGATTTCTGCGGCCACGCGGGCCAGGATGCCCCGTTCGCTGTTGATCAGCACCTTGATGCGGCAGTCGAAGCGGCGGTTCAGTTCTGTTCCCCAGCGCACGGCGATCCAGCGGTCCGGTTCCTTGGCGCGCTGGCGCTTGGCCTGCGAGCAGTCGCTCGTGTGCACGAGCAGCCCCTGGTCGCGCCGCAGCTGGCCGATGATCTGGTCGCCGGGAATTGGCAAACAGCACGGTGCCAGCTGCACCGAGACGCCTTCGGTGCCGCAGATGGTAACGGGGTCGAGTTCGCTGCCGCTATTGTGTTCCACCGGCATGCTGGCCGCTTCGCCGCCGATCAAGCCAAAAATGTGGCGCGCCACCAGGGTGGCCATGCGCTTGCCGATGCCGATGTCCGCATACAGCTCGTCCATGGAATTGGCGCTCGATTCGTTGAGCAGGCGTTCGACCAGCGGCGCCGGCAGGTCGGCGTCGATGTTCAGGGCGTGCAGCGCCTGCGACAGCAGTTGCTGGCCCAGGGCGATCGATTCGGGCAGGTTGATCGTGCGCAAATGGTGGCGGATGGCCGAACGGGCCTTGCCGGTGCGTACGAACGACAGCCAGGTGGGGCTGGGGCGCGACGAGGAATCGGTAATGATCTCGACGATGTCGCCATTGTGCAGCTCGGTGCGCAGCGGCGAGGTTTCGTTGTTGATCTTCACGGCCACGGTCTGGTCGCCGATGCCCGTATGGATCGAATAGGCGAAGTCGATGGCCGTGGCGCCGCGCGGCAGGGCGATGATCTTCGACTTCGGCGTAAACACGTAGACGGAATCGGGGAACAGGTCGACCTTGACGTGTTCGAGGAATTCGGCCGAGTCGCCCGTCTGCTGCTGGATGTCGAGCAGCGATTGCAGCCACGCATGGGTGCGCTGCTGCAAGTCGGATGGGTTCGATTCGCCGCTCTTGTAGAGCCAGTGCGCCGCCACGCCAGACTCGGCCGTGCGGTGCATTTCCTGCGTGCGGATCTGGAATTCGACGGGTGTGCCGTACGGGCCGATGACGGTCGTGTGCAGCGACTGGTAGCCGTTCAGCTTGCGAATCGCGATGTAATCCTTGAACTTGCCCGGCATGGGCTTGTACAGGCTGTGCAGGGTGCCCAGGGTCACGTAGCAGTCGGCAAAGCTGCCCACCACCACGCGGAAGCCGTACACGTCCAGCACTTGCGAAAACGATAAATGCTTGCTGCGCATCTTTTTATAGATGTCGTACAGGGTCTTTTCGCGGCCCGTGACGTCGGCTTCGAGTTCGGCCATGGACAAGGTGCTTTTCACCGCTTCCATGATCTTGTTGACCACTTCGCGCCGGTTGCCGCGCGCCGCCTTGACGGCTTTCGCCAGGGTGCGGTAGCGCATCGGGTACAGGTGCGAGAACGACAAGTCCTGCAGCTCGTGGTAAATATTGTTCAGGCCGAGGCGGTGCGCGATCGGCACGTACACTTCCATGGTCTCGCTGGCGATGCGGCGTTTTTTTGCCGCCGTCATGAAGTCCAGCGTGCGCATATTGTGCAGGCGGTCGGCCAGCTTGATCAGGATCACGCGCACGTCGGACGCCATGGCCAGCAGCATCTTGCGGAAGTTTTCCGCCTGCGCTTCGATCTGGCTCTGGAATTCGATCTTTTCCAGCTTCGACAGGCCATCGACCAGATGCGCCACGGGTGCGCCGAAGCGCTCGATCAATTCATCTTTCTTGACGTCCTGGTCTTCCATGACGTCGTGCAGCAGGGCGGCCATGATGGCTTGCGCGTCGAGTTTCCAGTCGGCGCAGATTTCGGCGACGGCGATCGGATGCGAGATATAGGGCTCGCCCGAGCGGCGCATCTGGCCCAGGTGCATTTCGTCGGAGAAGCGGTAGGCTTCCTTGACTTTTTTCAGGTCGGCGGGGGACAGGTATTCGGCCAGCTTGTCGGCCAGGTGGCTGACGGAGGCCACGCCCAAGGCGGGCGCTGGCGGTGTCGCGGAGGCGGTCCCGGCGGACGTGCCAGCACCGGACGCGGAAGCGCCCTGTGATTTTGCCGCCTGGCGCGGGGCCAGGGGCGGCAGTGCTGCAGAAGTCGTGTCGGCTGGAGTCAGACTCATAAAACGTCGCGTTGCTTTACAGTGTGAATAAACGATACGGTAGAACCAGGGGTCAGCACTGTTCCGGCACGCGGTTTCCCAATTACATCGGGACCTTTTTCAGCATTTCGATGCCGACTTTGCCGGCAGCGATTTCACGCAGTGCGACTACGGTAGGCTTGTCCTTGGCTTCCACCTTGGGGGTGTGGCCTTGCAACAACTGACGTGCGCGGTACGTTGCAGCCAGGGTCAGCTGGAAACGGTTAGGGATCTGCTTCAGGCAATCTTCGATTGTGATACGGGCCATAGTAACTCCTAAATTTTATGCGTGGTGCGTGGCGCTGTGTGACCTGGCGTGCAGACGAATTACTCTGCGTGCAGGCCCAGCTGGGCGAATAGCGATGCGTTGCGGGCCGCTTGTTGCGCAAACCGGCAACGGGCCGCTCTCACGATCGCGCTCAGTTCGGACAAAGCGACCGTAAACTCTTCATTGATAATAACATACTCGAACTCGGGAGCGTGTGCGATTTCGCCGCCGGCCGCCAGCAGGCGGCGCGTGATCACGTGCTGCTCGTCCTGGCCGCGCTTGTTCAGGCGCTCTTCGAGCGCATCGATCGATGGCGGCAGGATGAAAATACCGGCCGCGCGGGGGAATTGCTTGCGCACCTGGCGCGCGCCTTGCCAGTCGATTTCCAGCAGGATGTCGGTGCCGGCCAGCATTTGCTGTTCCACCATGATGCGCGAGGTGCCATAGTAATTGCCATGTACTTCCGCCCATTCCAGGAACTCGCCCTGGTCGGCGCGCGCGACAAAGTCTTCCGCCGTCGTGAAGTAGTATTCGCGGCCGTGCTGCTCGCCCGGACGGGGCGCGCGCGTGGTGGTCGAAATCGACAATTTGATGCCGGGCTCTTGCGCCAGCAATGCATTGACCAGTGTCGATTTGCCGGCGCCCGATGGCGCGGCGACCACGAACAGGCTGCCGGAGAAGGCGGTAGGGTGGCTCATGCGGATCTTTCAATAATCGTGTTGTTGGCGCCGATGCTCGCGCAAGCGGCGCCCAATCCGCTATTTTACCAAGAGGCAAGGCTGTGAGCCAGTCCCAACGAGGCCAGCATGGATGGGGCCTGGCAAGGCTGGCCCTTACTCCAGGTTCTGCACCTGTTCGCGCATCTGCTCGATCAGCAGCTTCAAGTCCATCGAGGCGTCGGCCAGTTCCTTGACGGAAGCCTTGGCGCCCAGCGTGTTGGCTTCGCGATTGAGTTCCTGCATCATGAAGTCGAGGCGCTTGCCCACTTGCCCGCCCTTGGTGAGGATGTGGCGCGTTTCGCCCAGGTGGGCCGACAGGCGTGCCAGTTCTTCCGACACATCGATGCGGATGCCGTACAAAATGACTTCCTGGCGGATGCGCTCCATGGCGTCCTGGCGCGACAGGGCCGAATTCGAGCCCTGGCTGGCCAGGCCCAGCGCATCCTGCATGCGCTCGATGGCTTTTTGCTGGAAGGCCGCCACCACCTGCGGAATCAAGGGCGTGATGCGCTTGACGATGGCTTCCATCGCTTCGATGCGCGACACCAGCACCGCTTCGAGCGCCGCGCCTTCGCGCTTGCGGCTGTCGACGAAAGCCGCCACCGTGCGTTTGGTCAGCGCGCCCACGTCCGCCTGCAAGGACTCTTGCCCCACTTGTGCTTCTTCGATGATGCCCGGCCAGCGCAGCAGTTCGGCCACCGTCATGACGGGGGCGGAGACAAAATGCTGGCCCACTTCGTTTTGCAGGCGCGCCAGTTCGGCCAACAGGGGCAGGTTCAGTGCCTGCGTGCCGGCGGTCGCGGCCTTGCGGCCAAAGCTCAGGCGTACCTCGACTTTGCCGCGCGTGATGGCGGACATGACGGCGGCGCGCAGGTCAGGCTCCAGCGCCCGCAGATCGTCGTTGATGCGGAATTGCAGGTCGAGAAAGCGCGAGTTGACGCTCTTGATTTCAATTGTCAGTGTGCCTGCAGCACCTTCGCTGGTGGCAACCGCGTAGCCTGTCATGCTTGAAATGCTCAAAGGATTCCCCGATTTGATCTTGTATACAGTCACTTATACACTTAATCAGCCAGCGCAGGCAATACCGCCCGCGCCGCAAAACAGGACTGAAGTGCGCGATGGCCTGAAAATTGCTGAATAGTGTGCGTTTTACGGCATTGTAAAGAAAATTGTGTTTGGCGGGGCAGGATTGTAGGGATCTTGTGCGCGGGCCGCCCCGCGCCGTGGCATGGCGCCGCGGTGGTAAAATCGCGGCCGCAACCCCAATCACACAGGACACCCCATGACATTTGAATCCCGCCCGAGCGGCCGCGCCGTCGACGCGCTGCGCGCCATCCGCATCACCCGCCAGTACACCAAGCATGCCGAAGGCTCGGTGCTGATCGAGTGCGGCGATACCAAGGTCATCTGCACCGCCAGCATCGAAGACAAGGTACCGGGTTTCCTGAAGGGCAAGGGCCAGGGCTGGTTGACGGCCGAGTACGGCATGCTGCCGCGCTCGACGCACACGCGCATGGACCGCGAAGCGGCGCGCGGCAAGCAGTCCGGCCGTACGCAGGAAATCCAGCGCCTGATCGGCCGCTCGCTGCGCGCCGCCTTCGATCTGCAGGCGTTCGGCGAACGCACCTTGCATCTCGATTGCGACGTCATCCAGGCCGATGGCGGCACGCGCACGGCCTCGATCACGGGTGCCATGGTGGCCGCGTATGACGCGTTTTCCCAGCTGCAGGCGCGCGGCGCGATCACCGCCATCCCCGTGAAAAGCTTTGTCGCCGCCATCTCGGTGGGCGTCTACCAGGGCATGCCGGTGCTGGACCTCGACTATGTGGAAGACTCGGGCTGCGACACGGACATGAACGTGGTGATGACGGAAGCGGGCCACTTCATCGAAGTGCAGGGCACGGCCGAAGGCGCCGCCTTCGACCGCGCCGGCATGAACCGCTTGCTGGACCTGGCGCAGGGCGGCATCGCCGACCTGATCGCCCTGCAAAAGCAGGCGCTCGGCATGTAATCTTTACATAGATTTACATGTCATTGCCCGCCGCGCCGGGCAAAAAGCCCACACCTGCGGCTGTTGAGCGCGGCGGCGGGGCGCGGTGAGGGGGGCGCAAAAGGTTTACAATGTCGGCACTTCAACCGGACTACTGACATGACCCAACGCCTCATCCTCGCCTCCAACAACGCCGGCAAGCTCAAGGAATTCAACGAGCTGCTATCGAGCATCGGTTTTTCCGTCCACGCCCAGGGCGAGTATGCCGTGCCGGAAAGCGACGAACCATTCCACACCTTCGTTGAAAACGCGCTGCAAAAGGCGCGCCATGCGTCGCGCCTGACGGGCTTGCCGGCGCTGGCCGACGATTCCGGCGTCTGCGTCAATGCGCTCGGTGGCGCACCGGGCGTGTATTCGGCCCGCTATGCGGGCGAGCCGAAATCGGATGCCGCCAACAGCGCCAAACTGATCGCCGACCTGGAAGCGCATGCCGACAAGTCCGCGTATTACTACTGCGTGCTGGTGTACGTGCGCCATGCGGACGACCCGCAACCGGTGATCGCCGACGGCCGCTGGAATGGCGAGATGATCGCCACACCGCGCGGCAACGGCGGTTTCGGCTACGATCCGCATTTCTTCATTCCCGCGCTGGGCAAGTGCGCAGCCGAACTGACGGCCGATGAAAAGAACGCGCTGTCGCACCGTGGCCAGGCCCTGCGCGCGCTGGTGGAAAAGCTGCGATGATCCCGATCAAACTGGTGGGCGCCGTTGCCAAGTCGGCACTCAGGCAGAATACCGCTCCCGCACCGCAGGAAGGCATTTCCGGCGCGGCCGGGGCGGCCCTGAAGTACCTGCAGCCGGGCGCGCTGAACTTGACGGCCCTGCCGCCGCTGTCGCTGTACATCCATTTCCCGTGGTGCGTGAAAAAATGCCCGTATTGCGATTTCAATTCGCACGAGGTGCGCGGTGACTTGCCGGAAGCGGAGTACCTGGCGGCCCTGCGGCTGGACCTGGAAATGGCGCTGCCGCTGATCTGGGGCCGCAAGATCCACACCATTTTCATCGGCGGCGGCACGCCCAGCCTGATGTCGGCGGCGGGGCTGGACCGGCTGATGTCGGACGTGCGCACGCTGCTGCCACTGGAGCCCGATTGTGAAATCACCATGGAAGCCAATCCGGGCACCTTCGAGGCGGAAAAATTCAAGTCTTACCGGGCCAGCGGCATCAACCGCCTGTCGATCGGCATCCAGAGCTTCAATGGCCGCCATTTGCAGGCGCTGGGGCGCATCCATGACGACAACGAAGCGCGCCGCGCGGTGGACATCGCGCACGCCAATTTCGACAATTTCAATCTCGACCTGATGTACGCGCTGCCCACGCAAACCCTGGCCGAGGCGCAGCAGGACCTGGAAACGGCGCTGTCGTTCGCGCCGCCGCATTTGTCGCTGTATCACCTGACGCTGGAACCGAACACCCTGTTCGCCAAGTATCCGCCCGCGCTGCCGGACGACGACGCCAGCGCCGACATCGCCGACATGGTGGCTGAGCGCGCGGCGCAGGCCGGTTACGGCCGCTACGAAGTGTCGGCCTATGCGCAGCCGGGCCGCCAGGCGCGCCACAACCGCAATTACTGGGAGTTCGGCGACTACCTGGGCATCGGCGCGGGCGCGCACTCGAAAATCTCGTTCCCGCACCGCGTCTTGCGTCAGGCCCGCTACAAGCAGCCGCGCGCCTACATGGACGCCGTACTGGCCGGCAAGCCGGTGCAGGAAGAGCGCGAGCTGGCGCGCGAGGAGATGGGTTTTGAATTCATGCTCAATACCCTGCGCCTGACGCAGGGCTTTTCGCCGAACCTGTTCGCCGAGCGCACGGGCCTGGCCATCAACGCCATCGAGCAGCCGCTGAATGCGGCCGAAGCGAAAGGCTTGCTGTACCGCGACCACCAGGTCATCCGCCCGACGGAACGGGGATTGTGCTTCCTGAATGACCTGCAGCAGATGTTCCTGGAAGATTAATGCGTGCTGAGGGTGCGCAGGCGCTGCAGCTTGGCCGCATACAGCCCGTGCTCGCTGCGCGTGGTGCTGTTGTCCATCGCCAGTTCCAGCTGCCGGTCCGCCTGCGCGAGCTGGCCCAGGCGCGCATACGCCTGCGCCAGCCAGAAGTGGAATTCATGGTAGTACGGATCGCGTACGATTTCGCGTGAAAACAGGCGGATCGCCTGTACGTAATCGTTTTGCTGCATGGCCGCCTTGCCCAGGTTGAAGTAGTGGAACGGGGGCTGCGGCTGCAGTGCCAGCAGGCGCCGGCGCAGCGGCAGTGCTTCATCGGGCAGGCCGGACGCTTCCAGCGCCTGCGCCAGGTTCGACAGCAGCACCGTGTTGTCCGGCGTGCGCATCAGCGCATGGGCCAGCGTGCGCCGCGCCTGCGCCAGGTCGCCATGGCGGAACTGGATCACGCCCAGGGTGTTGTAGGCGCCGCTGAACGAGGGGTCCTGCAGGAGGGCCGCCCTGGCCCACCAGTATGCCTGGTCCAGCTGGCCCTTGCTCATGGTTTCGGCGGCGCGGTTGTTCATGTACATGGCCAGCACCGTCGCTTCGCTGATTTCGCGCGTGCGGTAGCCCGCCACGTCGCCGGACGGCAGGAAGTCGATCACCATCAAGCCCTTGGCGTCGTAGTCATTCGGGTTGTCGCCCAGGCGCTGGCCCAGCACCAGGTTGACGTGGCCGGCGACAAAATACATGTCGCCGCTGCGGCTCCAGCTTTCTTCGCCCAGTACCTCCTGGTAGCGCACCTGCAAGCCCAATTCATGCGCCAGCGCCGCCGTCATGATCACCAGCGACAGGCAGTTGCCGCTGCGCGCCTCAAACGTTTCGCGTGCATTGCGGGTCATGGCCGCATCGTATTCGAGTTTCAGCCTGGATTTGTCGTACAGCGCCTCGTACAGCGCCATGCGGGGATTGCCGTTGCGCGTCGTTTGCCGCACTTGCGTCTGCACATACTGGCGCATGGCGTCGCTGAGGGCGAAGACCTGGCCGGCATCGATGGCGCTGGCCGGCGCAAAATCGCTATCGTTGAAGACGGGCGGCAAGCTGGCGGGCGGTGCGGCGGCACAGGCGGCCAGCGCGGCGCAGAGGAGGATGGCAAGCAGGCGCATGAAGCAAGAGGTGCAAACATGATAGGGGCGCATGGTCTCTCCCTGAAGGCGCCGGCTGTCTCATGTTGCGGTGGCGCGCCAGTCCCACCTGAAACCAGTATCGGCGCCCCTGGCGCCGCTGTCAAATAGTTTCAAGCGCCTTGCCGCCGCCGGCACGGCGCTTGAAGCAGGGCTTGACACCGCAGGCTTAAAACTCTTCCCAGTCCTGCTCGCCGGCGACGTGCGATGGCGTTTTGCGTGCCGCAGCACCGGCAGCCTTGGGTGCGGCCGGCTTGCTGGCCGTCGCCTGGGACGGGCGCCGCGTTGCCAGCCGCGGCGTGGCGGCGCTGGCGGTTCTGGCCGGCCGCGTGGCGCGTACCGGCGCCACTGCCGGCGTCACATGTTCGAGCTGGAAGCCGGCCGCCACTTGCGCCAGGCGCGCCGCCTGGTCCTGCATGCTTTCGGCCGCTGCCGCCGCTTCTTCCACCAGGGCCGCATTTTGCTGCGTTACCTGGTCCATTTGCGCGATGGCCTGGTTGACCTGGTCGATCCCCATGCTTTGCTCGGCGCTGGCGGCGGTGATCTCGGCCATGATGTCGGTGACGTGGCGCACGCTGTCGACCACTTCGCTCATGGTGCTGCCGGCCTGTTGTACCAGCCGCGTGCCGTTGTTGACCTGTTCCACCGAGTCGCCGATCAGGGCCTTGATTTCGCGCGCCGCTGCCGCCGAGCGCTGCGCCAGACTGCGCACTTCCGTGGCTACGACGGCAAAGCCGCGCCCCTGTTCGCCGGCGCGCGCCGCCTCGACGGCCGCGTTCAAGGCCAGGATATTCGTCTGGAAGGCGATGCCGTCGATGACGCCGATGATGTCGACGATTTTCGTCGACGCCGTGTCGATGGCGCCCATGGTGTCGACCACCTGGCTGACGATGTCGCCGCCCCGTTCGGCCACGCTGGACGCGGCGACCGCCATCTGGTTGGCCTGACGCGCATTGTCCGCATTCTGCTTCACGGTGCTGGTCAATTCTTCCATCGACGACGCCGTCTCTTCCAGCGAACTGGCCTGCTGCTCCGTGCGCGCCGACAGATCCTGGTTGCCGGCGGCGATTTCGCCCGATGCCGTGGCGATGGCGTTGGTACCCGTCTGCACTTCCGACACCACCTTGCGCAGTGCCTCGTTCATGCCGTGCAGCGCGCGCATCAGGTCGCCGATTTCATCGCTGGCCGCCGTGCCGAAATGCGTGCGCAAGTCGCCCGCGGCGACCGTCTCGGCCACCTTCACGGCCGCCTGCAGGGGCGCGGTGATCGAACGCGTGATCAGCCAGGCACAGACGCTGCCCAGGAGCACCACCAGCGCGCACAGCAGCAACAACAGGGTGAAGCTGCGCGCATTGGCAGCCTCGATCGCGTGCGCCGTGGCGTCGATGGCCTGGCGCTGCTGCGCCAGCAGGGCCTTGACATTGTTCTGGTACCTGGTGGCGGCGGGGGCGAAGCTGTCGCGGTATGTACTTTCCGCCAGGGCCGCGTTGCCGCCCTTGCGCGCGTCCATCACCTCGGTCTTGGCATCCTGGTATTTGACGCGTTCCACGATGGAGGCCTTGAAGATGGCCTTTTCTTCCTCACTGACGAGCAGGGTTTCGATTTTCTTCAGCAGCTCGCTGCCTTGTTTGGTGCTGTCGGCGATGGTCTCGGCAAACACGCCCGACAGGGTTTCATCCGTGCTCCGGGCGATCATCGAGGTGCGCGCGATGGCCGAGTAAATCAGCACATACCAGTCTGATACCAGACGTTCCTTGGCCAGCGGTTTTTCCATCATTTCCCGGGTCGCTTCGGCATTCACGCGGGCACTGTACAGCGCGTACGAAGTGGAAATCACGGACAGCAGCAGTACCAGCGCGAAGCCTGCCGCCAGGCGGGTGCCGATACGAAGGTGGGAGAGGGCATGCATGGTTAGACTCCTGTCGCAGAGGGATTGAAGTTGCCTGTGCGACATAGTATGCACTGATAAGTGACCAAGAGGTAAACGAAAAAAATGGTCTGTTTTGCTCACTGTTGCAGCCATGCCCATGCTACAGATCGCCCGCCTGGCGCTCGCTTTCACGCGGGCGGGCGAGAGCGAGACGACAAAAAAGCGGCGCAGTGCAGTGCACGCACGCCGCTTTTTGCGGTGGGCATAGGCGATTAACGCAGCGCCGCGATCATCTGTTTCAGCTTGCCGGAATCGACGCAGAACGCGCGGATGCCTTCGGCCAGCTTCTCCGTCGCCATCGCGTCTTCATTCATCATGAAACGGAAGGCTTCTTCGTTGAGCGACATGTGCACGATGTTGGTCGATGGCGCCGCTTCGGCGCTCAGCTTGCGCTCTACGGGGGCATCGCTGTCGGCCAGCTTTTGCAGCAGGTCGGGGCTGATGGTGAGCAGGTCGCAGCCGGCCAGTTCGAGGATTTGCGAGGTGTTGCGGAAGCTCGCGCCCATCACCTCGGTCTTGTAGCCGAACTTGCGGTAGTAGTTGTAGATGCGCCGGACCGACTGCACGCCCGGATCTTCCGCGCCCATGTAATCGATGCCCGTCGATTTCTTGTACCAGTCGTAGATGCGGCCGACGAAGGGCGAAATCAGTTGCGCGCCCGCTTCGGCGCAGGCGATGGCCTGCGCCAGCGAGAACAGCAGAGTCATGTTGCAGCGGATGCCTTCCTTTTCCAGGATGGCGGCGGCGCGGATGCCTTCCCAGGTGGAGGCGATCTTGATCAGCACGCGCTCGCGTGGAATACCGGCGTTCGAATACAGGGCGATCAGGTCGCGGCCCTTGGCCACCGTGCCATCCGTGTCGAATGACAGGCGCGCATCGACTTCGGTGGAGACGCGGCCGGGGATGATTTGCAGGATTTCCTCGCCAAACGCGATCAGCAGGCGGTCGATGATTTCGGCGTTGGAGGCGTGCGGATGGTCGCGCACGGCCTTTTCCAGCAGCGGCTTGTATTCATCCTTCTGCACGGCCTTCAGGATCAGCGACGGGTTCGTCGTCGCGTCGCGCGGCGTGTAGGCCTGAATCGATTGGAAGTCGCCGGTGTCGGCCACCACGGTAGTAAATTGCTTCAGTTGTTCGAGTTGGTTCATGGCTGCACGGGAAAGAGTGAATGGGCTTGCCGGACTATTGTACATAATCCGGGGCGCGGCTCAGTCCTTTTGGTGCGGAAGAAATGCGGTGGCGGTAAGCCAAAACTGAGAGCCGGGGTCAGACCCGGCGGGTCAGACCCCGGATTTCTGCGACCTAGCCAATAAAGGAATCGAACTGCATGTCGAATTCCTGCAAGGCCTTCTGTGCATTCTGCATCTTCTTGCGGAATTCAGGCCCGCGCTGCAGGGCCAGGCCCACGGCCAGCACGTCGATCACCACCAGGTAGGCCAGGCGGGCTGAAATCGGGGTGTAGGGGTCGGTGTTGAAGACCAGGTCGATCGGGATCAGCACCGTCGCCAGGTCGGCCAGCGGCGTGCCCGATGGGGCCAGCACGACGACGTCGGCGCCGCCGCGGCGCGCCAGTTTCACGGAGCGCACCAGGGCGGGACTGTTGCCGCGCTGCGAGATGGCCACCAGGCAGTCGCCGCCGCGCAGCAGGGCCGCGGCGATGCTGTGGATGTTCGGATCGCTGTAGGCCACCGTCGGCACGCCCGAGCGGAAGAACTTGTGCTGCGCGTCGGCCGCCACGATACCGGAGGTGCCCTGGCCGTAGAATTCAATCTTGCTGGCGCGCGACAGGATGTCGAGCGCGCGCTGGATCGCTTCCGGGTTCAGGTTGTTGCGCAGGTCGAGCAGGGTGTTGATCGAGCGGCTGCAGATTTTATTCACCAGGTCGGCCGCCAGGTCGTCCTGCGCCGGCTGCTCGTTCGCGCCCGGCATGGCCAGGGCCAGGCCCTGCGCCAGTTTCAGCTTGAATTCATGCCAGCCGTCATAGCCCAGCGTGCGGCAAAAGCGCACCACGGTCGGTTCCGACACCTGCGCGCTTTTCGCCAGCGCCGTGATGTTCTGGCTGACCGTCTGGTTCGGCTGGTCAAGCACGGCCAGCGCGACCTTCTTCTCCGACTTGGAGAGTGAATCGAGCTGGGTGCGGATGGAATCAAGCAGCATCAGGGTAGTCTTCTGGTAGGTGTTCAGGAGTGTGGGGATAATAGGTAAAGGGCCTGCCCATCTGCGGGCAGGCCCTTGTCTTGCCTGTTAATCCTCAGGTAAGGCTTCTTCACGCCACTGCAAGCCATCGCGGCCGATCAGGGCGCTGGCCGCGGCCGGGCCCCAGGTGCCGGCCGTATACGGAATCGGCGCGCTGTCGTTCTGTTCCCAGTTGTCGAGAATCGGCTCGACCCATTCCCAGGCCGCTTCCAGTTCGTCGCCGCGCATGAACAGGGTCAGCTGGCCGCGCAAGACGTCAAGCAGCAGGCGCTCGTAGGCGTCCATGCGCGGCGTCTTGAACGATTCGCGGAAATCGAGTTCCAGTTCCGCCGGTTTCAAACGCATGCCGTCGCCCGGGGTTTTCGCCATCAGGTTCATGCGCAAGCCTTCATCCGGCTGCAAACGGATCACCAGGCAATTCGGCTGGAAGCTGGACGTGGGCTGGTTGAAGATCGAGTGCGGAATCTGCTTGAAGCGCACGACGATTTCGGCCAGGCTGTCGGCCATGCGCTTGCCCGTGCGCAGGTAGAACGGCACGCCGGCCCAGCGCCAGGTGTCGATTTCCGCCTTCAGCGCAACGAAGGTTTCGGTGCGCGAATGTTCAGGGGCGTCCGGCTCGTCGCGGTAGCTCGGCACGGTGGCGCCATCGACGTGGCCGGCGCGATACTGGCCGCGCACGATGTTTTGCGCCAGGGTGGTGGGCGTGAATTTTTTCAGCGAGCGCAACACTTGCAGCTTTTCATCGCGCACGGCGTCCGGCGCGATCGAGGTCGGCGGTTCCATGGCGACGATGCACAGCAGTTGCAGCAAGTGGTTCTGCAGCATGTCGCGCAGCGCGCCCGAGGTGTCGTAGTAACCCATGCGGTTGCCCACGCCCAGCTTTTCCGCGATGGTGATCTGCACGTCGGAAATCCATTCGCGGCGCCACAGCGGTTCGAACAGGATATTACCGAAGCGCAGGGCCAGCAAGTTCTGCACGGTTTCCTTGCCCAGGTAATGGTCGATGCGGTAGATCTGCGATTCCTGGAAGACCTTGCCCACTTCGGCATTGATCTGTTTGGCGCTGGCCAGGTCGCGGCCCAGTGGCTTCTCCAGCACCACGCGCGAATTCGGCGTGACCAGGCCATTGTCTTCCAGGTTGTCGCAGATCAAGGCAAACAAGTGCGGCGGCGTGGCCAGGTAGTACACGCGCGTCAGCTCGGCATCGCCGCGCAGCGCTTCGACCAGCGGCGCGTACGTGGCCGCATCGCTGGCGTTGAGCGACACATACACGATGCGCGCGCAGAATTTGCTCCAGGTGGCGGCATTCAGGGTGCTGGCCTTGATGTGGGGACGCGAGTTGGTCTCTACCATCTTCAGGAAGGCATCCTGGCCGCTGTCCTGGCGGCCCACACAGATGATGCGCGCCGTCGGCGGCAAATCGTTCGCGACGTCGCGCGCATACATTGCAGGCAGTAACTTGCGCATTGCTAAATCGCCGCTGCCGCCAAACAGGACCAGGTCAAAATCGGTAAGTGCCATAAGTGAGTGTCGTCGCAAAAGTAAAAGAGCCGGAGCGGGGAGGAGGCCGACCGGAAGTGCCAGTCTGTCGTTACTATATTCCGTGGTGTAAATTTACTACGTAGAACCGGCAATTGCAAGAAATTTTACTACATTCCATTCATCGGCGTCGCAGTTTTGCCCGGTATGCTGGCAGGCAGTGCTGGCGAGACCATTATATGCCGTTCGCTGGCGCAGGTACGCCGTCACGCTTGGCGCAGGGCTTTTCAAAGCAACCATGGTTGCCAGGGAAATTTTCAGTTCTCTCCGTCATCATTTGCGCTGTAGCAACAAGCAAATCAAGAAATGCTGTCAGGATCGCCGATAGCAGCGTAAAGTAGCTTTAAGGAAAGTAAAAAAACGTATAATTCAAGCTGAAATCGATAGCAACTATTGGTTGTACTACACTGCACCGTTAGCGCCGGCCATGCCCCGAACCCGCCATCCGACGTCTGTGCGACGTGCAGTCCGCACTGTTCGCAGCATCACGGGTAGGCAGACTTAACTTTACAAGACGGCTTAAGGGGACACAATGAATTCAATGCAGCAAGATGTCGATGAACGCACCAGCCTGACAGGCAACAACAAATTCGAACTGTTCCTGTTCAAGCTGGGCACCAGCGATCACTCGACCAGCCGCGAACTGTTCGGCATCAATGTGTTCAAGGTACGCGAAATCATGGAGATGCCGGCCATTACGGCGGTGGCCGGGTCGCACCCGCACATGCTGGGCGTGGTCAATATCCGCGGCCAGATCGTCCCCGTGATCGACTTGCCGATGGCGGTCGGTTGCAAGAGCAGCGGCTTGAAGATCCTGATGGTGACCGAATTTGCCCGCTCGACACAGGCGTTTGCCGTGGAAGAGGTCGATGAAATCGTGCGCCTGGAATGGAATCAGGTGCTGTCGGCCGAATCGAGCGTCGGTGGCGGCCTCGTCACCAGCATCGCGCGCCTCGATGGCGACACGGACAAGACGCGCCTGGCGCAAGTGCTCGACGTGGAGCAAATCCTGCGCGACGTGCTGCCGTCGGGCGACCCGGACGTGGACAAGAACAGTATCGGCCCGCAAGTGCGCTTGCCTGCCGGCGCCGTGATCCTCGCGGCCGACGATTCCTCGCTGGCCCGCTCGCTGATCGAGAAGGGCCTCGAAGCGATGGGCGTGCCCTTCATCATGACCAAGACGGGCAAGGAAGCGTGGGAACGCCTGCAGGCGATCTCGGCCCAGGCGGCGACCGAAGGCAAGACGGCGAAAGACAAGGTCGCGCTGGTGCTGACCGACCTGGAAATGCCGGAAATGGATGGTTTTACACTCACGCGTAACATCAAGAACGATGGCCGCTTCGCCAACATCCCCGTGGTGATCCACTCGTCGCTGACGGGCTCGACCAACGAAGACCATGTCAAGGGCGTGGGGGCCGATGGTTATGTGGCGAAATTCGTGGCAGCGGAACTGGCTGACACCATCCGCAAAGTGCTGGCGCGGTAATCCGACGCCACCATGGCCAACACTGTTGTCGGATTACGCGGGGCCTTGCCCCGCTAATCCGACCTACGTGAGCGTTAAAAAAGCGCCGGACCCTCGCGGGTGCTGGCGCTTTTTCATGCCTGGCCGTGTTACGCCTGGTACGGCGTTTCCGGCTGGCCCGCCACGTCCACGCGCACGGACAGCACGTGGCCGCTCAACGGGTGGTCGGCGAGTTCGGCGGCGGAACGGTTGTGGCTGGCGCTGGTGATGTACAAGGTGCGCAGGTCGGGGCCGCCAAACGTCAGCATGGTGGGGCAGCGTACGGGCACGGTAATTTCACCGAGCAGATGGCCATCGGGGGCGAAGCGTAAAATCTTGCCGCCTTCAAACATGGCCGACCAGTAATTGCCTTCGCTGTCGACGGCCGCGCCGTCCGGGCGTCCGCCGTAATCAAAGGCTTTCTTGTCCGTGGAAAAGCGCTGGAATGGCTGTGGCTCGGAAATGGTTCCCGTGGCCGCGTCGAAATCAAAGCGGTCGATGCGGTGCGTGGTGGTATCGGCGTGGTACATGGTGCGCCCGTCCGGGGAAAAGCCCAGGCCATTCGATACCGTCATGCCACCGGACCAGACCTTGCGTACTTGTCCCTTTTCCAGCACGAACATTTCCGCCGCATCGGCGCTGCGCGGCTCGAAAATCGTGCCGACCCAGAAGCGGCCGGCAGGGTCGACCTTGCCATCGTTGAAGCGCGTGGTGGCCATATCGAACGGTGCCGCGGCGATTTCCGCCAGGCTGCCCGTCTTCGTGTCGAGGTGGGCAAAGCCGCTGCGCAAGGCCACGATCAGGCCGCCGCCGGCGTTGATGGCCAGCGCCGATGGTTCCGTCGGCATGCTCCACTGTTCATGCTTGCCGCTGGCCGGGTGCAAACGGTGCACGGCGCGGCCATCGATGTCGACCCAGTACAGGGCCGCTTCCTTGCCATGCCATAGCGGGCATTCGCCCACTTGCATGGGCTTGTCGCTGACTACTTTGATTTCGTAAATATTCATAAACCTCAATTAAATTAATACGCCGCTTTGGCGGCTTTCGCCAGGGCAATCAAGCCATTGGTCGAGCTGTCGTGGTGGTCGGGACGGGCTTCGCCCGTCAGTTCGGCCTGGATTTTCTTCGCCAGCACCTTGCCCAGTTCCACGCCCCACTGATCAAAACTGTTGACGTTCCACAAGACGCCCTGCACAAAGGTCTTGTGTTCGTACAGCGCGATCAGGGCGCCGAGGGTGGTCGGGGTCAGCTGGTCCATCAAAATGGTGTTGCTGGGACGGTTGCCGGGGAAGGTCTTGTGCGGCACCAGTGCCTCGATTTCGCTTTCCGGCAAGCCTTGCGCCTGCAGGTCGGCGCGCACTTCTTCGCCCGTCTTGCCCGTCATGAAGGCTTCCGACTGGGCGAAGCAGTTGGCCAGCAGGGCGTCGTGGTGGCCCGGCAAATCGTGCGTGGCGCGCAGGGCGGCGATGAAGTCGATGGGGGTAATATCGCTTCCCTGGTGCAGCAGCTGGAAATACGCGTGCTGCGCATTCGTGCCGCAATCACCCCAGATGACGGGGCCGGTGGGCACGTCGACGGGCACGCCATCCTTGGTGACGCGCTTGCCATTGCTTTCCATGTCCAGCTGTTGCAAATAGGCGGCGAAGCGGCTCAGATCCTGGTGGTAGGGCGCGATGGAAACGGAGCCGCAATCGAGGAACTGGCGGTTCCAGAAGCCCACCATGGCCAGCACCACGGGCATGTTCTGTTCCAGCGGGGCCTGGCGGAAGTGCTGGTCCATCGCATGCGCGCCGGCGAGGAAATCGCTGAAGTATTCAAAACCCACGGACAGCGCCACGGCCAGGCCGATCGACGACCAGACGGAATAGCGGCCACCGACCCAGTCCCAGAACGGGAACATATTGTCCGGCGAAATGCCGAAGTCGACGATGGCTTGCGTGTTGGTCGAGACGGCCACGAAGTGCTGCGCCAGGTCCTTTTCTTCGCCTTCGAGCAGGAACCAGGCACGCGCCGTGTTGGCGTTAAGCATGGTTTCAGCGGTGACGAAGGTTTTCGAGGCCACGATGAACAGGGTCGTTTCCGGATCGACCTTGGACAGGGTCGCTTCCATGTCGTGCCCGTCGACGTTGGACACAAAATGCATTTCCAGGCCCGGATTGGCATACGAGCGCAGCGCCAGGCAAGCCATTTTCGGACCCAGGTCCGAGCCGCCGATGCCGATGTTGACGATGTCGCAGATTGGCTTGCCCGTGTAGCCGAGCCAGCTGCCATTGCGTACCTTGTCCGTAAACGCCTTCACGCGTTGCAGCACATCTTGCACGTCGGCATCGATATCCTGGCCATCGACCACCAGCTTCGTGCCGCGTGGCGCGCGCAAGGCGGTATGCAGAACAGCCCGATGTTCGGTAAGATTGATTTTCTCGCCAGTGAACATGGCTTCGCGCTGCGCTTCCACGCCGCGTTCGCGCGCCAGGTCCATCAGCAGCGTCATGGCGGTGGCGTCGACACGGTTCTTCGAGTAATCGAGCAGCAGGCCGGCAGCATCGACCGTCATCGTCGAGAAACGTGCGGGGTCAAGAGCGAACAGCTGGCGCAGATGCACTTCGCGCAGGCTGGCGCTGTGCGCTTGCAGGGACTGGAAACTGGCGGTGGCGGTGATGGCAGGAGTAGGTGCTGGCTGGCGCATGGCGGTCGGCTTGGGTGCTTGTCTCGGTTGAAGGGAGCGCGGTGTGTTCGGCGTGGCGAACAGCGGATCCGGCGTTGGTATGAGAATAATACATCACAAAAACGTAATTTCACTACAGTTTGTGAAGTGAAGCCGATTTTGTTGTGCTTTTTTTAGCGATTGCAGCAGGCACATACAAGGGATCTGTTGGCCGCTGCGGATACGCGATATTGCCTGGCTTGGCTTTGATGCGCCGCAATTTGTGGCATATTTCTGTTGTTGGCCCATGCAAGAGTGCTTCTACTTCACTATTTTGTAGTAAAATTTCACGAAATACTCATTTTTAAGGAAATCCATATGGCGCTGCATCCAGTAGTCGAATCCGTAACAGCGCGCATCATCGCGCGCAGCCGGCCATCGCGCGGCGCCTACCTGGCGCATCTGGATGCGGCCCGCATCCAGGGCGTGCAGCGCGGCGCCCTGTCGTGCACCAATCTGGCGCACGGCTTTGCCGCCTTTCCCGTCAACGACAAGCTGTCGCTGAAAGAATACAAGAAGCCGTCCGTGGCCATCGTTTCTTCATACAACGACATGCTGTCGGCGCACCAGCCGTTCGAAGGCTTCCCGCAGATCATCAAGCAAGCCGTGCGCGAAGTGGGCGCTGTAGCCCAGTTCGCCGGTGGCGTGCCTGCCATGTGCGATGGCGTGACGCAAGGCCAGCCAGGCATGGAACTGTCGCTGTTCTCGCGCGACACCATCGCCATGTCGACGGCCGTGGCGCTGTCGCACAATATGTTCGATGCGGCCCTGTACCTGGGCGTGTGCGACAAGATCGTGCCGGGCCTGTTGATCGGCGCGCTGCACTTCGGCCACTTGCCCGCCGTCTTCGTGCCGGCCGGTCCGATGACGTCGGGTCTGTCGAACCAGGAAAAAGCCAAGGTGCGCCAGCTGTATGCACAAGGCAAGGCCACGCGCGAAGACTTGCTCGAAGGTGAATCGAAAGCCTATCATGGCGCCGGTACCTGTACCTTCTACGGTACCGCAAACAGCAACCAGATGCTGATGGAAGTGATGGGCTTGCACTTGCCGGGCGCCGCCTTCATCACGCCGAATACGCCGCTGCGCGATGCGCTGACCAAAGCTGCCGCCCAGCGCGCTGCCGGCATCACGGCGCAAAGCACCAATTACTTGCCAGTCGGCCATATCGTCGACGAGAAATGTATCGTCAACGCCGTCGTGGGCTTGCTGGCCACGGGCGGTTCGACCAACCACACCTTGCACCTGGTGGCCATCGCCAAGGCGGCCGGCATCGTCATCGACTGGAACGATTTCAATGAACTGTCGGCCATCGTACCGATGCTCACGCGCATCTACCCGAACGGCGACGCCGACGTGAACCATTTCCACGCGGCCGGCGGCACCGGTTACCTGATCCGCGAACTGCTCGATGCGGGCCTGCTGCACGAGGACGTCAACACCATCCTGGGCCACGGCTTGCGCGCGCACTGCATGGAACCGTTCCTCGGCGAAGACGGCAAGGTCTTCTGGAAAGACGCACCGGCCGCCAGCGCCGACGAAAACGTGCTGCGCCCGGCGTCGAACCCGTTCGCGCCGGACGGCGGCATGGTCCTCGTCGCAGGCAACCTGGGTCGCGCCGTGATGAAGGTTTCGGCCGTCAAGCCGCAGCACCGCACGGTCGAAGCGCCTGCCCTGGTGTTCAATTCGCAGGAAGAGTTCATGAATGCCTACAAGGCTGGCACCCTGGACCGCGACTTCGTCGCCGTGCTGCGCTTCCAGGGCCCGCGCGCCAACGGCATGCCGGAACTGCATGCGCTGACGCCCGCGCTGGCCAACCTGCAGGATGCGGGTCGCCACGTGGCGCTGGTCACCGATGGCCGCATGTCGGGCGCGTCGGGCAAGGTGCCGGCGGCCATCCACGTCTCGCCTGAAATCCTCGCCGGCGGCCCGCTGGGCCTGGTGCGCGACGGCGACATCATCCGCCTCGACGCGTTTACCGGCGTGCTCGAGGCGCTGGTGCCGGCCGATGTCTGGCACGCCCGTTCGCTGGTCACGACCGACCTGTCGCCGAACCACGTCGGCATGGGCCGCGAGCTGTTTTCCATGTTCCGTTCCACCGTCAGCGCGGCGGAAGAGGGTGCTACCACCTTCGGCCTGCCGTCGCCGATTCCCACCACCGTCGCCTTGCACGACGCCGACAATGTCGGTGATACCGTACCGGGTTCCGATGAAGACTTTTTGGCTAGGAAATAAGAGATGACCATGACACTACTGGAAATTATGCGCACTTCGAGCGTGATCCCCGTGATTGCGATCGACGATCCTGAACACGCCGTACCGCTGGCGCGCGCGCTGGTGGCGGGCGGCATCCGCGTGCTGGAAGTGACCCTGCGCACCAAGCACGGCCTCGAAGCGATCCGCGCCATGTCGGCCGTGCCGGGCGCCATCGTCGGCGTCGGCACCCTGACCCGCCCCGAGGAATTCGCCCAGGCGCGCGATGCGGGCGCCGTCTTCGGCGTCTCGCCAGGCCTGACGTCGGCCCTGGTGGCGGCGGCGAAAAGCAGCGGCCTGCCGCTGCTGCCAGGCGTGATGACGCCAGGCGAAGTGATGGCGGCGCGTGAAAACGGCTTCCAGCAGCTGAAACTGTTCCCGGCCGTGCCGGCCGGCGGCATCGGCATGCTCAACGCCCTCTACGGCCCGCTGCCGGACATCACCTTCTGCCCGACGGGCGGCATCTCGCAAGAGACGGCGTCGCAATTTTTGGCATGCAAGAACGTCGCCTGCGTGGGTGGCTCGTGGCTGACGCCGAAAGATGCGATCGCGGCCGGCAACTGGGACCGCATCACGGAAATCGCGAAAGCAGCCAGCGGTCTTCGCCTGGCGTAAGCGGTACCGGCGCGGCAGGCTTGCCTGCCTGCCGCGCTTTCGTCTCTTCTTCCTATGCGAGTCTTGCGCCGCCCCCTCACCATCGGCGAAACCGCCATGGCCCGCAGCGTCTTCCAGGGCGCCATCGACTATGCGCGCGTGCGCGTCGTGCGCGGCTCCTTTCTACCATTCGGCTTGCAGGACCAGAACACGGCGATGACGCCGCGCGGCAGCCTGCACTTCATGCCGGCCCAGTACCGCGACGATTTTTCCCGCGAAGGCCACGGCGGCAAGCTGTTCTTCATCCACGAGATGGTGCATGTGTGGCAGTACCAGCTCGGCTACAGCGTGCTGCTGCATGGCGTGCTGCTGGCGCTGTGCGGCGGCTACATCGGGCAGCGCGCCTACCGCTACGATGCGCAGGCCGGCGGCGTCCTGTCCGACTTCAACATGGAACAGCAGGGCGACCTCATCGCCCACTACTTCGGCGCGCGCCAGCTGGGCATTCCCGCCTATGTGGCGCAACTGCCGCAACTGCAGGAGATCCTGCAAGGCTTCCTGCTCAACCCTGCCGACCACAGCCTGCTGCCGCGCTGATACCGCTGTCACGGTGTCGTGTTCGAGGCCAGGCGCACGTCCGGCGCCAGCAGGAAGGTGGCGCGCAGCAGCAGGCGCGACAGTTCCGCGTCCGTTTCGCCCAACATGGCGGTGCCGGCGAACAGTTCGGCCGGAGCCAGGGGGACGCGCGCGCCTTCTTCGAAGCCGCGCTGGAACGACGAAGTCAGGATGGCAAAGAAGAAAAACAGGAAAAAGAGATTGTTTGGCTGCTGTTGGAAAACACGCTCAGCGCATACCAGGCCACGTCCAGCCAGTAGAGCAGACCATGGCCCTATCCATGCCAGCACCCGGCAAGCCGGATTTGAAGGGAGGATCGAGATTCACAAGCGCTCCTGGCCGTGTCCCGCATGGGCAGGCCATGCGCATGGATAGATACCAAAGATAAATTCTTGTTGTTGTTGCTGCAATCAATTACGAGTCTACGCACACGCCGTAAAGATGTCTACAGGAATCCTTTTTCGGGCGTTGTATTTCCTACAGAGGCTGTACCATCACACGGTTGCGCCCGGCGCCCTTGGCCAGGTACAGGGCCCGGTCGGCGGCGCCGATCAGGGCGGAGATGGGCAGTTGCTGCTGCGGGTGCTGCGTGGCGATGCCGATGCTGACCGTAATGTGCTTGACCTCATGGTCCGTCTTGGCATGCGCAATGCGCAGTTCGGCCGCCCGTTCGCGGATCGCCTCGGCCATGCGCAGCGCCTGTGCGGCGTCCGTGTCGGGCAAGATGGCGGCAAATTCCTCGCCGCCATAGCGTGCCAGCAGGTCGGTGGGGCGCTGCAGCATGGCGGCCAGTTCGGCTGCCACGCGGATCAGGCAGTCGTCGCCTTGCTGGTGCCCGTAATGGTCGTTGTAATCCTTGAAATGGTCAATATCGATCATCAGCAGCGACAGGGGGCTGCCCGTGCGCATGGCGCGCCGCATTTCCTTCTCGATCGCCACGTCGAAGTGGCGGCGGTTGGCAATGCCCGTCAAGCCGTCGGAAAACGTTTGCGAGCGCAAGACCATGGTCTGTTCGCGCAGCAGCTTTTCGCGGCCCACGGCGATGGTGACATCATTGATCTGGATCAGGCAGTGGCGCGGCGAAGCGGGTAGGTTGATCGGCGTGACGGCGATCGCCTGCTGCAAGCGTTCGCCGCCTTCTGCCGCGCTAACGCTTGCGCCATGCGTGTACAGGGCAAACGGCGCCTTGTGCAGGGTTTGCGACAATAGCGACTGGAAATTGTCGCGCAGGGCCTGGGTGATGGCGGAATCGATGCGCTTGTGCCGCAGTTCCGGATAGACGGCGAAGAAGTCCTGCCCCAGCACGGCGTCGGCCCGGCACGCCGAGTGGCGCGCCATCCAGTGGTTCCACAGCACGATGCGGTGCTGCTCGTCGAGCACGATGGCGCCCAGGTTGACGGCGCCGAGTATGCTTTCGAGCAGGGCGAGTCGGTGTAAGGCATCCGGCATGATCGTCACGCCTGTCCCAGGACCTTGGCCAGATAGTGGCTGACCTGCTGTTTCAGGTCGTGCAAGGCGGACAGGTCGAGCACGAAGGCGACATAGCCGTGGATCTGGTGCTTGGACAGCACGAAGTCGATATGCAGCATCAGCACGACGGCTTCGTCATCGCGGCCGCCGAACGAGGACAGGATTTCCGCGCTGGTGCCCACGTGGTACAGGGGCAGCGAACCATGCAGTTCGCTGTCGAACAGGTTGGCCAGGGTACCCACGCAGGAGTTGAGGATGATGTTGCCGATTTCGCTCATCGCCTCCTGTTCCATCTCCGTCAGCTCCTGCAGCGGCATGGCATCGCCCACCATCAGGCGCACGATTTCCAGGCTCTTGTCTTCCGGGAACATCAGGATGGCTTCGGTGGCGAAGGCGCCATCGTAATGCTGGCTGACGCCGCAGATGCGTTCGCCATCCTTCTTGCTGCCCAGCAGGGCGGCCGCGTCCGCACGGTTCAGGAACGTGATCGACGGCACCGACATGGTCACTTCTTCATTGACGATCTCGCTCATCGAGGCGGCCGCATGGCCCACCCCGATGTTGAATATCTCTACCAGGGCGTCGTTTTCGAGTTCGGAGAGATTGATCATGCTCACAGTCCCAGTGATTCGATCAGCTGATGGATGCGGGTTTCCGTGATCGGTTTTTCCATGAAGCCGACGCCGAGCTCGCTGGCGCGGTTGCGGATGGCGTTTTGCACATTCGCCGTGACGAGAATGATGTGTGTTTGCGGACACAGCGTGCGCAATTGTTCCGCCGCCGCCACGCCGCCCATGCCGGGCATGTTGACATCCAGTAATATCAGGACAGGGTTGACTGTCTTGACTTTTTCCAGGGCTTCTTCACCCGTCGCCGCCTCAATCACTTGCCAGTCGGCATGTTTGCTGAGGATGAACTGGTGCGACATCAAACGTGAAACCCGGCTGTCATCGACAACAAGTACCTGTTTACTGTGATTCATATGCTATTCCTGAAACGTCATATCGGTCGATCATTCCATTTTCGCATATTTTAAAGGCCATAGAGAGTAATTGAATGGGGAATTTCCTCAGGGTAAGTTTTTCCCGCTTAGCTGTTGTATCTCATGGCATGGTCGGTCATCATGGCCGGCAAGCCGGGCTGGCAATCCGTTAAAATAGCGCCATTCCCCACTTTAGCCTGAATGTCATGACCCAAGACGAATTGAAGCAAGCCGTAGCCCGCGCCGCCATTGATTATGTGGTCGACGGTGAAATCATCGGTGTCGGCACCGGTTCTACCGCCAATTTTTTCATCGATGAACTGGCCAAGATCAAGCACCGCATCAAAGGCACGGTCGCGTCGTCCGAAGCGACGGCCGCGCGCCTGGCAGGCCATGGCATTGCCGTCTTCGACCTCAACGACGTCGAGTCGATCGCCGTCTACATCGACGGCGCCGATGAAATCACGGCCAGCGGCGCCATGATCAAGGGCGGCGGCGCGGCATTGACGCGTGAAAAGATTGTTGCTTCCGTAGCGAAACAATTCGTCTGTATCGCCGACGGCTCCAAGCTGGTCGATACGCTGGGTGCCTTCCCGCTGCCGGTGGAAGTGGTGCCGATGGCCCGCGCCGCCGTCTCGCGCCAGCTGGCCGCGCTGGGCGGCACGCCCCGCTTGCGCCTGAAAGCGGGCAGCACGGAAGCCTTCATTACCGACAACGGTGGCGAAATCATCGACGTGCTGGGCTTGCAGATCGCCGATCCGGTGGCGCTGGAACAGCAGATCAACCAGATCGTCGGCGTCATTGCCGTCGGCCTGTTCGCCATGCGCGGCGCCAACGTTTGCCTGCTGGGCATGCCCGAAGGCGTGCGTACGCTGGCCTACTAAGATGATAGCCGGCGTTCGCCGGCGTTGGCACCTGTCTTATACGGCGGCCCCTTGCGGGCCGCTTGTCATGTGCGCCTGGCGGTACACGCTCACGGTGCGCAGCAAGCCCCCGAGGAAGATGCCGCTGAAGCCACCGTAGGCGAGGCAGACGGGTACGCTGAAGCCGGTCGCATGGGCGTAGGCCGGCGCGATGGCCAGGGTCACGGCAACCGTATATTTCATGCAAAAAATACTCATCATCAGGATCAACGGCAGCCAGCTGCCGGGGCTTTGCACGCTGCCCCGCTGGGGAATGGCCACGATCTTGCGCGCATCGGCCAGCGTCCAGGCCAGCGCCGCACCGGCCAGGGCGCCGGCGGCCCAGGCGAATGGCGCGCTGCCGGCCAGGCCGAAGCTGCCGTACACGCCGCTCAGCGACAGGGCCAGCATGACCAGAGGAATGATGCACAGCTTGCGCAAGGTCACTTCGCGCGCGCGGCTGGCCAGCACGCCCCGGTACACGAGAAAGCCCAGGATGGCCCAGACGTACAAAGGAGTGTGGCTGAAGATGTGCTGCAACATGGTGTCCGCCTTGGTGTGAGGTTGTCGATGGACGTACTGTGCCAGCCGGCGGCGTGGGCGGCGAGCGGTGTGCGACGAAACGGGGAGGCGGTGCCGTGAAACGGCGGGGCAGGGCGTGAAACGCAGGTGAAACTGCCCGTGACGCGGCGGCCACGGGCGGGAATGCTTGAAACTTACTCGGTAGGGGGCACGTAACCCATGGCGGCATCGGCGCCATCGCCGAAGAAATGTTTTTCCATTTGCGTGGCCAGGTATTTGCGGGCGCGCGCGTCGGCCAGGTTCAAACGGTTTTCATTGACCAGCATGGTCTGGTGCTTGAGCCAGGCGGCCCACGCTTCTTTCGATACCGATTCGTAAATCTTCTTGCCCAGTTCGCCCGGGTATGGTGGGAAATCCAGTCCTTCGGCTTCCTTGTTGAGTTTGATGCAGTGGATCGTGCGGGCCATCTGTGCTCCTGAATCAATGTAGAGATAAAGCGTGATTATAAGGCACTTTGCGCCTGCCCTCGCGGGGCCGTCGCGGCCCGGCCACGCGCCGTTTGCCACGCCCTTGCGCTGGATCAAATTTGATCTGCGCCGCCCTAGCTAGTAAGATGCCTTATCGCGCCAGCCGCTGGCTGCGCCTCGTCCAAGCAAGTAGTAGCAATTAACTAATATGGAATCCGTATGACCTCAGTGAAAGTCCATGGCATCGACGTCAGCAATACAGGCAGCTTCGTGCTGTTTGGCGGCATCAACGTGCTCGAATCGCGCGATCTCGCCATGCGCGCCTGCGAAGAATATGTGCGCGTGACGCAAAAGCTGGGCATTCCCTATGTGTTCAAGGCCAGTTTCGACAAGGCCAACCGTTCATCGATCCATTCCTACCGCGGCCCGGGCCTGGAAGAAGGCATGCGCATCTTCCAGGATGTGAAGGCGGCGTTCGGCGTGCCCGTGATCACTGATGTGCATGAGCCATGGCAGGCGCAGCAGGTGGCCGAAGTGGTCGACGTGCTGCAATTGCCCGCCTTCCTGGCGCGCCAGACGGACTTGGTCGTGGCCCTGGCGAAAACGGGTAAAGTCATCAACATCAAGAAGCCGCAATTTTTGAGCCCTGGCCAGATGGCCAATATCGTCGAGAAATTCAAGGAAGCTGGCAACGACCAATTGATCCTGTGCGACCGTGGCACGTGCCTCGGCTACGACAACCTGGTGGTCGACATGCTGGGCTTTGGCGTCATGAAGAAGACCTGCGACGACCTGCCGATCATCTTCGACGTCACGCACGCGCTGCAGCAACGCGATCCCGGTGGCGCCGCTTCGGGCGGCCGCCGCCAGCAAGTGGCGGACCTGGCCCGCGCCGGCCTGGCCGTCGGCATCGCCGGCCTGTTCCTGGAAGCCCATCCTGACCCGGACAACGCCCGCTGCGACGGCCCCAGCGCCTTGCCGCTGGACCAGCTGGAACCGTTCCTGGCGCAATTGAAGGCGCTCGATGACCTGGTCAAATCGTTTGCGCCGTTGAATATCAAGTAATGATGTGTAAGTAAAGAAAAAGCCCGGCATGCCGGGCTTTTTCAGTTTTACAGTGTCTTGATGAGCACTTGGGATTTGCGCTGCCAGTTATACATATGCTGGCGGTCCTTCGGCAAATCGTCGACGGTGGCCGGTACGAAGCCGCGTTTCTTGAACCAGTGCGAGGTGCGCGTGGTCAGCACGAACAGCTTGTTCAGGCCGGCGGCACGGGCGCGGTTTTCCATGTGTTTCAGGATGCGCTCGCCGTCGCCCTGGGCTTGCACTTCCGGGTTGACCGTCAAACATGCCATTTCCGCCATCTTCTGTGCGGGGAACGGGTACAGGGCGGCGCAGCCGAAGATCACGCCATCATGCTCGATGACGGAGAAATAATCGATCTCGCGCTCGATCAGCTCGCGGCCCCGCTTCACCAAAGTGCCGTCCGCTTCCAGCGGTTCGATCAGTTTGATGATGCCGCCCACGTCTTCGATGGTGGCCTGGCGCAGGCTTTCCAGGTTTTCATGGCTGATCATGGTGCCCACGCCATCATGGGTAAATAATTCCAGCAGGGCCGAACCGTCCATCGAGAACGGCACGATGTGGGAGCGCTCGACGCCGTTGTGGCAAGCCTTGACGCAATGCTTTAAATAAAACGCCGTGGCGTCCGGCAAGAAGCCGGCCATCAGCACGGCTTCGGCCTGGTGCGACGACAGTTCGCGGATTTCCACGCCCGTGGCGTCTTCCATCATCGGTGTTTCCGTGATGAAAATCAGTTTGTCCGCATGCAGGGCGATGGCGGCGCTGCAGGCGACATCTTCCATGGTCAGATTGAACGCTTCGCCGGTGGGTGAGAAGCCCAGCGGCGAGAGCAGCACCAGGCCGTCCGAACCGAGGATGGAATGGATGGTTTCGGCGTCGACCTTGCGCGTGATGCCCGTCAGTTCCAGGTCCACGCCATCGATCACGCCCAGCGGGCGCGCCGTGATGAAGTTGCCGGAAATGATACGGATGGCCGCATGCGACATGGGTGTGTTCGGCAAGCCCTGGCTGAACGCGGCCTCGATATCGAGGCGCAGCTCGCCGGCAGCTTCCTTCGCGCATTCCAGCGCGGCGATGTCCGTGATGCGCACGCCGTTGTGAAAGCGGCCTTCGACGTTGCGCAAGGCCAGTTGTTCCGCCACCTGCGGCCGCGAGCCGTAGACGACGGTGACATTGATGTCCAGCGCATGCAGCAGGGACAAATCATGGGCCAGCACCTGCAGCGCCCCGGCGCTGACGAGTTCACCGGGGAAGGCGACCACGAAGGTCTTGCCGCGAAAGGCGTGGATGTAGGGTGCGACGGAGCGCAGCCATTGGACGAATTGGGTAGGGTTTTCCATTAAGCGCATTATAATTCGCTGCGCGATGTGCGCGCTTAAAATACCTGTAAAAAAACAATGTCTTCAGCCAGCAATAAGTCTTCCCCTTCTTCCATCGTTGCAAATGTGCCCGCCAGCGGAGATGTTGCCACGCCTGCCGCCGCGCCTGCGCAGGGCCGCCAGCGCCCGCCCGTGAGCCAGCAAAGGCCGCAGCCGCCGCGCACGGAACAACAGAAACAGCAACAGCAGCAGCGCGCGCCGCGTCCGCCGCGCGAGGGGCAGGCGCCGCGCAATGAGCAGGCCAGCCGCGCAGAGCGCGAGAGCCGTGACGCCGCCCGCGCCTCTTGCGAGGCGGAAAAGGCCTTCCGCAACCCGCTGCCACCGATTACCTATCCGGAAGACTTGCCCGTCTCGGGCCGGCGCGCGGAGATCGCCAAGGCCCTGATGGAAAACCAGGTGATCATCGTCTCGGGCGAGACGGGTTCCGGCAAGACGACGCAGTTGCCGAAGATTTGCCTGGAACTGGGACGTGGCCAGAAGGGCATGATCGGCCATACGCAGCCGCGGCGTATCGCCGCCTCCTCGACGGCCAAGCGCATCGCGCAGGAGCTGGGTACGCCGCTGGGCGAAACCGTGGGTTTCAAGGTGCGCTTTACCGACACCCTGAGCCGTGGCGCCTCCGTCAAGCTGATGACGGACGGTATTCTGCTGGCCGAGACGCAGACCGACCCGTTGTTGAAAAATTACGACACCATCATCATCGATGAAGCGCACGAACGCAGCTTGAACATCGATTTCCTGCTCGGTTACCTGAAACAGCTGCTGCCGCGCCGGCCCGATTTGAAGATCATCATCACCTCGGCCACCATCGATGCGGAACGCTTTTCGCGCCATTTCGGCACGCCGGAAAAACCCGCGCCCGTGATCGAAGTGTCGGGCCGTCTGTACCAGGTGGAAGTGCGCTACCGTCCCGTGGAGCGCGAGCAAGTGGCCATGCCGGGTGCCGCCAACCCTGACAAACCGGGCCAGCGCACGGCCGCCGCGCGCGAAAAGCGCGACTTGATGGATGCCGTCGTCGATGGCGTGGAAGAGCTGTGCCGCATCGGCTCGGGCGATGTGCTGGTGTTCCTGCCCGGCGAGCGCGAAATTCGCGACTGCGCCGAAGCGCTGCGCAAGCACCATCCACCGCACGTGGAAATCTTGCCGCTGTTCGCCCGTTTGTCGGCCGAGGAGCAGGAGCGCGTGTTTAAAACCAGCAATGCGCGCCGCATCGTGCTGGCCACCAACGTGGCGGAAACCTCGCTGACCGTGCCCGGCATCCGTTACGTGGTCGACGCGGGCCTGGCGCGCGTGAAACGCTACAGCTACCGCAATAAAGTCGAACAATTGCAGGTCGAGCCGATCGCCCAGTCGGCCGCCAACCAGCGCGCCGGGCGCTGCGGCCGCGTGGCCGATGGCGTGTGTATCCGTTTGTACGAGGAGCAGGATTATCTGCTGCGGCCCAAATTCACGGAGCCGGAAATTCTGCGCTCCTCGCTGGCCGCCGTCATCCTGCGCATGAAGTCCTTGCACCTGACGGATGTGGAGACCTTCCCCTTCATCGAGCCGCCGCTGGCGCGCGCGGTGGCCGACGGTTATCAGTTGCTGCAGGAACTCGGCGCCGTTGACGAGGTGAACCAGCTCACGCCGCTGGGCAACAAGCTGGCCAAGCTGCCGCTGGACCCGCGCGTGGGCCGCATGATCCTGGCCGCGCTCGATAACGCCTGTCTGACGGAAGTGCTGATCGTCGCCGCGGCCCTGTCCGTGCAAGACCCGCGCGACCGCCCGATGGAGCACCAGCAGGCGGCCGACGAGGCGCACAAGAAGTTTGCCGATGAAAAGTCGGAATTCTTGAGCTACCTGAAAATCTGGCGCTGGTTCGAGTCCGCCATCGAGCACAAGAAAACCAACCGCCAGTTGCAGGACAATTGCCGCACGAACTTCCTGTCACAGATGCGCTTGCGCGAATGGCGCGACGTGCACTCGCAGCTGCTGACCATCGTCAAGGAGCAGGGCTGGCGATTGAATGAGGCACCGGCCACCTATGACAACCTGCACATGGCCTTGCTGACCGGCTTGCTGGGCAATATCGGTTTCAAGGGCGAGGACGAGCCGGGCGCGGGCTACCTAGGCGCGCGCGGCATCAAGTTCCATATCTGGCCCGGTTCCTCGCTGCTGAAAAAGCCGGGCAAGTGGATCATGGCGGCCGAATTGGTCGACACCACGCGATTGTATGCGCGCTGCGTGGCGCAGATCCAGCCCGAATGGCTGGAAAAAGTCGGCGAACATTTGCTGAAGAAATCGTGGGGCGAGCCGCGCTGGGAAAAACGTTCGGCGCAAGTGACGGCCTCGGAACGCGCGACCTTGTATGGGCTGGTGGTGTACAGCCAGCGGCGCATCAATTACGGCAATTTCAATTTGCCGGAAGCGCGCGAAATTTTTATTCGCGACGCCCTCGTCGGCGGCGACTTCGACACGCGCGCACCGTTCTTTGCGCACAACCACAAGCTGGTCAAGGACATTGAAAACCTTGAACACAAGTCGCGCCGCCTGGACGTGCTGGTCGACGATGAACTGATCGCCGCCTTCTACGACAAGCTGCTGCCGTTTGATGTGTGCAATGGCGCCGGTTTCGAAAAATGGCACAAGGAAGCCACGCGCGAGAACCCGAAGCTGCTGTATCTGAACCGCGAAGAGTTGATGCGCCACGAGGCGGCCGGCGTGACCACCGACTTGTTCCCGAAAACCATGTCCGTGACGGGTCTGGAAATGGGCCTGACGTACCACTTCGAGCCGGGCAGCGTGCGCGATGGCGTGACCTTATCCGTGCCGCTGTATGCGCTGAACCAGTTGCCGCGCGAGCGCTGCGAATGGCTGGTGCCGGGCATGCTGAAGGAAAAGGTGCATCTGCTATTGAAATCCTTGCCGCAAAAGCTGCGTCGCCACTGCGTGCCGCTGCCTGACTATGCGGCGAAATTCTGCGAGCGCGTGCATGAAGCGGGCGTGTTTGGCCGCGGCGATCTTGTAGACGCCATCATCCTCGACATCCGCACGCAAATCACCATCAATGTGCTGACGACGGACTTCAAGCCGGAAACCCTGCCTGCCCATCACTTCATGAATTTCAAGGTGATCGACGAGCATGGCCGCCAGTTGGACATGGGCCGCAACCTGGCCACCCTGCAGGCGGAATTCGGCGGCCAGGCACGCCAGAGTTTCCAGAAACTGGCCGAAGTGTCGGGCGTGTCGGGCACGGGCACGCCCGGTGCCAAGGTGGCGGGCGCGCAAGTGGCGTCGCGGCTGCAGGCGCAGAGCGCTACAGTCGCAGCAGGCAAGGGCGCGTCCGCCGCTGCCGCGCCGGCGTCAAGCAATGCCACCGTCTCGCAGCACATGGGCTTGACGGCCTGGACCTTTGGCGAATTGCCGGAGTTGCTCGAAATCGTGCAGGGCAAGCTGACCCTGATCGGCTTCCCCGCGCTGGTCGACAAGGGCACGCATTGCGACCTGGAAGTGTTTGACGACCCGACCGTGGCCGCGCGCACGCACAAGATCGGTTTGCGCCGCTTGTTCGCACTGCAAATGAAGGAGCAGATCAAGTACGTCGAGAAAAGCATCCCTGGCCTGCAACAGATGGGCATGCAGTTCATGGCCCTCGGTTCGCAGGAAGAGTTGCGCGAGCAAATCATCAACAAGGCGCTCGACATCGCTTGCCTGCAAGATCCGCTGCCGCTGGATGCCGCCTCGTTTGCCAAGCGCCAGGCGGAAGGCAAGTCGCGCCTGGTCTTGCTGGTCAATGAAATCGCCCGCTTGCTGTCGCAAGTGCTGACGGAATTCCACGGCTTGCCCAAGCGCCTGCAGAATATTCCTGCAGCAGCAGCGGCCGATATCCAGTCGCAGTTGCAGGGACTCGTGCATAAACGCTTCCTGACGGAAAACGAGTATACGCAGCTGGCGCACTTCCCCCGCTATTTGAAGGCGATCAATGTGCGCCTGGAAAAACTGCGCGCCGACCCCGCGCGCGACACCAAGTTGATGGCCGAATGGCAATCGGCGGCCGCGCCGTATTTGCGTCAGGCCAAGGACCGCCAGGCCGGCAAGAACACGGACCCGAAACTGGTCGAGTTCCGCTGGATGCTGGAAGAGCTGCGCGTGTCGCTGTTTGCGCAGGAATTGCGCACGCCGATGCCGGTGTCTGCCAAGCGCTTGCAAAAAGTATGGGAATCGATGCAGCGGTAGGTCGGATGAGCGGGGCGAAGCCACGCGTAATCCGACACCATCGTTGGCGCGACGGTGGTGCGGTGTTAGTGGTGTCGGCCGGGGTAACGGTTTGGCGGTTTGGTGGTTTGGCGGTGTTAACCATGCCGCTGGTGGTGTCGGATTACGCGGCTGCGCCGCTAATCCGACCTACCCGACCTACCCGACCTACCCGACCTACCTGACCTACCCGACCTAGGTTCTATCTACTCATCATCGCTGAGCGATGAGCGCGAGCCGCCCTGGCTGCTGCCCGTGCCGGCGCGGCTGCCGCTCATGGAGGTGCCGGACATGCTGCCGTCGCTGCCCGATTGCAAGCTGGCACCGCCGCGCAGGTCGCTGCCCGATGGCATGCGTCCTGCTGCCATGACACCGCTGCCATAGCGCGTGCCGCTGCCATAGAACGCTTCCATCTGCTGGTTCCACGCCTCGCTGCCCATGTCGGGCCAGTTGTTCTTGTCGAAACCGGGTGCGTCTTTCAGCTGGTTTTTTTCCACGTTCAGCAGGAAGCGCTTGTTGACGGGGTCCAGGGTCAGGCGTTCCCAGGGCACGGCAAACAGCTTGTCGCCCATGCCCAGTATGCCGCCGAAGGACAGTACGGCATAGGCAATCTGGCCCGTGCGCATGTCGAGCATGATTTCCTTGATGTCGCCCAGTTCCTCGTCGCTGTGATTGTAGACATCGTCGCCGAGCAGGGTGTCGGCCCCCATCAGGGCCGGCCCCGGGCCGTCGTGGTTGCGGTACATGCCCAGGATGTCGCGGTCCAGATAGCTCATGATGTTTTCTCCTCTGGTGAAATGCTGATCGAACACCTAGCGTAAGCATACGCCCAAGGTCACGCTTGATCTGCCTCAATGGTACCTGCGGCACTTTTATCCGTGCGCAAACGTACGGTGTTGTCCGCCAATTGCGGTACTCTATGCGTTCTACGGAGGAGGCCGCACATGCTGACGATGCAACGATGCAGAGGGATGAACTGGCGGTACGCTCCACCACGACACGCGCGCCACTTGCCATGGTGAAGCCTGCCACCAAGTGGCTGCGCGGGCTATTGCGCGCCGGCAAGGCGCAGCAGCGCACGGCGACCAAACTGGCCAAGGTGCTGTTCGGGCCCGTGCCGGCCAAGCCCACGCCTAAACCCAAACCCAAACCCAAACCCCGCAGCAAGACCGTGGCCAAGCCCAGGCCGACGCCGCGCGCCAGGCCTGCCAGCGACGCCGTGCCCGCACTGGCACCGTTTGCCACGCCCCTGTCGCCCCCGCGCGTGCGCAAGCGAACGGCGCCTCCGCCGGGCAAGTGGCTGGCCGCCCACTATGCGCCGTTGCCGGAGCTGGGACAGTTGCCGGGCCGGCGCCTGGCGTATTTTCTGTACCTGCCCGAAAAGGCGCCCAGCGTCGCCATGCGCAGCCGGGGCCGGCCGCTGCTGGTGATGCTGCACGGCTGCGAACAGAGCGCCACGCAGTTTGCCGAAGGCACACGCATGAACCGCCTGGCCGAACGCAAGGGCTATGCCGTGCTGTATCCGCAGCAATCGCTGCGTTCGCATGCGCGCCGCTGCTGGAAGTGGTACGACAAGCTGACGCAGGAGGGCGGCGGCGATGTGCGCCTGATCGTCGGCGCCATCGAACAGGTGGCGGCCCGCTACGCGATCGACCGCGCGCGCATCTATATCTGCGGCATTTCCGCCGGCGCCGGCATGGCGCATATCGTGGCCCTGAACCATCCCCATCTGTTTGCCGCGCTGGGCCTGCATTCGGGGCCCGTGTTTGGCGCCGGGCATAACCTGATCGGCGCGCTGGGCGTGATGCAGCATGGCGCTGCCGCCCGCGCCGATGCGGCCATCGATGAAGTGCTGGCGCGCCAGCCCGCGTTTCCGCGCCTGCCGACCATCCTGCTGCAAGGGCTGGCCGACAAGGTGGTGCGGCCCATCAACCAGACGCAGCTGGTGCGCCAGAGCGTGCGCGTGAACCGCCTGCCAGCCGATACGCTGGTGACGGCGCAGCGCCTGCCGGGCGGCGCTGCGGGCGGGCGCAATCCGGCCCATGCGTATGCGCTGCACGATTATCAGGTGGGCCAGGAGGTGCTGCTGCGCGTGGCGCAGGTCGAGCACCTTGAACACGCGTGGAGCGGCGGCGACGCCAGCCTGCCGTTCAATGACAAGGCCAAGCCCGACGCCAGCAAGATGCTGCTCGATTTCTTCGCCAGCCACCGCCGCCGCTAAGCCAGCCTGCCGCGCGCCGCAACGGCGCGGCAGGCACTGGTACGCATCGCTTCTCCCTTTTCCCATCGCCGGCCGTGCCCTCCTCGGCAACGGCAGCGCATGCCGTGCTGCCTTCCATTTTTCAAGTGGTATTGCTGCGGTATTTAAAAATCACAAAAACAGGCGATAAAACCCCTAACTGGTATACAATTGGTACACATTTTCAGTGTGATCCGTGTCCGCCGTCCCATGCCCCGACGACCGGCACGCACTGACGGCAGCCACCCACGTTACGGAACGCACCATGTCCATCCAGTCCAGGCAGTTGCTGTGGTTTTTTGCGTTTTTCCTCGTCTTTGAACTGAATATCTATCTGTCGAACGACATGATCATGCCGGCCATGCTGGGCATCGTCGACGAGTTCCAGGCGGAGGCAAAATTCGTCCCCCTGTCCCTGAGCCTGTATCTGCTGGGCGGCAGTTCTCTGCAGATTTTCCTTGGGCCCCTGGCCGACACGATCGGCAAGCGCAAGCTGGTGCTGACTGGCAATACCTTGTTCTTGCTGGCCACCTTGGCCGTGCCATTTGCCAATTCCATCGAGCAATTTCTCGCCCTGCGCTTCATCCAGGGCATGGGCTGCTGCTTCATTTTCATCGGCTATGCCATGATCCATGAACTGTTCGATGACATGGCGGCCGTCAAGCTCAGCAGCATTCTGTCGAGCACCACCATCCTCGCGCCGCTGGCCGGCCCCATCCTCGGCAGCGCCATCATCAGCCGGCTCGACTGGCGCTACGTGTTTTTCCTCTCCGGCCTGCTGGCGCTGCTGTCCCTGCTGGGTCTGTTCAAGAGCATGCCGCGCACGACGGCGACACAGCCGCGCCTGGATGGCCGCGCCATCGTGCGCAGCTATGCCGCCATTTTCAGCAACGGACGCTTCATGTTCGGCATGTTCACGGCCGGGCTGGCCACCGTGCCCCTGACGGCCTGGATCGGCTTTTCGCCCCTCTTCGTGCTGCAGGAGATGGGCGCCTCCTACGCCACGTATATCGCGCTGCAATGCGTGATTTTGTCGGGCTTTGTCCTCAGCAGCATCGCCATCCAGCGCCTGCGCCAGGATTTCCCGCTCGTCCATCTGCTGCGCCTGGGCGGGCTGATCGCGGCGGCCGGCATGCTGGGCGCGGGCCTGGGGCGCCACCACGTCGATGTGTTTGCGGCCTGCATGTTTGTCTATTCCATCGGCTTCGGCCTGTTCAATGGCGCCCTGATCCGCAGCGCGATCACGGCCAGCAAGGAATCGATGACATTGACGACGGCCGCCATGAGCTTGCTGTATTGCATTTATCTGTCCGCCTGGCTGCAGCTGTACAACGTGCTGTGCCAGCGCTTCGGCTATGCGCTGGAAACGTATGCGCTGCTCAATATCCCCGTCATCGTGGTCATTGCCGCCTGCCTGCTGCTGTTTACGCGGGGCATGGCGGGGCGCCGGCAAAGCGAGGTGCGGCTGGCCCGGCACTGATGGCGCCACGCTGCGCATGTTCCCGCCCTTGTTTTACCTCCTGCGACGTTGATTGACACTCTCCTGCGAAAGATGGTGCGCCCATGAAAATAGATGACCTGGCCTCGAAACACGATCAAGCAAAGATTTTCAGCCTGGAATACGAGTTCCGCATCCACCGGCTGAAACTCGATTACATCACCCTGGCCGATGTCCGGCCGGCCGGCATTGATTTGGCGCAGCTGGCCGCAGAGCACCAGGCGGGCATCGCCGCCCTGCGCAGCTTTGTCGCCGGCAATTTTACGTATTTTAATGCGGCAAGCTGCTCCTCACTCAGCTGCATTCCCACGCGCGCGCTGGGCGACGACGAGCGCTACCTGCACCGCATCTGGATGGGCGGGCCGCTGCCGGCCATCGCCTGTGAAGCGATTCAGCAGTGGGGTGCGGCGCTCGACGAGGTGCGGCACAACGGCGGCGCGCCGTATGTCTCCATCCTGTGGGTCTGGGATGCGCAGCAGCTGCGCCATGACGCGCGTTTCAGCCCCACGGGCGGTGCCGGGCGCTACACGATAGGCCGCTACGCCATCGGCGGCACGACGCTGCATATCAACTCGCTGCGCGCGCTGGCGCTCGATTTCGCACCTGCCCGCTTCGATATCCTCGATACCCTGCATACGCAGCGCTACTTCGCCACCCTGTCCGATTATTTCCGCATCCTCATCATGTGCGAATACGGCGGCATGTACATGGATGTCGATACGATCCCGCACAATCCGGCGACGATTTTCCTGATGACGCCGGAAGTGCCCGACTACTTCCAGCGCAACGCTGATGACAGCGAAGAGCGCCGGCATGTCAGCTGGATGAATCTGTTTCTCGATGAAACGGGCATGTTGATTGCCAAGAAGAACGACGCCGCGCTGCGTGTGATCCAGCGCAATGTGAACCTCGCGTATGCGGGTATCGATGGGGAAATTCCCCGTTCCTGCCCGCAATTTGAAGCGCAGCTGTTCGGCCAGTTCTATGCCGAATGGAAGAAAAACCTGGGCGTGACTCTGCTCAGCCATGCCGAGTTCTACCAGCGCTATTGCGTGCTGTATGACGGCGTGCGGGAGGCGGTGGCGGGCGGCATCCGCGGCATGCGTTTGCTGGACGATATCATTACCGACATGCACATCCCCTTGAGCGACGAGGAACGGTGCGCGTATGCGCGCTGCGTGGCACGGCTCGATGAACTCGACTGGCAACTCGACGATCCTTTGCGCCTGCCCGACATCGTCGACGTGTTCGACATCGAGGAAGTGCCGCGCATGGCGTATGCGGCCCAGCTGCGGGCGGATATCGATCACTTCCACTATTACTCGGTGCTGTCGGACGACCCGCAGCTGGACCGCGTGAATGCCGTCTTTTGCCGCTACCTGCTGGCCCACCGTTCGCAGCATATTGCCGCTGGCGCTTTCTGGCGCCCCACCGTGGGCCGCCACGGCAGCCGCATGCCGGCCATCGGCGATACCGCGCCGTTGGGCGACGAGGCGCAGGCGGACTTGTTGTCGCATGCGCCGCTCAAGCTGGTGGCGGGCGAACTGCTGGGTGACGAGACGAAGAACCGCATGGCCAAATTGCTGTTTGCCACCAGTTACCTGGAATACTGTTCGTTCGGTAATAAACTCAATCTGCAGTTCGTCGAACTGCAGCGGCGGCAGAACATCGACCCGTATCTGGCGCACATCCATGGCTTGCATGACGAGGATGGGCGCTTCATCGGCTTTTTCACGGCCGCGACGATGGACGAGTTTCAGGCCTGCGGCGCCGTTTCATATTACCGCGACGACATGAAGGCGCTCGACGATGCGTATGACGCCTTCGTGCTTGCACATGCGCGCGCCGACGACTGTTTCGTCAGCAGCCTGGCCATCGACGAGAAATACCGGGGTCAGGGTTTATTCAGGCAAATGTTCCATGCCATCCGCGACCTGGCCAGCCGCAAGGGCTGCGCGCGCATCAGCTTGACGGTATGGGAAAAGAGCGAAGCGCTGCACGTGTATCGGCACAAGGGATTTCGCAGCGTGGGCACGTTCGACTATGCCTACAGCCTGTTTTATGACCGGCTGCATTTCCTCGTGTACGAAGGGGATTAAGAGCCTATCCCAGTAGGGAGCGTCTTCTGCTGGCAGTTCATCAGGAGTGTGGACAAGGCGTGAGGAGGACGCGTGGCGAGCCACGCGACGACGATCAACGCAGTCCCCGCTTCTGAGGGGCGCCAGCAGGGGATGTATTCATCTACTGGGACAGGCTCTAAAGCGGCGGCCAGGGGGGCCGCCGCACTGGGGTGACTACAACGCCAGGAAGGCCAGGGCCGCCACGGCCGTCGGCAGCAGGGCGCCGGCCAGCAGGCCGACGGCGCCGATCGATTCATCCTTGAAGCCGCGGCGCAGCAGGGATACGCCGGCCGGGTTCGGTGCATTGGCGATGACGGTCAGGCCGCCACCGGCCACGGCGCCAGCCACCAGCATGTATTTTGCTTCGTCCGTCATGCCGACGATCAGCGAACCGAGGTAAGTCAGGGCCGCATTGTCGGTGATTGCCGTCAAGCCCAGGGCGCCGAAGAACAGGGCCAGCGGTTCCAGGCTGGAGACGATGGGTTGCAGCCACCATTGCTGCATGCCGCCCAGCACCACCAGGCCGCCCAGGAAGAAGCCGACCAATAAACCCTCTTTCAGGATCAGCGGGCTTTGATAGCGCTCATACGCCTGCACGAAGCCGAGGAAGAACAGGAACAGGCCGAAGAACAGCACGGGATGGTGCGCCAGGGCCACCACGCCGGCCAGCACGATCATGTGCACGAGACTGACGGCCAGCGGCACTTTCGGCGCTTCCACTTCACCGGCTTTCGGCTTGATATCGGAGGTATTGCTGTGCAGATATTTACGCAGCAATATGCTCACGCCCGTGGCATTGACCAGCACGGCGATGGCGGCCTTCCAGCCGAAATGGCTGGCCATGTAGGCGCTGTCCCAGTTCCACGTGGTGGCCACCATCAGCACGGGCGGCGCCGCGTACGAAGTGAGGGTACCGCCGATGGAAACGTTGACGAACAGCACGCCCAGCGCGCCATATTTCAGCCATTCGGGGATGCCCGGACGGAAGATTTGCGGCGCCAGCATCAGCGCGGCCAGGGTCATGGCGGCCGGTTCCGTGATCATCGAGCCCGTCAGGGGCACGAGCGCCAGTCCCAGCCAGACGAGGGCCAGTTCGGTGCGCAGCGGCATCACGCGCGCCACGCCCTTGAGCAGGCGCTGCACGGCGTCGAGCACGGGGCGCGAGGCGGCCACCACCATGACGACAAAGACGAACAGCGGTTCCGTGTACTGGCGCGATTCGGCATACTCGATGGCCGCATCGCCGCCCGAGACAAAGGCCATGATGATGATCAAGATGAAAGCCCAGAAGCCGAACACGACTTCCACTTCGCCCAGCAAGTGCAGCAGCCCTCCGTGGCGGGGATGGCGCTGCGCCAGGGTTTCAAACGACTTGGCGGCGAAGGTGTGGATGAGCGCAAGGCCGAAGACGATGGCGCTGATGAGTTGGATGGTGGTCAAATGCGTTTCCTTATGGACGGAATGAGCCGACTGGTACTTTGCCAGGCGGTAAGGAGAGTGCTTATGGTACAGCAATCGATGCCAAAAACGGGGTTTTTCGGACATGGCGGAGCGGTCCCGGGCACGCTATCTGACAGATAAGCCTTGCCAAAAGCAGGGGTGGATAGTACTGTATATGCATACAGTATTTATCTTGATTTCAGTTAGACAACAACTTATGCAACATTCCCAATTGATGGCCTCGCCGGAAGCCTTGCACCCGTCTTTATGGCGCGCATCGCAGCTGGGGCAGGGCGCCACGCGCTGCCTGGACACGGGCTTTGCCGCGCTGTCCGCGCAACTGCCCGGCGGCGGCTGGCCCAGCGGCAGCCTCATCGATCTGCTGGTGCAGCAGCCGGGCAGTGGAGAATTGCGGCTGCTGGCACCCGCGCTGGCGCAGCTGCCGGGCTTGCCCATCGTGCTGCTGCAGCCGCCCCATCCGCCGCAGGCGCTGGCCCTGGCCGCGCAGGGTCTGGCGCCGTCGCAACTGCTGTGGCTCAAAAGCGCCGGCAGCAAGGATGCCTTGTGGGCAGCGGAAAACATCTTGCGCAGCGGCAGTTGCGGCGCCTTGCTGTTCTGGCAGTCGCACGTGCGCGCCGACAGCCTGCGCCGGCTGCACCTGGCCGCGCAAGGCGGCAACACCCTGTTCTGCATGCTGCGCCCCTTGCACGGCGCGCAGGATGCGTCGCCCGCGCCGCTGCGCCTGTCCGTGCGGCCGGCCGCCGGCGGCATCGAGATCGGCTTCATCAAGCGCCGGGGACCGCAGCGCGACGCGCCCCTGTTCCTGCCCCTGCAACCTCCTTCATTATTGCTACGCCATGCGACTCTGGATCGGCCTGTGCCTGCCCCGGCTTCCGCTCGAAGTATTTTGCCCGCGCTGGTCGGCTGACCAGCTGGGCGTGGTGCTGGAGCAGGAGCAAGTGATGGCCCTGTCGCCGCTGGCGCGGGCGGCCGGCATCCGGCCGGGCATGCGCCGCGCCGGCGCGCTGATGCTGGCGCCGCAGGCGCGCCTGCATGAACGCTCGCCCGAGCTGGAAGCGCAGGCCCTGCAAGCGGTGGCGCTGGCGCTGCTGCAATACTCGCCGCTGGTGGCGCAGGGCGAAGAAGCGACCCTGCTGGTCGATGCGGGCGCCAGCCTGCGCCTGTTCGGCGGCGTGCGCGCCCTGTGCCGGCACATCGCGGCCAGCTTGCGCGCGCTGGGCTATACGGCCCAGCTGTCGTGCGCCCCCACGGCGCGCGGCGCCTGGCTGCTGGCGCGCGCCGGTACGCGCCGGGGCCGGACCTTGAGCATGGCCAGTCTGGTGCGCCGCCTCGACCGCCTGCCGTGCGCCCTGCTGCCGCCTGCGCGCCCCTGGCTCGACTGGTTCGAGGGCATCGGCTGCCGCACGCTGGGGCAGCTGCGCCACTTGCCCCGGCCCGGCTTGCAGCGCCGCTGCGGCGCCGCCGTGCTGGAGATGCTCGACGACGCGCATGGCCACAGCACGGAACTGTTCGTCTGGCTCGAAGCGCCGCCCACGTTCCGCGCCAGCCTGGAATTGTTCGACCGCGTCGAGCACGCGGACGCGCTGCTGTTCGGTGCGCGCCGCCTGTTGCAGCAAATGACGGGCTGGCTGTGCGCGCGGCAATTTGCCGTCGAGCGCATACAGTTGCTGCTGGCGCACGAGCGGGGCAGGGTGGCGCGCCCGCCCACCGTCATCGACCTGGCGCTGGGCGAGGCCGTCTGGCGCGACGAGCACCTGGTGCGTTTGCTCAAGGAGCGCCTGGCGCAGCTGGTGCTGGACGCACCCGTGATCGGCCTGACCCTGGAAGCGCTGCAGGTGCAGCCGATGGCGCCGCCCAGTGAGAGTCTGTTTCCCGAGCCGGGCGGCACGCCGCAGGAGCGCCAGCGCCTGATGGAGTTGCTGGTGGCGCGCCTGGGCGCCGAGAATGTCTTGCAGGCAGTGCCGCGTGCCGATTACCGGCCCGAAGCGGCCAACCAGTGGCTGCCGCTGCCGGCCAAGCCCGTTTCAAGAAGCGCGGCGCCCGACTTGCCGCCCGGCTTGCCCGGCATGCCCCGTCCCGGCTGGCTGCTGGCCCAGCCCATCGCCCTGTTGATGCGCGAGCACCGGCCCTTTTATGGCTCGCCTTTGAAAATGGTGTCTGTCGCCGAGCGCATCGAGGCGGGCTGGTGGGGCCAGTCGCAGGCGCGCGATTATTTTATTGCCGAAGGACGCGACCACGCCCATTACTGGGTCTACCGCGAACGCATCGCCGGCAGCGGCGAAGACGCCGCGCCGCGCTGGTTTTTGCATGGCTTGTTTGGCTGATGCGCTGTCCTGCTGAAACTGCCATGCTTGGCTATACTTGCTTTCTTGCTTTCTTGCTTGCGCTGCGTCAACCACTTGAATAAGGATTTCCATGTCCCAACTTTCCGACTTCCCCATCACCCAAAAATGGCCTGCACTGCATCCCGAGCGCCTGCAGCTGTACTCGCTGCCCACGCCGAACGGCATCAAGGTCTCGATCCTGCTGGAAGAGCTGGGCCTGGCGTACGAGCCGCACCTGGTCAGTTTCGAGCAGAACGAGCAGCTGTCGCCCGCCTTCCTGTCGCTCAATCCCAACAACAAGATTCCCGCCATCCTCGACCCGGACGGTCCCGGTGGCCAGCCGCTGGCGCTGTTCGAATCGGGCGCCATCCTGCTGTACCTGGCCGAGAAGACGGGCAAGTTCCTGCCGCAGGACGCGGGCCTGCGCTATGAAACGATACAGTGGCTGATGTTCCAGATGGGCGGTATCGGCCCCATGTTTGGCCAGGTGGGATTCTTCCATAAATTCGCCGGCAAGGACTACGCAGACAAGCGTCCGCTGGAACGTTATCTTGGCGAAGCGAAGCGCCTGCTGGGCGTGCTCGAGCAGCGCCTGCAGGGCCGCGACTGGATCATGGGTAGCCAGTACACGATTGCCGACATCGCCATCTTCCCGTGGGTGCGCTGCCTGGTGGGTTTCTATGGCGCCGGCGAGCTCGTCGGCTTTGGCAATTTCCCCAACGTGCAGCGCGCGCTGGACGCTTTCCTGGCCCGGCCTGCCGTCATCAAGGGTGTCGACATCCCATCGCGTGGCTAAAACAGCTGTGGCCTGACGGCGCTACAATGCGCCATCGGCCGCGCTGCGCGGCAGCTTTGATCTGAGACAATGAAATCCACCCGGCAAGATTTTCCCGGTGCGCACGGCCATGTGCTGGCGGCGCGCCTCGACGCGCCCGACGGCGCCATCCGCGCCTACGCGCTGTTCGCCCACTGTTTTACCTGCGGCAAGGACGTGCTGGCCGCGCGGCGCATCGCGCAAGGCTTGACGCAGCACGGCATCGCCGTGCTGCGCTTCGACTTCACGGGGCTGGGCGCCAGCGAGGGCGAGTTTGCCGCCACCAATTTTTCGTCGAATGTCGACGACCTGCTGGCCGCCGCCGATTTCTTGCGGGCAAAACATGCTGCGCCGCAATTGCTGATCGGCCACAGCCTGGGTGGCGCCGCCGTGCTGGCCGCTGCCGCGCAAGTGCCGGAAGCAACCGCCGTGGTGACCCTGGCCGCTCCCAGCACGCCCGCTTACGTGACGCGCATGTTCAGCGCGCACCTGGAGCAGATTGCCGCCGAGGGCGAGGCGCTGGTGCAGCTGGAAGGGCGGCCATTTCGCATCCGCCAGCAATTCGTCGACGACGCGGGCAGCCACAGCCTGAAGGCCCACATCGCCGGCCTGCGCCGCGCCCTGCTGGTGATGCACGCGCCCAACGACACGACGGTGAGCCTGTCGAACGCGATGGATATCTTTACGGCCGCCAAGCACCCGAAAAGCTTTGTGTCGCTCGACGATGCCGATCACTTGTTGACGGGGCGCGATGATGCGGCGTATGTCGCCAATGTGATTGCCGCCTGGAGCGCGCGCTACCTGGCATAAATCGCCGCCCATGAAAAACGCCGTACCGGCAAGATGCGGGTACGGCGCAGATGGGGAAGAGCGGATCAGTCCTCGTCAAATTCTGCGGAAAGATCCTTCCAGCCTTTACTGATTGCAAAGGCGGAAAACTCTTCCGGCGCTTCCAGGACGATCAGTTTCTTGTCTTGCAAGCCCAGGTCGCCGTGACCGAAGTCGGGGCCCACGTAGCCGAGGCTGCGCAAGCGGGCCAGGATGTGGCCGACCAGGGTCTTGTCCTTGTAGGCACCCGCTTCGAGCGGAGCGGCGAAATCGACGTAGACGTCGATGATGCCGTAGCCTTCGTCGAAGATGCGGATGGCCTTGATGTCGTGGGCACGGCCGGAGCCGTCGATGGCCTTGAAGGGGCCGCTGAGCTGGATGTCGGTGTCATTGTTCATGCCGCCAGCATACACCAAAAACGGCCTTCCGTCGTGTGGCGCTCAGGAGCCGAGCAGTATGAAACCGGCCCAGTAGAAGGGATGGCCGCGCGCGTCGCTGCCGCCGCCGGCGGCGTCGAGCGGCGTCAGGCCCCGCGTCGCCGTGACGGCGTGCCGGGCGGCGCGAATCTGCCGCAACTGCGCCTGGCGCAAGGCTTGCGGCTTGCCCTTGCCTTGCGCCAGCGCCGCATAAAAATCGCCCATCAGGGTGGCCGTCGACTGGTCCGACACGCGCCACAGGCTGGCCAGCACATTGCGCGCGCCGCGCTGGCGGGCCAGCCAGGCCAGGCCTTCCAGTTCGCGTCCCGTGGCATCGGTGCCGGCCGGCACGGCCGTTTCGCAGGCCGACAGGGTGAGCAGGTCCAGGCCGGCGAAGCGGTAGCCGTCCTGCGCCAGTTCCGCCAGACTGAGTTTGCCGCCATCGCCCAGCAGCAGGTAGGAGTCCGCGCCCACGCCCGAGCGCAGCACGAAATGGCTGGCGATGTGCACGCTGCTGTTGGCGGGCAGTGCGCGCTGCAGCGCCGCGCCGGTGAAGTCGCCATCGAGGTAGATCTGGCTGGGGATGCGCGCCGCGTGTCCGATCGCCTGCACGGCGCGCAGTTCGCGCTGCACGAAGGGCAGGGCCGGCAGTTCGCCGCTGGCGCGCGTCTGGCCGAACAGGGCAAGCGATGGCGCGCGGCGCGGCGCTTCTTGCGCGCCAGCCTGTTCGCCATGCAGCGAGACGGGCAGCCGTTCGACCAGCCAGCGGCGCCCGTCATGCAGCATGGCGAACGGCAGGTAGCGCAAGACGCCGCCCAGCGATAGCGACAGCGAGGTGGCGCCGTCCAGTTCCCGGCTGGCCGGTGCCAGCAGCAGCGCATACAGCGCCTGCGCATCGGCGCGCGCGTCAAGTCCCGGATCTTGCGCGCTGCGGCGCAGGCGGGCGATGCGCTGCGCCAGCGCGCGCTCGTCGATGGCCACGTCGTGGATGGTGCTGCCGGTCCGTCCGCCGCGCTGCGCGACGATGCGCAGGCGCGTGTCGGTCACCAGATAAGTCAGGTGCAGCACGCCCCGCTTGAGCGGCTCGGCCCGCGCCATGCCAGCCTTGCCGGCCGGCGCGGGCGTGGCCACGCTGCCGGCCGGCAGCACCGCCAGCGCCTCGGTGGCGCCATCGAGCAGCCGCGCCATGGCGTCGTTTGCCCGCCGCCATGCGTCGTCGGCTTGCGCCACGCCCTGCGCCTGGCGTTCGCGCGCCGCGGCCAGCGCCTGGGCGCCTGCGCGCAGGGCGGCGGCGCGCGCTTCGAACTGGCGCTGCCATTCGCCCTCGGCGCCCGTGTAGCCGAGGCGCGTGGCGCGCGGATCGGGGGCGCTGCGCACCAGGCTGTGGAATTCGTCCTCGCGTACCATGGCCAGCACGGTTTCCGCTTCGTGGATGCGGCGCTGGTCGAGCAGGCGGTCCGCCAGCTGGCCGTAGGCGGCGCGTTTTTGCCGCACAAAGCTCTGCCGCAGCGGCACGGGCAGGCTGGCCGTGCCGGCGCGCGTGGCTTGCAGCGCATTGACCGCCTGCTTGCCGAGGAAAATGCCGGCCGCGTCCGGTTCCAGCGCGCCCAGCTGCGCCGCCGCCCGCGCTTCGAGCATGCTCTGTTCAGTCGCCATGCCGATGGCCAGTGCGCGTGCCGACTGCGAGCGCGCCGTGGCGGCATCGCCTGCGCGCGCATTGAGTCCGGCCGCGTCCAGCAAGGCCTGTGCATGGGCGGGATGGGCCGCGCCGCGCGTGGCGGCCAGCTGCTGTGCCATGGCGCCCGCCTCGCGCGCCAGCGCCTGCAGTTCGGCCGCACCGATGCCGGCGTGCTCCGCGCGTGCCAGCAGGCGCGCCTGGCGCACCGTGTCGAGCATGCCGGCCGTGGCGGGAGGCGTTTGCAGCAGCCGCGCCTCCAGGCCGGCCAGTGCTGTTTCCGCCTCGTCCTGGAGTCCCAGCGCGGCCTGTGCCTGCGCCGCCAGCAGCAGCGCATCGGCTTCGTCGGCTGGCAGCGGCTGGCCGCCGGACATGGCCAGCCGCGCCGCCGCCTGCGCCGCTTCCAGCGCCTGCTGGTACTGCCCCAATGCCATGCGCGCGCCGCCATGCGCGAGCTGGTGCGCGGCGCAGGTGGCGGCGGCCTCGCCATATACGGCGCGGCAATGCTCGAGCGCGGCGGCGGCGGCCACTTCCGCGCGGCCCAGCTGATTGTCCGCCAGCGCCGTCAACGCCACGTCCTGCCAGGCGCTGACGGTGTTGGCATGACGGTCGCCGAACAGGGCGCGGCGGATGCGCAGGCCGTCCTCCGCCTCCTGCCATGCCTTGCCGCTTTCGCCCAGGCGCAGGTGGATGCCGCTCAGGCGGTTCAGGGCCACGCTGGCCTGCATCGAGTCGGCCCCCGAACGCTGCACCGCCATGGCCAGCGCGCGCTGGGCGAACGCCAGCGCCTGGCGGTCGTTGCCGCTCAGGGTGTACCAGTTGGCCATGTCGGTCACGCTCGTTTGCGTCTCGGTGCGGTTTTCGCCGAAGGCCGCCAGGCGTATCCGGTAGGCGCGCTCCAGGTAGCCGTAGGCTTCTTCCATGCGGCCCATGCGCAGCAGCAGCACGCCCACGTCGCGCATGCCCCACGCATGGTCGGTGCTGTCCTCGCCCGAGGTGCGGGCCCACGTCTGCATGGCTTGCCGCGCATACGGCAGGCCGCGCGCATATTCCTTGGTCTGCAGCGCCACGCCGGACAGGTTGGACAGGCTGGTGCCATACGATACCGTGTCCTTGCCGATCAGGCGGGCTTTCGCCGCCAGCGCGATGTCGCCCCATTGCCAGGCCAGGTCGAAGCGGCTCCACTGGCGGTACAGGTACATCAGTTCGCTCGGGTAGTACATGCTTTCGCGCCCGGGATCGCCGTCGTCCAGCGCCTGGCGGATGGCCCAGCCTTCCAGCAAGGCCTGTTCGCTCTCGGCGTAGCGGTTGAGCATGTGCAGGCTCTGGCCCGCGCCCAGCAGACCGGTGGCGATGCCGGCCCGGTCGTCTGCCGCGCGGCAAGCGGCCACGCTGCGCTGGAACAGGGGCAGCGAGACGGCCGGCAGTTCCTTGTCGTTGGCATCGTTCGCCTGCGCCAGCCATGGCGCGATAACGGCCTGGCAGGTGCCGGCCGATGCCGTTTGCGGCAAGGCCGATACGGCCAGCAGCAGGCCCAGGACGAGGCGCTTCATTGGACGGAGCGCCAGGACAGCCGGGCCACCTGGGCCTGGTCTGGGTTGCCCGCTGCCGCCACGGGGAGCGCAACGTTGGCCGCGCCGCGCGTGGCTAGCAGGGCCGGCAACGCTTCGATGATGGCGAAGCGGCGCGGCAGGGTGCCATTTGCCGCCGGTGCCGCCACCAGCGCCAGCCATTCCACGCCGAAGTGCGGGCCGCTGACGACGAAGCTGCGCTCGATGCGGCTGATGCCGGCGCCGATGGCGGGCGGCATGCGGTTGCTGTCGCCGTCGAGGGTCGGATAGATGCGCGCGGCGGGGCCGTCCTGCGGCAAGTGCGCCAGGCCCAGGTCGACGGAAGCGGCGCTGCGGTTTTCCACGCTGAGGCGGATGCGCGTGCCGGCCGGCAGCACGCCGAGGTCGCCATCGGCGAATGCCAGCTGGCGCGGCGCCTTGCCCGGCAGGGTCAGTTCGATGCGCGCGTCGAGCAGGGGCGGGCCCGGCGTGGCGGGCAGCGCCAGCAGGGCGGCGAGACGCTCTCCCTGTTTGCCCGGACGTATCGATCCCGCAGGCAGCGGCGCGGGCGTGCGGCTGGCCCAGCCCGCTGCGGCGCCCGCACTGTCCGGTAGCAGCGTCAGCCGCGTTTCTCCCCAGCCGACCGTGGCGGCGCGCCAGTGCGCGCCAGCCTGCCGGAACAGGTCGCCCTCGCGTATGCCGTCGAGCAGGCCATACGGCACATGCCAGCCCTGCGCATCGCGCTGCACGGGCCACAGCGGCGCAAGGCCGCTACCGCCGCTCTGCCACAGCGGTGCGTCGAGCGCACCCGCGTACACGGGCGAAGGCCAGGCGGAGCGGGGCAGCTGGTAAGCCTGCAATGCGCTCCTGTATTGCTGCGTGGCGGCGCCGGCCCACATGGCATAGGTTTGTGGCTGGCGTTGCAAGGCGGCGATGACGGCCCGGGTAAACAAGCCCGCTGCCAGACCCGGCGTGGCGGCCGTGGCGGCTTCCGGCGTGCGTTGCTGGGCTTCGGCGGCGAAAAAGGCGACATAACGGGGCCGCGCCTGCGCTTCGTCTGGTGGCGTGCCCTTGTCAGGGGCCGGGCGCCAGCCGATGTCGCTCGCCGCCAGCCCCCGCCACGCCAGGCCGTCGCCGCTGCGCGTGCCGGCCGCCGCATGGCAGGTATCGAATATGGCCACGACCTGTGTCTGCCGCGCGGCAAACGCATCGATGGCGCGCCCCAGTTCGCTGCTGCCGACGCCGCCATCGAGCTGCCGCCCCTGGTGGCTGACCTGGCTGTCGCGCGTCAGCAAGCGCGTGCGCCGTCCCTGCGGCGCGGCTGCCTGGCCCGGATAGACGGGCAGCAGCACGCTGTGGCCCGACCAGTACAGCAGCAGGACATCGTCCTTGCCCAGCGTCTTTTCCAGCTTTGCCAGGCGCGCCAGGATGGCCGCGCGCGTGGGCGCCTGGCTGGCGCCCGCATCATCGGCCAGCCTGTAGATATGTTCATCGGCGAAACCCTGTTGCCGCAACGCCGCGCGCATGGCGTTCACGTCGGCCGTGGGACCGCCCAGCCAACTGCTGCGCGGCATGGCGGGCAAGGCACCCACGCCGATCAGCAGCGCGTGGCGTTCGCCGGCCAGCGCCGCGCCGCTCAGCAGGTAACTCAGCATTAGTGAGCGCCCCCAGCGCCGCTTGTTTTTCATTGCGCCCCTGGCGCGCTGGCGAGCGATGCCGCAGCCACCACGCCGCTGGCCCGCAAGCTTTGCAGGGCTGCGGGCGGATCGGCCGCATCGAGCAGATAGCCGTGGTCAGGCAGGGGACCGGCGACGATGCCTGCCTGTGCCTGCTCGAGCGCTGCAGCGACCTGGGCCATGCTGGCGGTAGGCAGGAATTGCACGCGCAGGCTGGCCGGCGGCGCCACTGCACCCGGCACGCTGCGCCAGCGCAGTTGATCCGCCGGGGCGGCTTGCTGCCACAGCAGCCACGCCTGGCCTATGCACAGGCTGGCCAGTGCCGTGATGGCCACTGGCGCCAGTGCAGGCAGCGCCAGGCGCCGGCAGCAGCGGCGCCAGAAGCCGGGGCGTTCGAGGCGGCGATGCAGTTCCGCCAAGCCTGCGGCGGGATCCATGCCGGCCGCTTCGGCCTCGATGGCGGTGCGGATCTCGCCCAGCCAGTCGGCATCGGCGGCCCAGTGCGGATCGTGTTCCAGCCTGGCGGCGATGCGGCTGGCCACGTCTGCGGGGGCATGGCCATTCAGGTAGTCTGGCAGCATCTCGTGCAGCGCCTGTTCCTGAGGATCGATGGACTCAGCCATGGCGGCCGCCTTCCTGGGCAAACCAGCGCTGTATGCACTGGCGTAAGTTGATGCGGCCATGAAACAAGCGCGTCTTGACTGTGCCTTCCGGTGCTTGTTGAATATGGGCAATGTCGGCCACCGACAGATCGTCGAGGGCCCACAGGGTCAGGCTTTCGCGCTGCATCGGGTTGCGCAGACGCAGCAAGCATTTCAGCACGGCATGGCGCCGTTGCAGATTTTCCCTTGCCACCTGTGGTCCCGGATCGTATTCCGCCGGCTCCTGCTGCGCCTGCTCCTCGCTATCGCTGTCGAGCGGCACTTCGCGTGCCAGGCGCTTGCCATGGCGGCGGATCTGGTCGACCGCCTTGTTGCGGGCCAGGGTCAGCAGCCAGGTACCGAACGCCACCCGGCCGTCGTAGCGCATGGGCGCGCGCCAGATATCGTGGAACACGTCCACCGTGACTTCGTCGGCGATCGCGTGCACATCGAGCCCCGAGCCCGATAGCTGCAGGCGCGCAAACACGCGCACGCGCGGCGACCAGGCGCGGTACAGGGCGTCCAGCGCGCGCTGGTCGCCTGATGCCATGGCAGCGAGCAGTTCGGCGGGATTGACAGGCAATGCGCTCATGGTCACGGGAAGGAGGGACAGGTTGAATGGGGGCGGCAGGCAATTGCGTCGTGGTAATTATAGCATCGGGGAAATAGTGCAGTATTGGTAAGGGCGACGCCTGCAAAGGCGTGGGCGCAGGGGCTGGCGCAATGTCATTGCAAAAAGATTGAACCGGATGGCGGTGCGCTGCGAACAAGAGCATGAAGGGCCGCATTGCAGCTGGTCCGCCAAGCCGAAAAGGACAGTCCCATCATGAGAAAACGCGGCAAGACCTTGCGCGATGCCAGCAGGGGCGGGGAGCCAGCCCATGCATGAAAATATGCTCTCCGGCAACGTCGCCATGCAGCGCCTGACGCCGGCCGAGCGGCTGGTGGCGGCCATGGCCATGCGCGGCACGCCCTACAAATCCATCGCCCGCGCGCTCGACAAGTCGCCAGCCACCGTGCGCAACCAGCTGCATATGATTTACCGCAAGCTCGGTGTGAGCAACCGGACGGCGCTGTCCTGCGCCTTGCGAACAGATGACTAGCCCGCCGCGCGGCAAGCCTCAAAAATATTGGCTATGTCACCATCAAGTGTGGGAATGCTCCCAGCGTTGCTTTCAATAACGCTTCTGGTGAACGGATGCGCCCGGCGTCGAGTATCCAGCGCCATCCCAGGTAGTTCGGCAGGTAACGCGTCGCCACGCCGTGAAACGGCCTCAGCCAGTCCCGCAGGCGGCGATGATACGCATTGACGTTCTGCACATGGGCCGCGCCCCGCACGCGGATACCGGCGCGCAAGTTGACGGCCTGATGGCTGATATCCGCCTCCCTGGCGAAGGCCCGGTAGGCGGCATGGCCGTCGCTTACCAGCAGGATATCCTGGTCGATGACAGGCAACAAACAGTGGTGTAGTTGCGCCTTCGTCAGCGCGCCTCTGCCCGTGACAAAATCGAGGGTTTGTCCCGTGCGGTCGCGCGCCACCAGGATGCAGACCTGTTCATTCGATATGCCGCGTTGGCGGGCACGACTACCCCGGCGGCGGGCTGGACGCGTCATCTGCCTGGATCCCTTTTCCGATTCCAGCAGATATAACTCGTCGGCCTCGGCGATGCCATGCAGGCCATGCGGCCGGTCCGTCTTGGCGACCGTTAAAAAACGGTGGCGCCAGCGAAAGGTGGTATTGCGGTGCACACCCAGCTGTTGAGCGGCCTGGCGCACCGACCTGGAATCAAGCAGGCAATCGGCATACGCGAGCCACAGCGCCTTGTGGCGCAAGCGAGCCAACGGCGTGCCCGTCAAAGCGTTGAAGGTGCGCCCGCAAGGTACACAGCGGTAGCGCTGCAAGCCGTGCGCATGGCCATGCCGGTGCAGGTGATGCGAGCGGCAGGCGGGACAGTGCAAGCGTGCTTGCGCCGCGCTTTCCAGCAGCGCAACGGTCGCGTCGTGTGGCGCGTTGCCTCGTAGCAGGGCCATGCCTGCCTGCCGCTGGCGTTGATTCAACCGAGAAAACTGCGCAACAAAGCTGATCCATTCGACTGGCTGCATGATCTGCTCCTTGCATAGTGAATATGCAGAGTCAGACAGCACAGCCAAGGGAAGATTCCGGCATTTCCCCTATTTGCCGAGGACAGAGCCAAATTATTTTCGGCACTGGGGCAAAAATCGTCTTTTTCAAGGCCTTGAAGGCCGCTTGATCGTCCTTAGATTGGCAGCAGGCGGATGCTCACGGTGAGGTCCGCCCCTCTTATCGCTTCATTTGAAAAGGATATTTATCATGCGTACTTTTGACCTTGCTCCCCTGTACCGTTCCGCCATTGGCTTTGACCGCCTGGCACAGTTGCTCAATGAACAGCGCGCAGATGCGCAACCGAGCTATCCGCCGTACAACATCGAACTGGTATCGGAAGATAAATACCGCATCGTGATGGCATTGGCAGGCTTTTCGCGCGAAGAGATCGATATCATCACTGAACGCGACTCACTGCATGTCACGGGCCGCAAGCAGAAAGATGGCGTCGAGCGCACGTTCTTGCACCGCGGTATCGCTGCCCGCGATTTCGAACAGCGTTTCCAGCTGGCCAACCATGTGAAGGTCACGGGCGCCACGTTTGAAAACGGCATGCTGACCATCGACCTGGTGCGTGAAGTGCCGGAAGCGCTGAAACCGCGCAAGATCGAGATCGGCACCGGCACCGGCACCGGCAGCGACACTGTTAGCGTGCTGGAACAGCGTCAGGCAGCTTGATCTGAGCTGAGCTGATCCGGCGCGCCCCTCGGGCGCCCGGGCAGCCAGGAGGGTACCCTCCCATGCAGTAAAATACTGGTCGGTTGATCCGGCCAGTGTCACGTCCAGGCCCTGTATGCCCCTCCATCGCCCGCCATGCGGCGCGCCAGATTAAGCGATGCTTAAAGGCGCCAACGCCTGTTTCCAAATAGAAAAAAGTTAAGCACCGCCTAAGACTCGTGGCCCACTATTGCATACATCAAAATCTCATTGAATGAGGAGCAATTCATGGAACAGCAAACGAATACCGCCTCGCTGAAAATCAAACGCACCGTAGCCGCGCTGGCCGCGATCGGTGTGCTGGGCGCCGGTGGCGCCATGGTGATGCATCAGAATAATGCCGGCGCGAATACTGCCGCCGCCGCCGCCCCCGTGGCTGCCGCTGTCGCGCCTGCCGCCAGCGCGCCGCTGGTGGCCTTGCCCGACTTTAGCCAGATCGCCGAGCGCAACAGCCCGGCCGTCGTCAACATCAGCGTCACGGGCAGCACCAAGGTGGCCTATGACCCCTCGGCCCAGGCCGGCAACGACGACTTCGGCAACGACCCCTTCTTCGAATTCTTCCGCCGCTTCCAGGGGCCGCAAGGCGGGCAGCGCGGTGGCCGCGACGTGCCCACGCACGGCCTCGGCTCCGGCTTCATCGTCAGCCCGGACGGCATCATCATGACGAATGCCCACGTGGTGCGCGATGCGCGCGAAGTGACCGTCAAGCTGAACGACCGCCGCGAATTCCGCGCCAAGGTGCTGGGCACGGATCCGAAGACCGATATCGCCGTGCTGAAGATCGACGCCAACAACCTGCCCATCGTGCCGCTCGGCCATTCGAGCGACCTGAAAGTGGGCGAGTGGGTGCTGGCCATCGGTTCGCCGTACGGTTTCGACAGCACGGTGACGGCCGGCGTCGTCAGCGCCAAGGGCCGCTCGCTGCCCGACGACAGCAACGTGCCGTTCATCCAGACGGACGTGGCGGTGAACCCCGGCAACTCGGGTGGTCCTCTGTTCAATACACGCGGCGAAGTGGTCGGCATCAATTCGCAGATCTACAGCCAGACCGGCGGCTTCCAGGGCCTGTCGTTCGCCATCCCGATCGACCTGGCCGGCCGCATCAAGGACCAGATCGTCGCCACGGGCAAGGCCAGCCACGCCAAGCTGGGCGTGACGGTGCAGGAAGTCAACCAGGGCTTTGCCGACTCGTTCAAGCTGGCCACGCCGGAAGGCGCGCTGGTGGCCAACGTGGAGCGGGGCAGCCCGGCCGACAAGGCGGGCCTGAAGTCGGGCGACGTGGTGCGCAAGGTGAATGGCCAGCGCATCATCGCCTCGGCCGACTTGCCGGCGCTGGTGGGAACGTCCTTGCCCGGCGACAAGATCAGCCTTGATGTCTGGCGTGACGGCAAGATCGTCAGCCTGACGGCAACGCTGGGCAATGCGGCCGACAAGGTGGCCGAAGTGGCGAAGAGCGACGGCGCGGCCGGCAAGGTAAAGCTGGGCCTGGCCCTGCGTCCGTTACAATCGGATGAAAAACGCGAGGCGGGCATCAGCGCCGGCCTGCTGGTGGAAGACGCCGGCGGTGCTGCCGCGAATGCCGGAGTGCAGCCGGGCGACGTGCTATTGTCGGTAAATGGCCGTCCCGTCAACACGGTCGAGCAAGTGCGCGACGTGGTGGAGAAATCCGCCAAGTCGGTGGCCTTGCTGATACAGCGCGGCCCCGACAAGATCTTCATCCCCGTGCGTTTGGGTTGATTACAAGAATAACGAAACAGAAAGGCAAGCCATGCGCTTATTGCTGGTAGAAGACGACACGATGATCGGCGAGGTGGTGCTCGATTTGCTGCGCGCCGAGCACTACGCGGTGGACTGGGTCAAGGATGGCGACATGGCCGATACGGCCCTGCAGACGCAGACCTATGACCTGGTGCTGCTGGACCTGGGCTTGCCGCGCAAGGATGGTCTCGATGTGCTGCGCTCGATGCGTTTGCGCAAGCTCGATACCCCGGTGCTGGTGGCCACGGCGCGCGACGCCGTCGAGCAGCGCATCGCGGGCCTGGACGCGGGCGCCGACGATTACGTCCTGAAGCCGTATGACCTCGACGAATTGCTGGCGCGCATACGTGCCCTGCTGCGGCGCGCCTCGGGGCGGCCGGAACCGATCTTCGAGCACCAGGGCGTGAGTATCAATCCGCTGACGCGCGAAGTGATCGCCGAGGGCCATCCCGTCAACCTGTCGGCGCGCGAATGGGCCGTTCTGGAAGCGTTGATCGCCCGTCCCGGCATCGTGCTGTCGCGCGCGCAGCTGGAAGAAAAACTGTACAGCTGGAAGGATGAAGTCAACAGCAATGCCGTGGAAGTGTATATCCACGGCTTGCGCAAGAAGCTCGGCAGCGACTTGATCCAGAACGTGCGCGGCCTCGGCTACATGGTGCCGAAGGCATGAGGATGAAGGTCACGGTGACGCACTCGCTGCGCGGCCGCCTGCTGTGGTTTTTGCTGGCGGCCATCATCATGGCGGCCCTGGCGCAGGCCTCGATCGCCTACCGCAGCGCCCTGTACGACGCCGACCAGATCTTCGACTATCACATGCAGCAGATGGCCCTGTCGCTGCGCTCCGGCGCGCCGCTGGCCAACCATGCGCAAGCCTTGCCGGCCGACCCCGTCAACAACGACATGGTGGTGCAGGTGTGGACGCCGGACGGCGTGCAGGTGTTCCGCTCGATCACGCGCGCGGAACTGCCGCAGCGCGCCGTGCTGGGCTTTTCGAATGTGAAGGCCAACGGCACTACCTACCGCATCTTCTCCGTGCAAACCAGTTCCCAGACCGTGCAGATCGCGCAGGACATGGCCGTACGCAAGCGCATGGCCGGCAGCCTGGCGCTGCGCACGGTCGGTCCCATCGCGCTGATGGCGCCTATCTTGATGCTGGTGGTGTGGTGGGTCGTCAGCGGTTCGCTGGCGCCCGTCTCGCGCGTGCGCAAGCAGGTGGCGGCGCGCCAGGCCGATGATTTATCTCCCGTCTCGGAAGCGGGCTTGCCCGACGAAGTGCGCCCCCTGGTGCATGAATTGAATTTGCTGTTCGGGCGCGTCAAAACGGCGTTCGACGCGCAGCAGCATTTCGTCGCCGACGCCGCGCATGAATTGCGCACGCCGCTGGCGGCCCTGAAACTGCAGGTACTCAGCCTGGAGCGGGCCGAATCGGAAGAAAAACGCAGCCTGGCAATCAGCCGCGTGAGTGCCGGCATCGAGCGGGCCACGCGCCTGGTCGAGCAGTTGCTGGTGCTGGCGCGCCAGGAAGCGAGCGCCGCCAGCGGCGACCAGCTGCAGGCGGTGGATTTGAACGACGTCGTCAAGCGGGCGCTGGGCGACATGGCCGGCATTGCGCAGGCGCGCAAGATCGACCTGGGCTTGCACCACATGGACCCGGCCAAGGTGGCGGGGCAGGCCGATGCCCTTAACATCATGCTGCGCAACCTGGTCGATAACGCCATCAAGTACACGCCGCAGGGTGGCACGGTCGATATCGACCTGCGCGCCAGCCCCGTCGGCGTGACCTTGTCCGTGGAAGACAGCGGCCCCGGCATCCCGCCCGAGGAGCGCGAACGCGTCTTCAGCCGCTTCTACCGCGTGCCCGGCACGGACGCCAACGGCAGCGGCCTGGGACTGGCCATCATCAAGGCCATCGCCGAGCGCCATGGCGCGCGTCTGGTGCTGGACAAGTCCGAGCGCCTGGGCGGCCTGTGCGTGCGCGTGGAATTCCCGCAAGCGGAGAAAAGAGCGTTTTGATCATGATCTTTGGCATGTTGCATTGACGTGCGCGCCGTGGCCCTATATTGTCTGCGAAACAAGCAGAACCAGACCACGGAGCGCACATGCAGAGAATCGGATTTTCAGGAACCCTCGACCCCATCACCAACGGCCACATGTGGGTGATCGGCGAAGCGCGTTCGCTCGCCGACGAAGTGATCGTGTTCCTGTCGCAAAACCCCGCCAAGAAGCCGCAGTTCCCGGCCGAAGACCGCAAGCGCATCATCGAACAGAGCGCGCGCGAGTGCGGCTGGGACAATGTACAGGTGGTCATCGTCAAGGGCGACTACACGGCGCGCGCGGCGAAAAAGCATGGCTGCGACTACCTGATCCGCGGCATCCGCACGACAGCCGATTTCGACTATGAAAACCTGATCCAGCAAACCAATGTGGACGTACTGCAGGGCGCCAAGACGATTTTCGTCATGCCGCCGCGCGACCTGGGCTCCGTCAGTTCCAGCTTCGTCAAGGCGCTGGAAGGCCCCGTGGGCTGGAACTGGACCATGAAGAAATTCGTCCCCGGCCCCGCCTACCACGCGTGGATACTCGACTGCCTGCGCAAGGAGTGGGAAGCGCTGTGGCATTACGCCACCGCTTCGCAAGCCGACATCGCGCTGGCGGACCACTGGTTCGCGCACCTGACGGGACCGCAGGCGTATGGCGGCGCGGAGCGCCACTATCACAACCTCGACCACCTGGTGCACGGCCTGTCGGAGATCCGCGTGTGGGCCGACAATACCTATGCACCCAAACGCGACAGCGCGCTGGTCAAGAAAGCATTCTGGTTCCATGACGCCATCTACAGCCATGACGAAGACGCCCTGTATTCCAGCGAAGAGGCGAGCGCCCAGCTGTGGCTGGCCAGCGGCCTCGATGCGGGCGACAACCTCGATGTGGCGCAATTGATACGCGCCACCGACCATTTCCAGGGCCCTGGCATTAGCCATGCGCTGAAGGACGCCATGCTCAGCGCCGACCTGGCCATCCTGGGGCAGGATGAAGAGGTGTATCACGCCTACACGCAAGCCATCGGCCTTGAATATGCGCATGTGGACCCCGTGCGCTTCAAGCAGCAGCGGGGCCTGGCGCTCCAGCATTTATGCGGCAAGGCGCAGGCGGGCCAGCTGTTTGGCGATGCGTATTTCGCCGACCAGTACAACGCGCGGGCGATTGAAAACATGCAGAAGGAGATCGCGGCGCTGGCAAGCGGCTGACTCTCGTCAGCCGCTTGCCAGCAGCCCGGGCTTGCCGCCCTAGCGGGCAGCAACCTTGGCGCGCGCCGCGTGCAGCTTCTTGAAGCTGTCGATCAGGCGCTGGTGCCTGTCGAGGCCTTCCAGTTGCATGCTGGTCGGGGTCAGGCCGAAGAAGCGCACGCTGCCGTCCACCGAGCCCAGCACCGCGTCCATGCGTTCGTCGCCAAACATGCGGCGGAAATTGACCACGTAATCGTCCAGCTCCAGCTCGTCATCGAGTTCCACTTCCAGCACCACGTTCAAGGCTTGATAGAACAGTTTGCGTTCGAGCGTGTTGTCGTTGTACTGCAAGAAGGTTTCCACCAGCTCTTTCGCTTCCTCGAACTGCTGCAGAACCAGATGAATCAGCAGCTTCAATTCCAGCGTCGTCAGCTGGCCCCATACCGTGTTTTCGTCAAATTCGATGCCGATCAGGGTAGCGATGTCGCCGTACTCGTCGAGCTCGCTGTTTTCCAGGCGCTCGAGCAAGTCTTCCAGGCTGGCATCGTCCAGCTGATGCAGGTTCAGGATGTCGGCGCGGAACAGCAGCGCCTTGTTGGTGTTGTCCCAGATTAAATCCTCAACGGGATACACTTCCGAATAACCGGGCACGAGGATGCGGCAGGCGGTGGCGCCCAGCTGGTCGTACTCGGCCGTATAGACTTCCTTGCCCATCTCGGCGAGGATGCCGAACAGGGTCGCCGCTTCCTCGGCATTCGAGTTTTCGCCGTGGCCGGAAAAATCCCACTCGACAAAATCGTAATCGGCTTTCGCGCTGAAGAAGCGCCACGAGACGATGCCGCTCGAATCGATGAAATGTTCGACGAAGTTGTTCGGCTCGGTGACGGCTTCGCTGGCAAACGTCGGCTGCGGCAAGTCGTTCAAGCCTTCGAAGCTGCGGCCCTGCAGCAATTCCGTCAGGCTGCGCTCGAGCGCCACTTCCAGGCTCGGGTGCGCGCCGAACGAGGCAAACACGCCGCCCGTGCGCGGGTTCATCAGGGTGACGCACATCACCGGGTACACGCCGCCCAGCGACGCATCTTTGACCAGTACGGGAAAGCCTTGTTCTTCCAGGCCCCGGATGCCGGCCAGGATGCCCGGGTATTTCGCCAGCACGTCCTGCGGCACGTCGGGCAGGGCGATCTCGCCTTCGAGGATTTCGCGTTTGACGGCCCGTTCAAAAATCTCCGACAGACATTGCACCTGCGCTTCGACCAAGGTATTGCCGGCGCTCATGCCATTGCTGACGTACAGGTTTTCGATCAGGTTCGATGGGAAATACACGACCTCGCCATCGGACTGGCGCACATACGGCAGCGAGCAGATGCCGCGCTCGGCATTGCCGGAGTTGGTGTCGACCAGGTGCGAGGCGCGCAGCTCGCCATCGGGGTTGTAGATCTCCAGGCTGTACGCATCGAGGATTTCCTTCGGCAGCGCATCCTTGCGTCCCGGCTTGAACCAGCGCTCGTTCGGGTAATGCACAAAATCCGCGTTGGCGATGTCTTCACCCCAGAACGATCCGGCGTAGAAATGGTTGTTGCTGAGCCGTTCGATGTACTCGCCCAGGGCCGACGCCAGCGCGCTTTCCTTGGTCGCGCCCTTGCCGTTGGTAAAGCACATGGGCGAGTGCGCATCGCGGATATGCAGAGACCACACGTTGGGAATGATGTTGCGCCACGAGGCGATTTCAATCTTGATGCCTAGGCCCGCCAGCAGGCCCGACATATTCGCGATGGTCTGTTCCAGCGGCAAATCCTTGCCCACGATATAGGTGCTGGCTTCGCCGGTCGGATTGAGCATCAGCAAGGATTGCGCATCGGCGTCCAGGTTCGCGACTTCTTCAATGACGAACTCCGGCCCCGCTTGCACCACTTTTTTCACCGTGCAACGGTCGATCGAGCGCAGGATGCCCTGGCGGTCCTTGGCCGAGATATCGGCCGGCAACTCGACCTGGATCTTGAAAATCTGCTGGTAACGGTTTTCCGGATCGACGATATTATTTTGCGACAGGCGGATATTCTCAGTGGAAATATTGCGCGTATCGCAATACAACTTCACGAAGTAGGCTGCGCAGAGTGCCGATGATGCCAAAAAGTAATCGAACGGGCCAGGCGCCGAGCCATCGCCTTTATAGCGGATGGGCTGGTCGGCGATGACGGTAAAATCGTCGAACTTGGCTTCGAGACGCAGCTTGTCGAGAAAGTTGACTTTAATTTCCATGAGGTAATCCAATACTGTGCTTATGAGTTAGCCGCTATTATCCGTGCTTTCCGCCGCAGGGCAAAGATTGTTCACTGCGGTCGTGCTGAACAGACTGATAAATGTGCGAGGCTATCTGACTACATGCGAATAACACTGATGCGTCACGGCGAGCCCCGACTCGCCAAAGGGGGCTGGATAGCGCCCATGCAAATGGGAGCGTGGATTGATCTCTACAACCAATCGCTGATCAAAGACAATGGCATACCTGCAGAGTGCGCCAGGGCAGCGCTATCGGCGTCGACTATCGTGGCCAGCACGGCACCGAGGGCATGCTCGTCGGCCAGGGCACTGGGTGACTTGCCGTTCATGCAAGAGGCGATTTTTACCGAGGCCGGGCTGCCTTTTGCGCTCTGGAGAGCACCTTGGCTGCCGCCGGCAGCCTGGGCAGCGATTTTTCGCCTGCTCTGGCTGTTCGGTTATGCGTGCGGAGCCGATTCGCTGACGCTAAGCCGGCGGCGCGCCAGGATTGCCGCCGAGCGGCTTGTTGCGCTGGCCGCCAGCGGGCCTGTGCTGCTGGTCGGACATGGCATCATGAATCGCCTGATCGGCAAGGAGTTGCAGGCATTGGGTTGGCTTGCCCGCAACAGGCAAGGCAGCCGGTACTGGAGCATGGGCGTGTATGAACTGTGAAAACTTGTGACGAATGCGGCAGCCGATACTGGCCGTGTGTCGATGCGGGCATAAAAAAACAGCGGCTGCCCATGCTGGCGCAGCCGCTGTTTTTTCAGGTGGACACGGTGATCAGAATTTCACCCACAGCCGTCCGAAATACGAAGCGCCGTTCAGACCGAACTGCACGCTGTCGTACTTGAAGCCGTTGTCCGTTTCGTCCGCGTTTTGCGTGGTGGGCTTGACGTTGAAGATGTTGTTGCCGCCAAAGGTCAGCTTGGTATTTTTGCTGATGCTGTAGGTGAAGCTCAGGTCGGCCGAGGTCTTGGCCGCGTAGCGGGCGTTCGGTACGCCTTCAGCCGTGCCGCTGAAGGTACCCAGGGTTTGCGGGCCGAAATAGATGATGCGCAAGTCCGATTCCAGCTTGCCCGTGATGTAGTCGAAGCCCAGGGTGGCTTTCGCGCGCGGGCCGCCCTGTTCGATGAACAGGCGTTCGCGCTCGGACAGCAAGACATCCTCGAAGCCCGTCAGCGAGGCGGGCGTCTTGACTTTCGTCACTTCCGTTTTGCTCAAGTTCAAGGCCAGGAAGGTGTTCAGGCGGTTGCCGGCCAGTTCACCCTTGTGCGAGGCCGTCAGGTCCAGTCCCCGCGTGCGCGTGTCGATGGAGTTGACGAAGAATTGCGCCTCGCCCACGCCCAACAGGGCCAGGCGCGCCGCCAGGTCGGGATAGTTGTCGGCATTGAAGCGGCCCGACAGCACGATGCGGTCCTTGATCTTGATGTTGTACAGGTCGGCCGTGACGGAAATGGCTTGCGTCGGCGTCCAGGTGGTGCCGAACGTAAAGCTGGTGGATTTTTCTTCCTTCAGCTTGGGGATGCCGGCCGCGTTGGCGACGGCGCCGCCATTCGGGGCCAGTACCACGTCCGTGGGCACGCCGCCGATGAAGTCGGTGAAGGTGGACGAGAAATACACTTGCTGCAACGACGGTGCGCGGAATCCCGTACTGGCCGAGCCGCGCAGCAGCACATTCGGTGCCACTTTATAGCTGGCAGCCAGCTTGCCCGTCACGGTGGAGCCGAAGTCGCTGAATTTTTCATAGCGCAAAGCCGCCTGGGTTTTCAGGCGATCCGTCCAGTCCAGTTCCACGTCGCCATATGCGGCGATGCTGTGGCGTTTGGCCTTGGTCACGTCGCCTGGCTGGAAGCCGGGAAAGCCCTGGCTGCCCGCATTGCCGCCCACGCCCACGCCGTCGGCGTCGCTGTAGGAGCCCGGTTCGCCGGCCATGATCTTGTATTCCTCGCTGCGGTATTCGGCGCCGAAGGCCACGTTCATGCCACTCATCACCGTGTCGTAATAGCGGCTGAAATCGGCGTTGCTGGTCAGTTGCTGGAACGAGAAGCCGCCCGCGTCGTAGCTGCTGGCGCTGACGCCCTTGCCACCGTTCATCAGGTCGAGATTGGCGATCGAGGCGTTCAGGGTATGGCTGATGTCGTAGCGCATCTTGTTGTAGCCATAGGTTTGCGAAAAGTCAGCATGCCATTCGCCGATCTGGCTGCGGTGGCCGACGGTGGCGTACTGGTCATCGATCTTGCCGTTAATGAACGGTACGAAACCATTTGGATACATGGCGGCCGAATTGCGCGACGGAATGTCGTCGCTGCCGATGCCCCCCCGGCCGAATGCGGCGCTGGACGCGTCGCGCGTCTGCGCGCCGGCCGTGAAGTACAGTTTGCCCGTGCTGCTGGTGGCGTAGTCGCCATTCAGGTACAGCGTCTTGTTTTGCGATTTGGTGTCGCCGATGATGCGCATGCTGTCCGCGTCGGCCCGGTTCGAACGGCCCCGGTCCAGGTATTCGCCCGTGATGGCGATGACGCCCTTGTCGCCCAGCGCGATGCCACAGTAGGCGGAGGTCATGTAATTCTTGCCGTCGCCTTCGGAATACTGGCTGTAGCCGGCCACCGCTTCGCAGCCCAGGCTTTTCTTCAGTTCGATGTCGATCACGCCGGCAATGGCGTCCGAGCCGTACTGGGCGGCGGCGCCGTCGCGCAGCACTTGCACGTTCTTGATTGCCAGCAAAGGAATCGCATTCATGTCCGTGCCCGTGTTGCCGCGGTTGCGCGCGCCGAACAGATTCACCAGGGCCGTCGTGTGGCGCCGCTTGCCGTTCACCAGCACCAGGGTCTGGTCGGAACCGAGGCCGCGCAGGGCCGCTGAATCGACCAGGTCGGCCCCGTCGGCGCCCGTCTGGCGCGTGGAGTTGAACGAGGGCGAGATGTATTGCAGCGATTGCGCCAGGTCAAACTGACCGCCTTGCTCGGCGACCCTGGACATCGGAATGATATCGACCGGCACCATGGTGTCGGTGGCGGAACTGGCGACCCGGCGCGAGCCGACCACGTTGACCGTTTGCACGGGACCGTCCGTGGCTCCCGCTTCCGTGGACTGGGCCATGGCGGCGGGACTGAAGGCGGCCAGGGCGGCGCTGCCGTACAGGCTGATGAGGACGGCTTTACGCAAGGTGGTGAGGGTCGGCACGCAGTATCTCCAAGTGGTATTGTGACTTGATTCTAGTGCCATCATTTCAGCATTCACCAGCGATACTTTGTTTTGTTATTACAAATTGCTTGTAACTGTTGTTTCCTGGTTGATTATCTTTTGCTCGCTTCCCGGCTTGCCCTGTACTGGTGCAGCATGCCCCATTCAGGTGCTGCGTTGCACCATGCCGCCCACCCAGATTGCCTGCGCGCTGTATTGCACCTCGATCAAACACGGTTGTTGCGTCGCATGGCCCTGATGCAGGCGTAGCGACTGTTGTCGGTGCGCTGCCAGCGCGCCCGCCGCCACGCCCGTGGCGCTGTCTTCCAGCGCCGGGTCGAGGTGGTTGAAGTTGCGCCCTTCAAACTCGTTTTCGCCCGTGCGGCAATACGCATAGCAGCCATTGACCTGATGCAAGGTACTCCAGTCGGCGATCAGTTCCAGGTTCGGCCGCAACGCGCGCAGGGTGGTACGGTCGGCCACTTCCAGCAGCAGCTTCGGGCTGCCGACCGAGGCGATGACGGGCGGCGACAGCAAGTGCATGTGCTGGCCCATGAGTTCGGACGGCACATATTTTTCCAGCATGACGGCCGGCGCCGGCTGCGGCGCCAGACCGATGAATAGATCGGCTGCGCGGCGCACCAGTTGCAAGGCTTGTCCGCGCATGGCCGTCGTCACCGTCAGGGTTGCCGGGTCGCCGGGCGCCGTCAGCAGCACATGCGCGGCCGCCAGGGTGGCATGCAGGCACAGGGGGCTGCGCGTGTGCGGATAAAAATAGTCGAGCACGATGGCGCCGTCCGCTTGCCGGTCGATGAAGACGCAGGCGCTCATTTGCCGCTCGCGGGCGAATTGCTGGCGCGCCGTTTCACTGCCGTGGTCGTTTTCCACGACCAGCGCCGCATTGCCGCCACCAGGTGCGGCGCCGAAACATTGTAATAAGTGGACGATCATGGCGGCCGATGCGAAAAGTAAAACACCAGCATAAACGATAAGCCCGATTCCAGATAAGTATAATAGACTGTGTTTATATACAGTATTGAGGTGGATCATGTGGGGCGCAGTCTTACCCGAGTATGCTGAGTTGTACTGCCTGAGCAATTTCAGCTTCCTGCATGGGGCTTCGCATGCGGAAGAGCTGGTGGCGCGCTCTGTACAGCTCGGTTACAAGGCCTTGGCGATTACCGACGAGTGCTCGCTGGCCGGCGTCGTGCGCGCCCATGCGGTTGCCAAGCGGGCTGGCTTTCCCCTGATCATCGGCGCGCATTTTCATTTGACGCGGGCCGACGGCGGGACGGCCTTGTCTTTGCTGGCGCTGGTACGCGATATCGATGGTTACGGCAACTTGTCGGAACTGATCACCATGGCGCGCACGCGGGCGGCCAAGGGGCGCTATCTGCTGACGCCCGATGATTTCAGCGCGCCATCGGCGCAGTTTGCCCATTTGCGGGGGCTGCCCGGCTGCCTGATGATCTTGCTGCCCAGCTATCCGGCCTCGCCGGAAAGCGTGCGCGCGCAGGGTGCGTGGATGGCGTCCACCTTTGGCAGCGAGCGCAGCTGGATCGGCCTGAATTTGCTGCAGCGGGCACAGGACGACGCGCACCGCAGCGCCGTGCAGGACGCGGGGCAGGCGCTGGGCTTGCCCGTGGTGGCCGTCGGCCATGTGTGCATGCACGTGCGTTCACGCAAGCCCTTGCTCGACACCCTGTGCGCGATACGCGTGGGTAAACCCGTGGGCGAGTGCGGCTATGCGCTGGCGCAAAATGCGGAGCAGCATCTGCGCGCGCGCTTGCGCCTGGCCAATGTGTATCCGCAGCAAGCGCTGGCGGAAACCGTGCGCATCGCCAAGCTGTGCACATTTTCCCTCGACAGCCTGCGTTATGACTATCCCGACGAGCTGGTGCCGCACGGCCACACGCCGGCGACGTATTTACGCGAGGAAACCTATGCGGGCGCGCGCATGCGCTTTCCATTGGGTATTCCCGCCAACGTGCAGCAGCAGATCGAGCAGGAGCTGGAGCTGATCGCCGAGCTGTCGTATGAAGCGTACTTTTTGACCGTGTACGACATCGTGCGCTTTGCGCGCTCGGAAAACATCCTCTGCCAGGGGCGGGGCTCGGCCGCCAATTCGGCCGTCTGCTATTGCCTGCACATCACGGAAGTGGACCCCGCGCGCGGCAATTGTCTGGTCGGGCGCTTCATGTCGCGCGAGCGCAACGAGCCGCCCGACATCGACGTCGATTTCGAGCACCAGCGGCGCGAAGAGGTCATCCAATATATCTACGGCAAATACGGCCGCGAGCGGGCCGCGCTGGCGGCCGTGGTGATCAGTTACCGGCCCAAGAGCGCCTTGCGCGACAGCGGCCGGGCGCTGGGGATCGACCTGGCCATCGTGGAAAAAGTGGCCAAGGCGCATCGCTGGTTCGACGGCAAGCACGATCTGCTGGAGCGCCTGGCCGAATGCGGACTCGACCCGGAAGCGGCATTGTCGCAGCAGTGGGCCGGCCTGGCGCAGCAGTTGCTGGGTTTTCCGCGCCACCTGTCGCAGCATCCGGGCGGCTTTGTCATCGCTCAGGGAAAATTGTCGCGCCTGGTGCCGATTGAAAACGCCAGCATGGCCGAGCGCAGCGTCATCGAGTGGGACAAGAACGACCTGGAGGAGCTGGGCTTGATGAAGGTCGACGTGCTGGCGCTGGGCATGCTGTCGGCCTTGCGCCGCGCCCTGGAACTGGTGAGTGTGCGGCGCGGCGAGGAATTTCGTTTGCAGGATATTCCGGCCGAAGACCCCACCACCTACGACATGATGTGCCAGGCGGACACCATCGGCGTATTCCAGATCGAGTCGCGCGCGCAGATGAGTATGCTGCCGCGCCTGCGTCCGCGTCAATTCTATGACCTCGTCATCGAGGTGGCGCTGGTGCGCCCCGGCCCCATCCAGGGCGGCATGGTGCATCCGTATCTGCAGCGGCGCCAGCAGAAAGAACCGGTCGAGTATCCGAAGGGCCTGGAAAAGGCGCTGGGGCGCACCCTGGGCATCCCGATCTTCCAGGAACAGGTGATGCAGGTGGCCATCATCGCCGCCGATTTCACGCCCGGCGAAGCGGATCAGTTGCGGCGCGCCATGGCGGCCTGGAAGCGCAAGGGCGGCATGAACAATTACCATGACCGCATCGTCGATGCCATGGTCGACAATGGCTACGAGAAAGTATTTGCCGAAGCCATCTTCAGCCAGATCGAAGGCTTTGGCGAATACGGTTTTCCCGAGTCGCACGCGGCCAGTTTCGCCCTGCTGACGTACGCCAGTTCCTGGCTGAAATGCCACGAACCGGCCGCCTTTCTGTGCGCCTTGCTCAACAGCCAGCCCATGGGCTTTTACAGTCCCTCGCAACTGGTGCAGGATGGTCGCCGACATGGCGTGCAAGTGTTGCCCGTCGATGTGGCCGTCAGCGGCTGGGAGGCGGCGCTGGAGGAACAGGACGGGCAGGGTGATGCACCGGCCGTGCGCCTGGGCTTGAACAGCCTGTTCGGCATGCGCGCGGAGGCCGCCCTGCGCATCGAGGATGCGCGCGCCATCGCCGCCTTCGCCGACGTGGCCGACCTTGCCCGGCGTGGCGGCCTGGACCGCCATGACTTGCAGGTGCTGGCCGCCGGCAACGCCCTGCACGCGCTGGCCGGCCACCGGCGCGCGGCGCTATGGCAGGCGGCCGGCGCCGTGCCCGACAGGGATTTGTTGCGTTCCACCACGCAAGAGGAAGACTTGCCCGTGCTGGCCGCGCCCACGGAAGGCGAGGGCATCGTCAGCGATTATCGTTCGCAAGGCCTGACTCTGGGGCGCCACCCGCTGGCGCTGCTGCGGGCACAGTTGCTGGAGGAGCGCTTTCTGCCCGCCGCGACGCTGGCCAGCTACACGCATGGCCAGCTGGCGCGCGCCTGCGGCATCGTCACCGTGCGCCAGCGGCCGGGCACGGCCAAGGGCGTGATCTTCATGACACTGGAAGACGAGACAGGCACGGTCAACGTCATCGTCTGGCCCGACCTGGTGGCAAGCCAGCGGCGCGAAGTGCTGAGCGCGCCGCTGCTGGGCGTGTATGGCGTGTGGCAAAGGGAAGGCATCGTGCGCAACCTGGTAGCCAAGCGCCTGGTCGACATGTCGCATTTGCTGGGGCGGTTGAGGACCAGCAGCCGCGATTTTTGTTGAAACCTTGATGCTCGTGGAGTGTGAATAGATACAAGCTTGCATTTTGTTAAGGCTCGCTGCAAGCGGGTGATTAAGCCGGAGTCACCCATTCATCCACTTCCAGGAGCCGTGCATGCACGCCATTTCCCGCTACTGCCACCTTGTCCTGATCTGCCTTTCTTGCAATATGGCGCTTGCCGCCGCGCCAGATTTCACCAGCGCGGCAGGCATGGCGCACAGCTGCGCCGGCAACTTGCAGGCGCAGCCGGCCGCGACGCCACAGGCGCAGCAAGCCTGGGTACTCTGCCGCGACATTGCCACCGCTAAACGATTGCTGCGCCTGGCCGACCGTTATCCGCCGCAGCAGCAAGGACAATTATCGCTGCAGCAGCTGGATCAGGAAGGCTTGCGCGTCGCCTTTGCCGCCTTGCGCGATGAAGTGCGCACGACGCGGCGCGTGCTGGAGAAAATCGTGTTGCGTAGCAAGGACGACGGCTTGCTGCTGGTGCCCGCCACCTGGGGCAGCGACTTGAATGGCGACGGTACGCTGACGCCGGAAGAGCAGTATCTGTTTGCCATTCCCAAGCGGCCGGTGGCCGGCACGCCGGACGGGGAAGACAGAGGTGCGGACAGCCGAACGCAGCAATATTACCAGCGGCATTACCAGCTGGAAGCGCGCTTTCGCGTCGACCAGAGCGATGTGCAGTGGTTGCTCGGCTATCATTATTTTCTGGAAGCCTCCGCCGAGCTGAGTGCGGCATTCGACAACGGGCCCGGCACGCTGGCGTTGCGCGTGCGCGATCCAGCCGCATTGCGGCGCGCCCATGGTTTGCTGCTGGCGGGTGTGAACAGCAGCGAAAAACTGCGCCAGTTGGTGCTGGCAGAAACGGATGACGAGGAAGAGTGGATTGCCTATCCGGGCCAACGCAGCAGTGTTTTCCCCGAAACCTTGAGCGAACCGGACTTCGATGCCTGGAAAACGCTGCTCGGGCATATTCTGCCGGTGCTGGAAGGCAAACAGCTGCTGGCCGCGCCTGCCAATGCCAGCCTGTTCGAATCGCTCTTCAGCAGCATTTGCGCGGACAAGCAAGGCTTGAATGTTGCCAGCCTGTTTCGCCGTCAGCGCAACGAAGTGCTGGTGCCGGAAAGCGGGCCGGTCAGGCTGGCCGGCTGTCAGCCCATCACGGCACGCCACCCCGTGTCGCCTTTGCTGCGCTACCTGTCAGGACCAGTGCAGAGAGGCATGGAGCATGCGCCCACAGGCATGGCCATGCTGCGTAAATTGTTTTGGGTAAATTGATCTGCTGAATTGAAGCGCTGAATTGCCGGGCAATGGCGGGATATGGCAAAATTACTGGATGAATCAACCCTTGCCCACCATCACCCTGCGTCCCGCCCTGGTCGCCGACGCGCCCGCCATCGTCGCTCTGATCGACGACCTGATGCCCTTTCTGACCCTGCACCCCGATGGCGCGGGGGCGGAAAAGTTCATCGAACATTGCCGCCAGCCGTCCATCGAAAACTATCTGTCGCTGCCCAATTACGCCTACCAGCTCGCGCATATCGACGGCGAGCTGGCCGGCGTGGTGGCCATGCGCGACAACACGCATCTGTTCCACATGTTCGTGCCGCGCGCCCTGCACCGGCGCGGCCTGGCGCGCCGTTTGTGGCAGGCAGCCCGCGATGCGTCGCTGGCCAGGGGCGGTGTGACGGCATTTACCGTCAACTCCTCGGCCTACGCCTTGCCCCTGTATGAAAGCCTGGGCTTTGTCGCCACGGGGCCGAAGGTGGAGACGGGCGGCATCGCGTTTGTGCCGATGCGCATGGAATTGACGGCCTGATTACCAGCGCACGATCTTCCCCGGATTCATGAGGTTCTTCGGATCGAGCGCGTGTTTCACGGCGCGCATGGTGTCGATGGCGCCTACACCATGTTCTTCCACCAGGAAAGCCATCTTGTGCATGCCCACGCCATGTTCTCCCGTGCAGGTGCCGTCCATGCCGATGGCGCGCGTGACCATGTCGCTGTTGACCTTTTCGGCGCGGGCGATGTCGGCCGGATCGTCGGGGTCGACCAGCATCTGTACGTGGAAATTGCCGTCGCCCACGTGGCCGATGATGGCGTAGACCAGGCCCTGCGCCTCGCAATCGGCCTTGGTGGCCAGGATGCATTCGGCCAGGCGCGAAATGGGCACGCAGCAGTCGGTGGAAATGGCGCGGCTGCCAGGGCGCATCTGCAGCAGGGCGAAATACGCGTTGTGGCGCGCGGCCCACAGGCGCGAGCGGTCTTCGGGGCGGCTGGCCCATTCGAAATCGCTGGCGCCGTGTTCCGCCGTGATGGCTTGCACCAGCTGCGCCTGCTCGGCCACGCTGGCCGGCGTGCCGTGGAATTCAAACAGCAGCAAGGGTTTTTCTGGCAAGGCCATCTTGTCGTAGGCGTTGATGGCTTTGACGCCGTTTTCATCGAGAAACTCGACCCGTGCCACGGGAATGCCCATCTGGATGGTCTGGATCACGGCGCTGACGGCCTCGCCCGTGCCGGGAAACGAACAGACGGCCGCCGAGATCGCTTCCGGCAGCGGATACAGTTTCACCGTCACTTCCGTGATGATGCCCAGGGTGCCCTCGCTACCGACAAACAAGCGCGTCAGGTCGTAGCCGGCCGAGGATTTTTTCGCCCTGGTCCCCGTCTTGATGATGCGGCCATCGGCCGTCACCACCGTCAGGGCCAGCACGTTTTCGCGCATGGTGCCGTAGCGCACGGCATTCGTGCCCGAGGCGCGCGTGGCCGCCATGCCGCCCAGCGACGCATTGGCGCCCGGGTCGATGGGGAAGAACAGGCCCGTGTCACGGATTTCCTCGTTCAGTTGCTTGCGCGTCACGCCCGCCTGCACGGTGGCCGTCAAGTCTTCAGCATGCACTGCTACCATCTGGTTCATTTGCGACAGATCAATCGTCACGCCACCATGCAGGGCCAGCACATGGCCTTCGAGCGAGGTGCCGCTGCCATAGGCGATGACGGGCACGTCGTGTGCGCTGCACAGCTTGACGGCGGCCGCTACTTCCTCGGTGGAATGGGCGAAGATGACGGCGTCCGGTAACATCGGGGGATAGCTCGACTCGTCGCGGCCATGGTGTGCGCGCATGGCTTGCGTCATGGAAAAGCGGTCGGCAAAGATCAGGGAAAGTACGGCAGCAAGAGATTCTGGCAGCGGTTTTTTCAGTACCGCCAACTGGTCAGTTTGATTCACGCGAGTCCTCCGTTTTTTTTATTCTACTCCGCGCCTGGGGATTTCACCGAAGCACCATATTGATTTTTTGCCAGTTGTAAAAAAATCCGCAGGGTTTGCCGTCCACTGGTTGTAAATGAGAATCATTTCTATTAAAATGCCCGCCAGTAGTTATTTTGCAATGCGCGTTTTACCCGAAAGGCCATGCCCATGAAATTCCCCCGGTCCCTCGCCGCCGTCCTGCCCGCCTGCGTGCTGGCGCTGAGCGCCTGCAGCAGTGTCGCACCCGCCACTGGCACGGCCGCCACCACGACCGCCGCGCCCGCTTCTGCACAAGACGTGCGCCAGCTGGGCGAGATCGTCGACCTGCGCAGCGGCCAGCGCCTGAGCGCCGATCAATTGCTGGCCCAGCTGGGCGCCGCCCCGCGCGTGATCATCGGCGAGCAGCATGACCAGCTCAGCCATCACCGGATCGAGCAATGGCTGCTGCAGCAATTGCAGGGCCAGCGTCCGCAAGGCAGCGTGCTGCTGGAAATGCTGAATCCGGACCAGCAAGCCAAGGTGGACAAGGTCAAGCCGTGGCTGCAGACGGACCCCGTCGTGCGTCCCGAACACGTGGCCGAACTGCTGGCCTGGCAAGCGAGCTGGAAGTGGGCGCACTATGGCGACCTGGTCATGACCGTGATGCGCGCGCCATACCCAGTCTGGTCGGCCAACCTGGACCGCAGCGAAATCAAGCAACTGTTTATCGACCAGCCGGCCGTGCAGGGCAAGCATTCGAACCTGGCCAACGATGGCAAGGTGCATGACAAACTGAAAGACATCATCCGCGTCATGCACGACAACCAGATCGACGCGCCGCGCCTGGCCGCCATGCTGTCGGTGCAGCAGCAGCGCGACCGCCGCATGGCCGAGCGCCTGTTGGCCGCGCCCGCGCCGGCCGTGCTGATCGCCGGCGCCTACCATGCGCACAAGGACCTGGGCGTGCCGCTGCACGTGCAGGACTTGACGGGCGGCCCGGCGCCGCTGGTGCTGGTGCTGGCACAGCGCGGCGCCACGGTGCTGGCGCCGCAGGCGGATTTCGTCTGGTTCACGCCGGTGGCGGCACCCGTCGTCGCCAGCGCCAAGTAATTCCTTGTACTGCCGCCGGGCGTTCAGCCCGGCACTCTCCCCCAGCAAGCTTCTTAGCAGCAGCCAGGTAGTCCGTCCGATTTTTTGCATGCGCGTGCGCGCCGTTGGCGCAGCCATGCCTGTTAACTACTGAAGCTTCCATGCGTATCCCTTGTATCAAAGCCGCCACCTGCGGCATCGTTCTTTCCCTGTTTCATGTCACGGCGCAAGCGTCCGCGCTGCCGCACGATATGTCGCCGCTGGGCATGTTTTTCGCCGCCGACCAGGTGGTGAAAAGCGTGCTCATCGGTTTGCTGGTCGCTGCGCTGGCCACCTGGGTGGTCTTGCTGGTGAAAGGCGCCAGCTTGCTGCAAGCGCGGCGCGAAGCGGCGCTGGCCGTCGCCATGCTGAAGACGGCGACCTCCTTGCCGGATGCGGCAGTAAAGTGCAGGGCGTCTTTTATGGCGCAACGGTTGCTTGATGATGTGCAACAGGAACTGAGTTTGTCGCACGCGAATGCACCGGCGGCGGCGTTGAAAGAACGGGCTGGTTTTCGCCAGGAACAGTTCATCGCCCACCAGGTGCGCGCCATGACGCAAGGCATAGGATTACTCGCCAGCATCGGCGCCGTGGCGCCGTTTGTCGGCCTGTTCGGCACCGTGTGGGGCATCATGAACAGTTTCATCGGCATCGCCGTCAGCCAGAGCACGAACCTGGCCACCGTCGCGCCCGGCATCGCGGAAGCCTTGCTGGCGACGGCCCTGGGCCTGGTGGCGGCGATTCCCGCCGTCGTCATCTATAACGTCTTGAGTCGTGGCATCAACCAGTACAAGGCGCAGCTGCGCGCCGCTTCCGCGCAAGTGCTGCTGATGCTGAGCCGCGACCTCGACACGCGCCAGCAGGCCTGAAGCATGGCTTCCCTGTTTCCGTCACCGGACGACGACACGGCCGACATGCCGGAGCTCTGCGAGATCAATGTCACGCCCTTCATCGACGTGATGCTGGTGCTGTTGATCATTTTCATGGTGGTCTCGCCGCTGGCCACCGTCGACCTGAAAATCGACTTGCCGGCGGCCACGGCCAAGCCCGAGCCGCGTCCCGACAAGCCGCTGTTCGTTTCCCTGAAAGCCGATCACAGCCTGTATCTGGGGGAATCGCCCGTGGCGCGCGGGCAACTGGGCCGCCTGCTCGATGCCGAAACGGGCGGCGACCGCCAGCGCACGCTGTTTTTCCAGGCCGACAAGCAAGCCGCGTATGAAGACGTGCTGGGCGTGATGGATGCCCTGCGCCAGGCCGGCTACCTGAAAGTGGGCCTGGTGGGCCGGGAGGGGGGCGGGTGAGTCCGCGTCCGATATTGAGCTGGGGCATCGCCACTTCGCTGGTGGTGGCTACAGCGCTGGCCCTGCTGTTGTGGGCGGCCCGGCAGCCCGTCAGCGTCGCGCCCGCTAATCCGGCCGCCAGCGTGATGCTGGTGTTTGCCGCGCAAGCGATGTCGCCGGAGACACAACAGGCGGCGGCAGCAGGGGCGCGCCAGTCGGCCGCCTCCAGCGCCGCCCGGCCACCGAAGAGCACGACCCGGCACGAGGCGCTGCCCGTGCTGGCGCGCGCCGCCGCGCCGCAGATCGTCGCTGCGGAAAAAGAGGCGAAGGCAGAAACCGCTCCGTCGCCAGATCCCGGCAAGGATGCCGCCAAGGAAGCGTCATTGCCCGCGCAGGCCAGCAGCAGCGCCACACCGGCGCCGGCCGCCGTACGCGGTCCGCAGGCGGCGCCCTTCGACAGCGACACGCCATCGACCAGCGCGGTGCCGGCCAGCTGGCAAAGCCGCGTGCTTGGCCATCTGGGCCATTTCAAGCGCTATCCCGGTGATGCGCGCCAGCGCAAGCGGGCCGGTGCCGCCTGGGTGCGCTTCCAGGTGGATCGTGACGGCAAGCTGCTGGCCAGCGAACTGGTCACCTCGTCGGGCACGGTGCTGCTCGACCGCGAGGCCTTGCAAGTGCTGCAGCGCGCGCAACCGTTGCCGGCGCCGCCAGTCACCTTGCTGCGCCAGGGCACGGTGACGGTGACCTTGCCCGTGTCGTTCAAGCTCGATGCCGGGAACGGCCACGGCGCCAGCTGAATTTTTTCAATCACATAACAAATCGAGGGTGTATGCATATCAAGACAATGACGCAGGCCGTGGGCGTTTGCCTGGCCTTGCTGGCGCAGCAGGCATGGGCGCAACCAGCGCAAGACAGTGGCAAGGTGGAATTTGCGCCGCTGAATGTATCGGGCGAGGCGGTCCCTGTGGAACAGCAGGCGCTGGAAAAACCGGGCGCCGTCAGTGCGCGCGGACCGGACACGCGCTTGCAGCCGGTCGACCAGATCGTGCGCAGCATGCCGGGCACGTTTACCCAGATCGACCCGGCGCAGGGCGCCGTCAGCGTGAATATTCGCGGCCTGTCGGGCCTGGGGCGCGTCAACATGATGGTCGATGGCGTGAGCCAGAATTACTATGGCAGCGCGCCGTCGTCCGTGTCGCACGGCGGCGTGCCCAGCAGCCAGTTTGGCGCCCTGATCGACCCGAACTTCATCATCGGCGTGGATGTGTCGCGTGGTAATGTCGTCGGTGGCGATGGCGTCAATGCGCTGGCCGGCAGCGCCAATTTCCGCACCATCGGCGTCGATGATGTCGTCTTCGCCGGTGAAAAAACCGGGGCGCGCACGAAGATGTCGACCGGAAATAATGGTGTGGGGCGCAGCGGCATGCTGGCCGTGGCCATGAAAAACCCGGCCTTCGATGGCGGCAGCGTGGGCTTCATGGCGGCCACCAGCGCGAGTGTGATCGGCAACAACTACAAGAATGCCAAGGGCGTCAACAGCGAGGAATTCGGTTTCGGCTACAACCGCTATTACAAGCAGAAGCCCAAGTCGCAACTGCTCAAGCTGGACCTCAAATTGAGCGACTTCCACGCGCTGGAACTGTCGGCGCGCGATTACCGCAGCACCTTTACGCGTCGCGATATTCAGAGTGATGACTACTACGTCAAATATCACTACACGCCGTTTTCGGAGTTAATCGACCTCCATGTGGTGGCCAGCAGCAGCCGTGGCAAGCAGAAATACATGCCTGAGGCGCTGACCAATTTCATCAACACGAATGCGGCCAACCGCGCCGACGCCTTCGATATCAACAACACCAGCAGCTTCAGGCTGGCCGGCGGCGATGCGCTGGTGACCATCGGCGGCAAGCTGATGCGCAACAAGTACAGCAAGCACGTGGAAAGCCTGGTCGACGACCCCGACAACCCCGAGGCGAACCAGCAATCGATTGAAAACAATACTTTCGGGCCGGAAGGACGGCAAAAGATCGATAGCGTGTATGCCGGCCTGCAATACAACCGTGGCATTGTTCAAGTCAATGCAGGCCTCAACTATACGAGCTTCGAGCTGACGGGTTACAAGCCCGCCTGCGATCCGCGCGTGCAGTGCTTCCCGCAAGGCGCGTCGCACATCGCGCTGAAAGAACACGGCGTGAATCCTTCGCTGATGCTGTCGGCGCAGGTCGCACCGTGGTTCCAGCCGTTTGCCAGCGCCGAGCGCACCATGCGCGGGCCGAATCCGCAGGAAGTATTCTTTTCCAACGATGGCGGCGCCTCGATGAATCCCTTCCTGAAGGGCGAGCGGGCCAGCACTTATCAGCTGGGCTTCAATTCCAGCCTGCATGGTTTGCTGAGCAAGAATGACGTGCTGAACTTCAAGGCCCTGTATTTCAAGAGCAAGATCGACGGCTATATCACCAGCCAGTCCTTCCTTGTGTGCGACAGCGGCCGCAAGTGCAATATCGCGGAAGTACTCGCCAATGACTGGCGCAATGTGGATGACTACATGACCAATATGTATATCTACATCAACTCGGCCACGCCCGTGTACTCGCGCGGCTGGGAACTGGAAGCGCAATATCAGCTGGGGCCGGCGTATGCGCGCCTGTCGTACACGCGCGAAACGACGCGCCAGCCGACCTCGATCGCCAGCGCCTGGTTCGGCGCGGCCGACATCAGCGAGCTGCCCAGCGTGTACTACAACCTCGACGTGGGCACGCGCCTGCTGGACAACAAACTGGAAGTGGGCGCCATCCTCAAGCACACGGGCTCGAACCGCCGTTTGTCGCCCGACAATGAAGCCGATGAAGCGACGGGCGAAGTGCTCAAGGCCGAGAATCCGAAGATTCCGGCCGTGATCGACCTGTATGCGAGCTGGCAGGTGTCGAAAAACCTGTTCCTGCGCCTGTCGGTGCAGAACGCCATGAACAAGGATTTTTCGGAAGCGCTGAACCGGCTGAACTCGATGCCGTCGCAGTCGCAGGACAACACGCCGCTGAGCACGGCGCGTGGGAGGACGTATATTGCTGGATTGGAATATCGTTTCTAACAGAGAAAAGCCACCACCGCGGCGTCAGGCGCTGCGGTGGTGGCTACGGGAAGCTTAGTATTCCCGTGGTGTCGTTCCATAATAGCTGTGGATGGACTGGGCCCACGTGGTATCGGCCATGTTCGGCCAGTTATCCGTGTCGAAGCCGGGCGCGTTTTCGATGCGTTCCTTGTCGACGTTGAGCGTGAAGCGCTTGTTGACGGTGTCGAGCAGCAGTGCTTCCCAGGGCACGGCGAACAGTTTTTCGCCGATGGTGAAGACACCGCCGTGCGACATGACGGCGTAGGCGATCTTGCCGCTGCGCATATCGATCATGATTTCCTTGATTTCGCCCAGATGTTCATCCTTGGCGTTGTGCACATGGTCGCCGATCAGGGTGTCGGCACCCATCAGTTCAGGACCGGGACCTTTGTGGCCGCGGTTGACATACATGCCGTAGGCGTCGCGTTCTTCGTAGCTCATGATGTACCTCCGTTGAAAAATCCCAGTCTGCCGACAGGGCGCGGCAGGGTCTGTTCGCTCGCCCACACAAATTAAGGAATTGAAAATATTTTAATTATTACTATTGAGTAATTTTGTTGTGTGTAGACCGCAGGAGCGGGGAGGATCGTCGACATTTGGCGCAAATTTCCGCGCGTGGAGAGCGCTGCAGCCGGGCTTTAGTGTATAATTTCAATTTCCCGCACGTGCCGTTCGGCACCATCTGCAATGACCAAATTTGTCTTCGTCACTGGTGGCGTTGTGTCTTCCCTTGGAAAAGGGATTGCCGCCGCCTCCCTCGCCGCGATCCTCGAATCGCGCGGCCTTAAAGTCACCATGCTCAAGCTCGACCCGTATATCAACGTCGATCCTGGCACGATGAGCCCTATGCAGCACGGTGAAGTATTCGTCACCGACGACGGGGCCGAAACCGACCTCGACCTCGGTCACTACGAGCGCTTCATTTCCACCCGCATGAAAAAGGTGAATAACTTCACCACTGGCCAGATCTATGAATCGGTGATCCGCAAGGAACGCCGGGGCGAGTATCTGGGCAAGACCGTGCAGGTGATTCCGCATATCACCAATGAAATCCAGGATTACATCCGCCGTGGCGCCGAAGGCTACGACGTGGCCCTGTGCGAAATCGGGGGCACCGTCGGCGATATCGAATCGTTGCCCTTCCTGGAAGCGGCACGTCAGCTGAGCCTGCGCGCCGGCCGCAAGAACACGGCTTTCGTCCACCTGACCCTGGTGCCTTATATCGCCTCGGCCGGTGAACTGAAGACCAAGCCGACGCAGCACTCGGTACAAAAACTGCGTGAAATCGGCATCATGCCGAACGCGCTGCTGTGCCGCGCCGACCGCGCCATCCCGGAAGACGAGCGCGCGAAGATCTCGCTGTTCTCGAATATCGAAGAGCATGCCGTCATTTCCGTGTGGGACGTCGACACCATCTACAAAGTGCCGCAAATGCTGCACGACCAGGGCCTCGACAAGATCATCTGCGAAGCGCTGGACCTCGATCCGGCACCGGCCGACCTGTCGATCTGGAGCAAACTGATCTACACGATGGAGCACCCGAAGGCGGAAGTGACCGTCGGCATGGTCGGCAAGTATGTCGAGCTGACCGAGTCGTACAAGTCGCTGATCGAAGCGCTGCGCCACGCCGGCATCCACACGGAAAGCCGCGTCAACATCGAGTACATCGATTCGGAAGAAATCGAAACGACCGGTTGCGAGAACCTGGCCAAGTACGATGCCATCCTGGTACCGGGCGGCTTCGGCAAGCGCGGTGTGGAAGGCAAGATCAAGGCGGCCCAGTTCGCCCGTGAACACAAGATCCCTTACCTGGGCATCTGCCTGGGCATGCAAGTGGCCCTGATCGAATACGCGCGCAACAAGGCAGGCATGCCGAACGCGAATTCGACCGAGTTCGACCTTGATACGGATCAACCTGTCGTTGCACTGATCAATGAGTGGCAAAACCACGATGGTAAAGTCGAGTTGCGCGATGAAAACTCGGACCTGGGCGGTACCATGCGCCTGGGCGCGCAGACCTGCGCCGTCAATCCGGGCACCCTGGCTGCCGAGATCTACGGCAGCGTGGTGACCGAGCGTCACCGTCATCGCTACGAAGCCAACAATCATTACCTGGCCCGTGTCGAAGCGGCTGGCATGATCGTCTCGGCCCGCACGCCGAGCGAAGATTTGTGCGAAATCATGGAATTGCCACGCACGGGTGAAAATTCCCACCCATGGTATATGGGCGTGCAATACCATCCCGAGTTCAAGTCGACGCCACGTACCGGCCATCCGTTGTTTACCTCGTTCATCAAGGCAGCGCTGGCGCACAAGGAAGCCAACGCCGCCGCGGAATAACGCGGGTCGATTGCGACAGTATTACCCGTAAGACAGCTCCCGGCCAGATGGTTCCCGCCGGGAGTTTCTTTGCCCCCTTTGTGCAATTGCGCATCAGAACGCAGTGTGCAGCCCCCTGTTACGCTTAACTTTGGAGAATGACATGAGTGCTATTGTTGATATTATCGGTCGCGAAATCCTGGACTCGCGCGGTAACCCGACCGTCGAATGCGATGTGTTGCTGGAATCGGGCGTGATGGGCCGTGCGGCCGTACCGTCGGGTGCCTCGACCGGTTCGCGCGAAGCCGTGGAATTGCGCGATGGCGACGCCAAGCGCTACTTCGGCAAGGGCGTGCTGCAAGCCTGCGAAAACATCAACACCGAAATCTCCGAAGCCATCATGGGCCTGGACGCCAATGAACAGGCTTTCCTGGACCGTACCCTGATCGACCTGGACGGCACGGAAAACAAATCGCGCCTGGGCGCCAACGCCATCCTGGCCGTTTCCATGGCCGTGGCCAAGGCTGCCGCTGAAGAAGCGGGCTTGCCGCTGTACCGCTATTTCGGCGGTTCGGGCGCCATGCAGATGCCAGTGCCGATGATGAACGTCATCAACGGTGGCGCGCACGCCGACAACAACCTGGACATCCAGGAATTCATGATCATTCCCGTGGGCGCCCCGTCGTTCAAGGAAGCCGTCCGCTACGGCGCGGAAGTGTTCCACACGCTGAAAAAGATCCTGCACAAGAAGGGCCTGAACACCAACGTGGGCGACGAAGGCGGTTTCGCGCCATCGCTGGCCAACCATGAAGAAGCCATCAAGCTGATCATCCAGGCCATCGAAGAAGCGGGCTACGAGCCAGGCACGCAGATCGCCATCGGCCTCGATTGCGCCGCGTCCGAGTTCTACAAGAACGGCAAGTACGAAATGGAAGGCGAAGGCCTGAGCCTGACGGCCACCGAGTTCACCAACCTGCTGGCGACCTGGTGCGACAAGTACCCGATCATCTCGATCGAAGACGCGATGCACGAAGGCGACTGGGACGGCTGGGCGATCCTGACGGCGGAACTGGGCAAGAAAGTGCAGCTGGTCGGCGACGATCTGTATGTCACCAACACCAAGATCCTGAAAGAAGGCATTTCGAAAGGCATCGCCAACTCGATCCTGATCAAGATCAACCAGATCGGCACCCTGACGGAAACCTTCGCCGCCATCGAAATGGCCAAGCGCGCCGGCTACACGGCCGTCATTTCGCACCGCTCGGGCGAAACGGAAGACTCGACCATCGCCGATATCGCCGTTGCTACCAACGCCCTGCAGATCAAGACCGGCTCGATGTCGCGTTCGGACCGCATGGCCAAGTACAACCAGCTGCTGCGTATCGAGGAAGACCTGGGCGACATCGCCAGCTACCCTGGCCGCGATGCGTTCTATAATCTGAAGTAAGCTGATGTAAAACCCACTGGCCGGCCGGAGATATCCGGCCGGTTTGTTAACTGAATGCCCCATGCGCCTGATTACGCTCGCCCTGGCAGCCCTGCTGCTGCTGATCCAATTTCCCCTCTGGCTGGGTAAAGGCGGCTGGCTGCGTGTTGCCGACATGGAAGCCCAAGTGGCGCTGGCCAACAAGAAGAATATGGAATTGAAGGCGAGAAACGCCAAGCTCGAATCCGAAGTGCGCGACCTGAAAGATGGTACCGGCGCCGTCGAGGAGCGTGCCCGCTATGAGCTGGGCATGGTCAAACAGAATGAGATTTTCGTGCAGATCGTGCGCAAGGGCCAGACCCCGCCACTGCTGGAAACACCGGTGGACGCTGCTGCGCCACATTAAGATAGTACGACTTCCCGCTTGTCAGCCTGGACCGATTGCCAGGCTGACCTGTCACATTGCTACCCTGTACTTGCTACTCTGCACTGCTGCACGCGATTGCCTTGCTGCTTGCTGATCAGAAACGGGCCTTGCCGGTCGTGATCAGGTAAAAATGGATGCTGGTGACCACGACGGCAACAGCGATCAGTGCGGTTTCGAGAAATATCATATAAAAATCCTTGTCAGTATGTAGTTGGCTTAAAAAACGTCCAGGGCGAGGCGCAGGCAACGCCGCGATGAACGTTTTTTATCCGCGCGACGCCAGGAAGCGCAGCTCTGAAGCCAAGTTCGGCATCAGGTTTTCATAACGGGCCGCTTCCGAGTTCAGCAGCGCGATGTCGCGCTTGCTAGGGCGCACATAGCGCTGTTCTTCGGCGCTGCTGGTGTTCGTGGCGATGACTTCCTTCTGCGCCAGTTCGCTGTACGGCTTGGAAGCGAGCAGGGCGCCCAGGAAGGCGCGCGTGGCGCGGCCCAGGTTGCTGAAGTAGTTGTCGTTGTCGTTGCTGTAGGTGTTGGTAAAAGTGGACATATGCCCTCCATGAATGGTCTGTTGTTGCATTGCACAATAGTGGAGTTGGCGATATATGTCTAATTTCAAATTCCAATTTCAGAAATTCAAGAAACGCATAATAAGGGCGTAGCTGCCGGCCACGCCCTGAAATTAAAATTGTTACGGAATGTTTATCCGGCGGCGATGCGTCCCAGGCCCGGATCGTCGCTGAAAAAGCCGTCCAGTCCCGTTTCGATGTAGCGCCGCATTTCCGCGACGGATCCCGCTTCGTTGCGCGCATTTTCTCCATTGCCATCGCGGAAGTCGGCCGCCAGGAAACGGTTTTCCGGGCGGAAGGTCCATGTGTGCAACAGCAAGCCTGCCTGGTGCGCATCGTCGACAATGGTCGTGGGCTTGGCCAGGCGCTGATCGGCGCCCAGCGCGATGACGCCCCGCGTGGGCGGCGCCACCACGTCCGCATAGGTGGCGATGTCGCGCAAGCCGGCCGGCGTGATCATCTGCCCGAAGGTCAGCTTGCCGCCCGCCTTGGCCACGTCCATCGGGCGGATATCGCCGCCCACCACCAGCTGCATCAGGCGCACGTTGGCGCGCCGTCCCAGCTTCTCGCGCAGGTACTTCAAATTGGCCACTTCGAAGGACTGGATTTCGATCGGTGCGCGGCGCGTGTATTCGTGCGCCAGCATGGTCGACAGGAAACGGTCTTCCAGCGCCAGGCCCGCATCGCGGAAGTAGGTGGAACTTTTCAGCTCCGGCACGAGGCCGATGATGCGTCCGCTGGCGGCAGATTGCGCTGCAACAAAATCGATGATTTCTTCCCAGGTGGGGATCTGGAATTGGCCATCGTACAAGGTGTTGCCGGTGCGTACTTTCGGCAGGCGTTCGATGGCGCGCAGGGTTTTCAATTCCGCCAGGGTGAAGTCGTCGACGAACCAGCCCTCGTGCCATTCGCCGTCGACCATCTTCTTGCCGCGCCGGCTGGAAAATTCAGGACGACGGGCCACGTCGGTGGTGTCGATCAGATTGCTTTCATGGCGCGCCACGAGGATGCCGTCGCGCGTGGCAACCAGGTCGGGTTCGACGTAATCGGCGCCGTCGAGGATGGCCTTGGCATACGACGCCAGCGTATGCTCGGGGCGCAGGGCGCTGGCACCCCGGTGGGCGAACACCAGCGGACGCGCCGGTTTTGCTTCCAGCAGACCGGCGGCAAAGCCGGGCGCAGCCGCCAGGGCCAGGCCGCCCACGGCCGCCTGGACGAAGTTGCGGCGCGAAAAGTGCCGTTGCAGGAGGATAGGCTCGCGCATCAGAAGTCCGCCGTCAGGGTCAAAAAGCCCTGGCGCGGGGCGATCGGGAAGGTGTTATACGTCTTGTCGGCTGCGCCCACCACCACGTTCAGCGAACCGTCGCGGTTGGCCAGGTTGCTGACGTTCACGCGCCAGCGCGGGTTTTTCAGCCAGCTGGCCATGGCCGGCAGCTTGCCCGACACGCCCAGGCCCATCAGGAAATAGCTGGGCACGGACAAATCGTTGGTGTACGTCGCGTAGCGCTTGCCCACATAGTCTCCCGTCAGCTGCACTTCGATATCGCCAAACGTGGCCGAAGCCACGAATTTGTTCAGCCATTCCGGCGAGCCGGGCACGTTCTTGCCCGCCGTCAGCACCAGCGCGGCGCCATTGTTGTAATTGTCCGCGTACTGCGAGCGGTTGTACGACAGGGCATTGTAGAACGAGAAATTGTTGCCGAAGTGTACGGTGCCGGCGATATCGATGCCGTCCGTGCGCACGCTGCCCACGTTGGCCAGCACGGGGTTGCCGCCGATGATGGAGGAAATCACGGGCGTGGGGCTGATCTGCAGCAAACGGTTGCTGAAATCGACGTGGTACACATTGACTTGCCCATCGATGGCCGTGATGGCGCCCAAGCGCAATGGATGGCTGCCGCGCACGCCCACTTCATAGGTGAGCGCCGTTTCCGGCTTGGCGTCGCGCTTGAACAGGTCGAACGCGGCCTGGCTCGACAAGCTCCAGGGCGAGGCGCCGCCACCGCCATAGGTGACGAACTGGCGCATGTTTTTCTGGATATTGAAGTAGAGCTGGTCTTGCGGCGTGAAGTCCCAGCGCGCGCCCACTTGCGGCAGGAACCATTTTTTCGTGTTGATGGTACCGACCGGCAAGGCCGTCGAGCCGCCGGAAATGGCGCCCAGGGCCGGTTGCACGGGGAATTGGCCGTCGGCAAACTGCAGGCTGGACTTGAAGCCCGCCTGCAGGGCGATATCGGGACGGATGCGCCATTCATCCTGCAAGTGCAGCTGCACCACCTTGTTGTCGATCTCGCTGCCGTACTGCGTGATCAGAGGATTGCTGGGGCGGTCATACGGCGAGGTCGGGTTGTTGACGTCCAGCGCATACCAGCGGCGGTAGGCGGACGAGCGGTTCTGTTCCAGCCACAGGCCCGCTTCCAGCTGGTGATTGCCGATTTCCTTGCGCAGGGTGGAAATGAAGCCACCGCGCTTGATGTCGTATTCCGTCGTGCGCACGGCGTAGCCCGAGTTGCCGAACACCTGTTTCAGGTTCTGTTTCGGATAGTACACGCTGAACAGGCCCGGCAAGCCGGCCACGCCGATGGGGCCGGCTACCACGCCCGCGCCGTCATCCTTGTGGTAATACACCTGGTTAGCCCAGGTCATGCCTTCGGACAAGTTGGCGTCGAACTTGGCGTAGGCCAGGTAATCGGTGCGCTGCGCATCGCTGTAGTAATTGCGGTAATTGTTGCCGTCCGCAGCCGGCGTGGCGCCCGTCGGCGACAGGTAATTCAAGGCCGCCTTGAAGTCCGGGTACAGGAAGGGGCGCGTGTACGGCGCGCTCGTCTCGCCCTTCACGTGCACGGTGCTGTCTTCGTTCGGCTCGATCTTGTCCGAGTAATTGAAGAACAGGGTCAGCTTGCCCGCCTCGCTGCGGTTGACGTATTTGGCATTGAACTGGTCGCCGCCCTGGCGCGCATCGAAGTCCCAGGCGCGCGCTTCGTGGTGCAGGATGGAAAAGTAGGCGCTGCTGCCGTCGCCGAAGGCGCCCGTGTCATAGCGGGCAAACGTGCGCGAGGTGCGGTGGCTGCCCACCGTTTGCTGCACGCTGGCGCCCTGCGTGGCCAGCGGGTCGCTGGAATAGGTTTCGATGGTGCCGCCCAGGTTGCTGGTCGAGGCCGTCGCCAGGTCGCCCGCGCCCGAGGACAGCACGACGCTGCGCACGTTTTCGCTGATCACGGCGCGCTGCGGCGACAGGCCGTTGTAGTTGCCGTACTGCTGGTCACCGAGCGGCACGCCATCCATGGTATAGCCGAGTTGCTGGCCGGAAAAGCCATGCACGAACAGCGACAGGTTCTGCTCGTTGTTGCCCCATGGATCGGCCGTCTGGAAGCTGACGCCAGGCAAGGTTTGCAAGGCTTTCAGGGGATTCGTGCCGGGCAGGATTTTCTGGATTTCATTCTTGCTCAGGGCGACCGAGGAACGCGTCTTGCGCGAGGAAATCTCCACGGTGGCCATCGCTGCGTTGTCATCAACGGGCGCTGCCATCTCGGTAGCGGCGGACGCCACGGCGGCGGCGACGGCCGTTTGGGCCAGGGCCGGCAGGGAGAGGCCTGCGGCGCAAGCGCCCAGCAAAACATGGAAGGAATGGCGGCGCAGGGCCAGCGTCAAGTGGGTGGTCATCATCAGCCTGTGGAAAGTAGTGTGGGTAATACAAGCTGCGCAGCGTAACGGCGGCGCGTGACGGGCTGATGACGGACTGATGACGGAACGATGACAGGGGAAACAATTGCGCCGCCTGAGGGGCGGCGCGGAAGGATGATGGCGAAACTGTAATGCTTGCTTGAGCTTAGTTGATGCTCGCTGCAGGGGGAATCAAGACTTCGGCCGGCGCATCCGTGATGAACAGCTGCGCGCAATCGACCTTGTCGAATGTATAGTGCTGGCCGCAGAAATCGCAGTTCACGCCCACTTGTCCCACCTCGTCCAGGGTGCCGTTGACTTCTTCCTCGCCCAGCATCTTGAGCATATTGCCCACTTTTTCGCGCGTGCAGCTGCAATGGAAGCTAGGGTGCAGCGGCTCGAAGACGCGAATGGTTTCTTCCCAGAACAAGCGCTGCATCAGGGTTTCGATATCGGTGGCGAGGATTTCTTCCTCTTTCAGGGTCGACGCCAGCATCACGGCGCGGTGCCATGTGTCCAGCGCAACTTCTTCCGAGACAGGCGTCGCTTCGGCCTTGCCGCCATGGTGGGGCAGCTTTTGCAGCAGCAGGCCGCGCGAGACGCTGTCGTCCGTGGCCAGCCACAGACGCGTATCGAGCTGTTCCGAGCGCAACATGTAGTTTTCGATCACGGTCGCCATGTCGTCGCCGTCCAGCGGCACGATGCCCTGGTACGGCTGCTGGCCCGGCACCTTGTCGGCCGGGTCCAGGGTGATGATGAAGCGGCCCTTGCCCGTGGCGTTGAGCAACTGCGGCACGGTGGCGACGTCGGGGATGGTGGCGTCCGGGTCCAGCTTGGCCGTGGCGCGCAGGCGCAGGTCGGAGTCGCACTCGACGACCATCAGGCGCACGGGACCGTCACCGTGGATTTGCATGATGATGGAGCCGTTGAATTTCAGGTTGGCCGACAGCAGGGCGGCGGCGGCCACCATTTCGCCCAGCACTTTTTTCACGGCCGTCGGATAGGCGTGGCGCGATACCACTTCCTGCCAGGTGTGGGAAACGTCGATGAACTGGCCGCGCACGGCAGCGTTGTCGAAAATAAATTTTTGCAGGGTATCCTGGCCGCTAACGGCTGCGCTGACTGCGCCTGTGGTTTCAGTCGTCATTCTTTTATCCAATCTTCTTGAGTTGCGTATTAAATAGCTGGCCGCGTTGCACATAGTTCACGGCGTTGCCTTGTAGCCTGGTGATATCGTCTTCCGTCAGGGGCCGCACGGCTTTTGCCGGCGAGCCGATGATCAGCATATTGTCGGGAAATTCCTTGCCTTCCGTGACCAGGGCGCCCGCGCCGACCAGACACCCTTTGCCGATCTTCGCGCCGTTCAGGATCACGGCCTGGATGCCGATCAGGGCGCCATCGCCAATCGTGCACCCATGCAACATGGCCTGGTGGCCGATGGTGACGTTCTGGCCGATGTCCAGTGGGTAGCCCGGGTCCGTGTGCAGTACGGCGCCTTCCTGCACATTGCTGTTGGCGCCCACGGTGATGCGTTCATTGTCGCCGCGAAGCGTCGCGCCGAACCATACGGAGGTGTTCGCTTCCAGGGTCACCTTGCCGATCACGTTGGCCGTGTCGGCAACAAAAGCGGAAGCGTCAATCTGTGGCGCATCGGCGCCCAATTGGTAGAGTGTCATCATTAGCCTGTGGCGGTGGTGGAAGCGCCGGGCATGGCCGGACGCTGAAGTTTTACTGTGCTGCGTACGCTATTTTACGCTGTTGCAGGACAAGTCCTGGCGCCCGGCGCTAATCCGGTATAATAATCGAACGGTCGTACTTTTATGCGCACCTTATCTACATACACAGCATGTGGCGCCATCCGCGCCACTTTCAAGGCAGGCAATCAGATGAAACCCATGAAACTTTCCCGTTCCGAATTCATCAACATCCGCGGCGCCCGCACGCATGTGCGCCACTGGGGCCGCGAAGGCGCGCCCATCCTGTTCATGGTGCACGGCTGGATGGACGTGGCCGCCTCGTTCCAGTTCGTCGTCGACGAATTGCAAGGTGACTGGCACGTGATCGCGCCCGACTGGCGCGGCTTTGGCCTGAGCGATTACACGCAATCGGACACGTACTGGTTCCCCGACTACTTGGCCGACCTGGACGCCATGCTGCTGCACTATTCGCCGGATGCCCCCGTCAGGCTGCTCGGCCACAGCATGGGCGCCAACGTGGCCGGCCTGTATGCGGGTGTGCGGCCCGAGCGCATCAGCCGTTTCATCAACCTGGAAGGCTTCGGCATGATGGCGAGCAAGCCGGAGCAGGCGCCGGGCCGCTACGCCAAGTGGCTAGCCGAATTGCGCGAGCCGCCCGCGATGCGCAGCTATCCGAGCCGGCAGGCCGTGGCCGAGCGCCTGCAAAAGACCAATCCGCGCCTGCCGGACGCGCGCGCCGCTTTCCTGGCCGAGCACTGGTCGGCGCAGAACGAGGCGGGCGAGTGGGACATCCTGGGCGACCCGCAGCACAAGCGGGTCAATCCCATCCTGTACCAGGTGGACGAAGTGATGGCGTGCTGGCGCCGCATCACGGCACCGGTGCTGTGGGTGGAAGCCGATGACACGAATATGTGGCAATGGATGGGGCAGAAGGAAGAGGCGCGCATCGAAATCGACCGGCGTTTGGCCTGCATCAAGGATGTGCGCTGCGAGATGATGGCGGACGCGGGCCACATGCTGCACCATGACCAGCCGGCGGAGCTGGCGCGTCTGGTGGAAACTTTCCTGGCGCAGTAATGCGCTGGCACAACTGTGTCGCTAACGCGACTTCCTTATCGGGCAAGCAGCGTACAATGAAAACTTCTTCCATGCTGAGCCCGTGCAGGGTATTGTTTTCACATGCTTAAAGTCGACCTGCATTGTCATTCGAATATTTCCGACGGCGTGCTCGCGCCCGCTGCCGTGGCTGCGTACGCGCGCAAGGCGGGCGTCGATGTATGGGCGCTGACGGACCACGATGAAGTGTCCGGCGTCGCCGCCGCGCGCGCGGCCGCGCTGGACCTGGGCATGCGCTTCGTGGCCGGCGTGGAAATTTCCATCACCTGGGCCGGCCAGACCGTGCACATCGTGGGCTTGCAAGTCGATGAAAACAATCCGGGTCTGGTACAGGGCTTGCACCAGACACGTTCGGGGCGCGACGCGCGCGGCCGCGAAATCGCCCGCCAGCTGGATCTGGCCGGCATCCCCGACGCTTATGAAGGGGCCTTGAAATTTGTCGGCAATCCGGATCTGATGTCGCGCACGCACTTTGCCCGCTACATCGTGGAAACGGGGAAATGCGCGAACATCCCTGACGTGTTCAAGAAATACCTGTCGGAAGGCAAGCCGGGCTACGTCGAGCACCGCTGGGCCACGCTGGCCGAGGCGGTGGGCTGGATACGCGGCGCAGGCGGCGTGGCCGTCATCGCCCATCCGGGCCGCTACCGCTTCAGCGACATGGCGCAAGGCGTGCTGTTCGATGAATTCAAGCAACTCGGCGGCGTGGCCATCGAAGTCGTCACGGGCAGCCACAGTCCGGACCAGTATCCCGAATACGCGCAGCTGGCCAACGCCTATGGCTTCCTCGCTTCGCGCGGCACGGATTTCCATGCGCCGGGCGAGTCGCGCGTGGATTTTGCCAAGCTGCCGCCTTTACCTGCTAACGTAACCCCGATCTGGCACGACTGGTTTTAATGCCGTCGAAAATCTACTGCGCGGCGCGACTTGCGGCCTGCGATGCTCACTGTGCTAAAGCACAGCTCCGCTTCTCGGCCACAATTCACATCCGCTCGCGACGATTTTCTTAGGCATTAAGTGCAGGATGTGCGCGGGCTTGAAATTCGCCACTGCATGCTTATCTTTTAGCTATTACTCTCATTCTGGAGCCATCGCCCATGAAACGTATCGTCCTTTTTATTGCCACCAACCTGGCCGTGATGCTGGTGCTGTCGCTCGTCCTCAGCTTGTTGGGCGTGGGCAATCCGGCGCGCGGCAGCACCCTGAACCTGGGCAGCCTGCTGGTGTTTTCGCTGGTGGTGGGTTTTACAGGGTCGATCTTTTCTCTGTTGATCAGCAAACCGATGGCCAAGTGGAGCACAGGCGCGCGCGTCATCGACAACCCCACCTCGTCGACCGAGTTGTGGCTGGTCAATACCGTGCGCGCCTTGTCCGAGCGGGCCGGCATCGGCATGCCGGAGGTGGCCGTGTACGAAGGCGACGCGAATGCGTTTGCCACGGGCGCCTTCAAAAATTCGGCGCTGGTGGCCGTCTCGACCGGCTTGCTGCAGAGCATGAACCGCGATGAAGTCGAAGCCGTGCTGGGCCACGAGATCGCCCACGTCGCCAACGGCGACATGGTGACCTTGACCCTGATCCAGGGCGTGGTGAATACCTTTGTCGTCTTCATGGCCAGAGTGGTGGGTTTCTTTGTCGACAATGTGCTGCTGAAAAATAACAACCGCGAAGGCGGCGGACGCGGCATTGGTTACTTTGTTACCGTGATGGTGTGCGAAGTCATCTTCGGCTTGCTCGCTTCCATCATCGTGGCCTGGTTCTCGCGCCAGCGCGAATTTCGCGCCGATGCCGGTTCCGCCAAGCTGCTCGGCAGCCCCACGCCGATGATGCATGCGCTGGCCCGCCTGGGTGGTGTGCCGCCGGGCGAACTGCCGCAATCGATGCAGGCGCTGGGCATCAGCGGCGGCAATGGCGGCTGGGGCGCGCTGTTCGCCACCCATCCACCGATCGAGCAACGCATCGCCGCCCTGCGCGGCGTGCAATAATGATAATTAATGCCAATAACTAAGACTACGTAGACCATGAGTCAATTTTTCCAGATTCACCCCGAGAATCCGCAATTGCGCCTGATCAAACAGGCGGCGCAGATCATCGAGTCCGGCGGCGTGGTCGCCTTGCCCACGGATTCCTGCTACGCGCTGGTGTGCCAGCTCGACGACAAGGGCGCCGTCGAGCGCCTGCGTCGCATCCGTGGCGTGGATGAAAAGCATCATCTGACCCTGCTGTGCCGCGACTTGAGCGAACTGGGCTTGTATGCCCGCGTGGACAACCGCCAGTTCCGCCTGCTCAAGGCGGGCACGCCGGGCGCCTATACCTTCATCCTGGAGGCGACCAAGGAAGTGCCGCGCCGCCTCAGCCATCCTTCGCGCAAGACCATCGGCCTGCGCGTGCCGCAGCACCGCATCGTGCAAAGCCTGCTGGAAGAACTGGGCCAGCCCCTGCTGGGTGCGACCCTGACCCTGCCTGGCGACGAAGACAGCCTGACGGATGCCGACACGATCCGCGAACGGCTGGAAAAGCTGGTCGACCTGATCATCGATGGCGGCGTCTGCGCGCATGGCCCCAGCACCGTGATCGACCTGACGGGAGCGGAGCCGGAAGTGGTGCGCGTGGGACGCGGCGACCCGGCCGTGCTGGGCTTGTAGGCGGCATCGCGCGTCCATCCCGGCGCCGAAATTTACCTGTCTTTAACGGCAACGTAAGAAAGTGTCCAGGACGCCTCTGGTAGAATCGCGGTCATGAGCGATTTCAATACGATAGTCCAGACCGTTGCGGTGTACCTGGTGCCGGTGCTGTTTGCCATTTCCCTGCATGAGGCGGCGCACGGCTACGCCGCCCGCTATTTCGGCGACCCCACGGCCTCGAATGAGGGCAGGCTGAGCCTCAATCCCATCCGGCATATCGATCCTTTCGGCACGATACTGCTGCCCTTGATACTGTATTTCACGATCCAGGTACCGTTTGGCTATGCCAAGCCGGTGCCCGTCGATTTCAGCCGCCTGCGCAATCCGAAGAAGCAGATGGCCTGGGTGGCGTTTGCCGGTCCTGGCGCCAATTTCGTCATGGGTTTTGGCTGGATGATCGCCTTTGTCGTCCTCAGCGTCCTGCCGCCAACGGAAATGGGCATGTTTTTCCGCAAGATGGCCGGCGCCGGCGTCAGCGTGAATGCGGCCATGTTTGTCTTTAATCTGATTCCCGTGCCGCCGCTCGATGGCGGGCGCATCATGACGGGCTTGCTGCCGATGCAGCTGGCGCGTCCTTACGCCAGCATCGAGCGCTACAGCCTGTATGTCTTCGGCGCCCTGGTGCTGCTGATGTACACGGGCATCTTGAACCGCGCCCTGCTGGCGGCGATCGAATTTGTCATAGGAATTTTTGTCACCCTGGTCACGCCCCTGACGGCCATCTTGACTTGATGCCGCGCAAGCTGATGCATGCAATTAACTGATGAAAGTACCGATGCAAGTAACTGAACCAACAATAGAAACTGAAGCGATTTCGGGCTGGCTGCGCCGCTGGGCGCCCCTGATCCCGGGCGGTGAAGTGCTGGACCTGGCCTGTGGCGCCGGGCGCCATGCGCGCCACCTGGTCAGCCTGGGCCACCCCGTGATCGCGCTCGACCACGATCCGGAAATGCTGGAAAAGGCGGCCGGCACGGGCATCACCACCTCGCTGGTGGATCTGGAGGCGCCGGGTGCCGTATGGCCGTTCGCGGCTGGCCGCTTTGCCGGCATCGTCGTCACCAATTATCTGCACCGGCCTTTGCTCGAAGCAATGGTGGCCAGCCTGGCGCCCGATGGCGTGCTGCTGTATGAAACCTTTGCCGAAGGCAATGAACAGTTCGGCAAGCCGTCGAATCCTAAATTCCTGCTGAAGGAAGGCGAAATGCTGACCTGGGCGGTGCAGCACGGCTTGCGTGTGGTAGCGTACGAGGATGGGCGCGTGGAACAGCCAAAAGCTGCTCTGGTGCAACGAATTTGTGCCGTCCGGCCGGATTTTCCACGGTTGGCAGCCTTGCTGCCGACGTTTTGAGCGGCCATACTATGTCAGAATGCACCACAGGCGCGGGCTATCCGCTACAATCGTTGTTTTATTTATCGGCGCTATAAACTTACTATGATCAAGGGCAGCATTGTAGCAATCGTCACCCCGATGCACGCTGACGGCAGTCTGGACTTTCCAGGTCTGCGCAAGCTGATCGACTGGCATATTGCCGAGGGTACGGACAGCATCGTCATCGTTGGCACCACGGGCGAATCGGCAACAGTGAGCGTGGAAGAACACTGCGAACTGATCAAGTTGACCGTCGAACATGCCAAGGGACGCATTCCTATCATCGCCGGCGCCGGTGGCAACTCCACGGCCGAGGCCATCAAACTGACGCGCTATGCGAAAGAAGCGGGCGCCGATGCTGTTTTGCAAGTGGTGCCGTACTACAACCGTCCTACCCAGGAAGGCATGTACCAGCACTTCAAGGCCATCGCCGAAGCCGTCGACATCCCCGTCATCCTGTACAACGTGCCTGGCCGCACCGTTGCCGACATGAGCAACGAAACCATCGTGCGCCTGTCCGCCATCCCGAATATTGTCGGTGTGAAAGATGCGACCGGCAATATCGGCCGTGGCATCGACCTGTTGCGCCTGGTGCCAGCGGACTTCGCCGTGTACTCGGGCGATGATCCGACGGCCATGGCGCTGATGTTCTGCGGCGGCCACGGCAACATCTCCGTGACGGCCAATGTGGCGCCGCGCGCCATGCACGAACTGTGCGTCGCAGCCATGGCGGGCGATCGCGCCACGGCGATCGCCATCAATAACAAAGTTTTCCCCCTGCACCAGAAATTGTTTGTCGAGCCCAACCCGGTGCCCGTCAAATGGGCGCTGGCCGAAATGGGCATGATGCCAGCCGGCATACGCTTGCCACTGGTGCCGCTGGCTGAAAATTGCCATGCCACCGTGCGCGATGCCTTGCGCGACGCCGGCATCCTGTCTTAAGCCGAACTTCAAGCCCGGGCTTGACCAGTCCGGACCTTCCCTGATTCCAGCTGCTACTTAGCTTCTTATCCAGTTACGACATGACTAATTGCAAGAAAACCAAACCGGCGCCTGCCACCATCGCCGTCCGCGGCATCGTCATCGGCGCCGTCGCAGCCAGCCTCGCGGGCTGTGGCATGATCAGTTCGGTAGTCGGCGGCGACAAGGTCGACTACAAGTCGGTCAAGAAAGCCAGCACCCTGGACGTGCCGCCTGACCTGACGCAATTGCAGCAGGACAACCGCTACTCCCTGCCGGATGCGAAGAATGGCGTGGCCACGGCTTCCGGCTACAACGCGCAGCGCAACGCCACGGCCGGTACGCCCGTCATCGTGGGCGCCGACGGCGTGGTGGGTGTCGTGCCTGTCACGGCCGGTGGCGTGAAGGTCGAGCGCGCGGGCAATCAGCGCTGGCTGGTCGTCAAGCAGTCGCCTGAAGTACTGTGGCCGCAGCTCAAGCAATTCTGGGAAGATTCGGGCTTTACCGTCGCCATCGACCAGCCGACGGCTGGCATCATGGAAACCGAGTGGAACGAAAACCGCGCCAAGCTGCCGCAGGACTTTATCCGCAACACCATCGGCAAGGCCTTCGATTCGATGTATTCGACGGGCGAGAAAGACAAGTTCCGCACCCGCGTGGAACGCCTGGCCGACGGTTCGACCGAGATCTACATCAGCCACCGTGGCGTGGAAGAGGTCGTTACGGGCCGCGACAAGGAAACCACCACCTGGACCGCGCGTCCCAACGATCCAGGCCTGGAAGCGCAATTCCTGGCCAAGCTGATGACGCGCCTGGGCGCGGCCAGCGACGATGCGCAGGCGAAGACGGCCGTCGACGCCGCCATCGTGCAGCCGCAGCACGCCAAGCTGGTGGGCCAAGCCGCCACGCCGGCGCGCGCCATCGAAGTCGATGAAGGTTTCGACCGCGCCTGGCGCCGTGTCGGCCTGGCCCTGGACCGTGTCGGCTTCACGGTGGAAGACCGCGACCGCACGCAAGGCACGTATTTCGTGCGTTACGTCGATCCGGATGTCGTCAAGAAAGATGGTTTCTTCTCGAAACTGTTCAGCTGGGGCTCGTCCTCCGACAAGGACAAGGAAGCGCAGCGCTACCGCGTCCTGGTCAAGGCCGGCAATGGCTCCACCAGCCTGGTCAGCATCCTCAGCAACGAAGGTCAGGCGGACGTCTCGCCAGTGGCCGAGAAGATCCTGGGCTTGCTGAACGAGCAGTTGAAATAAGCAGGCTGATACCGGCAGGTCGTAAATCCTGCCGCACATTAAAAAGGCTGGCCCGGGAAACGGGGCCAGCCTTTTTTATTGTGCATGCACCTGGACGCAGCAACGCCCAACAAAACCGTAGCGAGCGCCAGTGATTTGTGGCTAAGAAGCGCAACCGTACTTTAGTACGGGGGCGCCGAGCCGGTGAGCATCGCAGGCCGCAAAGCGCGGCGCGCAGTAGGTTTGGTTGGGCGTTTACCCAACAAAAAAGCCGACCCGAAGGTCGGCTTTCTCTAGTGCAGGGTGCTAAATTACTTAGCAGCCGATGCAGCAGCCGAAGCAGCCGAAGCAGCGTCGCTAGCGGCCGAAGCGGCAGCCGAAGCAGCAGCAGCAGCGTCGGTAGCGGCCGAAGCAGCAGCGTCAGCAGCAGCGGCAGCTGGAGCAGCTTCAACTGCTGGAGCAGCTGCTGGGGTTTCAACTACTGGTGCTGGTGCAGGAGCTTCTTCTTTTTTGCTGCAAGCAGCCAGAGCAACAACCATCAGGGAGGCGATCAGCAGGGATTTTTTCATTTGTTTTCCTTAATTATTTCAAAAAATAAATCAATATTGTTGCGATGAATAATTACCGGTAATTATCGCTCGTTAGGTCGTCTTCGAAGGCTTTTCGTACCAGGTGGTGCCTGCCAGACAACGGAAACTTCCTAACCGAATATTATAGCGATTTTTGGTGCGTCGCAATAGGAGCAAGAGGCAAATTCGCAACTATTTTGTGATATCGCAATATTTGCCGAAGCAAATTGCAAGCAAGTGTAAGCGATTTGCGAAAGCACGACAAAACGATATAAAAATAATATGTTTCATTGCGCTAGCGCAGATGCCGTCTTTTCACCTGTAGTCATACCACTTTGCTACGCCACGATCATTCAAGCCAGTTCGATCCAGCCATCCTGGTACCAGGTATATAAGGCATCCATCACGTCATCGGAAGCCTGGGCCACGGCGGCGCCATCGAGCGCGCGTTCGTTGGCCAGGGTTTCCAGAGCCGTTTTATCGGCCTTGCCAATGGCAAACGATTCGCCATTGATGAAGACATTCTTGCCACGATACAGCATCAGCGTCTTGCGCGACAACACGACGCCTTTTTTCTGTGCGGCGTCCGCGAAGCGGCCCACCGTCAGCGGCTTGGACAGCGGCGTGAAAAACACATTGTGTTTCGGTTCCGACAGATGTTCGCCCAGGAAAATGGTCACGTCTTCTTCCGTGAAGCGCACCTTGTTGATTTCTTCCGTGATGGTGCTGAGCATTTCACGGGGGATTTCCGCCGGCTTGCCCGAGGCTTTCAAGTCGGGATCGCTATAGATGCCCGGCAAGTCGATCGAGTCGGCCATGAATTGCAGGAAAGCTTCGCCCAGTTCCTGGAACGTGGGTGAGCGGAAGCCGATCGAATACGTCTGGCAATCGCCGATGGCCACGCCGTCGTGCGCGTAGTGGGGCGGCAGGTACAGCATGTCGCCCGGTTCCAGCGTGAATTCTTCGTTGGGTGTGAAGTTGCTGAGGATTTTCAGCGGCAAGCCGTCGATCAGGCTCAGATCCTTCTGCGCGCCGATGCGCCAGTGGCGCTTGCCCTGGCCTTGCAGCAGGAACACGTCGTAGGAATCGAAATGCGGGCCCACGCCGCCGCCATCGGTGGCGAAGCTGACCATCAGGTCGTCCAGGCGCGCGTCCGGCAGGAAACGGAACTGGCGCAGCAGGGCGTCGGCCTTGGCGCTGTGCAGGTTGGCACCCTGCACCAGCAGGGTCCATTCCTTCTGTTTCAGCGAGGGCAGGCTGGTCAACGGACCTTGCTGCATGTTCCAGTGGCCGTCCACATGGCTGACCAGGCGCGATTCGACGTGGTCGAGGGTGGCCAGCTCGGCCAGGGCCTTGATATCGAACAGGGCCTTGAAGCCAGGCACGGCTTGACGGATTAACAAGGGCTTTTTATGCCAGTAGTCGCGCAGGAATTGCGCCGGCGTGATATCGCCGAGGAGAGTTAATTTTTTCATGCGCCCATTATAACAACCGGAAATGCAGGAATGCGCCTGCCGTTGGCGGCGTGAAGGTATAATTTGCCAGCTTATACAATGAAAGGAAGCATAATGAAGATTGCCAAAAATACGGTCGTGACTGTCAACTACAAACTGTCAGACGCGCAAGACAATCTGATCGAAGACGGCCGTCAGCCGATGGTCTACCTGCACGGTGATTATGAAAACACCCTGCCGAAGATCGAAGAAGAGCTCGACGGCAAGGAAGTTGGCTATTCCAACACGATCCAGATCGAACCGGATGATGCTTTCGGTGAATACGATCCAGCCCTGGTGAAGGTCGAGCCGCGCAATCGCCTGCCTGAGCCGCTGGAAGTGGGCATGCAGTTCGAAGGCATGCCGGAAAGCGATTCGCCGGACGAAGAAGCGATGATCTTCACGGTGACCGATATCGCCGACGACAAAGTCGTGCTGGACGGCAACCATCCACTGGCCGGCATCGCGCTGCGCTTCTCGCTGACCGTCGCTGACGTACGCGAAGCCACCGACGAAGAAATCGCCCATGGCCACGTGCATGGCGCACATGGCCATGACCATGGCGATGATGAAGAAGAAGGTGACGAAGGCGATCACTTCCGTACGCATCCTATCCACTAACACCTGACCAAACCTACTGCGCGCAGCGGGGCGCGGCCGGCGATGCTCACCGTACTTCAGTACGGTTGCGCTTCTCGGCCACGCCGCGCAGCTGCTCGCTACGGTTTTGTCAGGCGTCGTGACGCTGGTGGGTTGGATAGATAAAGGCTGGCTTTGCGTCGGCCTTTATCTATTGCGGCGCACGTTTATCTGCGCACAGTCGACGCCTTGGCCCGCGCTTGCGCCGATGGACGGGTGGCACGTTGACGCACCTCAAAGAATGGCGTCTTGCCGGGCCGTACGGCGATGGCGGACCAGTCGTTGTCGATGCTGACGTGGCCCAGGTTGCCCTTCCAGCTGATTTTCGGCCCGCCAGCCCTGGCCGCGGCCTTTTTACTCTTGCCCTCCTTGCCATCCGCATCGCCAGCGCGCTGCGTATCGACCAATAACACCTTGCCGCTGAATTTCTTTGCCAGGGTACGGATCTGCTTGCGTGGTCCGGCAAAGCCGTCCTGTTTCGAACTGAAGCTGGGCAGCAGCGAATTGTCGTCTTCGTCCAGTACGCCCACATCGCCATCGGAAAACAGCACGATGCCGTCGAGTTGCTTGCGCTGCGCCATGGCGAACAGGCGCTGCAGCCAGGAGCGGTTGGCCACCAGTCGGTCTTCGAATTCGCTGTTGCGTCCCGCTTCTGGCAGGAAATGGTTGTTATTCGCGGGCAGGTTGATGGTGGCAAACAGCACGCCGCCGTATTCCCAGTGGGCGTTTTCCGCATAGCTGCGGAACTTCGCCGTCGATGACAGCCGCGACAGGGTCAGCTTGCGCTGGCCCAGGCTCTGGTCGTCGGCAAAATACACGTCGCGCAAGCGGTTCAGGCGCTCGATCGCGTTGACCCTGCCGCGCGAATTGCGGCAGTTGGCCCAGTCGCTGGCCGACAGCGAGACGATCAGCGGCGGCCCGCTGGCGTCCAGCACATCCTTGCGCTGGCTGTACAGCTTGTCGCTGCAGGATTCACTGGCGGCCTTGATGCCGGTAGCCACGACGAACGACGCATTGAAGGCGCTCGTTTCCGCGATGGCCTTCTTTAAAGGGCCGTCGTCCGGTCCGGCGTTGAAGGAGTGGCCCAGCACTGCAAACTCGAAGCCGGCTTGGTCGCTTGGTGCGGCCAGCGCCACTTGCCATGGCAGGCTGGCGGCCAGCAAGCCGGCAGCCAGCAGGCGCAGGCGTAGGCTAGCCATGCTGCGCCGTATGGTCATGCGGCTGCCAGCCGTTTCAACTGGTACAACTGCTCCAGCGCGTCGCGCGGCGTGAGCGCATCGGGATCGAGGTCGGCGATGGCGTCGAGCAAGGCTTGCTGCGCCGCGTTCAGCGCGGCCAGCGGCGCCGCTTCCTCTTCTTCCTCTTGCGCATACGGATCGGCCGAAGGCAGCGAGAACAGGTCGCGCTGCGGCGTGGCATCGAGCGCCTGCGCTTCCAGGCGCGCCAGATGCTTGCGCGCGGCTTTGATCACGGGCTGCGGCACGCCGGCCAGCTGCGCCACCTGCAAGCCGTAGCTTTGCGAGGCGGGACCGGCTTGCACGGCGTGCAGGAAGACGATGCTGTCCTTGTGCTCGACGGCGGACAAATGCACGTTGGCGGCGCTCGGGTGGCTGTCCGGCAGTTGCGTCAGCTCAAAGTAGTGCGTGGCAAACAGGGTGAAACTGCGGCTGCTGTCGATCAGATGGCGCGCGATGGCCCATGCCAAAGCCAGGCCATCGAAGGTCGAGGTGCCGCGACCGACTTCATCCATCAGCACCAGCGAATGCTCGGTGGCGCCGTTCAAAATCGCCGCCGATTCCGTCATTTCCACCATGAAGGTCGAGCGTCCGCCCGCCAGGTCGTCGGTGGCGCCGATGCGCGTGAAGATGCGGTCGATGGGGCCGATGGTGGCGGACGCGGCCGGCACATAGCTGCCCACGTAGGCCAGCAGGGTGATGAGTGCCACCTGGCGCATGAAGGTCGATTTACCGCCCATGTTCGGGCCTGTAATCAGCAGCAGCCGGCGTTCGTTGACGAGGCGGCAATCGTTGGCGATGAAGCGTTCGATCTGCTTTTCCACCACCGGGTGGCGGCCTTCGATGATGTTGATGCACGGCTCGTCGACCAGTTGCGGCGCGGCCCAGTTGTGCTGCTGCGCATGTTCGGTGAGCGCGTTCAGGGTGTCGAGCTGGGCCAGGCCCTGCGATATGGTCTGCAAGGTGCCGATATGCGGCGCCAGCTCGGCCAGCAGCAGGTCGTACAGCAGTTTCTCGCGCACCAGGGCCTTGTCTTGCGCCGACAGGGCCTTGTCTTCGAACACCTTGAGTTCCGGCGTGATGTAGCGCTCGGCGTTTTTCAGGGTCTGGCGGCGGCGGTAGTCGTCCGGCACCTTGTCCGTCTGGCCGTGCGTGACTTCAATATAGAAGCCGTGCACCTTGTTGTATTCGACGCGCAGGTTGGCGATGCCCGTGCGCGCGCGTTCGCGCGTTTCCAGGTCGAGCAGGAACTGGCCCGCGTTTTCCGACAACGCGCGCAGTTCGTCCAGTTCGGCATCAAATCCGGTGGCAAACACGCCGCCGTCGCGCACCATGGCGGCCGGTTCCTGCGCCACGGCGCGCACCAGCAAGTCCAGGCAGGCGGTCGGTGTCGCCAGTGCCGCGTGGATGGCGGCCAGCAAACCGCTTTCTCCACCCTGGCCGGGACCATAACAACGGACCACGTCGCCGCGCAGGGCCGGCAGTTGCAGCAGGCCGTCGCGCAGGGCGGCCAGGTCGCGCGGACGCGCCGACAGCAGCGCGATGCGCGTGGTGATGCGTTCGATGTCGGGCACTTGCGCCAGCGTGGCGGCCAATGGCCCCGCCGCTTCGCTTTGCGCCAGCGCGGCGATCGCTTCATGGCGCGCGCGCGCCACGTTCTGGTCGCGCCGCGCATGGTGCAGCCAGTGGCGCAGCATGCGCGAACCCATGGCGGTGCGGCAATGATCCAGCAGCGAGAACAGCGTAGGCGATTCCTGCCCGCGGATGGTTTCCGTCAACTCCAGGTTGCGCCGCGTGGCCGCGTCCAGGCCGATGAATTCGCTTTCCGTTTCCGTCGTCAAAGAGCGCACGTGCTGCAAGCCGCGACCCTGCGTCGATTGCGCATAGCGCAGCAGCGCGCCGGCCGCGCCGAACGCGGCGCCGAGGCCGTCGGCGCCAAAGCCGGTGAGTGTCGCCACGCCCAATTGGTCCAGCAGGGCCTTGTGGCCGCCCACCACGTCGAAATGCCAGTCCGGCACGCGGTTGATGTGCGTGCCCGCATAGTCATCGAACAGGTTGCCATTGTCGCCGCTCAAGATCTCAGCCGGCACGATGCGCTCCAGCTCCTGCTGCAAGCGCGCCGCCACGGTGCCGCTGTCGCCGGAAAACTCCATCAGTTTCAGCGCACCGCTGGCCAGCGACAGCCAGGCCAGGCCCGTGGTGACCGTCTTGCGCTGCGTGATGCTGCACATGGCCAGCAGCGGACGCTCGGCTTTCTCTGGCAGCAAGTCCGCATCCGTCAGGGTGCCGGGCGTGACCACGCGCATGACCTTGCGCTCGACAGGGCCCTTGCTGGTGGCCGGGTCGCCAATCTGTTCGCAAATGGCCACGGACTCGCCCAGCTTGACCAGCTTGGCCAGGTAGCCATCGAGCGAATGAAACGGCACGCCGCACATTTTAATCGGGTTGCCGCTGGCCACGCCGCGCGCCGTCAGGGTAATGCCCAGCAGGCGCGAGGCTTTTTCCGCGTCCTCGAAAAACAGCTCGTAGAAATCGCCCATGCGATAAAACACCAACATCGTCGGGTGGTTTTCCTTGATGCCTAAATATTGCTGCATCATCGGCGTGAGCTTTTCAGCGGAATTCTTCTTTGCCGCGGCGGCGTTGATTTCTTTTGGGACGGTGGTCATGTGTTCTTTGTCGTTGGTCCGGCGGCAGGGAAGGCATGCCTGCCGGGCTGTGGGTGGTGCTGTGTGCGTTCAAGGCCGCGCTGTCAGGCGATGCTTGAGTCCAAGGCCGTCATTTTACCGCTTTCGGCAGGCGGGGCGGCGTATTGCGTGCGGATGTGAAAAAGCCGCGCGGAGGTGGCGCGGCTTGGATATCCGGTAGTACTAGTGGTTGGGCGAAAAGTGTCTGTCGGTGGCTGTACGGATTACGTATCGACAGTGCCGCCTATTGATGCTTCCGGGTCAAAACTGAAGACACGCAATTCCGGCAAGTCTTGCTCGCCTCGAATGATGCGTACAGTCAGTACGAACGAGAGTTCCCAGCGCCCCTTGCTCTGACCCACGTCAAGGTTGTGTTTCCAATCCTGGCGGATGCGGCGCAGATCGGGCAGGGCAGGGTCTGGTGGCAGGACATGGGACTCGAAATCCAGGGGCACCTGATAGGTGGCGCCGGTCGCTTGCAGAAAGGGAGATGGCAGCGAATAGCGGGTGGGTACGTCGGGGCCGATTTGGGTCAGCTGGGGTACGCTGATGAGGCAGCAATCGACGATTTGGAAAGAGGTAAAACCACTCGCCTTTGTGCCACAGCAATTGACTTCCAGGTAGACGTGCTGGCCTTGCTGAAAATGCACACCGCCCATGTAGGGGCCGTGGCGCGGGTCAGCGCTGCCGTCGCAGGAAGTAAACGCATAGTCGAGCTGGTTAGTGATTTGGTCTGCATCAAAATGGACCGATAACTTCATCCAAGGTTTTTCATACGTCATGTTTTCTGATTTCTTTCCATATTAATAAGTAATTTCTGATAGCGAACATCTCGCCGTAGTGTCAACAGATCGGGAGCGGATTCGATCAGGTTGAGGGGGTAGCCGCGTTCCAGGGCCTGTTGCAACGCCGCCATCGCTTCATTGCGCTTGCCTATCAGTTCATAGGTTAGTGCGGCCCTGAACTGGATGTCTGGCAATGTGGGAGCAAGCTGGACAGCTTGTGTTACGTGCTTGAGCGCATCGTCTTGCGAGCCCGCATAGGCTGAATACAGCGCCAGCCGAGAATTGATTTTTGGGTCGTCTGGCGAGTGGCGTAGCATCACTTGAATCAGCGTAATTGCGCGCCGGTAAGAGTCGCGTGACGATTCAACCTGTCCGGGTACCCACCGTTGGGCATCCGCCAGGTTCGCCCATAACAGGTAGTTACCGGGACCGCCTTTATTGTCTGAAACGGCTTTCTTAAATGCCTGCACTGCTCCCAGATAGTCGCCCCGGTTAAACAGGGCATTGCCGAGGTTGGTATACAGTTCCCAGTCAGGATGCACTTGTAATCCTTGCTGTAGCACCTGCAGGGCTTCGTCACTGCGATTCAGACGGTCCAGTGTGCCGCTGAGTTGGGCGTAGGCATTGGCCACATGCGGATCTATCTGTATGGCTTTCCGAAAGTGCTTTTCAGCTTCCGTGTAATTGCCTAGGTTGTAGTGCAGTTTGCCCAGGATAGAAATCAAAGGGCGATTACGGGGATATAGTGTGATAGCCTTGTCAAGCACTTCCTGAGCCAGGTCAAATTTTTGTGCATGGATGAGTAGGCGCGCCTTACCATACATGCCCAGCAGATTGCTTGGTTCAAGGTTCAAGGCTGCCGTGACTTCCTGCATCGCTTGCGGACGTTTGCCCTGGTACTCCAGAACCCAGGCCTGTGCCACATGGGCAAGAGCCAGTTGATCGTCGGCTGCCAATGCTTGTTTTGCGGCAATGTCTGCGCGTTTCAGCCAAGTTTCATCACGCCCACTGCCAAAATAGTGCAATGTGAAAGCCAGTGACAGGCCGGCATTTGCCGCAGCGTGTTCAGGATTGTGTTTAAGTACGGTACTGAAATATTCAACTGCCTGTTTCTGTGCGCTTTCTTGGTCAAACGAGCGCAATGCTTCCATCCCCGCCGCCATGCTGACCATTTCCGAATACGGCGCGGGTGCTTTCTCGCCCGTGACGAACGACTTGACGGCAGGAATGATATTGGGCAGTTGCCATCCTGTCAGTACCGCCAGCAGCGCCACGCCCGCGCCCCACTGCAGGGTGCGCTTGCGGGGCAGGGGCAGGCGGATGGAGACGCTGGCGGGCGGTTCTTCCTTCGCGGGCGTCTCGTCAGCAAGGGCCGTGGCTAAGGTGACAGCTTCTCCGCGCTGCGCCCCTATTGCCTCGCGCACAGCGCGCATGGTGCGTGGCCGTTCGGCAGGGTTGTGCGCCGTCATCGCGCGCACGAGGGCGTTGATGGCGGGCGGCACGGTTTCAGGCAGGTCGGGCCACGGTTCCGTCGCCTGCATGTGGGCGGCGGCCAGGGCCAGGCCGTTCAGGTGGGCGAAGTGGCGCTGACCGGCCAGCATTTCGTACAGCATGGCGCCCAAGGCATACACGTCGCCGCGCGTGTCGGGCAGGCGGCCCATCAGGCGCTCGGGCGCCATGTAGGCGATCGTGCCCTGCAAGTCGCACAGGGTGGTCGTCTGCGTCGCTTGCGGGTCGATGTGGCGCGCCAGGCCGAAGTCGAGGATGCGCACCTTGCCATTCGCCTCCAGCATCAGGTTCGACGGTTTCAAGTCGCCGTGGACGAGGTCCATGGCATGCGCCTCGTCCATGGCGTCGGCGATCTGGTAGGCGATGTCGAGCGCGGCTTGCAAGTCGGCCTTGCCACTGTGCATGAATTGCCCCAGCGTCTGGCCTTCGACCAGTTCCATGACGATGGACTGGCCCGTGCCCTGGCCCTCGATGGCAAAGATGCGCACGAAGGCCGCATGCTTGAGCGAGGCAGCCAGGCGCGCTTCATTGATGAGTTTTGCCGGATGCAGCACGTCGGCTTGCGGTTTCAGCCGCTTGAGCGCCACGCTGCGGCACAGCTTGGCATCCCAGGCTTCGAATACATGGCCGAAACCGCCTTCGCCCAGCAAGCGGCGCACTTCATAGTGCCCGCTGATCGTGTCGTCTTGCGACGGGGTCTGACGCAGGGAGTCGAGCAGTTCCATATACCTTGGCTTCAGAGTGCATCAGCGTGGACGTCAAGCATCGAAAGGGTCAATGCGATGCTTGAGTGCCCAAAATGATTGATTTTGAGTAACTTCCTGATTTAAAACGATTGTTTTGAATAAGTCAATTAATATTGGCAAGGAGTGAACAAAAGTTGCTGTGCCAGCGTCGGGATGGCATTCCTTGCTGATGCATGCAATCTTGTTCAAACTCAATTTTCCTATTCCCCGCTTCCTCAATAATGCAGACGAGGCTGTACCGGCATGTGCCGATCAGGCGATGGGAGCAGGTATGGATGAGTTGTTGCAGTATTACGAGCGCGAACTGGGTACCTTGCATGCGCACAATCAGGCGTTTGCCCGGCGCTATCCGGCCATCGCCGGTGCGCTGGGCATCGTGGGCAGTGACTTGGGCACCACCGACGATCCGCACATGGCGCGCATGCTGCAGGCGTTTGCCATGTTCAATGCGCGCACGGCGAAGCGGCTGGCCGATGGCTTCGGCACCTTCAGCGAAACTTTGCTGGAAGTTAATTTCCCCCATTATTTGCGCCCGTTTCCTGCCTGTGCCATTGCGCGCATCGATAACGACCTTGCGGCGGTGAGCGAGCTGGCAGTGATCCCGCGCGGCACGCTCATGCATGCAGCGGAGCATCAGAGCGTTGCCTGCAAGTTCACCACCGCCTACGATGTCGCCGTGGCGCCGCTGCGCCTGTCCGAGGTGCGTTTCCAGTCCATCGTGGCGGCGCCGCCCGCAGTGCGCCTGCCACCGGATCTTGGGGCGGCGATCAGCATCACGCTCGAAGCGACGGGCGCCACGTCCACTCTGGACGGGCTCGCGCTGCCGACGCTGCGCCTGTTCCTCGACGGCGAGCCTTCCTTTTGCGCCACCTTGCGCGACAGCCTGTTCCTGCGTGCGCGTTGTACCTGTGTGGAAGTCGATGGCGTATGGCATGCGCTGGACGCAGTGCCCTTGCATCCGGTCGGCTTTGCCGGCGAGGATGCCTTGATGCCGGCCATGGCCGCCTCGCATCCCGCTTACCGCCTGCTGGGCGAATGGTTTGCCTTTCCGGATAAATTCAATTTCGTCGACCTGGACCTGGCCGCGCTGCGCCCGCTGTTGCCGCCGGCCTGCCGGCGCTGCACCGTGCACCTGCTGCTGGCCGACGTGCAGGCCGATGCGGATATCGCGCGCATCTTGCGGCCCCTGTCCGCCAGGCATCTGGTGACGGGATGCACACCCGTCGTCAACCTGTTTCGCCAGGCGGCCAATCCCATTCGCTTGACGCACGCGAGCGCCGAGCATGTGCTGCTGCCATCGGTGCGGCAGGCGCATTGCTACGATATTTACAGCGTCGATAGCGTGCAGGTGCTCAGTGAAACGCAGAGCGGTGGCGCACTCGATGCGTTTCACCCGTTCTATTCGATGCGCCATGGCGAAGCGGGCGGGCGCCAGGGACGCTACTGGGTGACGCGGCGCGACGAAGACATGGCGTTGAGCAATCCCGGCTACGACATGCGCATCGCCTTTGTCGACGGCGCCATGCAGCCGCTGCACGACGCGACGCAAACGGTGTCCATCATGCTGACCTGCAGCAACCGCGATTTGCCAGGCCGCCTGGTGTTGGGCAATGCCGCGGGCGACCTGCACCATGACGGCGTGGCCAGCGCCTTGCCGGTGCGCCTGCTGCGCAAACCCGGCGCGCCGTGCCGCTTCCCTGCGGGCGCGGCGTCGCATTGGCGGCTGATCGCGCAATTGTCCCTGAACCATCAGTCGCTGAATGAACAGGGCTTGCCGCTCTTTAAGCAAATACTCGAGTTGTATAACTTGCCCGGTTCGGCCAGCGCCGCGCGCCAGATCGCGGGCTTGACGGGACTGCGCCAGCGCGCCGCGAGTACCTGGCTGCAGGACGAGGCGGGCGGCAGCCTGGTCTTTGGCATCGACGTCTTGCTGTCCGTCGATGAAGAAGCCTTTGTCGGCAGCGGCTTGCATGCCTTTGCCCAGGTGATCGAACGCTTTCTCGGGCTGTATGTCCACCTGGCCTCATTTACCCGCCTGATCGTCTTGTCGCAGAAGACTGGAAAGGAGTTGCTGTGCTGCCTGCCACGCAATGGAAACCAGACACTGGTGTAGTCGCGCGCCTGCTGGCCGATCCGTCCGGCACCGGCTTCTTTCAGGCGGTGCGCCTGCTGTCTGCCTGGCTGATGCAGCAGGGCATTTCGCAGGAGCAGGTGTTTGAGGATTATCTGCGCCTGCATGGCAGCGCATCGCTGTCGTTTGCGCCGGGCGAAATCGAACAGCTGTGGCTGGAACCGCAGGCGGACGGCGAAACGCAGGTGCATGTGCAGGCGGCCATGCTGGGTTTTTTAGGCGTGCATGGCAGCTTGCCGCTGCATTACACGGAAACGCTCGCCCGCCACGAGCGGCAGACGGGCGATGGCGGTCCCCGTGCCTGGCTCGACACGCTCTCGCAACGCGCGCTGGCCTTGTTTTACCAGGCCTGGGCCCGCTACCGCATCGAATGCCAGATGGACGCCGACGGCGGCGATTTCCTGCCCATGCAACTGGCGCTGGCGGGCGCCCTGCCTGCCGAGGTGGCCAGGCAGGAACATGGCTTGCCAGCGCATGTGCTGGCCCATTATGCGGCCTTGCTGCGGCACCGGCCCGTGGCGGCCGACGTGATGCAGGCGCTGCTGGCCGGGTATTTCGGCGTGCCCGTGCGCATACAGCGTTTTGTGGGCGCCTGGTTCCGGCGCGCGCCGCAGGAGCGCACCTTGCTGGCTAGCGCCAACGTGCGGCTTGGACAAGGCACCATGCTGGGCGAGCGCTGCCGGCGCGCCGACTTGCGCGTGCGCCTGGTGCTGGGGCCGCTGGCGCGCCGTGTCTATGAGGATTTCTTGCCCGGACGCCCCGGTGCGCTGGCCCTGCGTCAGATGCTGGGCCTGTTTGGCTTGCCTGGCATGAGCTTTGAAATACGCCTGGTGCTGCGCCGGGAAGATGTGCGCACCTGCGTCCTGGGCATGGGCGCCTGCCTGGCGGAGGATGCCTTTTTGGCCGACAAGCTGCCGGCCCGTGAGCGTGACGACATGCATTACGACATTCGATTCGATGGTTCCGCCTGAGACCGCCTTATTGATGGACCCCGCTGACTGCTGGAAGGAAGAAAACCATGGAAGACTTCGCGCAATGGCTGGCCGTGGACAAGGCCTTGACTACCGACAAGCGTGCTCTGCGGCTGCGCCTCGCTTACCCGGAAGGCATCAATGAGGATGTCTTGCTGCCGCAGCGCATCAGCGGCAGCGAGGCGATCTGCGGCGGGATCGAGTACCGCATCCTGTGCGTGGCCACCGAGGCGCAACTGCCGCTGAAACAGTTCATCGCCGTGCCAGCCGAATTGCAGATCGTCACCGACCGCGGGCAGCTGCGCAGGGTCTGCGGCATCGTCGCCGAAGCGAGCGCGGGGCAAAGCGATGGCGGCCTGGCGACCTATCAGCTGGTGCTGCGCGACGGTCTGGCCTTGATGGAAAAACGCGTCAACACGCGCGTGTTTCGCAACAAGCACGAATTGCAGATCGTGCAGCTTCTGTTTGAGGAGTGGCGGCAGGGCAATAGCGTGCTCGCCGCCAGCCTGGATCTCGCCATCGATGCGGCGCTGGCGGCGCGCAGCCTGCCCGTGCGCGAATTCACGATGCAGCACAATGAATCCGATGCCGCCTTTATCCGCCGCCTGCTCAGGCGCCGCGGCATCGCCTGGTGTTTCCAGGCGGGAGCGCCCGCCAGCGCGCACGCCGCCCACGTGCCCGTGCATACTCTGCTGCTATTCGACGACGCCAGCCGCCTGGCGCAAAACGCGGCCGGCACGGTACGCTATCACCGCGATGACGCCACCGAAGAGCGCGACACGGTCACGGCCTGGAATGCCGTGCGTCGCTTGCAGCCCGGAAAGTCGGAGCGCTACAGCTGGGATGACGGCCACCCGCACAGCCCGCAATTCATGCGCACCCAAGCGGGCGGCAAGGCGGACCAGGGCGGTAACGGCAATCGCCTGGCGGCCAGCCTGGACGACTACATCGTGGAAATGCCGCTTGCCGGCGCCGGCAACGACGACCATCGCCTGCTGGGGCAGTTGGCGATGGCGCGCCACGACCTGGAGACCAAGTGTTTTCAGGGCGAAAGCTGCGTGCGCGATTTCTGTGTGGGTCAATGGTTCAGTCTGCAAGGACATGCGGAGATCGACACGCACCCGGCGGCCGAGCGCCAGTTCGTGCTCACGGCCGTGAGCGTGTTGGCCAGTAACAACTTGCCTAAAGGTCTGGATGCGCGCATAGAGCGTTTGTTCGCGCACAGCGGCTGGCAGGCGGACGCGGGTCTGGCGCAGGTTGCCGCTGCCGAGCCAGCGTCGATCTTGCGCTATCGCAATCGTTTTACCTGCGTGCGGCGCGGCGTCGACATCGTGCCCGCTTTTGATCCGCGCAGCGACTTGCCGGTGGTGCGCCTGCAAAGCGCGCTGGTCGTAGGGCCTGCCGGCGAGGAAGTGCATTGCGATGCGCTGGGGCGCGTCAATGTGCGTTTTGTTGCGACGCGCGCGCAAGATCACGCGCATGCCAACGGTTCCGGCGCGTCCGATACGGAGCGCGATTCGGCCTGGGTGCGCGTGGCATCGAGCTGGACCGGCAATGGCCCGGGCAGCGGCAACCAATGCGGCACGGTAAGCTTGCCGCGCATCGGCGCCGAAGTGCTGATCGACTTTCTTGGCGGCGACCCGGACCGGCCCATCATCGTGGGCCAGCTGTACAACGCCGTGGGCGTGCCGCCGGGCCTGAGCAGCCGCGGCGCCTTGCCGGGCAACCGTTATCTGTCCGGCATGCGCAGCCGCGAAGTGCGCGGTGGGCGCGGCAACCAGCTGTGCTTTGACGACACGCCGTCGCAGATCAGCGCGCAGCTGGCCAGCGACCAGGCGGCCACGCAATTGAACCTCGGCTATCTGACCGAACCGCGCAGCGACGGCGCAGGGCGGCAGCGCGGCGACGGCTTTGAATTGCGCAGCGACGCCAGCGGCAGCGTGCGCACGGCCCGCTCGCTGCTGATTTCGGCCTGGAAACAGCTGGGCGCCAGCGGCAAGCAGCTCGACGGCAGCGAGCATGCCGCCGTGATGCAGGAATGCCTGGAATTGTTTAGCTCCCTGGGCGATTTTGCCGCCCAGCACCAGGCGCTGGCGCTGGACGCGGCCGGCAGCAAGGCGCTGGGGGCCGCGATTGCCGCCGACCAGGCCGCCGTCAGCATCACGGCGCCCGAGGGCGTGGCGCTGAGTACCCCCCAAACCATCAGCGGCAACGCGGGCGCGAATATCGACCTGGTGGCCCAACAGCATTTGCAACTGAGCGCGGCCCAGCGCTGCAACGTCAACGCGGGCAAGGGCATTTCCCTGTTCGCGCACCAGGACGGCATCGTGCAGGTGGCCCATTTTGGCAAGTTCTTGCTGCAAAGCCAGCACGATCTTCTGCAGGCGGACGCCGCCAAGGAGATCCGCCTGACAGCCGGCACGCGCCTGGTCGGCGTGGCGCAGGATGAAATCACCTTCATGACGGCGGGCGGCGCCTACCTGAAACTGTCCGGTGGTGAGGTCGAGCTGGGCGGACCCGGCGCGCTGACGGTCAAGACCGACGGTCACCACTGGAACGGCCCGGCCAGCATGAAAGGCGAGCGGCCCACCTTCGGCGAGGGCGAGCTGGGCCGCGTGCCGCGCTTGCTGCGTCCCACCGATGGCTTGCCCGTCGACGGCGTGGAAGTGCACATCGAGCGCGAAGGCGACAGTCCGCTGACGGGCGTCAGCGGCGCCGACGGGCGCGGGCCGAAGGTGGAAACCGATCACCTGCAGCGGCTGAAGGGATTTTTCTTCCGCCGCCGTTCCTGAGACCCGACATCGGAGGCCATACCATGCAATTCGATCCCCATCCACCGCTGTGCGACGACCCCACAATCGATATCCTCGGTCAGTTCTCCTGCAACGCCAATTTCCAGAGCAGCGACCGGGACACGCTGCAGCAACTGCCGCTGCCCGGCATCGTGATCTTCGTGCACGGCGTCAATTCCGATGGCGAGTGGTACGCGGCAGCCGAAGAGGGACTGTGCAAGGGCCTGAACGAGCGCCTCAAGCGCAACTGCGAGCACATCATGCATCACGGCGTGGAAGGCGGCGAACTGAAGGCGGTCAATTATGGCGCCGAGGTCACGGCCGAAGGCTTTCTCAACCCGGAAATGTCGGCCGATACCTTGATCCGCGATGCCGGCACTTTTTCTCCCGTGATCCGTTTTCGCTGGGGCTACAAGGCTTGCGGCGAGGAACTGCAGCAATACGGCAAGGGCATCTACCTGAACGAAGAAGACTACTGGGGCGGTGGCCCGTTTGCCAATGGTTGCAGTGCGCTGGCCGACTTGTGGAAGGACGGGCTGAGCGAGGGTTTATTCTTGTGGAACACCATCCAGCACATGAATCCCTTCCCGGAACGGCAAGTGTACAGCTGCCCGCCGCGAGCGTATTTCGTGCTGGCCGCCTATCGTCTGGCCAGGCTGGTTGAAGCCATCCGTCAGCAGCAGGCCGACGTGCCCGTTACCATCGTGTGCCACAGCCAGGGCACGATGGTGGCGATGGCGGCCGCCTTTCTGGGCGCAAAGCTGCCCAAGGTGAAGGACAATTTCCCCTGCGTGGCCGACAACTATGTGATTTGCAATTCGCCGTACAGCCTGGCGAAAAGCAATAGCGCCGAGAACTGGGTGGCCGGCAATCTGCGTGCGGCGGACGGCAGCACGGGCAGGGTGACGGTGCAGGCGCGCATCGCCACCTTGAAAAACTTCTTTGCCATCATCGGCCAGCGCGCCAGCCTGGGCGAGGCGCAGACAGACGAGGAAATCGACCGCTGCATGGCCAACGCGCAGCACGGTTTTTCCGCCGCCAAAGATCGTGAACAATACGGGATTGCCGGCGCCGCCCGGGGCGGCAAGAAATCATCGTATGGCAGGGTGACCATCTATTGCAATCCGCACGACGTGGTGGTGTCGTCCGTGGCCATCGAGGGCATCGGCTGGCGCGGCCTGTCGGGTTCGCTGGCCAAGGACAGCAAGGACGGCGGCGAGCTGGCGGCCACCGAGGCCGCAGGCGTGTGCGTACAGCGCGTGTTTGCCCAGGGGTTTGAGGTGGGCAAGCAAGGCAGCTATCACTACTGGAGCGATCACTGGCGCAAGCCTGCGCCGGGCGGCAAGGACTTCTGGTTTCCGGCGCAGAAATATGCGTCGTATTCCATCAAGCAGGGCGTCGAGGCCAGCGAGGGCTCCTTTTCCACCATCCTGACGGTCGGGTTTGCGCCCTTGTTTATCGTGGCAACGGGCCTGGCTCAAAGCCCTTGCAATGCCTCGCCCCACAAAGACTGGAAAATCGAACTGAACGCGCCCGACCTGCTGCCGCCCTTCAAGCCGCAGTCCTTGCGCTTTGGCCAGACAAGCGAGGAATTCGACGAAGGCTACGAGCCGCCCGGCGAATCGCGCCAGGCCGGCAAGCAGCGCGCGTCCGGCGACGATTACCTTGCCAATCATGAAATTCCGCCCGGCGGCCTGCAGGGGCAGGCGGCGAAAAGCGAAGCCAAACGCATGGACAGCGCCAGGGGCACGGCCGATGACGAGGCGCGCCTGCGATTCGAGCAGCGCGCGGTGATACGCGCGCAAGCCATACGGGAAGGGAAAAGTCCCGCAGGTCAAAAAGTGCAGCAGGAAATGCCCAACGCCACGCCCGACGCCGAATACCAAGCATGGCGCAGCACGCGGATAGCGGAAATGATGTCCAGCCAGGCCGGCGCCTACGCCACCGACCATTCCACCATCCTGACCAACCCCATGCACGCAGAGCGGGCGCTCGCGTATGACGTGGCGATAGGCGTGTGCCGCATCAAGCCGGATCAGCTGCGCAAGTTGAGGGTGGCGGCGGATTGGAGGTTGTTGAAGTGGGTGGGTGACGATAATTCTGCCATCGAATTCCTGGAATATTTTAATAAAGGAGAGCTCCATCGGAAAACTATTTCTGCTTGGGTAAAACAGTCCGGATGCGAGGCTGGCATGCCGACATTAATCATCGATCAGCGTGAAAATCCGCCACTGGACGCGAGGCCGACGTCGGGTGAAATGGCGCATGGGTAATTCCATGTCGATTGATTCCCCTTATTAAGAATGTTACTCACAAGTTGTTTCCACCATGGAGAGTCTCGCATGTTGAAATCATTTTTTTTGTATGCATTGCTTGTGTTTTTGGCGCTAATTTTTCTGACGGCCTGCGCGCGTCTTCGTTCATCGCCTACTACGCCGGAAAATGCCGTTACCGCCTCACCTGACACGGTCAAGCGACCGTACATGGCACAAGTGGTCGCCGTGCAATGGCTGAACCCTTTGCAACGGCGGGATTACCCCACGGAGTGGCAATTGCTGTGGACTATGGGACTGGTGCAACCAAATCCTGCCGACGATATGGTCAAGGAAAACCCTATCAAGTATTCTAGTTTACAGGCTGTTTCACCTGTCGTCGCTGGAAATGAAGGTCAGGAAACGTTTCGTGGTTATCATCGTAAGTACATTCGTGAAGTTATGAATTTATTCCGTAGCCCGTATTTTTCAGATCCTGAGTATTTCTACAATGTCCACTCAGCAAAGGACAGGTCGCGTTGGCGTGAGTTGGCCGGCATCCATGTTGAGTATGCGATTCCTGAAGGAAAGCTGGATCTTGCGGATGCGACGGATTTTGTGCGCGAGTACATTGGTGATACCTTTGACATCGGCAATCCCAACTTCCCCACTCTCTGGACTCGCGCGACCCCACCCGACGTCCGCATCACCACGGGCGGCCCCAACGCTGGTTTTACCTCCTTGGCCGCCGCGCTCGACTACCTGCAAAGCCACCCCAAGGAAACCGTATGGGCCATGAACTGGGATGCGCCCAGCCGGCCTCTGGACCGGCAGATCAACGAAAACCTGGTGTTGCTGGTGCTGGCCGGTCCCGACTACAAGACGGAGCGGGCGCCGCTGGCGTGGCTAGGCTATCCAAGCAGCAAGGCTGTGGCGGATTTTGACGTCAAAAAGGGCGAACCACCGCGCCTGGTGCAGGCGTGGATGGCGGCCATCGAAGAGGCTGCGGCTAAGGCCAATCAAGCGGAGACCGGGATCGGCTATCTCATCCACGACGCCGGCAATACGCACCAGGATTCGTCCGCACGGCTCGGTGCGCTGGCGCAGACGCTCACCGTGCAATTGCCGGAATTCGATTTCCTCAAGCAAAGCTTCAATCTGACGGCCGTGCTGGGCGAGACGGGCGCGGGCACGGCCCTGACGAACGTGGCGCTGGGCATCGCCTACGCGCACCATTTCGGGAAACCCGTGCTGGTGGCCGGCACCAGCGACCTGTCGGCCCCCGTGGCGCTGGTGGTGGCGCCGCCCGCCGTCGTGCGGCCGATCCAGCCCGGCAAGCCATGGTTCCGCGCGCGCAGCGGCAACCATGCGTATCTGCCCTGGTGGGGCTTGCGCCACGATGCGCGCGAGTATTACCAGGGCTTTTCGCAATGAGGCGTTTTACCTATTCAAGGAGAAGGGCATGCGTGGCGTGATCCGCTTGAACGACCCCACCAGCCATGGCGGCAAGGTGGTGGGGGCGGCGCCGAACAGTACGGTGCTGGGCGTGGCCGTGGCGCGCAAGGGCGACCCTTGCGTTTGCCCAATCAAGGGCCACGTGCGCTGCGTGATCGCCGAGGGCGATCCGCAGGTGCTGATCGACGGCGTGCCCGTGGCCTTTGATGGTCACAAGACCAGTTGCGGCGCCAGCCTGATGTCTACCGTGGGCAACAGCGGGCGCGGTTAGGCAAGGCTGGCGTCGATGGCCGTGCCCAGCTTGTCGACGAGCTCATCGACGTGGCTGGCGGCTATGATGTAGGGCGGCGCCAGCAGGATGTGGTCGCCGTGCAGTCCGTCGATGGTGCCGCCCATGGGGTAGCACATCAGCCCGCCCTGCATGGCGTGCGCCTTGATGCGCGCATGCAGGCGTCGGGCCGGGTCGAACGGTTGCTTGCTGGCGCGATCCTGCACCAGTTCCAGGCCCAGGAACAGGCCGCGTCCGCGGATGTCGCCCACGTGCGGGTGCTCGCCGAAACGCGCCTGCAGCCGTTCTTTCAGCAAGCCGCCCATGGCGCGCACATTGGCCAATAAATCTCGCTCCTCGATCTGCCGCTGCACGGCCAGGGCGGCGGCGCAGGCCGTGGCGTGGCCGATATACGTGTGGCCATGCTGGAAGAAGCCCGTGCCGGCGCGGATGGTCTCGCGGATGTCCTGGGACACCATCACGGCGCCGATGGGCTGGTAGCCGGCACCCAGACCCTTGGCGATGCAGATCAGGTCGGCCGTGACGGCTTCCTGCTCGCAGGCGAACAGGCTGCCCGTGCGCCCCATGCCGCACATGACTTCGTCGAGGATCAACAGGATGCCGTGGCGCTGGCAGATGGCGCGCATGCGCGCAAAATAGCCGGCGACGGCGGGCAGGGCGCCGGCCGTGGCGCCGACGACGGGTTCGGCGATGAAGGCCATGACCTTGTCCGCGCCCAGTGCGGCGATATGGTCTTCCAGTTCCTGGCCCAGGCGTGCCACGTAGTCAGCATCCGTTTCATGCGCCTGCTGGTCGCGCCAGGCGTAGCAGGGAGATACATGGGTCACGCCAATCAGCAGCGGCTCGAACTGCTGGCGGCGCCAGGCGTTGCCGCCCGTGGCCAGCGCGCCCAGGGTATTGCCGTGGTAGCTCTGGCGGCGCGCGATGACGTGGCGGCGCTGCGGCTGGCCACGCTCGACGAAATACTGGCGCGCCAGCTTCAGCGCGCTTTCCACCGCTTCCGAGCCACCGGAGACGAAATACACGCTGTCGATGCCGGCAGGCGCACGGGCGACGAGAAAATCGGCCAGCTGCTCCATCGGCTCGTTGGTAAAGAAGGAGCTGTGCGCATACGCCATGCTGGCAATCTGCTGCTGCACGGCGGCGATCACGGCCGCATCCGAATGGCCGAGGCAAGAGACGGCCGCGCCGCCGCAGGCGTCCAGGTAACGCTTGCCATCCGCATCGATCAGGTAAGGGCCGTCGCCGCCCATGGCGACAGGGTAAGTGGCGGTCAGGCTGCGGTGGAAGACATGGCTCATGGCATCGCTTTCTTGTCGGCAAGGGAGATGGCCGAGTATAAGATGCGCTGCGCCGCAATGCAACGATTGATGTATTTCTATTTAATTTACATCATTTGATGTTTTTGCGTAGGCGCCCAGCGCCCGCAATTGTTTTTCCGCCGCGCCGATGGCGTGCACGGCGTCCGGTCCCGCGCGCGCCACCAGCAATTCCACCAGGCTTTCCACGGCCGCGACGCCGGCCACGATGGAGGGGAAGAAGGAGGGGCTGTCGACGGCGATGACGATGCTGGCGTCGGCCTGCATGGCCAGTGGCGACATGGCGCTGTCGCTGATGGCGACCACCAGGCAGCCGGCCTGGCGCGCCGCCTGCGCCACCAGCAGCGCTTCGCTCGAATACGGCGCGAAGCTGACGACGACGACGGCTTCGCCCGCCTGCAGGGCGCGCAAATCCATTTCCAGCGTGCCGCCCTGGCCGCTCAGCAGCTGCACGCTGGGGCGCAGCAGCCGGTACAGGTAGTGCAGGGTGTAGGCGATGGGGTGGGCGGCTCGAAAGCCCGCCACGTGCACGCGGGGCGCCGCCTGCAGCAGGCTGGCGGCCGCATTCAGGGCGGCGTGGTTGGCGCTCTCCGTGGCGGCCAGGTTGCGCTGCTGCACCGTGAACACTTCGGTGACCAGGGCGCGCTCTTTTCCCTCTTTGCCGGCCAGCGCGCCGGCCTTTGCCGCGTAGCCGCTTGGCCCCGCGCGCAGGCGTTCGACGAAGATGGCTTTGAGTTCCGGCCAGCCGGCAAAGCCCAGCTGCTGCGCCAGGCGCACCAGGGCGGCCGACTGCACCTGGGCGCGCGCGGCGATGCTGCGCATCGACGACACGGCCACGTCGTCCGGATGGTCGGCCAGGTAGCGCGCGCCGGCCTGGAATTGCGGGCTCAGTTCCGCATGGCGCGCCTTGATCAGGTCCATCAGTGCCACATAGGAGTCGTGGGGTGTCGCTGCCTGCATCGCCGTGCCTCAGTTAATAGGTTGCGGTGATGGTACAGGATTCGTCAGCGCGCCGGTAGCGGCAAGCCTTGCGCCAGGGCGGCCGTGCGCGGACGCAGGCGGGCAAACAGGTGCGGCCCGGCCGGTGTGCGGCGCGGACCCGTCGTCAGCACGCGCAAGGCGGTGGGCAGCGGCACGTCGTGGCAATGCAGGAACAGCGCGGCGGCGCCCGTGCCGGCCATTTCCTGCAAGGCCAGCGCATGTTCGACCAGCGCCGCCGTGCGCATGTCGAGCCGCATCGGGATGTCGGGTTGAAACAATTGTGTATCGACGTACCGTGCATCGCGCATGTCGTCCCCGCCGGGTTCGCTGGTCAAGCTATCAGAATAAAAGCGCTGCGGCGCCAGCACTTTGTGCGAAATCAATTCATGTGTCGGATAAATTCCACAAGGCAAAAGAAGGACGGTGAATTGGGCGCCACCCCTATGCCCCTCTGGCACGCTCTGTTGCCGGCTAATTAAAAGTAATTCATTCCTACAATTCTTGGCTTGAGGCAAATAAAGATAGTCAGGTTTTATATATGCAATGCTAAAATTATTGAATATATATAAATATATATGTCTATATGGCAATTTCATTGCCCCGCCTATCGTAATCGAGAGGATTCTTTTGCGCACCAAACTCCTGCCCCTGACTCTGCTGCTGTTGATCCAGAACGCGTACGCCGTCGATCCCCCCAGCGCAGGCAGCCAGCTGCAGCAGATTCCCGTCGCGCCCCAGTTGCCGAAGGCGCCGCCGGCTATCCGCGTGCAACAGGGCAATGTGCCGGCCACCACGGTGGGCGATACCACGCGCATCACCGTGCAGCGCCTGCATGTGACGGCGCCGCCCGTGTTTCCTGAAAGCGAACTGATCGCCAGCACGGGTTTCGTGCCGGGCAGCGAGCTGACCCTGGGCGAGCTGCGCGCCATGGCGTCCAATATCGCCAGCTATTACCAGAAGCGTGGCTATTTCCTCGCGCAAGCGTATCTGCCCGCGCAAGATATCGAGGATGGCGTGGTGCAAATCAACGTGCTGCCGGGCCAGTATGGGCAAGTGCAGCTGCGCAACCAGAGCAATCTGTCCGACGGCCTGGCCGGCACGATATTGGCCGGCCTCGACGGGCAAGTGATTTCCACGCCGCCGCTGGAGCGGCGCTTGCTGCTGCTGTCGGACTTGCCGGGCGTGCAGGTCAGCTCGACCCTGGCGCCGGGCGCGTCCTTGGGCGCGTCCGACCTGATCGTCGAGGTGCAGCCGGGATCGCGCTTCAACGGCAGCATCGATGTCGATAACCAGGGCAACCGCTACACGGGCCGCAACCGCATCGGCGCCACCTTGAACATCAATGAACTGGCCGGCATCGGCGACGTGGCCAGCGTGCGCGCGTTTACCTCGGCCGACGGCTTGAACTACGGCCGCCTGGCGTATCAGGGGCAGGCCGGTTTGCTGCGCCTGGGTGGCGCCTACACGTATATGGATTACAAGCTGGGCAAGGAATTTGCCGTGCTCGAGGCCAAGGGCACGGCGAAGATCGCCAGCGCGTATGGCAGTTATCCGCTGATCCGCTCGCGCAGCAACAACCTGTATGCGCAGGTCAGCTACGACGACAAGACGTTCCAGGACCGCACGGAATCGACGGGCAGCGTCAATGACAAGACGGCCAGGGTGTGGATGCTGAACCTGAACGGCGACGCCAAGGATGGCTGGGGTGGCGGTGGCTTCAGCAATTATTCGCTGACCTACACCACGGGCAAGATCGACATCGAAACGCCGCAGGCACGCCTGATCGACAGGCTGACGGTAGACACCCATGGCAGCTTCCACAAGCTCGCCTTCAACGCGGCGCGCCTGCAAAGCCTGGGCGGCGAGACGAGCTTGTTCGGCAGCCTCAGCGGCCAGGCGGCATCGAAAAATCTCGACGTGTCGGAAAAGATGGGCATCGGCGGCATGGGCGGCGTGCGCGCCTATCCGGGCGGCGAGGCGTATGGCGACCAGGGTTACGTGCTGAATCTGGAACTGCGCCAGAACCTCACGGCCTTTACTGCCTTGCCCGGCCAGCTGCAGGTGCTGGCTTTTGCCGACACGGGCAGCGTCAAGCTCAATCGCGACGCCTGGAGCGCCGGCGAGAACCGCCGCACCCTCTCCGGCGCCGGCATGGGCGTGACGTGGACGGGCGCCAACGCGCTCGTCCTGAAAGCGTATTACGCACACAAGCTGGGCAATGCCAAGGCGACCTCGGCACCGGACTCCGCCGGCCGCTTCTGGCTGCAAGCCGTCAAGTACTTCTAATAATACAAGCTAAAAAATCAGGACACCGCCATGAACCGCATCTACCGCTCCATCTGGAACCAGGCCACGGGCGCTTACGCCGCTGTTTCCGAAAACGTCAAATCCGCCGGCAAGCGTTCGATGCCAGGATGCAGCGGCGGCGGCGCGCATTTCGCCTTGACCAGCATGGCGGCGGCGCTGATGCTCGGCTACGGCAGTCTGGCGCTGGCGGGGCCGACAGGTGGCACGGTGGTGGCGGGCCAGGCAACGATCAACGGCGCGCCCGGTGCCACGGTGATCAATCAGGGTAGCCAGAACGCCGTCATCAACTGGGCCAGTTTCAATGTCGGCAAGGGCGAGTCGGTGCAATTCCAGCAGCCGAACAGCAATGCGGTAGCCCTGAACCGCGTACTGGGCAGCGATGGCACAACCATCCTCGGCAACTTGTCGGCCAACGGCAAGGTGTTTATCGTCAACCCGAACGGCGTGCTGTTCGGCCAAGGAGCCTCGGTCAATACGGCCGGCCTGGTGGCGTCCACCTTGGATATCAACAACGCCGACTTCATGGCCGGCAAGTACCAATTTTCCGGCAATGGCACGGGCAAGGTGCTGAACCAGGGTTCGATCAGCGCGCCGGGCGGCTATGTGGCCTTGCTGGGCGCGAACGTGTCGAACGAGGGCACGATCCAGGCACGCCTGGGCTCGGTGGCCCTGGCGGCGGGCCGCGTCATCACGCTGGACGTGGCGGGCGACGGCTTGCTCAATGTCGCCGTCAATGCGGGCGCCGTGGGCGCCTTGGTCAACAATGGCGGCCTGATCCGCGCCGACGGCGGCAGCGTGGTCTTGACGGCGCAGGCGGCCGGTGACTTGCTGAAAACCGTCGTCAACAACACGGGCGTGATCGAGGCGCAGACGATCGATACGCGCGGCGGCACGATCAAACTGCTGGGCGACATGCAAACCGGCACGGTGAACGCGGGCGGCACGCTGGACGCCAGCGCGCCCGTCAGCGGCAAAGGCGGCTTTATCGATACCTCGGCAGCGCACGTGAATATCGCCGACGGCATCAACGTGACAGCCAAGGCGGCCAATGGCTTGTCCGGCACCTGGCTGATCGATCCCGTCGATTTCACCATCGCGGCCAGCGGCGGCAACATCAGCGGCACGACCTTGACCAACAGCCTGAAAGCGGCCGATGTGCAGATATGGAGTACCAAGGGCAGCGGCGGCACGGCCGGCGACATCAATGTCAACGATGTCGTCAGCTGGTCGGTCAACAAGCTGACGCTGACGGCGCAAAACAGCATCAATGTCAACGCCGCCATGCGCGGCTCGGGCACGGCCAGCCTGGCGCTGGAATACGGCCAGCAAGCGGTGGCTGCTGGCAATAACAGCGTCTACAATGTCAAGGCCGCCATCGACCTGCCGAGCGGCAACAGTTTCAGCACCAAATTGGGCAGCGATGGCACGGCGATCGCTTATACGGTCATCAACAGCCTGGGCGACATGGCCAGCACCAGCGGCCTGGACTTGCAAGGCATGCGCGGCAATCTGACGCGCAATTACGCGCTGGGCGGCAATATCGATGCAAGTTCGAGCGCCGGCTGGAACAGCAACCAGGGCTTCACGCCGGTGGGCAACGCGACGAGCGCTTTCAGCGGCAACTTCGATGGCCTGGGGCATGAAATCAGCGGCCTGACCATGGTCCGCACCGCTCAGCTGGGCGGCTTGTTTGGCGAAGTCGGCACGGCTGGCGTGGTGCGCAACGTCAACCTGCTTGGCGCCTCGTTCAACATGCAAGATGTCTCTTACGGTGGTTTTGGCGCCGGCATGCTGGCGGGACGCAACAGGGGCCTGATCGACAATGTCAACGTGTCAGGCACGATGACCACCGGCTACGGCATCATGGGAGGCGGCATGGTCGGGCGGAACTATGGCACCATCAATAACAGTAGCAGCAGCGGCACGTATAAAGTCATCGCTGGCTCCGGTTATGGCGGCGGCGGGCTGGTCTACCGGAATCAACTTGACGCCGTCGTCCAGAACAGTTCGAGCAGCATGACAATCAGCGGCATCAACCGGACAACTGGCGCCGCCACGACGGGCACGGGGCTGGGCGGCATGGGCGGGCTGGTGCGCAACAATCTGGGCCGCATCGCCAACAGTTTTGCCACCGGCGCGATCAGTGGCAACGCTTCAGTCGGTGGCCTGGTCGGCGATACCGGCATCAAGAGCACCATCACCGCCAGTTTCGCCACCGGCGCGGTGCTTGGCAGCGGCTCGGTGGGCGGTCTGGTGGGCAATAACACCGGCGCCATCAGCAATAGCTATGCCACCGGCAATGTCGGTATCAATAATAGTACGGGCAGCATCGTCGGCGGCCTGGTGGGGACCAACAGATTGACCAGCGGCAGCATTAGCAACAGTTATGCCACCGGCAACGTCAGCGGCTACCGGACCACGGGTGGCGTCACAGGTTCGAACACCGCCACGATCAACAATGTCTATTCCACCGGCACCGTCACCGTCGGCGACACCTCCTACAATCGCAGCGGCGGCGTGGTCGGCGACAACAGCGCTGGCACCTTGACCAATGGCTACTACAATACCACCGCCAATGCGGTGCTGCCCGGCGTCGGCTACGCGCAAGGCGCCGGCACCCTGCTGACAGGCACCAACGGCTTGAGCGCCGCGGCGATGCTGATACCGGCAAGTTTCACCTCTTTCAGTTTCACCTCGTCGACTGGCGCGGCCGGCAACAACTGGGTCGCGATCGGCGCCGACGGTACGGTCAACGGCAGCGGCGGCACGCGGCCGATGCTCAGCGCCGAATATTCCGGCATCATCAATTCGGTGCACCAGTTGCAATTGATGGCGCTGAACGTGGCCGGCACTTACCGTATCGGCAACAGCTTCAGCGCGGCCGCCACGGCGGGCGGCGATATCTGGGGCACGGGCGGCTTCATTCCGGTCGGCACCAGCGCGCTGCCGTTCATCGGCAGCCTGAATGGCGCCGGACGCATCGTTTCCGGCTTGACCATCGCCAAGTCCGGCGTCACCAACGTCGGTTTGTTTGGTGTCATCGGCGCCGCCGGCACGGTGGCCAACGTGGGCCTGTCGGCTGGCACGGTCACCGGTTCGGTCAATGTCGGCGCGCTGGCGGGCACCAATCAAGGCACGGTCAGCGGCAGTTTCGCCACCAGCGCCGTGGTCGGCGACAGCGGCGGTGGCGGCCTGGTCGGCAATAATATCGGCACCATCAAGGACAGCTATGCCAGCGGCTCGGTCGGTGGCAACAACGCCATGGGCGGCCTGGTCGGCACCAATACCGGCACCATCGCCAGCAGTTATGCGAACGGCGCGGTCAGCACAGGTTCCGTCGGCGGCGGCCTGGTCGCCACCGGCAAAGGCAGCGTCACCGGCAGTTACTGGGATACGACGACCAGCGGCCAGTCGACCAGTGCGGGCGGCACAGGCATGACGTCGGGCGAATTGAAAACCCTGGCCAACTACAACAGCGCGACGGGGGCCAACGGCTCGCTCAATCCGGCGTGGGAGCTGAGCAATATGTGGGCGGTCTACGACGGCCAGAGCGCGCCGCTGTTGCGCTCGTTCATGAAGCCGCTGGTGATCACGGTATCGAAGGATACCAAAGTGTATGACGGCCTTGCGGCCAGCGCCGGCACCAACAGCGTCACGTATTCGAATGTGGTGGACAGCAGCTTGCTGTTTGGTACTACGACGTATGCCGGTTCGTCCGGTGGCGCGGTCAATGCCGGCACCTATGCGGTGAGCGCCAGCGGCCAGTATTCAACCACGCAACTTGGCTATGCGGTCACGTATATCGACGGCGGCCTGGTCATCACGCCGCGCCAGCTCAGCCTGACCGGCGTCAGCGCCGGCAGCAAAGTCTATGACGGCACCACCAGCGCCGTGCTTGCTGGTGGCAGCATCAGCGGCGTGCTCGTCGCCGACCAGGGTAACGTCATTTTCAACGCCGCCTCCCTGGTTGGCGATTACGCCAGCCAGAATGCCGGCAATAACCTCGCCGTCAGCGCCAGAGGTGGCTTGAGCGGCAGCGCCAGCGCCAATTATGCGCTGGGGCCGCTGACTGGTGTCACCGGAAACATCACGCCGAAAGCGCTGACCTTGTCGGACCTGGCCGCCGCCACCCGGCAATATGACGGCGGCACCGCCGCCACCCTGACCGGCGGCACCTTGACTGGCCTGATCGACGGCGAAACGCTGAACCTGGGCGTTACGAGCGGCGTATTCGGCGGCAAGAACGCCGGCACCCAAGCGGTGACGTTAACGTTGGGCACGCTGTCCAATGGCAGCGGCCTGGCCAGCAATTACACGCTCGATGCGCCGACCAACGTTACCGGCACCATCACGCCCAAGACGCTGACCTGGACTAACCTGGCGGTGGACAATAAAGAGTACGATGGCAGCGAGACGGCCGCCATCAACAAGGGCAGCATCACCGGCCTGATTAGCGGCGAAACGCTGGCGGCAGGCCCTACCGCCGCGTTTGCCGACAAGAACGCCGGCAATAACAAGGTAGTCACCGTCCACACCGCCCTGAACAATGGCAGCGGCGGCGGCCTGGCGTCCAACTACACGCTGGCCGATACCTCCGTGACGGCCAATATCAGCAAAGCCAATATCGGTGGGGTCAGTAACATCGTCGCTGGCAGCAAGGTATATGACGCCACGGATACGGCCACCGTCAGCAATGCCGGCGCCACGTTTGCCGGCATGGTCAATGGCGACAGCTTGAACGTCAGCGCGACCTCGGCCAACTTCATCGACAAGAACGCCGGCAGCGGCAAGGTTGTCAATGCCAGCGGCCTGACCCTGGGCGGGACCGATGCGGGCAACTACAATCTGACGGCCATCACCGGCACGGGCACGGGTACCATCATGCAGGCGCAAATTGCCAGCGTGAGCGGCATCACGGCCGCCGGCAAGACGTATGACGGCACGGACGCCGCCATCTTGAACGCCGGCGCTACCTACAACGGCATGTTCGGCGGCGACAGCCTGACGTTTACCGCCACCAAGGCCGCGTTCAGCGACAAGAACGCCGGCACCGGCAAAACCGTCAATGTCGAAGGCATCGCACTCGGTGGCGCGGATGCGGGCAACTACACCCTTGCCAGCAATACGGCCAGCGGCATGGGCGATATCGCCAAGGCAAGCATCACGGGTGTGAGCGGCTTTGCGGCTGGCACCAGGGTGTACGACGCGACCACCACGGCCACCGTCAGCAATGCTGGCGCCACGTTTGCCGGCATGGTCAATGGCGACAGCTTGAACGTCAGCGCGACCTCGGCCAACTTCATCGACAAGAACGCCGGCAGCGGCAAGGTTGTCAATGCCAGCGGCCTGACCCTGGGCGGGACCGATGCGGGCAACTACAACCTCACGGCCACCACCGGCACGGGCACGGGCAGCATCAGCCAGGCGCAAATTGCCAGCGTGACCGGCATCACGGCCGCCGGCAAGACGTATGACGGCACGGACGCTGCCATCTTGAACGCCGGCGCCACCTACAACGGCATGTTCGGCGGCGACAGCCTGACGTTTACCGCCACCAAGGCCGCGTTCAGCGACAAGAACGCCGGCACCGGTAAAACCGTCAATGTCGAAGGCATCGCACTCGGTGGCGCGGATGCGGGCAACTACACCCTGGCCAGCAATACGGCCAGCGGCATGGGCGATATCGCCAAGGCGACCATCACGGGCGTGAGCGGCTTTGCGGCTGGCACCAGGGTGTACGACGCGACCACCACGGCCACCGTCAGCAATGCTGGCGCCACGTTTGCCGGCATGGTCAATGGCGACAGCTTGAACGTCAGCGCGACCTCGGCCAACTTCATCGACAAGAACGCCGGCAGCGGCAAGGTTGTCAATGCCAGCGGCCTGACCCTGGGCGGGACCGATGCGGGCAACTACAATCTGACGGCCATCACCGGCACGGGCACGGGTACCATCATGCAGGCGCAAATTGCCAGCGTGAGCGGCATCACGGCCGCCGGCAAGACGTATGACGGCACGGACGCCGCCATCTTGAACGCCGGCGCTACCTACAACGGCATGTTCGGCGGCGACAGCCTGACGTTTACCGCCACCAAGGCCGCGTTCAGCGACAAGAACGCCGGCACCGGCAAAACCGTCAATGTCGAAGGCATCGCACTCGGTGGCGCGGATGCGGGCAACTACACCCTGGCCAGCAATACGGCCAGCGGCATGGGCGATATCGCCAAGGCAAGCATTACGGGCGTGAGCGGCTTTGCGACTGGCACCAGGGTGTACGACGCGACCACCACGGCCACCGTCAGCAACGCCGGCGCCACCTTTGCCGGCATGTTCAATGGCGACAGCTTGAACGTCAGCGCCACCTCGGCCAACTTCATCGACAAGAACGCCGGCAGCGGCAAGGTTGTCAATGCCAGTGGCCTGACCCTGGGCGGGACCGATGCGGGCAACTACAACCTCACGGCCACCACCGGCACGGGCACGGGCAGCATCAGCCAGGCGCAGATCACCGGCGTGACTGGCATCACGGCCGCCGGCAAGATGTATGACGCCACGGATACGGCCACCGTCAGCAACGCCGGCGCCACGTTTGCCGGCATGTTCAATGGCGACAGCTTGAACGTCAGCGCGACCTCGGCCAACTTCATCGACAAGAACGCCGGCAGCGGCAAGGTTGTCAATGCCAGCGGCCTGACTCTGGGCGGGACCGATGCGGGCAACTACAACCTGACGGCCATCACCGGCACGGGCACGGGTACCATCACGTTGGCGCAAATTGCCAGCGTCAGCGGCATCACGGCCGCCGGCAAGACGTATGACGGCACGGACGCTGCCATCTTGAACGCCGGCGCTACCTACAACGGCATGTTCGGCGGCGACAGCCTGTCTTTCACCGCCACCAAGGCCGCGTTCAGCGACAAGAACGCCGGCACCGGCAAAACCGTGCATGTCGAAGGCATCGTGCTCGGCGGTACGGATGCGGGCAATTACACCCTGGCCAGCGATACGGCCAGCGGCACCGGTGCCATCACGCCGAAAGCGCTGACGGTGACGGGCGCGGCGGCAGGCAACAAGGCATATGACGGCACGCTTGCGGCGAGCTTGACGGGCGGCGCCTTGAATGGCTTGGTCGGCGGTGAAACCTTGTCGCTGTCCGGCTTGACGGGCACGTTCGCCACGCAAAATGCGGCCAGCAACATTGCCGTGACTGCCAGTGGCGCGAGCCTGCTTGATGGCACCGGCCTGGCCAGCAACTACACCGTCAGCAATCCGACCGGTTTGCAGGCCAATATCACGCCGAAGGAACTGACCATCGGTGGCATTGTCGCGGGCAACAAGGTCTACGACGGTACGCTGGCGGCCAGCCTGACCGGCGGCGCCTTGCAGGGCCTGGTAGGTGATGAAACCCTGGTATTGTCAGGCACCACGGGCGTGTTCGGCGACAAGAACGCGGGCAGCAACAAAACGGTCACCGTCAGCGGCGCCAGCCTGGCGGATGGCACCGGCCAGGCCAGCAACTATACCGTCAGCAACCCGATCGGCTTGACGGCCAGCATCACGGCCAAGGCCTTGACGGTGACGGGCCAACTGGCCGGCAATAAAGTCTACGACGGCAATACAGTCGCCAGGCTGTCCGGTGGGGTGTTGAACGGCCTGGTTGGCGGTGAAACCCTGGTGATCGGCGGCCAGAGCGCGGCGTTTGCCGACAAGAACGCGGGCACGGCCAAAACCGTGACGGTCACGGGCACAGCCCTGGTCGACACGGCCAGCGGCCTGGCCAGCAACTACACGGTCAGCAACCCGAGCGGCTTGACGGCCAGCATCACACCGAAAGCTTTGACGGTAGCGGACCAACTGGCGGTTAACAAAGTCTACGACGGCAATGCACAAGCCAGCCTGTCCGGTGGCGCCCTGAGCGGCCTGGTGGCCGGCGAAAGCCTGGGCATTGCTGGTCAAACTGCCGTGTTCAGCGACAAGAACGCGGCCAATGGCAAAGCCGTGACGGTGACGGGCACGAGTCTGGTTGATACCGCCACCGGCTTGGCCAGCAATTACTCGGTCAGCAACCCGACCGGTTTGACGGCCAGCATCACGCCGAAAGCCTTGACGGTGGCGGGCCAGTTGGCCGGCAATAAAGTCTACGACGGCAATGCAGAAGCCAGCCTGTCCGGCGGCGCCTTGAGCGGCCTGGTGGGTGGCGAAACGCTGGGCATTGCGGGTCAAACTGCCGTGTTCAGCGACAAGAACGCGGCCAATGGCAAAGCCGTGACGGTGACGGGCACGACCCTGGTTGATACCAGTACTGGCCTGGCCAGCAACTATACGGTCAGCAATCCGACTGGCCTCACGGCCAGCATCACGGCCAAGGCCCTGACGGTGACGGGCCAGCTGGCTGGCAACAAGGTCTATGATGGCAATGCACAAGCCAGCCTGTCCGGCGGCGCCCTGAGCGGCCTGGTGGCGGGTGAGGCATTGGGCATTGCGGGTCAAACTGCCGTGTTCAGCGACAAGAACGCGGCCAATGGCAAAGCCGTGACGGTGGCGGGCACGAGCCTGGTTGATACCAGTACCGGCTTGGCCAGCAACTACACGGTCAGCAACCCGAGCGGCTTGACGGCCAGCATCACACCGAAAGCCTTGACGGTGGCGGGCCAGTTGGCCGGCAATAAAGTCTACGATGGCAATGCGCAAGCCAGCCTGTCCGGCGGTACCTTGAGCGGCCTGGTGGGTGGCGAAACGCTGGGCATTGCGGGTCAAACTGCCGTGTTCAGCGACAAGAACGCGGCCAATGGCAAGGCCGTGACGGTGACGGGCACGAGCCTGGTCGACACCATCACCGGCCTGGCCAGCAACTACACGGTCAGCAATCCGACCGGCTTGACGGCCAGTATCACGCCGGCCAGCCTGCTGGTGCGCGCCACGGGCGCCGCGTCGCGCGTGTATGACACCAGCACCAACGCCAGCGTGACCCTGGCGGACAACCGTATCGCCGGCGATGTGCTGAACATCAGTAATAGCGGCGCCAGCTTTGCCGACAAGAACGCCGGCGCCAACAAAACGGTGACGGTGAACGGCATTGCGCTCAGCGGTACAGACGCCGGCAATTACACGGTCAACGCCACGGCAACCACCACGGCCAGCATCACGCAGGCGGCCCTGGGGGTGAAGGTGGGCAATGCCGAGAAAGACCAGGGCAATGTCAATCCGGCCTTCACGGCCAGCTATACGGGCTTGCTGGGCAACGACACGCTGGCGAACGAGGTCAGCGGCAATCTGGCGTTCAGCACGCCGGCCACCATCGCTACGCCATCGGGCAGTTATCTGGTGTCGGCGGCCGGCCAGACGTCGACCAACTATGCGTTGACGTACACGCCGGGCGTATTGACCGTCAAGCCGACCGAAGCGCTGCAAAGCGCGGTGGCCAGCGTGATCGCGGCGGTCAATGTGGCGCCATCGCAGGGCAATATGGTGCAGGCCGATGTCGTGGCGAAAGGCGAAACCGTGACCAGCAAGGAAGACGCTGTGCAGGTGGTGGCGGAGCGCGGCCAGCCGGGGCAGGGCAGCACGCCAGTGGTGCTGACGACGGCATCGGTGAACAGCAATGTCTTGCCGGGCTTGCGCCTGAGTGTGGTCGATACGGGCCTGCGACTGCCTGTGGCGGCTGGCAACACCAGCATCGAAAGCCAGTAAGCGTGCATTAACCGGGCTTGCCAGTGGACGTGCCGCTTCGTGACGTACGCGAAGCGGCATTTTTTTTGCAGCCTGCTGGCGCCGTGCTCTCCTATAATCGCGAAATGGCCTTCACAATCTCACAGGTATGCAATGACTCCACATTTTATCGGCGTATCCGGCTTGCCGCGTGCTGGCTCGACGTTGCTGTGCCAGTTACTAGCCCAGCATCCCGATCTGCACAGTGAAGGCAATAGTTCGCCATTGTGCAATGCCTTGCTCGGCATGCGGCATACGATCAGCGACGATCCTTTTTTTCTGTCCCAGCTCGATACCAGCTTCGACGCCAGCTATGGGCATTTGACGACGGCGATGCGCGGCTTCCTGCGCGGCTGGTACCAGGACTGCGGCAAGCAGGCCGTAGTGGACAAGAATCGCGGATGGCTGAAGGCGATGGAGATGCTGCTGCAACTGGCGCCGGAAGCAAAGCTGATCGTCTGCGTGCGCGAGCTGGGGCAGGTGTATGGTTCGGTCGAAGCCCAACACCAGCGTACCATCCTGCTCGATTTTATCGACCACCTGGCCGATTACGACCGGCTGGGCCGGGCCGACATGCTGTTTGGCAAGGATCGTACCATCGGCGCTCCGTTGAGCGATTTGCAAGGCATCCCCGACTTGCCACTGGCAGTGCAGCAAAGGTTGTACGTGCTGCGGTTTGAAGACATGATGGCACGCCCGGCCGAATGTATGGCGCATCTGTATGCCTGGCTGGGATTGGCACCGTTCCAGATCGATCCGGGCAAGCTGCGCGTGGGTTTGCGCGAAAGCGACAGTCACTACCGCATGAAATATACGCACCGGCAGTTTTCCTGCATCCGCGCGCCGCAACAGCATGCGATTCCGCCGCGTATCCAGCAGTATATCGAAAATGCTTGCGGCTGGTTTTACGACATGTACTACCCTGCCAAGACTTGAAGCCGGCAAAAAAAACGCCAACCGTTGCCGGCTGGCGCTGAAAACCCTCGCAAGGAAGAAAGAGGGGGATATGAGTTAGTAACTCCAGCGGACGGACAAACCGACGACCTTGTCATAGCGGCGCACATCGCGCACGTAGTCCGGCGTGTCGTGGTAGTCGCGGTAGGTCGAGTCGAGCAGGTTGTTCGCGTCCAGCGTCACCGTGGTGTTCGGGTTGAGCTTGTACGACACCGACGCGTCCAGGGTTTTCGTCGGCGCCACGGTCAGGTGGATGCCCTTGCCACGGTAGTTGTAGTCGTCCACATATTTGTCGCGCCAGCTGTAGGCCAGGCGCGCCGACCATGGTCCCTGTTCGTACAGGCCGACGATGTTGGCCGACCATTTCGACATGCCCGTGAACGGATGTGCGCTGCCATTCAATTCTTCCAGCTCGCCCGTCATGTAGGTGGCGTTGGCCTGCAGGCCCAGGCCACTCATCCAGCCGGGCAGCTTGTCGTAGAACTGCTGGTACGCCATTTCCATGCCTTGCAGATGGCCCTTCGAGGTGTTGCGCGGGCGCGTGATGTCATACTCGATGCCGCCATACGTTTCCTTGGCCGAGCCGGACAGGATGTAATTCTTGAAGTTGTGGCGGAACACGGTGGCCGTGACGGAGCCCGTCTGCGCGAAATACCATTCCAGCGCCGCGTCGAGGTTCTTGCCTTCCACGGGTTTCAGGTCAGGATTGCCGCCACTGCCCGTCGGGCGCACCATTTCCAGGCTCTGGCCCAGGGTCACGCCGGGATTGAAGTCGGCGAAGTTCGGGCGCTGTACGGCTTTGCCGGCCGTCAGGCGGGCGATCAGGTCCTGGCGCAGCATGGCTTTCAGGGTCAGGCTGGGCAGCACGTCCGTGTCCGACGTTTTCACGCGCACGGGCGTGATGATGCCGTTTTGCGAGGAATTGCCTTGCAAGTCCTGCTTGGTCTGCACCACGCGCACGCCCAGGGTGCCATCGACCGGCACTTGCGCCAGGTCAAAGCCGATGCGCGCCTTGCCGTAGATGGCATTGGTTTTTTCCACGTCCATGTAGTGGCTCATCGGATCGTCCGGGCTGCGTTCGCTGCTGCCCGTAAACAGCTGGCGCAAGGTGTCCGTGTTGTTGAGCATGAAGTCGCGGCATGGCGTGAGCCAGCTTTGCAGGCCGAAGTTGCCCGTGTTCTGGTGCGAGGTGCAGGCCAGGCCGGGAATCGCGTCCGCGTACATGGTCGACGTCAGGCCGCCCTGGCCATTTTTTTCGCGGATCGATTCGGCCTTGCGCTTGGCCATGCGCACGCCGCCCGAAAATTCGCGGAAGAAGCCCGTGCTGTCCATGTCGTAAGTGACGTCGGCGCGCCAGTCGGTCGAGCTGCCTTCGTCGTGGCTGTGGTTATCGTAGAAGCCGAGCAGCGTATAGTTCTTCGGGTCCAGCATGTTGTAGCCGGGGTAGCTGATTTGCGCGCCGCCGTTCACGTTCGTGCTGCCGATGATGCTGGTCGGATGCGCGAGGAAGTCGAGGATGGGAAATTCGCGCTCGAAGTTGCTCACCGTGCGCGCCAGTTCCGTGGTGGCGCGCAGCTGCGGCGTGATGTCCCAGCGCGCGCCGATGGCGCCTTGCGAACCGATCGAGCGGTCGCGCCGCGCCTGGGTCGAACCGAGCGTGAATGGCGACCATGGGCCGTCGATCTTGCCCACCGTGGCCGCCTGGGTGGTGCCGGGGATCAGGGTGATGTCCGGGTTCTGGCCCCAGGGCAGCGAACCGACGAAGAACTGGCTGTCGAACGCGTGCTTGATCAGGGTCGACATGCCTTCCGCATACACTTCCACCTGCGAGTTCGGGCGCCACTGGAAGGCGGCATTGGCCGCATAGCGCTTGCGATCGCCCACGGTCGGAATCATGCCGACGGAATCGGGCCCGGTGATATTGCCCGCTTCCGGGCGCTTCACCGGTTCGGCGTTCCAGATCGTCTCGTCATAGTATTTGCTGCGCTGGTAGGACAGGCCGAGCAGGGCGCCGAATTCGCCGTACGGGGTTTTCCAGCGGTTCGAGACCATGCCGCTGACGTTCGGGTCCGTCGAGCCGGACTTGTCGCGGTGCTCGGCGCGCACATTGCCAGACGCCGTAAAACCCTTGAAGTCGAACGGGCGGTTGGTGCGCACGTCGACCACGCCGGCCGTGCCGCCTTCGACCATGTCGGCGCCCTGCGATTTATACACGTCCACGCGCTGCAGCATGGCCGTCGGGATGTCGGCCAGGTACAGGCTGCGGCCCACGGACGTGAACATTTCGCGGCCGTTGAGCAGGGTCACCACGCCGGGCAAGCCGCGGATGACGACGGTACCGGCTTCACCGCCTTCGCGGCGCACCTGCACGCCCGTCACGCGGCCGAGGATTTCGGCCACGTTCTTGTCGGGGAATTTTCCGATTTCATCGGCAACGATGGAGTCGACCACCTGGTCGTTGTTCTTCTTGATCGTCTGCGCGCTTTGTGCGGCGCGGCGCACGCCCGTGACGGCCACCACGGCGATGCCGGCATTGTCGGCCGCTGCTTCCTGTGCCGCCGCCGGCACTGCTTCTGCCACTTCTGCCACTTCTGCCGCCGCTGTCTCCACGGCGGGCGCCTGCTGCGCCCAGACGGAGGCGCCGCTCAGCAGGCCCGCGCCGGCCAAGGCGGCTACCGTGGCCTTCAAGGTCAACCGTGTGTTTTGCTTGGGCGTGCCGGTGCCCGTTGCCATCCATTGCTTCATCTTGTCTCCACCTGTATTTTAGTTATGTTGAGAATGCCGTGGCAGTCACCGCCAGAGCTGGAACTTGCTCAGCAAGCATGGTAGGGGGGATGACTTTGCCCCACAAATGACTTCTTTTGCGATGTCAATACCGATTCCGGTATCCCTGCAGCATTCATGCACCCTGGCGGCGCACTGCGCGTTGTCGAATCCGGCGCGTGCTGCACCGGAGGAGTCAGGCGGCGCAGCGCGCGTCGCTGTGCGCCAGCCAGGCCATGAAGTGCGCCTGCGGCATGGGGCGGGCAAAGTAATACCCTTGCAACTCATCGCAGCCGGCGTGGCGCAGCACGTCGGCATCGGCCGCGCTTTCCACGCCTTCGGCGGTGACCGTCAAGCCCAGGGTATGGCCCAGGCCGATGATGGTTTTCGTCACGGCCAGGTTTTGCGGCGAACCGTGGATGTCCTGCACGAAGCTCATGTCTATTTTCAGCTTGTCGAGCGGGAAGCGGCACAGGTAGTTCAGGCTCGAATAGCCGGTGCCGAAATCGTCGATCGACAGCGCAAACCCCAGCGCCTTGATGGCGTGCAGGGTGGCGATGGTGTCGTCCACATTGTCCATCAGGATCGATTCGGTCAGTTCGAATTCGATTTGTCCCGGCGTGACGGGAAACTCGCGCAGCACCTCGCGCAAGGTGGCCACCAGGGTACCGCTTTTCAACTGGATGGCCGACAGGTTGATCGACACGGCGATGTCGCCCGCGCCCGCCTCGCGCCAGGCCAGCTGCTGGCGGCACGCTTCGCGGATGACCCATGCGCCGATGGAGACGATCAGGCCCGATTCCTCGGCAGCGGGAATGAAGCTGTCGGGCGCGATCAGGCCGTGCTGCGGGTGCTGCCAGCGGATCAGGCTTTCCACGCCATTCAGGCGGCTGCTTTGCGCATCGACGCGCGGCTGGTAGTACAGCACCAGTTCCTGCCGCTCGATGGCGTGGCGCAGGTCGCTTTCCAGGTGCAGCTGCTGCAACTGCTGCTCCTGCATCTGCGGCGTGAACATGCGCGCATTATCGCGCCCGCCGCTCTTGGCCTGGTACATGGCCGCATCGGCGTGGCGCATCAGGGTATCCATGTCGTCGCCGTGATCCGGATAGATGGCCACGCCCACGCTGCACGAGACATACAGCGCGCTGCCTTCCACCTGGTGCGGCTGGCGCATGGCCGGTATCAATCGCGTGTCGAGCAGCGCGCCGATGGCTTCTGCGTCGCCGATGCCGTTGAGGATGACGACGAATTCATCGCCGCCCAGGCGGCAGACGGTGTCGCCTTCGCGCACCAGCTGCAGCAGGCGCTTTGAGACCGATTGCAGCAGCGCGTCGCCCACATGGTGGCCCAGCGCGTCGTTGACGTGCTTGAAGCGGTCCAGGTCGACGAACAGCACGCCGACTTTTTCGCCGCTGCGGCGCGCCTGCGCGATGGCGGCCGCCAGGCGCAGTTTCGACACGTGGCGGTTCGCCAGGCCCGTGAGCGCATCGTGGTGGGCCATGTGCTCGATCTGCCGCTCGCTGGCCTTGCGTTCGCTGATGTCGAGCGAGCTGGCGATGAAATGCGTGGTGACGCCATCGAGGTCGCGCACGGCGTTCATCACCAGCCAGGCGGGATAGCTTTCCATCGACTTGCGCTGCACCGAGATTTCTCCCTGCCAGTAGCCGCGCCGCGCCAGGGTCTGGCGCAGGCTGTCGAGCTGCTCGGGACTGTTGTCCGGCGCGAGCAGGAAGGCCGGTCGCTTGCCGATCAGCTCCACCATGTCGTACAGCGAATGGCGGCGGAAGGCCTGGTTGACGGTGATGATGCGCATGTCGGCATCCATCACGATCAGGCTTTCCGCCGATGCCTCGAAGACCTTGGCCCACAGTTCCAGGCGCGACTCCATCAGCTTCATCTTGTTGATCGGCGTGAAGGTCGACAGCACCGCGCGCTGGCCCTGGTAGTCGATCAGGCGCGCGGAAATCAAGGCCCAGGTGGGCGTGCCGCCGCCGCTCCAGCACACCTCGAATTCATCGACTGCGCCCAGGTCGCTCAAGCGCTGGAAGAAGCGCGAACGGGCTTGCGGACTCATGCCGCCCACCCAGGGATCCAGCTCCAGGCTGCCCTGCCAGGCGTGCGCGGCCTGGTTCGCGTGCAGTACCTGGTGATGCGGGATCGAGGTAACCATCAGCGGGATGGGAATGGCGTCGACCAGCTGGCGCTGCGCGTCGGCCGCGCTGGCGCGCGCCACCAGGTCCTGCTGCGCCATGCGCTGGAAGTCGAGCTGCTGCAGCATGGTATTGAAGGCGCTGACCAGGCGCCCCGTTTCATCCTCGCTGTCCCAGACGGCGCGCAGGCTATGGTCGCCCGTTTCGCGCACTTCCTGCGCCACGCGCGCCAGGCGGCGGATGGGCAGGGCGATCTGCCGCGCGACGAAAAACACCAGGCCCAATATCATCACCAGCAGCAGCACGGCCGTGCCCAGGTGCAGCCACATGCGCGTGAAAAAGCCGTCCACGCGCAACTGGATCAGGCGGTGCAATTCGTTTTCCGCCGCGCGCCAGGCACGCTGCAGGGCCGCGACGGCCGCCGCATCGTGCCGCAGCAGCGCGGCGTTGCCATCGGCATGGGCTGGCGTGCCGGCCAGCGCCTGTGTGCTGGCGCGAAACTGCGCCACGGCTTGCTGCAGGGTCGCGCGCGAGCCGTCCAGGTGCCGGCGCAGCAGTGGCGTGCTGGCCGCGAACGCCTCCGTGTAGTCGCTGCCGATGCCGCCCATGGTGGCGTCCATGCGCCCTTCCAGGATCAGGAACTGGGTCTGCAGGCGCTGGCGCTGCGCGCCTTCGGCTGTCGCCAGCTGCAGGGCCAGGTCGCGCGTGCTGTTGATCACTTCCAGCAGTTCGGGAAAGCGCAGGATCACCAGCGACATGGTGTAGTAGCTGTCCAGGTCCGGGTCGAGGATCAGGTTCGACTGGTTGCCCACGCGTGTAAGCAGTTCGCGTCCGGCCACAAAGGCGGGCGAGGGCGCCATGCCGTCATGTGCCGCTGGCGTGCCGCCGGCCTGGCGCAACAGGGTGGCGAATTCCCCGCTCAATTGCGCGCTGCGCATGCCTGCGCCGAACTGGCGCTCGGCTTGCTCGATGGCGGCGGCTTGCGCGTCCACTTGCGCCGTGCTGCGCGTCAGCGGCAGCAGCGCATCGCGGATGGCGGCGATGTAGGCATTGCCCGCCATCTCCTTGCGCGAGAAATCGATGGCGATGTATTTTTCGTTGATGAGGATGCCGGAAATGAAGATGACGGCGGACAGGTCGAGCAGATAGATCAGCGCCAGTTTGCGCCCCACCGTCAATTTTCCGATCATGCGCGAGATTCTGCCCACCATGCGTGCCCCACCTTCTCGTCAGCTCATTTATGTTTTCTTATGAGCAATTTTCATGCCTGAATTTACAGGCTGATAAGGTCGATGCGGGGCATTTTGGGCCGTGCGTGCCCCATGCTGGTGCGGAAAAGCGGTGGCAATGAAAAAGGGCGGCCCGCAGGCCGCCCTCGTATGCCGTCAGGCTGCGTTTACGCTTCGGCGACGCGCCTGGCGATGTGCGCCAGCGCTTCTTCCACCTGGTCGATCAGGATCAGGCACAGATCGCCTTCGTTCAGGCGCGCCAGGGCCTTGTCGATGGCGACGAATTCGCCGTTGATTTCATCGATATGGCTGGTGCGCTTGGCGCCGTTCAAGCCCTGGCGCAGCAGCGCCACGACTTCGCCATCGGCGCGGCCGCGCTGGCACTGGTCCTGGTACAGAAGTACGTCGTCGAAGGCGGCGCCGAGGATTTCCGTCTGCTGGCGGATGTCTTCGTCGCGGCGGTCGCCGGCACCGCTGATGACCACCGAACGGCGCTTGGCCGGCATGCTTTCGACGGCCTGCACCAGCGCCAGGATGGCGTCCGGATTGTGGCCGTAGTCGGCGATCAGGGTGGCACCCTTGTAGTCGAATACATTGAAGCGACCGGGCGCATTGTCGGCTTCATTGGCAAAGGTTTTCAGGCCCAGCGCAATGGTTTTCCAGTCCAGGCCCACGGCCCAGGCGGCGGCCAGCGATGCCATGACGTTGTCGACCTGGAAGCCGATGGCGCCATTGCGCGTGATCGGCACTTGCGACAGGGCGATTTCGTGGCGTTCCTTACCCTGTGCGGCGACCAGATTGCCATCTTCCACGTACACCACGCGGTTGCCCTGCGCGCGGTGCGTGGCCATCACGGGATGCGTCTTGTCTGCGGCGAAGAAGGTCACCGTGCCGCTGCAATTCTTGGCCATGCGCGCCACGGCAGGGTCGGTGGCGTTCAGCACGGCCACGCCGCTGTCGGCCACGTTCTGCACGATCACTCTTTTGAGTACCGCGAGGTCTTCCACGGTGGTGATGTAGTTCAGGCCCAGGTGATCCCCGGCGCCGATGTTGGTCACCACGGCGACCTGGCAGCGGTCGAAGGCCAGGCCTTCGCGCAGCATGCCGCCGCGCGCCGTCTCGAACACGGCCGCGTCCACGTCAGGGTGCAGCAGCACGTTGCGCGCGCTGCGCGGACCGCTGCAGTCGCCGCTGTCGATCTGGCGCCCTTCGATGTACACGCCATCGGTGTTGGTCATGCCGGTGCGCAGGCCGGAGGTGGTGAGCAGGTGGGCGATCAGGCGCACGGTGGTGGTCTTGCCGTTGGTGCCCGTCACGGCGACGACGGGGATGCGGCCATCGTCGCCCTCGGCGAACATGGCGGCGATGATGGCTTCGCCCACGGGGCGCGGCTTGCCGAACGACGGCGCCAGGTGCATGCGCAGGCCCGGTGCGGCGTTCACTTCGACGATGCCGGCGTTCTGTTCTTCCAGCGGTTTCAGTATGCTTTCGGAGACCACGTCCACGCCGCAGATGTCCAGGCCCACCATGTGCGCGGCGGCGACGGCGCGCGCCGCCACTTCCGGGTGCACGTCGACGGTGACGTCGGTGGCCGAGCCGCCCGTCGACAGGTTGGCGTTATTGCGCAAAATCACGCGCTGGCCCACGGGCGGCACGGATTCGGCCACATAGCCCTGCTTTGCCAGGCTGGCCAGGGCGATGTCGTCGAAGCGGATTTTTGTCAGCGAGGTGGCGTGGCCGCTGCCGCGGCGCGGGTCCAGGTTGACCTGGTCGACCAGTTCGCGCACCGTGTGCTGGCCGTCGCCCACCACTTGCGGCGGGTCGCGGCGGGCCGCTGCCACCATCTTGTTGCCGATGACGAGCAAACGGAAATCGTGGCCCGGCAGGTAGCGCTCGACGAGGATGTCGTCGCGGAATTCCTGCGCCGCGAGGAAGCCGGCCGTCAGCTGTTCGCGCGTGGTGACATTGACGGTGACGCCCTTGCCCTGGTTGCCATCCTTCGGTTTCACGACGACGGGCAGGCCGATCTCGCAGGCGGCGGCCCAGGCGTCGTCCGCATCGATGGCGACACGGCCGTGCGGCACCGGCACGCCGGCCGAATCGAGCAGCTTCTTGGTCAGTTCCTTGTCTTGCGCGATGGCTTCGGCAATCGCGCTGGTGCCGTCCATTTCGGCGGCCTGGATCTTGCGTTGCTTGCTGCCCCAGCCGAACGTCACCAGGCTGCCTTCGGTCAGGCGGCGGAACGGGATGTTGCGCGCCACGGCGGCGTTGACGATGGCGCCGGTGGAGGGGCCCAGGCGCACGTCTTCATCGAGTTCCTGCAACTGGTGCAGGGCGCCGGCCAGGTCGAACGGCGCGTCGTCGAGCGCGGCGCGGCACAGCTGCTGCGCCAGTTCCAGGGCCAGGCGGCCGACGGCTTCTTCCGAGTATTCGACGACGACCTGGAAGATGCCCGTTTCCAGGGTCGGCGTGGTGCGGCTGAAGGTGACGGGGCAGCCGGCTTGCGCCTGCAGGCCCAGCGCCGCCAGTTCCAGCACCTGCGCCATCGGCGCGGCGTTGTAATTGCCCAGCGGTTGCAGCGGGCTCAGTTGCGGAAAGCGCGCGCGCAGGCGGGCTTCGAAGCCGGGCAGCTGGGCGATGTCGAGTTCCTGCGTGGTGCAGGAAACAATGGCTTCCACGGCGGTGTCGTGGCTCCAGAGGTTAGGGCCCCGCAAGGCCCGTACGCGAGATACTTCCATAATTAAACCGTAATCCTGTTGTGTTCTTGTGGGCCCGGCCGTAGCCGGGCTTGAGTCTTAATTCCCGATGCAGCCGGGGGCCGCGTCGAAGGTGCGTAAACCCGCGCAGATCAGGTCGACAGGCAGGTTCATGGCCCAGGCGGCCGCCGCGACGGCCAGCACGCTGTCGACATTGCCGGCCGTGGCCGGTTTCAGCAGATCCAGGCACAGCAAGACCGTTTCGATGCCGCCTTCGGCCAGCACGATGTGGTTGCCGCGCACGAACACGGCGCGCTGGCCGGCGGCCAGCTGCGCCGCGATGGCCGGCAAGCTGCCATCCTGTGCATACAGGGTCACCGTGCCGTCGCACAGCTCGGCCAGTTCCAGCACGTGGGCGTTGGCCGCGTTCAGCACGGCCACGCCCGTCGGCACCACCACGTCGACCTGGCTGCGCACGGCCTTGTACAGGCCCGCATCGTCGAGCACGTCGAAATCCTTGACGCTCTCTACACTGCCCATGTCGGTGACGATGCCGACCTGGCACTTGTCATAGGCCAGGCCTTCGGCCAGGATCATGCGCGGATTGCTCTCGAACAGGGCCGTCTGCACGGTGCGGTTGAGCAGCAGGCGCTGGCCCGCGTCCCAGTTCACGCAATCGTTGCTGACTACGCGGCGCTGGTCCAGGTACATGCCTTCGCTGCAGACGGCGCCCGTGTGCAGGCCCGACAGGTTGAGCAGTTTGCACAGCATGCGCACGATCAGGCTGGCGCCGCGCGTGCCCGTCACGCCGATCAGCGGAATGCGGCCCGTTTCCTCGGCGGCGAACAGGTGGTCGACGATGGCCGCGCCGACAGGGCGGCTCTGGCCCACGCCCGGCTTGATGTGCGCCAGCAGGCCGGGGCTGGCATTGACTTCGATGATGGCGCCGCGCTGCTCTTCCAGCGGACGCGTGATGTCGGTGGTGACCAGGTCGATGCCGGCGATATCGAGGCCCACGACGCGCGCGGCCAGCAGGGCCGCATGCATAACGGATGGATGCACGTCGTCCGTGACGTCGATGGCCACGTTGCCGTTCGGCTGGATCAGCACTTTCTGGCCCGCCTGCGGCACGGACAGGGCGGTCATGCCCTGGCGCTGCAGTTCCAGCACGATTTCGCCCGATTCGTGCGGCTTGACGGTGCCCAATGGAAAATCTTCGCCTTCGCCGCGGCGCGGATCGATATTGATTTGCGTGTTGACCAGTTCCAGCACGGTGGAGACGCCATCGCCGTCGACCCACAGCGATTCGCCCTTGGCCGCCGCGATCAGCTTGTTGCCGACGACGAGCAGACGGTGTTCGTCGCCCGTGATGAAGCTTTCCACCAGCACGGCCGAGCTGTCGCCCTTGCGCGCAGCCAGCTCATAGGCAGCCTTGACGTCGCTTTCCGTCATCAGGTTCAGCGACACGCCGCGCCCATGGTTACCGTCATACGGCTTGACGACGACAGGCACGCCGATGTCTTGCGCTTCTTCCCAGGCCGCTTCGGCGCTGCGCACCAGGCTGCCTTCAGGGACGCGCACGCCGCACGATTTGAGCAGGAATTTGGTCAGGTCCTTGTCGCTGGCGATGCCTTCGGCAATCGCGCTGGTGCGGTCCGTTTCGGCCGTCCAGATGCGGCGCTGCGCGGCGCCGTGGCCCAGCTGCACCAGGTTGCCGTCATTCAGGCGCAGCGAAGGGATGCCGCGCTCGGTGGCCGCATCGACGATGCTGGCCGTGCTCGGGCCCAGGCAGCGCGCATCGACCATGTCGCGCAGGGGCGCCAGGGCCGCTTCCAGGTCGTAGGCTTCATCGTTGATGGCGGCCATCAGCAGTTCGCGCGCGGCGGCCAGGGCGGCGCGGCCCACGTGCTCTTCACGCGTGCGGAAAGCCATCTTGTAGACGCCGCGCTGGCTGGTCGAGCGCGTCTGGCCGAAGCCCGTGCGCATGCCTGCTAGGTTTTGCAATTCCAGCACCACGTGTTCGAGGATGTGCGCCGACCAGGTGCCTTCGCGCAGGCGCTCGAAAAAGCCGCCCCGTTCGCCCACGCCGCAGCGGTGCTCGATCATGCCCGGCAGCCATGCCACCAGACGCTCGTACAGGCCGGGCAGGGTATTGGATGGATAGTCTTCCAGTTCGCCGATGTCGACCCAGGCTTCAATCACCGGGCGATACGTCCAGATGTTGGGGCCGCGCAAGTGGGTGACGCGGGCAAATTCGATGTTCTTCTTCTTGATCATGTAAGTGGTTTCTTGATAACAAGCCAGGCGTCTGGGCGCCAGATACTTTATGGTGGCTCTACAGAGTCTTTTCAGGCTCGTGCTTGGTTCTTTATCCCGGGTATGCGCAGTGTGCCACTTTTAGCGGCCTCTTGTCGCGTTTGCTTCTCGTATTCTGCTGCTGTTGTGATTCTAATTGTTACTAAATGTTGCCTTACTTGTTATAAAGATACCGACTCCGGGCCAAGCTGGAGCATTTGCGCAACAGCGCGCTGTTGTATACTTGTCGCCGGTCGATGGCCGCTCATTTTTTTGCGCCGTTTTGCCATCATTCCTTACTGGCAGGCATCCATTCGATACAATACAGGAAATTGCCACTGGTGCATCTACCTCGCCATCGCGCAGTACACAAACATTGATCGGGCGTCTGCCCCATCCCCCAAATCCCGCCCTGAAGGGCTTGGCCTCGAGCCGGAGTATGCTTTACGATGACAACTGAACTGAATGTTCCTGCAACAACTATTCCCCTCACCTCGCTGCCTGAACACTGGCTGGCGGAGGTGGAGAGCAAGCTTTCTCCAGGGGAGAACGTTTTAAGTAGCGTTGAGGTTGACCTCGATGCGCGATTACGTTTCACAAAAGGCATAATTGTTGTCACCGAGAAGCGTTTGCTGGCCCGTTCACCGGGCGATAGCGACTGGAAAAGCTGGTCTTTCCGCCCTGGATTGCGCCTGACGCACCACGACCACGCCGGTGTCGGCCACCTGGAACTGTTCGATGACCACGGCCGCCTGGCCTCGTGGCGCTTCACCCTGGGACAGAACCTGCATGCGATCCGCGTGCTGGAACAGTTCGTCGAGCGCCTCGACAGCCACCTGACGGGCCAGCCCGTGCTGCAAGCGGAGCAGGAAGTGTGTCCGAGTTGCAAGGCGCCGCTGGAGCCGGAGCAGGAAGAATGCCCGATCTGCGCCAAGGTGCTGTACACGCCGCCGTCCACCTGGACCCTGTTCCGCCTGTGGCGCTTCGCCCACCCTTACCGTGGCCAGCTGGCGCTGGGTTTCATGCTGATGCTGCTCTCCACTGCCGCGCACATGATTCCGCCCTACCTGACGGCGCCGCTGATGGACAATGTGCTGATCCCGTATCAGAACGGCAAGCACATCGATCCGTGGCTGGTGGTGTACTACATGAGCGGCTTGCTCGGTTCGGCCCTGCTGGCCTGGCTGCTGGGCTGGGGCAAGACCTATGTGCTGGCCCTGGTGTCCGAACGCATGGGCGCCGACCTGCGCTCGGCCACGTATGAGCATCTGATGAAGCTGTCGCTGGAATTTTTCGGCGGCAAGCGCACGGGCGACCTGATGTCGCGCATCGGCAGCGGCAGTGACCGCATCTGCGTCTTCCTCTCGCTGCATTTGCTCGATTTCGCCTCCGACGTGCTGATGATCATCATGACGGGCGTCATTCTGTGGTCGATGAACCCCTGGCTGGCCATCATGACCCTGGCGCCATTGCCGTTCATCGCCTGGATGATCCACCTGGTGCGCGACCGTCTGCGCACGGGTTTTGAAAAGATCGACCGCGTGTGGAGCGAAGTGACCAACGTGCTGGCCGATACGATACCCGGCATCCGCGTGGTGAAGGCGTTTGCGCAGGAAAAGCGCGAAGCGGCCCGCTTCCGCGACGCCAACGCGCACAACCTGGCCGTCAACGACAAGTTGAACAAGGTCTGGTCGCTGTTCTCGCCCACCGTCTCGTTCCTGACGGAGATGGGTTTGCTGGTCATCTGGTGCTTTGGCATCTGGCAACTGTCGCGCGGCGAAATCACCGTCGGCGTACTGACCGCCTTCATCGCCTACAGCACGCGCTTCTACGGCCGCCTCGATTCCATGAGCCGCATCGTTTCCGTGACGCAGAAATCGGCGTCCGCCGCCAAGCGCATCTTCGACATCCTCGACCACGTGTCGAGCGTGCCGGAACCGGCGCACCCCGTGAAACTGGAGAAGATCGAAGGCAGGATCGATTTGCGCGAAGTCGGTTTCCGCTATGGCAACCGGGCCGTCAACCGCGGCATCACGCTGAATATCAAGGCCGGCGAGATGATCGGCCTGGTAGGCCACAGCGGTTCGGGCAAGAGTACGCTGGTCAACCTGATTTGCCGCTTCTATGACGTGTCGGAAGGGGCGATTTTGCTCGATGGCGTCGATATCCGCTCGTTCGCCGTGTCCGACTACCGCCGCAACATCGGCCTGGTGCTGCAGGAGCCGTTCCTGTTCTTCGGCACCATCGCGGAAAATATCGCTTACGGCAAGCCGCACGCGTCGCGCCAGGAGATCATCGCCGCCGCGCGCGCCGCGCATGCGCACGAATTCATCCTGCGCCTGCCGCAAGGCTACGATTCGATGGTGGGCGAGCGGGGCCAGGGCTTGTCCGGCGGCGAACGCCAGCGCATCTCGATCGCCCGCGCCCTGCTGATCGATCCGCGCATCCTGATCATGGATGAAGCGACATCGTCGGTCGATTCGGAAACGGAAAAAGAAATTCAGAAGGCGCTGGACAACCTGGTGCAAGGCCGCACGACGATCGCCATCGCGCACAGGCTGTCGACCCTGCACCGGGCCGATCGCCTGGTGGTGCTGGATCGCGGCCAGGTCGTCGAAGTGGGCAGTCACGATGAACTGATGGCGAAAGAGGGCGCCTATTTCCGCCTCTACGAAGCACAGGCGCGCAACAACGAACTCGCCCTGGATGACAAGGAATAAGCATGGCCAGTACAACTTTTACATTAAGCCGCGACACCTTCGGCAAGCTGGTGATGACGGCCGAAGACGGCCAGGTCTTTGAAGGCGTGGCGCCCGTGCGCGCCTTCCCCATCCAGTCGCCCGACGAAGGCATTTCGCTGGTGCTGGGCAATGGCAAGGAAGTGGCGTGGATCGAGCGCCTTGACACCTTGCCCGAGCCGGCGCGCAGCCTGCTGCAGGAAGAACTGGAAGGGCGCGAATTCATGCCCGAGATCGCGCGCGTGAAAAGCGTCAGCAGCTTTGCCACGCCCTGCACCTGGTACGTCGATACGGATCGGGGCGAGACGCAGTTCGTGCTGAAGGGCGAAGAAGACATCCGCCGCATCGGCGCCACGTCGCTGCTGATCGCCGATAACCACGGCATTCACTTTTTGATACGCGACATGTTCAATATCGACAAGACGACGCGGAAGATACTCGACCGCTTCCTGTAAGCGATTGCCTGTCTTGAAAACCGCTGCCTGCAGCGGTTTTTTTTCGTCTGCCAGGCATGAAAAAAGCCGCATGAAGATGCGGCTTTCGGGGGCAGTACCGGCGGCCATTTCAGGCCACCGGGGATTGCGCTACATTACATGAACTTGTAGCCTGCACCGACGTAGAAGTAACGGCCGCGCACGTTGTACAGCTGGGCAAAGCCCAGGGTGCCGTACTGGTTGCCTGCGCCCATGATGCTAAACGGCGGCATTTTGTCGAACAGGTTCTTGATGCCGGCCGTGAAGGTCAGGTTTTGCATCGCCACGTACTGGCCCGTCAGATCCACTTCCGTGTGTGAAGGAATCGTGCGGGTACCCGGTTTGATTTCGTCGCGGCGCAAGTCCGAGTCGATCATATCGCCCGTCGTGCGGATAACCAGGGAACCGGACATATTGTCCTTTTCCAGGCTCGCCGTGAACGTGTTGCGGTACTTCGGATTCATGAACGTCTTCATCGTGCTTTGTTCTGGATCCGTCACCGTGTCCTGGGTGTCCATGCGGGTGTAGATAGTGGACGCATTGCGGAGTGTGAATTTGCCGAACATCGTTTGCGGCGAGGTGTAGCGCAGGTCCGTATCGAAACCGCGCACTTCGGTCGTGGCCAGGTTCTGGTTGTTCAGCAGGATGCGCGCGTCGCCATTCTTGATTTCCACGTTGCCCAGTTCGATCGCCTTGAGTTCCGTCAGGGTGCCGATCTCGTTCTTTTTGTTGATCTTGAAGAAGTCGATGCTGGCTGTCAGCGAGTTTACTGGAGAGAATACCACACCGAGGTTGTAGGTCTTGCCCGTTTCAGGTTGCAAGTCCTTGTTGGAACCGGAGACCTGGTAATAGGCGAAGTTCTTGCAGTTGCCGGCAATCGATGGGAAGGCTTTGCAGATATCCGTATCGCTGGTCGTGTAGGCGCCTGCATCGACGCCGCCGTACATCTGTTTCAGCGAAGGCGCCAGGAAACTGCCCGCATACGAACCGCGGAACATCAGGTTGTTCAGCGGTTGGTAGCGCAAGGCCAGCTTCGGGCTGGTCTTGCTGCCGACATTCGAGATGTCGTCATAGCGCAGGGCGACTTGTGCTTCGACGTTTTTCATGAAAGGAATCGACAGTTCGCCGAAGATGCCCTTGGAATTGCGGTCCGCCTTCACGGCCGCCTGCTGGATACTGCCGAAGACCAGGCCATCGATCTGGTTCTGGTCGGGCTGGTCGCTCAGCGTTTCCTTGTTGTACGACACGCCAACGGCGTAAGCCATCGCGCCGCCTGCCAAGTCCATGATCGGCGCCGATGCCTTGGCGTTAAAGAAGGTCAGTTCCGACTTGCCGGCGCGCGAAGGCGTGAGGCGAATCTTGTCGACTTCCGCCTGCGGGTTGTCGGTGCGGGTCGGGTTGATCTTGCCATTGGCGATCGCTTCGTTGAACAGGTCGTAGTGCGCGTAGTTCGAATCGCGGTTGGTGGCCTTGCTCACGCCCTTGCCGATGGCCACATCCCAGTCGATGCCGCGCGTCGTGCCTTCCAAACCCGTCGAGAACTGGGTCATCGTGCCCTTGCGGTTGGTCTGGCGCGGGCCCATTTGCATGAAGCGGCCAGCAACGGTCTGGTTGCCGACCTTGAAATTGCCTGGTGCAGGCTGGGAGGAGAAGTCGTCCTTGCTTTCGGAATAGGTAAATTCCGCGAACGCGCGGATGCTGTCGCTGATTTTCAGGCTGCCAATCAGCATGCCGCTGACGCGGTCGGCGCCGTTGGTCGATGTCAGCAGGGTCTTGTTGACGTCGAAACGGCAGGTGCCGTCACTCAAATCGTCCGGTGGGCACGGCACCAGAGTGCCGCCGCCGGCAATATTGCCGCTAGGATGGTAGCCGCTGCGACCATCCGGGCCGCCAAAGCGGCGGAAGTCGGCTGAACTGGTCAGGTCGCGGTCCTTGCGGTAGATCGGGTCGCGCTTGAACACGTCGACCGTTGCCAGTACGTTGAAGCCCTGGGTGTCATAGTCGCCGTAGCCGTACACGAGGTTGGCGGTCTTTTCCTTGGCGTCCGAGCGCGAGCTTTGGCCGTAGCTGGTTTTCGCTTCCAGACCTTGGTAATTCTTTTTGGTGATGAAGTTCATCACGCCGGCAACCGCATCGGCGCCATAAATGGCCGAACCGCCGTCTTTCAGAATTTCAATGCGCTCCAGCGCGCTCAGCGGGATGGCGTTGACGTCGACCGCGGCGCCCGCGCCCGAACCGTCAGCCAGCGCATTGGTCGGCAGGCGGCGACCGTTCAAGAGGATCAGCACGTTGCGTTCGCTCAAGCCGCGCATCTTGATATTGGTGGTGCCAGAGCCTGAAGGCGAGCTGGCGCTCAGTTCACCCTGGTCATTGATGTCGATGGAGGCCAGGTTGCGCACCAGTTCGGCGACGCTGGTGGCGCCCGTGCGCTCGATATCTTTCTTGCTGTAAATTTCCACCGGTGCGGCGGTTTCGGCATCCACGCGCTTGATCGCGGAACCAGTGACGACCACGCGCTGCAATTTTTCGTCAGCTTTGGCTTCCTGCGCCTGGGCTGCCTGGTGCATGAAACCTGCGCTCATGGCCAAGGTACCGGCGAACATCATGCGCAAGGATTTGTTTAATGTCTTTTCAATCATTGTCTATCCTCCAACTAGGAAACTTCAGTTTCCTTAGGGTTTTATTTAGCTATTTGAAATTATTTTCAAAATGACTATGTTTACAAATTTAGTATTTTAAATTTGCAATTCATCAGACCATTTTTTGATCTTGACTGTCAAGAGCTGCCGGGTATTTGTGCATGCGCATGGCACGCGCCAGAATGAAAAGACATGAATTTTATTTGTGGAGAGCAGGAAAATATTAAATTTCAATTGTTAAATAAATTAAATTTGTCATTGGGTAAAATGATCGTTGAAAATTCGGCATTTGCCTGTTGCCTGTCTAGACATATGTTGTTTTTTTGTGACGATATTGCGCCATATACGGCAAGGTCGCGACATTGCCGGGCTTGGGCGCCGGGCAAAAAAAAGCCGCCCGGCGAGGGCGGCTTGCGTGGGAAATGCGGCGCTTACTGAAACGCCACTTCCGCAAAGCTGCGCAATTTGCGGCTGTGCAGCCGGTCCACGCCCTGGCGGCGCAGCAGTTCCACGGCGCGGATGCCGATGCGCAGGTGCTGGTCGACCCGCTCGCGGTAGAAGTGGTTGGCCATGCCGGGCAGCTTGATTTCACCGTGCAGCGGCTTGTCGCTCACGCACAGCAGGGTGCCGTACGGGACGCGGAAGCGGAAGCCGTTGGCGGCGATCGTCGCGCTTTCCATGTCCAGCGCGATGGCGCGGCTCTGGCTGAAACGGCGCTCCGGTGTGCGCTGCGGCAGCAGTTCCCAGTTGCGGTTGTCCGTGCTGGCCACCGTCCCGGTGCGCATGATGTGTTTTAAATCATGCCCTGTCAGCTGGGTGATTTCCGCCACCGCCGTTTGCAGCGCCTGCTGGATTTCCGCCAGCGGCGGGATCGGTACCCACAGCGGCAAGTCTTCGTCGAGCACATGGTCTTCGCGCACGTATGCATGCGCCAGCACGTAGTCGCCCAGGCTTTGCGTGGTGCGCAAGCCGGCGCAATGGCCGAGCATCAGCCAGGCGTGCGGGCGCAGCACGGCGATATGGTCGGTGATGGTTTTCGCGTTGGCGGGACCGACGCCGATATTGACCATGGTGATGCCGCTGCCATCGGCGCGCAGCAGGTGGTAGGCGGGCATCTGCGGCAGGCGCGGCGGCGCGGCGCCCAGCGCATCTTCGCTTTCGACTGTCTGGCCGACCCGGCGCGTGACCACGTTTCCCGGTTCGACAAAGGCGATGTAGCCGTCGTCGTCCGATGGTGCTTGCGGGTCGGGCGCGCGGTCCATCATGGCGTGGCCCAGGCGGATGAATTCGTCGATGTAGAACTGGTAATTGGTAAACAGGACGAAGTTCTGGAAGTGCTGCGGCGAGGTGCCGCTGTAGTGGCGCAGGCGCTGCAGCGAGTAATCGACGCGCGGCCCCGTGAACAAGGCCAGCGGCTGCGCTTCGCCATGCGCCGGTTCGTGCGTGCCGTTGGCGATGCCGTCGTCCATGGCCGACAGGTCGGGCAGGTCGAACAGGTCGCGCATGGCCAGGCGGCGGCCCGCATCCATATTGCCTTCGATATGGTCATGCTCGGCGAACGAAAAATGCACGGGTATGGGCTGGGCGCTGACGCCCACTTCCAGGTGTACATTCTGGCCGCTGTTATGGTTTTTCAGCAGCAGGGTGAACTGGTCGAGGTAATAGTCGCCGAACAGGTCGGGGCGCGTCAGGGTGGTTTCAAATACGCCGGGACCGGCGACAAAGCCGTAGGCCAGCGGCGAGTCGGCGCGCGCCACGGTGTCGGTCTGGATGCGCACGAAGGGGTAGCAGGCGCGTACGCGCTCGTGCATGTCTTCGCCGGCGACAAAGCGCTGCAGCGCATCGCGCAGGTGTTCGATGCTGCTGCGGTAAATGGCTTGCACTTGTTCCAACGCCAGGCGTGGATCGTCGAAGCGGGAGGAGGCGATGAAGGGGGGCGTAAGCAAGCGGATTCTCCTTGTAGCGGTTCGTGCATACCATTGTAAGGCAGCGGGGCATCTCGCGTTGGACGCGTTTCTTGTCTGCCTGGGCCGCTTGACGAATTCAAATAGAATCTGTATTCTATTTGAATGGTCAGACTCGCAAAATTCAACGAAAACAACTTCATCGACAGCGCGATTGCCGTCGCCGCCCAGTGCGGCGTGGGCGCCGTGTCGATGGCCGCCATCGCCGTCAAGGCCGGTGCGCCCATCGGTTCCGTGTATCACCGCTTCGACTCGCGCAACGCCATCCTGGCGCGCGCCTGGCTGCGCGTGAAGAGCGACTTCCGCGAGGAAGTGGCCAGCCGCTGGCTCGGCGGCGACACCTGGGCCGGCGTGCACGGCTTGCTGGACTGGTGCCGGCGCAAGCCCGTGTATGCGCGCTTCCTGCTGCAATGCGCGGACAGCCCCGATTTCAGCAGTGGCCTCAGCGAGCAATTGCTGGCCGCCGTGGAAGAGGAGCAGGCGGCGCTCGACGCCTGCTTTGTGCGCTGCGCCGAAGCCATGCCCGCCACCACGGAGCTGGACCTGGATCACATGCTGCTCAAATTCGTGCTGATCGACGCCCCCGTGGCCGTCGTCAAGCCCTACCTGACCCAGGAGCGGCCGATACCGGCCAGTGTCGACGCCATGCTGCGCGCCTCGCACGACGCCGTGCGCGGCTGGGCCTTAAACACCACATCACATTAACCAAGAAGACATCCATGCGCTATTCCACCCAGCTTGAACACGGCAAGAAAATCCCCCTGCACGACGAAGAAGGTTTCATCGGCATGCGCGCGGCCGGCCGCATCGCCGCCGACACGCTCGATTACATCACGCCCTTCGTCAAGCCTGGCGTGTCGACGGCCAAGCTCGACGCCCTGTGCGAAGAATTCATGCGCGCCGCCGGCGCCATCCCCGGCACCATCGACTACCACGGCTACAAGCACGCCAGTTGCATCTCCGTCAATCACGTGGTCACGCACGGCATCCCGTCGGAAACGAAATTCCTGAAAGTGGGCGACATCCTGAACATCGACGTGACGCCGAAGTTCCAGGGCTGGTTCGGCGACACCAGCCGCACCTTCAAGGTGGGCGCCGTGTCCATCCTGGCCAACCGCCTCGTCAACACGGCGTATGACGCCATGATGGCCGGCATCCATACGGTGCGCCCTGGCGCCACCCTGGGCGACGTGGGCGCCGCCATCGAAGCGGTGGCCAAGGCGCAGGGCTTTTCTTCCGTGCGCGACTTCTGCGGACATGGCGTGGGCCAGGTCTTCCACGATACGCCGCAAGTGCTGCACTATGGCCGCGCCGGCACCGGCATCGTGCTCGAACCGGGCATGATTTTCACGATCGAACCGATGCTCAACGTGGGCAGCTACCAGGTCAAGGTCTTGCCCGACAAATGGACGACGGTGACGAAAGACCGTTCGCTGTCGGCACAGTTCGAGCACTCGCTGGCCGTGACGGAAACGGGTTTTGAAATCTTCACCCTGACCGGTTTGCCCGATCCGCTGGTCTGAGATGCACAGCGCCAGCCTGACGCAGCGCCTGCTGAACCAGCACCGGCACGACGCCGAGGACGCGCTGCAGCAGGTGGCGCTGGCGGTCTTGCAGCAGGAAGGCATCCGCAGCGACAGCGTGCTGCGCCTGGATCGCATCGCGGCCCTGGCGCCGCCCGTCGCTGGCGTGGTGATGCTGGCCGAGTGGCTGGCCTATGTGGACTGGGAAGGCTTTGACAGCGCGCTGTACGCGAACATTGGGGCGGTGGCGGTGCTGATCGCCGATGACTTGCTGCTGCCCGAGGTGGCCGCCAACTTGCTGCAGGCGCGCGACGCGACGGTGTTCGAGGCGCAGCGCCCCGCGCTGGCGACAGCCGCCTTGCTGTTCATCGAACGCCACATCGCGCTCTTTCCCGGATAGCGGCCTGCGTCTTACAATGGCGGCAAGCACTGTTGCCCCATTTTGAAGACTTCCGCATGAGCGATTTTTCCGAAGATATCTACACCGAGCCGTCCGCCGACGTGCATACCCTGAACAACCTGGGCCCATTGACCGGCATGGCCGGCATCTGGACGGGCACGCGCGGCCTGGACGTCAAGCCGAAAGCGGACGGCCCGCGCAAGCAGGCGTTTGTCGAGCGCATCGAACTGCAGCCGATCGATCCCGTCACCAATGGCCCGCAACTGTTCTACGGCTTGCGCTATTACATCCACATCACCAAGCCGGATCAGGTAAAAACCTACCATGAACAGGTCGGCTACTGGCTGTGGGAGCCGGCCACGGGCACCGTGATCCAGACCCTGGCCATCCCGCGCGGCCAGATCGCCATGGCGTCGGGCACGACGACGGCGGACGCCAGCAGTTTCGAACTGGTGGCCAGGCGCGATTCGACGGCCTACGGCATCTGCTCGAACCCTTTCCTCGAACACGCGTTCACCACCGTCGAATACCGCATCAAGGTCGACATCCACGCCGACGGCACCTGGGGCTACGATGAAGACACGGTCATGCTGATCCGCGGCAAGGACGAACCCTTCCACCACACGGACCGCAACCTGCTGACTAAAATCGGCGAGCCGACGCCCAACCCGATGGCCTTGCAGGCGCTGGCAGCAGCTTAAGGTTTGCCTTGCGCTACAGCCTTAATCGCGCGCTCTTCTCCCATGGCGGCGGCGATCTTCCAGCGCTGCATGGCGCTGGCGCGGTCCGGGCGTTTCAAACCAGCGCCTTCCCAGTCCATCAGGCCCAGGTTGTAGATATCGCCCGCGCTGCCCTTGTCGGCGGCCAGGGTGAACCATTTGCGCGCTTCCGCGTGGTTGACCGGGATCTGGTAGCCGCGCACGTGGTACAGGCCCAGCAAGTGCATGGCTTGCGTATTGCCCTTGTTGGCGGCCTGTTTCAGCAAGTCGAGCCCGCGCGCCATGTTGCGCGGTTCTTGCCAGCCTTCGGCCAGCATCACGCCCTTCGCCGTCAGTGCATAGCTGTCGTTTTTCAGCAAGCCCTTGCCGACCAGGGGCTTGGCGGCGACCTGGCGCGCTTCGCGCTGCTGCGCCGTTGGCGCGGTGGCGGGGCCGCTCTTGCCTTCGCCCATCAGCAGCATCCAGCCATATAGCCCATATGCGCCGGCGTCGCCCTTGCCGACCAGGCTTTCCAGCATGGCCAGTGCCTGTACCTTGTCGCCATTTTCGTACAGCTTGACGGCCCTGGCGCTGCTCGCGTCCTGCGGTACGACGGCCGGCGCATGGGAGGCGACGGGCGCCGAGGCCATGGCCGTTTGCGGCGGCGCAGAAACCGGGCGCACGCGCATGGGCAAGCCATAGCTGGCGGCCAGCACGGCCAGGCTGGCCGGCGCGAGGACCAGCACTTGCGCCAGCTGGTTGCGGCGGCCCTTGCCGGCGATGCGCATGGCGCGTTCGGCCTGCTGCTCGCCGCCCAGCGCCTCGCTCAGCACGGCCTTGACCTTGCGGTTGAACAGCCAGTAGGCGGCGCCCGTGACGAGCAGGCCGGCGACGGCGGCGGCACCGCGCCCGGCAAAGAACCAGGTGGCGATGGCGGCGGCCAGCGCGGCCAGTGCGCTTTTCCACCAGAATTGCTTGGCCAGCCGCGTGTAGACCTGGCGCAAGGCACCGAGCACGCAGGTGCGCACATTCTGCGCATACTCGGCCGAGACGACATCGACGTGCGCGTGGTCTGCGTCACCGCTGAGGACAGACTCGATCACGTCCGCATTCAGCTCCGAGGCTGCCACGTCGCGCAGCGGCGTCAACAAGCCCTGCACGTGGGCCGAGAACAGGCCGTCGTCGGCGCTGCCGGCCAGCGCGTCGCTGAGCGCCTTGAGGTCGCCGCGCAGCAGCTTTTCCACGATGTCGTCCAGGGTCAGCCAGCGCAAGTCGGTGCCGTACGCCACCAGGTGGTGCTTTTCGGCGTTGCACGATGCATCGAGGCGCACGATGCGCAGCTTGCCTGCGTACAGGGCGTCGACTTCCTGCGGCTGGTCTTCATTGTAAATGCTCACTTTTGCCAGGGCCAGGCTGCTGGCAATAGCCGCCAGTGAGTGCACGCTCTCCTTGTCGCGGATGCGGCGTGCGTCGTCGGGCGCCTGCTTGGGCAGGCTGACGCTGTAGCCGGGCGCGACGTGCACGTCGACCCAGGCCGCCTTGCCCACCTTGCCGGAGCCGTCGCAGGGGTTGCAGCGCAAGTCCCCCACGCCGCTGCAGGTACGGCAGGTGACACTGCCGCTGGCGCGGCAAGTGCCGCAATTGATGTTGCCGGAACCGTGGCAGCTGTTGCACGTGACCTTGCCGTAGCTGCAATGGTAGCAATTGCGATGCTCGGTGCGGTATTGCGTGCGCGTTTCACTGTGGTAGCTGGTGTGCGAGCTGCCGTTGCTGTAGGTGGTCGTGGGCACCTGCACCGTGACGTAATCGGTGACTTGCTCGGCGACCGAGCCGCTGCCGCTGCAATACGAGCACGACACCTTGCCGCTGCCGTAGCAGCCATACGCGTCACAGCTGACGGTGCGCCCGCCATGGCAGCTCCAGCAGGTTTCCGTGGTCAAGCCGTGGCAGGTGTGGCAGCTGATGCGGCCTTTTCCATGACAGTTGTTGCAGGTGTCCAGGTGCCAGTACTTGACGGCGTGCGGCAGGTAGACGCCCGCCTCGATCCCATTGTAGGCCTGGCCCGCCTGGCGCAAGGCATTGTCGAGCTTGCCCGCCGCGCGGCGCAGCCGCTCCTTCTCCTGCGCGTGAGCGAGCGCTCCCACCTCGTGGGAGCCACAGCGGCAGTCGTTGCCCGATGGCGTGAAGTAGCCATTGATGACGCGCTGCTCGAAGCGCGCTTCGAGCGCGTAGTTCGCCTGCAGCGAAAAATCCTGCAAGGCATCTTCCTCGCCCAGCGGCGTGATGTCCTGCGGCTCGAAGCGCGTCTTGTCCTGCACCAGCGTGCGCAGCTTGCCCAGCACGGTGGGGATGTCTTCCTTGTCGAGGCGGATGGGCGCTGGCGCCGTCACGGTCATCTCTGTCACCTGCGGCGCATCCTCGCTGCCTGGGGTGTCATGGGCCGTTTCAGTGCTGGAATTCATGCGCGCGTCCTTTTGCTCTCTGGAAAGATGTTTGGATTTTAGCATCCCAATATGACAAACCATGACAAAGCGGAGGCCAGGTTTGGCTTTTTCAGCGCAGGCCGCGGCGGAACTGGTCCGGCGTGCCGCCGCTCTGGCGGCGAAACATGGCGATGAAGGCCGAGGCCGTGCTGTAGCCCAGTTCCAGCGCGATCGCCTGCACGGTGTCGCCTTGTTCCAGCAGGGGCAGGGCCGCCAGGAAGCGCTGGCGCTGGCGCCATTCGCCGAACGGCATGCCCAGTTCGCGCTGGCAGCGGCGCGCCAGCGTGCGTTCGGTCACATGCAATTGCGCGGCCCACTCGGAAAGTGAGCGGTTACTCCCCGGCTCCGCCTGCAGGGCCGCCAGCAGCGCCGCGATGACGGGCTCGTCGCTGCCGGGCAGGTAGTTGCGGCTGCACGGCGCCAGCTGCAACTGGTCGACCAGCACTTGCGCCAGGCGCTGGTCGGCCTCGGTGGCGGGCGTGGTGACGCCCCGACCGGCGAAGTCGCCGAGTATGGCTTTGAGCAAGGGACTCAATACCAGCGCGCATGGCTGCGCCGGCAGCCGGTCGCACAGGCTGGCGTCGATGTAGGCCGAGTGAAACACGACATCCTGGCGGATATAACCGTCGTGCAAGGTTTCGGGCGGTATCCACACGGCGTACTGGGGTGGCGACAGGTAGCGCTGGCCCGCCACCATGATTTCCATCACGCCCGTGGAGCAATACGTGAGCTGGCCCCAGGGATGGCTCTGGTAATCGAATTGCTGGTGCGCGTGATAATCGTCGAGGCGAAAGTACACGGGGTAGGGCAGGGTGTCGGAAACGGCGGGGAAATGCTGGTTGCTGGCCATCTTGTCCTGTTCTTCGCATCGTTTGTCCGGTTTTCATTATATCCATGGAATCGGACCATGCGAAAATGGCCGTCATTGAATAGTGGAGTTACTTGCATGAAAGCCAAGCATTATCTGTTTCCCGTGATTGCCGTGCTGATCTGGGCCATCAATACCATCGTCAGCAAGATGGCTGTCGGCGTGATCGATCCGGCCGCCATCTCGTTCTACCGCTGGCTGCTGGCCGGCGTGCTGCTGGCGCTCGTGTTTGCCCGCCCCGTGTGGAAACAGCGGTCCGTGGTGAAACCGTATCTGGGGAAGCTGTTTGTGCTGGGCATGCTGGGCATGGTCATGTACCAGTGCCTGGCCTACATCGCCGCGCAGACGACGACGGCCACCAACATGGGCATTCTGGCGTCGATGATGCCGCTGCTGGCCGTGGGCCTGTCCGTACTGGTGTTGAAAGAGGCGCCCACCGTGGGTGGCGTGTTCGGCGGCATCGTGTCCTTGCTGGGACTCGGCTATCTGCTCAGCCATGGCGACCCGGCCGCGCTGCTCGCCCATGGCGCGGCCGTGGGCGACGCCCTGATGCTGCTCGCTTGCCTGTCGTATGCGGGTTACGGCGTGCTGCTCAAGCGCTGGAAGATCCCCCTGAATAACTGGCATTCCTTGCTGATCCAGGTCTGGTGCGCCGTGCCCGTGCTGTTCGTGTATTACCTGAGCCAGTCCGCGCCGCCCGTCACCAGCGCCGGCTTGCCGCTGGTGCTGTTTGCCGGCATTCCCGCCTCGATCATCGCGCCGTTTTTGTGGATGCACGGCCTGGCCAAGCTGGGGCCCAGCCGCGCGACGACATTAATGAATCTATTGCCCGTATTCACGGTGATCATCGCCATGCTGTTCCTGGGTGAAACATTACATAGCTACGATGTGATCGGTGGCGGCGTGACGCTGCTGGGCGTGCTGATGGTGCAAACCCTGAAACGCCCATTGAGGCGCGCACAAGTGTAGTATTTTTGCTATGCTGGTATTTTGCAAAGGAGCCATCATGGCAAGCGCCGATACCATCGATACCCTGCTGGACGAACTGGAAGCGTTCGGTCTGGCCAATGATGCTGAACATGCCGAGCGCGCCAGCCGCATGCTCAATATCACGCGCGACACGGGCGAATTGCTGGCCGTGCTGGTGCACGCGCGCGGCGCGCGCCGGGTGCTGGAAATCGGCACCTCGAACGGCTATTCCACCCTGTGGCTGGCGCGCGCGGCGCGCTCGCTGGGCGGCAGCGTGGTGACGGTGGAAAAGGCGCAGGACAAGTTCGACATGGCGCATGCCAACTTTGCGCGCGCGCAATTGCAAGGCGTGATCGGGCAGTTGCTGGCGGACGCGGGCGACGTGCTGCGCGATGCGGCGGACGGCGCCTACGATTTTATCTTCCTCGATTCCGCGCGTCAGCAATACGCCCTATGGTGGCCGCAGCTGGACCGCGCGCTGGCGGCCGGCGGCGTGCTGGTGGTCGACAATGCCAGTTCGCACTACGCGGACATGGCCGGTTTTATCGAAGCCATCCGCGCCGACAGCCGCTATACGACGTGCCTGGCGACGGTCGGCAAGGGCGAATTCATCGCCGTCAAGTCCGGCAACTAGCTATTTACTCGGCGACAATCGCCGCTTCGAGCACGCGCACCAGCGATTCGACGCCTTGCGCGTCGATATCATCGAAGCGGCCGACCAGGGGACTGTCGAGGTCGAACACGCCGATGATGTGGCCCTGCGCAAAGACGGGTACCACCAGTTCCGAGCGGGAATTGACGTCGCAGGCGATGTGACCGGGAAACGCGTGTACATCCTGCACGACGATGGACTTGCCTTCGACCACGGTGGTGCCGCACACGCCGCGTCCCTTCTTGATGCGGATGCAGGCCGGCTTGCCCTGGAACGGTCCCAGCACCAGTTCCTCGCCTTTCAGGAAATAAAAACCGGCCCAGTTCAAGCCGGGCATGGTGTTGAAGACCAGCGAGCTGAAGTTGGCTGTATTGGCGATGAAGTCGCTCTCGCCCGACAGCAAGCCTTGCAGCTGCGAGCGCAGGTCCGCATACATGGCTTGCTTGGCTTCGGGGGTATCGGTGCCGTAGGCGGCGTCGCTGAGGGTAAACGTCATGGTCGTGGTGGCGCGCAAAATGGGGAAGGCGTTATGGTAGCGCGTCTGGCGCCTCCGCGCGCGGCCTTCACTTTGCCAGATGTTCTTGCGCCAGCTGGCGCAGCAGGGGCAGGGCCGCATGGCCGTGCTCTTCGTGCCAGGCCAGGCCGATGCCGGCCGCCAGCTCCTCGCCCTCCAGCAATGGCCGGTAGATCACGCCAGCGAGGCGCAGCGCGCGGAACGAATCGGCCAGCAGCGCCATGCCCTTGCCGGCCGCCACATCGCTGAGCAGCACATGGTGGTCCATCGCTTCGCGCAGGAAAGTTGGCGCGAAGCCGTGGCGGCGAAAAACCTGCTGGCAATGGTCGAAAAAGGCGGGCTGGCGCGCCCGTTCAAACCAGTAAATCCGTTCTGCCGCGATGTCGCTCAGACTGAGCTTGCGCTTTTTCGCCAGCCGGTGCCCTGCGGGCAGGGCCAGCATCATGGGCTGGCGCGCCAGCGGCTGCACGGCCAGCTCGAACGTGGCGCTGGGTAGCGCAAGCAGGGCCGCATCGAGCTGGCCCTTGCGCATGGCAGCGACCAGGCGCGGCGACGGTGCCGCCGTCAGTTCCAGGCGCATGGTGCCCAATTGCTTGTCCAATGCCGCCAGCAGGGGGCGGAACAGGCCGGCTTCCACCGAACTGGTCAGGCCCAGGCGCAGGCGCGCGGGCGCGCTGTCTTGCTGCAGCGACCTTTGCGCCAACTCCAGCAGATCGAGAATGTGCAGCGCCTGCGGCAGCAAGGTGCGGCCCGCCTGCGTCAGGGCCACGCCCTGCGTGTCGCGCTCGAACAAGCGCGTGCCCAGCCGCTCTTCCAGCAGCCGGATGGCGCGCGACAGGGGCGGCTGGGTCATGTGCAACTGCTCTGCCGCCTGGCGGAAGTTCAGGCAGCGCGCGACGGCGCAAAACAGGGTCAGGGCATGCGTATCGAGGGTTCTCATACCAGAAAGGTATCACGAAATCGCACATTCCCCCGCCAGCCGGCGCGGCCTAGACTGGACGCATTGACATGAGGGAGATCAACATGCACCTGCAACAACGACGTATCGGCCATAGCAGCTTGAGCAGCTCGGCACTGGGCCTGGGCTGCATGGGCATGTCGGAATTTTATGGTGCCACGGACGAGGCGCAATCGCTGGCCACGCTGGAAGCGGCCCTGGCGGCGGGCGTGACCCTGTTCGACACGGCCGACGCCTACGGCTTCGGCCACAACGAGCAATTGCTGGGGCGATTTTTAAAGGGCCGGCGCGGACAAGCCCTGGTCGCCACCAAGTGCGGCCTGGCGCGCGAGGCGGGCAGCTATGCGCGCCGCGTCGACAATTCCCCTGCCTATATCCGCCAGGCATGCGTAGCGTCGCTGACGCGCCTGGGCGTGGAGGCCATTGACCTGTTTTACCTGCACAGGCTGAACCTCGATACGCCACTGGAAGAATCGATGGGGGCGCTGGCGCAACTGCTGCAAGAAGGAAAAATTCGCGCCGTGGGCCTGTGCGAAGTGAGCGCCGCCACCTTGCGGCGCGCGGCGGCAATCTGCCCCGTGGCGGCTGTGCAGAGCGAATACTCGCTGTGGACGCGCGAGCCGGAGCAGGGCGTGCTGGCAGCCTGCCGCGACGTGGGCGCCAGTTTCTTTGCCTACAGTCCGCTGGGGCGCGGTTTCCTGACGGGCGCCATCGCCGATGCGGCCAGTCTCGACCCAGGCGACTTTCGCCAGTTCAATCCCCGTTTCGCGGCCGACAACCTGGCGCGCAACCAGGCCATCGTCGCGCAAGTCCAGCAACTGGCGCGCGCAAAAGGCTGCACGCCGGCCCAGCTGGCGCTGGCCTGGCTGCTGGCGCAAGGCGACGACATCATCCCCATTCCCGGCACCAAGCGCATCGCGTATTTGCACGACAACCTCGGCGCGCTGGCCGTGCAGCTGGACGGGGCGGAACTGGCGGCGATGAACGCCACCTTTCCTCTGGGCATGGCGGCGGGGGCGCGTTATACGGACGAGGGCATGAAGGGCGTGGATGCCTGAAAAAAGTGGGCCGAGCGTACGCCAGCGTACCTAACTGGCGCTTTAGCTGCGCGATAATCGCCGGTGATCTGCTAGCATTCCGGCTGGCCCCATGCACCCGCGAAGTGGTGCGGGGCCGGGGGGATGCAGCATGGATAGAAGGGTGGATGTCAAATTGCTAGATGATGATATTTTCGATATCGAACTGAAGTTATTACTTGAGGGAATACTGCTGCGCTATCAGCACGATTTCCGCGATTATTCCGTGGCGTCGTTGCGCCGGCGCATGCGCCAGGCCATGGAGCGCTTCGGCTGCGCCAGCCTGTCGCAATTGCAGGACCGTATCTTGCACGAACCGGCCATGTTCGCGCAGATGCTGCAGTTCTTTACGGTGCAAGTGAGCGAGATGTTCCGCGATCCCGCGTATTTCCGCGCCTTGCGCGAAAAAGTCGTGCCAGTCCTGCACACATATCCCTCCATCAAGATCTGGGTTGCCGGTTGCAGCAGCGGCGAAGAGGTGTGGTCGCTGGCCATCTTGCTGGAAGAGGAAGGCTTGCTGGAGCGCAGCATGATTTATGCGACCGACATCAATGTCGAGGCACTGGCCGCCGCCGAAGCGGGCATCTATTCGGTCGAGCGCATCGCCCAGTTCAGCGAAAACTACCAACTGGCCGGCGGCAAGCGCTCGCTGTCCGACTATTACACGGCCGCCTACAAGGGTGCCATCTTTGACCGGCGCCTGCGGCGCCAGTTCGTCTTCGCCGACCATAGCCTGGCGACGGACAGCGTGTTTTCGGAGGTACACATGGTTTCCTGCCGTAACGTCATGATTTACTTCAATAAAGACTTGCAAGACCGCAGCCTGGGCCTGTTCCACGAAGCGCTGGTGAACCGGGGCTTCCTGGGCCTGGGCATGAAGGAAAGCCTGCATTTCAGCCGCCACTCCGCCAGCTTCAACGAGCTGAGCCCGGCTGAACGCATCTTCCAGCGGGCCTGAGATGTTGCCGACCTGCGACGTGGCGCCACCGCCCGCCGGCCTGCGCCTGATCGCCATCGGCGCCTCGGCCGGCGGCGTGGAAGCGCTGGGCATCGTGCTGCGCGCCTTGCCCGCCACCTGCCGCGCCACCGTGGTGGTGGTGTTGCACCTGGCGCCGGGCCGCTCCAGCCAGTTGCCGCAGCTGTATGCGGCGCGCTGCGCGCTGCCCTTGCGCGAAGCGCAGGACAAGGAGCCGCTGCAAGGCGGCACCGTGTATTTTGCCCCGCCCGATTACCACCTGCAAATCGAACCCGATGGCTGTTTTTCCCTGTCGCAGGAAGAACCCGTGTATTTTTCGCGCCCGTCCATCGATGTCCTGCTGGAAACGGCAGCCTACGCCTACCGGCGCGCCATGCTGGCCATCATCCTGACGGGCGCCTCGGCCGATGGCGCGGCGGGACTGGCACGCGTGCGGCAACTGGGCGGCGCTGCCTGGGTGCAGGAGCCAACGCGGGCCAGTTGTGGCATCATGCCGGCCGCCGCGCTCAAGCTGGCTGGCGCAGACCGGGTGCTCGATTTGCCGCAGATGGCTGCCAGCCTGGCCTTGCTCGGTGCTGGCGAATACAAGTGAATGGGAGTGGGGCAGTGCGTGTAATATATGTGAAAATTGAAACAATGTTGATGTTCATATCGAAACACGATGGCATCTTGCCGTTGCGATGCCTGAAGATGATTCCGTGACCGCACCTATCCATATCCTCGTCGTTGACGACATCGCGCAAAACCTGGTCGCCGCCGAAGCCGTGCTGGCGCGGCCCGGTATTGTGATCCTGAAAGCAAGTTCGGGCGCGCAAGCGCTGGAACTGCTGTTGACGCATGAAGTGGCCCTGGCCCTGATCGACGTGCAAATGCCGCAGATGGACGGTTTTGAATTGGCCGAGCTGATACGCGGCAGCGAACGCACGCGCGGCATTCCCCTGATTTTCCTCACGGCCGCATCGCGCGAACCAAGCTACAGTTTCCGTGGCTACGAGGCGGGCGCCGTCGATTTCCTGTACAAGCCTATCGACGTGAAAGCCTTGCAAAGCAAGGTGGCGGTGCTGGTGCAGCTGTTCCAGCAAAAGCGTGAATTGTCGGCCCAGCTCGACGAGCTCAAGCATGCGCTGCACCTCAACGAACTGTTCACGGCCGTGCTGGGCCACGACTTGCGCACGCCGCTGTCGGTGGTGATGAACGGCGCCATGCTGTTGCCGATGATGAGCGACCACCCGAAGGTGATCGTCACGGCGCAGCGCATCGAAAGCAGTGCCAAGCGCATGGCGCGCATGGTCGACCAGCTGCTGGACCTGGCGCGCATCCGTTCCGGCACGATGGAGTTGCGCACCAGCACGCACGACTACCTGGCGCTGGCGCGCGCCATCGTCGAGGAATGCGAGACGGCCGGCCAGGCCCCGCTGGTCGAAGTCAGCAGTGTCGGCGAGCTGCACGGGCAATGCGATGCGGGTTTGCTGTCGCAAGTCATCTCGAATCTCTTGTGCAATGCCATCACGCATGGCGAGGCGGGCACGCCGGTGCAACTGGCCCTCGACGGACGCGCCGCCGACTGCATTGAGTTGCGCATCGCTAACCGTGGCGTGATTCCCGCCGCCTTGCTGCCGACCCTGTTCGAGCCGTTCCAGCAAGCGGGCGAGAAGCGCCGTACGGGGCAGGGCCTGGGGCTGGGCCTGTACACGGTGAACATGTTCGTCAAGGCCCACGGCGGCACGGTAGAGATCAGTTCGACGGCCACGCAGGGCACGCTGGCGACGGTGCGCATCCCGCGCCAGTGCCAGGTGCGCGTGCAAGCGGGACTGGCCACATGAGCGCGCCAGCCTGGCCGCGCGGCGGCGGCAGCATGGGCGAACTGGTGCGCCAGCATGACTGGTGCGCCACCAGCCTGGGCGCGCTGGAGGGCTGGCCCGCCCATTTGCGCACCAGTGTCGACATCGTGCTCAATTCGCCGATGGCGATGGTGCTGATGTGGGGCCCGCAGCACGTCATGATCTATAACGACGATTACATCCCGATCGCCGGGGCGCGCCATCCGGCGGCGCTGGGCGGCACGGTGCCTGCCGTCTGGCCCGAAATCTGGGACTGGAACGCGCGCATCCTCGCAGCGGGATTGCGCGGCGAGACGCAGGTGCACCGTGAATGCAGCCTGCCGCTGTTGCGCGGCGGACAACGCGCGGATGTCTGTTTCGACCTGTTTTACACGCCCGTGCATGGCGCCGACGGTCAGGTGGACGGCGTGCTGTGCACGGCGCTGGAATTGACGGCGCGCATGGAAGAGGGGCGCCAGCTGAAGCTGGCCACGGCCGAGCTGGGCCAACTCAACACCACCTTGCAGGCGGAAAGCGAGGCCGTGCGCGCGGCCAACCGCCGCCTGGGCGAGGAGCGCGCGCTGCTGCGCGCCCTGTTCCAGCAGGCGCCCAGCTTCATGGCCCTGCTGCGTGGGCCGCAGCATGTGTTCGAGCTGGCGAATGAACATTATCTGCGCCTGGTGGGCCACCGCGATTTACTGGGCAAGACTGTCGAATCGGCCTTGCCTGAAGTCAAGGAACAAGGCTTCATCGAACTGCTCGACCAGGTCTACCGCACGGGCGAACCTTACGAGGGGCGCCAGGTCAAAGTGGATTTGCAGACGGCGGATGGGCAGACGGGCCAGCGCCAGATCGATTTCGTGTACCAGCCCATCAAGGATGACGAGGGGGTGGTCACGGGCATCCTGGTCGAAGGCATCGATGTCACCGAGCGCATGGAAGGCGAGGAGCGCTTGCGCCTGGCCCAGCAGGCGGGCGGCATCGGCACCTTCGAATGGTTCCCCGAGAAGGGCGCGATGCTGGTGTCGCCTACCTTCCGCCGCCTGTGGGGTCTTGCCGACGAGGTGGAGGTGACGGAACGCCTGCTGGTGAGTCTGGTCGATGCGCGCGACCAGCAAAAGGTCGGACCGAGCAAGCTGGACCTGACGCCCAACCCCCTCGAATACGTGGAATACCGCATCCGCCGCCCTGCCGACGGCGCGCTGCGCTGGATCGCGCGCCAGGGCGAGGTGGTGGCCGGCCGCATGCCGGGCCAGCGCCGCTACGTGGGCGTCTCGTTCGACGTGACGGAGCGGCGCCAGATCGAGGATGAACTCAACGCTAGCCAGGAGCGCATGTCAGCCATTTTCGGCCAGGCCTCCGTGGGCTTGTCCGAGCTGGGCCTCGATGGCCGTTTCCAGAGGGTCAACGGGGCCCTGTGCCGCATGCTGGGCCGCTCGGCCGAAGAGCTGCTGAGCCTGAACATGAACGACATCATGCATCCGGCGGATGTGCCCGGCAACAGCGTACTGTTCCAGCGCCTGGTGGAAACGGGTGAGTCTTTCTCGCTGGAAAAACGCTATTTGAAGCCCGACGGCTCGCAGGTGTGGGTGTCGAGCAATGTCAGCCGTCTGCTGGACGAGCAGGGTCATACGCGTTCCCTGATCGCCGTCAAGACCGATATCACGGACCGGCGCCGCGTGGAAAAAGCGCTGCATGAATTGAACGAAACGCTGGAACACCGTGTCGAACAGGAAGTGGGTGAGCGCACCAAGGCGGAAGACGCCTTGCGCCAGGCGCAAAAGATGGAAGCCGTGGGCCAGCTGACGGGCGGCATCGCACACGACTTCAACAATGTGCTGCAAATCATCTCCGGCAATTTGCATTTGCTGCACCACCTGACGGGCTCGGATGGGCTCATGCGCCAGCGCCTGGACACGGCGATTGCTGCCGTCGAGCGGGGCGCCAAGCTGTCGTCGCACCTGCTGGCGTTTGCGCGGCGTCAACCGTTGAAACCCGTGGTGGCCGACCTGGCCCGCGTGGTGCGCAATATGGATGCGCTGCTGCGGCGCGCCATGGGCGAAGCGATCGACATCGTGCTGGTGGGCGGCGGCGGGCTGTGGAATACCCTGGTCGACCGCAGCCAGATCGAGAACGTCATCCTGAACCTGGCCATCAATGCGCGCGACGCCATGGATGGCGCGGGCAAGCTGACCATCGAGCTGGGCAATGTCGTGCTCGACGAACAGTATGTGCACAAGCTGGTGGATGTGCCAGCGGGGCAGTATGTGATGCTGTCGGTGACGGACACGGGCCGCGGCATGAGCGGCCCCGTGCTGCAGCGCGCGTTCGAGCCGTTTTTCACCACCAAGCCGGAAGGCGCGGGCACGGGCCTGGGCCTGTCGATGGCGTATGGTTTCGTCACGCAAAGCCGCGGCCATATCCGCATCTACAGTGAACCTGGCGTGGGCACGGGAGTCAAAATCTATTTGCCCCGTTCCCTGATGGCCGAAGCGGACGAGGAACTGGAGTTGAGCGGTGTCGTCACGGGCGGCAGCGAAACCGTACTGGTGGTGGAAGACGACGTGGGCGTGCGCACCACCGTGGTCGACATGCTCGGTGCGCTCGGCTATACGGTGCTGAGAGCTGAAGATGGCGAAAGCGCGCTGGCCGTGCTGCACAGTGGCGCGCAGATCGACTTGCTGTTTACGGACGTGATCATGCCAGGTCCCGTCAGCAGCACGGAGATGGCGCGCCAGGCGCGCGAATTGCAGCCCGACATCGCCGTGTTGTTTACCTCGGGCTACGCGCAGGATGTGATCGTGCATGAGGGCAGGCTCGACGCCGGCGTGGAATTGCTCAGCAAGCCGTACCGGCGCGAAGAGCTGGCACGCAAGCTGCGCCATGTGCTGGCCAACCGCCAGCAGCAAATGCGTGCGCGTCAGTTTGAACGGTCCGGCGCGCCGGTGGCCGGCTCTCCGGCAAGCGGCAGCACGGCGGCCAGCGCGCTGGGAAGCGGCACGCCGGGGCTGGACCTGACTGGCCATGCGCCCGAACCGCAGGGGGACATGCCGACATCGATGAAGATACTCGTGGTGGAAGACAATCTCGATTCCCAGCTGATGGTGTGTGAACTGGTGGGTATGCTGGGCCACACGGTCAGCGGCGTGTCCGATGGCGAGGCGGCGTGGAAATTGCTCAACGAGCAAGACTTCGATATCCTGTTTACCGATGTCAGCCTGCCCGGCATGTCCGGCATCGCGCTGGCACGCATGGTGCTGCGCGAGAAACCGGGCATGCGCATCATCTTTTCCACGGGCTATGGCAAGGAATCGATGGATGAACTGGGCTTTTCCGCCAGTGTCTTGCGCAAGCCGTATGATTTGACGGAATTACAAGCAGCACTCGACCAACCCTGACGGGCACGCGCCGGCACGGCTTGCCTATCCCATCCGCAGAGGTAAAGATGACTCCTGAACTGACCATGCTGGGCTGCACTTTGGTGCTGGCGCTGGTGCAAATCCTGCTGCCTGCGCTGTTTCGCACGCGCGAAACGGGCACGGCGTATAACGTCAGCGCGCGCGATGGCGACGGGCCGCCCGTGGGCAAGATCACGGGCCGCTTGCAGCGCGCCCAGGCGAACTTGTTTGAAACCCTGCCCCTGTTCGCCGCCGCCGTGCTGATCGCCCACGTGACGGCGCAGGAAAGCGCGCTGACCCTGTACGGCGCGGCTCTGTACCTGGCCGCCCGCGTGCTGTATTTACCCCTGTACGCGTTTGGCGTGCCCGTCGTGCGTACGCTCGTGTGGTGCGTGTCGATTGCCGGCTTGCTGATGCTGTTCTGGGCCATCCTGTTCGCTTCCTGAATTCCAGGTCACCACTGCCTTCCCGGAAAACACCACGCGCACCTTCATGGCCGAGTTTGTCGCACCGGCTTGAACCCATAGTGCGCTGTCGAACAGTGATTGAGCGCAAGCGCGCTAGAATTAGCCCATTCCAACGCGGTTTTTCGTAAGGAGTCGGGCATGGCGGACATGGTGGTGGTGCGCAAGGAAGGCTTGTACTGTGTGCCGGGTCAGTTCTACATCGATCCGTGGCGCCCGGTCGAGCGCGCCATCATCACGCATGCGCATGCCGACCATGCGCGGGTCGGGCACCGGCATTACCTGTGCGCCGCGCCCGGCGAGCAGGTGCTGCGCGCGCGCCTGGGCGCCGTGTCCATCCAGGCGCTCGCGTATGGCGACAGCCTCGCACACCATGGCGTGCAAGTGTCGCTGCATCCGGCCGGCCACGTGCTCGGTTCGGCCCAGGTGCGCATGGAATACGGCGGCGCAGTGTGGGTGGCGTCGGGCGACTACAAGCTGCAGCCCGACCCCACGTGCGCGCCGTTCGAGCCCGTGCGCTGCGACACTTTCATCACGGAATCGACCTTCGGCCTGCCCATCTACCGCTGGCAGGCGCCGCAGGACGTGTATGACGACATCAACCAGTGGTGGCGCAGGAATGCGGCCGAAGGGCGCACCAGCGTGCTGTTCTGCTATGCCTTCGGCAAGGCGCAGCGCATCCTGGCGGGGCTGGACGCCGGCATCGGCCCCATCATCTGCCATGGCGCGGCGCAGGCCTTGACGCAGGTCTACCGCGAATCCGGCGTGGCCTTGCCCGCCACCGTCATGGTGAGTGACGTCATGGACAAGGCGGCGCTGAAGACGGCGATGGTGATCGCGCCGCCATCGGCGGCCGGTTCGCCGTGGATGAAGCGCTTCGGCGACTACAGCGATGCATTTGCCAGCGGCTGGATGCTGCTGCGCGGCGCGCGCCGGCGGCGCGGCGTGGACCGTGGTTTCGTGCTGTCCGACCATGCCGACTGGCCCGGCCTGATGCAAGCCATCCGGGCCACGCAGGCCGAGCGCATCATCGTCACGCACGGCTCGATTCCCGTGATGGTGCGCTGGCTGCAGCAGAACGGCTGGCAGGCGGGCGGCTTCGAGACGGAATATGGCGATGACGAGGCTGATGACGGTGCGCCTGGTGCGACCACGGCAGCGGGGGACGTCGCCCATGCGTGACTTTGCCCGGTTGTACGCGGAGCTCGACGAGACCACCTCCACCAGCCGCAAGCTGGCGGCGCTGCAAGCCTATTTCAGCGGCGCCTTGCCCGAGAACGCGGCCTGGGCCGTGTATTTCCTGGCCGGCGGCAAGCCGCGCCAGGCCGTGCCCACCAAACTGCTGCGCGAGTATGCCACCGAAAGGGCGGGCCTTGATGCCTGGCTGTTCGACGAGGCGTATCACGCCGTCGGCGACCTGGCCGAAACCATCGCCCTGATCCTGCCCGCGCCCGTCAGGCGCAGCGACATCGGTCTGGCCGAGTGGATAGAGCAGCGTATCGCACCGTTGCGCGGCGCAGCGCCAGACACGATTCGCGCCGACTTGCTGGCCTACTGGGACGAGCTGGAAACGCGCGAACGTTTTTTACTCATCAAGCTGATCGGTGGCGGCTTTCGCGTGGGCGTGTCCAAACTGCTGGTGACGCGCGCGCTGGCCTCCATCGCCGCCGTCGACAGCAAGCTGATCGCCCAGCGCATGATGGGCTGGACTGATGGCAAGGTCAGCCCCACGGGCGCGGGCTTTCTCAAACTGATCGCCGCGCAGTCGGATGGCGAACATGCGCTGCGCGGCGGCCAGCCTTACCCCTTCTTCCTCGCGCACCCCTTGCAGGCGGAGCCGGCGACACTGGCCGACGTCGGCGACTGGCTGGTCGAATGGAAATATGATGGCATGCGTGCCCAGCTGCTGCGCCGCGAGGGCGTGAACTGGCTGTGGTCGCGCGGCGAGGAATTGATCACGGAGCGCTTTCCCGAACTGGCGCAACTGGCCTTGCCCGAGGGCACCGTGCTCGATGGCGAAATCCTCGTCTGGCAGCCGGGCGACGTCCCGGCAGCATTTGCCGATTTGCAACAACGCATGGGCCGCAAGACGGTGTCGCCCAAGCTGCTGGCCGAGTTGCCCGCCGTGCTGGTAGCCTACGATGTGCTGGAACTCGATGGCGTGGATATCCGTCAACTGCCCCAGCTGGAGCGCCGCGCGCTGCTGGAAAGCGTCGTGACACAGGTAGATGCGCCCGCGCTGCGCCTGTCGCCGCGCATCATGGCTGCCAGCTGGGACGCTCTGGCGGCCATCCGTGAGGAATCGCGCGCGCGCGGCGTGGAAGGCATGATGCTCAAGGCCGTCTCGGCCGCGTATGGCGTGGGCCGCACGAAAGACGTGGGCACATGGTGGAAATGGAAGATAGCCCCGTATGCCATCGACGCCGTGCTGATCTACGCCCAGGCGGGCCACGGCCGGCGCGCGTCGCTGTACATGGATTACACGTTTGCCGTATGGGATGAGGAGGGTGGTGGCGGTGGCGAGGAACGCAAGCTGGTGCCATTCGCCAAGGCGTATTCGGGCTTGACGGATGCGGAGATCGCGCAAGTGGACGCGGCCATCCGCAAGACGACGATCGAAAAATTCGGTCCTGTGCGCAGCGTCCAGCCCACCATGGTGTTCGAGATCGGCTTCGAAGGCATCGCCGCATCCGGCCGCCACAAGGCGGGCATCGCCGTGCGCTTTCCCCGCATCTTGCGCCGGCGAGAAGACAAGGCCATCGCCGACGCGGACACCCTGGCCACCCTGAAGGCCATGCTGGCCCAGGCCACATGAGCAAAAGCATGCTGGCGCAGCGCATCGACGCGTGGTTTGCCGCGCGCGGCTGGACGATCTTTCCCTTCCAGCGCGCCGTCTGGCGCACCGCTGCACAGGGCCGCTCCGGCCTGCTGCATGCGAGCACGGGATCCGGCAAGACGTATGCCGTGTGGTTCGGCGCCTTGCTGCGTGCCGAGCGTCTGGCGCGCAAGGGCAGAAAGCAGGGCTTGCGCGTGCTGTGGATCACGCCCATGCGGGCGCTGGCGGCCGACACCGTGCGCGCCTTGCAGGCGTCTGGCGCGGAGCTCGCCCCCGGCTGGCGCATCGAGGCGCGCACGGGCGATACCAGCGCCGCGCAGCGGGCACGGCAGGCGAAAGCCTGGCCCGAAGTGTTCGTCACGACGCCGGAAAGCCTGTCCCTGATGCTGAGCCAGGCGGACGCGCAGGAACGCTTCAGCCTGCTGGAAACGGTGATCGTCGACGAGTGGCACGAATTGATGGGCAGCAAGCGCGGCGTGCAAGTGCAGCTGGCGCTGGCCCGCTTGCGCCGCTGGAATGGAACCTTGATGACGTGGGGCCTGTCGGCCACCCTCGGCAATCTGCGGCAGGCGCAGGACGTCTTGTTGGGAGAACAAAGCGATGGCGTGCTGGTGGAAGGTAAAATTAAAAAGCGCATCCTCGTCGACAGCCTGATTCCTGTGAACCCGACGCGCTTTCCCTGGGGAGGTCACTTGGGCATCCAGATGCTGCAGCCCCTGATCGCCGAGATCGAGGGTAGCGCCACCACCCTGGTGTTTACGAATACGCGTTCGCAGGCCGAGCTGTGGTACCAGCACCTGCTCGATGCGCGGCCCGACTGGGCGGGCCTGATCGCGCTGCACCACGGTTCGCTGGACCGCGAAGTGCGCGAGTGGGTCGAGCAGCACCTGAAAACGGGTGAGTTGAAAGCCGTCGTGTGCACCTCCAGCCTGGACCTGGGCGTCGACTTCCTGCCCGTCGAGCGCGTGCTGCAGGTGGGCAGCGCGAAAGGCATCGCGCGCCTGGTGCAGCGGGCCGGGCGCAGCGGCCACGCGCCGGGACGCATTTCGCGCGTCACCCTGGTGCCCACCAACAGCCTGGAATTGCTGGAAGCGGCCGCTGCCCGCGCGGCCCTGGCGCAGGGCCACCTGGAAGCGCGCCCCGTGCCGGACAAGCCGCTCGACGTGCTGGTGCAGCACCTGGTGACGATCGCCCTGGGCGGCGGTTTTGCATCGCTGGCGCTGTACGCGGAAGTGCGCGCGGCCTGGTCGTATCGTCACCTGAGCCTGGACGAGTGGCAATGGGCGCTCGACTTCGTCGCGCGCGGCGGGCAAAGCCTGACCGTGTATCCGGAATACCGGCGCGTGCTGCCCGATGAACAGGGCACGTACCGGGTGCCGGACGTGGCGCTGGCGCGGCGCCACCGCATGAGCATCGGCACCATCGTCTCGGAGGCGGCGATCCAGGTCAAGTTCCTCGGCGGCGGGCGCATCGGCAGCATCGAGGAGGCGTTCATCGCGCGCCTGAAGCAGGGCGACCATTTCTTGTTTGGCGGGCGCATCCTGGAATTCGTGCGCGTGCACGACATGACGGCCTACGTGCGGCGCGCCACGGGCAGCCGCGGCGCCGTGCCGCGCTGGCAGGGCGGCAAGATGCCGCTGTCGTCGGAACTGGCGCATGCCGTGCTGGACCAGTTGCAGCTGGCGCAAGAAGGGAAGGCCAGCGGACCGGAAATGCGCGCGCTGGCGCCGCTGCTGGCCATCCAGCAGGCATGGTCCAGCCTGCCCACGCGCGCCAGTCTGCTGGTGGAAACCTTGTCCAGCCGCGAAGGCCATCACCTGTTCGTGTATCCATTCGCCGGTCGCTCCGTGCACCTGGGACTGGCGTCGCTGCTGGCGTACCGCATCGCGCGTGTGCAGCCGGCCACCTTGTCGATCGCCGTCAACGATTACGGCTTTGAATTGCTGGGTGCGGACGACATTGATTTTGCGTCGCTGTTGACGGCCGCCAGCGGCGCCGATATTGCCCTGCTCAGCACGGACAACTTGCTGGAAGACGTGCTGGCCAGCCTGAACGCGACGGAATTGTCGCAGCGGCGCTTCCGTGAAATCGCCCGCATCGCCGGCCTCGTATTCCAGGGCTATCCGGGCCAGCCGAAAAGCGCGCGCCAGCTGCAGGCCTCGTCCTCGCTGTTCTTTGAAGTGTTCCGCAAGCACGACGCGGCCAATTTGCTGCTCACGCAGGCGCAGCGCGAAGTGCTGGAGCAGGAACTGGAACTGACGCGTTTGCGCGCCACCTTGCGCGAGCTGCATGGGCGGCAGATTTCCCTGCAAGCGTTGGAGCGCGCCTCGCCATTTGCCTTCGGCCTGATGGTCGAGCGTTTCCGCGAACAGCTGACGACGGAAAAACTGTCGGACCGGGTGGCGCGCCTGGTGAACGTGCTGGAAAAGGCGGCCGCATGAGCGGCCTGCGCCCAGCGCACTGCGTGGTGGAACTGGCTGGCGAGAGCGTTTGGCTATTGGCGCACAAGGCCGTGTACTGGCCGGCGCGCCGGATGCTGATCATCGCCGACATCCATTTCGGCAAGGCGGCCGCCTTCCGCGCGCTGGGCGTGCCCGTGCCGCGCGGCACCACCAGGCAAAACCTGCTGGCGCTCGACGCCTTGCTGGCCAGCCATGTTTGCGAGGAAATCGTCTTTCTCGGCGACTTCCTGCACGCGCGCGCCGCGCATGCGCCCGCCACCGTGGCGGCGATGCTGGCCTGGCGCGCGCGTCATTCCAACGTGCGCCTGACGGTGGTGCGCGGCAACCATGACCTGCACGCGGGCGATCCGGCCGCCGCGCTGGGCATCCGCATGGTCGATGAACCGCACAGCGTCGGCAATCTGTCGTTCTGCCATCACCCGGACACCGTGGCGCCCGGCTATGTGCTGGCCGGTCATGTGCATCCCGTGTTTCATCTGCGCGCAACAGGGCGGGGATCACGCGGTGGCGGCCTGCGCCTGCCGTGTTTCCTGCTGGGGCCATTGCATGCCATTCTGCCCGCGTTTGGCGCCTTTACGGGCGGCCATGCGCTACGGCCTGCCGCTGGCGAACGCGTGTATGTGACGGCCGACGCGGCGATTTTTGCCATACCCCCTAACTGCTGAGTGTTTGGTACTTTTGGTGGAAAACTGAAAGTAAATGTGCCACCGTGGGCGGGACTCATCCTACATGCACTCTTGCCATCCTCCTATTTCTTGCGCCCCCTGTGCGCACTAAGATGAGGGTTCCCTTGCCGTGCGAGAGGGAAGAATTGCATGGTTTGCACTGTTTCTGATTCCATTGATCAAGGAGATCATCATGGCCACATCGAGCGACAATAAACAGCAAGGTAGTAAAGCCAGCAGCAGTGGTAGTAGCGGCAGCGGCGGCAACAAGCAAAGCGATACCAGCAAGCGTGGCTTCGCTTCCATGGACCCTGCCCAGCAGCGCGAAATCGCCAGCGAAGGCGGACGTGCAGCGCATGAAAAGGGCACGGCGCATGAATTCACGTCGGAAGAAGCGCGCCGCGCAGGCAGCCAAAGCCACAAGAACGATGGCAGCCGGCAAAGTGCCGCCAGCTCCAGCTCCAGCGGCTCGCGTGAGAATGCCAGCATGAACCAGGAGGGCAACCGCGACAGTGGTAACAAGCAAAGCGGCGGCTCAGGTTCAGGTTCAGGGTCGGGCTCGTCCGGTTCGCGCAACAAGTAAGCGCAAGCCGTAGCAAGGCAGTCTGGCCGGCGGGAATCGTGCATTGCCGCCGGCCAGTCGCAAAATTTTGATGCAATGCAGCAGGCATGCACTATGATGAAGTAGCGGCGCCGGCGATGGCCAAGCCGCAGTCAAGCTGCAATCGACTCGCACTCACGATCAGGGGGAATATGATGGGTAACTCCACTACGCCGCAGCCCGGCAATAGCCAGGGCGGCACGCCGTCCATGCCGTCCACGCCGGGCAACAAGCAAAGTACGGCCGAGTCGGCCGAGAACTTTGTGCTGGTCGATAGCGAGCAGGGTCTCGATATCGGCGACGATCTGTTTTCCATCGGCGAAGTACGGCGCGCCGACCGCTTGCCCCATCATCAGTCCGGTTCCGCAGGCCAGAGCCGGCAGAGCGCTGACGATGCACCCGATACCACGGGCAGTACAGGGGTCTGAGCTGCCCTTCTTGGCTGTCTGATCATCCCTGCAGGGTCAGCCGTCAGGCGTGTTCGCGCACGCCGGCTGGCCATGCCTGCCTGCGCGCGCGTCAATCAGGAAGGCTCTGTTACAGCTCGACCCGGCCGTGTTCGCCCAGATCCTTCGGCGGCTCGCCCGTGATGGCCGCCTTGGCCATTGCATAGAATTGCATCATTTTGCTGGCGCTGCTATCCCAATACTCGGCCGACTGGATCGTCACCTTGATCAGCGACAGTTTCGGATCGTCGAGTCCGCCCGGGAACCAGGCTTTCATCAGCGGATTCCACAATTCCTCCGCCTTGGCGCGGTCCTTCAGCAACTGCGCATGGCCGCAGACGGACACATACAGGCTGTCGCCCGTGTCGACGAAGCTGACATTGACTTGCGGATTGTTCAGCAAGTCGCGCGTGTAGGCGGCCTCGTCCGAGACAAAGAACCAGATTTGTCCCTCATTATCGACCTGCTGCTGCGTCAGTGGCCGGCTGGTGAGGGTGCGCATGTCGTCGCTGGTGGTCAGCATGCCGAATTTGACGTCCTTGATCCTGGCCGCGATGCTGGCCAGTTGTTCGCTGGAATACGATTGCATGGGGTGCTCCCTTGTTGGTTGTCCTGAACAACAGCATAGGCGGGTGCTGCATGCTGCTCTGTACGGCAGCTTACGTAGCAGGCCAGCTTTGTTTCAAAGCTGTTACAAAACGCTGACCCGGCGAGGTGCCCCATGTATTGACTTAATAAATGATAATCATTATCATTTGTTTGAAAATATCAGCATGCACTTTGATTGAAGGATGGGAATGAAGCACACTGACTTGTCGCGCCACCTGGCCCGCTCATTGCCGGGAGCGAGCTATGGGTAATGCGGGCGCCGCAGACAAGGCCAAGAATAACGCCAGCCGCGCCGTCTGGCTGAAGAACTTGCATCAATGGCACTGGATCAGCTCAGCGCTTTGCCTGCTGGGCATGTTTCTGTTCGCTATCACCGGCATCACTCTGAACCACGCTGGCCAGATCGAAGCCAAGCCGGCGATCACGCGCCAGCAGGCGACATTGCCGGCCCCTTTGGTCACGCAACTGGCCGCGTATGCCGCCCAGCACGATGGCGCCAATGCACCCATGCCGGCCGCCGCCGAAACCTGGCTCAAGCAGCAATGGTCGCTCAATGCGGGCGGCCGTCCCGCCGAATGGAGCGTCGACGAAGTGTATCTGCCGTTGCCGAAGGCGGGTGGTGACGCCTGGGTGCGCATCGGCCTGGAAGACGGGGCCGCCGAATATGAATTGACGGACCGGGGCTGGGTATCCTGGCTCAACGATGTGCACAAGGGCCGCAACACGGGCGTGGCCTGGAGCTGGTTCATCGACATTTTTGCCGGCGCCTGCATCGTGTTTTGCCTGACGGGGCTATTGATTTTGAAGTTCCACGCGGCCAACCGGCCATTTACCTGGCCGATGGTTGGCCTCGGTATCTTGATACCTTGCGCGATCGCCTTGCTGTTTATTCACTGATCGTTTTTATTTTTCCTTTTTACAGGCACACCATGAAATTACGCTACTCCCTGGCGCTTGGCCTTCCCCTGATCGGTACGTCGGCGATGGCGGCCGACCTGGCCCTCAAGATTGAGATTCCGCAACTGAACGTGGCGGAATATCACCGTCCCTACGTGGCGGCGTGGCTGGAAACGGCCGATCAAAAGGTCGTCGGCAACCTGACGGTGCTGTATGACGTGAAAAAGAAGGACAAGGCAGGCGAGAAATGGCTGAAGGACATGCGTCAATGGTGGCGCAAGAGCGGCCGCGACCTGGCCATGCCCGTCGACGGCGTCAGCGGCGCCACGCGTGCGCCGGGCGAACATACGCTGACGTTCCCCGGTGCCAAGGCCTTGCTCGACAAGCTGCCGGCCGGTGAATACCAGGTGGTGGTGGAAGCGGCGCGCGAAGCGGGTGGACGCGAACTGGTGCGCGTGCCGTTCCAGTGGCCGCTGAAGTCGGCCCAGTCCGTTCCTGCCAAAGGCAAGGAAGAACTCGGCAATGTCGTCGTCCAACTCAAACCATAAGGCGCATATCATGTTCAAGCAATTCAATAAACCGCTGATCGCCCTGGCCCTGGCCGGCCTGGCCATGAACGCCCACGCCCACCGCGGCTGGATGGTGCCATCGAGCACGATGGTGGAAAGCAAGGACGCCTGGGTGACGGTGGACGCCGCCGTCTCCGATGGCTTGTTCGAGATCGACCACCAGCCGCTGCGCCTGGACGCGCTGCAAGTGACCGGCCCGGATGGCGCGAAAGTGGCGCCGGCGAACACCGTCACGGGCCGCTTGCGCAGCGTCTTCGACGTGAAAATGGAAAAGCCGGGCACGTACAAGGCGGCCATCGTGTCGCAAAACGTGATGGCCAGCTACAAGCAAAATGGCGAGCAGAAGCGTTTCCGCGGCAACGAGGAAACCTTCAAGAAAGACATGCCGGCCGATGCGCAAGACGTGAAAATCACGCGCACGGCCAGCCGCCTGGAAACTTTCTTCAGCAATGGCGAAACCAGCACGGAAGTGTTCAAGCCGACGGGCGTGGGCCTGGAATTCGTGCCGGTGACGCACCCGAACGACTTGCGCGCGGGCGAAAAAGCCACCTGGCGTTTCCTGGTCGACGGCAAGCCGGCGGCGAACCAGGCCTTCAGCCTGGTGCCAGGCGGCGTGCGCTACCGTGGTGTGCTCGGTGAAATCCGCCAGAGCACCGATGCCAAGGGCGAGATCACGTTTACGGTGCCAGCGGCAGGCATGTATTACCTGAGCAGCACCTGGCCGGCGGCCACACCGGCCGTGGCCGGCCAGCCGCCAGCCATGCCCGAGCGCCGCATGACCTACGCGGCCACCGTGGAAGTGCTGCCGCAGTAAGCGGCGGCCTCTTCACGAGCTCGCCGATGCGCCGGGTCCTGCTGCCGCAGCATATTTCCGATCAGGTCGCGCCGCCCGGCGCCGCGATCCGGGACTTGCGCGGCTTGACCATGGGCACCAGCTGGTCGGTGCGCCTGGTCGAGTCCACCATGCCGGGACGCGCCGGTAGCGCCGACCTGCAGCAGGGCTTGCAGCAACAGCTGGACCTGGTCGTGGCGCAAATGAGCCACTGGAGCGACGCGTCCGACCTGGGCCGTTTCAACCGGGCCGAGCCGGGCAGCTGGCACAGCCTGCCCGCCGCGTTTTGCGAGGTGCTCGGCTTTGCCATGCACGTGTCGCAAGCGTCCGGGGGCGCGTACGACCCGTGCGCGGGCGCCCTCGTCAACCTGTGGGGCTTCGGCCCCCGCGAGCGCTACGATGAACCGGGCTTCCTGCCGCCGAAAGACGATACGCTGGCGCTGCTGCTGTCGCAGCGCCAGCGCCGCCGCCTGCAGCTGGACTTGCCGGCCCGCCGCGCGCGCCAGCCCGGTGGCTTGCAACTCGATTTGTCGGCCGTGGCCAAGGGCTATGGCGTGGACCGCCTGGCCCGTTACCTGGACAGCCAGGGCATCGACCATTACCTGGTCGAAGTGGGTGGCGAGCTGCGCGGCGCCGGCAGCAAGCCCGATGGCCAGCCGTGGTGGGTCATGCTGGAACAGGTCGATGGCGCCGATGCCGCCAAGCATCCGCCGGAACTGTTGCTGGCGCTGCACGGCCTCTCCGTGGCGACCTCGGGCGACTACCGGCGTTTCTTCCAGGACGGCACGGTGCGTTTTTCCCATACGATCGATCCGCGCAGCGGCATGCCGATCGCCAATCAACTCGCTTCCGTCACTGTCGTGCATCAGCAATGCATGGCGGCCGACGCCTGGTCGACGGCCCTGACGGTGCTGGGACCAGACGCCGGCATGGCGCTGGCCGAAGAGCAGGGCCTGGCCGCGCGCTTCCTGCAGCGCGACGGCGATGGCTACCACGAAACGCTGAGCAGCCACATGCTGGCCATGCTCGACGAATGAACATTTATTCCCCATGATTTTTACGCACGATACGACGCGGCTGGCCTTGCTGGCCACCTTGTCCCTCAGCTACGCGGGCGTTTGCCTGGCGCCCTGGCTGCGCGCGCGCGCCAAGCGCCGCGCGTCCGCTGCCGCCAGGGCTGCGCTGGCCAACCATCCCGCCTGGCTGGTGGCGTATGCGAGCCAGACGGGCAATGCCGAGGAGCTGGCCACGCAAACGGCGCACAGTTTGCAGCTGGCCGGCATCCCCGTGCGCCTGTGCGCGCTGGCCGAACTCACGGCCATGGATCTGCAACAAGCGGAACGGGCCTTGTTCCTGGTCAGCACATATGGCGAAGGCGATGCGCCCGACAATGCGGCCGCCTTCATGGGCCGCCTGATGACGGGCGAACTGGCGCTGCCGCAATTGCATTATGGCGTGCTGGCCCTGGGCGACCGCAGCTATGGCCAGTTTTGCGGCTTCGGCCGCGCGCTCGATGCCTGGCTTGCCACGCAGGGTGCCTCGCGCCTGTTTCAACGCATCGAGGTCGACCGCAGCGCCAGCGCCGCCATCGAACAATGGTTCCAGCACCTGAGCCACCTGGCCGGCACCAGCGACGCGCCCGACTGGAGCGCCCCCGCCTTCGGCGACTGGAAATTGATGCAGCGGCAGTTGCTCAATCCGGGCAGCGCGGGCGGCGCCATCTATCATGTGGAACTGGCGCCTGTGTCAGGCAGCTTGCCGGATTGGCAGTCGGGCGACCTGGTGCAAGTGGCCGCGCCGGCCGACCCATCGCAACCGCGCGAATATTCGATCGCTTCGATTCCGCGCGATGGCCGCGTGCATTTGCTGGTGCGCCAGCATGCGCATCCCGATGGCAGCCTGGGCCTTGCCTCGGGCTGGCTCACGGCGCAAGCGCAAGTGGGCGAGGTGCTGCAATTGCGCCTGCGCCAGCACAAACGCTTTCGCCTGGAAGATAATGCCCAGCGGCCCTTGATTTTGATCGGCAACGGCAGCGGCATCGCCGGCTTGCGCGGACATTTGAAAAGCCGCGTGCTGGCGGGTCAGCGGCGCAACTGGCTGATCTTTGGCGAGCGCAACGCGGCCCACGATTTCCATTATCGCGAAGAAATTGAAGGCTGGCACGCCAGCGGTGACTTGCCGCGCCTGGACCTGGCGTTCTCGCGCGACCAGGCCGAGCGCACCTACGTGCAAGACCGCCTGCGCGGCAATGCCGATGAAATCACATTGTGGCTGCAGCAAGGCGCGGCCATCTACATTTGCGGCAGCCTGGCCGGCATGGCCGGCGGCGTCGACCAGGCCCTGCAGGAGATGCTGGGCCGGTCCGCGCTCGATGCGCTGGCTGCCGAGGGGCGCTACCGGCGCGACGTGTATTAATACAGAAGGGGCTGCTTACGGCTGGAGCGCGGCCAGCGGCGTCGCTTCCATCTCGCCGCTCACTTCCTGCAAGCCGCGCGCCAGGCTGGAAATGCTGGGGTTGTCGATGAAGACGCAGCGCTTGCCCGTGCGCTTGCAATAATCCTTGACGCGCCAGTAGGCGCTGTGGCTGATGCAGCCCGTCTGGCAAATCACCAGGTCGGCCGCCGCCAGGCTCGAATCGAGCAGGTTGGCATTGTCTTCCAGGCCGCCGTCGTGGTGGGCGAACTGCGCGCCGACCCGCTCGATCAGGGCGCGGTAGGTAGCGACATTGCCGCTGCGGCCACCCACGCACAAGACGCTTTGATCGACCAGGCGGATCGGCATTTTCAGCTTGCCGCCCGTCGGCACTTCCAGCTTAGTCGCCGGTGGCGGCACGGCGGCGGCCGGGCGTGGCTGGGCCTGCTTCAATTCCGCGATTTGCTGGCGTAATTCTTTCTCCCGCTCATCCATTTGCGCCAGGCGTTCGAGCAGGCGCGTGCGCGATTCCAGCGCCGGGATGGCGGCCTGCAATTGCGTCAGCTCAAAGCGCAAGCCATCGATCACGCTATCCTTGCCAATCGATTCGGCCCGCGTGCGCAGCAGCACGGCTTCCTGGCGTTCCAGTTCGCCCGTTTTTTCCATCAGCATGGCCTGGCTGCGCTGTTGCAGCTTGGCCAGTTCGTGTGTCAGGCGCGCATTTTCTTCCTGCAAGGCGGTAAATTTCCCCATGTCGGCGCGCACGCAGGCGCCGGCCTGGTGCTGAATCATGTGCAAATCGCGGCACATTTGCTCTTCCAGCTCGGCGTCGCAGCGCGGGTGCGTCAGGCCGGCCCAGAAGGCGCCCGACACGTCGCCGTTGGCGACGGCCGTGCGCCACAGTTGCGCTACCTGCTCCGTGGTCTTGGCGCCGCGAAAGCGCAGGATGACGGGAGCGTAGCGGCGTTCGAGTTCCTTTTGCAGGGCTTCGGACAGGCGGTTGCGCACCCCGCATTCCGTCACGGCGCCCACATGCACTTCGTAGTCGTCGGCCAGCACGCGCCCACCCGTCATCTTGCCCACCAGCTTGCGCAGGTAGCCCAATGGCAAACCCACGCCGACCAGCGGACAATGGCAGGTGTGCGACAGTTCCCACAGCCGGCGGCGGCGCGAAGCGAGCGCGGCCGTTTCGGCCTCGCCGCTGGAACAATTGCTGATCACGGGCAGGGACTGGTCTTTGTCACACATGGCGATATCCTGTTAGGCGGTGGGGTGTTGAAGAGAAATTATTGCGGCAGGGGCGAGGCAGGGCGCCTGGCGCTCAGCAGGCGTGCCAGGCGCTCGAACAAGGTGGTCTTCGGCGGCGCGGGCCGGTGCAGCGCCACCAGGGTGGCCCATTGCTGCGACAGTTGCTGGCAGGTCGCTTGCAATACGGGACCCAGTCCGGGCGAACTGGACAGCACTTGCAGATGGCGTTCGATGACACCGGCCAGTTTCTCGCAGGGACTGCCCGCATGGTAGTGCGACATCAGGTGCAGCACGGCCGACAGCAGCAATTCAGGCTGCTGGCCTTGCGGGGAAGGAAACATCGGGGAAGGTCGGTCGTTCGCCATCAAACACTCCTGTGCGGGTGGTTTGGCTGGCTGCGCGCACGGGGCGCGACTGGCTGGCGAGTGTGGTGACTGGCTGCCGTGCTGCTTCAGGCAGTCAGGATCAGCTTGTTCAATTGGGTAACGCGCAGGCGATAGATCTTGCCGCTGTGCTCAATTTCCACTTCGCGGCCCTGCTGCAGCAGCGCTTCGCTGGTGATGCGGCGCGCCGGCTGGGCCATGCTGACGGGAGGACGGACGTGGGCAGTAGCGGCATCCTGGATCAAGGCTGGTTTTGAGCTGTGCATGTTGGGCTTTCTTTGTCTCAGTTGAGAATGATTCGTATTTGCATTATTGTTGAATGTGGCCCGAAAAGCAAGGCTTATTTGTGCCCGATGCAGGCTTTTTTTTGACTGCCGGGGAGGGGCGTGCCGTGTGCGTGGCGCGCGGTGGCGCCAGCGGGCGGGAGAAGGGCCGGACAGCAAAAAAGACCCGGCAAGGCGGTGTGCCTTGGCCGGGTCAAGCCTGTGCCAAGCTTGAAGGAATCGGCTGGCGTTAAATCGTGGCCAGCAATTGCGCCGAGGCGGTGGCGGCCGCCGTGGTGTCGGCCTTGAGCTTGGCGGCGGCCAGCTGCTTGGCGCGCGAGCGCGAGGGCGGCAGGCGGCGCAGGGTTTTCAGGGCGTCCGGGTCCTTGATGCCGATGGTGCGCTGGTCGACCGAGATCAGGCCGATTTCATTGAAGGCGGACAGGGTGCGGCTGACCGTTTCCAGGGTCAGGCCCAGGTAGCTGCCGATTTCATGGCGCGTCATGCGCAGGTTGAACAGCTTGCTCGAGTAGCCCATCTGCGCGAAGCGGTCGGCCAGCGAGACGAGGAAGCGCGCCACGCGGGCTTCGGCGCTGAGGGCACCGAGCATGCCGATCATGGCTTGCTCGCGCACCAGTTCGCGGCTCATCACGCCGTACATGACATTTTCCAGTTCCAGGTGCACGCGGCCCAGCGCCGTCAGCTTCTTGAACGGCAGCAGGATCAGGTCGCAGTCGGACAGCGCCACCGCTTCCGAGGAGTAATGGCGCGAGTGGATGCCGTCGACGCCCAGCATGTCGCCCTTCATGGGAAAACTGAGTACCTGCTCATTGCCGAATTCATCGATGAGCACGGTTTTCAGGAAGCCCGAATTGACGATGTACAGGGTGTCGAAGGGCTGGCCGATGGTGTGCACGCGCTGGCCCGTCTTGAATTGCACATGCTGGAACAGCAGTTCATCGGCGGCGATGGTGCAGGCGCTGGAGATATGCAGCAGGTCGCATACCTCCTTCAGGTTCGACCAAAGCCGCCCCTGGCGCTGGCGCCCCGCTTCCATCGGCGAGGAGGGGGGCAGCGACGTGGCGGCAGCGCGGGTTTCAGGCGTTTGCGTGGACAGCATGTTCATCTCCTGGTGACAGGTAGTTCAGAGTTGAATGACAAGGTGCACAGGGCGGCGGGCAAGGATGGGGCGGCGCGCGTCCAGGCGGGTAAATCTCAATGCGCTGAAGACTTGGTGTGTGATGAAATAACTTCCCAGCAACTTGATGACTGGTTTCAGTATGCCAACAACCGTATGCAATTAATATCAGCAGTGGCTGAATATGGCAGTAGGAGCTGTGGCAGTTGATGTAGGATTGTTCCTACGCGCGCGCGTGGATAGCTCAGGTCTTGAAGGGGGATAGCAGGCGGTGTGCCACCGCATATTGCACCATTTCCGATAGCGAACTCATGCCCATCTTTTGCATGATGCGTGTCTTGTGCGTACTCACGGTTTTCACGCTCAGGTGAAGATTGTTGGCGATTTCCGTGATCGACTTGCCTGCCACCAGCAGGGAAAAGACTTCGAACTCGCGGTCCGACAGCTGTTTGTGCAGCAGGCTTTCATTCGGCATCATGATGTTGAGCACGAGCTGCTCTGCCACCTCGGCGCTGATGTAGGGACGGCCCGATGCCACCTTGTGGATGGCGCCCACCAGCTGGGTGCCCGCGCTTTCCTTGGTCAGATAGCCTTGCGCGCCGGCGCGGATGGCGCGCACCGCATATTGCTCTTCCTCGTGCATGGTGAGGATCAGGATGGCCAGCTTGGGCGCTTCGCTGCGGATTTGCCGGATCAGGTCGACGCCGCTGCGGCCCGGCATCGACAGGTCGAGCAGCAACAGGTCGAAGCCGCCTTGACGGACGTGGTTGAGTACCTCAAAGCCGTCGATGGCTTCGCCCACGATGTCGATGTCCGGCGCGCCGTCAAGGATGCGTTTCAATCCTTCCCGCATGATGGTGTGGTCGTCGGCAATCACAATACGTATCATAGGCGCGCAATCCGGAAGCGTGTAATGTGTCCTGGCCGTTTCGTGGCGGCCGGCCAGGTGTTAATGTTAAGAAACGAGAAACATTGTCATTTTAACTGAAAAGGCCGCAGTGTTGCCTTTTACCCGCGCACCGGGATGCGGCGGCCTGCGTGGCCATGTGACCCCTTATTTTGATGGGGGTTCCTTGATCAGCCTATGCACGAGCACCGGCAATTTCGAGTGCGACAGCACCTTGTTGGTCACGCTGCCGAGCAGCAATTGCCCCCAGCCGCTGCGGCCATGCGAGCCCATGAAGATCAGGTCGCAGTGCTGCAATTGCGCCACTTCCACGATTTTCAGGGCCGGACTGTCGGAAAAGGCCGTCAGGCCCGTCGCTTCCAGGCCCCGCTTGGCGGCCGCGTCGAGGATGGGCTGCCAGTGGTCGGCTCCCGCCTTGCGCATGGCGATGCGGTACTCCTCTTCGCTGGGATAGCTGGGTGGAATGATTTCGATGTACACCGGGTACTGGTACTCGGGCGCCACGTACACGGCAAGGATGTCAGCTTGCATCTGTTCGGCAAAGGCAACGCCGGCACAGGCCGTCAGGTTGGAGACGGTGGAGCCGTCCGTGGCGATCAGAATTTTCTTATACATGGCAGGTCCTTTGGCGGTGACTCGGCGCGTGCAACGCCCCTTATTGTAGGCGCGGCGGCAGCATGGTATTCATGTAAAGACTTGATAATTATCAATACTATTGCACCTTCAGTATAGACAACGTTGGCAGAAAGATCGTGTTTTAGCCGCAACGATAGGCATGGACACTGTTGCGCAGCCGCCCGCGAGCAGGATTTCTTGTGCGCCGCGTGCTCTTGCACGCATGCCAATGGTAGTATTTCAAAATACAACAGCAGGAACACTTATTTCCCCACGGAAAAGCTCTTGTGGGCCAGCTTTACACCGGGAAGCGCGTTTTGAGATTTACCAACAGGGCGGCGCCCTGCTACACTCGCACCATCGCAGCGGTATTGCCTCAAATCATCTTAATCGAGAAATTGTGGGTATCAGTCTGTAAAACGCACAGTTCAGGCGGAATTTTGACAAATTATGGAGAAGCAGGGATATGACCAACGCCGCTGATGATTTCGATGCATTATTCGATGAAGTATCTGCGCAAAGTGCGGCCGCTCCCAAGCCCGCGCCTGCCGCAGCGCCCGCAGCCGTGATCGCGGACGACGATTTTGACGCGCTGTTCGATTCGGTGTCGGCCAGCGCCGCTGTGCCGCCAGCCTCCGCGGAAGCGCCACCTGCGACAACGGCAGGCGTGCCTGGCGAAGCGGCCGATCCTGTTGACCAGTCCGACAAGCCGATGTTCGAACGCCTGGGCGGCATCGTGCGCCTGCTGCACGATTCCCTGCGCGAACTGGGCTACGACAAGGCGTTGACGGAAGCGTCATCGCAGATCGTCGACGCACAGGACCGCCTGGAATATGTCGCCACTCTGACGGAACAGGCCGCCAACAAGGTTCTGAATACGCTCGACGAAGGCATGCCGGCGCAAGATGTGCTGTCGAAGAAAGCCAAGGACATGGACAGCCGCTGGACGGCGCTGTTCGATGGCAAGCTGAGCCTGGAAGAGTTCAAGGCCCTGGCCGGCGATTCGCGCCAGTTCGCGCAAGCCGTTGCCGAGGCAACGGAAGCGGAAAAAGCGCGCTTGCTGGAAATCATGATGGCGCAGGACTTCCAGGACATCACGGGTCAGCTGATCAAAAAAGTGGTCAACATCACCAAGACGGTGGAGCACGAGCTTGCCCAGCTTCTGCGCGACAACGCGCCGGCCGAAGTGCGCGAAAAACTGGCGCAAAAGCCGGTGCCGCTGATGCAGGGCCCATCCGTGCCGTCGGTGGCACTGGACCAGGATAATGTAGACGACCTTCTTGCGGATTTGGGATTCTAATGGACGATATGCTCAAGGATTTCGTCGTTGAGGCGATGGATCTTGCGGTTAATGTTGAAGAGCACTTATTGCGCCTCGAGCGTGATCCTGACAACAAGGAAACACTGAATGCCGTGTTTCGTTCCTTCCATACCATCAAGGGTGGCGCTGGCTTCATGGGCCTGCCCGCACTGGTGGCGGCCTGCCATCTGACGGAAAACCTGTTCGACGCCCTGCGCACGGGCGCCGCGCCGGTGACCCCGATCGCCATCGAGGCGGCGCTGCAAGCGTCCGGTTTCGTCGCCGACCAGCTGACGGAACTGGCCAACGGTGCCGCGCCGGAAAGCTTGCCGGCCATGCCGGAAGAGCTGGAACACATCCTGACGAACGCCATCGAAGGCAAGGGTATGGACGCACACGCGCCGGCCGCCGCCGTGGTGGCGGAAGTCGCCGTAGTGGTTGCCGAGGTGGTCGTGGCGGCCCCAGCCGCTGCCGCCGTGTCCGCAGCTACCGCCAGCGCCGATGGCCTGGATTGGGAAGGCATGTATAACGCCGTCGTGCCGGCGGGCAGCCAGATCGCTGCCGCAGCGGCCTCCGCCGTCGCCGCTGCACTTGCACCTGCACCTGCAGCCGTGGCCGCCGCGCCTGCCGCTGCCGCTGCTGCCGCTGCCAAGCCGGCCGCCAAGGCCTGGGATGGCGCGGAACGCCGCGACGAGCGTCCGGAAGTGCGTCATGCCGCGCCCGTCAAGGAAGACAGTATCCGCGTTGACGCCGTCAAGCTCGACGCGCTGCTGGAAGTGGCCGGAGAATCGGTACAGGCCGCTAACCAGGCTGCCGTGCTGCTTGAGCGCTTGCTGCAATTTAAATTCGAAGGCCAGGCCGCCACCCTGATGGCGACCCTGGCGGAAACCCTGGAACGCGCGTCGCGCTACTCGACGGAACTGCAGCGGGCCACGCTGGCCACGCGCATGCAGCCCGTGGGCCGATTGTTCCAGAAATTCCCGCGCCTGGTGCGCGAGCTGGCAAAAGACCTGGGCAAGGATGTCGAGCTGACCATCGAGGGCGCGGAGACCGAAGTCGACCGCGTGGTGGTCGACAGCCTGTACGATCCGCTGGTGCACATGCTGCGCAATTCGCTCGACCATGGCGTCGAATCGCCGGAAGCGCGCCTGGCCGCTGGCAAGCCCGCCAAATCGTATATTTCGCTGAAGGCCTGGCAGGAAGCCAACAGTGTCATGATCGTGCTGCAGGATGATGGCAAGGGCATGGACCCGGCCTTCCTGCGCAGCAAGGCCCAGCAAAAGGGCTTGATCAGCGAAAACGCGCAATTGAGCAACGACGAATGCTTCCAGCTGGTGTTCTTGCCGGGCTTCTCGACCAAGGAAGTCGCATCCAGCGTCTCCGGACGCGGCGTGGGCATGGACGTGGTGAAGACGGCCGTGGAGAAAAACCGCGGCGCCATCCACATCGAGTCGACGCTGGGCAAGGGCACCAAGTTCGCCATCCGCCTGCCGATCGAGCTGTCCATCGTGCCGACCATGCTGGTGTCCACCTCGGGCGCCGCGCTGGCGTTGCCGATGGCAGTGGTGCAGCGCGTCGTCGAATTGCCGGAAACCTTCATGGAAGTGGGCGGCGCGCCCGTGCTGAAAGACCAGGGCCGTCCATTGCCCGTGCGCTCGCTGGCCGGCGCCCTGGGATACGAATCGTGCAGCGAACGCGTGGGCATTGTTGTCGCTGCGCCACAGCCGTACATTCTCGCCGTGGCAGCCGTCGACGGTACGGCCGACCTGGTGATCAAGCCGATGACGGCCATCACCGTGGAAGGCATTACCGGTACCGCCCGCTCGGCCGAGGGCGAGCTGGTGCTGGTCGTAGGCCTATCGTTCCTGATGGATGGTTGCAGGGGAAGTGTGCGCATGGCTGCCTAGAAACACCGGCAAGCACACCAAGCCCGCTGCAGACCTCTGCAGCGGGCTTTTTTTTCGATTTTTTTCGATTTTTATTCGCCCCGCCGGCATTTTGGCGGATTTTCGTATCAGCAATTTTTTAACCATATCCGCAAGGCAGGCCGAATTTTGTATCGCCCATTCCACGCTGGGGCGGCTTTTGCTTCTGCATTGCACAATATATGGCATAATCATTGCCGATCCCTTCGATCAGTACGACAGATCACTTAAACAGGCTGTGGCAACGCTGCATAAATCATGATGAAGACGCTTTACGACAAACTCTGGGAATCCCACGTTGTTCGGGCCGAAGATGATGGCACGACAATTTTGTATATCGACCGGCACCTGCTGCACGAAGTCACCAGCCCGCAAGCCTTCGATGGTCTCAGCGTGGCGGGCCGCCAGCCGTGGCGCATTTCCGCCAACCTGGCCGTGGCCGACCATAACGTGCCCACCACCAGCCGCATCGACGGCATTGCCGATCCGGTCTCGCGCCTGCAGGTGGAAACGCTGGACAAGAACGCCAAGCATTACGGCTTGACCTACTTCAACATGAACGACAAGCGCCAGGGTATCGTGCATGTGATCGGCCCTGAGCAGGGTGCGACCCTGCCCGGCATGACGGTCGTCTGCGGCGACTCGCACACCTCCACGCACGGCGCCTTTGGCGCGCTGGCGCACGGCATCGGCACGTCCGAAGTGGAACACGTGCTGGCCACGCAAACCTTGCTGCAAAAGAAATCCAAGTCCATGCTGGTGCAAGTTGACGGCGCCTTGCCGGCCGGCGTGACGGCCAAGGATATCGTGCTGGCCATCATCGGCAAGATCGGTACGGCTGGCGGCACCGGTTACTGTATCGAGTTCGGCGGCTCGGCCATCCGCTCCCTGTCGATGGAAGGACGCATGACGGTGTGCAACATGGCCATCGAGGCGGGCGCGCGCGCCGGCATCATCGGCGTGGACGACACCACCATCAATTATGTCAAGGGCCGTCCGTTTTCGCCGGCCGGTCCGCACTGGGAACGCGCCGTGGCCTACTGGCGCACCCTGCATTCGGACCCGGGCGCCCGCTTCGACCTGGTCGTCACCCTCAACGCGCAAGACATCGTGCCGCAGGTGACCTGGGGCACATCGCCCGAGATGGTGGTCGGTATCGATGGCCGCGTGCCCGATCCAGACCAGGAAAAAGACAGCGTCAAGCGCGATGCGATGGAAAAGGCGCTGGTCTACATGGCCCTGAAACCGAATACCGCCATCGAAGACATCCGCATCGACAAGGTTTTCATCGGTTCCTGCACCAATTCGCGCATCGAGGACTTGCGCGCGGCGGCCGCCGTGGTGCGCGGCAAGTACCGCGCCTCGAACGTCACCCTGGCGCTGGTGGTACCCGGTTCCGGTCTCGTCAAGGACCAGGCCGAGCGCGAGGGACTGGACCGCATCTTCAAGGATGCCGGTTTCGAGTGGCGCGAGCCGGGCTGCTCCATGTGCCTGGCCATGAATGCGGACCGTCTGGAGCCGGGCGAACGCTGCGCCTCGACCTCGAACCGCAACTTCGAGGGCCGGCAAGGGCAGGGAGGCCGTACCCACCTGGTGTCACCCGCGATGGCGGCGGCGGCGGGCATCGCCGGCCACTTTGTCGACGTGCGGGGCTTGCGATGAGGGCAGGGACCGGCGCCGCTGGCGTACACTAGCGTTTCTGGTCCCTTACTTACTATCAAGAAATCATCATGAAAAAACTCTTCGCCCTCCTCATCGTCACCGTCGTCCTGTCCGGCTGCAACACCGTCTCCGGCATCGGCCGCGATGTGCAGAAAGTCGGCCAGGTCGTCACTGGCGCCGGCGGAAAATAAACCGTGACGTGCCGGCGCATAGCGCCGCCCGTCCTACCGAGTAGAAACAGCATGGATAAATTTACGATTTACGAAGGCCTGGTCGCCCCGCTGGACCGCGCCAACGTCGACACCGACGCGATTATCCCGAAGCAATTCCTGAAATCGATCCACCGCAGCGGTTTCGGCCCCAACCTGTTCGACGAATGGCGTTATCTCGACCATGGCGAACCGGGCCAGGACAACAGCCGCCGCCCGCTGAACCCCGAGTTCGTGCTCAACGAGGCGCGCTACCAGGGCGCCTCGATCTTGCTCACGCGCAAGAACTTCGGCTGCGGCTCCTCGCGCGAACACGCGCCGTGGGCGCTCGATCAATATGGCTTCCGCGCCATCATCGCGCCCTCGTTCGCCGACATCTTCTTCAATAATTGCTACAAGAACGGCTTGCTGCCCATCGTGCTGTCGGAAAGCCAGGTCGAGCACCTGTTCAATGAAGTCAAGGCCTTCCCCGGCTACAAGCTGGTGGTGGACCTGGAGCAGCAATGCGTGCGCACCAGCAATGGTTCCGTCTCGTATCCATTCGAGATCGACGCCTTCCGCAAGTATTGCCTGATGAATGGCCTCGACGATATCGGCCTGACCCTGCGCCATGCCGACGATATCCGCGCCTTCGAAGAGCGCCATTTGAATAGCCAACCGTGGCTCGCCAACGTCATTTGATCGATAAAAATATGAAAATTGCAATCTTACCCGGCGACGGCATCGGTCCTGAAATCGTCGCGCAAGCCGTCAAGGTGTTGAACGTGCTGGGCGAATCGTTCGAGCTGGAAACGGCACCCGTGGGCGGCGCCGGCTATGCGGCCCATGGTCACCCGCTGCCGGAAGCCACCCTGGCGCTGGCGAAAGCGGCTGATGCCGTGCTGTTCGGCGCCGTCGGCGACTACCAGTACGACAGCCTGGAGCGCCAGTTCCGTCCCGAGCAGGCGATTCTGGGCTTGCGCAAGAACCTGGGCCTGTTCGCCAACCTGCGTCCGGCCATTTTGTATCCGGAACTGGCGGGCGCCTCGACCCTGAAGCCGGAAGTGGTCTCCGGCCTCGATATCCTGATCATCCGCGAATTGACTGGCGACATCTATTTCGGCCAGCCGCGCGGCGTGCGCGAGTGCCCGGACGGTCCGTTCAAGGGCCAGCGCGAAGGTTTTGACACCATGCGCTATGCGGAAGGCGAAATCCGCCGCATCGCCCACGTGGCTTTCCAGGCGGCGCAAAAGCGCGACAAGCGCCTGACCAGCGTGGACAAGGCGAACGTGCTGGAAACCTTCCAGTTCTGGAAAGACATCGTCATCGATGTGCACAAGGAATATCCGGACGTGGCGCTCGATCATATGTATGTCGATAACGCGGCCATGCAGCTGGTGCGGGCGCCGAAGAAATTCGACGTCATGGTGACCGGTAACATGTTCGGCGACATCTTGTCGGACGCGGCCGCCATGCTGACGGGCTCGATCGGCATGCTGCCGTCCGCTTCGCTGGATGCCAACAACAAGGGCTTGTACGAGCCGTCGCACGGTTCGGCGCCCGATATCGCGGGCAAGGGCATCGCCAATCCGCTGGCGACGATTTTGTCGGCCGCCATGATGCTGCGCTATTCGCTGAATCGTGAAGAGCAGGCAAACCGTATCGAGGCTGCCGTCAAGCAAGTGCTGGCGCAGGGCTTGCGCACGGCCGATATCCATGAAGCGGGCACGACATTAGTCGGTACCGAGGCGATGGGTGATGCAGTTGTAAAAGCACTGGGATAAAATAGTCTAATGACGGCAGTCGCCGTCTCATCTTGAGGAATGGTAATGAAATTAGTTGGCTTGGTAGGTTGGCGCGGTATGGTCGGTTCGGTCCTGATGCAGCGCATGCAGGAAGAGGGCGATTTCGCCCACATCGAACCGGTGTTTTTCACCACTTCGAACACGGGCGGCGCCGCGCCGGCCATGGCGAAGAATGAAACCATCCTCAAGGATGCCAACAACATCGCCGAACTGTCCAAGTGCGACATCATCATTTCCTGCCAGGGCGGCGACTACACCAGCGCCGTCTTCCCGCAGCTGCGCGCCAGCGGCTGGAATGGCTACTGGATCGATGCGGCCTCGACCTTGCGCATGGAAAAAGACGCCGTCATCGTGCTCGATCCCGTCAACCTGCACGTCATCAAGGATGCGCTGGGCAAGGGCGTCAAGAATTACATCGGCGGCAATTGCACCGTTTCCTGCATGATGATGGGCCTGGGCGGCCTGTTCCAGCACGACCTGATCGACTGGATGACGTCGATGACGTACCAGGCGGCATCGGGCGGCGGCGCGCAGCATATGCGCGAACTGCTGACGCAATTTGGCACCATCAACAGCTCCGTCAAGGCGCTGCTGGACAACCCCGCTTCCGCCATCCTGGAAATCGACCGCCAGGTGCTGGCCACCCAGCACGGCTATTCCCCGGATGAAATCAAGCAATTCGGCGCGCCGCTGGCCGGCAACCTGATTCCGTGGATCGACAAGGACCTGGGCAACGGCCAGTCGAAGGAAGAGTGGAAGGCGGGCGCGGAAACGAACAAGATCCTCGGCCGCGGCATCGACTTTGGCACCAAAGAAATTCCTGTCGACGGCCTGTGCGTGCGCATCGGCGCCATGCGCTGCCATTCGCAAGCGCTGACCATCAAGCTCAAAAAAGACGTGCCGCTCGATGAAATCAACGACATCATCGCCAGCAACAATCAATGGGTCAAGCTGGTCCCGAACACGCGCGAAGCGTCCGTGCGCGACCTGTCGCCGGCAGCCGTCACGGGCAGCCTGACGATTCCCGTCGGCCGCGTGCGCAAGATGAGCATGGGCGGCGAATACCTGTCCGCCTTCACCGTGGGCGACCAATTGCTGTGGGGCGCGGCCGAGCCGCTGCGCCGCATGCTGCGTATTTTGCTCGACGCGTAACAGCAATAATTCAGCAATCAATCGCTGATGCAGATCAAGCCGGGGCTGTTTTCCCGGCTTTTTTTTCGCCCTGAGCCCGTCAAGGCTCAACCATGCGGAGCTTGCATAGCTCTGGGCATGATGATATGTTGATACCTCTGGAAAAGTAACAGTTTTCCCATGTCAACTAAGATGCCGCCAACTATGCCTGTACATACTCGTCCCCGGGTCGCCTCCCTTGCCATTAAAACACTCAGCAGCGCTGTCGCCTGTGCGGTGTTGTTGTCACCGGCGGTATCCGCAGCCGAGCTGGGCAAGATTACCGTGCTGTCCGCCGTCGGCCAGCCATTGCGCGCCGAAATCGAATTGACGGCGGTCAAACCAGACGAAGCGTCGTCGCTGCTGGCAAAGCTGGCCCCGCCCGACGCCTACCGCCAGGCCGTGGTGGATTTGAATCCCGCCTTGAATGCGTTGACCTTCGCCATCGAGACGCGCAATGGCAAGCCTTTCGTGCGTATCAGTTCGGCCCAGCCGTTGACCGAGCCGCTGGTCGATTTGCTGCTGGAGTTGAGCGGCAAGCATGGCCGGCAAGTACGCGAATATGCGTTCGTGCTCGATACGCCCGAAACGCGCCAGACGCGCGGCGCGCAAGTGACGGCGCCCGTGCAGCCAGGCAAGGGCAAGCCGACCGCAGCTGATACGGCACCGGCCGCGAAAAAGGCGGCGGGCGAATACAAGGTCAGGGCGGGCGACACCCTGAGCCGCATCGCCAGCGAGCTGAAACCATCGGGCGTGTCGCTCGACATGATGCTCGTCGCCCTGTACCGCGCCAATCCCGATGCCTTCAGGGGCGAGAACATGAACCGCATGCAGGCGGGGCGCATCCTGGCCGTACCGGGGGCGGATGCCGTGCGCGCCACCGACGCGGCCGAAGCGAAGGGCGTCGTGACGGCGCACGCCATCGATTTCGAAGCCTACCGCAACAAGCTGGCGGGTCAGGTATCGCAAAGCAAGCCGGCCAAGGCGGCGCAGGCGACGCAAAGCACGGCTGGCAAGATCGGCGCGACCAAGGTCCAGGAAAAGCCGACGGCCGTGAGCGAATCGCAAGACAAGCTGACACTGTCGAAGGCGGAGCCGGCGGCCAAGTCGGCCGGCAAGAGCGCCGTCGCCAGCGAGGAAGACAAGATTGCCAAGGCGAAGCAGGTCGATGAAGCGGCCGCCCGTGTCAAGGAGCTGGAAAAGAACGTCAGCGACCTGGAAAAGTTGATGGCGGTCAAGAGCAAGGCCATGGCCGACAAGAGCGCTCCCGCGCCCGCCAAGCCGGCCGAGGCCGCTGCCAGCGCATCGGCCAGTGCAGCGGCCAGCGCCGTCGCCAGCGCGCCGGCCGAAGCCCTGCCTCCCGTACCCAAGGCGAAACCGGTGCCGCTGGTGAGAAAACCATCGCCGCTGGAGCCGACCATCACCGACAAGATCAATGATCACCTGGGGGCCATCGGCATCGGCCTGGCCGCATTGCTGGCCGCCGTGGCTGCGCTGGTGATCGCGCGCCGCCGCAAGGACGCGCCGCCTGCGCCAGAGAGCGTGGCGCCCGTGCTTGAACCGGAAGCGCCGGTGACGCCGCCATCGGGCCTGGCGCCGGAAGAGCAGCAGTCCGAAGCGAGCAACCACCTGTTCGGTACGGGCGCCGCCGCAGCAGCCGGCGTGGCTGCCGCAGCGGGCGCCAGCATGCTCGATGCGAATGAAACAGACCCCGTCGCCGAAGCGGACGTGTATATTGCCTACGGCCGCGATGGCCAGGCGGAAGATATCCTCAAGGAAGCCTTGCGCATCCACCCCGAGCGCCATGCGGCCCGCTTGAAGTTGCTGGAAATCTATTCGGCCCGCAGCGATGTGCGCGCGTTTGAAGACCAGGCCAGCGAGCTCTACAGCCTGACGCGTGGCCAGGGCGAAGAGTGGCCGCAGGCGGCCGCGCTGGGCCTGGCGCTCGATCCCACCAATCCCCTGTATGGCGACACGGAAGACGATGCCGTCGTCAGCCTGAGCAAGGGCGCCGGCGACGACTTGCATGGCCAGAGCATGGACTTGCCCGACGATCTGCCTGCCCCATCGGCTGACCTGGCGCCGGCAGAGCCGGTTTCCTCGGTGAGCGCCCGCGATGCACGCGCCCCCCTCGATTTTGACCTCGACAGCCTCGATTTCGAGCCCGTTTCCACCAGCGACCCGATCGTCATGCCGGGGCCGGACAGCAAGCCGCAGTCCACTCCGCAGGAGGCGCAGTATGATGCCAGCATGGATTTCGGCCTCGACCTGGAGCCGCCAGCCGGCCCCGTGAATGGCCTGGGCGCCGGTTTGACGCCTTTGCCTGACCCGTTGAAAGACGTGGACCTGGCCCATTTCGACCTCGACGAGCCGGTGGCGCCCGCTGCCGCGCCCGTCGCGACGGCCGAGTCGTCCATCGACAGCCTGTTTGACGATGCGCAAACGCCAGCGACCTTGCCGGAAGCCATACCGCCGGCACAAGAATTCGACCTGTCCGGCATCGACCTGGACCTCAACGATGGCAAGACGGCCAGCGTGGGCGTGGATGACCCCTTGTCGGCCATCCACATGGAAATGGATACCAAGCTGGACCTGGCGATCGCTTACCAGGAAATCGGCGACAAGGAAGGCGCGCGTGAGCTGATCGACGAGGTCATCAAAGGCGGCAGCGAAGAGCAGGTTGCGAAGGCGAATACGATGAGAGCTTTGCTGGGCTAAGCACCTGATACGACGTCCATGGCTGCGTTGCACGGTCTCGCCGTACTATTCGTACTGTCTTCGACCGCGCGCCTTGCCCTGAACGCCGTCTCAGGCGCTTGCGTGGCCGGAAGGCGGGGCCGCCTTTGCGTCGGTATAATGCTTGGATGCAAAATATTACGACAGCAACCCCATTCAAGCGTATCGTCCTCGGCCTGCAGTACGACGGCACGGCCTGGCATGGATACCAGAAACAGGAAGATGGGCAGACGGTGCAGGACCAGCTGGAAAACGCGCTGGAGCAGTTTGCCCGCGTGCGCCTGGCCACCACCTGCGCCGGCCGCACGGACACGGGCGTGCATGCGCTTGAGCAAGTGGTGCATTTCGATACGGAACTGAACCGCGACGTGCACTCGTGGGTGCGCGGCGTCAACGCCTTCCTGCCGAAATCGATCGCCGTGCGCTGGGCCAAGGAGCTCGAAGGTGACCCCACCGTCAACGATTTCTTCCACGCCCGCTTCAGTGCGCGCGCGCGTACCTATCATTATGTGTTGTACAACAACGCCACCCGTTCGCCGCTGGTGGAAGGGCGCGCCGGCTTCTTTTTCCGTCCGCTGGACGTGGAACTGATGCGCCAGGCCGTGCAGCCGCTGTTGGGCTGGCACGACTTCACGGCCTTCCGCGCCGCGCAATGCCAGGCCAAGTCGCCCGTCAAGCTGATGCACGACATCCGCATCGAGCGGCGCGGCGATTGCGTCATTTTTACCATCACGGCCAATGCCTTTTTGCACCACATGGTGCGCAACCTGGTCGGCTCGCTCGTCTACATCGGCACGGGGCGCGAAAAGCCGGAATGGCTGGGGCACTTGCTGGAAAGTAAAGATCGCCATGCTGCCGCGCCCACCTTCATGCCGGACGGCTTGTACCTGGCGCAGATCGATTACGACCCCAAGTGGGAGTTGCCGCAAGACAGCAGCAGCGCCTTGCCCTGGTTCTGACGGCTTACCTTAAGGAATAACATGCCACGCACACGCATCAAGATCTGCGGCCTGACCCGCGCCGAAGACATACAGGCGGTCGTGGCGGCGGGCGCCGACGCCATCGGCTTCGTGTTTTATCCGAAAAGCCCCCGCTACGTGACGCCCGAGCAGGCGGCGGCCCTGATCGCCGCCATGCCGCCTTACGTGACGACGGTGGGCTTGTTCGTCAACGCCACCGTGGAAGAAGTGCGGGCCACCAGGGCCGTGGCGCCGTTATCTCTGCTGCAATTTCATGGCGACGAGACACCGGAACACAGCGCGGCGCTCGCTTGGGCCGTCAATACGCCGTTTACGCAAGTGTTCCGCGTCAAACCTGACACCTCCCGTGAAGATTTGCTAGAATACGAGCAGCGCTATCGCGCCGCCAGTCCCCTGTTTGCCAGCCTTTTGCTGGATACCTATGTGGATGCGTATGGCGGTGCAGGAAAGGTATTCGATTGGTCCCTCATTCCAGAAGAACTCGCGCCTCGGGTCGTTTTAAGTGGTGGCTTGAGCGTACAAAACGCGACTGACGCAGTGGTGCGCGTGCGCCCTTACGCCGTCGACATCAGCAGTGGTGTCGAAGCGTCCAAGGGCATCAAGGACGCGTCCCGTGTCCGCGCGTTTATCGCCGCGGTGCAGGATGCCGATGCCATCATTGCCAGAGGAAACCACCATGAATGACCACACCACAGCGCCCGGCGCCGCCGCCGCATTGTTCCACGCCACCGATTATCCGTTTCCCGACCTGCGCGGCCACTTCGGCCCGTACGGCGGCGCGTTTGTTGCCGAAACGCTCACGCACGCGCTGGACGAGCTGAAAGACGCCTATGCGCGCTACAGCGCTGACCCGGAATTCCTCGAAGAATTCCGCTATGAGCTCAAGCACTTCGTCGGCCGTCCATCGCCCATCTACCACGCCAAGCGCTGGTCCGAGATGGCCGGTGGCGCACAAATCTATTTCAAGCGCGAAGACTTGAACCACACGGGCGCGCACAAGATCAACAACGTGATCGGCCAGGCCCTGCTGGCCAGGCGCATGGGCAAGCCGCGCATCATCGCCGAGACGGGCGCGGGCCAGCACGGCGTGGCCACGGCCACCATCTGCGCCCGCTTCGGACTCGAATGCGTGGTCTACATGGGTAGCGAAGACGTCAAGCGCCAGGCGCAAAACGTGTACCGCATGAAATTGCTGGGCGCCACCGTCGTACCGGTCGAATCGGGCTCGAAGACCCTCAAGGATGCGCTGAATGAAGCCATGCGCGACTGGGTCACCAACATCGAAAACACCTTTTATATCATCGGCACCGTGGCCGGACCCCATCCTTACCCGATGATGGTGCGCGACTTCCAGTCCGTGATCGGCGAGGAGTGCCTGGTGCAGATGCCGGAAATGACGGGCCGCCAGCCCGACTATGTGGTCGCCTGCATCGGCGGCGGCTCGAACGCCATGGGCATCTTTTACCCGTACATCGACCAGAAGGATGTAAAACTGATCGGCGTGGAAGCGGCCGGTGAAGGATTGAATACGGGCAAGCACTCCGCTTCGCTGGCGGCCGGTTTTCCGGGCGTGCTGCACGGCAACCGCACCTATCTGTTGCAGGATGAAAACGGTCAGATCATCGAGACGCATTCCGTCTCGGCCGGCCTCGATTATCCCGGCGTGGGTCCGGAACATGCGTGGTTGAAAGACTTGGGCCGCGCGCAATACGTGTCCATCACGGATGACGAGGCGCTGCAGGCGTTCCACGACTGCTGCCATATCGAAGGCATCATCCCCGCCCTGGAATCGTCGCACGCGCTGGCCTACGCGGCCAAGCTGGCGGCCACCTTGCCGAAAGACCAGATCGTGCTGGCCAACCTGTCGGGCCGTGGCGACAAGGACATGCATACCGTGGCGGAGCGCATGGGATTGAATTTCAGTTAAATAACTGTCAATTTTCAATAACGCGTAGGTCGGCTTAGCGCGCCAGCGCGTAAGCCGACATCTCCCACCGATAAAGAAAGCTATCCATGTCCCGTATCGCCGCCACCTTTGCCAACTTAAAATCCAACAACAAGACCGGCCTGGTCACCTTCATTACCGCCGGCGACCCCGGCCCTGACGCCACCGTGCCCCTGATGCACGCGCTCGTCGAGGGCGGCGCCGACATACTGGAACTGGGCGTACCGTTTTCCGATCCCATGGCCGAAGGCCCCGTCATTCAGCGCGCCTGCGAGCGCGCATTGAAATTCAACGTCGGCATCCACGATGTGTTCGGCTATGTACGCCAGTTCCGCGTAACGAACCAGACGACGCCCGTGGTACTGATGGGCTATGCGAATCCCATCGAGCGTATCGGCAGCGCCGCCTTCATTGCCGCCGCGCAAGCGGCCGGCGCCGATGGCGCCATCGTCGTCGACTATCCGCCGGAAGAGTGCGAGGAGTTTGGTGCCGCCATGCGCGAAGCCGGCCTCGACCTGATCTTCCTGCTGGCGCCCACCTCGACCGAAGAGCGCATCGCGCAAGTGGCCAAGGTTGGCGGCGGCTTCAGCTATTATGTGTCGCTCAAGGGCGTCACGGGCGCCGGTAACATTGATACGGAACAGGTGGCGGAACGTCTCGCGGCCATCCGCCAGCATGTAAAATTACCTATCGGCGTGGGCTTCGGCATCCGCGATGGCGCCACGGCCAAGGCCGTTGCCAAGGTGGCCGATGCCGTCGTGATCGGCAGCCGCATCATCCAGGAGATAGAAAATGCGCCGGAAGGCGGCGCCGTGGACGCCGTGCGCAGCTTTACGGCAGGCATCCGCGCCGCCCTGGATGCCTGAGCAAGCTTGCCGTTTACGCAAGATGCGTTGACGGCAAAGTTCGACAGCCCGGCGATAAACGGCTACACTTCGGCCACTGATTTGCCTGTTATTGTGCAATAGATAAAATTTTTGGTGGCACCCTGCGGGGCGTCGCCGTTTACCGTCTGCCGGGGGCGTCCACCGACGCTACCCCTACAAGGGCCCAAGGAGAAAATATGAGTTGGTTGGAAAAACTGCTGCCACCGCGCATCCAGCGTTCTGATGCCGCCGCGCGCAAGACCATGCCGGAAGGCCTGTGGGTCAAGTGCCCGTCGTGCGAAGCCGTGCTGTACCGTACGGACCTGGAATCGAATTTGCACGTGTGCCCGAAATGCGATCATCACATGCGCATCCGCGCGCGTGAGCGCCTCGACAGCCTGCTCGACGCGGGCGGCCGCTATGAAATCGGCCAGGAAATCCTGCCTGTCGATACCCTGAAGTTCAAGGACAGCAAGAAATACCCGGACCGCCTGAAGTCCGCCATGGAAGCGACGGGCGAGACGGATGCGATGGTCGTCATGGGGGGCGCCATCATGAGCTTGCCAGTCGTCGTCGCGTGTTTCGAATTCGAATTCATGGGCGGCTCCATGGGCTCCGTCGTGGGCGAGCGCTTCGTGCGCGGCGCGCAAATCGCGCTGGAACAGAAAGTGCCGTTCATTTGCATCACCGCCACCGGTGGCGCGCGCATGCAGGAAGGCTTGCTGTCGCTGATGCAGATGGCGAAAACCACGGCCATGCTGACCAAGCTGTCGGAAAAGAAATTGCCATTCATCAGCGTGCTGACCGACCCGACCATGGGCGGTGTGTCCGCCTCGTTCGCCTTCATGGGCGACGTGGTGATCGCCGAGCCGAAAGCGCTGATCGGCTTTGCCGGCCCGCGCGTGATTGAAAACACCGTGCGCGAAAAACTGCCGGAAGGCTTCCAGCGCGCCGAGTTCCTCGTCACCAAGGGCGCCGTCGACATGATCGTCGACCGCCGCAAGATGCGCGAAGAAATCGCGCGTCTGCTGGCCTTGTTGCAAAACCAGGCTGTGGAAGTGCTGGCTTAATTTGCCGCTGGCGTCGGGTTACGGTCTTTGGCCTAACCCGACCTGCATCGTCCTGCCTCGTTATATCTCTTCTGCGCCTTGCGCATCGCATCCTTCAAGAAGTCTCCCATGCAAAACCTCCCTACGTCATTGCCAGACTGGCTCGCCATGCTGGAAACCCGCCATTCGGAAACCCAGATCAACATGGGCCTGGATCGCGTGCAAGCCGTCAAGGCACGCATGCAACTGGCGTTTACTTGCCCCGTGATCATGGTGGCGGGCACGAATGGCAAGGGGTCCACCTGCGCCATGCTGGAATCCGTGCTGTTGCGTGCCGGCTACAAAGTGGGGCTGTACATCAAGCCGCACTTTCTCGATTTTAACGAGCGCGCGCGCGTGCTGGGCGAGATGGCCAGCGACGAACAGCTCGTTGCCAGCTTCAATGCCGTCGAAGCCGTGCGCGGTGACACGCCGCTCACGTATTTCGAGTTCACCACCCTGGCCATCCTGTATTTGCTGTCGCAAGCCAACTTGGACGTGGCCATCCTGGAAGTGGGCCTGGGCGGGCGCCTCGATGCCGTCAACGTGATCGACGCCGATGTGGCCATCGTCACCAGCGTCGACATCGACCATACGGATTACCTGGGCGACACGCGCGAAGCGATCGGCTTTGAAAAGGCCGGTATTTTCCGTGCGGGCAAGGCGGCCATCTGCAGCGACCCCGTGCCGCCGCAGTCGCTGATCGACCATGCGACCGCCATCGGCGCCGACCTGTGGCTGATGGGCCGTGATTTCAACTATTCGGGCGACAAGCAGCAGTGGAACTACGGCGGACGCGAGCAGCGCCGCAATTCGCTGGCCTACCCGAGCTTGCGCGGCGCCAACCAGATCCTGAATGCGACGGCCGTGCTGGCCGCGCTGGAAGTGCTGAGGCTGAAACTGCCCGTGGGCGCGCAGGAAGTGCGCACGGGCCTGGTGACGGTGGAATTGCCGGGTCGCTTCCAGGTCTTGCCGGGCCGCCCCAGCGTGATCCTCGACGTGGCGCACAACCCCCACGCGGCCGCGGCGCTGAACCAGAACCTGGGCAACATGGGGTTTCACCCGTACACCTATGCCGTGTTCGGCTCCATGCACGACAAGGATATCGATGGCGTGCTGGCCGCGATGAGCGAACACGTCGACCACTGGTGCCTGGCGGGCTTGCCGTCGCCGCGCGCGGCCACGGCTTCCGAGCTGGCCGCCAAGGTGCAGATCATGCTCGAAGATAAGCCCGACAGCAGCGAGCATACTGTGTCTATTTTCGATGATCCGGCACAAGCTTTTGCAAATGCAATGAGCCGGGCCGGTGAGAATGATAGAATTGTGGTCTTTGGTTCTTTCCTCACCGTTGCCGGCGTGATGAAGGCCAGAAAATCCTCACTTCACTGAAACGCACTCGACTGAAAATCACGCATGGGCTTGTTCTCGAAACTGTTTAAAAACAAGCAAGAATCCTCTGGCGAAGACAGCGGCTTTTATGTCCCTGGCGAAGCACAGTCGCCGACCCGCAAGCGCGCCGCCAACACCTCCGGTGGCGGCGGTTCGCGCCGTGGCGGCAAGGAAGCGCCGGACCCGGTCTTGCCTGAAAAGAAGCGCGCCCGCCGCCGCCTGGTCGGTGCCATCGCCCTGGCCCTGGGTGTGGCTGTCGGCTTGCCGATGCTGCTCGATTCCGAGCCGAAAGCGCCTTTCAACGATATCGCCATCGACATTCCGTCGAAAGAAAAGGCCGTTGCGCCTGTGCCCGCTCCCGTGCCGGCCGCGCCCGCTCAGGCGTCTGCGCACAATGGCCTGGACCAGTCCGAGGAAATCATCGACGCGCCCCTGCCGCCAGCGGCCAAGCCCACGCCGGCACCAGCAGCGGTACCTGCGCCCGTGCTGGCCGCCGTCCAGCCTGCGCCTGCCAAGCCGGCCTATGTGGAACCGAAACCCGAGCCCAAGCCTGAGCCCAAACCGGTCAAGGTGGAGCCGAAGCCTGAGCCGAAACACGAAACCAAGCCGGAACCGAAGCACGAGGTCAAGGTGGAATCGAAGCCGGAACCCAAGCATGAGGTAAAACCGGAAGCCAAGCCTGCCAAGCCGGCGCAATCGGCCGACGATGCCGCGCGCGCCATGGCGATTCTGGAAGGCAAGGCGCTGGACAAGCCGCAAGAGAAAGCACAAGACAAGGCACACGACGCCGGCAGCGGCAAGTTCGTGGTGCAGGTGGCGGCCCTGGCGACGCAGGACAAGGTCGATGAATTGCAGGACAAGCTGCGCGAAGCGGGCATCAAGTCCTATACGCAGAAAGTCTCCAGCCCGGCGGGCGAGCGCATCCGCGTGCGCGTGGGCCCGTTCGGCAGCCGTGAAGACGCCGAAAAGACCCGCGCCAAGCTGCAGAAGCTGGGCCTGGGCGGCAGTCTGGTACCAGCGTGATGTTGCAAGGCTGAACGGACGTGACGATCTTCGATTACCTGGTGCTGTTCGTGCTGGTGACGTCCGTGCTGATCAGCATGATGCGCGGCCTGGTCAAGGAAATACTGTCATTGGTCAGCTGGATCGTGGCGTTCGTCATCGCCAACGCGTATGGCGCCACCCTGGCGAAATTCCTGCCGGAAGCCGTGCCGGGCGAAGCCGTCCGCCTGTTGCTGGCCTTCGTGGTGCTGTTCATCGGCGTACGCATTTTGATGGGATTGCTGTCCATGACGGTCGACGCACTGGTCAAGGTGACGGGCCTGAGCCTGGCCGACCGCACTCTGGGCAGCCTGTTCGGCGTGGCGCGCGGCCTGGTGATCGTGCTGACCACCGTCATCTTGTGCGGCATGACTTCCATACCGCAGCAGTCATTCTGGAAAAATGCGTTGCTCAGCCCGCTCGCGGAGCAGGGCGCGCGTGCCATCAAGCCTTATCTGCCTGCCGCTTACGCGCAGCATGTGAAATTTTGAATTTTTTTAAAATCAGTAGCACAGTTTAGGAGCACACCATGTGTGGCATCGTCGGCGTCGTTTCCCATCAACCTGTCAATCAATTGCTCTATGATGCATTGTTGCTCTTGCAACATCGCGGTCAGGACGCGGCAGGGATTGCGACCAATCACAGCAGTATGTTTTCCATGCACAAAGCCAATGGCCTCGTGCGTGACGTCTTCCGTACGCGCAACATGCGTTCGTTGCAAGGCACGACGGGCATCGGCCATTGCCGCTACCCGACGGCCGGTTCGTCGAGCGAAGAGGAAGCACAACCGTTTTATGTGAATGCGCCGTTCGGCATCACCCTGGCGCACAATGGCAACCTGACCAACTGGGAACAGTTGAAACAGGAAATGTTCAAAAATGACCGCCGCCACATCAATACCGATTCCGATTCGGAAGTGCTGCTCAATGTGCTGGCGCATGAAATCCAGGAAGCGACAACGGGCCTGAACCTGGACCCGGAAGCCATCTTCAAGGCCATCACCGTGCTGAACCGCCGCGTCAAGGGCGGCTACGCCGCCGTGGCGCAAATCGCCGGCGTGGGCTTGTTGGCCTTCCGCGACCCGCACGGCATCCGTCCGCTGTGCCTGGGCATCAATGAAACGGAGCAAGGCCCCGAATACCTGATCGCCTCCGAATCCGTGGCCCTGGAAGGCATGGGCTTCCGCTTCGTGCGCGACATCGGTCCCGGCGAAGCCGTCTTCATCGATGCCGACAAGAAATTGCACAGCGCTCAGTGCGCCGACAATGCCAGCCTGAATCCCTGCGTGTTCGAATTCGTCTACCTGGCCCGTCCCGACTCCGTCATCGACGGCGCCTCGGTGTACGCCACGCGCCTGAAAATGGGCGAATACCTGGCTGAAAAGATCCGTGCCGAATTGCCGGACGTGCATATCGACGTGGTCATGCCGATTCCCGATTCCTCGCGTCCTGCCGCCATCCAGCTGGCACTGGCGCTGAACCTCGAATACCGCGAAGGCTTCATCAAGAACCGCTACATCGGCCGTACCTTCATCATGCCGGGCCAGGCGGCGCGCAAGAAATCCGTGCGCCAGAAGCTCAACGCGATCCCGTCCGAATTCAAGGATAAGGTGGTGTTGCTGGTCGACGATTCCATCGTGCGCGGCACCACCAGCCGTGAAATCGTGCAGATGGCGCGCGAAGCGGGCGCGACGAAAGTCATCTTCGCCTCGGCCGCGCCACCGGTGATTTACCCGAACGTGTACGGCATCGATATGCCGACGCGCGATGAGCTGATCGCCTATGGCCGCACGACGGAAGAAGTGTGCCGCGAAATCACGGCCGATTACCTGGTGTACCAGGATATCGGCGCATTGAAGCAGGCGATTGCCGACGTCAATCCGGCACTGACGAACTTCGAGGCTTCGTGCTTCGATGGCGTGTACGTGACGGGCGACGTGTCGCAGGAATATCTGGACCGCCTGGAATATGCGCGCCACCATCCGAAGGCGGCAGCGCCGGAAGATACGCCACGTTCCCAGCTGAACCTGAACCTGGCGACGACAGAAGCATAAGTAACCTGCCCGGCCGATGCCGGGCTTTTTTTTCTCCGCGATCATGAACTATAAAAAAAACTACGGCTTTACCACCACCATCCTGCATAACGACCGCCGCAAGGGTATCGAGCACGGCTCGTTGCACAAGCCTGTGCACACCTCCGTCGCCTTCGGCTACAGCGACGCGCGCCAGCTCGCTTCCGTGTTCCAGGGCAAGGAGCCGGGCTTTCGCTACGGCCGCCAGGGTAACCCGACGGTGTCCGCGCTGGAAGACAAGGTCAACAAGATGGAAGATGGCGTGGCCACCTTGTGTTTCGCCACCGGCATGGGCGCCATCGGCGCCGTGGTGCAGTCGCTGCTGCGCGCGGGCGACCATGTGGTGTCGTCGGCCTTTTTGTTTGGTAATACCAACAGCCTGTGGCAGACGGTGACGGGGCAGGGCATCGCCGTCTCGTTCGTCGACGCCACCGAGGTGGCCAATGTGGCGGCCGCCATCACGCCGGCCACGCGCATCGTGTTCGTGGAAACCATCGCCAATCCACGCACGCAGATCGCCGACCTGGCAAAGATCGGTGCCTTGTGCAAGGAACGCGGCATTTTGTACATCGTCGACAACACCATGACGACGCCTTATCTGTTCCGCCCGAAAGCGGTGGGCGCGGGCCTGGTGGTCAATGCGCTGACGAAATCCATCGGCGGCCACGGCAATGCGCTGGGCGGCAGCTTGACGGACACGGGCGTGTTCGACTGGACGCAGTACCCGAACATTTTCGACAATTATAAAAAAGCGGCGCCGGCGCAGTGGGGCATCGCGCAAATCCGCGCCAAGGCTTTGCGCGATTTCGGCGCATCGCTGGGTCCGGAAGCGGCGCACCATATCGCCGTCGGCGCGGAAACCATGGCCTTGCGCATGGACCGCACCTGTTCCAATGCCCTGGCGCTGGCCAGCATGCTGGTCGCCGACCCGCGCGTGGCGGCCGTGCATTACCCTGGCTTGGCGTCGCACCCGCAGCACGCGCTGGCGACGGACTTGTTCCGCAGTTATGGCTCGCTGTTCAGCTTTGAATTAAAAGATGGCATCGATTGCTTCGATTTCCTGAATCGCCTGAATCTGGCTATTCCAGCGAGCAACCTCGGTGACACGCGCACCCTGGTCATTCCCGTCGCTCACACGATCTTTTATGAGATGGGTGCCGAGCGCCGAGCCAGCATGGGCATTGCCGAGTCCTTGATCCGCGTGTCGGTGGGTATCGAGGATGAAGCCGATTTGCTCGAGGATTTCCGCCAGGCACTCGATGCCTAAGCGGGCGGACAAATGAAAAGGGCCGCAACAGTCATGCTGTTGCGGCCCTTTTTACCTGCGGTGGTTTAATGCCAGCTGCGCATCAAGCCTACCGCGAGGCCTTCCAGGGCGAACTCATCTTCCGGCGATACGGTGATGACCTTGAAGTCGGGGTTTTCCGGCAGCAGTTCGATGACGGAACCCGTCTTCTTGTAGCGTTTGACGGTGACTTCGTCGCCGATGCGGGCCACGACGATCTGGCCGTTCTTGGCGCTGTCGACCTTCTTGACGGCCAATAAGTCGCCATCCATGATGCCGGCGTCGCGCATGGACCAGCCGCGCACCTTCAGCAGGAAGTCGGGCTTGGCCGAGAACAGGGCCGGGTCCACGTTGTAGCTCGCTTCCAGGTTTTCCTGTGCCAGGATGGGCGAGCCTGCCGCCACCCGGCCGATCAGGGGCAGCGACATCAGCAGCGCTGCCGGCACCTTCGATGGCGCTGCTTCGGCTGCCGCACCGATCAGGCGGATGCCGCGCGAGGTGCCAGGCGAAATCTCGATCGCGCCCTTGCGGGCCAGGGCCTGCAAATGCTCTTCGGCCGCATTGGCCGATTTGAAACCCAGTTCATTGGCGATTTCGGCACGGGTGGGAGGAAAACCCGTGTTTTCAATCGCGTCCTTGATCAGGTTCAGAATTTGTTCTTGTCGTGCTGTCAGCTTGATCATGAGCGGTGGGTGCATACTAAAATGCTGTCTATATGAACAGTCTGTATTTTTGTACAGTATCGCCCACTATGCAAGGGGATTTCGGTTATTTGCGCGAATTTCGTGCGAAATACTGGAATGGGCAGGAAAAAGCGCCTGGCCTGCTCCGTGCGCGGGCCGCTTGTTGAAGGAATGATTGAAACGTTTGCAAAAGGCGGTTATAATCTTCGGCTGACCTTCCCACACCCGTCTTGACGCCGGGGTGGGCGATTATCAATCCGACCTGAAGGAGTTTGCATGCGTCATTATGAAATAGTCTTTATCGTCCATCCGGACCAAAGCGAGCAAGTGCCCGCGATGATCGAACGCTACAAAGCCAGCGTAACCACCCGCGGCGGTTCGGTTCACCGCGTGGAAGATTGGGGCCGCCGTCAAATGGCTTACTCGATCCAAAAGCTGCCTAAAGCACACTACATCTGCCTGAACATCGAATGCGACAACGAGACCCTGGTCGAGTTGGAAACAGCATTCAAATTCAATGATGCCGTGTTGCGTCACCTGACCGTTAAAATGAAGAAAGCTGAAACAGCACCTTCGCCGATGATGAAATCGGTACAACGCGAAGACGCGGCCAAAAGCCACCGCACCGAAGCACCAGCAGCCGCTCCTGCCGCAGCAGCAGCTTAATTCTTGACCAGGATCGTGCGCTGAACCAGCTACAAGTAACCGCCATCATTGCCGAGCGCGAAATATTGCGCTATACCCCGGCAGGGCTGCCGATTGTGAATGCAGTATTGCAACACAGTTCGCAGCAGATGGAAGCAGGGATTGCCCGTTTGACCGAGTTTGATGTTGCCGCGCTAGCCGCTGGCGAAATATCAGGCCGGTTCAGTCAGGCAAGCTTGGGCGGGGTGTATCAGTTCACGGGTTTCCTGGCCAGGAAGAGCCGCAACAGCAAGAGTTTGGTGTTTCACATCATTGATTTTAGTGCAGTCACCCCGACTAGCGCATTTTAGATACAGGAGCCTGACATGGCATTCGGTAAAAAGTTCGACAAAAATAAGCTCAAGCTTAAAGAAAAACGCAAACAGCAAAACCCGTTGTTCAAACGCAAGAAGTTCTGCCGCTTCACCGCAGCTCACGTTGAGCAAGTCGACTACAAAGACGTCGACACGCTGAAAGACTTCGTCCAAGAAAACGGCAAGATCATGCCAGCACGCCTGACCGGTACCAAAGCGCACTACCAGCGCCAAGTCGACACCGCAATCAAGCGCGCTCGCTTCCTCGCGCTGCTGCCATACACCGATCTGCACCACGCTTAATCGGTCAGATATTCCTGGAGAAGAACTATGCAAATCATTCTGTTAGAAAAAGTTGTTAACGTCGGTAACCTCGGCGAAGTCGTCAAAGTCAAAGACGGTTACGCACGTAACTTCCTGATCCCGCAACGCCTGGCACGTCGTGCCACGGCTACCGCTGTGGCTGAATTCGAAGTCAAGCGCGCCGAACTGGAAAAAGCTGCTGCCGCCAAACTGGCCGCATCGCAAGCCCAGGGCGAAAAACTGAGCGGCCTGACCGTTCAAGTTGCTCAAAAAGCTGGTGTTGATGGCCGTCTGTTCGGTTCCGTCACCAACTTCGACATCGCTGAAGCGCTGACCAAGCAAGGTTTTGCTGTTGAAAAAGCACAAATCCGCATGCCTACCGGCCCGCTGAAGATCGTTGGCGAGCACAACGTTTCGGTTGCTCTGCACACCGACGTGGTCGTGGAAGTTGTTATCGCTGTCGTACCAGACGCGAACGCGTAATTGTCTGCGGGCCTGGCCCGCAAGCATTGCCGCACGATGAAAAGCCGGGTTCGCCCGGCTTTTTTGTGGCCTTTTTTTCGCTCAATTTCAGCCCTTTATTTTTGCCAGCACGCCGAAGCGGGTATAATTCGCGCCATGAACGCCCCCTCTGATCCGCAACTGGATTCCCTCCGTATTCCGCCGCATTCGATCGAAGCAGAACAATCCGTTATCGGTGGTCTGTTGCGCGACAATGCAGCATATGACCGCATCGCCGACTTCATGCATGCGGAGGATTTCTATCGCTATGACCATCGCATCATCTTCGAGCAAATCGTCAAGATGATTAACGGCTCCAGACCGGCCGATGTCATTACTGTTTTTGAAACCCTGACCCAGCTCGGCAAGGCCGATGATGTGGGCGGACTCGCTTACCTGAACGCCATGGCGCAAAATACGCCATCGGCCGCGAACATCCGGCGTTATGCCGAGATCGTGCGCGACCGCGGCGTGCTGCGCAAACTCATCACTGTCGCCGACGATATCTCCGGCACGGCCTTCAGCCCGCAAGGCAAGGAAGTCAAGCAGATGCTTGACGAGGCCGAATCGAAGATTTTCGCCATCGCCGAAGAAGGCGCGCGCGGCGCCCAGGGCTGGACCGCCATCCAGCCCCTGCTGACGCAGGTGGTCGAGCGTATCGACGAGCTGTACAGCCGCGACAACCAGAGTGAAATCACGGGCGTGCCCACCGGTTTCATCGACCTCGACCGCATGACCTCCGGTCTGCAGCCGGGCGACCTGGTGATCGTGGCGGGCCGTCCTTCGATGGGCAAGACGGCGTTTTCCGTCAACATCGGCGAAAACGTGGCCATCGACAGCGGCTTGCCCGTGGCCGTGTTTTCGATGGAGATGGGCGGCGCCCAGCTGGCCATGCGTATGCTCGGTTCCGTCGGCCAGCTCGACCAGCACCGTCTGCGCACGGGCCGCCTGAACGACGAAGACTGGCCACGCCTGACGAATGCGATTCAAAAGATGAACGACGCCCAGTTGTACATCGATGAAACGCCGGCCTTGAATTCGATCGAATTGCGGGCCCGCTCGCGCCGTTTGTCGCGTCAATGCGGCAAGCTGGGCCTGATCATCGTCGATTACTTGCAGCTGATGTCGGCCAATAGCCCGGGCGATAACCGCGCCACGGAGATTTCCGAGATTTCACGGGGCTTGAAAGGCCTGGCGAAAGAACTCGGTTGTCCCGTGATCGCGTTGTCGCAGCTGAACCGCTCGCTGGAACAGCGGCCGAACAAGCGTCCCGTGATGTCGGACTTGCGCGAATCGGGCGCTATTGAACAGGATGCCGACGTGATCCTGTTCATTTACCGTGATGAGGTGTATAACCCCGACTCGCCAGACAAGGGAACGGCCGAAATCATCATCGGTAAACAACGTAACGGTCCGATCGGCAGCATCCGCCTCACCTTCATGGGGCAGTACACCAAATTTGGCAATTACAGTGGTGGCCTGGCGCTTTACCAAGGCGACTAAGACTCAGCAGCACTGATATTCCATTGGCCGCCCCCTCATACGGGGCGGCTTTCTGTAGTAAATAACACGACTCAATGCTTAACGGAGAATGACATGTTTGGACGCTTGATGCCCACTGAGGGCAAGTTTTTTGAATTGTTTAACCAGCACGCGGAACTGTGCGTCAAGGGCGCTAAAGAAATGCTCGGCCTGATGACCAATTTCGATGACCTGGAAAACCGCGTGCATGCGATCGAAAGCATCGAGAAACAGGCCGACAAAGTCACCTACGCCACCGTGGAAATGCTGCACAAGACCTTCATCACGCCGATCGACCGCGACGACATCCATCAGCTGATCACGCGCCAGGACGACATCCTCGACCTGCTGGAAGATGCGGCGCAAACCGTCTCGCTGTACGACCTGAAAGCCGTCACGCCGGAAGCCAAGCGCCTGGCCGAACTGGTGCTGGCCTGTACCGAAAAAGTGCGCGACGCCGTCGCCATGCTGCACAACATGGACAACTCGCGCAAGATCGTCGCCATCTGCGAAGAGATCGACCGCCTGGAATCGGACGCCGACCATGTGATGCGCGCCGCCATGTCCAAACTGTTCCGCGACGAACCGGACGTGCGTAACCTGATCAAGCTGAAAGCGATCTACGAAATTCTGGAAACCGTGACCGACCGTTGCGAAGATGTGTCCAATATTATCGAAGGCATCATCGTCGAAAACGCGTAAGCGTTGGGCCTGTCCTGAACCAGAATCAGAAAAGAAACTACAATGACCATACAAATCAGCATCTACGTGCTAGGCCTGTTGATCGCCCTCGCGCTGCTGTTTGACTTCATGAACGGCTTCCACGATGCCGCCAACGCGATCGCCACGGTGGTCTCGACGGGCGTATTGAAACCGCAGACCGCGGTTGCCATGGCCGCCACCTTCAACTTCGTGGCCATCTTCGTGTTCCACCAGCTGACCGTGGCCGCCACGGTGGGCAAGGGCACGATTGACCCGACAGTGATCGACCAGTACGTGATCTTCGGCGCGCTGATGGGCGCCATCTTCTGGAATTTGTTTACCTGGTACTACGGCATTCCATCGTCGTCCTCGCACGCCCTGATCGGCGGCCTGGTGGGCGCCGCCGTCGCCAAGTCGGGCACGGGCGCGCTGGTCGCGGCCGGCCTGTGGAAAACCGTCGCCTTCATCGTCATCGCACCCGTGCTGGGCTTTGTATTCGGCTCGATCATGATGCTGCTGGTGTCGTGGATATTCGTGCGCTCGACGCCGCGCAAGGTCGATAAATGGTTCCGCCGCCTGCAACTGGCATCGGCGGCCGCCTACAGCCTGGGTCACGGCGGCAATGATGCGCAAAAGACCATCGGCATCATCTGGATGCTGCTGATCGCCGCCGGCTACTCGAACGCGGCCGACGCCATGCCGCCGCTGTGGGTCATCATCTCGTGCTATACGGCCATCAGCTTCGGTACGCTGTTCGGCGGCTGGCGCATCGTCAAGACCATGGGCCAGAAGATCACCAAGTTGAAACCCGTCGGCGGCTTCTGCGCCGAAACGGGCGGTGCCATCACCCTGTTCGTCTCGACGGCGCTGGGCATTCCCGTGTCGACCACGCACACCATCACGGGCGCCATCGTCGGCGTCGGGTCGGCACAAAAAATGTCGGCCGTGCGCTGGGGTGTCGCGGGCAACATCGTCTGGGCCTGGATCTTCACGATTCCCGCTTCCGCGTTTGTTGCCGCAGTCGCCTGGTGGATTGGCCACCACATCATGTGATGAAGTACCGCCGCGATTGAAAAGGGAGCCGTCCAGGCTCCCTTTTTTTATCTGTCCGGTGGTCAGAATTACTGGCCGCGCGGCCCCTTGTCGCCACCCTGGTGCGGTTTCAGGCCGTCATTCTGGCGGATCGCGCCCTTGTCCTGCTCGGCCTGCTGGCGGCTCTTGTTCGCTTCATGCTGGGCTTGCTGATCTTCGCGCTGCTGCTGTTCGCGCGCTTTTTCGCTTTGCTGGGTCATGGCAGTCTCCTTGAATAAACAAGCAGTCATCATGCTGCGCTTGCGCCGGCTTCACCGTTCGCTACCCAACATACACAGGCCTTAGAGCCTGTCCCAGTAGATGAATACATCCCCTGCTGGCGCCCCTCGGAAGCGGGGACTGCGTTGATCGTCGTCGCGTGGCTCGCCACGCGTCCTCCTCACGCCTTGTCCGCACTCCTGATGAACTGCCAGCAGAAGACGCTCCCTACTGGGATAGGCTCTTAGCCCAGCTCTACGGTCATGCCCTCGGCCGCCAGGAACACCTGCAACGCCCCCAGCCGCCCGGCAAAGCGCGCCATTACGTCGGCAAAAGCCGCTTCCAATTGATCGTCGCTGCGGCCCGGTTCATGGTGGGTGCAATACAGCCGTTTGGCGCCGCAGCGCAGGGCCAGTTCAAACGCGCCGTCGAAGGTGCCGTGGCCCCAGCCGCGCTTGGTTTCGTATTCGTCACGCGTGTACGAGCAGTCCATGATCAGCGCGTCGACGCCGGCAATGGTCTGGTCGATGGCGGCCTGGCGCTGCGCGATCATGGCCTGGCAAGCCGCATAGGCGGGCGAGCCGCTGGCATGCGGATTGTCGAACGGTTCATGGTCGCCGCTGAAAAACAGCGAGGCGCCGCCGGACTCGATGCGGTAGCCGAGGTTGATCACCGGGTGGTTCATTCTGGCATTCGTCACCACTGCGTCGGCCACGTCCGCGCGCTCGCCGACGGCCAGGGTGTGGTAGTCGATCTCGGCCGCCATGGCCGCTTCGCTGACGGGAAAATAATTGTTCTGCAGCTGGGTGGCCATCACGTGTTCGATGCCATTGCCGGCCGCATCCGCCGCGCCATACAGGCGCACGCGGCTGCCGCGGATGAACAGCGGGGCGAACATGGGCAGGCCGTGGATATGGTCCCAGTGGCTGTGGGTGATCAGGATGTGGGCCGTGGCGGGTCCTGGCGGCAGTGCGCCGGCCAGGGCAAAGATGCCGCTGCCGCCATCGAGTACCAGCAGGGCGTCGCTGGCCGTGCGTACTTCGATGCAGGTCGTGTTGCCGCCGTAGCGCACCGTGTGCGGGCCGGGCGAGGGGATAGAACCGCGCACCCCCCTGAAGGTGAATTTCATCGCTGCCTTGTTATAGTGTAACGATTGTTGATTCTATTCTAATTGTCGGGCAAGAAACGGCATTTTTAATAGTTGTTGCGTTTCGGAAATCTATTTTCAGTTGTTGCCTTTTTATAATGTACAGCCGGCAGCTGGCAACGGTACACTTGCGGTTGTCGCCACTTCCCCAGTCCTCCATCATGCTCCAGCTGCACCCCGAGCAAATCGCCCAGCGGCTCGACCAGCTGACTGAACTGAGCGTCGAACTGGGCCGTGGCGCGGCGGCAGGCATGCTGCACGGTGGCGATATCACGCCCCTGCTCGAACGCATCGTGCTGGTCGCCAAGGACATGACGGGCGCCGACGGCGGCACCTTGTACCGTCCCAGCGCCGATGGGCACAGCCTGGAATTTCATATCAGTATCAACGACAGCCTGGGGCTGCGCCAGGGCGCCAGCGCCGGCGTGGCGGTTGGCGTGCCGGGCGTGGCGCTGTGGCTGGAAGACGGCGCGCCCAACCTGGCATCGGTGGCGGCGTATGCCGCGCATCGCCGCGTGTCGGTCAATATCGACGATGTGTACCAGTCGGGCGATTTCAATTTCTCGGGCATGCGCGCCTTTGACGGCCATTATGGCTACCGTTCCACGTCCTTCCTGACGGTACCGATGAGCGATCATGAAGGTGAGCTGATCGGCGTGCTGCAGTTGATCAATGCCCAGGATCGCGCGACCGGGGCGGTGCAGGCGTTTTCCGCCACCGACCAGCGCTTTATCGAGGCGTTGGCGGCGCAGGCGGCGGTGGCGCTGACCAATCAGTTGCTGCTGCGCCAGCTGGAACAGTTGCTGGAGTCGTTGGTCAACCTGATCAATATCGGCATCGATGAAAAGTCGCCGTACACGGGCCGCCATTGCCAGTTCGTGCCGCAACTGACCATGATGCTGGCCGACGCCGTGCATGCGGTCGATACGGGACCGATGGCCGATTTCAAGCTGAGCGAGAACGAACGCAAGCAGCTGTGGCTGGCTGGCCTCTTGCACGATTGCGGCAAGATCACCACCCCGGTGCACGTGGTCGACAAGGCCACCAAGCTGGAAACCATCCATGACCGCATCCACCTGGTCGACACGCGCTTCGAAGTACTGCTGCGCGACGTGGAAATTACCGCATTAAAAGCACAACTGGCGGCTCCCGAACGCCAGCAGGAGATCGCGCAAGCATTGCACCAGCAGCAAATGGTGCTGCGCGAAGAGCGCGACTTTTTACGCCATGCCAATATCGGCGGCGAAGGCATGACGCCGGCCGACCAGGAACGGGTACGCACGATTGCGGCGCGGCGCTGGACTGGCCCCGACGGTGTCGAGCGCGATTTCCTTGACGCCAATGAGCTGGAGAATCTGACGATCCGTTTCGGCACCCTGACCGATGCCGAGCGCAAGATCATCAACAACCATATTGCGGTGTCGATCCGCATGCTCGAAGCATTGCCGTGGCCCAAGCATTTGCAAAAGGTGCCGGAATACGCGGGCGGCCACCATGAACGCATGGACGGCAACGGTTATCCGCGCGGGCTGACGCGCGAGCAGATGTCGGTGCCGGCGCGGCTGATGGCGATCGCCGATATTTTCGAGGCGCTGACGGCGCGCGACCGTCCCTATAAAAAGGGCAAGTCACTGTCCGAGTCGCTGCGCATCCTGGGCCACTTCAGCCTGAACGGCCATATCGATCCCGACCTGTTCGATGTCTTTATTCGCAGCAAGGTGTACCTGGCGTTTGCCCGGCAGCACATGCATCCCGAACAGATCGACGCCATCGACGAGGCGGCCATTCCCGGTTACGTGCCCTGATGCGCTGGCTTGCGGTAATGAAAAAGCATGGCGCGCGGCTGCTGCTGGGTGCGCTGCTGACGATGCTGGCCGCCTGCGCCAGTATCGGTCTCTTCGGCGTCGATACCCTGGGCCGGCTGGACGCCATGCTGGGCGACATGCGCATGCGTGCCGAAGCGCCGCAGCTCGACAAGCGCATCGTGATCGTCGATATCGATGAAAAAAGCCTGAACCAGATCGGCCGCTATCCCTGGGGCCGCGACGTGCAGGCGCGGCTGGTGACGCAATTGACGGGCCACTATGGCGTGGCCGCGGTCGGCTTCGATATCTCGTTTCCCGAACCCGACAGCAGTTCCGGCTATGGCGTGCTGGCCGACCTGGCCAAGGGCGAACTGGCCGGCGTGCCGGGCTTGAGCGAGCAGCTGGAACGCCTGAAACCGCAGATGGATTACGACGCCCTGTTTGCCGAGGCGATGCGCGGCCAGCCGGTGGTGCTGGGCTATAGCGTGTCGGACCGGCAAAAGAAAGGCATGCTGCCCAAGCCGGCGTTCAGCGTGCTTGATCTGAACGGGCGCACGGTGACGGCGTTTACGTCGCCCGGCTATGCAGCCAACCTGGCGCAGCTGCAACAGGCGGCGCAAGGGGCCGGCATCTTCACGGCCCTGACCGACAGCGACGGCGTGCTGCGCTCATCGACCCTGCTGCAGCGCATCGGCGATGCGTATTACCCGTCGCTGTCGCTGGCCACGGCCAGCGTGTACCTGAAGGCGCGCGCGATCGCGCCCGTGTTCGGCCAGACCGCCGACAAGTTGTCCGAGGCCGAGCGCGAGCACGGCGGCCTGGACCGCATCGCCGTATTTACGCCGCGCGGACGCCTCGATATCCCGGTCGGCGAAGCCTTGACCACCACCATCGAGTTTCGCGGCAAGGGCGGCCCGGACGGCGGCGCCTTCCGCTATGTGTCGGCGGCCGACGTGCTGACGGGGGCGGTGCCGACGGACGTGCTGCACGGCGCCATCGTGCTGGTGGGCACCACAGCCGCCGGCCTGAACGATATTCGCGCCACGCCCGTCAACGCCGAGTTTCCCGGTGTGGAAGTGCACGCCAACCTGATCAAATCCATCCTTGACGGCCATTTCAAGTCGCGACCCGACTATGCGCTGGCGATCGAGTTCGGCCAGGTGGTGCTGGTGGGCTTGCTGCTCGGCGGCGCGCTGGCGCTGGCCACGCCGGCGGCGGCCGTGTTGCTGGCAGGCGCGGCGCTGGCCGGCGCGCTGGGCCTGAACTGGTGCTTGTATCGTTACTTCGACGCGGCGCTCGATGTTGCCGTGTTGCTGTTGTTGATCGCGGCGCTGTTCGTCGCCAATCTGGCCTGGGGCTATTTTTTCGAAGTGCGCAAGGGCAGGGCGCTGGTGGCGCGCTTCGGCCAGTACGTGGCGCCGGAACTGGTGGCACAGATGGCCGACAATCCCGACCGCTACAGCATGGATGGCGAAAGCCGCGAACTGACGGTGCTGTTTGCCGACGTGCGCGGCTTTACGGCCATTTCGGAACAGATGACGCCGCAGGAGTTGCGCGAATATATCAACCTGTACCTGACGGCCATGTCGGAAGATATTCGCGACAGCCACGGCGGCACGCTGGACAAATATATCGGCGACGCCGTGATGGCATTCTGGGGGGCGCCGGTGGCGTTTCCCGACCATGCGGGCCGCGCCGTGGCCAGCGCCCTGCTGATGCAGCGCAGCGCCGGTCGTTTGAACCAGCAATTCGAGGCGCGCGGCTGGCCGCCGCTGCAGATCGGCATCGGCCTCAATAGTGGCCTGATGCATGTGGGCGACATGGGCTCGCGCATCCGCCGGGCGTATACCGTGATGGGCGACGCCGTCAACCTGGGCGCGCGCCTGGAAGGCATTACCAAGGTGTATGGCGTGGGCATCGCCGTAAGCGAATTCACGCGTGCGCAGGCGCCGCAATTCGCCTACCGCGAACTGGACCGCGTGCGGGTCAAGGGCAAGACTGAACCGGTGGCCATTTTCGAGCCGCGCTGCCTGCTGGCCGAAGCCGATGCCGGCGAACTGGCGCTGCTGGCGCGTTGGTCGCGCGTGCTGGAACTGTTGCGTGCGCTCGACTGGGATGGTGCAGAGGCAATCTTATCGGAACTGCCAGACGATGGGCTGCGCCGGCTGTACGCCGCGCGCTTGCGCCAGTATCGCGAAACGCCGCCTGGCGAAGACTGGGATGGTGTGACCAACTTCCAGACCAAGTAAGCATCGCCAGCAGAGATATTTCTGACTGGAAATCAAAATCCGTCTAAACTTTGTTTTTAATTAATTGATGGCCCAGCCGCGCTTGGCTGGCCATGCAACCACAAGAACTCTCTCTCATGAATTATCGTCTGGTGCGCCTGCTTGCAGGTTCCGCGCTGTTGTTCTGCGCGGCATGCGCAAACGCCCAAACCCCCACCGCCGACAGTGCCGTCCCGCTGTTTGATATCGCCAGCTACGAGGTCAGCGGCGACACCCTGCTGGGGCCGCAACTGGTGCAATCGCTGGTGGCGCCGTTCGCTGGCCCGCAGCGCGACTTTGGCGCCATCCAGCAAGCCGTCGAGGCGCTGGAAAACGCCTACCGCGCGCGCGGCTACACGCTGGTGCAGGTGGCCTTGCCCGAGCAGGAGCTGGCCCATGGCGCCGTGCGCCTGGAAGTGGTGCAGACGCAGGTTGGCAAGGTGGCCATCACCGGCAACCAGTATGTCGATGACGCCAATGTACGGCGCGCCTTGCCGGCCCTGGTCGAAGGGCAGACGCCGAACATGCTGGCCTTGGGGCAAAGTCTGAAGCTGGCCAATGAAAATCCGGCCCGCAAGCTCGAAGTCAAGCTGGCTGGCGGCGAGGCCGACGGCACGGTCGACGCCAGCATCGCGGTGGCGGACGAACGTGCCTGGAAAGCCACGCTCAACCTCGACAATACCGGCAGCAAGGACTCCGGCAAGACCCACGCCGGCGTGGTGCTGCAGCATGCCAACCTGTGGGGCCGCGATCATGTGGCCAGCCTGCAATACACCACCTCGCTAGAGCACGCCAACCAGGTCGGCGTGTACGGCCTCGGCTACCACGTGCCGCTGTATGCGCTGGGCGACTCGCTGGACTTTTTTGCCAGTTATTCGAACGTCGATTCGGGCAGCGTCGCGGCCGGTATCTTCGACCTGGCTGTCAGCGGCCGCGGCACCACCGCCGGCGCGCGCTACAACCAGAACTTCGGCAAGCGCGACAACTATGAACCCAAGCTGGTGTATGGCCTGGACTTCAAGGCCTACCGCAACAGCCTGCAGTTCTTCGGCATGGAGCTGGGTACCAACGTGACGGTGCACCCCGTCAGCATCGGCTATATCGGCGCCTGGAGCTTGCCACGTGGCGAGGCCAGCGTAGGCCTGACCCTGGCGCGCAATATTCCCGGCGGCAAGAATGGCAGCCAGCAGGATTTTACGCTCGCACGTGTCGGCGCCAAGGCCGCCTACAGCACCTTGCGCCTGAGCGCCAGTCATGCCCAGGTGCTGGATAACGACTGGCAATGGCGCGCGTTGTTCAACGGCCAGTACACGCCCGATGCGCTGGTGCCGGGCGAGCAGTTCGGCGTCGGCGGCGCGGCCACCGTGCGCGGCTTCCTGGAACGCGAAGTGGCGAACGATTCCGGCGCCAACCTGAATCTGGAACTGTACACGCCGAACTGGTGCGGCGATGGCGGCTACCAGTGCCGCGCGCTGGCGTTTTATGACACGGCCTGGGTGCGCCGCAATCACGGCTTGCCCGGTGAAATCGACAGCATGGCGATCGGCTCGGCGGGCCTGGGCCTGCGCATCCTGCTGAACCGCTACGCCAACCTGCAACTGGACTATGCGCATGTGGTCAACCCCGGCCAGACGGGGCGCCGCGACGCCAACCGCCTGCATTTCAGAGTTGCGCTGTCGTACTGATGTACTGAGCCCCAAGGATAAAACACCATGACCAAACAAAAACCATTGCGCAGCTTGCCTGCTGGCGGCCCTGTCGAGCCGCCGCTGCGCCGCACCGCGCTGGCGCTCCTGATTGCCGCCTGTTTCAGCGCCGCTCACGCCAATCCGGTCTTGCCGCAAGTGGTGCATGGCCAGGCCACGTTCAACCAGCAGGGCAATCTGTTTACGATCACGAACACGCCCAATACCATCATCAACTGGCAGAGCTTTTCCGTCAATCCGGGCGAAATCACGCGCTTTCTTCAGCAAAACGCCGGTAGTAGCGTACTCAACCGCATCACCGGACAAGACCCCAGCAAGATCCTCGGCTCGCTGCAATCGAACGGCAAGGTGTTCCTGATCAATCCGAACGGCGTGCTGTTCGGCCGTGATGCGCGGGTTGACGTGGCGGGCCTGGTGGCGTCCAGCCTGGCGCTGTCGAACCAGGATTTCCTGGCCGGCAAGATGCATTTCAATGCCGGCGAGCAGGCCGGCGCCGTCATCAACCAGGGAACCATCCATGCCGGCAGCGGCGGGCAGATTCTGCTGATCGCGCCGAACGTGGAAAACAGCGGCATCATCACCGCGCCGAACGGCGACGTGCTGCTGGCCGCCGGCCACAGCGTGCAACTGGCCGACGCCGCCAACCCCGACTTGCGCGTGGTGCTGTCGGCCCCCGCGGACCAGGCCATCAATGTGGGCCAGATCGTGGCGCAGGGCGGGCGCATCGGCATGGCCGGCGCGCTGCTGAACCAGCGTGGCGTGCTCAACGCCAATAGCGCGGTGGTGGGAGAGAACGGCAAGATCGTGTTGAAAGCCACCGGCAAGGCGCTGCTGGAAAACGGCAGCGTCACCAGCGCCACTAGTGCCGTGGGCAAGGGCGGCGAGATAACCGTGCTGGGCGACCAGGTCGGCATGCAAGGCAACGCCAGAGTGGACGCCAGCGGCGCCACGGGCGGCGGTACGGTGCTGCTGGGCGGTGACTACCAGGGCAAAAACCCGGCGATTGCCAATGCGCGCCAGGTGGCCGTCGGCAAGGATGCCACCATCGCCGCCGACGCGATTCAAAGCGGCGACGGCGGCAAGGTCATCGTCTGGGGCAACGAGACGGCGCGCGTGTTCGGCAGCATTTCGGCGCGCGGCGGCGCTGCCACGGGCAACGGCGGCCTGGTGGAAACGTCGGGGCACTACCTGGCCGTCGATGGCGCCAGGGTCGATACGCGCGCCCGCGCGGCGCGCGGCAAGACGGGCGACTGGCTGCTCGATCCGTATGACATCGACGTGGTCGCCGGCAATGGCGGCGCGCTGAGCGGCGTCAATGATTTTGCGGATGCGCCGACGACGGGCACCACCACTATCGGCGCCGGCCTGATTTCGACGGCCACCAGCAATGTGGTGCTGCAGGCGCAGCACGACATCAACTTCAACGCAGCCGTCGCCATCACCCAGGCCAGCGTGGGACTCACGGCGCAGGCTGGCAACAGCATCAACGTCAACCAGGCCATTACCACCAATGGCGGCGCGCTGATCCTGTCGGCCAACGACAATGGCGGCGCCACGGCACAAGGCAGCTCTGCCGTCTTGCATGTCGATGCGGCCCTCTCCAGCCAGGGCGGCAACGTTGCGCTGACGGGCGCCGATATCGCCTTCGGTGTGGCGGGCAGCTTGAATGTCGGCGGCGGCAATGCGGAACTGCGCGCCAACAAATTCGACGGACGCATCGTCCTCAATGGCAGCGGCGGACAGATCGTCGGCACGGCGGTGGGGCAGACATTGCTGTTGCAGGCCGATAACATGAATTTGCAGGGCGGCGTGGCCTACGGCGGTGAGGCGGGCGGCGCTGCGGTGACCTTGCGCGCGGAGTCGGCCAACCGTGAAATCAATCTCGGCAGCAAGGCGAGTGGCAAACTCAGCCTGTCCAGCGCCGACCTGAATGCCATTTCTGCAGCGAACCTAACGCTCGGCCATGCCGCCATGACAGGCGCCATCGGCGTCGACCAGGCGGTGACGGTGGCGAGCGGTGCCACGGGGCCGGCTACCTTGCAGCTGGTGACGGGCGGCGCCATCGCGATCGATCATGCGCTAGCTGTGGCCGGCAGCCTGAGCCTCACTGCGGGATCGACAGTCAGTGCGGCGGGCGCCGTCAATGTGGGGGCGACCTTCAGGTTGGCCAGCGGCACCTGGACGCAAAATACGACCGGCCTGCCAGCCTTTTCAGCCGGCAATTTCATCATCGCTCCCGGCGCCAGTTTCTTGCGCGCTACGAACGGCGACGGCAGCGCGGGCGCACCGTATGTCATCGCCGACGTGTATGGCTTGCAAGGCATCGCCAGCCTGGACCTGAGTAACAGTTATCGCCTGGCCGGCAATATCGACGCCAGCGGCACGGGCGCCTGGAATGACGGCGCCGGTTTTCGTCCCATCGCGCATAGCGACTCGGGTGGTTTTTCCGGGGTGCTGGACGGCGCCGGCTATGCCATCAGCGGCTTGCAGATCCACGGCGAGAGCGCGCCGAACGGCAACCTGAACACCGGCCTTTTCGGCAAGCTGGGTAACGGCACGACAGGCACGGTGCGCCAGTTGAACCTGCTCGGTGGCAATGTCAGCGGCAACAACAATGTGGGCGCCGTGGCCGGCGTGGTCGCTGCGGGCGGCACGATAGAGCAGGTACAAAGCAGCATGAGCGTGGCCGGCCAGGATGGCGTCGGCGGCCTGGCGGGCATTAACCAGGGCCGCATTGCTGTGTCGTACGCCAGCGGCGGCGTCAGGGGCGCACGCAATCTGGGCGGCCTGGTGGGCAGCAACCAGGGTACGCTGGCTGATGTCTACGCCACCGGCGCGGTCGGGGCGGCAGGCAATGCGGATGCCGGGATCACGCGCGAGCATATCGGCGGCCTGGCTGGCGAGAACACGGGCAGCATCAGCAATGCCTATGCCAGCGGCGCCATCGCTGGCGGGGGCTTCAGTGCGGTGGGTGGCTTGGTCGGCAGCAATAGCGGCGCCTTGGCGAGCACCTACTGGAATATCGACAGCTCCGGCCAGGCGGACGATGGCGGTATCAGTATCGGCCGCACGGCGGCGCAGATGTCGCGCCTGTCGAGCTTCGACGGTTTTGCCTTCGGCGCCTCGCCCATCTGGCGCATCTATGACGGCTACACGACGCCGATGCTGAAGGCTTTCCTGAAGCCGCTGCAAGTGACGGCGGCGGGCCAGCCTGCCAGCCAGGTCTACGATGGACAGTTCGCCAGCTTCAACGGCACGCTCGCCTATCTGGGCTTGCTCGATGGCGACACGGCGGCCAACGGCAGCCTTGGCTTCCAGTCGGCGCGCAATGTGGGCAACTACGATGTGACGGGCCTGTGGTCGACCAAGTACGACATCAGTCTGGGCGGCACGACCACCCTGGCCATCACGCCGCGCGCGTTGACGGTCAGCGTGGGCGGCAGCAAGGTGTATGACGGTCAGCTCGGCTTCGCCAACGCGACCTTCAGCCTGGGCAACACGGTCAGCGGCGATACCGTGGGCGTGACCGGCAGCGCGCAGTTCGTCGACAAGAACGCCGGCAGCGTCAAGGCCGTCAATCTCAGCGAACTGACCTTGTCCGGCGACGCGATGGGCAACTACAGCCTGGCTGCCACCGCCATCGGCACGGCCGAGATCACGCAACGTACCTTGAGCCTGGCCTTTGCCGGCGCCAATAAAGTCTACGATCGTGACACGGCAGCGGTCGTGACGATTACCGATAATCGTATCGCCAACGACGTGCTGACGGCAACGGCCATCGGCGAATTCGCTGACAAGAATGCCGGCGGCAACAAAGTCGTGACCGTGCGCAACGCCAGCCTGTCCGGCGCCGATGCCAACAACTACGTGCTGGCATCGACCACCGGCGCCACCAGCGCCACCATCACGCAACGCGAACTGGCGCTGGGCTTTACTGCCGCAGGCAAGACCTATGACGGCGGCATCGCCGCGTCATTGACGATTGCCGATAATCGTATCGCCAACGATGTGCTGACGGCAACGGCCATCGGCGAATTCGCCGACAAGAATGCCGGCGGCAACAAAGTCGTGACGGTGCGCAACGCCAGCCTGTCCGGCGCCGATGCCAACAACTACGTGCTGGCCTCGACCACCGGCGCCACCAACGCCACCATCACCCAGCGCGAACTGGCGCTGGGCTTTACTGCCGCAGGCAAGACCTATGACGGCGGCATCGCCGCGTCATTGACGATTGCCGATAATCGTATCGCCAACGATGTGCTGACGGCAACGGCCATCGGCGAATTCGCCAACAAGAATGCCGGCGGCAACAAAGTCGTGACGGTGCGCAACGCCAGCCTGTCCGGCGCCGATGCCAACAACTACGTGCTGGCCTCGACCACCGGCGCCACCAACGCCACCATCACGCAACGCGAACTGGCGCTGGGCTTCACTGCCGCAGGCAAGACCTATGACGGCGGCATCGCCGTGTCATTGACGATTGCCGATAATCGTATTGCCAACGACGTGCTGACGGCAACGGCCATCGGCGAATTCGCCGACAAGAATGCCGGCGGCAACAAAGTCGTGACGGTGCGCAACGCCAGCCTGTCCGGCGCCGATGCCAACAACTACGTGCTGGCCTCGACCACCGGCGCCACCAGCGCCACCATTACGCAGCGCGAACTGGCGCTGGGCTTCACTGCCGCAGGCAAGACCTATGACGGCGGCATCGCCGCGTCATTGACGATTGCCGATAATCGTATCGCCAACGATGTGCTGACGGCAACGGCCATCGGCGAATTCGCCGACAAGAATGCCGGCGGCAACAAAGTCGTGACGGTGCGCAACGCCAGCCTGTCCGGCGCCGATGCCAACAACTACGTGCTGGCCTCGACCACCGGCGCCACCAGCGCCACCATCACCCAGCGCGAACTGGCGCTGGGCTTCACTGCCGCAGGCAAGACCTATGACGGCGGCATCGCCGCGTCATTGACGATTGCCGATAATCGTATCGCCAACGACGTGCTGACGGCAACGGCCATCGGCGAATTCGCCGACAAGAATGCCGGCGGCAACAAAGTCGTGACGGTGCGCAACGCCAGCCTGTCCGGCACCGATGCCGCCAACTATGTGCTCACCTCGACCACCGGCGCCACCAACGCCACCATCACGCAACGCGAATTGGCATTGGGCTTTGCGGCAGCAGGCAAGACCTATGACGGCAACACCGCCGCCACGCTCGCCATCACTGACAACCGTATCGCCAACGACGTGCTGACGGCAACGGCCATCGGCGAATTCGCTGACAAGAATGCCGGCGGCAACAAAGTCGTGACCGTGCGCAACGCCAGCCTGTCCGGCGCCGATGCCACCAACTATGTGCTGGCCTCGACCACCGGCGCCACCAGCGCCACCATCACCCAGCGCGAACTGGCGCTGGGCTTTGCGGCAGCGGGCAAGACCTATGACGGCAACACCGCCGCCACGCTTGCCATCACCGACAACCGTATCGCCAACGACGTGCTGACGGCAACGGCCAGCGGCGCATTCGCTGACAAGAATGCCGGCAGCAACAAAGTCGTGACGGTGCAAAACGCCAGCCTGTCCGGCGCCGATGCCGCCAACTATGTGCTCACCTCGACCACCGGCGCCACCAACGCCACCATCACGCAACGCGAACTGGCGCTGGGCTTTACTGCCGCAGGCAAGACCTATGACGGCGGCATCGCCGCGTCATTGACGATTGCCGATAATCGTATCGCCAACGACGTGCTGACGGCAACGGCCATCGGCGAATTCGCTGGCAAGAATGCCGGCAGTAACAAAGTCGTGACGGTGCAAAACGCCAGCCTGTCCGGTGCCGATGCCGCCAACTATGTGCTCACCTCGACCACCGGCGCCACCAGCGCCAGCATCACCCAGCGCGAACTGGCGCTGGGCTTTGCGGCAGCGGGCAAGACCTATGACGGCAACACCGCCGCGTCATTGACGATTACCGATAATCGTATCGCCAACGACGTGCTGACGGCAACGGCCAGCGGCGCATTCGCCGACAAGAATGCCGGCGGCAACAAAGTCGTGACGGTGCGCAACGCCAGCCTGTCCGGCGCCGATGCCAACAACTATGTGCTGGCCTCGACCACCGGCGCCACCAGCGCCACCATTACCCAGCGCGAACTGGCGCTGGGCTTTACTGCCGCAGGCAAGACCTATGACGGCAACACCGCCGCCACGCTTGCCATCACCGACAACCGTATTGCCAACGACGTGCTGACGGCAACGGCCATCGGCGCATTCGCTGACAAGAATGCCGGCAGCAACAAAGTCGTGACGGTGCAAAACGCCAGCCTGTCCGGCGCCGATGCCGCCAACTATGTGCTCACCTCGACCACCGGCGCCACCAACGCCACCATCACGCAACGCGAACTGGCGCTGGGCTTTGCGGCAGCGGGCAAGACCTATGACGGCAACACCGCCGCCACGCTCGCCATCACTGACAACCGTATTGCCAACGACGTGCTGATGGCAACGGCCATCGGCGAATTCGCCAACAAGAATGCCGGCGGCAACAAAGTCGTGACGGTGCACAACGCCAGCCTGTCCGGCACCGATGCCGCCAACTATGTGCTCACCTCGACCACCGGCGCCACCAGCGCCACCATTACGCAACGCGAACTGGCGCTTGGCTTTGCGGCAGCGGGCAAGACCTATGACGGCAATACCGCCGCCACGCTCGCCATCACCGACAACCGTATCGCCAACGACGTGCTGACGGCAACGGCCAGCGGCGCATTTGCTGACAAGAATGCCGGTGCCAATAAGGCGGTGACGGTGCAGAACGCCAGCCTGTCCGGTGCCGATGCCGCCAACTATGTGCTCACCTCGACCACCGGCGCCACCAGCGCCACCATCACGCAACGCGAACTGGCGCTGGGCTTCACTGCCGCAGGCAAGACCTATGACGGCAACAGCGCCGCGTCATTGACGATTACCGATAATCGTATCGCCAACGACGTGCTGACGGCAACGGCCAGCGGCGCATTCGCCGACAAGAATGCCGGCAGCAACAAAGTCGTGACGGTGCAAAACGCCAGCCTGTCCGGTACCGATGCCGCCAACTATGTGCTCACCTCGACCACCGGCGCCACTAGCGCCACCATCACGCAACGCGAACTGGCGCTGGGCTTCACTGCCGCCGGCAAGACCTATGACGGCAACAGCGCCGCGTCATTGACGATTACCGATAATCGTATCGCCAACGACGTGCTGACGGCAACGGCCAGCGGCGCATTCGCCGACAAGAATGCCGGCAGCAACAAAGTTGTGACGGTACAGAACGCCAGCCTGTCCGGCCTTGACGCAAGCAATTACACCTTGGGCACGACCGGTGGCACGGCAATGGCCAGCATCGCGCAGCGTACGCTGAACCTGGGCTATACGGGTGTCGACAAGGTGTATGACGGCGTGACCGGCGCGCAGGTGGCGATCAGCGACGACCGCATCGCCGGCGATGTGCTGAGCGCATTGGCCAGCGCGGCGTTTGCCGACAAGAATGCAGGCAGCGGCAAGACGATCACGGTACAGAATGCCAGCCTGTCCGGTAACGATGCTGGTAACTACCGCCTGGCCAACACGACTGGCGCGACCACGGCCACTATTGCCCGCGCGGCATTGACACTGGCCAGCGTCAGCGCCAGCGACAAGGTGTACGACGGCACGCAAGTGGCCAATGTCAGCGGCACCGTGGCGGGCGTGATCGGCCAGGATGCCGTCAGCCTGGCGGGCGGCAGCGGCACGTTTGCCGACCGCAACTATGGCAGCGGCAAGACGGTCAATGTCAGCGGCTTTGGCCTGTCGGGCGCGGATGCCGGCAATTACGCTTTGACCTCGAGCGGCGGCGTGGCCCAGGCCAGCATTGCCCAGCGCGCCCTGTCGACCTGGATCGGCGCGGCCGGTGGCTTGTGGAGCGACGCCGCAAACTGGGAAGGCGGCGTGGCGCCAAGCGGCGCCAATGTGCTGGCGGCCGATTTCGCGGCCAGCACCGGCAACGTGGTGTACACGGCGGCGGCCGGCGACACCGTGCTTGATCGCTTGAGCTCGCGCGGCGGCCTGAACCTCACCGGCGGCAGCCTGCTGGTCAATAATGCGCTGACGGTGGCCAACTATGCGCAGACCGGCGGCTTGCTGGGCGGCCTGGGCAATATGACGGTCAGCAACAGCTTCAGCCAGAGCGCCGGCGCCATCCATATCGGCGGCAACCTGGCCGTGACCCAGGCCGCCGGCGACCTGCGTTTCGCGGCATTGACCGCCAATGCCATCAGCCTGAACGCTGGCGCGGGCTCCATCAGCCAGAGCGGCGCCGTGGTTGCCGGCAGCCTGGCCACGCAATCGCAAACCGGTACCGTGCTGAACGACGCCGGCAACCGTGTCAAGAACTTCAGCGCCGGCAACAGCGGCGCCGGCGGCATTGCCCTGACCAGCACCAGCGCGCCTGACGTGCTGGTGCTGGGTAGCCTGGCGACCGGTTCCGGCGACGTGCGCATCGAAAGCACGGGCGGCATCGAGAGCCACGCCATCAGCACTACCGGCGGCAACGTGAGCCTGATCGCACACAGCCCCGTCAATGTGCAGGGCGTCGTCCAAGGCAACGACGTCACCGTCGATGCCAGCACGGACGTGGCCTTCGGCGATGGCGCGCGCATCAATGCGGCGCGCACCATCGCGGTCACGGCCGGTAGCGGCGTCACCTTTGCCGGCGCAGCCACCCTCGATGTGCAGGCCACGGGCGCTATCAATGTGCTGGCGAAAAACGGCGACCTGACCGCCGCCGAAACCGTGCGCATCAACAGCCGCGGCGCGCCCGTGTCGCTGCTGGCGCCGAATGGCCGGGTCAACGTGCCGGCCTCGGTGCTGGTGGCCGCGCCGGTGACGACGCCCGTGGTGCCGCCAAGCATCATCATCAGCGCCGTCAATACCTTGCCGGCGCTCAGCGCGCAATACAACCCGCTCAACCAGTTCACTACGCCCAACAACGTGGTCACGCCGCTGCTGGCGGGCACCACATCCAAAGAATCGACGAAGGAAGCAACAGATGATGCTCAAAATGGTATCAAGAAGACCTATTGCAACTAGGCCGATGCTGGCCGGCGCCATGCTTTGGCTGGTGCTGATGAGCATCAGCCTGCATGCGTTCGCCCAGGTGGCCGGCACGGTGACGCAGCTGAGTGGGCCGATGATGGCGAAAAAGGCAGACGGCAAGGTCAAGATATTGTCGCTCAGGTCCGAGGTGGAGGCTGGCGATACGCTGGTAACGGAGAAAAACACCTATGCCCTGGTGAAATTCATCGACAACAGCGAGATCACCCTCAAACCGTCCACCACCTTTGTCGTCGAGCAGTTCGCTTATCAGGCCGAGCAGCCCGAGAACGACCGGGCCTCGTTCAACCTGGTCAAGGGAGGCTTGCGTTCGCTGTCGGGCTTGCTGGGCAAGCGCAACAAGGAAAAGTTTTCCCTGAAGACGCCGGTCGCCACCATCGGCATCCGCGGCACGTATTTCACTGCCGAGTATATCGCTGCCGGTGGCTATGCGGCACCAGGCTCGTCGCTACCCAGGACGGGATCGCCGGCAGGGCCGACCCTTGCGCCAGGGCTGTACACGTCGGTGACCACCGGACAAATCGTGGTGAGCAATCCAGGCGGCACGCTCGATATCGCCGCCGGCCAGTTCGGTTACACGCCAAGTTTCAAGCAGCCGCCGATGCTGCTGCCGACCAATCCGGGCATTCCATTTACGCTGCCGCCGTTGTTCAATGCCAGCACGGGCCCGAGCGCCAGCAGTACCACGCCGGGCAAGTCGAACAACGTCGACTGCGAGGTACGCTAAGTTTCGCTTGACCTTCCCATCATGGTAGGGACGATCCTGTAGCCATCATCTCTCGTCTACAGGATTCGCGCCATGCAGCCAGCTTCCCCTTATTTGCAATCGTTCACGGTCGAAGGCATGACCTGCGCCTCGTGCGCCGCCCGCGTTGAAAAGGCGCTGGCGGCCGTGCCGGGTGTGACCAGCGCCAGCATCAACCTGGCCACCGATACGGCCAGGGTGGCGTCCAGCCAGAACGTTGCGCTGGCCACCTTGCAGGCGGCCGTGGACAAGGCCGGCTATGCGCTGGCCAGCACGGACATCGACCTGTTGGTGGCCGGCATGACGTGCGCCTCTTGCGTGGGCAGGGTGGAAAAAGCCTTGCTGAAGGTGCCGGGCGTGCTTGCCGCCAGCGTCAACCTGGCCACGGAAAGCGCGCGCGTGACGGTCAGCGGCGTGGAAGCCTCGACCCTGGTGGCGGCAGTCACCGCTGCCGGCTACCAGGCCAGCGTGCCGGTGCCAGCCGGGGGCCTAGCCAGTGCGCCAGCGCCGTCGCGTGACGGCATCAAGGTGGTATTTGCCGGCCTGCTGGCTTTCCCCCTGATGCTCCCCATGCTGCTGGAATGGGCCGGCATCCATCTGATGCTGCCAGGCTGGCTGCAATTTGTGCTGGCCACGCCCGTGCAGTTTTACTTTGGCGCGCGTTTCTACAAGGCGGGCTGGAAGGCGGCGCGCGCCGGCAGCGGCAATATGGACTTGCTGGTGGCGCTGGGCACGAGCGCCGCATATGGCTTGTCCGTCTATCAATGGCTGACGGCGGGCGAGATCTTGCCGCACCTGTACTTCGAAGCGTCAGCCGTCGTCATCACGCTGGTGTTGCTGGGCAAATGGCTGGAAAGCCGCGCCAAGCGTCAGACCGCCTCGGCCATCCGCGCGCTGCAAGTGTTGCGTCCTGAATCGGCCCGCGTGCGCCGCGACGGCGTCGAGATCGACTTGCCCGTGGAACAGGTGAAAGTGGGCGACCTGGTGGTCATCCGCCCCGGTGAACGGGTGGCTGTCGATGGCGTGGTGGTCGAAGGCGCCAGCCAGGTCAACGAGTCCCTGATCACGGGCGAAAGCTTGCCGGTCGATAAGCATCCGGGCGACAAGGTCACGGGCGGCGCCATCAATGCCGATGGTTTGTTGCTGGTGCGCACGCAAGCCGTCGGTGGCGAGACGACCCTCTCGCGCATCATCCGCCTGGTGGAGGACGCGCAGGCGGCCAAGGCACCCATCCAGCATCTGGTCGACAAGGTCAGCGCGATTTTTGTTCCCGTGGTGCTGGTGCTGGCGCTGCTGACTATGCTGGGCTGGTGGTTTGCGACCGGCGAGCTGGAAAATGCCATCATTAATGCCGTGGCCGTGCTGGTCATCGCCTGCCCGTGCGCGCTGGGCCTGGCCACGCCGACGGCCATCATGGCCGGCACGGGCGTGGCCGCCCGTTACGGCATCCTGATCAAGGATGCGGAAGCGCTGGAAGTGGCGCACGCCGTCAATACCGTCGTATTCGACAAGACGGGCACCTTGACCATCGGCAAACCTGCGCTGGCGGCCGTGCATGCGCATGGCATCGGTGATGCACGGCTGCTGCAACTGGCGGCCAGCATCCAGCGCGGCAGCGAACACAGCCTCGCCACCGCCGTGCTCGATGCGGCCAGTGCGCGCCATATCGAACCCTTGCCAGCCACGGCCCTGTCGGCCTTGCCGGGCCGCGGCCTGGCGGCGAATGTCGACGGCCTGGACCTGAAACTGGGCAGCACGCGCCTGATGCAGGAGTTAAACGTGGATATGGCGCCATTGGCGGCACAGGCATTGTCCCTGGAAAACACGGGCAACACGATTTCCTGGCTGGCCTCGGGATCAACATTGCTGGGGCTGTTCGCCTTCAGCGACCAGGTCAAGCCGAATGCGCAGGCGGCCATTGCCCATCTGCACAGCCTGGGCATCCGCACGGTGATGTTGACGGGAGACAACCAGGGCAGCGCCGACGCCGTCGGCAAGCTGCTGGGCATAGACACGGTGGTGGCGAAAATGCTGCCGGCCGATAAAACCGCTAAAATCACCGCATTGAAAGGCGCGGGCGCCAGGGTGGCCATGGTGGGCGACGGTATCAACGATGCACCCGCGTTGGCGGCCGCCGACGTGGGCATCGCCATGTCGACGGGCACGGATGTGGCCATGCATGCTGCCGGCATCACGCTGATGCGTGGCGATCCGGCCCTGGTGGCGGATGCCATCGATATCTCGCGCCGCACTTACAGCAAGATACGGCAGAATCTGTTCTGGGCATTTATCTACAATATGATCGGCATTCCGCTGGCCGCCTTCGGCTTGCTCAACCCCATGGTGGCGGGCGCGGCGATGGCCTTCAGTTCCGTCAGCGTGATCAGCAATGCCCTGTTGCTGCGCCGCTGGAAAGCCCGCAGTCATGCAGCTAGCGCGCACACCAAGGAGCAATAAGAATGAATATCGGCCAGGCAGCCAGTGAAACGGGCGTATCGGCAAAAATGATACGCTACTACGAAAGCATTACCTTACTCAAACCCAGCGCGCGCAGCGACGCCGGTTACCGCATCTACACGCCGAACGACTTGCACGCCTTGCGTTTTATCAAGCGCGGGCGGGGGCTGGGTTTTTCGCTGGAGCAAATCCGTGAACTGCTGTCGCTGTGGCAAAACGACCAGCGCGCCAGCGCGGACGTGAAAGGCATCGCCCTGGCCCACGTCGCAGAGCTCAACAAGCGCATCGCCGAACTGACGGAAATGCGCGATACCCTGGCCCACCTCGCGCAATCGTGCCATGGCGACGACAAGCCTGATTGCCCCATCTTGCAAAGCCTGGGGCTGGCCGGCGATACGGAAGCGAAACCATGTTGCCATTGATGTAAATCAACGGAGGTGCATATGGCGTATGAACTGTACTATTGGCCCACGATACAGGGGCGTGGCGAATTTATTCGCCTGGCCCTGGAAGAGGCGGGCGCCGACTACCGCGACATCGCCCGCTTGCCCGAGCGCAAGGGGCAAGGCATGCCGGCCATGCTGGCCTGTCTCGATGGTGACAATACGCCACAGGCCGCCTACGCGCCGCCCGTGCTGCGCGATGGCGACTTGCTGATCGGCCAGACCACGAATATCCTGTTGTATCTAGGCCGGCGCCTGGGCCTGGCGCCGCGCGCGGAAAGCGGCCGCCTGTGGCTGAACCAGCTGCAGCTGACGATGGCTGACTGGCTGACGGAAGTGCACGACACGCACCATCCGCTGTCGATGAATCAATATTATGACGAGCAGAAACAGGCGGCCCTGCAGCGCAGCGCCGATTTCCGCGCAACACGCTTGCCCAAATTCCTCGATTATTTCACCCAGGTCTTGCTGAACAGCCGCGGCCAGTACCTGCTGGGCGCAAGACTCACCTATGGCGACCTGTCGCTGTTCCAGATGCTGGCCGGCCTGCATTATGCGTTTCCGCAAGCCATGGCGCGTCTGGCGCCCGCCTATCCTGCCTTGCAGGAATTGCACGATACGGTGGCGGCGCGGCCGAACATCGCCTCTTATCTGCAGTCGACGCGCAGAATTGCGTTCAATGAGGAAGGCATCTTCCGGCACTACCCCGAGCTGGACGGATAAAAGAACAGCCGGCGCAAGGGCCGGCTGTTCTGCGTGCGTATCGTTTTGCGTGTCGCTTATTGTGCGCTGGTGACGGGGTAGCCCGCCTCGACGATGGCGGCGCTGATGGCGCCCAGTTCGGCGGGCGATTCCACCGTGACGCGCTTGCTGGCCAGGTCGATCTGCACCTGTGCGGCAGGATCGACGCCTTGCACCGCTTTCGTGACCGAGCCGACGCAATGGCCGCAGCTCATGTTTTCAACTTGTAACTGATACATGCAAGCACTCCTTGAATGATTAAGTGCTCCCACTGTAATCCTTCCCCCGATGGTAAGGTCAAGGGGAAAGCTGGCGTGAGGATCAATTCAGCAGAAAATCGTCAGCTTGCATGGGCGGCGGCACATTCTCATCCTGCACGGATTCGCGCAGGCTGATTTCGATGGCGCGGCACATGGCCGACAGGGGCAGGTCGTTGGCATCTTCGCCGAACGGTTCCTCGATCTCGTCGCCCAGGGCATCGAGGCCAAAGAAGGTATAGGCGACGATGGCGACGACGAACGGCGTCATGAAGCCCAGCGAATCGACCAGGCCGAAAGGCAGCAGGAAACAGTACAGATAAGCCGTGCGGTGCAGCAGCAGCGAATACGAAAACGGAATCGGCGTGCTGCGGATGCGTTCGCACGAGGCGCCCGCCGCTACCATGGCCGAAACCGTGTTATCGATCTGTGCGGTGAGGATGCTGTCGATACGCCCCTGCCGGACGCAGTCGGCCAGATCATGGCCCATCTGCAGCATCAGGTAGTCGGACGGGTTCGAGGCCTTGCAGGCCGCTTCCCATTCAGCCGGGCGCAGCAGCGGCTGCAAGTCGTCCGGTCCGCGCGTGTCGCGCAACTGGTGGCGCAGGGCGTGGCAAAAGGCGATGGTGCGGTAGATCATGCGCACGCGCACATCGTCCAGGCCCAGCCGGGCGTGGGCGGGCGTATCGCTGTGGATCATGGTCTGGCACTGGCGCGAGAAATTACGGCTACGCAACACCAGTTCGCCCCACAGCTTGCGCGCTTCCCAGTAGCGGTCGTAGGCGGCCGTGTTGCGAAAGCCCAGGAAGATCGCCAGCGGCAAGCCGATCAAAGTAAACGGGATGGTGGTGAGGATGATCTTGTGGTCGAACAGGGTGCCGTGGCACCAGGTGACCAGGGTGGCGATCAGGGTATTGACGATGAGGGTGGTGCGGATGCGCGGCAGGACGGAGCCGCGCACCACCAGGAACAGCCGTAGCGCCGATGGACGCTCGCGCACGATCATGCTGTGCTCCCGGTTTGGGGCTGGTGATCGGCAAGGAGGGAAAGACAGAATGGCAAAGGCCGGGAACAAAAAGCCCGCTGTGTGTGCGGGCTGAGCAGGGTGTGCATGGGAAACAATGTAGGGGAGACGGCTTGAGTATAGGCCGCAGACCTGTTTCCAGCCAATTCACAGTGGCGATAGCGGTTATTCATTTCATGAATGAATATTTCATTTGTAAGTATTTGTGTGAATTTCAGTGCGGCACTGAGCCGAGCATACGATAGGTAGCCAAAAAATCATAGCGGCAAGCTGGCGTGCATGGCGATGCGTGACAAAGGGAGAGATTTGCCGCAGGGGCGTCTGTTAGGCTGAGTGAGCTTATTGGAAATATTTCCTAAGGCAAATACGCCTGCCTGATAGCCGCCGCCAGGGGCCTGGCCATGCTCGTTCATCCTTCTTTGGAAAGTGGTCTACATGTTTAAAGTTTCCAGTATCTGCCTCGCCACCCTGATCCTGTTGCAAACACCTGCCAGCTGGGCCGGCCAGCCCGCTCCACTGAGTGCCCGGCAGCAGGCGCTGGCAGCGCAAATCGATGCCAGCATCGCGCCCTACTACAAGTCTACCGAACCGGGTGCCGTCGTCATCGTCGTCAAGGATGGCCTGCCCCTGTTGCGCAAGGCGTATGGCTTGGCCAGCGTGCAGGATGGCCAGCCGCTGACGCCCGACATGTCGCTGCGCCTGGGTTCCATTTCCAAACAGTTCACGGCCGTCGCCATCCTGCTGCTGGCCGACCAGGGCAAGCTGGCCCTCACCGATGACATCACGACATTCCTGCCCGACTATCCGACCCACGGCAAGAAAATCACGATTGCGCAGCTGCTCGCGCACACCTCCGGCATCCACGACTATACGGTCAAGCCTGAATTCGTGCCCAACAGCACGAAAGACTTGAGCGTGGCGCAGATGATCGATTTCTTCAAGAACGATCCGCTCGATTTTGAGCCGGGCACGCAGTGGCGCTACAGCAGCTCCGGCTATTTCCTGCTGGGCGCCATCATTGAAAAGGCTACGGGCCAGCCGTATGCCACTTTCATGGAACAGCAGATCTTTGTGCCGCTGGGCATGAACGACACAGCCTATGAAGGCCACGAGCGCCAGCCGGGCAAGCGCGCGGCCGGACATATCCGTTCGGGCGAGGCGTATGTGCCGAACCTGCCCCTGAGCATGACGCAGCCGTATGCGGCTGGCGCGCTCGTCTCCACCGTGGACGACCTGGCGCGCTGGGATGCGGCCATTTCGGATGGCAAGCTGCTCAAGGCCGCCACCTGGCAACTGGCGTTCACGCCGGTAAAACTGAACGATGGCAAGGCCACCCGCTACGGCTATGGCTGGATGCTGGGCACTTGGCAAAACACGCCCGTCATCCACCATGGCGGCGGCATCAATGGCTTTGCCACGTATGCGATGCGCTTGCCCAAGGAAAAAGTCTACGTGGCCGTGCTGGAAAATTCGGACACGGGCCTGGTCGACCCCGATGTGGTGGCGCGCAAGGCGGCCGCCGTCGCCGTGGGCCGGCCGTATCCCGAGATCAAGGTCATTACGCTCAAGCCCGCCATCCTGGATGCCTATGCGGGCGTGTACGCCATCAACGACAAGGCCGGCTACACGATCCGCAACTTCGAGGGCAACTTGCTGCTGCAGCGCACGGGCCGCCCGGCGCAACGCATGCTGGCCTATTCGCCAAATGGTTTCCTGATTGAAAATACGCTCACCACAGCCGAATTCGAGCGGGGACCGAAGGGAGAGGCGCAGCTGATTCTCAATGATGGCGGCGAATCGAAGTCGGTGCACGAGCGCGCCAGCGCCGCGAAACCGGCGCGTACGGTGGTTGCCATGACGACGGCGCAATTCGATGCCTACGTGGGCAAGTATGCGCTGGCGCCCGAGGTCTACCTGGAAGTGACGCGTGAAGGCGATAAATTCTTCGCCCAGGTGACGGGTTTCCGCAAGCTGGCCATGCTGCCGATGAGCGAGACGGCATTCTTCTCGAATGAAGTCGATGCGGAAGTGCGCTTCAGCAAGGATGCCGATGGCAAGACGCAACAACTGGTGCTGCGCCAGGAGGGGCAGGACATGCCGGCCAAACGCGTAAACTGAGTTTCCCTGGCTGATTTTCCATCCGTGCACAGGCGCCGCAAGGTGCCTGTTGTCATTGACCGTTATGTTGGCGTGCGTACTGTCGCGCTGCCGGTCCTCCAACATACTGCCCAGCTACCCCACGCAATCCCGGGGCGCCACGACCAAGGAAACCAGATGAGCTATCAGACCACGAATCCCTACAGCGAACAGATCGAGCAGACCTTCACTGCGCATAGCGATGCGCAAATGGACAGTATATTGGCCCAGGCCGCCACCACGTTCGAGAGCGACTGGCGCCAGCGCAGCTTTGCCGAGCGCAAGGCAGTGGTCAAGAAAGCGGCCATGCTACTGAAAGAGCAACGCGATAGCTTCGCCAAATTGATCACCGTGGAAATGGGCAAGCTGCTCCAGGAAGCGCAGCAGGAAGTGTCGCTGTGCGTGAAAATCCTCGACTACTACGCCGATAATGCCGAGCAATTTCTTGCGCCTAAGCAACTTGACGTCAAGCGCGGCGCGGCCAGCGTGGAAATTGCGCCGCTGGGCGTGATCTTCTGCGTCGAGCCGTGGAATTTCCCGTACTACCAGCTGGCCAGGGTCGCGGGTCCGAATTTGATGGCGGGCAATACCTTGGTCGTGAAACACGCGTCCAACGTGCCCCAGTGCGCACTGGCCTTTGAAAAGCTGTTCCTCGACGCGGGTGCGCCAGCAGGCGCCTACACGAATGCGTTCTTTTCCAGCGAGCAAGTGGCCACGGCCATTGCCGATCCGCGCGTGCAGGGCGTGGCGCTGACGGGCAGTGAGCGCGCCGGCGCCTCCGTGGCGGCCACGGCCGGCAAGGCCCTGAAAAAAACCACGATGGAACTGGGTGGCAGCGACGCCTTCATCGTACTGGACGACGCCGACATGGACCTGGCCGTCAAGCTGGCCGTCATCGGCCGTATCCAGAATGCGGGTCAGGTATGCGACGGCTCGAAACGCTTTATTCTGGTCGACAGCATTGCCGATACCTTCGTCGAACGCTTCCAGGCAGAACTGGCCAAGCTGCAGGCAGGCGACCCCATGGATCCCGCCACGACCCTGGCGCCGCTGTCGAGCAAATCGGCGTTGGACTTGGCCGTCAAGCAAGTCGGCCAAGCCGTGGTGGGCGGTGCGAAATTATTGCTGGGCGGCAAGCGCATCGAGCGCGCCGGCTACTTCATGGCGCCGACCATCCTCACCGAGGTGACGCCAAGCAATCCCGTCTACTACCAGGAATTCTTTGCCCCCGTCGCCATGATCTTCCGCGTCAAGGATGACGACGCGGCGATCACCCTGGCCAACGATTCGCCATTCGGCCTGGGCGGCACCATCATCACGGCAGACGTCGCGCGCGGCAAGCGCCTTGCCAGCCGCATCGACACGGGCATGGTGTTCATCAACTCGCCCGCCATCACGGCGCCGGACCTGCCATTTGGCGGCGTGAAACATTCGGGTTATGGCCGCGAATTGTCCGATCTGGGCATCATGGAATTCGTCAACCGCAAGCTGGTGCTGGTCGGCTGACCGGGCGACCTCGGGGGCGCTGCCTCAGGCCCCCAGCGCTTGCCAGCCATACCAGCCGAACGCCGCCGTCCACGCCAGCAAGATCGCCAGTCCCGGCAACAGCATCCATTTCGTCAGCGTTTCTTCCCACGCCACAAAAGCGCGTCCGCCGCGCGCGATGGCCAGCAGCGCCTGTCCGCCGTTCAAGCCGGCGAACGGCAGCAGGTTGAAGGCGCACAGTTTCAACGAGAACAGGGCGAATACCAGCGCAAAGCCGTGCGTGCGGGCAAACGTTTCCCCTTCACCCAGCAATTCCTGCGCCGTCGACAGCGGCGCCAGCGCACCGTGGACGATTTGTCCGAAGGCGGCGACAAAGCGTTCCCAGCCCGAGGCTCCCATGATGCCCAGCGACAAGGCCAGCAAGACGACCACGCCGCTCAGCGGCAACACGAACTGCTTCCACAGCGGCTGAAAGTTATAGGCGTCATGGCAGGGGTCGTCGTCATACAGCGTTTCTTCACGCGTATCTTTCAGCACCACATTGCCGGCCAGGGGCAGCAGTTTGACGCGCACTTTGCCCCAGCTCAGCAAGGTCGGACCCACGCCGTAGCTGATGCTGCGCAGCGTGATGCCGAACAGCCTGGCACAGGCCGCCATGACGGAAATGTGGATCAACATGAAGATGAGGAGGCACAGCAGCAACTGGAAGGCGGGAGGCATCGGATACGGTGTCCTGGAGGAAAGAGAGCGGTATTAGACCATGTCGCAGGAAAAAGTCGCGCACACGAAAAAGCCCCGCCTGCATCGCTGCAGCCGGGGCTTCGAATGACTGGAGCAGCTTGCGCCGCCCGCTATAACTTACAGCACTTCGCTGGCGTGGTCGGCCAGGCGCGAACGCTCGCCGCGGGCCAGGGTGACGTGGCCGCTGTGGGTCCAGCCCTTGAAGCGGTCGACCACGTAGGTCAGGCCGCTCGAGCCTTCTGTCAGGTACGGCGTGTCGATCTGGGCGATGTTGCCCAGGCACAGGATCTTCGTGCCGGGACCGGCGCGCGTGACCAGGGTCTTGACCTGTTTCGGCGTCAAGTTCTGTGCTTCATCGATGATGAGGAACTTGTTCACGAACGTGCGGCCGCGCATGAAGTTGAGCGACTTGATCTTGATGCGCGAGCGGATCAGGTCTTGCGTTGCAGCACGGCCCCATTCGCCGCCATCGGAGTCGGACTTGTTCAGCACTTCCAGGTTGTCGTCGAAGGCGCCCATCCATGGCGACATCTTTTCTTCTTCCGTGCCTGGCAGGAAACCGATGTCTTCGCCCACCGGCACCGTCACGCGGGTGACGATGATTTCATTGTAGAGCTTGGTTTCCAGCACTTGCGCCAGGCCGGCGGCCAGGGCCAGCAGGGTCTTGCCGGTACCGGCCTGGCCCAGCAGGGTGACGAAGTCGCATTCCGGATTCATCAGCAGGTTCAGCGCAAAATTCTGCTCGCGGTTGCGCGCCGTCACGCCCCACACATTGTTCTTCGTGTGGCTGAAGTCGCGCAGGGTTTGCAGCACGGCCGTCTTGCCGTTGATCTGTTTCACCTGGCCGTAGAACGGCGTTTCACCGTTTTTCGGTTCCAGGTAGATGAACTGGTTGACCAGCAGCGATGGGATGAACGGGCCCGTCACGCGATAGAAGGTGGAGCTGTAGCCGTTCTTGCTTTCCTGCCACGATTCCATGTCCTTGCCGTGCTTGTTCCAGAAGTCGTCCGGCAATTGCACGATGCCCGAGTACAGCAAGTCCGTGTCTTCCAGCACATGGTCGTTGAAGTAATCTTCGGCCGGCAAGCCCAGTGCGCGCGCCTTGATGCGCATGTTGATGTCCTTCGACACCAGCACCACGGGGCGGCCTTCCTGTTCCGATTCCAGCGAGCGCACGACGGCGAGGATCTGGTTGTCGGCCTTGCCCACTGGCAAGCCAGCTGGCAGGTCGGCGCTTTGCAGGCGCGTCTGGAAGAACAGACGGCCCTTGGCATCCTTGTTGCCCAGCTTGGACAGCAAGATGCCGTGTTCGATGGCATCGTCATCCGTGTTGCTGATCAGGGCGTCGAGCGTGCGCGAGACCTGGCGTGCGTTGCGCGCCACTTCCGTCATGCCCTTTTTGTGGTTGTCCAGCTCTTCCAGGGTCATCATGGGCAGGTACACATCGTGTTCCTCGAAGCGGAACAGCGACGATGGATCGTGCATCAGTACGTTCGTGTCGAGCACGAACAGCTTGCTGATGCCGCGCTGGTCGGCGGCGCGGCTGGCGGACGACTTGAGCTGCACTTCGACCGCCTTGTGCTTGGCCGGATGTGGCTGCTCGGCTTGCTGGACGGGCTTGATCGGCGTGACCTTGCCTTTTGCCGCCGGCCTGGCTTTCGCCGCAGGCGCGGCAACGGCGACAGGCGCGGCCGCAACCGGCGCAGGTGCAGGCGCCGGCTTGGCAACCATCAGGGCCGCCACTTGCTTGATCTTCGTGGCCGCATTGCGGACCGGCTTGGCAACTTCGGCGATCGCCGCTTCAATGATCGGTGCAGCCACTTTCTTGGCTGCCGGGGTTTTGGTGGCCGGGCGCGCTGCGCCTGCGGTCGGGTAATCTTGGGTGGACAGGATGGTGGCTGGCTTGCTCGGTAATTTTGGCAGTGGCATCAGGATCTCAATCAAAAAATTTCTGGAATGAATCGCCCATGGGCAGCCAGCTTCTGGCGGCACTTCTCATGGGGTGGATGCGGGGGAACAACAATGCTACAGGACGAGGGACTGCCGGAAGGCCGGCAACATGGCTGGTCATGGACGCCATCGGCGGGCTGCAGGCCCGCCTGGCGGAGTGGGTGGAGGCGCTTCGTTGACTCAAAATGGCGATAGGTACCGTGAACTGAACTGCGGTTGAGCTAATGTCGAACCAATCTGGCTGGAGGCTGACAACGCGCATGCGATCAGAACAGATGATCAATTCAGACGCGCCACGAATTCCAGCACTTCTTCCACGTGAGTTGCGACCTTCACGCCTCTCCATTCTTTCACCAATCGGCCCTGGGCGTCAATCACAAACGTGCTGCGTTCGACGCCACGGACCGTCTTGCCATACATCTGTTTCATCTTCATGACGTTAAACAGCAGGCAAACGGCTTCGTCCGGGTCGGAAATGAGCTCGAATGGCAGTTCCAGCTTGGCTTTGAAGCTTTCGTGCGAGCGCAGGGAATCGCGGCTGATGCCGTAGATTTCCACGCCGGCGGCGACAAATTGCGCATACGCGTCACGGAAGGCGATGTTTTCAGTGGTGCAGCCGGGGGTGTTGTCCTTCGGATAGAAAAACAGTACCGTGGCCTTGGCCGGACGGCCCAGCAACTGAAAGGTCTTGCCGCTGGTCATGGCGGCACTAAAGTCGGGTATGCTAACGAGGGATTGGCTATCAGCCACAGGTTCTCTCCTGAACGGTGATCATCAGCGCTGTTTTTTAATCTGGCAACGCATCCAGGTGCAACAATACAGCATTCAGGCCGCTTTGCCCTGCACAATCAGGCGTCCCGAACGTCCGGGCAACTCATCCCAGGTGATGGGGCAAACGGGCAAGTCCGACTCTTTTATCTTTTCATAATAATCGCCCATCGCTGCAAATTGGTAGCCCTGGGCTGTCCAGCCAGCCAGCAGTTTTTCGAAAATGGGGGCGAGTTTCTGTCCTTCAAGTTCCGCATGCAAGGTATACACGTGGTCGCGCGGATTGTCCGCCGTCAGCGACAATATATGCGCAGCAACATTGCCGGTCGTGATCAGCTTGCCGTCGATTTCGCAGCCCAGCAGTTCGTCCAGGGTGGGCAGGGTGGTGGGCAGTTGTACGCATTGCAGGATGGTGTTGCCGTTGCGCACGCGGTGCGGGCCATTGCTCGGATGCACCATGGCGCCGCGCGCGTCGAGCATGGCGCGGCCATCGGAGGCAAAGCGGTAGCCGGCCGTGTCGTGTTCGACAAAGGCGCTGACATTCATTTGCCAGCCGGCCGCGCCGTGCGTGTGCGGCTTGGTGCCAAACACCTGCTCGTAGCGGTTGGCGGCCTTGCGCATCATGTTGATGGTCCAGGCGGCGTTGCGCTTGGCCACGTTGTCTTGCCACAGGGTGTGATCCCAGGTGTGGATGCCGCACTCGAAACCGGCATCGCGCACGGCGCGCAATTGCGCCGCGCATTGCTTGCCGATATCGGGGCCCGGCAGCAAGGTGCCGTACATCAATGTTTTCAAGCCGTAGTGCTCGACCACCGAGGTGCGCGACACCTTGCTGAAAAAGCCGGGCTTCAAGGCGCGCCGCAGGGCCCAGCCCGTGTGGTCGGGGCCCAGCGAGAACAGAAAGGTGGCTTTGGCCTGGTGCGCGGCCAGCATGCGCACCAGATTGCCCATGCCTTCACGGGTGCCGCGATAGGTATCGACGTCGATTTTCAGGGTCAGGAACGGCTTGCTCAACATTAATCCATCAGGGCTTTGGCTTGGGCTACCTGGCTGCGGTAGGCGTCGAAGATATTGCGCAGGGAATCGGCCATGGTGGTGCTTGGCGCCCAGCCCAGTTCTTCGCAGGTATTCGTGATTTTCGGCACGCGGTTTTGCACGTCCTGGTAGCCGGCACCGTAGTAGGCGCCCGACGTCGTTTCCACGATTTTCACGTGTTTCGCGCCTTCGGCATATTCAGGATACTCGGCAGCCAGGGTCAGCATCATGCCGGCCAGGTCGCGGATCGAGTAATTGTTGACTGGATTGCCAATGTTGTAGATCTTGCCGCTGGCGATGCCATTCTTGTTGGCGATGATACGCATCAGCGCATCGATGCCGTCATCGATGTAGGTGAACGCGCGTTTTTGCGCGCCGCCGTCGACCAGCGAGATGTTCTCGCCGCGCACGATGTGGCCGAAGAATTGCGTCACCACCCGCGAAGAACCTTCTTTTGGCGTGTGGATCGAGTCCAGGCCGGCGCCGATCCAGTTGAATGGACGGAACAGGGTGAAGTTCAAGCCTTCCATGCCGTAGCCCCAGATCACGCGGTCCATCAATTGCTTGGCGTTCGAATAGATCCAGCGCGGCTTGTTGATCGGGCCGCAGATCAGTTCCGAGTTTTCCGGATCGAATTCCTCGTCGTGGCACATGCCATACACTTCCGAGGTCGACGGGAACACCAGGTGCTTGCCGTACTTGGCGGCCGAACGGACGATAGGCAGGTTGGCTTCGAAGTCCAGTTCGAACACGCGCAGCGGCTGCTTGACGTAGGTCGACGGCGTGGCGATGGCCACCAGCGGCAGGATCACGTCGCATTTCTTGACGTGGTACTCGACCCATTCCTTGTTGATCGTGATGTCGCCTTCGAAGAAGTGCATGCGCGACTTGTAGTTGTCATTTTCCAGCAATTCCGTGATGCGGTCCGTGTTCATGTCCATGCCATAGACATGCCAGTCGGTGGTTTCCAGGATGCGCTTGGACAGGTGGTGGCCGATGAAGCCGTTGACGCCTAAGATGAGGACTTTTTTCATGTGAGATTCTCTTGAGTGATATCAGTGTGTGCTGACGCGGGCGGTCAGACTTGCTTGCAATTGCTGAGCCGAAATCGGCTCCCCGGCAGCCCTCAGCGCGGAAATGGCCAGCATGCGGCCGTCTCCGCAGACGCCAAAGATGCAATTATCCACTACCGCCAAGCCCGCTGGCAAACTTCCTGCGGAACGCTTGCTCAAACGGGCGGTTTCGATGATGTAAATGACATCATTGACTTCGGTGAACGCGCCGGGATAGGGCGGGGCGACGGCCCGGTGCAGGTTGTATACCTGTTGCGCAGGTAACTTCCAGTCGATGCGGCCGTCTTCCGGCTTGCGCCCGCCAAAATAGCCGCCCTGGCGCAAATCGTTCAACTGGCGCGGCGCCGTCCCGTCCAGCAAGGCCGGCAGCACACCCCACAGCGTTTGTTCCGCCGCCACGGTGACCTTGCCGAACACTTCGAAGGCCGTGTCGTCGGGCAGGATGGGCACGGCTGTTTGCGCGACGATGGCGCCGGCGTCGGGCTTGACCGTCATTTCATGCAGGGTAGCGCCTGTCTGCGTGGCGCCATGCAGCACGGCCCAGTTGACGGGCGCGCGGCCGCGGAACTGCGGCAGCAGCGAGCCATGCATATTGTAGGCGGGTGCCACCTCCAGAATGCTGGCCGGCAGCATGTGACGGTAGTAAAAGCTGAACAGCATGTCCGGCTGTGCTGCCTGCACCTGCGCCAGCAGCTCGGGCGCGCGCGCGTCCAGAGGTGTGATGTACGGGATGCCTTCGGCCTGGCACAGGCTGGCGACGGATTCGAACCACAGGTTTTCCGTGGGGCTGTCTTCGTGCGTGACGACGAGGGCGATATCGACGCCGCCAGCGAGCAGCACCTTGATGCAGCGCACGCCCACATTGTGGTAGCCGAAGACGACGGCGCGTGGGGCGCCCATCAGCGGCCCACCTGGCGCTTTTCCAGGCGCACATACGATGTCGCCTCGGCTTCCGCCTGGACCATGCCATCCTGCAAGATGGTCTGCACCACGTAGCGTGGACGGGCGCGTACCTGCTGGAAGATGCGTCCCACGTATTCGCCCACCAGGCCGATGCCGAACAGGATCACGCCCATCAGAAAGAAGGCGATGGCGAACAGGGTGAACACACCCTGCGCCTCGGCGCCGAACAGGAAGCGGCGCGCCAGCAAATAGATCACCAGCACGGCCGAACTGAATGACAGCAGCATGCCGAGCATGGAAAAGATTTGCAGGGGAATCAGCGAAAAGCCCGTGACCAGATCGAAGTTGAGGCGGATCAGGCTGTACAGCGAGTATTTCGACTCGCCGGCCGAGCGTTCCTCGTGCTCGACGGTAATTTCCGTGGGCTTGCGGGCAAACGTGTAGGCCAGGGCGGGCACGAAGGTGTTGACTTCGGCGCACTGGTTGACCAGGTCGATCACATTGCGGCCATACGCGCGCAGCATGTTGCCCTGGTCGGTGATTTTGATATTCGTGATCTTTTCACGCAGGCGGTTCATCATTTTCGACGCCAGGGTGCGCCAGGCGGAATCTTGCCGCTTGCGCCTGATCGAGCCCACGTAATCGTAGCCTTCGCGCATCTTTGCCACCAGGTTGCCGATTTCCTCTGGCGGGTTCTGCAGGTCGGCGTCGAGCGTGATCATGATTTGCCCGCGCGAGGCTTCAAAACCGGCCAGGATGGCCATGTGCTGGCCATAATTGCCGTTGAACAAGACGACGCGTGTGACGTCGGGGCGCTGGCGGAATTGTTCCGCCAGGATGGCCACCGAGTTGTCGCGGCTGCCGTCGTTGATGAAGATGATCTCGTAGCTCGTCTGCAGGGCATCGAGGGCCGGATACAGGCGGGCGAACAGGCTGGCCAGGCCATCCTGCTCGTTGTAGATCGGAATGATAATGGACAGTTCAGGTTTCATCGGCGCGCTGCTCACTTGATGAGAATGGATTTGACGGTGGCGACGGCGCGTTCCACGTCCTGTGTCGTCATGGCGTAAAACATCGGCAAGGTCACGGTCAGGCGGCCGATCTTTTCCGAGACGGGGAACATGCCCTCGGTAAAGCCGCGTTCGCGGTACATGGTAAACAAGTGGATCGGTGCGTAATGATAGCCCGTTCCCACGTTTTGCTGCGCCATTTGCTGCATGAACGCGGCGCGCGTGCCGGGGCCGTTGTCGGGCAGGATGATCTGGAACAAATGCCAGTTGCTGTTTTCAAAATCCTGTACGGGCAGCTGGGCGCCGCTCTGCGCTTCGAAGTCGCTGCCGAATTGCTCGAAATAGTGGCGCGCCAGCGCGCGGCGGTGGGCCGTGATGGAGTCGATATTGGCGAACTGGCCCAGGCCGATGGCGGCCATGATGTCGCTCATGTTGTATTTGCCGCCCAGCACATCGACATCGATGCCGTCGACGCCGCTGCGCGTGACGCCCTGCAGCCGGTATTTCTCGGCCAGCCTGGCTTCTTCCAGGTTGTTCAGGACGAGGCAGCCGCCTTCACCTGTGGTGATGTTCTTGTTGGCCTGGAAGCTGAACGAGACGAAGTCGCCAAACGCGCCGATGCGCTTGCCCTTCCAGGTGGAGCCGAACGCTTGCGCCGCATCTTCCACGACGCGCAAATTGTACTTTTCAGCAATCGCGTACAGGCGGTCCATGTCGACGGGCAGGCCCGACAGGTAGACGGGGATGATGGCGCGGGTGCGTGGCGTGATGGCCGCTTCGAGCTTGTCGAGGTCGATATTGCGCGTGACGGGGTCGATATCGGCAAACACGGGCGTGGCGCCCACTTCGATGATGACGTTGGCCGTCGCTACCCACGACACGGGCGTCGTGATGACTTCGTCGCCGGGGCCGATGCCGGCGATGCGCAGCGCGATTTCCATGGTGCAGGTGCCTGAATTGAAGGTGCGCACGGGGCGTCCGCCGAAATATTCGGACAACTGGGCTTCGAAGGCCTGCACTTTCGGGCCGCTGGTGATCCAGCCCGAGCGCAGCACCTCGCCGACGGCGGCGATGGTCGCTTCATCGATGGTGGGTTTGGAAAAAGGCAAAAAGGGCAGGGTAGAGGTCATGGGCGCGGTTCTTGGGTCTGTATTCTGTCAGGGTATCGGCGTCGCCGAGGCTGCCAATGCGGTCAAAGGCCGCCGGCAGGCATGGCTATTTTATCTTGTCAGTATGGCGGCGCAGCCGGTTCAGCGGTGAAAAATCCTGCTGATGCGGGGGCGGGGCAAGCTGGCCGGGGGCGCGATCCGTGCTGCCTCGCGCCCCTTTAAATATTTATTTATTGGCAACCACCATGCGGCGCGCGTCTTCGGCAATCACACGCATGGGTACGCCACGTTGTTGCAATTCCTTGTAACGGTTCAGGCTGATAATGGCCATGTCGTGCACGCCGGCGTTGGCATCGTTCGTCCACTGCGTGATGAAAGGCTCGATGCTCGGAATGGACAGTTCAGGCTGCTGTTTCAGGCCAAACGTGAACTCATCCCAGTAATCGACGAGGATCACGGGCCGCTGCAGATAATACGTCAGCGACTGTTCATAGATGCCGACCGAATAGAGCTTGGTATCGGCCGTCAGTTCGGCCTGGATCTGCGGCAGCATGTCGGTGCCCGCGCGGTTCTGGCCATACAGTTCGGAGCCGGCCAGGATGCAGTGCGTGGCCAGGAAGCCGGCGCCGGCGATGGTCAGCACGGTCATGTCGCGGCGCAGCTGGCGCGCATGCAGCAAGGCCAGGGCGCCGCCTGCCAGGGCGAAGAAGCCGGCCGCCATCAGCCACGGCTGGTAGCCTTTCAGCGCCGTCAGCTCTGCCGGATCGCGTGCGCTGGCCTTGCCGAAGGCGATCGGTCCGCCGATCAGGATGGCCGCGCCCAGCACGCACAGCAGGCCGGCGGCAAACAGGCGCTGGCGGCGCGAGGCCGACTCCAGGAATAGCGCAATCAGCAGCGCCAGCGCGGGGAAGATGGGCACGATGTAGCCGGGCAGCTTCGAGGTCGAGTAGCTGAAGAAGAAAGTGATGAACAGGGCCCAGATCAGCACCATCAAACGGGGCTGGAAGGTGCCTTCCTGGCGCTTGAAGGCGGCAGCCAGGCTTTGCGGCAGCACGCCTATCCATGGCAGGATGCCGGGAATGAGCAGGACCAGGAAGTAGTACCAGGCGCCTTCGCGCTTGTGCCCCTTCATCAGGAAACGCTGGAAGTGCTCGTGGATGAAGAAGAAATGCGGTTGCTCCGGATTGCGCAGGGCCACCAGCACGAACCATGGCGTGGCGATGGCGAAAAACACCAGCAAGCCCTTGACCAGATGCAAGCGGGTCCAGATGCGCCAGTCGCGCGCGCACAGCGAATACAGCACCAGCACGGCGCCCGGCAGCACGACGCCGATCAGCCCCTTGGCCAGCACGGCCAGCGCCATGCCTGCCCAGCACAGCAGCATCCAGTTGCGCCGCTCGGCGGGGGCGGCTTCGTCGCGCTGGGCGATCAAGAGGCTCATCAGCACGATGGTCATCATGCCCGACAGGCCCATGTCCAGCGAATTGATCTGGCCGGAAGCGAGCCAGAACAGGCTCGACGCCAGCACCAGGCCGGCATACAAGCCCACGCGCGGGCCAAAGACTTTCTTGCCGGCATAGGCCGTCATGCACACGCCGATGATGCCGCACAGGCCCGTCCACAGGCGCGCCTGCCATTCGCCCAGGCCGAAGGCGGCGAAGCTGAGTGCATTCATCCACGTTTGCAGCGGCGGCTTTTCAAAATACTTGATGCCGTTCAGGCGCGTGGTGATCCAGTCGCCCGTGACGAACATTTCGCGCGCCATCTCGGCGTAGCGGCCCTCGTCGGGCGGTACCAGGGTACGCACGCCCAGCGCATACAGGGTGACGACGATGAAGATGCCCAGCAGGGACCACATCAGCAGCCGCGAGCTGTGCAGTTCGTTGACATTGATTTTCATGCGGCGCTGCCTGCGCCGGGAGCCAGGATCAGGGCCAGGGTGACTTTGCGGCCTTCGCCCATCAGGATGTTGTAGGTGCGGCAGGCGGCCTGGCTATCCATGCACTCGACGCCGATGCGGCGCATGGTCAGCGCGGCCGTCAGCTTCGGATGCACGAAACGCTGGCGCTCGCCCGTGCCGAGGATGACCACGTCGGGCGCGTCGGCCAGGATTTGCGCGAAATGCGCCTCGCTCAGCTGTTCGAAACTGTCCACCTCCCACGCGCGTGGCGGCGTTTCCGGCATGACGATCAGGCTGTAGTTGTACGGCTGGGCATTGATCTCCACGCCATTTTCATCGTAGCCTGTGACGGTTTGGTATTGTTGGGTGCTGCTGGCATGCAGTTTCATGGCGATGTCGGGCTGTTCGTGTCGGTTGATCGGTGCGCGCGCTGTGCGGATGCGCGCTGCGGCCAAGGGCGTAAGCATGCCATAAATGACAGAAAAGAGCGACTGAAAAGCAACATCCTTTCCAATTTGCAATCTATGGACAATTTTTTGGCGCAACAGTGGCATGCGGTGCTTGCCATAGTAGTAGGCGAAGATTAAGAGAAGATGAAGAGCGTCCGCTGGGAAAAGCACGCGCGTGCCGGACAGCGTGGCATAAACGGCGAGAAATGCTGCAATTTGCCATGTTTAATTTGATAAAATGGCCTGCTTTCGGCGAGAATGGTTGTTTTCGCATTGCAGTCTCACGGGTTCACAGTTCTGGCGCGGCTTTCATGCTGCAAGCGTAGGCCGGCCGCGCCGCATCACGACAGGGATTTATTTTGCGACCGATTCAGAAATCGAATAAATTGGCGGACGTCTGCTACGACATCCGCGGCCCGGTCCTGGAAAAATCCAGGCAAATGGAAGAAGAGGGCCACAAGATCACCAAGCTCAATATCGGCAATCTGGCCGTATTCGGCTTCGATCCGCCCGATGAAATCGTGCGCGACATGATGCTCAATCTGCAGAACGCGGCCGGCTATACGGATTCGAAAGGCATGTTCGCGCCACGCAAGGCCGTCATGCATTACACGCAGGGCAAGAATATCGCCGGCGTGACCATCGATGACATTTACCTGGGCAACGGCGCCTCGGAACTGATCGTCATGTCGATGAACGCCCTGCTCAACAGCGGTGACGAAGTGCTGGTGCCGGCGCCCGACTACCCGCTGTGGACGGCCGCCGTCAGCCTGTCGGGCGGCAATCCCGTGCATTATGTGTGCGACGAGCAGAACGAGTGGTATCCCGACATCGAGGACATGCGGCGCAAGATCACGCCGCAAACGAAAGCCATCGTCGTCATCAACCCGAACAATCCCACCGGCGCGCTGTACCCGGTTTCCGTGCTGCAGCAGATCGTCGACCTGGCGCGCCAGCACCAATTGATCATTTTCGCCGACGAGATCTACGACAAGGTGCTGTACGACGAAGCCGAGCACGTGTCGATCGCCTCGCTGGCCGACGACGTGCTGTTCATCACCATGAACGGTTTGTCGAAGAATTACCGCTCCTGCGGCTACCGTTCCGGCTGGATGGTGGTCTCGGGCGAAAAGCGCCACGCAAAAGATTACATCGAGGGCCTCAACATGCTGGCCTCGATGCGGCTATGCGCCAATGCGCCGGGGCAGTTTGCCATCCAGACGGCACTTGGCGGCTACCAGAGCATACAAGACCTGGTGGGGCCCGGCGGGCGCCTGTTGAAACAGCGCGACCTGGCGCACAAGCTGCTGACCGATATCCCGGGCGTCACCTGTGTCAAGCCGAAGGCCGCGCTGTACATGTTCCCGCGCCTGGACCCGGAGATCTACCCGATCGCCGACGACCAGCAGTTTGCCTATGAATTACTGGCCGAAGCGAAGGTCCTGATCGTGCAGGGAACGGGCTTCAACTGGATCGCGCCCGACCATTTCCGCGTCGTCTTCCTGCCCAATTCCGATGACCTGACCGAGGCCATGGGGCGCATCGCGCGCTTCCTCGAAGGTTACCGCAAGCGTCACGGCCGGGGCTGAATCAGCCAGCAGCAATCTCGATCAACCTGGCGCCGCCCAAGGGGGCGCCACTTATGAGCAGTCAAGCACAACTATGAAATCCATCAAGATCGGCCTGCTGGGCCTGGGCAATGTCGGTTACGGCACGTTCAGCGTCCTGAAACGCAACCAGGAAGAAATCAAGCGCCGCGCGGGCCGCGGCATTGAAGTCGTCGCCGTCGCCGTGCGCGACGTGGCGCGCGCCGAAGCGCTGGTCGCCGGCGCCTGCAAGGTCGTCAATGACCCGATGCTCATCGTCAACGATCCCGAGATCGACATCGTCGTCGAACTGATCGGCGGCTACGACCTGTCGAAAACCCTGGTGCTGCAGGCCATTGCCAACGGCAAGCACGTGGTGACGGCCAACAAGGCCTTGCTGGCCGTGCATGGCAACGAAATCTTTGCCGCCGCCCAGGACAAGGGCGTGATGGTGGCCTTCGAAGCGGCCGTCGCCGGCGGCATCCCCATCATCAAGGCGCTGCGCGAAGGCTTGACGGCCAACCGCATCGAATGGATCGCCGGCATCATCAATGGCACCACCAATTTCATCCTGTCCGAAATGCGCGACAAGGGCCTCGATTTCGCCACGGTGCTGAAACAGGCGCAGGAACTCGGTTACGCGGAAGCCGACCCCACCTTCGACATCGAAGGCGTCGATGCCGCGCACAAGGCCACCATCATGTCGGCCATCGCCTTCGGCATCCCGGTGCAGTTCGACAAGGCCTACGTGGAAGGCATCAGCAACCTTAACGCCGTCGACATCCGCTACGCCGAGCAACTCGGCTACCGTATCAAGCTGCTCGGCATCACCAAGCGCGCCACCGTCAATGGCGTGGAAGGCATCGAGCTGCGCGTGCATCCGACCCTGATCCCGGCCAAGCGCCTGATCGCCAACGTGGAAGGCGCCATGAACGCGGTGCTGGTGCACGGCGACGCCGTCGGCGCCAGCCTGTACTCGGGCCGCGGCGCGGGCGCCGAGCCGACCGCCTCGTCGGTGATCGCCGACCTGGTCGACATCACGCGCCTGGCCACGGCGGATCCGGAACACCGCGTGCCGCACCTGGCGTTCCAGCCGAACGCGATGACCAACATCGCGATCTTGCCGATGTCGGAAATCACCACCAGCTACTACCTGCGCATGCACGTGGCCGACCAGCCGGGCGTGCTGGCCGACCTGACGCGCATCCTGGCCGAACGGAGCATCTCGATCGACGCCATGCTGCAAAAAGAGCCGGCCGAGGGCGAGACGCATACGGACATCATCATGCTGACGCACCAGACGCAGGAAAAGAACGTCACGGCCGCCATCGAAAAGATGGAAGCGCTCAATAGCGTGGTGGGCACGGTCACCAAGATCCGCCTGGAAAACCTCAGCTGAACGTTTTCAGCGATCCACGCAAAACGGCGCCCGCGGGCGCCGTTTTGCATTTGTGATGTGGTGTCGGATGACGGCGCTTTGCGCCTAATCCGACCTACGCTGCGGTACCGACGGGACCCACGTCCATGCCGTCATAGCTGGCCAGCTGGTTTTCCTGGGCAAACGCCATCAGTTCGCCATTGCGCGCGTGCAGGCTGTCGACGCCATGCACTTCGGCCTTTTCCACGTGCAGCACCCACACGGGCGCGGCGGCCGGGTCGTCCAGTTCGGGCTGGTACAGTTCCACGGGGCGGTAGCCCTGCAGTGCCAGCAAGGTGGCGGCCTGCTCCAGCGGCTCGGAAGTGGGGTTGGTGAAGTAATAGCCCCACAGCAGCGGCTGGGACAGGTCCCACGGCGCGTTTTCGGCGATATTGGCAAACAGTTCGGTTACGTCTTCTTTGGTCATCATGGCAGTGGGCCTTCATTAAAATCTCAGGGCGCGATCTTAGCATCGACTGGCGCCGGGCGCGAAATACACGCCGACCTTCAATCCATGCCCATTCGCCGCCGTGGCCAGTTCCAGCCGTGCCCCATGCAGGGCAGCGATGTCGCGCACGATGGCCAGGCCCAGCCCCGCGCCGCCAGGGTTGCTCTCGAGTGCCGCGCCGACCCGGTAGAACGGCGTCAGTACGCGTTCGCGTTCTGCGGGCGCGATGCCGGCACCGCTGTCCTCCACTTCCAGTACCGCGCCGCGCCCCGCTTGTGCAGCGTGCACGCGCAGGATCACGCTGCCGCCCTGCGGCGTGTAGCGCAGGGCATTGTCGACCAGGTTGGCCAGCAGTTCGTGCAGCAGCAAGGCCTGCCCGTGCACAGGCGCCTCGTCGGGCGCTTCCAGCGATAAATCGATATTCTTGCCGACGGCGGCCATGGCCATTTCCAGCCCTACCTGCTGCGCCACGTCGCGCAGCGCGACGGTATGCATGGCCAGGCTGTCGCTGCCATGCTCGATGCGCGCCAGGGTCAGCAGGCGGTTGGCCAGCAGCACGGTCGAATCGGTGGTGGCGGCGATCGAGCGCACGATGTCGCGCAGGGCGGCCATGTCGGACGGCGTGCCGGCCTGGCGGTCGCATTCGCGCATGGCCAGTTCGGCCTGGGTTTTCAGCACCGTCAACGGCGTGCGCAGCTGGTGCGAGGCGTCAGCGATGAAACGGCGCTGGCTGGCGATCAGCTGCTGCAGGCGCGACATGGAGCCGTTCATGGCGCTCACCAGCGGGCGCATTTCCTTGTGCACCAGCGCGGGATCGACGTCGGACAGGTCGGACAGGGTGCGCGTCTCGACTTCCGTTTTCAAGCGCATCAGCGGCCGCAGCACCAGGCGTACGGCAAACCATACGAGCGCGCCCATCACCAGTATCATCGCCGCCTGCCAGCTCAGGGTATCGAACAGGATCTGGTTCGACAGGCCGCGCCGCGCATCGAGCGTTTCAGCCACCTGTATCAGGGCGATGCCGCGCATCGAGTCGTCATACACGGGTTGCAGCAGGGCGGCGATGCGGATCGGCTTGCCGTGGTAGTCGGCGTGGTAGAAGCGCACCAGGGCCGGGTAGTTCTGCGAGCGGGGCACGTTTTTCGGCACGGGCGGCAAGTCGCCATAGCCCGAGACCAGTTCGCCGTTGATGCCCGTGACCTTGTAATAGATGCGGCCCAGGGTGTCGGTCTCGAAGCTGTCGAGCGCCACGTAAGGCACTTCGGCCACCACCTTGCCGCCGACGATGGAGACTCTTTCGGCCAGCGCCCGCGTCGACGCCAGCAAGGAGCGGTCGTAGGCCATGTCGGCCGCGTCGAGTGCATTGCGGTAGACAAAAAAAGCGTCGAGCAGCACCAGCATCACCAGCGGGATGAGCAGCCAGCGCAGCAGCTGGCTGCGCAGGCTGCCCAACGGCCGGCCCTGCGCCCAGCGCCGGCGCAGGCGCTCGAACAGGGGCAGGCGTGGGGCGTGCGCCTTCATTTTGGCGTGGCCGGCGCCATGGCGCTGCGCGGCTGCAGCAGGTAGCCGATGCCGCGCAGGGTGGTGATGACGGCGCCGTCTGGCGAACCGGCTTCCACGCCGTTTTCAAGTTTTTTACGTACCCTGTGGATGTACAGTTCGATGGCGTCCAGGTTGACGTCGTCGGCCAGCGCGAAGACTTCGTCGAACAGCTTTTCCTTCGATACGGCGCGCCCAGAGCGCGTGATCAGCGCCTCGAGCACCGCGTGTTCGCGCGGCGTCAGGGGGAAAGGGGCGCCGGCATAGCTGAACATGCGCGTGACGGTGTCGAAACTGAGCGCGCCGCAGGTGTGCACCAGCGCCTCGTTGCCCTGGCTGCGGCGCAGCAGGGCTTTTACGCGCGCCTCCAGTTCGGCCAGCTCGAACGGCTTGGCCATGTAGTCGTCGGCGCCCAGGTTCAGGCCCTGTACCTTGTCATCGAGGCCGCCGCGCGCCGTGAGTATCATGACGGGAGTCTTGCCGCGCGTGCCGCCGCGCGCGCGCAGGCGGCGCAGCACGTCCAGGCCGTCCATCTTCGGCAGGGTCAGGTCGAGCAGCACCAGCGAGTATTCCTGTGTGTGCAGCAGGGCGTCGGCATCGGCGCCGTTGTGGGCGGTCTCCACCGTCAGGTGCGCGTCGCGCAGGGCCTTTGCAAGCCAGTGCGACAGCTCCAGATGGTCTTCCACTAATAATATGCGCATGGTCTCCGCCATTCGTTGAAATGATGCAGTGTAAGCCTGGCGGCAGGGGCGGCGATGAATATGTTTGCGCCCCTTGTGGCTGGCCGGCGACACCTGTCATGCTGAAAGCCAATTGAAAGGATGGCGCTTATATAGTGTGATCCTGATTCACGAAATGAATCAGGCATATCACCAATAACTATATCTAAGGGAGACACTTTACATGAAAAAAACTGCATTCTCGCTGGCCGCCATGGCGCTGCTCGCCGCTGCCGGCAGTGCCCACGCCCAGTCGAACGTCACCCTGTACGGCCGCCTGGACGCCGGCATCAGCAATACCAGCAACGCCGGTCCGAACAAAAGCTCGATGACGCAAGTCAGTTCGGGTGGCATGAACACCTCGCGCTGGGGCATCCTGGGCAGTGAAGACCTCGGTGGTGGCCTGAAAGCCGTGTTCAATCTGGAAGGCGGGATTCTGGTCGATACGGGCGCGGCCGATGGCGCGCTGTTCAAGCGCCAGGCCAATGTGGGCCTGGAAGGCGCTTTTGGCCGCGTCGTGCTGGGACGCTCGTTTACCACCGTGTATGACTTCGTGCTGCCATTCGATCCGATGGCCTATGCGCCGTTCTACTCGTGGGCCACCTCGGCCAACGCGACCGGCCCGAGCAAATACGGCATGACGACGGCCTTCGACAACATGGTCAAGTACTCGGGCAAGACGGGCGACTTCAGCTACGGGGCATCGTACGGTTTCGGCGAACAGTCGACGGGTAACTCGGACAGCGCCAAGCTGTCGACGGCCGTCACCTACAAGACCGGCCCTGTCAGCCTGCTGGCCACGTATGAGCGCGTCAACGGCAATGCCATCGCCGGCGGCGCGCGCGACAAGAACGTCGTGTACCACCTGGGCGCCATGTATGACGACGGCCCGTGGAAAGTGCAGGCGGCGGCGCGCGACTACAAGCTCGATCCGGCAGCAGCCGGCAAGGCCGACGTGCGCGGCACCCTGTACTGGGGCGGTGTCAGCTACAAGACCACGCCGGTCATCACCCTGACGGGCGTGATCTACTATCAGGACGTGAAAAACGTGGCCGCCAACCTCGATGCCGATCCGATCATGTACGTGGCGCGCGTGCGCTATGCGCTGTCCAAGCGCACCGACCTGTACGTGGCAGGCGCCTACGCCAAGGCCAAGCACAACCAGCTGGTCAGCCTGTCGCGTGACGATGCCGGTTTCGGCGATACGCAGCGCGGCCTGATCGCCGGCATCCAGCACCGCTTCTAAGCCATGACCATGCTGCGCTCCCTTCTGTTGCTGCCATGCCTGCTGCCCGTTTTTGCCGGGGCACAGGTGGCTACGCCAGCGCCGGTCGAGTGCGTGGTGCCGTCCAAACCGGGCGGCGCCATGGACCTGACGTGCAAGCTGGCGAAAAAAGGCCTGGGGCAGGAGAGCGTGGCCGGCGTGGCGGGCCCAATGCGCATCAGTTATCTGCCCGGCGGCATCGGCGCGGTGGCCTGGCATTCGATGGGCTCGCAGCGCCGCCGCGCGGAAGCGAACACCCTGGTGGCCTTTTCGGGCGGCTCGCTGCTCAATCTGGCGCAGGGCAAGTTCGGCAATGCCAAGGCGGGCGACGTGCGCTGGGTGGCGGCGCTGGGCGCCGACTACGGCATGATCGCCGTGCGCAGCGATTCGCCCTACAAGAGCCTGGCCGACCTGATCGCCGCGCTGCGCCAGCATCCGGACAAGGTGCTGATCGGCGTCTCCGGCACCATCGGCAGCCAGGACTGGCTGAAGATGGCGCTGGTGGCGCGCCATGCCGGCATCGACCCGAAAGTGCTGCGCTTCGTCGCCCTCGAAGGCGGCGGCGAAGTGTTTACGGCGATGCAGGCCGACTATGTGCAGGTGGTCTCGGGCGACACGTCGGAGGCCACCCTGAACGCCAGCGCCAACCATGCGCGCGTGCTGGCGGTGCTGTCGGAAAAACGCCTGCCCGGCGTGCTGGCCGGTGTGCCGACGGCGCGCGAGCAGGGCGTCGACGTGGTCTGGCCCATCATCCGCGGCGTGTGGATGGGGCCGCAGGTGCCCGAGGCGGACTATCAGCGCTGGGTGGCCACCTTTGAGCGTGCGATGGCCACGCCGCAGTTCGCCGAATGGCGCGCGCAGGCAGGCCTGTACCCGTTCGCCCTGACGGGGCCGAAGCTGACCGCGTATGTCAGGAAGGCGGTCGACGAGTATGCGAGGCAGGCGAATGAGCTTGGCCTGATGCGCTGAACGGCATTCCATTTAAAAAAACTATTTCACAGACGGAGACAACCCCATGCAAACCAAGACCCTGCTTCAAGCCGCCATTGCCACCGCGTTTGCCAGCCTGGCCGGCGCCGCTGTTGCGCAAGTGCCGCCCGGCTATCCGGCCGATTACCAGAAGATCGTCGACGCGGCCAAGAAGGAAGGCAAGGTGGTGATCTACAGCGCCACCGACAGCAAGGCCGCCGCGCCGCTGATCAAGGACTTCAGCGCCCTGTATCCGGGCATTTCGGTCGAATACAACGACATGAATTCCACCGAAGTGTACAACCGCTTCATTTCCGAAGTGGCGGCGGGCGGCAACACTGCCGACGTGATGTGGTCGTCCGCGATGGACCTGCAGATGCGCCTGGCCTCCGATGGCTACGCGCTCAAGTACAAATCCGTCGAAGCGGCGAAAATTCCAGGCTGGGCCATGTGGGATGACCAGGCTTATGGCACCACGTTCGAGCCGGCCGCCATCGTCTACAACAAGCGTTTGCTCGACCCCAAGGAAGTGCCGAAGAACCACGATGACTTCGTCAAGCTGATCGCCACGCCGAAATTCAAGGACAAGGTCACCACCTACGACATCGAAAAGTCGGGCGTGGGCTTCATGTTCATGGCGCAGGATGCCAAGGAGTATCCGCAATTCCTGGCGCTGGAAAATGCGTTTGGTACCGCCAAGGTGCGCGTGCAGTCGTCGACGGGCACCATGATGGAGCGTATCTCGTCGGGTGAAAACCTGATCGGTTACAACGTACTGGGCTCTTATGCCCTGGTGCGCGCCAAGACCGACCCATCGATCGGCGTGGTGCTGCCCAAGGATTACACCCTGATCCTGTCGCGCGTGCAGTTCATCAACAAGAACGCGAAGAACGTCAACGCCAGCAAGCTGTGGCTCGATTACATCCTGTCGCACCGCGGCCAGACCATCATCGCCAACGGCGCCAAGCTGTTCGCCATCCGCGCCGACGTCACGGGCGAAACCACGTCGGCTGACCTGATCAAGCAAATCGGCGCGGCCAACGTCAAGCCGATTCCCGTGCACCCGATCATCCTGCAATTTCTGGGACCGGCCAAGCGCATGGCCTTCCTGAAACAGTGGAAAGAAACAGCCGGCAAGAAATAGGAATAGCCAACGCCGTCTTGGCCGCCCGCGAGCCTGGCTTGCGGGCACACGCAGCACCCTTCATTCATTGGATTCATCATGCAAACTGCCATCTTGCCGCTGCCTGCACGGTCGCGCTCTCCCTTGTCGCGCCTGAACTGGTCGCGCGGCGTGGTCGTGACGATCACGCTGATCGCCATTTTCCTGCCGCTGTTCCTGATTTTTTACCAGAGCTTTTTGAACGCGCCGTTTTTCATGCCGGTACGCGAATTCGGCTTTGACTCTTACCGTTTCATCTTCGATGATCCCGATTTCGCCATGGCCTTCAAGAATGGCCTGATGCTGGCCTTCGGCCTGACCGTCATCGCCGTGCCGCTGGGCGGCATGCTGGCCTTCCTGATGGTGCGCACCGACTTGCCGGGACGCGGCTGGGTGGCGCCCATGCTGCTGGTACCGATCTTTGTCTCGCCGATGGTGATGGGCTTTGGCTACGTCGTCTCGATGGGGCCCGTGGGCTTTTACTCGATCTGGGCCAAGGAGCTGCTCGGCTTCGTGCCCTGGAATATTTACTCGTTCACCAGCATCGTCATCATCGCCGGCCTGACGCACGTGCCGCACGTCTACCTGTATGCCTCGTCGGCACTGAAAAGCCTCGGTTCCGATGTCGAGGAAGCGGCCCGCGTGGCGGGCGCCTCGCCGATCCAGGTGATGCTCAATGTATCGCTGCCGATGATCATGCCGGCGCTCGCGTATGCGGGCGTGCTGGTGTTTTTCCTCGGCTTCGAAGTGTTCGGCCTGGTGCTGGTGCTCGGTGATCCGGAAGGCCATCTGGTGCTGCCGACCTATCTGTACAAGCTGACCAACAAGCTCGGTACGCCGTCGTACCACCTGATGGCTGCCGTCGCCGTCTGCCTGGTGATGGTGACCATGCCGCTGGTGATGATACAGCGCTGGCTGCTCAAGTCTGCCAACAAGTATGTGTCGATCAAGGGCAAGGGCGCGCGCAGCAAGGCCATGCCGCTGGGCCGCTGGAAGTGGCTGGCCTTTGCCTTGCTGGCGGGCTGGCTGATCTTCACCATCATCCTGCCGTTGACGGGTATCGTGCTGCGCTCCTTCGTGCAGTACTGGGGCGAAGGCGTGCACCTGGCCGACGTGCTGACCCTGCAGCATTTCCGCGACATTTTCGACCAGCCGTCGCTGGTGCGCGGCATCGTCAACACCATCCTGATCGGCGTCGTCGGCGGCGCGCTGGCCGTGGGTTGCTACAGCTTCATCGCGCTGGCCATGCACCGCAAGCAGGACGGCATCACGCGCCTGCTCGACTACAGCGTGCTGGTGCCACGCGCCGTTCCGGGCCTGCTGGCCGGCCTGTCCTTCCTGTGGGTGTTCCTGTTCGTGCCGGCCTGGCTGGACGGCATGTTGAAAGGCATGGACAACGGCGTGGCCCTGTGGCTGAGCGGCCATGTGATCCCCGTGCTGCGCGAAGTGCGTTCGACCATCTTCGCCCTGTGGCTGGCGTATTCGGTGGTGTGGATGGCCTACGGCATGCGCCTCATTTCCACCGCGCTGCTGCAGGTGGGGCCGGAACTGGAAGAGGCGGCGCGCGCCGTCGGCGCCAATCGCGGCCAGGTGACGCGCGACGTCACCCTGCCGCTGATCAAATACGGTTTGCTGGGCGCCTGGCTGATGGTCTTCCTGATCTTCGAGCGCGAATATTCGACGGGCGTGTACCTGCTCTCGCCGGGCACGGAAGTGATCGGCGCCATGCTGGTATCGCTGTGGGCCGGCGGCTCGACCGACCTGGTGGCGGCACTGTCCTTCATCAATATCACCCTGGTGGCCATCGGCCTGGGCATCGCGCTGCGCTTCGGCGTGAAGTTGCATAACTAAATACAAAGACTGAGACCACATCATGAATGAACTGACCGTCAATGAATTGCACCTGGACTACGGCACCGGCGCTGCCGCCAACCAGATACTGAAGGGTGTTTCGATGCACCTGAAAAAAGGCGAAGTGGTCGCCTTGCTGGGGCCTTCGGGCAGCGGCAAGACCACCTTGCTGCGCGCCGTCGCCGGTCTGGAAAGCCCGAAGGCGGGCACCATCCAGATCGGCGAGCGCAATGTCTACGATGGCGCGAAACACTTCGAGATGCCAGCCGAGCATCGCAACCTGGGACTGGTGTTCCAGTCGTATGCGCTGTGGCCGCACAAGACCGTGTTCGACAACGTCGCCTATGGCCTCAAATTGCGCAAGATGGGCAGCACGGAGATCGCCGCGCGCATCAAGGAAGTGCTGACGCAGCTGGGCCTGGGGCACCTGGGCGAACGCTATCCGCATCAGCTGTCAGGCGGCCAGCAGCAGCGCGTGGCGATCGCCCGCGCACTGGTGTACAACCCGCCCGTGATCCTGCTCGACGAACCGCTGTCGAACCTGGACGCCAAGCTGCGCGAGGAAGCGCGCGCCTTCCTGCGCGAACTGATCGTGCGCCTGGGCCTGTCGGCCCTGATGGTGACGCATGATCAGGGCGAGGCGATGGCCATTTCCGACCGCATCCTGCTACTGAATAACGGCAAGATCGAGCAGCAGGGCACGCCGCAAAGCATGTATGAAACGCCCGACACCCTGTTTACGGCCGAATTCATGGGCAGTAACAACCGCCTGCCCGGCAAGGTGGTGCAGCGCGATGGCAATCAGGTGCGCTTGCTGATCGACGGCGCCTCCATGCAGGGCGTGGCGCGCGGCGCCAACGTGGGCACGGACGTGACCACCATGATCCGCGTCGAGGAGGTGAAGATCAGCGCCACGCAGGTCGACAACGCCATCGAACTGCCGCTGCTGACCTGCATGTACCTGGGCGACCGCTGGGAATGCCTGTTCGAACGCGGCGGAGCCGAGAATATCAGCCTGCGCGCGTATTCGCGCCACAAGCTCGAAGCGGGCAAGTACTGGCTGCACATGCCGGCCGATAAACTCTGGGTGTTTTAACGGTGACGAGGTGGCCACGCTGGCGCGCCGTCGGTGCCGTCCTGGCCGCCGGCCTGGCTGGTGCCGCCATCTGCCTGTGGCTGCATACGCCGCTGCCGTGGATGATCGGCCCCCTGTTCGCCACGGCCGGGCTGCGCCTGGCGGGGCGCGAACTGGCCTGCCCCGTGCGCGTGCGCGAAGCGGGGCAGTGGGCCATCGGCACGGCCCTGGGCCTGTATTTCACGGCACCCGTGCTGGCCGTGCTCACTGTCTACACGCCGTGGATCGCCGGCACCGTGTTGTTCGCGCTGGCGCTGGGAGCTTCTGGCGCCATGCGGCTACGGCGCCTCTCCGGTGTCGACCATGCCACCGCCTTCTTTGCCATGGCGGTGGGCGGCGCATCCGAGATGGCGGTACAGAGCGAGCGCCATGGCGCCGATGTGGGCAAGGTCGCCGCGGCGCACAGCCTGCGCATGATGCTGGTAGTGGCGACGATCCCGTTCGGCGTGCGCTACTGGGGCAGCCATGGCCTGGCGGCGGGGCATGAAAGCTTCGTTCCCGGCGCCGCGCTGGTCGACTATGGCGGGTTGGCGCTGCTGCTCGGTATCACGGTGCTGGCGGCCCTCGCATGCAAACGGGCCAGGCTGCCCAACGCCTGGGTCATCGGCCCGCTGCTGGCCGCGCTGCTGCTGACCGCGTGCGGCATCCATCTGTCGCGCCTGCCAGAATGGATAATACGCGCGGGCCAGCTGTTCATCGGCATTGCCTTGGGCACGCGCTTCAGCCCAGCCTTCCTGCATGCGGCGCCCCGCTACCTGGTGGGCGTGGCCGTGAGCACCATGCTCATGCTGTTGCTGGCGGCCGCCTTCGGTCTGGGCTTGTCGCACTGGATGGGCATCCACCCCGGCACGGCGATCCTGGCCGCCTCACCCGGTGGTATCGCCGAGATGTCGCTGACGGCCAAGACCTTGCATCTGGGCGTGCCCATCGTCACAGCCTTTCACGTGGCGCGCATGGTGGTGCTGGTCTTGCTGATCGGTCCGCTATTTCGCCTGCTGCAACGTCCTTAATTTCCCCTCACCACGATTTCCTGCGCCTTCGGTTCGCGCTGGCGCATGAAGCGCACGATGGAGTCGACGCTGACGACGTCGATCTGGCGCGTCATGCGACGCTCGAACGGGTGATCGTCGAAAGCGATATTGGCACGGAACATGCGCGCGCCCAGGCGCGTGGCGGCGGGGATGCTGAGCGTTTGCGGCGCGTAGCTGGCGCTGCGCAGCCAGCCTTGCGCTTCGGCGCGCGTTTCGATCTTGCCAGGCTCGTTGCTGGCCGCGGCCAGGGTTTCCAGCACCCATTGGTTCGAGTTCTGATACTTGGTGGAAAACGGGTAGGCCAGCATATTGTAGTGCGGCTCATGCAGACGCTTGGGCGTGTTGCTGGTCAGCAGGCGCGCCAGTTGCTGCTGCGTATCCTGGCCAGGAATCAGGATCAGGGTTTCATACATGAACACATCGTCCATGAAGAAATTGCCCAAGCCTTCGTTGTACAGCGACGATTCCGCCGTGCCGCACTCATTGAGTTCATGCACCACCAGCCAGCGCCCTTTCGGGTGGTCGCGCCAGGCCAGCGCCATGTGCGAGTAGCGCAAATTGTACTTCGACAGGTCTTGCCCGGCGCGCGCCACCAGCGCCACTTGCGCGCCCGAGGCATCGAGCGCCTGCAGGGTCTTTTGCGCCAGCTCCATCGATTTGACGAGGGTGCTCGCATCCGTTGGTTTTTCCTCGCACGAGCGCCCCGCATGGGCGGCGCCGGCCAGGGCCAGGCTGATGATCATGGCAGTCAGGCGTTTCATGGGTTCACGCTTTCGAATGGTGGAGGATGGCATTGCCGGCCGAGTTCGGCACATAGGCGATGGCCTTGCCCGACAGGACCAGCATGTGGCCCGTCGAGACAGCCACCACCTTGACCACCGTGCCGGCTGCCAGCGGCAGGCCTTGCATGGCTTTCTGGCTCAGCTTGACGGAGGCCGTGGCGGTGGAGGACGCGCCCCTGGCTGCGCTTTTCAGCACGAGGACGCTGCCGTCGGCCACGTCTTCCACCTTGTCGATGACGACTTCACCGGCGGCGGCCAGCACCGACATGGAGCCGACCAGCACGATGGCCGAGGCCATGCTGGCGCTGTCGGAGGCGTTGGTGGTGTCGGAGTTGGCGGCCTGGGCCGTCAGGCTGGCCGCGCACAGCACGGCGATGGCGAGCAGATGTTGCGTGGGATAGTGGCTTTGCATGGCTGATTTACACTTTGGAGTGGTGCAGCAGGGCCTTGCCCAGTTCGTTCGGAATAAAGGCGATGGCCTTGCCGGAAAGAACCAGCATATGGCCGGTGGACAGCGCCACCACGTTGACTACCGTGCCGGCCGCCAGCGACAGGCCCTTGGCTGCTTGCGTGCTCATCTGGATGGAAGCGCCGCCCGCTTCGGACGCGCCTTTCAGCACGATGACGATGCCTTCGCCCACCGTTTCCACGCTGGCGACGACCACCTGGCCGGAAGCGACCAGCATCGACATGGAACCTGCGACGACGACGGCGGAGCCCTGGCTGAGGTTTTGCGAGCCTTTCGACAGATTCTCCGAGGCGGCGGCATGGACCAGGCCGGGAGCGGTCATGGAGAAGGTCAACAGCGACAGGGACAGGCAGAGGGGCAGCAGGCGTTTCATGTGTTTCTCCTTCAAGTGTGCCAAGTGGCAACGCCATCATTGTAGACTGAGGGCAATTGGTCAATGAAAACGCTACTCGTAGCGGGCAGGCATACCGCAGGTAGCGTATTGCGCTACTTTTTTACCGCTGGAACCGATGCAATTTTTATAAAGGAAGTGCATGCCGCAAACCCACGCCCTGATCGAGGCCTTGAAACGCCTGTTGAAAGCGCGCGCCGTCACCTATGCCGAGCTGGCCCAGCGCATCGGCGTGTCCGAAGCCAGTGTCAAGCGGATGTTTTCGCAAAAGCAATTTACCCTGCAGCGACTGGACCAGATCCTGGTCGCCATCGGCAGCGATTTCCAGCAGCTGGCGCTGGCCGTGCAGACGGCGCAGGCTACGCCCACCCTGATCACCGGGCTGACGTATGCCCAGGAAAAGGAAATCATCGATGACACCCGGCTGTTCGTGGTGGCCGTGTCCGCCTTGAACCTGTTGCCACTGGAGCAGATCGTCGCCATCTATGACATCAGCGAGGCGCAAGCCGTCAAATATTTGCTGCGCCTCGACAAGATCGGTTTCCTGGAACTGCTGCCGAATAACCGGGTCAAACTGCTGGTGGCGCGCACGTTTGCGTGGATACCGAATGGCCCGATTCATACCTATTTCAAAAAGGAAGCGTATGGCGATTATCTCAATTCGCAATTTGACGGTGAAACAGAATTGCTGCGCCTGGTGAACGTGATGCTGTCGAAAAAATCCACGGCGGCCTTGCTGGAGCGTTTGAAGCAAGTGGCGGTGGAGTTTTCGCAGCAGCACCAGGAAGACGCACGCCTGCCTGGTGAGGAGCGCCTGGCCATCAGCTTCATGCTGGCCGCACGGCCGTGGATGCCGCAGACGTTCAAGGCGCTGCTGCGGCAGTAGCGGTGGCGATGTCGCGGCCAGGCTAATGCTCGTGTTTGTCGGTACTGCCTTGTTCCTCTTTCATCTGCGACAGCAAGCGCCAGGCAAAAAAGCCCAGCACGGCTACGCCCAGCAGCAGTGCGGCCCACAGCGCGGTCAGGCGCAATGGCGCCCCGTCCTTTGTGACGGGGGTTGGCGCCGCCACGCCCCCGTTGGGTTTGAGCGGACCGGCGCTGGCAGTCTTGAGCGCCAGCAGCTCGTCCGCCCTGAAGCCGGGTGCCACCTGCGCCAGCGGCTGCGCAACGGCGGCGGCGTTGCTGTTGCCGAATGCCAGCTGGTAGGGCGGCTTGCCGCTGGCCAGGAAGACGACGGTGGCGGGTGTCCAGCCCAGGCGCAAGGCGGGTGCATTGTTGGCGGAGAGCGGCTGTTCCGTGGATGTCTGCAGCACCCATTCGTTTGTTTGCGTCACGGGCATGGCCAGGTCGCCCGAGATCCTCTCTTTGCCATCGAGGCCGATGCGGTAAAACGTGGTGCTCAGCAGGGGATCGAAATACGCGCCTTGCGCGGGACGGGCCTGCTGGCGCAGGTGCAGCCGGTGCCGGGGAACATAGTTGTTCTGGCGATACACGCCCAGGGTCACAGGCAGTACCGTATTGGTCTGTGTCAATTGCAGGGCGATGCTGTCGGCGGGAATGGCGAGAGGGGTGGCATAGCGCCATTCATTCGCCGGCTTGCCGGGCGTGCCTTGCAGCACGACGGTGGCGCGCGGCGCGGCGATGTCCGTTTCGCTGACGGCTTGCGCCGTAATCGCCGCAAAGGCCAGCGCTTCCCCCGCTTGCCAGCTCAGGCGTGCGTAGCGAAAAGCGCGCGGCGCAAAGGCGATGCTGTCGTTGGCCAGGGTCTGCGTGTCGCTGTTGCTGAGCCAATTCAGGGTGGTGGTGCCGATGGCATCCCATTGCTTCAGGTCATCGCTCATTTCCAGCAGCACTTGCGCACTGTAATTGTCTGTGCGTGCCGGTGGCGTGAAGCGCAGGGCGGCGATGCGCTGGCCTTCCGTTTGCTTGCCCAGGTCGAGGATCAGCGCTTGCAGCGCCGCCGTGGCCGCTGCCGTGCCAGCGCGCGTGCTGACCGACAGCAGCCGGCCATCGTCGGCCGTGCGGATGTCGATGCCTTGCAAGCCGTCGCCAGTTGCCGGCGCGCCCGTCACGGGGAAAATGCGGGCGGGAATGTTCGTGCGCTGCGTGGCCGATTGCGCGGGCGGCGCGCCGATGGCATAGGCCAGGCGCTTGCCGTCGGCGTCGAACAGGCGCAGGTCGGCCAGGCTGGCCGAGCTGGCGTGCAGGTAGACTTCCCTGGGCAATGTTAGCTGCACGATGCCGGCGCCGGCCGGCGACTGGATGGGCATGTTCCAGGCATAGTCCTGTGGCCGGTCCTGGCCAGGCGCGGCCAGCGCGGCACCTGCCAGCAGCAGGCTGCAGCAGATCAATGAGGCTTTCATGCGGCTCCTTGTTGCGGTTCGGCCGGCGCTGGCGCGGCAGCCTTGGGGAAGGGCGCCAGGTAGCCGATCAAGACCATCAGCAAGCCGACACCGACAAAGGACACGATGCGTTCGATGCCGCCCACGTTCGACAGGTCGATCAGGAACAGTTTCAGCACGACCAGCCCCAGCAGCACGGCGCCCATGCTCCATTGCTGGCGCCGCTGCTGGCGGGCCGCGTGGCGCATCAGCAGCAGAGCCGTGACGCTCCACACCAGCGACAACATGGCTTGCACGAACTGCGAGGCCAGCATGGCGTCAAAGGTGTACGGCACACCCAGATAGTGCGAGACCGTGCGCAGCAGCATCAGGTTGAACCAGCCATACACGCAGCAGGCGGCCACGGCCGGCAAGCGCGCTTGCCACAGGGCGGCCAGCGGGATCTGGCCGGCCGGGAATAGACGGTAGCTGGCGATGGCCAGCAGGATGGCAAAGCCCGTGCTCAGGTCCAGCGGATTGAGCAGTGGCAAATAGGGCAGCGGTGCCATGGCGCCGTCGTCGACAATATTCCACACGGCGATCAGCAGCAGCGACCACAGAGCGCCCAGCGGTATCAGGGTGCGCTGGTACCACGCGGTAATCGGCGCCACCGGCCAGGCGCCCGCGCGGCAGCGGCGGATCAGCCAGGCCAGTGCCAGCATCATGGCCCAGGCTGGCAAGTAGCGGGCCCAGGCGGGGCTGACGCGCTCTTCATGCTGTGCTAGCCAGGCGTTGACATGCATGGCGCCCACGGGCCACAGCATCAGCCAGGGCGCAGCCGTGCGCAGCGTATGCAAGAAACGCAGCGCCCGCACGTCGAGTTGCCAGCCCGCTTGCGGCCAGGCCAGCAGCAGGTATTCGCCGGCCGCCAGCGCGCCAGCCAGGGCCAGCCAGCTCAAGCCCGTCGGCAGGTAATCGCGCAGGTACAGCGCCAGCAGCATGTTGGCGCTCCACACAAGCAGACCCAGCCAGGCAGCCACGCTGAACCAGCGCAGTTGTGGCCAGTCGAGTCGCCGCGCCAGGATGGCGAACACGGGCGTCGTGACGCACACGGCAATCAGGTACAGCGCCAGCCAGTGCTCGCCCGCATGCGGCTGCATGGCGAGGTCGCCGTCGGTCAGGCGCAGCAGCCAGCTGGTGAAGGGCACGAGGATGGCGGCAAACCACAGCAAGCCGCTCCAGACCAGCAGGGGCCGTGCGACCAGGGCCAGCAGTTCGTCGCCGTCGCGCGCGCGCAGCGCCAGGAAACGGGCGCTGGCAAAGGCGGCGGCGCCCAGCAGCATGGCGCTGAGGAAGGAACCGTCGAACAGCTTGGCCGGGTGCTGGTCCCAGGCCCAGCTGGCGCGGCTCAGCATGACCATGCCGGCCAGTACCTGTACGGCCAGCAGCAGGGCGCGCGGCGCATGCCATTGTTCGCGCCGCGCCAGCACCGCCAGCAGGGCGGCCACGCCCAGGGCGCTGACGATGAGCAGGTTCAGTTGCGTGGTGGCATCCGTGCGCAGCAGGATTTCGCTCCACAGGCCGCCTAGCAGCCAGGCCGTGGCGGCCGTCAGGAAGAGCACGGACAGGCTGCTCATGAATTCCGGATACAGGTGGCTGCCATGGCGGCGGAAATTGTAGGCCATCACCAGCGCGGCGGCGGCCAGCAGGGCGCAGCCGAGCCAGATGTTGGCGTGCAGGGCCCCTGCCGTATCGAGTTCCTGCATGGCGACGAGGAAGGCGATCCAGGCTGCCGCCTGCACCAGCAGGCCGAAGGCCCAGGCCAGGGTCTGGCGCTGGCGCAGGCCGACCCAGACGATGCCCGCGCCTTCCAGCGCCCAGGCGGCCGACGTCCAGCGGCCGTCGAGGGCGAACGGGATGGCCAGCGTGCCGAAGACGATGCCCAGCGCCAGGAAGGCTTCGGCCAGCAGGCGGAAACCAACGCGGCGCCAAAGCGCCACGGCCAGTCCCGTGTAGGTCAAGCCGGCAAGCAGCGCGGAAAACGCCAGGCCAAATTCAAAGTGCCGCACCAGTCCGTATTGCAGGCCCATGGCCGCCAGCGGCGTGCCGAACACGAGGGTGCCATCCACGTAATGCTTGAGGCGCGGCGCCTGGCGCGCGCAATAGGCGATCGCGATGCCGATATAGAACAGCACGAAGAGGATCAAAAACAGCTGCGTCGACAGGTAGTGCTCGGGCGTGTAGCGCAGCAGGCCCCAGGTGGTGGCGACGACAAAGGTGAAGCCAAAGCTCAGCACATTCAGCACGCGCCAGGCGCGTTTCAGGGCGATGGCGAAGACGCCCGCGTTGAGCAGCGCGTAATAGCTGAACAGGCCGATATGGTTGCCGCTGCCCGTCGACACGAGCAAGGGCACGGCAAAACCGCCGACGATGCCGAAGACGGCCAGCCAGACGGCGTTTTGCAGCACGGCCAGCAGGCACGTGAACGCCGTCAGCACGAACAGCACGGCAAACGCCAGGCCCGCCGGGATCAGTTCATACAGGCGGAAGGCGCCAAACGTCACCAGCATCAATATCGCCAGCGCCGTGCCCTGCAGCGGCAAGCTGATGCCAGGGCGTTGGAGCCGGATGCGCCAGGCCCAGGCCAGCAGCGCGATGTCGGCCAGCGCGATGCCGGCCAGGCGCAGCTCGATGGGCAGCGTGACCTGCGCCGACACATACTTGAGCAGGAAGCTGACGCCGAGGAAGAGGATCAGCAAGCCCAGCTTGGCAACCAGGTTGCCGGTAAATAACCAATTCTTCGCCTTGGCAACGAGACCATCCGGGTGGGCGATCCAGGAGGGGGTGTTGGGGGTGGCAGGGGCGGGTTGGGCCGGAATCGACGCGATGGGCGGGGCAGGCTTGGGTGGCAGGGGCGCGGCCGGCGCGACCTTTGCCAGCTCGACCGGCTCGATCAGGGCCGCCTTCGACACCGGCACCGGCGCCGGTGCAGGCACGGAAACAGGCACCGGTACCGGCACCGGTGCAGCACTTTTCACGGCGGGTGCGGCAACTGGTGCTTCGGCCTGGCCTTCCAGCGCGCGCAGGCGCGCCTGCACACTGTCGACGTCCTTGCGCAGGCGCGCCGTCAGCAACTCCAGATCGGCGACTTTCCTGCGGTACTGCAGCACCTGTACGAAGGCGGTGATCAGCAAGCCAAATATGATCAGCGATATCAATCCAAACATGGGGGCAGCTTTCGTGGATGGTCAGGGCGAAGGCGCCCGATGTATGCGCACATTACCTTATTATCAAGAAACAGGCGATTTTTGTTGTGCCGGGGAAAGTAGTAAAGTGCGGGGCCAGCATGGCGCAGTGCGGCGCTTTCCGTATTGACTCCAAGCAAGATGACGACATTCAGATTGTCGTGCGCAAGATAGTGCTGTATTTTAGCAATTCCTTAATTGCCAGTTCCCCATGCCATGAGTCAAAGCAGCCAGTTTTCCTTATTGTCGCAGCGCCGTTTCGGGCCCTTCTTCTGGACCCAGTTCTTTGGCGCCTTCAACGACAATCTGTTCAAGACGGCGCTGATGGTGATCCTCGCCTATGACGCGCTGAGCTGGACCACGCTAGCCCCGTCCACCATCACCAACCTGATCCCCGGCCTGTTCATCCTGCCGTATGTCGTGTTTTCGGCCACGGCGGGCCAGCTGGCCGACAAGTTTGAAAAGGCGGGCCTGGCGCGTTTCGTCAAATGGATGGAGCTGGCCATCATGGCCGTGGCAGCCGCTGGCTGGATGACGCACACCCTGTGGCTGCTGGTGGCGGCCGTGGTGGGCATGGGCGTGCATTCGACCCTGTTCGGCCCCGTCAAGTATGCGTATCTGCCGCAGCAGCTGAAACCCGAGGAATTGGTCGGCGGCAATGGCCTGATCGAGATGGGCACCTTTGTCGGCATTTTATTGGGCGAAATCCTCGGCGCCGTCTTGATCGTGCACAAGCCGCTGGGTGTGGAGCTGGTGGCCGGCGCGACGATTGCCGTGGCTGTGTTCGGGCTGATCGCCAGCTACCGCGTGCCGCGCACGCCCGCGCCCGAGCCGGACTTGAAGGTGAGCCTGAACTTTGTCGCCGAATCGTTCCGCAACCTGAATTTTTCACGCAAGAACCGTCCCGTCTTCCTGGCCATGCTGGGCAACTCCTGGTTCTGGTTTTACGGCGCCCTGATTCTGGCGCAGTTCCCCGTGTACTCGAAGGATTTCCTGCATGGCGACCACAGCGTCTTCGTGCTGCTGCTGACGGTGTTTTCCGTCGGCATCGGCACCGGGTCCTTGCTGTGCGAACGCTTGTCTGGCCACAAGATCGAGATCGGCCTGGTGCCGTTCGGCTCCATCGGCCTGTCGCTGTTCGGCATCGACCTGTATTTCGCCAGCAATGCCTATGCGAATACGCAAGTGGTCGACGCGCTGGCTTTCGTGGGCCAGGCGGGCGTGCCGCGCATTTTGCTCGACATCGTCATGATCGGCGTGTTTGGCGGCTTCTTCATCGTGCCCCTGTTCGCCCTGATCCAGACGCGCTGCGACCCGAAGCACATTTCACGCACGATCGCGGGCATGAATATCTTGAATGCCCTGTTCATGGTGGCGGCGGCCGGCGTGGCCATCGTGCTGCTGGGCCAAGGGTTTACGATCCCGCAGCTGTTCCTCATCACGGCCATCCTGAACGCGCTGGTGGCGGCCTACATCTTCTCGCTGGTGCCGGAATTCCTCATGCGCTTCCTGGCGTGGATGCTCATCCAGACCGTGCACCGCGTCAAAGTCGTCGATGGCGAGCGCATCCCCACGGAAGGGGCGGCGGTGCTGGTGTGCAATCACGTCAGCTATGTGGACGCCATCGTCATCATGGCGGCCAGCCCGCGCCCGATCCGCTTCGTCATGGACCACCGCATCTTCAAGATGCCGCTGATGGGCTGGATCTTCCGCACGGCCAAGGCGATTCCCATCGCGCCGGCCAAGGAAGATCCTTTCCTGATGGAAAAGGCCTTCATCGACATTGCGCAAGCGCTGCACCAGGGGGAACTGGTGTGCATCTTCCCTGAAGGCAAGCTGACGCGCACGGGCCAGATCAGCGAATTCAAGGGCGGCATCGCCAAGATCGTCGAACGCAGCAAGGTGCCCGTGATTCCGCTGGCGCTGCGCGGCTTGTGGGGCCATCTGTTGAGCCACCGCAATGGCCATTTGTTCGAGCGTGCCTTCAAGGCAGGCTTGCGCTCGCGTCTGTCGCTGGCCGTGGGCATGCCCGTGGCGCCCGAGGCCGCCACGCCGGAATTGCTGCAGCAAAAGGTGCAGGAATTGCGCGGCAAGTGGAAATAAACGTCATTCCTCTCGCGTAGCGGCTCCCGCGCGCTGCGCCAGGTGCGCATGCAGCAGGGCGGCGATGGCGGCGAAATCCACCGGCTTCGTCAGGTGATGGTCGAAGCCGGCCTGCTCCGTCCGTGCGCGCGCTTCGTCCTGGCCCCAGCCCGTCAGGGCGATCAGCAGCACGTCGCGCCCTTGCGCGCGCTGGCGGATCTGGCGCGCCGCTGCGTAACCATCCATGTCCGGCATGCCCAGATCCATCACGACCAGTTGCGGCCAGGCCATGTCGACCGCTGCCAGCGCCTGCGCGCCGCCATACGCGACCTTGGCGGCATAGCCCTCCAGCTGGAACAGGCTTTGCAAGGTATCGGCCGCGTCGCGGTTGTCGTCCACCACCAGCACTTGCAGCGGCTGGTGCGCGTCGGCGGGCGTGTCGCTGCCGGTGGCGGCCGGGGTGTCGCCTGCGCTGGCCGGCAAGGTGACGATGAAGCGGCTGCCGCGCCCAGGGCCGTCGCTGCAGGCGTCGATGCCGCCACCGTGCAGCTCGGCAAATTGGCGCGCCAGGCTCAGGCCAATGCCCAGGCCGCTGGTCATTTCGCCCGCCACCGTGCGTCCCTGTTCGAACATGGAAAAGATGCGCGCGATGGCATCCGGCTCGATACCGATGCCATTGTCTTCGATGACCACCTGCAACTGGCCCTGCGTCTGGCGTGCCGTGATGTGGATGTGGCCGCCATCCGGCGTGAACTTCACGGCATTCGACACGATGTTGGCAAAGATTTGCACCACCCTGGCGTAGTCGGCGTGCAAGGTCACGGCATGCGGCGGCAGATCGCGGGTGATGCGGATGTGCCGGCGGCTGGCCGCAGGCTGGCACAGTTCGCTCACATGGTCGAGCACTTGCTGTAGCTCAAAATCCTTGCGCTGCAGCAACACCTTGCCGCGGGTGATGCGCGCCACGTCGAGCAAGTCATCCACCAGCCGCGTCAGGTGCGTCACCTGGCGCTCGATCACGTCGCTCACCTTGCCGACCTGCTCGGATGCAGGGAACAGGTGCTTGAGCAGGGCCACGGAGGACTTGATGGGCGCCAGCGGGTTGCGCAGTTCATGTCCTAGGCTGGCAAGGAATTCATCTTTGCGCCGCTGCGTCTCGCGCACCTGGTACTGGCGCTGGCGCGCGCGCAGCATGGCGTGCGCCGACGTGATCAGGGTCAGTACGTGCACGGGGCGTTCCAGCAGGGTCAGATTGCCCAGGGTGGCAATGGCTTGCCGCAAGGGCAGGGAATCGAGCCCCGCGTGCGTCAGCAGGATGATGGGCAAGTCGGACCAGTCCGGCTGCTGCCTGGCATAGGCGTCGAGCACGCAATACACGCCCGCATGCAGCGCTTCGTCCACCGTCAGCACGCCACCGGCGCCCAGCGCCAGCTGCTCGGCCAGTTCGCCGGGCGAGCGGCAGGCATGGCTGGCGATGGCGCTGCCCGCCAATACGGTGCCGGCCAGGGCGGCATCCTGGCCGGCAGGCGCGTAGATCAGGATGCGCAGCTCCATGGCGATTCCTAGGGCAAGGGCGTGCCGCCGATGGTGGGCAAGCCCGACAGGATGCCGTGAAAGCCGGCCAGGGCCGGGCCGATGCGGATGCCCTGCGCGCTGATTTCGAAGCGGCGGATGCTGCGTTCGTGCGCGCTGCCGCGTTTTTTGAAGACGGAAATGGCTTGCCGCACCTCGCCTTCCGTTTCGTAATAGCGCAGCATGATGACGCCGTCGGCCAGGTAGCTGGCGTCGGCCGATGTGGTCATCGCGGTGCCCAGCATGTTTTGCTGCACGCCGACCAGCAGGGTGGACACGCCGCGCTGGCCCAGATAATTGAGCAGTTCATGCAGGTAGGTGCTCTGGAAGCGTTCGTCGGGCACCGCATGCATGTAGCCGTTCAGGCTATCGATGACGATCACGCGGGCGCCCTGTTCCGCCGCGTCGACCACGGCCTGGGCAAATTCTCCCGGTGTCAGCTCGGCCGGATCGATCTGCTGTGCGCTCAGCAAGCCTGTATCGAGCGCCGCCTGCAGGTGCATGCCCACGTTGTCGGCCCGGTTCAGCAGCTTGCTGCGCGCTTCTTCGAACAGGAACATGGCGCACGGTTCGCCGCGGGCCGTGGCCGCGTGCACGAATTGCGCCGCCAGGGTGGACTTGCCGCTGCCGGCGGGGCCGGAAATGAGGGTGCTCATGCCTTCTTCCAGGCCGCCGCCTGTCATGGCGTCGAGTTCGGGCACGCCGCTCGACAGGCGCCGATGGTCGCCATCGCGCCGCGTGTCGGCCGCCACCAGGCGCGGATAGACGACCAGGCCGGCACGGGCGATCTTGTAGTCGTGCGTGCCGCTGCGAAACGGTACACCCCGGTATTTCACCACCCGCACGCGGCGCCGGTCATTGCCATACGCCTGATTTTGCAGCTCCAGCGAAATGACGCAATGGGCCACGCTACGCACCTGCAAGCCGTCGTCGAGCGCGGAACGGTCGTCGATCAGCAGGGTAGTGCAGTGCCGGCTGGCCAGGTAGCGCTTCAACGCCAGCACCTGGCGCCGGTAGCGCAGGGGGTTTTCCGCCAGTAGCTGCAGTTCGGACAGCGAATCGAGCACCAGGCGCGCCGGCCGGTGCTTGTCGATGGCGGCCAGGATGCGCTGGTTGGTCGAGGCCAGCTCGATTTCGGACGGATGGAAGATGGTGTACTGGCGCTCGGGGTCGAGCATGTCGTCGCTGGGTGCCACCTCTTCGATGGCGATGCCGGCCAGGTCCCAGCCGTGCGACAGCGCCGCGCCGCGCAGCTCGATCTCGGACTCGGCCAGGGCGAGATACAGCACGGGTAAGCCATTGCGCGCCCCTTCGGCCAGAAATTGCAGCGCCAGGGTGGTCTTGCCTGTGCCGGGCACGCCTTCGACCAGGTACAGGCGCTCGGCCAGCAAGCCGCCCGTGAGTACGGTGTCGAGGCCGGGAACACCCGTCGACAGCAGCGGCGGCGCGTCCAGGCCGCTCGCGCCCCCGTGTTGCACCGTTCCTTGCGCTCCTTGCACCTGCCCTTGCGCCTGTGCTGTCATCATCGCGCCCCCGCTTCACCACGCCGTGGACAGGATAGTAGCGCGTCTGCCTCCGCATGTCTTTTCGATACCATTAGTAAATATTCATGGCGGTGGCGTGGCCGTGCAGGGAAGTGTTGCGCACATGATCGACGCTTCAGCAAAAAACGGATTACCCTGCTACAGTATTCACTCAATCCACCTTTTCCGCCGTGCCGTTTTGGCCACCGCCCGCCAGATTCCTGTTCGACTTTGCTGGTGTGCCGCCGCTGTTGCTGTCCTCATTTTATTGCCTCATTGATAATTAAATCCGTTTGATAGTTGCTATGTTTCAATTGTAACGATGCTTGACGATTTTAGAATGATCGTTCATTCTTTGATCTGCGTTAATAAATTTAGTCATTTCTAACGACACTAGCCAGCTTCTTTTTCAGAAAGTCCAAGATGCAACCAACCTTTTCATTGACGTCGCCGCGTACGAGCGGCGCTATTGCCGTTCTGTGCGCCACTGTAATCATGGCCGGCTGCAGTAAAAAACAGGAAGCACCTCACGCGCAGCAAGCGCCACAGGTGGTCGTGTTTACTGTTAATCCGGCCGCGTTGCCGATGAGCGCCGAACTGCCCGGCCGTACGAATGCCTACCAGGTCGCCGATGTGCGCCCGCAAGTCGGTGGTTTGATCCAGAAGCGCCTGTTTGTCGAGGGTAGCGATGTGAAAGCCGGCACGGCCCTGTACCAGATCGATTCCGCCACCTACCAGGCGGCGTACAACTCGGCCAAGGCCGCCTTGTCGAAAGCCAAGGCCAACCTGCTGACGGCCGGTCCGAAAGCCTCGCGCTACAAGGAACTGGTTGCCATCGAAGGCGTGAGCCGCCAGGAATACGATGATGCCATCGCTGCGTTCGAGCAAGCCAAGGCAGACGTCGAGTCCGCCACCGCGGCGCTGGAATCGGCCAACATCAACCTGCGCTACAGCACCGTGACGGCACCGATCAGCGGCCGCACCAGCCGCTCGTCCGTGACGGCCGGCGCGCTGGTCACGGCAGGCCAGGCCGAAGCCCTGACCACGGTGCAGCAACTCGACCCGATGTATGTCGACGTGACCCAGTCGAGCACCGACCTGCTGCGCCTGAAACGCCAGATGGCCGACGGCTCGCTGAAAAAAGTGGGCGAAGGCCAGGCCAAGGTCGACCTGATCCTGCCGGACGGCAGCAAGTACAGCGAACCGGGCAAGCTGCAGTTCGCCGGCGTGACGGTCGATCCGACCACCGGCAACGTGATCTTGCGCGCGCTGTTCCCGAACCCGAAAGGCGAATTGCTGCCAGGCATGTACGTGCGTGCGCAGCTGGAAACGGGCGTGGATGAAAAAGCCATTACCGTGCCGCAAGTGGGCGTGACGCGCAACCAGAAGGGTCAGGCAACCGCCTTGATCCTGAACAAGGAAAACAAGGTCGAGCAGCGCGTGCTGACCACCAGCGGCACCGTCGGCACCAACTGGCTGGTGACGTCCGGCCTGGCCGCAGGCGACCGCGTGATCGTGGAAGGCTTGCAAAAAGTCAAGCCAGGCGCGCCAGCCGTTGCCGTGCCGGCCAAGGCCGAAGCTGCTCCTGCCGCCGCCGCTTCTGCCGCCGCATCGGCTTCCAGCGCCCACTAATTCAGGAGAATATTAATGGCCCGTTTTTTCATTGACCGCCCGATTTTTGCCTGGGTGGTCGCGATCGTCATCATGCTTGCCGGCGTGATTTCGATCCTCAGCCTGCCGATCGCGCAGTACCCGAGCATCGCTCCGCCGTCGATTTCGATCAGCGGCTCCTACCCTGGCGCCTCCGCCAAGACCGTGGAAGATGCTGTCACCCAGGTCATCGAACAAAAGATGAAGGGTATCGACGGCTTGCGCTACATGGCCTCGTCGAGCGATGCCACTGGCGGCATCAGCATCACGCTGACGTTTAGCAGCGGCACCAATCCCGACATCGCCCAGGTGCAGGTACAGAACAAGCTGCAGCTGGCCACGCCACTGCTGCCGACGGCTGTCACGCAGCAAGGCCTGGTCGTGTCGAAAGCGACGAAGAACTTCCTGATGGTGTTCGGCTTCATTTCCGAAAACGGCAAGATGGACCAGACCGACTTGAGCGACTATGTGGCCGCCAACGTCGTCGATCCGCTCAGCCGTGTTGCCGGTGTGGGCGATGTGACACTGTTCGGTTCGCAGTACGCCATGCGTATCTGGCTCGACCCGGCCAAGCTGCAAAGCTTCAACCTGACCCCGGCGGACGTGATCACGGCCGTGCAGGCGCAAAATGCCGAAGTGTCGGCCGGTGAACTGGGCGGCACGCCGTCCGTCAAGGGCCAGCAGCTGAACGCGACCGTGTCGGCGCAAAGCCGCTTGCAAACGGTGGAGCAGTTCGGCGCCATCTTGCTGAAAACCACGACCAACGGTGCCATGGTGTATCTGAAGGACGTGGCCAGCATGGAACTGGGCCGTGAGAACTACAACACCGTGGCCCGCTACAACGGCCATGCGGCCACCGGCGTGGCGATCAAGCTGGCAACGGGCGCGAATGCGCTCGATACGGCCAATGCGGCGAAAGCCATGCTGGGCAACCTGAGCAAGCAATTCCCTGAAGGCATGAGCTACCAGGTGGCGTTCGATACCACTCCATTCGTGAAACTGTCGATCGAAGAAGTGGTCAAGACGCTGGTCGAAGCGGTCATCCTGGTCTTCCTGGTGATGTACCTGTTCCTGCAAAACTTCCGCGCCACGCTGATCCCGACCATGGCCGTGCCGGTCGTGCTGCTCGGTACCTTCGGTATCCTGAACGCGTTCGGCTATTCGATCAACACCTTGACCATGTTCGCCATGGTGCTGGCCATCGGTCTGCTGGTTGATGATGCCATCGTGGTGGTGGAAAACGTCGAGCGCGTGATGAGCGAAGAGGGCTTGTCGCCGCTGGAAGCGACGCGCAAGTCCATGACGCAGATCACGGGCGCGCTGGTCGGTATCGCCATGGTGCTGTCGGCCGTGTTCGTGCCGATGGCCTTCTTTGGCGGCTCGACGGGCGTGATTTACCGCCAGTTCTCGATCACGATTGTCTCGTCGATGGTGTTGTCGGTCGTCGTCGCGCTGGTGTTTACGCCAGCCTTGTGCGCCACCCTGCTCAAGCCGGTCGAGAAGGGCCATCACGCCAGCAACAAGGGTTTCTTCGGCTGGTTCAACCGCAGCTTCGACAGCAGCAGCAACAAGTACCAGAGCCTGGTTGGCAGCATGATCCGTCACCGCGGCCGTTCGATGCTGTTGTATGTCATCTTGCTGGCCGGCCTGGTATTCGTCTTCATGCGCCTGCCGACCTCCTTCCTGCCGGAAGAAGACCAGGGCATCCTGTTTACGCAGATTCAATTGCCGACGGGCGCCACGCAAGAGCGCACCCTGAAAGTGATCGAACAGGTCGAAGACCACTTCATGAACAGCGAGAAAGACAACGTCGCATCCGTGTTTGCCGTCGCCGGTTTCAGCTTCGGCGGTAACGGCCAGAACACGGGTATCGCCTTCGTGCGCCTGAAGGACTGGTCGCTGCGCAAGGACGTGGCGCAAAAAGCGCCGGCCGTGGCCGGTCGCGCCATGGGCAAGTTGTTGCAGATCAAGGATGCGATGGTGTTTACGTTCGCCCCGCCTGCCGTGCTGGAACTGGGTAACGCCACCGGTTTCGACATGCAGCTGCAAGATATCGGCGGTGTCGGGCATGACGCCCTGATGGCGGCGCGTAACCAGTTGCTGGGTATGGCGTCGCAGAATCCGGCCATGGTGGGCGTGCGCCCGAACGGCCAGGAAGATACGCCGCAGTACAAGATCGACATCGACCAGCAGAAAGCCACTGCGCTGGGCTTGCAGCTCTCGGAAATCAACCGCGTGCTGAGCGTCGGCTGGGGTAGTTCGTATGTCAACGACTTCCTCGATCGTGGTCGCGTGAAGAAAGTCTTTATGCAAGGCAGTGCCGAATCGCGCATGCTGCCGGAAGACTTGAACAAGTGGTTCGTGCGCAACACGGCTGGTCAGATGGTGCCGTTCTCGGCCTTTGCCACCGGCAAGTGGATTTATGCATCGCCACGCCTGGAACGCTACAACGGCTTGCCGTCGGTAGAGATCCTGGGTACGCCGGCACCGGGCCAGAGCACGGGCGCGGCCATGAATGCGATGGAAGAGATGGTCGCCAAGTTGCCGCCTGGCATAGGCTTCAGCTGGACCGGCGTCTCGCTGGAAGAGCGCGAATCCGGTTCGCAGACGCCGCAGCTGTATGCGCTGTCCCTGCTGATCGTGTTCCTCTGCCTGGCTGCGCTGTATGAAAGCTGGTCGATTCCATTCTCCGTGCTGCTGGTGGTACCGCTGGGCGTGATCGGCGCCGTGCTCGGTACGTGGATGTTCGGCCTGTCGAACGACGTGTACTTCCAGGTGGGCTTGCTCACGGTGGTGGGCCTGTCGGCGAAGAACGCGATTCTGATCGTCGAGTTTGCCAAGGAAATGCAGGAATCGGGCATGTCGCTGCTGGACGCGACCTTGCATGCGGTGCGTCTGCGTCTGCGTCCGATTCTGATGACCTCGATTGCCTTCGGCCTGGGCGTGTTGCCACTGGCTATCTCCAGCGGCGCCGGTTCCGGCAGCCAGAACGCCATCGGTATCGGCGTGCTGGGCGGCATGTTGACGGCCACCTTCCTCGGTATCTTCTTCGTGCCGGTGTTCTTCGTGCTGGTGCGCGGCTTCTTCTCGAAGCCGGACGCGCCAGCCACGCCGGCGACGCCTGGCTCGCCAGCCGTCACGCTTTCTAAGGATGCGCATTAATATGAAAAAAACGCTACTCTCCATGGCGGCACTGGCCTTGCTGGCCGGTTGCAGCCTGGCTCCCACGTATGAGCGTCCGGCAGCGCCGGCGCCCACGGCGTGGCCGACCGGTCCTTCCTACAAGGCCGACACGGCCGCCGCCGACGCCAAGCCGGTGGCGGACGTCGCCTGGCGCGAGTTCTTTGCCGATGCGCGCCTGCGCCAGGTACTGGAACTGGCGCTGGCCAACAACCGCGACCTGCGCGTCTCGATCCTCAACATCGAGAAGGCGCGCGCCACGTATGGCATCGAACGCGCCGCGCTGATCCCGACCCTGTCGGCGTCGGGCGGTCAGTCGGCCAGCCGCGTGCCGAAGAACGCCAGCGCCAACGGCGAAGCGTCCATCAATCGCCAGTACACGGCGAACCTGGGCGTCTCGGCCTACGAGCTGGACTTCTTCGGCCGCGTGCGCAGCCTGTCCGACAGCGCGCTGGAACAATACCTGGGCACGGAAGAAGCACGCCGTGCACAGCAGATCAGCCTGGTGGCCGAAGTGGCCAGCACTTATCTGAACCTGGTGGCCGACCAGCAGCGCCTGCGCGTGGCGCAAGACACCTTAAAGAGCCAGCAGTCGTCGTATGACCTGGCCGTGCGCCGCTTCAGTGCCGGCGCTACTTCCGGCCTGGACAAGTACGATGCCCAGACCAGCGTCGAGTCGGCCCGTTCCGACGTGGCTGTCTTCACGAGCCAGGTGGCGCTGGATCAAAACGCGCTGGTCCTGCTGGTGGGCGGCCCCGTGCCGGCCGATCTGCTGCCGCCAGCCGAGTTCGGCACCGTGACGGCGCTGACGGACATCCCGTCCGGCGTGCCGTCGGACGTGCTGCAACGCCGTCCCGACGTGCTGGCGGCCGAGCGCACCCTGCGCGCGGCCAACGCCAACATCGGCGCGGCGCGCGCGGCATTCTTCCCGCGCATTTCGCTGACGGCCACGGCCGGTTCGCTGAGCGACAACCTGTCCGGCCTGTTCAAGGCGGGCAGCGGCACGTGGAGTTTTATTCCGCAGATCAGTTTGCCGATCTTCGATGGCGGCGTGAACCGCGCCAACCTCGATATCGCCAAGGTGCAGCGTGAAATCTCCGTGGCGCAATACGAAAAGGCGATCCAGGTCGCCTTCCGTGAAGTGTCCGATGCGCTGGCCCAGCGCGGCACCATCGACGAGCGCCTGCAATCGCAGGTCTCGCTGGTCGAGGCGTCGACGAAGAGCTACACCATCCACGACGCGCGCTACAAGCAGGGCGCCGAGTCCTACCTGAACGCCCTGGTGGCCCAGCGCGCGCTGTACACGGCGCAGCAAAGCCTGATCACGGCGCGCCTGGCCAAATCGACCAACCTGGTGACCTTGTACAAGGTGCTGGGCGGCGGTTGGCAACCTGAGCAGACAGCCGTTGCGGCGGCTGGCAGCGTCCAATAATCACGGGGACGCCGACGCCGGCCTTGCCCTTGTCCGCAGGGGCAGGGCCGGCGCGCTACTGGAAAATCATGAACCAAGTTGAAAAGAAGCATCCGGATCCCGAGCGCGCCAACACGCGGCGCAAGCAGGTGCTCGATGCGGCCGAAAGCTGTTTCAGCCGCCGCGGCTTCCACGGCGCCAGCATGGCCGAGATCTCCAAGGCGGCCGGCATGAGCGCGGGCCACATCTATAACTATTTTGACAGCAAGGATGCGATCATCGCCGCCTTCGTCATGAAGAACATGGAGCGGGTCACCAACCTGATGCAGGACCTGGCGCAGCGCGAAGACCCGCTGCAAGCCGTGGTCGATAATGCTGGCGAGCATGTGCTGGAAAGCCTGGACCCAAAAACCTGGGTGATGCCGCTGGAAATTTTTGCCGAAGCGTCGCGCAATCCCGTTATTGCTGAAATGTTGCATTGCGCGGATGTGCGTTCGCGCAAGCTGTTTCTCTCCATCATCCGGGATGCGCGCATCAAGCGCGGCCTGCCGGCTGACGAAGAGATGCTGGAAGGGCGGCTCAATACCATGATCGCCATGTACCAGGGCTTGCCCGTGCGGGCGGTGCACAATCCGGACATGAAGGTCGAACCCTTGATCGCCGGTTTCCGCATCGTCCTGACAGCATTGCTGCTGGGCGAGTAGAACACTGTGCCCCCAGGCTGAAAAAAAACTTTGCGCAGTTCGCTATGAATCCTGCGCAAAGCATGGCAAAAACCTAAAAGCCTCTGCTATAATTCTCACCTCGTCGGGGCGTAGCGCAGCCTGGTAGCGTACATGCATGGGGTGCATGGGGTCGGAAGTTCGAATCTTCCCGTCCCGACCATAAGATTCAAGGAGTTACAGCGCAAGCTGTATAGAAACCCAGTACTGTATATTATACGTTTGTATAATATCGGTGCTGGGTTTTTCCGTTTACGTAACGTATGATTTTCGTTGCAGCATGCCGATGTCCGCTATCGGCTGCGGATTCAACCCACGCGGCATCTTTGCCTGACTGAGTTCACAGGTGATCCGTGTGATACGGAACTTCTTGGCGTTATCGAACGCGTTAAGGCGATGGCTGAAATGTAGTCAACGACGGCCTGAAGCGAATGTCCGCAGGCGAAAGCAGCCATCCAGCGCTGACAGAGGATGGCGGCTATTTGCAAAAGTCGGGCTTCACTCAAGCCAGGGTAAGGCCATCGGAATTTCGGAAACATCCGCAATTACTTGCTTGATGTAAATATCCGTGGTCTTGCCGGACGTATGCACCAGGCGCATTTGAATGTCGCTGCGGTTCTCGCCGCGCCGTGCCGCATCCGTGGCCGCCAGGGCCCGGATATCGCGCAATACCCCATCATCCTTCATGCCAATGTGCTCCTTTGCGCCCTCCCGCATTGAACCAAGGCCGGAGCGCCCGAGCGCTTCCACCAGACGATCCTGCCGGCGTTCCAGCAGCTTGATTCCGACGAAAAATCTATGATGTGCTGCTGGCAATAAACTCTGATCTGCGTTGGCTAAATGAAACATTTCCGGACGCACGTCTTCGTCAATGTGATCTGCCCCGTCAACCCAACATGCTTTTGCAAGCCCGGGGATTGATTGGCATTGTTGTAACGACACCGTCACATTTGAATGCCACCATGCACCTTTTCAGAATGGTGTGCCTACCTTGCCGATTCGCTCCGTCCTCCTGCCATGGCCCTTGCAGCACCGTTGCGGGCGCATGTACAGCGGCGCGTTGAGCTGTAGCGCGATGGCGCTCTTCTGGGTACTGGGTGGGCTTATCGGATCAGCGGCAGACGCCCGTGGCGCTTCTCCGGATCTGCCGCCTGCGGGCGTTGCACCTGTCAATCCCGTTACTGACGCGGCTACGCCTGCGCTTGCTTTCAATATCCCGGCGCAGCCGCTGAATGCGGCACTGAACCAGTATGCGGACACCACCGGACAACCGGCCTTGTTTCCCAGCGATCTCGTGCATGCCCGTACCTCCACGCCGGTACACGGCCTTTACTCGGCCGAAGGCGCATTGCGCATCCTGCTGCAAGGTACGGGGCTGATGGCGGACAAGCGCAGTTCTGGTCTGGGTCAGACATTCATTCTGAAAGAGGCCGGTGCGGCATCCGCTGTGCCGGCATCCGTATCGGCGCGCCATGGCTTGGCCGAGCTGTTCCGTGAGGACGGCTACGCCGGACTGGTCCAGATGCGTATCTGGCAAGCGCTGTGCTCGGATGCGCGTACCCGGCCGGGCAACTATACTTCCTTGCTGCAGTTTTACGTGGAGCCGGATGGCCGCATCGGCGCCGTCCGTCTTCTCGGCAGCAGCGGCGATGCCCGCCGCGATGCCGCGTTGCTGCACACGCTGCGCACGGTGCACATCGGCCGCCTGCCGCCAGCGGCAATCGCGCGGCAGCGCTTGACCATGCTGGTTGCACCGAATGTCCAGGATGTCGGGCCGCAGTGCGAGCGGCAACAGGGGGCGGGCTAGCCATGTCCGACGGCACGCAGCTCTTCTTGCTGAACTACCTGGGCAAGCACTACACATCCATCAAACAGCGCCTGACGCGAAAGCTGGGCAATGCGGAGGATGCCGGCGATGCGCTGCACGACACCTGGCTGCGGCTGAAGGGCAGCGAGGCCCACGGGCCGATCCAGAATCCGGGGGCCTACCTGTCGCGCATGGCGATCAACATTGCGGTGGATGTTCAGCGCCGGCACAGCCGCCTGCTGTCAGGCGATAATATCGATGCATTGCTGGAGGAAATGGTGGATCCGGCGCCCGGGCCGGCCCGGACCGCCGAGATACGCTCGGACCTCGATGGCTTGTTCCATCTGCTTGATCGGATGCCCGAGCGCCGTCGGGCCATCGCGCTGCTCGTGCATGCGGAAGGCTTGACGCAAAAAGAGGCCGCACAACGGCTGGGCGTGTCGCTGCGGACGGTCGAGTACGAATTGAAGCGCGTGCATGAACGCCTTGACGCGTATCTGGCGGCGGAGAATAAATAATGCGGGTTTTCCGGGACGCCATTCGTCATCCAGTATGAGAGAGCAAAAAATACATGTACGCAACACGCGGCAGCCTGCCGGTTTCCTGCTTTACGGCCGAGTCTGGCCGCTGGATATGACACGATGAAGACGCCGCCGCCCAAGAACAGCAGTCACGCCACTTCGCCCTCCGGGCTGGAAGTCCAGGCGTGGGACTGGTTGCGCCTGCTCACCTCGGGCGACGCGCGCGAAGTCGATGCACAGCAGTTCAGGCGCTGGGTCAAAGCGAGTCCATTGCATCAAGCCGCATACAACGACGTGAAGCGCCGCTGGGATGCGATTGAGGCACCGGCCCGCGAGCTGCTGCGCGTCAAGCCGGAAGCCGCGACGGCGGGCGCGTGCCGTCCTCGCCTGGCGCCGGGTGGACGGCGGGCCTTCCTCGGTGCTGCCATCAGTGCGGCGGCGGTCGCTGGCGTGGCCGTGCTTCATCCGCCGCTGGGCTTGTGGCCGGCGCCGGATGAGTGGAATGCGGATGACCGCACCGCCACCGGGGAGCGGCGCACGCTGGCGCTGTCCGCCGGTGTCGATGTCATGCTGAACACGCGAACCAGTGTTCGCCGCCAGACCGATGGCGGCAAATTGGTCGGCCTGGATCTGATCACGGGCGAGGCCGCCATCGATTTGACAGGCGGCAGGGCTTTTGCGGTGGTGGCCGGCGTTGGCCGCAGCCTGCTCGAATCCGGCCGGGTCGAAGTGCGTCATCTGAATGGCAAGGTCTGTGTCACCTGTATCGAAGGCAGTGTCCGCGTGCAACATCCTGCAGGCGCGCGTCAGCTCCATGCCCGTCAGCAAATGATTTACGGCGCCAGCTCGCTGGGCGACATCGCCAGGATCGACCCGAAAACAGTCTCGGCCTGGCGTCAAGGGATGCTGGTGTTTAACCAGGCCCCTCTGGCCGAGGTGCTCGACGAAATCAATCGTTACCGCTCCGGTCGCGTGGTGCTGATGAACGATGCCGTGCGCAACAAGCCGGTCAGCGGGCGCTTTTCCACGGCTTCGCTGGATCTGGCACTGTGGCAGTTGCAGGAATCGTTTCAGCTGCACGCCCGGCCGCTGCTGGCGGGCTTGCTGCTCTTGAGCTGAGGGCCTTTCTTCATCGCTTGGCATGGCGGCTCCGTGCGAGCTTGCGCAGGGTCTGTCGGTGCCTGCGAAAAAAGTTTCAAAAAAGTTTGCGGTATTTGCGTGGTGCTGTTCGTCACCCATACATAGGGGCTTTTTCTGTTGCAGACGCTACGCGGCTGCGCTGCGGAAAGCCTTCATGAATGTGGCTGGCCGGCGCGAGACGGTCAGCCGAACGGCATCGACTCAATGACCAGGCGGAAACTTACATGAACACACGCGGGCGCAGTGGCAGGGAAAATCAAACGATACGCAAACAGGATCGGGTATTCAGGCTGGCACCGCTGGCGCGGGCCATCGCGCTGACACTGGTCGCAGGCGCGGTAACGCTGCCGGCCCATGCGCAGCGCACGTTCAGTCCGGCATGGTTTGCCGACAAGGGTGCGCTCCGGGATACGGCGTCGCAAGCGGGCCGGCTGCCCGGCGGCCAGCCCGCATCAAACCTGGCGAACCCGCTCGGACAGCAGCAGAAGGCCAACGAGCAACTGCAGCGCTCGATCAACAACCTGAACCTGGCCGCGCGCGGCATCGCGGCGCAGCAGTCGGCCCAGGCCGCCGCCCGCCTGGCGGCCGCCAATGCTGCATCCGTCCCCGATGGCATGAGCGCGGGCGGCCTGAAAGTTGATACCAATTCGCTGACGGCGGGCTGGCACAACGCGAATGCCCCGGAGCTTGCCCAGGTCGACGGTCGCAGCAACGTCGCCATTGTGCAGACCGGCGACAAGGCCATCCTGAACTGGGAGACCTTCAATGTCGGGCGCAATACCACGGTCGAATTCAGGCAGCAGAAGGATTGGGCCGTTCTCAACCGCGTCAACGACCCGAACGCACGGCCCTCGCAGATCCAGGGCCAGATCAAGGCCGATGGCACGGTGCTCATCGTCAACCGCAACGGCATCGTCTTCAATGGCAGCAGCCAGGTCAACACGCGCAATCTCGTCGCCGCCGCCGCCGGGATCGGCGACGCCCAGTTCAAGACCAGCGGCATCTACACGGCCAATGCCAGCGAACCCAGCTTCACCAACGCCGAGGGCAAGGTAGAAATTCAGGCTGGCGCGCGGATCGCCACGCTGGCCCCGAAGACTTCCACCGAAGGCGGCGGTTACGTCCTGCTGCTCGGCAAGGAGGTGCACAACGCGGGCGACATCGCCACGCAGAAAGGCCAGACCGCGCTCGCGGCCGGCGACAGCTTCGTCATCAGGAAGGGCGTCGGCACCGACGGCAACCAGGCGTCGACCACGCGCGGCAACGAGATCACCCCACAGTTCAGCAGCGATAGCCTGTCGGGCAAGGTCAGCAACACCGGCCTGATCCAGGCTCGCGAGGGCGACGTGACCATGCTGGGGCGTGAGGTGCAGCAAAACGGTGTCGTACTCGCCAGCACCAGCGTCAACACCCGCGGCACCGTGCACCTGAACGCCATCGGCGCGGACGGCAAGGTCGCCTTCGGCCAGGGTGCCACTACCGCCGTGGTGATCGAAGACGACGGCAAGACCACTGCCCTGGACAGCCAGCGCGATGGCCTGCGGGGACCTGCCACCACGGCTGCCGAGAACATCGTGGCCATCACCGACCGCCGCGACCAGTCGCGCATCGAGATCGGCAGCGGCGGCACAGTCGACTTCCAGAGCGACTCCCTGACCTTGGCCACCGGTGGTCAGATCGACATCCATGCAGCCCAGCGCAGCCTGGTGCGTGAGCGCGCCCGGATCGACGTCTCCGGTGCCGTGGGCGTGAACCTGGCCATGGAATCGAACAACGTCAAGGTCAACATCCAGGGTAACGAACAGCGCGATGCACCGGTCAACCGGGATGGCAAGACCCTCAACAGCAACGACGTGTGGATCGACCGCCGCAGCCTGGTGTTCGTACCCAAGGGCACGAACGGCTACGCCACCGACCGCTGGTACACCGCCGGCGGCCTGCTCGAAGTCGGCGGGTATCTGGGTACGGCGGGGCACACTGTGGGCGAATGGATGGCGCAGGGCGGCACGCTGAGCTTCGGCGGCAACGATGTGGTCACGCAGGCCGGCTCGAACATCAATCTGTCCGGCGGCACGCTGAATGTGCAGAGCGGTTTCATCAATCAGACGTGGCTCAAGGGGAGCGATGGGCGGCTGTATGACGTGAACAAGGCGCCCGGTGATCTGCTCTACAAAGGCATCTACAAGGGCTACGAGTCGGATCACGAGCGCTGGCAGGTCACGGAGCATTTCTATACCCCGCTGATCGCATCGCAAAGAAAGTTGGAAAACGGCTACACGGTGGGGCGCGATGCCGGCACGCTGGTGATCGCCACCAACGCCGCAGTACTCGAAGGCGACATCACCAGTATAGCCTTTCAGGGCGTGCGCCAGACGCAGGCTGCCCAAGCTGAGCTGGACGGCTACAACCAGTCGCACGGCGCAGTGGCGCGACGCGGCCAGCTCATCATCGGGCAGCACTTGCCGATGTTCGACAAGAGCACTGGTCTGTTGAGCCACAGTTTGGGTGCAGTCATGCATGAGGTTGAGCTCAAGGATACGCAGGAACGCATTGCGGCGGAACTGGACCTCACAACGGCCCTCCCGACGCAGAGGCAGGGCACGCTGGTGCTCGACACGGCGCAGCTCAATGGCTACGCGATGGGAGCCATCAAGATCGCGGCGAAGGGCAAGATCGCGGTCAACAGCGATCTGCAAGTTGGGTCGGGCGGCGAGATCGTGCTGTACGCCCCGGTCGTGGATGTGACTGCCGACCTGACCGCGCACAGCGGCACCATCAGGCTGGGCAATGTGCTCAAGCAAGTCAGCGGCAACGCGCGTATCGAAGACATGAGCCTGGACGCTGCAACTGGCGTGAACGCCGGTGTCACCGTGGCCGAAGGCATCAAGGTGGACACCAGCGGCCTGTGGAGCAACCAGCTGAAGGATCTGGCCGACACGCGTGGATTGGCGTTCCGTGACGGCGGCAGGGTATTGCTGCGCAGTACTGGCGACGTGGTGTTGGGCGAAGGCAGTACGCTCGACGTGTCTTCCGGCGCGGCACTGCTGGCCAAGGCGAAGCAGCAAGGAGGCAAAGGCGGCAGCATCACCCTCGAAGCGGACGGCTTCAACACCGGCGATGGCCAGGTGCGGCTCGGTGGCGCCGTGCTGCTCGGCCATGGCGTGGACGGCGGCGGCACGCTCACGCTGCAGACGGGTCGCATCGCCATCGGCAATACCTCGGGTGCGGCGCTGGCCGACACGCTGATGCTCGGCGCGGATTTCTTCAACAAAGGCTTCGCTCGCTATGCGCTCATCGGCAACCATGGCCTTGCTGTGGCCGAGGGCGCGCAGATCGACGTGAGGATGCCGCTGGCCCGCTTCGGCACGTATGCGCAGGACGCCGCCACCGGCAGTCAACCGTCCGACGCGCTGGAACTGTGGACGCCGCCGCTGTACCAGGAAGACGCTGTCAAGGCCCTGCTCACGCAACGCAAGGGTGCGAGCCTGTCGCTGCAGGCCGGTACGGCAGGCACCTCTGCCGATGAACTGCAGGCGGTGCAGGCCGTGATCGGAAAAGGTGCTGTGCTCAGTGTCGACCCTGGCCAGTCCATCGATGTGCGCAGTGTCGGCCAGCTCACGATGGACGGCGCGCTCCATGCGTGGGGCGGCAGCGTGAGTCTGGGGAACCTGGCGGCAGCCGGTTCCGAGACGGACAAGGCGGTCGGCCACGGCCGCTCGATCTGGATCGGAGACGAGGCGCTGATCGATGTGGCGTCTCGCGCCGTGAGCGCGCTGGACAACCGGGGCCGCAGCTATGGCCAGGTCCGCGACGGTGGCACCATCATCATCGGCGGCGGGATCGATCCGGAGAGCGGCATTGCCAGCGCTGGCGACCTGTTCGTGGTGGTGCGCGAGGGCGCACGCCTCGAAGCTTCCGGCGCCCACGCGGCGCTGGACATTCCGGGCCAGGGCCGCGTGCAGGTGGCCAGCAATGGCGGCAGCATCAGTCTGGCGTCCAACAATGGCTTGTACCTGGACGGCAGCTTCACGGCCCGGGCCGGGGGCGCCGGTGCTGCCGGCGGCAACCTGTCCGTGGCCCTGGAAAGCCCGTACTACATCCGGACGTCGGTTACCGACCGCGTCACCAAAGTGCGCGAACTGCAGCTCGGCCAGGTGCGCCAGGGCAGCATGCTCGCGGACACGGCCGATGCCGCCGCCGCCAGCCTCGAATACGGCCACGGCCGGCTCGGGGTGGACCAGGTCAGCGCAGGCGGTTTCGACAACCTGGCCCTGCTGAGTAACGGCTTGCTGAGCTTTGACGGCGATGTGGCGCTGAACATGGGCCAGAGCCTGCGCCTGTACAGCGGCGCCTTCAACCTGAGCGAGACAGCCGCCATCAATTCGCGGGTCCGTCTCTCCGCGCCGCATCTGCTGCTGGCGGGCATTCTTGCCGCGCCGGAACCCAACCGCGACCCATGGCTGCGTCCGGTGCTGGAGGTACCAACGATGTCGCAACGGGAGACCGAGGCGGTATTCGAGGCCAGCGGCAATCTGATCGATGTGCGCGGCAATGTGCTGTTCGGTACCAAGGGCAACTTGCCGCAGGTCGATGGCAGTTCTATGAGCGTCGAGCGTCGCGGTTACGACGGCGTGCAATTGACCAGCGCGGGCGACTTGCGCTTCCTCGCCGGGGCCAGCGCGAACGCGGTCGCCACGGGTATCAGCACCCAGTTGATGACCAAGGGCGACCTGACCCTGCGGGCGGCGCAGCTGTATCCGGCGACGGCCGTCGGTGCCAGGGTGCTGGCGGGCTACCTGGACGGTGTGTCCGACGACTTCTACAACTACGACCGGACGCGCACGCTGACCATCGGCCGCACTGGCGATGGCGACGCAGCAGTGCCTTACTCCGCCTTCGGCCGCCTGCAACTGGCCGGCCCGAACATCGCGCAGGGCGGGGGGGTGCGCGCGCCACTGGGAATGATCGAGATCGGCGCCCTCGGCACCAGCGACGTCGAACTGCTGCCCGGCAGTCTGACATCGGTGAGCGGCAAGGGCCTGGTGATACCTTACGGCGGCACGCTCGATGGTCAGGTCTACACTTACGACGGCCAGACAGTGACATGGCTCGGCCAGGGGGGGATGCCCTTCGGCCGACTGGAAGCCGGCATGATCCTGGGCGGTCGGTCGTTGCTGGTGCAACCGGGCGCCGTGGTGGATCTGTCCGGTGGGGGCGAGTTACTGGGAGCCGGATTCATTTCCGGGCGTGGCGGCTCCACCGACGCCCGCTACCACCCTTTGCTTCAGACCGGCGTTAACGGCGGCTTCGTCTTGCCGGGACTGGGCACCAACCCGGTCTATGCCGTGGTGCCTGGCGTGCAAGCCGCTTATGCGCCGGTGGCGCCCGAGGGGGGCGCGGCAGACCCGATGGTTGGCCGGCAGATCAGCATCGGCGCCGGGGTGCCAGGGCTGGCAGCGGGAACTTATACCCTGATGCCGTCCACTTTCGCCTTGATGCCGGGGGCTTTCCGGGTTGAAATCAACGGCCTGGCCGGACCCGCAAGCAACGGCCCGGCGCAGGCGCTGCGCAATGGTTCCTGGTCTACCGCCGGGCGTTTATCCACTGCCCATACCGGCATCAGCGACAGCACGGCGCGCCAGGTGACGCTGACGTCAGCCGACACCTTGCGCAGTTACTCCCAGTACAACGAAACCGGGTATGCGCAGTTCGCCATCGCGGACGCGGCGAGACTGGGCGTGCCTCGGGCGATGCTGCCGATCGATGCCAGAACCCTGCAACTGTCGCTGCGACCGGGCGCCGGCGCGGGCGCCTTCTCCTTCGAGGGCATCGGTCGCTTCGATGCTGCGGCCGGCGGCTACGCTGGCAGCGTCGCACTGCTGAACATGGATAACGGCGGCATCGAAGTGGTGGCTGCAGGCAAGTCAGCTACTGATGGTTTCAGCGGCGTCAGCGTGAATGCCGACAGCCTCAACGGCATCGGCGCCGCACGGCTGATGATCGGCGGCATGACCTCGCTCCAGTACGGACAGACCGGCAACGTCATCACGCAGGCCCAGGGCGTCAACGCCAGCGACGGCTCCATGATCTTGCGCGCAGGAGCACAGTTGGCGGCACCGGAGGTGTTCATGATGAGCAAGGGCGCGTCGGGCGCGGTCATCGTGGAACAGGGGGCGTCGATCAACACCATCGGCCGTGGCAAGGCCAGCTATGACGCACGAGATGGCTTTGTCTACCAGGTGGGCAACATGCTGGCCGTGTCCAACGGCTTGCTCAACGTGACCAGCCCGACGAACGTGCAAGCCAGTGGCGGCATCCGCCTGGGCGTGTGCAGCAGCGAGCCGTGCAGTGGGCAGACCGCCCTGTATTCCGAGGGCAGCATCGTTGCCATGACCGACAAGACCCTGGCAATGGGCGATGAAGTGCGCTATGGAACCCGCCACCTCAACCTGGGCCTGTCCAGCATCAACGTCGGCAGCGCGGAGGCGCTCGCCGCCGCAGCGGCCGGCAAGCGCCTGCCCACCGGCCTGACCCTCACTCAGCCCGTGCTGGACCGCCTGCTGCGCGGCGACACGCAGTTCGGCGCGCCGGCCCTGGAAACCTTGCAACTCTCGGCGCGGGACAGCTTCAATTTCTACGGCACCGCCGCGCTGGACACTTACGACGCGGTGACCGGCAAGTCCCTGCTGAGCAAGCTGATGCTTTCCACCCCGGCGATCTATGGTGACGGCGGGGCCGGTGAGGTGGCGACCATCCGCACCGCCAACCTGATCTGGCAGGGCGCCGTGACGCCGGCCTCCGCGGTGGTGGCGGGTGGCGCCGGCACTGGCGGCGGGCGGCTGAACATCAACGCCGAGCGCATCGAGTTCGGCTACGGAGAGTTTTCCCAGCCCAGCACCATCAAGACCTTCGACCGCCTGGCCTTGGGATTTGCCGACGTCAAGCTGTCGGCGAGCGAACGCATCACCGCCAACCACAAGGGCAGCCTCTCGGTCTACCAGAGCCAGGGCGCGTACGACGCCCTCAAGGGCTATGCCTACAGCGGCGGCAACCTGAGCATCCTGACTCCGCTGATGACGGGCGAGGCCGGCTCGGTGAACCGCATTACCGCAGGCCGTGCCATCGATGTCGCCGCTTCGGCTGGCCCCGCCGGCAAGGCCGATGGCCTGGGCGCGGAGCTGTCGCTGCAGGGTGACAGCATTCGCCTGGCCAGCGCCGTGGTGCTGCCCAGCGGCAAGCTCACGCTCGGCGCGCGGGGCGACGTGGTGTTGACCGACGCGGCATCGGTCGATGTGTCCGGCCGCGCCATCGCCTTCAACGATCTTAGCAAGTACAGCGCGGGTGGCGAGGTGCGGCTGGACAGCCGCGCGGGCAACGTATTGCAGGCGGCGGGTTCGAGCATCGACCTGTCGGCGCAGCACAACCAGGCCGGCAAGCTGTGGGTGGTGGCCGTGGACGGCGCTGCCGGCACGGTTGATCTGTCCGGCAAGATCCTGGCCGGCAGCAGCGGTGACTACGATGCCGGCGGCACCCTGGTGCCTTACCTGGCCGGTGCGGTGGAGATCCAGGCCCAGCGCCTGGGTGCCAGTGGCGCCCTGAGCGACCAGTTCGCGGCCCTCAACGAGCGACTGAACCAGGGCCAGGTCTACGGCGCCCGCAGCTTCCAGCTCAAGCAGGGCGACCTGCGCATCGCTGACGGACTCAAGGCCAGCAGCATCAACGTGTCGGTGGATAACGGCAGCCTGCGGGTCACGGGTCTGGTGGATGCCAGCGGCGCACGGGTCGGCAGCATCACGCTGGCCGGCAAGCATGGCCTGACGCTGGACGGCAGCGCCGTGCTGGACGCCCATGGCAGCCAGTTGCGCGTGGACAGCTACGGCAAAATCATCGATGCACCCAACCGCGCCATCGTCGACCTGAGTTCCGGCACGGGTCAACTGGCGCTGGCTGACGGCGTGCGCATCGACCTGCGTCACGGCACCGGTGTGGCCGTGGGCAGCGCAGCGGGGCTGAACGACGGCCGCGCGCGCGGCACGCTCGAACTCTCGGCGCCGCGCCTTGGCGCGAACGGCCTGCCGGATTTGAACGATGCCGGCGATGCGGCGGTCTACGGCGACATCGCCATCGACGCGCGCGGCGTGCTCGACATCCGCGGCGCACGCTCCATCGCGGTCAACGGCATGCAACGCTACGACGATGCGCCGCTGGTCAGCACGGCGACTGCCAGCGGGCGGCCCTACCAGGAGATCACCCAGGCCTGGTTCAAGGCCAAGCACGACGACAGTGATGACTTCATCAACGCAGCAACAGAGCGCGCCAGTCTCATGACCGGCAAGCTGGCCGGCCTGCGCAATCCGGCCTTTGCCGATGCCTTTCATCTGCGTCCCGGCGTCGAGATCGTGAGCAATGCCGTGACCAATCCGGGTGGTGATATCGTGGTAGCGGGCGACCTGGATCTGTCGGGCTACCGCTACGCCAGCGTCAACCCGCACAACGAGCAAATCGACAACGTCCGCGGTTCGGGGGAGGCCGGTCGCCTGACCCTGCGCGCCGGCGGCGACCTGACCATCCACGGCAGCATCAACGACGGCTTTGCGCCGCCGCCACCGACTGCCGATGACAATGGCTGGGTGCTGCGCTCCGGCGTTGACCACACCGGCGGCACCATGGTGGTGCCGGGCAGCGGCGTGACCCTGGCCGACGGCACCACGTTTCCGGCGGGCACCACACTCAACTTCGACCTGCCGATCAAGGCCCGCAACCTGATCGCCGGCACGCGGCTGCCGGTCGCGGCAACTCTGACCGAGGCCTTGGAAATACCCGCTGGCACGGTGCTGGCGGCCGCAGTACGGGACCCCTCGGGCAATGTTCTGTTTCCTGCGGGCACCTTGCTGAGCCAGAGCGTGACCCTGCCGACCAACAGCACCCTGGACGCCGGCACCCTGCTGGGCAGTCTCACGCGGGTGAAGGCCATGGTCTGGCCCAAGGGCGTGCCATTACCCGGCAACCTGGGCACCACGGCCACCGTGATCCTCAATGGCAACAAGGCGCTGCCCCGTGGCGCGCTGCTGCCGTCTGGCACCAACGTCAAGTTGGCGGGCGGTGCGACGTCGGTGAAGTTGCGCGTCGAGAACGCGGGCCGCCAGGGGCAGCTCTGGGCCGTGGCGCCCATGCTGGCCGAAGGCGCACAGTCCTGGGCCATGCGCCTGGTGGCTGGTGCCGATACCGGGGCGGCCGACAGCCGCCTGCTGCAGCCTGATCCGCAGTCCGGTGACTTGCGTCTGGCCGACAGCCACTCCGCAGTGTCCGGCCCCAAAAAGGTGGTGGGTGGCAGCACCCGCTTCAGCGTGATCCGCACCGGCGCGGCCGACCTCGACCTTCTGGCCGCAGGCGATCTGGGCATGGACTCGCTGTTTGGCGTCTATACCGCCGGCAGTTCTTCCGCCGGCACCTTCTCTGGCGATCCGTACAACCTTCCGCAAGCACTGCAAGCCTCAGGCAGCCTTGCCCGTGCCTGGTATCCGGACCAGGGCGGGAACCTGCTGCTGAAGGCCGGCGGCAACTTGACCGGCAACATCGTCAATGTCTCGCGAGGCTCGTCGGGACGCCCCGTCAGCAACGACCGCGGCCACGACTCGGCCAACGTCGGCAACTGGTTGTGGCGTCAGGGCAACGGACTGAGCGGCAGTGATGCGCAAGCCACCGCCTGGTGGATCAACTTTGGTTCCTATGCCGCAGCCCTGTCGGGCGGCGCCGACCAACTGGTCGGCTTCACCGGCTTCGGCACCCTGGGCGGGGGCAACCTGGATGTGGATGTCGGCGGCGACGCTGGCATCATCCGGCCTCTGGCGGAGAGCCACACGGCCTCGGCGACCAACGCGCGCAGCCAGGGGCTGGTGCTGGCGGTCGGCGGCAGTGGACGGGTCGCCGCTGATGGCAGCCTGCAACTGACCGGTGGCGGCGATCTGAACCTGCGGGTTGGCGGCGCAGTGAACCCCGGCAGCGAGATCGGCCGCTTCCAGATCAACGGTGTACTGGCCAATGTGCGCGGGCATGTGCAGTTGAGCGGCGGGACCGTGGGAAGTCCGACCTTGCGCTACGGCACCCGCAGCACGGAGATGAATCCAGGCGAAGTCCGCCCCGTCGATCCATACACTGCCGCGACGGCGTGGGCGAAGGGAGGGCTGAGCCTGCTTGCCGGGGACGCCACCTTCAGCCTGATCACCCGCGGGGATCTGGTGGTGCAGGAGGTGGCCGACCCCGGGCGCGCAGAGCAGAAGAATGGCTCGCTGTATGTGAGCGCCGATGGCGTCAGCGGTGTGGGACAAAGCTGGTTCAGCCTTTGGACCGGGCGCACGGCGGTGGACCTGTTGTCACTGGGGGGCAACCTCACGCCGTTGAACGATGAGGCTGCGGCAACCGACCTGGCGATGGTCTATCCCGCGACACTGCGCGCGGTCGCGGCCAGCGGCAACCTGTACTACGGCCGCGCTGCGGGCGCTGACCCCAGCACCTTGCCCACGCACGGCGCACTGGTGCTGGCGCCGTCGGCCACCGGTCAACTGGAATTGCTGGCCGGGGGCTCGATCTACGGCGGTGATCTGGCCGTCAGTCGTTCCAGTGCGGCGCCGGAGTCGCTGGCGAGCATTTTGAAGCCTGCCTTCCAGGCTTTTGCCAGCGGTACGCCGATCGCGGGCAGCGGCAATGTTACCAGCGATGGCAGCATGGCCGGCCAGGGCGGCACGCCGCTGTTCGCCTTCGGGCCCAATACCGCGAGCCTGTCTTGGGGCGATGCGCTGGAACCCGCGCGCTTCTATGCGCTGGGCGGTGATCTGATGGGGGTCAACAGTGGACGTTCGATCACCTTCAACAGCATGTATGACCCGCGTTTCGGAAAGACCTTCCATGAAGGCGCCGGCCCGGTCTGGATGCTGGCCGGGCGCGACATCGTCAGCAGCGGCACGCTGCTGAGCGGCGCCAGCGGCGGCAGCGGAGACGCGACGTACAACATTGCCGGCAACCTGTTCGTGCACAACAATCCCACCGAGATCTCCGTCGTCAGCGCGGGTCGCGACATCATCTACAGCGGCTTCAATGTCGCAGGACCCGGCACACTGGAACTGACGGCGGTCCGCGACATTCGCATGGACGACAAGGTCGGCGTCACCAGCCTCGGTGCCGTGGCCTCCGGGGACAAGCGCCCGGGCGCCAGCATCGTGATGCAGGCGGGCGCGGGTGCCAACGGCACGGACTACCGGCGCTTCGTCGAGGGCTATCTCGACCCAGCCAAGGTGGTGCAGGCGGGCGAACCACTGTCTCTCCAGGGCGGCAAGGTCGCAAGAACCTATGAAAACGAACTGCTCACCTGGCTGGCCGAACGCTTCGGCTTCGTCGGCAACAGTGAACAGGCGCGCACCTACTACGCGGCGCTGCCGGCAGAGCAGCAGCGAGTATTCGCTCGTGACGTGTACTTCGCCGAACTCAAGGCAGCCGGCCGCGAGTACAACCAGGACGGCGGCGTGCGCCAGGGCAGTTATGTGCGTGGCCGCGCGGCCATCGCCGCGCTGTTCCCGGACAAGAATGTGGCCGGCACCCCCGTCGCGTACAAGGGCGACATCAGCATGTTCGGTGGCGCGGGCGTGCATACCGATTTCGGTGGCGACATCCAGATGCTCACCCCGGGCGGCGCCCAGACCTACGGCATCGAAGGTGCGGCGCCACCGTCCACGGCCGGCGTGATCACCCAGGGTGCGGGCGACATCGCGATCTACTCGCAGGGCAGCATCCTGCTGGGCCAGAGCCGCATCATGACCACCTTCGGCGGCGCCATCCTGGGCTGGTCGGCCGCAGGCGACATCAACGCGGGCCGGGGCTCGAAGACCACGGTGGTCTACACGCCGCCCAAGCGTGTCTACGACCAGTGGGGCAATGTGACGCTGTCGTCCAGCGTGCCGAGCACGGGCGCCGGTATCGCCACGCTGGCGCCGATTCCGGAAGTGCCGGCCGGCGACATCGACCTGATCGCGCCGCTGGGCACCATCGACGCAGGCGAAGCGGGCATCCGCGTGTCGGGCAATGTGAACCTGGCGGCGCTGCAAGTGGTCAACGCGGCCAACATCGCCGTCAAGGGGGCGGCTATGGGCATGCCGAGCGTTGCGGCGGTGAATGTCGGCGCATTGAGCAATGCCAGTGCGGCGGCGTCGCAGGCAACGGCCGCTGCGCAGGACGTCCTGCAGCGCGAGCGCAGCACGGCGCGTCAGAACCTGCCGTCGATTTTCACGGTGCGCTTGATCGGCTTTGGCAACGAGCCGATGGAGGGCGAGGGTGAAGCAGCGCCGCCACCCCGGGCCGGGCTGCAGTCGTCGCGCGGCGTTCCATACGACGCTGCCAGTCCGGTGCAGTTCGTTGGTGTCGGCCGCGACTTTGACGCCAGGCAGCTGGCACGCCTGAGTCCCGAGCAACGGCGCGAGTTGCAGCAGGACCGCTAGGCAGGTGGGTGGCATGCAGCGATGTTATCCACCTGTTTCCTCGCCTGTTTCCTGCCCGTGCAGGGAACAGGCAGGGGAAGGCCATGCACCCGCAGTGCCTGTGATCCCGTTTTCCCCCATTCTTGCAGCCGAATACCGAGGCACACCCGTCATGAATCCGAGTACCCTGGATGGCCTGAAGGCGTCCCATATTGCCGATGAGTTCGCAGCACAGCCATTCAGCGAGCACGGCCAAGGCATTGTGCTGGGCGATTTCCTGGCGGCGAACTACGCCCGCCTGCACCGCCAATTGTTGCGCAATCTCGGTTGTCCCGACCTGGCCAGCGACTGTCTGCACGACGCCTGGCTAAGATTGGCGGGCATGAGCGCCCCCGTGTTTGTGCAAAACCCCAACGCCTATGTCTACCGGGTGGCATGCAACGTCGCGATGGACCAGCTGCGCGGCAAGCGCTCTGCGCAGTACGACGATGACGCTGCAATCGAGCATCTGACTGACCCGGCCCCCGGTCCGGACCTGATTGCCTTGGCCCGTTCCGATTTGGCCGCTGTCGAGCGCGCGATGCAGCGCATGCCGTACCGGCACCGTTCTGTTCTGCTTGCCCTGAGGATCGACGAAAGGACGCGCCAGGAAGTCGCGGACGAATATCAGGTCTCCCTGACCAGCGTCGATACGATGCTGCGCCAGGCCCTGGACCACTGTGCCCAGGAAACCGGGCAGAATGCGCTCGGGGGCATCAGCCAGTCCCGGCGAGGTTTCTCGCGCCGCTGGCAGGCCAAGGTGCTCGCCGCAGAGCCCACTGCGATGGCGCGCGAACGACGCGGCATCCGGCACTGACAAGCGAGGCTGGCGGCGTTTGCTAAGAGCCTATCCCAGCAGGGGATGTATTCATCTACTGGAATAGGCTCTAAGTAACCCCCTGGCCGCGCTCGTGTCAGTGACTTGACGGACCTGCCATCCTTCGTTTTCAGCCTTCTATCCCCCGATTTCCGTCCCCTGTCGCTGTAATCAACCTGGCAACACGGCTTTCGCCTATGATTTGCTGGCACGTGCACGTGTGATGTTTCCCTTCATCCAACAACCATGAGGTGTCCATGATTCGCTATGCCCTGCCTGCCCTGTTGTTTGCCGCCCCGCTGCCGGCGCACGCCCAAGCCCCTGTCGATCACCCGCCGCTGATCGAGCGGGCGAAGATCTTTGGCAATCCCAGCAAGTCCGGCGGGCGCATCAGCCCGGATGGCAAGTGGCTGTCGTGGATCGCGCCGCGCGATGGCGTGCTCAATGTGTGGGTGGCGCCGGCCAGCGACCTGGCGCAGGCGCGTCCGCTGACGCAAGAGAAGGTGCGTCCCATCCGCAGCAGCTTCTGGTCGCCCGATTCCAAGACCCTGCTGTTCATCCAGGACAAGGGCGGCGATGAAAACTTCCTGCTGTATGGCGTGAATGTCGTGAGCGGCAAGCAGGTCAGTTACACGCCGTTCGAGAAGACCCGCGTGCGGATCGTCCAGATCAGCAGCAAGGTCAAGGACCGTATCCTGGTGGGCATCAATAACCGCGATGCGCGCTGGCATGACGTGTACAGCCTGGACCTGGCCAGCGGCAAGCTGACCCTGGTGCAGCAGAACGATGGCTATGGCGGCTACCTGGCCGATGAGCAGCTCAAGCTGCGTATCGCCAGCAAGGCGCGCGCCGATGGCGGCATGCAGTATTTCCGCATGACGGATGGCAAGGTCGAGAGCACGCCGCTGACCGAGGTGGGCCTGGAAGACTCGCAGACCACGGCGCCGCTGGCGTTTACGGTCGATGGCAAGACCTTGTACTGGACCGACTCGCGCGGCCGCAATACCTCGGCGCTGCTGGCGCAGGATGTCGCCAGCGGCAAGACCTCGCTGGTGGCGCAGGATCCGCGCGCCGACATTTCTGACGCCCTGTACGACACGCGCACGGGCAAGGTGCAAGCCTATTCCGTCGACTATCTGCAGCAGGAATACCTGCCGCTGACGGACGACCTGAAGGCCGACCTGGCCTTCCTGAAGAAGCATGTCAAGGGCCAGTTCAACGTGACGTCGCGCACGGAAGCCGACGACAAGTGGCTGGTGGGCGTCGACGCCGTCACGGCGCCGGCATCGAGCTGGCTGTATGAGCGCAAGACCAGGAAGCTGACGCAGCTGTACGTGACGCGCCCTGAACTGGAGGGCGCGCCGCTGGTGCCCATGTACCCACAGGAAATCAAGGCTCGCGACGGCCTGACCCTGGTCTCTTACCTGACCTTGCCGCACGCATCGAAGGCGAGCGCCGGCGGCGTGCCATCGCAGGTGGTGCCGATGGTGCTGCTGGTGCACGGCGGGCCATGGGCGCGCGATACCTATGGCTACAACGGCTACCATCAGTGGCTGGCCAACCGCGGCTACGCGGTGCTGTCGGTGAATTACCGTGGCTCGACGGGCTTCGGCAAGCAATTCATCTCGGCCGGCGACCTGCAGTGGGGCCGCAAGATGCATGACGACTTGCTCGACGCCGTGCAATGGGCAGTGAAGAGTGGCGTGACCAGCGCCGACAAGGTGGCCATCATGGGTGGCTCGTATGGTGGCTACGCCACGCTGGCCGGCATGGCATTCACGCCGACCACGTTCGCCTGCGGCGTCGATATCGTCGGCCCGTCGAACCTGTTTACCCTGCTGCAAACGATTCCGCCGTATTGGGAAGCGGGCAAGCAGCAGTTCTACAAACGCATGGGTGACCCGACCACGGAAGACGGCCGCGCGCTGCTGAAGGAGCGCTCGCCGCTGAATTTTGCGCAGAATATCCAGCGGCCGCTGTTGATCGGCCAGGGGGCGAACGACCCGCGCGTCAACGTGGCTGAATCGGACCAGATCGTGGCGGCCATGGCGGCGAAGAATATCCCCGTCACGTATGTGCTGTTCCCCGACGAGGGCCATGGCTTTGCCCGCCCCGTGAACAACATCGCTTTCAATGCGGTGACGGAAAACTTCCTGGGGCAATGCCTGGCTGGCCGCGCCGAGCCGATCGGCGCGACCCTGAAGGCATCCACCGCGCAGGTCAAGCACGGCGCCGAGTTTGCGCCGGGGCTGAAGGAAGCGATGTAACAGGCGCTAGTCAAGCAGCAAAGGCGGCGCGCATGGACAGACGCACGGTTCGGTTCTGCGTGCCGCCGGCACAGCGAGTGCTGCTTGCTTCGACGATGCTGTGCGGGTGATATTTTTTGCTGCAGCTGCTCAATTTTTAGTGAATAACGATTTTCGCTTGACATCAAATTTGCCTCAATATAATTTCTATTTGGTAATATTTCTCATCAATTGCGCCGGTACTCCGGCGTATCCCGTATCTTGGTCTTGTCTTTGTAAAGTGAAAATGTACAAACAAATTAATTGGAACCGCGCTCTGATTGTCGCAGGGCTCGTGGTGGTCATTCCGGGCGTGGTTTTTCTTCTATTTCCCTTGGCTGCCAAAGCGATCTGGCTCAGGTATTTTTACGTTGTAGCGTGCCTGCTAGTGGTCGCGGGGACAATTATTCATTCATTTCGCAAGCGTGACGAGGTGCTTGCCAAGCAGGGCACGGAACGCAATGTGTTTGTCGCCAGAATGAAATTTCGCGCCGAGGTCATGGCCGCGTTTGCCCTCATCGTATTCATCGGACCCTACTATCAGATCGGCTTGAGCCTGGATAAATTGGCAGGAAATGAGCGGAGCCATTATCTCAACGCCGCCTCGGCTATTTTCAAGGAGCATCTTCCTCCTGAGTATTGCTTGTCACGCCCGCAGTTGAAAAAGAGTTGTGACACCATCACTCAAGAAATAGCTGCGCTGTATAAAAATGTAATGCAGGATACGGGGGAAGAAGTCACGAAAAATATCGATGGAATTATCGTGCAGATAAAATTACTCGATTTACCCGCTGCAAGTGCGAAGGCCAATGCGCTGGATGAGGGCGTTTCCAAACTGAAAGTGATTGATTTGAAGGATGGGCTGCTGACATATGCCTTTAGCCTCTTGCCGTTGGTGATCCTGCTATTTGCCAGTTTAGCGGTGTCGTCCAAGGTTGGAGTGGCCTGGGCAGAGGTAAGGGTACGTCTGCGTGAACAGCTCGTGGAGAAGGATGAGGCGGAGCAGGAGGCGCGGCGGCAAAAGCTGGAGGACGAGGCGGGCCGCGCGGAGCAGGCAAGCGCATGATCCCTTATCCTTGATGCTCTGGCAGCATGGCGAGAGTGCACGTTGCCGTCTGCCCCGCCATCGCCTCCACCACCTGCAGCAAGGTATCGCCAAAGCCGCCCCGTGCCCTGGCATGGCGGCGGGCGCTGGTAGTGACGCGCGGTGCGGCGCTCCAGGCGATGTGCGCACCGCATTCTTGCAGCGCGGCGACCATGGCCACGTCCTCGCTGCAGGCCAATGGGGCAAAGCCGCCGGCGCGCAGGTAGGCGCTGGCGCGCACGCCGAAGTTGGCGCCATGGATGTGGCGGTGGCCGTCGGCATCGGTGTAGGTCTGGGCGAAGTGCTGGCGCAGCGCAGCGGCACTGGGCCCGTGCGGCGACCAGTCGTCCACCGCCACCGTGCCGCAGACGGCATCGGCCTCCAGGCTCAGCTGGGTGCTCAGCCAGGAGGGCGATACGCGCGTATCCGCATCCGTAAAGGCCAGCCAGCGGGCACCGCGCTGCAGCAGCTGCTGCGCGCCGGCGGCGCGCGCGGTGCCCACGTTCTGCGCATTGATGGCGATGCAGTCGAGACGCCAGCGCAGGTCCGCCTGCATGGCATGCGCCAGCACGATGCGCTGTGACTGGTCGCTGCAGGCATCGAGCACGACGACGATGCACACCGCCTCGCCATGCAGCAAGGGACAGGTGGCGGCAAGGCGCAACGCTTCCAGGCAGGCGTCCAGGCACGCTTCCTCGTTATGCACGGGCACCACCACGCCGATCATGCGAAGCCCTCGCGCTGCGCCACCGAGCGCGCATCGTTCGACCAGATCCCCAGCAGGAAGTCGGTTTCTTCGTGCCGCAGCACGCGGTGCAGGCCGGGCGCGTCCTGGAAGGCCGCATGTATGCGCACGGTCGAGACGATGCGCTGCGCGAACGGCGCGCGCCAGTGGCACAGGACGATGCTGCCGCCCGGCGCCAGGCTGGCGATGCTGTGTTCGACCACGCGCGCCAGCTCTTGCACCGACAGGTAATAGGCGATCTCGCTCAGTACGATCAGGTCGAACTTGTCGGCGCCGGGCAGGATGCGTGGCCAGTCCTGCGGCAGCCGGTGCTGCGCGAGGCTGACGTTGCCGCCGCACCCCGCGTCGAGCAGGCGCTGCTGCGCCAGCCCCAGCGCTTCGGCCGAGAGGTCGGCCGCCAGCACACGCTCGCAGCGCCGCGCCAGCTCGGCCGTCAGCTCGCCATTGCCGCAGCCCGGTTCATAGGCGTGGCGGTAGCGCCGCTGCGGCAGGCTGGCCAGCAGCAGGGCGCGCTTTCTCTCCTCGTACCAGCGCTGGCGCACCCGCCACGGATCGCTATCCTGGCGGTACAGCTGTTCGAAATAGCTGCCGCGCCGGTCGTCCGGTGTGGATGATGGGTTCATAGAAAATACACCTCCCAGGCATGTAGCAGGCGCTGCAAGGCGTCGCCGGCGACGATGGCGGGGCGCCCCGTCGACGGGTCGTCTTGCATCTGGCTGGCGAAGCAGCGCAGGGCCGCGCGCTTGCGCTGCAGGATGGGGACCGGCAAGGGCAGGCGGCGCGCGCGGTGCCACGGCACGCGCGTGTCGCCCGGCGCGGCCCAGTGCCAGCCCCAGACGGGCATTTCCACCAGGGTGGCGCCGCTGGCAGCGCAGGCCGCAGCGCAGGCCCGGCCGCATGCTTCATGGTCCGGATGGCCGTCCAGGCGCCAGGTGGTGAAGACCCTGTCGCCGGGGCGCAGCTGCGCTGCGAGTGTGGCGCGCAGTTGCGGCGTCATGCCGGCCACGCCGCCATCGGGCAGGTGCAGGCGCAGCCATGCGGGCGACGCCAGTCCCAGCGTGGCCAGCGCCTGTGCGGATTCTTGCGGACGCACCTGGCGCAGGCGTTCCTGCGGCCAGAGGGGCGAGTCCGGGTGGCTGGCGTCGCCATCGGTGACGGCGATCAACAGCAATTGGCTGCCCTGCGCCGCCAGCAGTTGCAGCAAGCCGCCGCAGGCGAGGATTTCATCGTCGGGATGCGGCGCGACGATGACGGCGCGCGTGCCTGGCGGCACCAGGGCGTTCGCGCTGATGGCGGGGATGTCGTTCAGCCCCGGCCAGGATAGCCACACCTGGTCCGGCGTGCCGCTGCCTTCGATGCGGCGTGCTTGCCTATCGGATTGGGCCAGCATGTCAGAGCGCCCACGGATGGTCTTCGGCGCCGGCGACGATGCCGCCCAGCACGGCCTGGTCGCGTTCCGCATGGCTCTGGCGCAGGAAGACGGGCAGGTCGGCCGCCAGGCGCGCGAAGCGGGCATCGCGGCACAGGGGGCCGGCGCCCAGCGCACGCGTGGCCAGGTGCAGGACTTGGGTGGCGGCGTCTTCCACCGTCAGGCGCAGGCGCAGCGCGAGGGCCATGGCATCGCTTTGCGGGTGCCGGTCGATGTCGGCGGCGCCTTCACGCAGCAGGGCGCCGGCGGCGCGCAGCGCGCAGTCGATCTGCCCCAGTTGCGCCAGGCGCACGGGATCGGGCGCGGCATGCTGCGCGCGCGCATGCAGGTGGCTGGCGACGGCGCAGGCCGCGCCATACCAGGCGGCCGCGATGCCAGCGCCGCCATGCCAGAAGCCGGGGCGCTCCAGGTAGGCGCCCGGAGCGCCCACGGGAAAGGCCCGCGCGCCGGAAAAGGTCACGTCGACGCTGGCGCAGGCGAGCATGCCGACGGCCTGCCAGCCTTCATCCGTGACGTGCACACCGGGCTGCGACAGCGCCACGCTGGCCAGGCAAGCCTGGCCGTCCTCGTTCCAGCAGCTGATCAAGGCATGGCTGAGTCCATTTGCCCCGGAGCACCAGGCCTTGCGGCCCTCGAGTACATGGCGCCCATCGGCCGCTTGCTGCAACTGCACCCGCGCGCCCGGCATTTCTGCGCACCATACGCCCCAGCTGCTGCCGGCCGGGACGCCGGTACCGTCGATTTCCGCCAGGATGGCCAGTGCATCGGTATGGCCCTCGTACAGCTTGAGCAGGGAAAGGTCGATGGCGGCGATGGCGGCCAGCATTTGCCAGCGCTGCAGGGTGGCGCCGTGACCGGGCAGGGGTAATTGGTCGAGTCCCGCGTCGCACAAACGCCGCAAGCCGTCGATCGGGTGGAAAGCGCTGTCCTGTGGCTGCAGCAGGGCGGCCAGCGCAGTGTTGGACGGCAGGGGAAAGGCGGAAAACGACATGGCAAGCTCCTGTTTTTCAACAGCATAGCTTTCTGTTTTCGCAATGTATGTTCGATTCTGCACATACACTCGCTAACGGCCTCAAGTCTATGGCGCGGCTGCGGCAAGCTGCAGGGCCGGGCGGCCCCGCAGCAGATCCAGCGCTTATTTTTTCACGTAGTGCATGTCCAGCACGTACACGCCCTTTTCCGTGTCCAGCATCACCGTGTACAGGTCGTTGCCGCGCAAGGACAGGCCGCCGGGGATGCTTTGTGCAGCTTGCATGCCTTCGTCCCACAGGCACGATTCGCCATTGTCCACGTCGACGCACCACTGCTGCTTGTTTTCGCGCAGTACATATTTCACGGTGGTACCGGTCCGCTGGAAGGTATAGGCCGGGGCCGACGAGGTGATCTTGTCGACGCGCAAGCTCGTTGCGGCGGCGTTTTCCGCCAGCTTGATCAGCATGTCGGCGGTGCCGTCCGGCTTGCCGGTGATCTTCACGCTGATGCTGTCTGTCGCGATCACGGGGCCGGAGCAATCGGCCTTGAAGTAGGTTTCGCCGGTTGGTGTCAGTTCCAGCGAACCGCTGCCATCGCTCTTGAACGCGATGACCAGCGATTGACGGTCGTGATGGTCGCAGGCCGACTGCCAGGTGCCGATATACGCGGCCAGTGGCGAGGCGCTGCCGGAATCGCCAGCAAGCTGCTGTGTCGTACCGCCACCGCCACCGCAGCCGGCCAGGAGTGCCGCAGCCGAGCCGGCCAATACTGGCAATAGTTTTTTCATGCATCTTCCTTTTTCATCCGGCAGCGGTGCGTGCCGTCAACGCGGCATGATTATAGGAGGACGAATGGGGTTCAATTCTCACCGAATCTATTGGTGACTTGATTTAAATCAAGAGCAACTCGCTGCCGGCAGGCCGGCAGGCTGGCAGGCTTAAAACTCTTCCCAGTCATCGCCGGCCGGTGCCTTGGCGGCCGCGCGCGGCGTTGCCTGCGGCTTGGCGACGCTCAGGCGCTTGGCGGGCGCCGGTGTTGTTGGCGGCGCGGCGCGCGGGGTGGCCACGCTTGCTGCCGGTGCCGTCTGGCGCACCTGCTCGCCCAGCTTGAACACGCTCACTACCTGGGCCAGATGGCTGGCCTGGTCTTGCAGGCTTTCGGCAGCGGCTGCTGCTTCCTCGACCAGGGCCGCGTTCTGTTGCGTCACGCCATCCATCTGCGCCAGCGCCTGGTTTACCTGGGCGATGCCGTCGCTTTGCTCGGTGGTGGCGACGCTGATGTCGGCCATGATGGCGGTGACCTTGCGCACGCTGTCGACCACCTGCTCCATGGTGGCGCCCGCTTCGTCGACGAGTTTGCTGCCGGCGGCCACCTTGCCCACGGAATCGTCGATCAGCAGCTTGATTTCCTTGGCCGCCGCCGCCGAGCGTTGCGCCAGGTTGCGCACTTCCGTGGCAACGACGGCGAAGCCGCGTCCCTGTTCGCCCGCGCGCGCCGCTTCCACGGCTGCGTTCAGCGCCAGGATATTCGTCTGGAAGGCGATGCCATCGATAACGCTGATGATGTCGACGATCTTGTTCGACGAGTCATTGATCGAGGTCATGGTTGCGATGACTTTGCCAACCACTTCGCCGCTCTTCTGTGCCACGCTCGACGCGGAAGCGGCCAGTTGATTGGCCTGGCGTGCATGGTCGGCGTTTTCCTTCACCGTGCCCGTCAGCTCTTCCACCGAGGCGGCCGTCTCTTCCAGTGAACTGGCTTGCTGTTCCGTGCGCGCCGACAGGTCGTTATTGCCTTGCGCAATTTCCGCGCTGGCACGGGCCACGTTGTCGGCGCTCGCTTGCACTTGCAGCAGCACGGCGTGGATCTTTTCCACGAAGGCGTTGAAGCCCTTGCCGATGACGGCCAGCTCGTCGGTGCCCTTGACTTCCAGCTTCACGCGCAGGTCGGCGTCGCCACTGGACAGGTCCGTCATGGTGCGGCCCAGGGTGCGCAGCGGTCGCGTCAACTGGTTGACGACGAGGATCAAAATGCCGGCCGTGGCGGCCGCGCACAGCAGGGCGACGATCAGGGTGTAGAGCATCAGGTCGCGCGCCGAGGCGATGGCCACGCTTTTCGGGAAGTTCAGTTCCACGCTCCATGGCGCGATATCGGGGTGGATCTGCAGCGGCTGCAGCAAATGGATGTAGCCCTGGCCATCCTCGTATTCATACGGCTGGCCCTGGCGTACCTTTTCCAGGCCGGCAGCCGGCACGTCGTCGGCCTTCTTGCCCAGCCGTTCAGGTGTGGGATGGCTGGCGTACAGGCCACCGTTCGAGATCAGGGCCAGTTTGCCGCCCTCGATCACTTTCAGGCCGGCCAGGATTTTCGCCAGGCGCGTGAGCATGAAGTCGGCGCTGGCCGCGCCCTTGAAGCCGCCGTCGATCATGATGGGCGCCACCAGCGAAGCCATCAGCACATCCTTGCCATCGACGGGGTAGACATACGGTTCCGTAAAGTAGGTCTTGCCGGTGCGCTTGGGTACGTCATACCAGTCGTTGGCGCCCGGCTTCGGGTCGAAGACGATGGGTTCGACTTGCAGCTTGCCGCCGGCGCCCCGCGTCCAGTAGGGCATGAAGCGGCCGCTGGCGTCGTAGTACGGCTTCTGGTTGGCAAATTCCGCATCCTTGCCGTCGAGCGCGTTCGGCTCCCACGTCACGGCAGCGCCCAGCAAGTCTTCCGAACTGTTCAGGGTGGCCTTGGTCAGTTCATTGATCTGCTCGCGCTGCAGGGGCAGGCTGGCGCTTTTGGTGCCGCGCATGGCGCCGGCCAGGCTGCTGACGCTGGCCAGGTTGCTGGCGATGCGTGCCTGCAAGGCGCCCGATACTTCGCGTGCCGATGTGCGCGCCAGTTCCAGTGCGGCCGCTTCGGCGCTGGCGCTGCTCTTGTAGCCGATCACCGCCGCCGTGACGCCGAGGCTGAGGATGGCGAGCGCGGTGGCGGCGACGCAGATTTTGCTGTTCAGTGAGAGTTGCATGAGGCTGTTCCTTGGTAGAGAGGAAATCGGTGTCTCTGGCGTCGCGGGTAGCGCGCCTAGAACGTCTTGCTGATGGCCAGCACGAAGGTCGTCGCGGCGGGGTTCGAGGTGTCGAACTGGCCCGCCGCATTCGGGATGCCCAGCGTGTAATGATCGTAGGCATCGGTGGCGCCCCAGGCGCGCGTCACGGCGCCACTCAGGCTCCAGCCGCCATCGAAGGCCCTGGTGACGCCGACCTTGGCGTCGCGCCAGTTCCATATCGCATTGCCGCTACCCGCCACCCGGCCATTGCCGGCGTGCAGATTCAAGGTCCAGGCATTGCCCAGGTCGACATTCGCGCCCACGTCCAGGTAGCCCGTGCCGCGCGCATTCGTGATGCCAAAGAAGTCCGGCGTGACGGTATGGTTGTACTTGGCGTACAGCATCTTGTAGCTCAGGCCCAGCGACAGTTCGCCATAGTCGTACTTGATGCCTGTGGCGCGGTAGACAGCGCCCGGATACTTGTAGTAATACGCCAGGACGCTGTAGCCCAGCTCGCCCAGCGTGCCGCTGTAGCCGCCGTACAGGTCCCATTCGACGGTTGCATCCTCGATATAGCGGTCGCTGACGGTGGACGCCCAGGTCCCCAGCGACCAGCCGCTCGGGTGCGCGTAGTCGGCACCCGCTTGCAGCGCGGGTTTGCCCCAGGTCTGGCGAAAGCCGCGCGAAATGTATTGTGAGGTGAGGCTGGCATTGGCGCTGAAGGTGGCGGCAGTGCTGTCCGTGGTCTGCGCCTGCACGGGCAGGGCGGCGAGCAGGAAGACACAGCCCAGCAAGGATGTTGCAGGAAAAAGGCGGTTCGATGGCATGGCAGTCGGCTCCGTATTTGCTGGCAGCGGCCGTCCAGGCACGTTGCCCTGATGGTTGCGATAAATAAATGCGGAATGGACTTTGCGCAAGCAAGGCGACGCCGTCTGCATGTTCACAGCAACATGCACACATTCTCACCAAACGTAACTGAAAGGATAGGGGGTAGGGCTAGTGGAAGTCAACAAAGTTGCGCTACGGAAATCGTAAGTTGTTGTTTCCTGTCACTTTTTCATGCGCCTGTCATATTGCGGGCGCGCCGCGGCTGGCTGCCTGTTGCAGGCTGGCCAGCAGGCCGGGCAGGGCCGCATGCAGGGCAGGCAGGTCGCCCGCCTGGAACTCGGCGTGCGCTTCCAGCAAACCCGATGGCTGGCCCCAGACGACCTGTGCGCTCAGTCGGGCGCTGGCGTCGAGTCCCGTGACACTGACCAGCAGGGCGACTTCTTCCGGGGCATCCTCGGGCACTTCGGACACGTCTGCGAGCAGGCAGGAAATGCCGAAATGATAATCCTCGAAGGCGCTGGCCGTACCGCTGGAAAAGGCGAACACGGAGGCGAGCACCTGCGGCGCGGCGGCCGCGAGTGGCGGCAGGGCGGCGCGGAACAGGGGCAGCAAGTCGTTTTCCAGCTGGAGTACCAGCGGATGCGTGTGGGCGAGGACGGTCATGCGAGGGCGAAGTAAGGGGCGGCGCGCGATGGTAGCAGTTTTTTGCCGCCGCCGGGGTCCATCGTCAGGCGGCGTAGCGGCTGGCCATGCTGGCGATGGTGCTTTTCATCTGTTCGCGCAGGGCGGCAGGTGCCAGCACTTCCACGCCATCGCCCAGGCCCAGCAACCACCATTGCAGTTCGCGCGTGCTGGGCACGGTGGCGGTCAGGTGCAGCGAGCCATCGGCGCGTTCCTGCAATTGCTGGTCCGCGCTCAGTGGCGTCTCGTACAGGTGCTCGCCGCTGCGACGGGCAAACACGGCTTCCAGCACCAGCGGTTCGCCCTCGCGGATGCCCATGGCGCCCGAAGCAATATATGCATCGATGTCGAAGTCTGGCTGCACGCGCGCGGACAGATAAAGCATTTCCGCCTGCTGCACGCGGTGCAGGACCAGCGTGCGCACGTCGTTGTAGTCGGCGAACAGGCATACCAGGTAGAGCAACTGGCCGCGCTGCACGATGGCCAGCGGATGGACGGCGTCATAGCTGACGAGCTTGTCGTTGTCGCGCTTCTTGTAGCTCAGCTTGAGCTGGCGGTTCTGCATCAGCGCTTCATACACGGTGCGCTGGCAAGCTTCGTCGATGTCGGGCGCCAGTAGCCGCTGCATGGGGGCGATCACGCGTATCTTGCCCAGCCAGGCGGACGCGCTGGCACGCTCGCTGGCCGCGTTCAGGGTCTGGCGGGCCGCACTGAAATACGGCTGCATGCTGTCCAGGGTGGATGGCGGCAGCGCATGGCGCAGGTGCTGTTCCATCAGCGCCAGGGTCAGCGCGGCAGGCGTCGACAGCCCAGGCATGTCCATGCGCGCCGCATTTTCCATCCAGCACCAGCCAAACGGCTTGCTGTCGGCTGGATTGGTCAGTGGGAAAATTTCGGCCAGGTCGAGCAAATCGCGCTGGATCGTGCGGATGCCAATGGCAAAGTCGATGGCCTTGAGCTTGTCGTGTAATGCGGCGACGGTGATGGTGCGTGGCGCCTGCGGTATCAGGCGCAACATTTGCCATTGACGCATGATGGTGGAAGGGCGGGGCGCGTGTTCAGACATGGTGGTTCCGTTCTCTTCAGTGGCAGGATGTGTACTGATAAGTACACAAGTTAACGAATGGTAACATTGATTCGATGGCAATTACAGGGCGTCCAGCATGGCTGCCCTGACGCAATTGCGCCCCGCGTGCTTGGCCTGGTACAGCAGGCTGTCGGCAGCGGCGACCAGGGCAGCAGGGCCGCACGTCTGGCCGTCAGGCGCAAACGCGATGCAGGCCACGCCGAAACTGGCCGTCGTCCCGATGTGCTGCAGCAGGCCGGCGCGCAAGCGTTCGGCCAGGCGCACGCCGCCAGCCAGGTCCGTTTCCGGCAGGATCAGCAGGAACTCCTCGCCGCCGTGGCGCACCACGCTGTCGATGCCATGGCGCGTGGCGTTGCCGAGCAGGGTGGCAAAGGTACGCAGCACGTCATCGCCAGCGGCATGGCCGTGGGCGTCGTTGATGCGCTTGAAATGGTCGAGATCGCACAGGATGGCCGTCAGGCACAGGCCATGGCGTTTTGAGCGGGCAAGTTCGGCACCCAGCAAGTGCTCATCGAGGTAGCGGCGGTTGTAGCAGCCGGTCAGGTGGTCGCGCACGGCCTGCTCGGCGAGGACTGCATGTTGCCGGACGTGCGCGCGGCGCTGGCGCTGCTGGCTATGGCAGGCACAGATGCCAGCCAGATTAAAAACCAGCAAGGTCGCCGCATTGCTGGCCTGGATATCATCCTGCAAGCCCAGCCAGGCCAGGCTGGCCACGATGGCCAGGCCGGCGCCGCCCGACATGCGCCGCGTGATGCCGGCATACGGCGCGGCGAGCAGGGTGCAAAAGGCAGTCGCGTGCCAGTCGGCATCGCTTTCGCGCAGCGCATAGCAGAGCAGGAAGACGACCAGGTCCAGCGCCAGCAGCGCGCTGCCGGAGGCGGTGCGGCCAAGTTGTGTGGCGGGTGCGCGCAGGGTCCGCACCAGCATGGACAGGATGAGCAGGCAGCCGGCCAGGGCCAGCGGCCAGCCAGCCGGCGGCAACAGGGCGACGGCAAAGACGGCGCTGGCGCCGGCATGCAGGGCCAGCAAGGAATGCGGCGCAGGCCCGCGGATAGCGTCAGTGGCATGGTGCAAATGCATGGAAACCTGTCGGATGGCGTATCGGGAGCTCATTTTGGCCCGGGCCTGCGACAAGGCATGACGCGTAGACATCTCCCGATGTGCTGCCGTGCAGATTGGTCCTACCAGTAACCCTATTCGTCGCTGGTGACGCGCGTGCGCACGAAATCGATGTGGCTTTGCATGGCCGTGCGCGCTTCCTCGGGCTGGCTGGCGCAGATGGCCTCGCACAGGGTGCGGTGCTGCGACAGCAGTTGCAGCGAGGTGGCCTCGTCCTGCTGGCGCAAGCCGGTGCCATTGAGGGTGATATGTTCGCGCAGCATGCCGATGATGCTGGTGTGCAAGTGTAAAAACATGGTGTTGTGCGATGCTTGTGCGATGACTTCGTGCAGCCGTGCATCGGCCTGCGCTTCGCCGTGCTTGTCGTCGCTGGCGCGCGCCTGTTCCAGCTCGGTCAGCAGCGCCATGATCTGCGTGCGCTCGTCCGTGCTGGCCCGTTGCGCCGCAAAATAGGCCGTCGCCCCTTCCAGCACGCGGCGAAATTCCAGGATGTCGTCGCGCAGGGCGGGGTGGTCGGCCACCAGCTGGCTCCACGGCGAAGCCATGCCGGTGCGTAATTGATCCGTCACAAAGACACCGGCACCGCGCCGGCTGCGCACCAGCCCGCGCGCCGCCAGCCGCTGCACCGCTTCGCGCACGGTATTGCGCGAGACCCCATATTGCAACGCCAGCAGGCGTTCGGCCGGCAATTGCGCGCCCGCCGGCAAGCTGCCGTCCAGCAGGGCCGTCTCCAGCCTGCGCATCACCGTTTCGACCCTGCCCCGCGTTTGCATGCCTGTCGCCATCGCTGTTGTCTCGTTTGTTGTTTTCAAGTGGTCCGAGCAATTTGAAGTGGCTCGAAGAAGCTGGAATTATGCGTGAACCAGTCATTCTTAACAACACACAGCGGCGCCGCAGCAACACACAGAGCGCCGGGGAGACATAGTCATGCAGCCAGACCCGCAGCCAGGCCCGCGCCAGCCAAGTCACGCACCGCGTCATGCACCACGCCAATATCCGCCCGCACCGCTCCAGGTGTACCTGTTCGCCACCTGCCTGGTCGACCTGTTCGTGCCGCAGGCCGGGCTCGACGCGGTGCGTCTGCTGGAGCGGGAAGGCTTGCTGGTGCATTACCCGCGCGGCCAGAGCTGCTGCGGCCAGCCTGCCTACAGCAGCGGCAACCCGGAGCAGGCGCGTGCCGTGGCGCGTGCCCAGCTCGACCTGTTTGCGCAACCGTGGCCCGTGATCGTGCCGTCCGGTTCCTGTGCCGGCATGATGCGCCACCACTGGCCGCAGCTGTTCCAGGACGACCCCGTGGCCGGTCCCAAGGCGCTGGAGCTGGCCGAACGCGTGTATGAACTGAGCGAATTTCTCGTCTGCGTACTGAAACTCGACCTGGCCGGCCTGGCCGACCCCGGGCAGGCGGAGGAAAACGTGGTGCTGCATACCTCGTGCGGCGCGCGCCGCGAAATGGGCACGCGCCTGCATGGTGTGGCGCTGGTCGACGCCTTGCCCGGCGTGACGCGCATCGAGCACCAGCGCGAATCGGAATGCTGCGGCTTCGGTGGCACGTTTTCATTGAAACACCCGGACATTTCCGGTGCCATGGTCAGCGACAAGATCGCCTCGGCCTGCGCCACGGGCTGCGACCGGCTCGTCTCGGCCGACTGCGGCTGCCTGCTCAATATCGGCCATGCAGCGCAGCACCAGGGTGCGCCGCTGCCCGTCGAGCACCTGGCCAGCTTCTTGTGGCGCCGCACGGGAGGTGCGGCATGAGTACGGCATTGACTGCCCGCGAACGCATGCTAGGACGGTTGCGCGCCGCCGCACCCTCAGCGCCCGCAGCGGTGGAGACCATCGATACGGCCATCGACAGCCATTACCAGGCGCGCCGTGCCGCAGCGCCGCAGTCGCCGCGCCAGCAGCTCGACGCCATGCAGGCAGCGCTGCGCGCTTCGCACGCGCAGGTCGACTGCGTCAGCGTGGACGCCTGGCCCGCCCTGCTGGCGCAGCGCCTCGGTGTACACGGCGTGCGCCGACTGCTGATCGATAGCGCCAGCGTGGAAGGGCAGGCCTTGCGCGCCGCCTTGCCCGCTGGCGTGGAAACGCTGTCTTTTGACCGTCCGCTGGCGCAGTGGAAGGGCGAATTGTTCGATAGCGTCGACGCGGGTTTTACCGTCGCGCGTTCCGGCATCGCCGCCACGGGCACCCTGGTCATCGCGCCCGACGCGGCCGCGCCGCGCACGGTGTCGCTGGCGCCACCGCTGCACATTTGCCTTGTTTATACCAGCACGCTGCACGCGGACTTGCATGCGGCGGCGCGCGCCGAGCGCTGGGCCGACGGCATGCCGGCCAACCTGGTGCTGGTGTCGGGCCCCTCGAAAACCTCCGATATCCAGCAGACCCTCGCCTATGGCGCGCACGGCCCGCGCTGGCTGTGGGTGCTGATCATCGATGATCTGTCAGCCCATGAAGGAGGCCAGCCATGAACGCCAAGCCCTTGCAATTCGTCAAACCGGCAGACTTCCACGCGCGCGCCCGCGCCGCGCTGGACGATCCGAAGCTGCGCCAGAGCTTTCGCGGCGCCATGGATTTTTTACAGGACAAGCGCAGCGCCCAGTTCCCCGACGGCGACGAGCTGGAACGCCTGCGCGATATCGGCGAAGCCGTGCGCCAGCACGCGCTGGCGCGCCTGCCCGACCTGCTGGTGCAGCTGGAAGACAAGCTGACGGCGGCCGGCGTGCAGGTGCACTGGGCCGAGGATGGCGAGCAGGCCAACGCCATCATTCACGCCATTGCGCAGCGCAACCAGGCGACGCGCTTCATCAAGGGCAAGTCGATGGCCAGCGAGGAGATCGAGCTCAATCACTACCTGGAAGCGCGCGGCATGACCTGCCTGGAGTCGGACATGGGCGAGTACATCGTGCAGCTGGCCGGCGAGAAGCCGTCGCACATCGTCATGCCGGCGATACACAAGACCAAGGCGGACATCGCCGGCCTGTTCGCCGAGCATATTCCCGATGCGCCCTACACGGAAGATGTCGACAGCCTGATTCAGACAGGGCGGCGCGCGCTGCGCCAGGCCTTCGTCGAGGCCGACATCGGCCTGTCGGGCGTGAACTTCGCGGCGGCCGACACGGGCACCCTGTGGCTGGTGGAAAACGAGGGCAATGGCCGCCTGACCACGTCCGTGCCGGAGGTCCACATCGCCATCATGGGCATGGAAAAGGTGGTGGCCAAGCTCGAACACATCGTGCCGCTGGCGAGCCTCCTGACGCGCTCGGCCACAGGGCAAGCCATCACCACCTATTTCAACCTGATTTCCGGCCCGCGCCGCGAAGGTGAACAGGATGGGCCGCGTGAAGTGCACCTGGTCTTGCTCGACAACGGCCGCAGCCAGGCCTACGCGGACGAGCAGCTGCGCGCCACCCTGCAATGCATACGCTGCGGCGCCTGCATGAACCACTGTCCCGTCTACACGCGCATCGGCGGCCACGCCTACGGCACCACGTATCCGGGGCCAATCGGCAAGATCATTTCGCCCCACTTGCTGGGGCTGGACGCGACGGCCGACCTGGCCACGGCGTCGAGCCTGTGCGGCGCCTGCGGCGAGGTGTGCCCCGTGCGCATCCCGATTCCGCAGCTGCTGGTACGCCTGCGCACGGAGGCCAACCGCAATCCGCATGAGGAAGTGACGCATCCGTTGCGCGGCCAGGGCGCCAAGTTCAGCCGCGGCGAAAGTCTGATCTGGCGTTTCTGGAGCGGCGCCTTTGCGCGCCCTGCCAGCTACCGTTTGTTCCGCTGGGCCGCCACGCGGCTGCGGCTGCTGACGCCGCGCGCGCAACTGGGCTGGACGCAGCACCGCAAGCCGTTGACGCCGGCGCCGCGCAGCCTGGCCGACCTGCTCAATGCGCGCGGGCAGGAAGAATAGCCCGGCCCGGCAGCACCGAAGCACCGCAAAAAACACGCTACACACAATTACATCAAAAGCCGTTTTTTCACTTAACCCGCATCCACCGGAGGAGACCCGACATGCAAACCTGGACCCAACTTTACACCCCGCTCGGCAGCTTGTGGCTGTCGTCACTGGCGGCAGCCGTTCCCATCATCTTCTTCTTCATCGCCCTGGCGGCGCTGCGCATCAAGGGCCACGTGGCGGCCGCCGTCACCCTGGCGCTGGCGCTGGCCGTGGCGATTTTCGCCTACGGCATGCCCGTGCCGCAGGCGCTGGCGGCAGCCGGCTATGGCTTCGCCTACGGCTTGTGGCCGATCGCCTGGATCATCGTCACGGCCGTCTTCCTGTATAAAATTGTCGTCAAGACGGGGCAGATCGACATCATCCGCGCCTCCGTGCTGTCGGTCACGGACGACCAGCGCCTGCAGGTGCTGCTGATCGGCTTTGCCTTCGGCGCCTTCCTGGAAGGGGCGGCCGGTTTCGGCGCGCCCGTGGCCATCACCTCGGCGCTGCTGGTGGGCCTGGGCTTCAACCCGTTGTACGCGGCGGGCCTGTGCCTGATCGCCAACACGGCGCCCGTGGCCTTTGGCGCCATGGGCATCCCCATCATCGTGGCGGGCCAGGTGACGGGCATCGACCCGTTCCTGATCGGCGCCATGGCGGGCCGCCAGTTGCCGCTGCTGTCGCTGCTGGTGCCGTTCTGGCTGGTGTTCATGATGGATGGTTTCCGCGGCGTGCGTGAAGTATGGCCGGCCGCGCTGGTGACGGGTTTGAGCTTTGCCGTCACCCAGTACTTCACGTCCAACCATATCGGCCCTGAACTGCCGGACATCACCTCGGCCCTCGTCAGCCTGGTGTCGCTGACCCTGTTCCTGAAAGTGTGGCAACCGAAGAATGCGAAAGTGGCCCAAGCGGTCGGCGGCGGCACGGCCGCGCTGTCCGGTTTTGGCGGTGGCGCGGGCAAGGCGGATGTGCGTGGCAGCGGCAGCCGCGCCGCCTCGCCGTATACGACGGCGCAGACCATGCGCGCCTGGGCGCCATTCGGCCTGTTGACGGCCATCGTCACCGTGTGGAGCCTGCCCGGCTTCAAGGCGCTGTTTGCCGCCGGCGGGGCACTATCGAGCCTGGTCATCAAGATCCACGTGCCGTACCTGGACCAGCTGGTGATCAAGAGCATGCCCATCGTGACCGTGCCGAAGGCGTATGACGCCGTGTTCAAGCTGGACCTGCTGTCGGCCGTGGGCACGGCGATCTTGCTGACGGCCGTGCTGTCGATGCTAATGCTGCGCATGAAGCCGCGCGATGGCATCAAGGCCTTCGTGGAAACCGTGGTGGAATTGCGCCGTCCCGTGCTGTCGATCGGCCTGGTGCTGGCGTTTGCCTTCGTCGCCAATTACTCGGGCATGTCGTCCACCCTGGCCCTGCTGCTGGCCGGCAGCGGCGCCGCCTTCCCGTTCTTCTCGCCATTCCTCGGCTGGCTGGGCGTCTTCCTGACGGGTTCCGACACCTCCTCGAACGCCCTGTTCTGCTCTTTGCAAAACACCACGGCGCACCAGATCGGCGTGTCCGACACCTTGCTGGTGGCGGCCAATACGACGGGCGGCGTGACGGCGAAGATGATTTCGCCCCAATCGATCGCCGTCGCCTGCGCCGCAACGGGCCTGGTGGGCAAGGAATCGGACCTGTTCCGCTTTACCTTGAAGCACAGCCTGTTGTTTGCCGTGATCATCGGCATCATCACCATGCTGCAGGCCTACGTTTTCACCGGCATGATCCCGCACTGAGCGTTCCGTAGAAGTACGTAGTAAAACTAGATGAACTGATAGCGAAACGTGCAGAAGGTCATGAAAATGACCTGATGCACTGCAGCATATCCAAGATGGCCCGGCGCAATGCCGGGTCCGCAGCGATGCCGTCGGCATCGAGACCCGACCCCAGCAAAGGCAGGCTGATGCAGGCCTCGTCGATCAGGCGCGCCGACATGGTGCGCGCCGTTTCGCGCAGGGCCGCCTGCGCATGCGTGGCGCGCGGCGAGGCGTTCAGCAGCACCAGCGGCTTGTCGATGAATGATTCATTTCCCACCATCCAGTCCAGCGCGTTCTTCATCGGGCCGCTCACGCCATGCGCGTATTCGGGGCTGGCCAGCAGCAGCACGTCGGCCGCCAGGATGGCGTCGCGCAGGCCCGTCACGGCCGGCAGGCTGTCGGCGTCGAGGTCGGGATTGAAGAGGGGTAATTCTCCCAGTCCCGGATAGATGCAGATGGCATAGTCCGCTGGGGCAAGCCGGGCGATGGCGTGCAGCAGGGCGGTGTTCAGCGAGGCGGCGCGCAGGCTGCCGGCGATGGCGAGGATGGTAATGGGCGTTTTCATTGCGCCTGTATAGCCCATCCTGTGCTCAAGCGCAAGGCGAGCAGGATGGCGCTATGGATATTGCAACAGCCGATGATGGGCTGCGATGCGTGGCCGGATACGGCGCTACTCTTAACGGCTCAGGCCGCTCATCCAGCTAGGCTGCGGGTTGGCGCGGGCCAGTTCGCGCATGCGGTATTCCAGGTCGTAACGGTCGGTCGATTCGGCCAGGTAGGCTTCTTCGTAAGCACGTTCGCGGCGGTCGCTGCTGTGGTTCAGCCAGGCACCGACACGCTTGGCGGCGTGCACCAGGGTGGCGATGATATTGCTGTTTTGCGTGGTGTGGTAAGTAAATGCGGTAGACATGGCAGACTCCTTTGAGTGGCGTGCCGCGTTGTGCTGCACTGCAATATAAGTATAGCGGTTTCAAGTTATAAGGCTACTTTTGATTTCGAATGTCAGCTATTCAATTATCAAATAACTGATGGGAAATCTGCGCAATCCGGGGCCTTTCGGGCATAATGCGGCCGCAGCAAGGTAGTTTTACTACGCGCTCGGCCTTGCGAAGATGTTGCTTTCAAACACGAGCGCTGCCGCTGTCTGGCGGTGCCCACGCAAGCGATGGGCCAGGGCAGGGCACGACATTCTTGGATAGAACAATGGAGAAAGTATGGAACACGTAAAGCAGGGCCTGGGCGCATCGCGCGCACAGGCCGGCACGCAAAACAATACAGGCGCCCTGATCATTGTCACGGTGCTGTTTTTCATGTGGGGACTGCTGACCTCGCTCAATGATGTGCTGATTCCCCATCTGCGCTCGATCTACACCCTGACCTATGTCCAGGCGATGCTGGTGCAGTTCTGCTTCTTTGGCGCCTACGCCATCGTCTCGCTGCCGGCCGGCATGCTGATCAAGAAGATCGGCTACCAGCGCGGCGTCGTCGCCGGCTTGCTGATCGCGGCCGCCGGCTGCGCCATGTTCTACCCGGCATCCACCGGCAGCTATGCGCTGTTCCTCCTGTCCTTCTTCATCCTGGCGGCCGGCATCACCGTGCTGCAGGTGGCGGCCAATCCCTACGTGACGGAACTGGGCGACCCGCAGACGGCGTCGAGCCGTCTGACCCTGACGCAGGCCTTCAACGCGCTGGGCACCACCGTGGCGCCAGCCTTGGGCGGCATGCTGATCTTGTCCGGCACCGTGCTGACGGTGCAGCAGTTCGACTTGCTGCCGGCCGCCGAGCAACTGGCCTACCGCGCCAAGGAAGCCGCTTCCGTGCAAGGTCCGTACCTGGTGCTGGCCGCTACCCTGGTGATCCTGGCCGTGCTGTTCGCGCTGGCAAAATTGCCGAAGATTTCGCATGCCGACGATGCGGCCGTCCTGGCGCAGGATGGCCACAAGGTCTCGATCTGGTCGCACCGCCACCTGGTGCTGGGCGCGCTGGCCATCTTCCTGTACGTGGGCGGTGAAGTCAGCATCGGCAGCTTCCTGATCAACTTCCTCGGCGAGAGCCATATCGCTGGCCTCAGCCACGCCGATGCCGCCTATTTCGTCAGCTATTACTGGGGTGGCGCCATGCTGGGCCGCTTCGTCGGCTTTGCCGTGATGCGCTACGTCAGCCCGGGCAAGACCCTGGCCTTCAATGCCGCCATCGTCATCGCGCTGATCCTCGTCGCCGTGTTCTCCAGTGGTCACACGGCCATGTGGGCATTGATCGCCGTCGGCCTGTTCAACTCCATCATGTTCCCGACCATCTTCAGCATGGCCCTGAACAAGCTGGGTGCGCAAACGGGACAAGGTTCGGGCATTCTGTGCATGGCCATCGTCGGCGGCGCCATCGTGCCGTTCATCCAGGGCTTCCTGGCCGACCACATCAACCTGCAGCTGTCCTTCCTCGTGCCGGCCCTGTGCTACACGTTTATTCTGTACTTCGGCTGGAAATACGCCAGCATGTACAACGACGACGCCAAGTAAGCAAGGTAGCGTTATGAATATAAAGGGTGGCCTCGGCCACCCTTTTTTACGTCAGTGCGCGAACTGCGTGCCCAGCACGTCCTGGCACACCTCGAGCCAGGCGCGCGCCGCGTGCGACAGATAGCGTCCGCTCCAGACGTGCGCCACCTGCCACGCCACTTCCGGTTCGACGAGGCGCACCGCCTCCAGAGGTTCGCCGGCCAGGCGGTGGATGAACGGCTCGGGCAGCAGGGCCACGCCCAGGCCGGCCGAGGCCATCGCCACCAGCCAGTCCCACTGGCCGCTCTGCGCCGCGATGGTCGGCGTGAAGCCCGCCTGCGCGAAATGCTGGCGCAGGCTGCGCGTGAGGGCGAAATCATCCTTTAACAACACCAGCGGCAGCTCGGCCAGCGCCTTGAAGGGCAAGGTCGTGCGGTTTTTCTGGAACGTGCCCGGTTCGGCCAGGGCCCAGATCGGGTAGCTGGCCACTTCCACGGCCACGAGGTCCAGTTCCGGGTCCGCCGGCAGCACCGTCATGCCGATTTCCAGCTCGCCGGCCGTCACCTTGCGCTCGATTTGCTGGCCCGTGTCTTCCTGTAGGGTCAGGCTGATGTTCGGGTGGCGCGCGCGAAAGGCCTTCAAGACGGGCGTGAACAGCACATTGATCATGGGCGGGATGCCGACCGTCAGGCTGCCGCGCTGCAAGGCCTGGGTGTCGCGCACTTCCAGCGTCAGCTGGCGCATGTTCGCCAGCATTTCCTGGCCGTGCTGGTAGACGATGCGGCCCGTGTCGGTGAGCGTCAGCTTGCGCCCGTCGCGCACCAGCAGCTGGGCGCCCACTTCCTCTTCCAGCTGGCGCACCATCTTGCTGATGGTCGACTGGGTCAGGTGCAGCGATTCTGCCGCCTGCGTAAAGCTCGACAGGCGCACGGTTTCGACAAAATAGCGCAGGGAACGGATATCCAAGATGGGGCTCGCCTCGGCGAAGCATGAAAATATCGACTGGGTTTGGCGAAATTAATTCATGCCATGCATGTAAGCGGGATTTTATACTGAATCCACTTATGGGGTTGGTGTATGACAGCCATCCAGTTTGAGAATATTAAGAATATCAGGAGCATCACGATGTACGAGGACCGTATCCGCCACCCAGGCTTGCTCAGCAAAATCATGAGCGCCGATGAGGCAGCCAAATTGTTCCACAACGGCATGCGTGTCGGCATGAGCGGGTTCACCCGTGCCGGCGACGCGAAGGCCCTGCCGCGCGCGCTGGCCGAGCGCGCCCTGCAAGACCCGTTGAGCCTGACCCTGATCACGGGCGCTTCGCTGGGCAATGGCAGCGACGGCCTGATGGCCGAAGCGGGCGTGCTGGCGCGCCGCATGCCGTTCCAGGTCGACCCTGTGCTGCGCGGCAAGATCAACAACGGTGAAGTCATGTTCATCGACCAGCATCTGTCGGAAACAGCCGAGCAGTTGCGTTCGGGTAACCTGGCCGCCGTCGACATCGCCGTCATCGAAGCGACGGCCATCACGGCCGCCGGCGCCATCATCCCGACCATGTCGGTGGGCAACTCCGCCGCCTTCGCCCAGCAGGCAACGCAGGTCATCATCGAAATCAACCTGTCCACGCCGCTGGCGCTGGAAGGCTTGCACGACATCTATGTGCCCCAGGCCTTGCCGGGGCGCGAACCGATACCCCTCACGCGCGTCGACCAGCGCCTGGGCAGCACGGCCATCGCCATCGACCCGGCCCGCATCGCCGCCATCGTCATCACGGACAGCCCCGACAGCCCGTCGAACGCCTTGCCGCCCGACGCGGAAACGCAGGCGATTGCCGGCCACGTGATCGCCTTCCTCGAAGGTGAAGTGGCGGCCGGGCGCATGGGCCCGGAATTGCTGCCCCTGCAGGCGGGCATCGGCACCATCGCCAATGCCGTGCTGCACGGCCTGATCGGCTCGCCCTTCCAGAACATGACGATGTATTCGGAGGTGCTGCAGGACAGCGCCATCGAGCTGCTCGATTCGGGCCAGCTGGCGTTTGCCTCGGCCTCGTCGATCACCCTGTCGGCCGCCGTGCATCAAAAGCTGATGGACAATATCGACCATTACCGCTCAAAAATCGTGCTGCGCCCGCAAGAGATCAGCAACCACCCGGAAATCGTGCGCCGCCTCGGCATCATCGCCCTGAACACGGCACTCGAGTTCGATATCTACGGCAACGTCAATTCCACCCACGTGTGCGGCACGCACATGATGAACGGCATCGGCGGCTCGGGCGACTTTGCGCGCAACGGGCAAGTATCGATGTTCGTGTCGAAATCGGCGGCCAAGGGCGGACGCATTTCCAGCGTCGTGCCGATGGTCTCGCATGTGGACCATACGGAACATGACGTCGACGTGCTGGTGACGGAATGGGGCTATGCGGACTTGCGTGGCCTGGCGCCGCGCGAACGGGCGCCGTTGATCATCGAGCGCTGCACGCATCCCGATTACCGCGATCAATTGCGCGCGTATTTTGACGCGGCCTGCCAGCGTGGCGGCCATACGCCGCACCTTTTGGAGCAGGCGCTGTCGTGGCATACGCGCTACCAGGAAACGCAGAGCATGCTGGCAGCGCAGTAAGCTTCATTGACCTCAAGACAGGGCAGGGCGGTGCAGTACCGCGCCTGCCCTGTTTTACGTCGGTGTCAAATGGTGTTGTCAGGCAGCCGGCGCAAAGCGCAGGCGGATGCCTTGCGTGACGACGGCCAGCAAGTCGTCGATATGTGCATGCATTTCCGGGTGCGGTGTCCATGGGTCGCCCGCATCCATGACGATGCGCAGCGACACGAGGCCGTGCAGCGATTGCCAGAAGATTTGCGTCATCGTATGCAGCGCCGGCTCGTCCTGGCGCACCTGGCCCGCCTGTGCCAGTTCGCCGAACAGGTGCAGTGCGTAGGCGTAAGGATCCTGCTCGATATTGCCATGTTCCACTTCGACGGCGTCGATTTCCGCATGCGGGCGCAATTCCATGAAGATCAGCGAATATTCGTCGGGATGCTGGAAACCGTAATCGATGTAGGCGCGGCCGACCAGGCTGATGCGTTCCCAGGGGTCCATGCTGTTGGCGCAGGCGGCACGCATGGCGCGCACCAGTTCCAGCAAGTCCTTGTCCATGGCCTGGGCGATCAAGGTGGCTTTGTCGCGGAACAGGGCGTACACGACGGTGGTGGAAAAACCGGCCGCCTCGGCCACCTTGCGGATGGAGACGCCGCGTGCGCCACCCTTCTTGATGAGGTCTTTCACGACGTCGATGATGTGCTCGCGCCGCGCCTGGGCTTCGCGTAATTTTCTTTCCTGAATATTGGTCAACTTCTTGTCCACGACTCTTTCCTGGCGACTCAATGAAAGCACGAATTATAGGATGGCGACGGGCTGCCAATGTGTCTGGCATTGTTACAATTCAGTTTTTTGTCCGGTCCAGGCGACAGAGCACCGATTTTTCGCCCTTTTGCCCGGCGCTTTGCCATGGATGCCCCGGATTGGTGCATAAATCGCCCTCCCAGGCTTTGCGAACGGCGCCAAAGGGCGGAAAATAGCGGGATAGCTTACACTGCGTTTTTAGCGCGACGGCGCCAGCCCACGAGGCGACGCCGGAACTCTTACATTTGGACGGGATCATCACATGACCATTAAAATCAGCCAGAACTTCGACTCGGGCGCCATCGAGGTGGTAAGCGCCACCAGTGCCGGCGCCATCGACCTGAACTTGCGCAAGGATAGCCACGCCGACATCCATCAGTGGTTCCATTTCCGCCTGCAGGGCGCGCGGGACCAGGCATGTACGCTGCGCATCCTGAACGCGGGCCAGGCCACGTATCCGGCCGGCTATGAAGACTACCAGGCCGTGGCCAGCTACGACAGCGAAAACTGGTTCCGCGTGCCGACCGCATTCGATGGCCAGGTCATGACGATTTCGCATACGCCGGAGCTCGACAGCGTGTACTACGCCTATTTCGAACCGTATTCGTGGGAACGCCATTTGCGCTTGCTGGGTGAAGTGGCCGAGCATCCGCTGGCGCGCGTGTCCGACCTGGGCAGCACGGTCGACGGCCGCGACATGAATATGGTCACCATCGGCAACCCGCAGGCGGAAAAGAAAATCTGGGTCATCGCGCGCCAGCATCCGGGCGAATCGATGGCTGAATGGTTTGTCGAAGGCTTGATCGACTCGCTGCTCGACGACGCCAACCCGATCGCGCGCAAGCTGTTGCAGCGCGCCGTGTTCCACATCGTGCCGAACATGAATCCGGACGGTTCCATCCGCGGCAACCTGCGCACGAATGCGGCCGGCGCCAACCTGAACCGCGAATGGATGACGCCATCGCTGGCGTCCAGCCCGGAAGTGCTGTGCGTGAAAAACAAGATCCACGAAACGGGCGTCGACATGTTCTTCGACATCCACGGCGATGAAGCCTTGCCGTACAACTTCGTGGCCGGCAACGAAATGCTGGAAAACTTCACGCCGGCGCAAGCGGCGCACCAGAAAGCCTTCATCGAGCGCTACAAGCAGGCCAGCCCTGACTTCCAGGACAAGTTCGGCTACGCGGCCAGCAAGTACAAGTCGGACATGCTGACCCTGGCGTCGAAATACATCGGCCACCACTTCGGCTGCCTGGCGCTGACGCTGGAAATGCCATTCAAGGAAAACGCCGATTTGCCGGACCCTAGCGTAGGCTGGAACGGCGCGCGCAGCGCGGCCCTGGGTGCAGCCATGCTGCAGCCTATCCTGCTGTCGCTGGATTGAACGGCGTTGATCATGGGCGTCGAAATCGAGCGTAAATTCCTGCTTGCCGGCGATGCCTGGCGCGGCCTGGGCCAGGCGGTGCTGCTGCGCCAGGGCTATCTGTCTTCCGCGCGCGAGCGCGTGGTGCGCGTGCGCATCGAAGGCGAACAGGCGATGCTGACCATCAAGGGCGCGAACGTGGGCGCGACGCGCGGCGAGTGGGAGTATCCGATTCCGCTGGCCGACGCCGCCGAATTGCTCGACGGCCTGTGCGAACAGCCGCTGATCGAAAAAGTCCGCCACCGCATCGAGCATGCGGGCATGGTGTGGGAAGTCGACGAGTTCCTCGGCGCCAATGCCGGCCTGGTGGTGGCCGAGATCGAACTGGCCTCGGAAGACCAGCCCTTCGAGAAACCCGAGTGGATCGGAGTGGAAGTGTCGGGCGATGCGCGCTACTACAACGCGAATCTGATCCGCCACCCGTTCTCGCAGTGGTGATAGTGCGTTAAGCGTAGCGTGAAATGCAAAAAAGGCGGAACCGGGGTTCCGCCTTTTTTGTGCGCCAACGCTGTTGTCGGATTACGCCGTTCCGGCTAATCCGACCTACGGCCTGCCTTTCAACCCACCTATTGCATCGACACCTCTTCAAACCGTAGCGAGCAAGCCCGATATCGGGTTGAGTAACGCAGCTGTACTAAAGGTACAGCGAGTAACGCCGACCCGAGAGCGGGCTGCGCAGTAGGTTTGAAGAGTGTGTCATCAGATCAATGGAAATGCTCGGTACCCTGCGGCGTATCTTCCGGCATTTCCGCATGCGCCAGCTCACCGACGGGGTCGGCAAACAAAGGCGCGCCGCAATCGTCGCAGTATTCGCCGACAAAACGTTCCGCGTGGCGCTTGATCTGCGTCACGCCGGCGGCGTTCAGGTGCTCGATGATTTCATCGACGGGCGTCTTTTGCTTGTCCAGCGCGGCGATGCCGACCTGGATCAGGCCTTCGATCGGCGTGCCATCCTCGTCTTCCTGGCCATACAGTGGCCAGACGATGCCGTAGATGACGTCCGGCGCCTGGCGTAGGGTGAAGGCGATGCGGTACTCGTCCACCTGGCTATCGGCAGCTTCTTCGCCGAAGCCGGCGATGACGGCGCGCAGTTCCGACGGCTCGATGGCCAGCGTGTGCGTCAGGTAGTGCACGGCGGCGCGCACGGAGACGGGGCGTATCAGCTTGTCCGCTTCGCGGCAGGCCACGTAGTACGCTTCCGGCAGCAGCAGTTCCAGGCCGCAGCCGGGCAGCAGGCGGGCGATGGTCGGCGTCGCCTGCTCGCGCCATTGTTCCAGGGCGGCACTGCGCTCGGCGATGAAGTCGAGCTGGCTGGCCGGCGTCTGCCAGCGGAACAATGGTGCGCCGCTTGGGGCCACCACGGCCACCAGCAGGTAGCGCGTGTCGGCCAGGAAGGGCGCCGTTTCCGCCTCTTTGCTTGAGGGCTTGACGGCCGTGCCTTTCAGCGCGGCCAGTGCCAGCTTCTGCGTCTTGACATAGGTCTCGACGTGGCTGCGCGGCAGCTGGTCGATCGAGTACAGGGTCGGCGCCATGGCCATCTTCGTGCCATCGGCCAGCAGGTGGGCGGCGAAATGCGCGGACAATACGCCGTGCGCATCGCCGGCCATCGGGCCGGAAGCGATGGAAAAGCGCGTCCACGCGAGGATGGGTACGGCCACCAGCAGAGCGTCGTAGCGCACGTCTTCGTGCGTGATGAGGGTCGATTCGCTGACGGCTTCAACGCAGTCCATCAGCACGTCGTAGGCGTTCAAGTCTTCCTTGAACAGGCTGCCCAGGGTGTTGTCGATGGTGTCCTGGTGGCCGGTTTTGAGTAATTTCTGGAGCTGCGTATCCAGGCTGTGTTCCCAGGACCGCTCTTCGAGACGGCTGGCTGCCTGTACGATCGCCTGGGCAAAGGTGACCAGGCGCTGGCTGTCGGCAGTCAGTTTATGGGATGAATCTTTGGAAGGACGACGCATAGCGGGATAAGAGTCTCGGAAAGTGAAAAAAATGGATCAGTCAAACAATGATAAACCCTTATAACCGTATTGTAGAGGATTCGGCCGCACGCAATACGTAAGCTGTTCTTAGATCATGCCAATAGTCGAAAATTCAAGTAAAAACGGGGCAGCAGGACGAAAAAAAAGCGCCGGTCGGAACCGGCGCTTTATCTTGCCTCACGGCTGGGCTGATTACTCGGCCAGCAGTTGACGCAATACGAATGGCAGGATACCGCCATGCTTGTAGTAATCGACTTCGATCGGCGTATCGATGCGCAGCAGCACTTTCACGTCGACGCTGGTGCCGTCGGCGCGGTGGATCACCAGGGTAGCCAGTTGCTGTGGCTTGATTTCGCCTTCGAGGCCTTTCAGGTCGAAGGTTTCATTGCCGGTGATGCCCAGGGTTTGCACGCTGTCGTCGCCGATGAATTGCAGCGGCAGCACGCCCATGCCCACCAGGTTCGAGCGGTGAATACGCTCGAACGAACGGGTGATCACGGCTTTCACGCCCAGCAGTTGCGTACCTTTGGCTGCCCAGTCGCGCGACGAGCCCGTACCGTACTCTTCGCCGCCGAAGACCATGGTTGGCGTACCTTCAGCAACATATTTCATCGCTGCGTCGTAGATCGACATTTCTTCGCCGGAAGGCTGGTGGATCGTGATGCCGCCTTCGACCGCCGAACCGTCTGCCTTGGCAGGGATCATGCGGTTTTTGATACGCACGTTGGCGAACGTGCCGCGCATCATGATTTCATGGTTACCGCGACGCGAGCCGTAGGAGTTGAAATCCGCTTTCAGGACGCCGTTTTCCTTCAGCCATTTGCCTGCAGGACCGTTTTCCTGGATCGAGCCGGCTGGCGAGATGTGGTCGGTGGTGATGGAATCGCCGAACACGCCCAGTGCGCGCGCGCCTTCGATGCCGGTGGCCACTGCCGCTGGCGTCATCGAGAAGTTGTCGAAGAACGGTGGTTCCGCGATGTAGGTCGATTTCGGCCAGTTGTAGACTTGGCCGGAGACGGTGGTGACTTTTTCCCACAGCTTGCCTGGCGCGCCCTTGACGTCTGCGTAGTTGTCCTTGAACACCTTGGCGTTCATGGCGAACTTCATCATGGCCGACACTTCAGCCGAGGTCGGCCAGATGTCGCCCAGGTAGACGTCCTTGCCGCCCTTGCCCTTGCCGACAGGTTCGGTCATCAGGTCGCGCGTCATGTTGCCGGCGATGGCGTAGGCGACGACCAGCGGTGGCGAGGCCAGGAAGTTCGAGCGGATGTTCGGGTGAATACGCGCTTCGAAGTTGCGGTTGCCCGACAGCACGGCCGACGCGACGATGTCGTGCGTGGCAATGGCGGCGTTCAGCTCAGGCGTCAGGTCGCCGGCATTGCCGATACAGGTGGTGCAGCCGTAGGCGGTCACGCCGAAGCCCAGTTTTTCCAGGTACGGCAGCAGGCCGGCAGCCGTCAGGTACTCGGTGACGACGCGCGAGCCGGGAGCCAGCGAAGTCTTGATGTGTGGCGCGACTTTCAGGCCGGCTTCGACGGCTTTCTTGGCCAGCAGGCCGGCAGCCAGCATCACGCTCGGGTTCGAGGTGTTGGTGCACGAGGTGATCGCGGCGATCAGCACGTCGCCGTTCGACACTTTCACGCCATTCGTCGTTTCGTACACGGCGTTCAGGTCGGCCGGATTCTTGTTGAAGCCGTTTTCCGTGGTTGGCTTGGCGAACAGTTCGGCGAAGTTCGCCTTGACGTTGCCGATTTCGATACGGTCTTGCGGGCGTTTCGGGCCGGCCAGCGACGGTGCGACCGTGGCCAGGTTCAGTTCCACCACGCGGGTGTAGTCGATGTCGCCCGCTTTTGGAATGCCGTACAGGTTTTGCGCCTTGAAGTAGCTTTCGAACGCGGCGATTTCAGCCTTGCTGCGGCCGGTGCCCTTGAAGTAATCGATGGTCGCGTCGTCGACCGGGAAGAAGCCCATGGTCGCGCCGTATTCCGGTGCCATGTTGGCGATCGTCGCGCGGTCCGTCAGGGTCAGCGATTCGGTGCCTTCGCCGAAGAATTCGACGAACTTGCCGACGACTTTCTCTTTGCGCAGCAATTCGGTGATGGTCAGTACCAGATCGGTGGCGGTGCAGCCTTCGCGCAGCGCGCCGGTCAGGTTCACGCCGATGACGTCAGGCGTCAGGAAGTAGACCGGTTGGCCCAGCATGCCCGCTTCCGCCTCGATGCCGCCCACGCCCCAGCCGACCACGCCGATGCCGTTGATCATGGTGGTGTGCGAGTCGGTGCCGACCAGGGTGTCAGGGTAGTACACGTCGCCGGCTTTCTTGCCTGCGTGGTGCACGCCGCGTGCCAGGTATTCCAGGTTGACCTGGTGGACGATGCCGAAGCCTGGTGGCACGACGCCGAAGGTGTCGAATGCCTGCATGCCCCATTTCATGAACTGGTAACGCTCGTTGTTACGCGAGAATTCCAGTTTCATGTTCAGGTCCAGCGCTTTCTTTTCGCGGTAGTGATCGATGGTCACCGAGTGGTCGACCACCAGGTCGACCGGTACCAGCGGTTCGATCTTCTTGGCGTTGATACCCATCTTGGCGGCCACGTTGCGCATCGCTGCCAGGTCGGCCAGCAGGGGAACGCCGGTGAAGTCTTGCAGCACGACGCGGGCCACTACGAACGGGATCTCGTCGGTGCGCTCGGCGGTCGGGCCCCAGCTCGCCAATTGCTTGACGTGTTCTTCGGTGACTTTTTTGCCGTCGCAGTTGCGCAATACCGATTCGAGCACGATGCGAATCGACACTGGCAGGCGGGAGACATTGATGCCCAGGCTTTTTTCCAGTGCCGGCAGGGAATACAGCTTACCCTTCTTGCTATCCGAAATATTAAAGTCCTTGAGCGTGTTCAGAGTGTTGCGGGACATGACCTCTCCTTGTTGGGTATCGTCTATTTATTGATGATTCAAATTACAAAACATGACTGAGCCCCCGAAGAGGCCCTTGCTACGCACATCAGCCGCCAGTGACTGGCAAGACGCCCAGCGAAGGCGCCGCTTCCAGCACTGCCGCCGGCTTGGCTTGCTCCGCATCCTTGCATTCATTGGCCAGCTGGCGGCCCTGCTTGGAATCGAGCAGCATGCCTTTGGCCGGGATGCCGATCCAGACCAGGCCGTACAAGCGGTTTTCGAAGCGGTTGGCGCCGGTGGTGGTGCCAACGCGGCTCAGGCGATGCAGGCGCTTCTTCCAGCGCAGGGCGATGTGTTTGTCGTCAGTAGCATTGGTGTAGATGGTAATTTTATTACCAAGTTCACAATTGAAATCGGTGGAGGCCGAGCCTGCGGTGTTCGGTTCATCGGCTTCTTCCTTGTCGGCGACCGACATGGCGAGCGGATGGGCTTCCTTGACGGCAGCTTTTGCCTTGGTGGTCTTGGCCTTTGGCTTGGCCTTGACTGCCTTCGGATTTGCCTCTGCCGTGGCGGCGAAGCTGGCTGGCGCCAGCGTGAGGGTCATGGCGCCCAGCGCGACGCTGCAGGCAATGGCTAATTTGGAGAGGGACATCGTGTAATTCCTGTCAGTTTTCAGTGGTGCTGGAAGAGGGGGCGTTGAGTAATGCAGCGGCCGCCTCGGGCAGGCCCAGGCCCGCCAGTTTGGCGCGTTGTAAAACGGTCCAATAATATCGGTAGCTGGCGCGGTCATGCAAGCGGCCATTTTGCGCAATCGGCCCCCAGTTGGCGCGCAGCGCTTCATTGAGGATGTTGCTGGCCTCGTTGACTTCGGACAGGCGCGGCGTAAAGGCCTTGATGATGGGCTTGATCTGGTCCGGGTGGATGCTCCACATGCGCGTGTAGCCGAACTCGGCCGTTGCGCGCTGGGCGTCATTCGCCACCACGGCCGAATCGCGCACGTCCGTCGTCACGTTATGCGACGGCACCTTGCCGTGCGCGTGGCAGGCGGCCGCCACTTCGAGCTTGGCGCGCACCACCAGCGGGTGCGTAAACTGGCCCGGCGTGCGCATGGCGGCGGCGGGAATGGCGCCGTAATGGGCTGAAACGAAATCCATGATGCCGAAGGACAGGCATTCGACCTGGGGCAGGGCGGCGATGGCGTAGGCGTCACGCAGTGCGCCGTGCGTCTCGATCAGTATATGCACGGGCAGGTTGTCGCGGCCGGCGCGGCGCGCGTGCAGGTTGATCAGGTCGATGGCCAGCATGGCATCTTGCACGCCGCCCACCTTGGGCACGGCGATGTAGGCCAGGCGGGCCGCGGCGGTGCAGATGATTTCCACGTCGCGCGCGAAAAACGGGCTGTCGACGTCGTGTACGCGCACGCCGATGCGGTTGAACTGGTTCTCGTCGCTGGCCAGCAGGCCGGCGATCATGTGGGCGTGCGACTCTTCATTGCCGGCGCTGGCGCCGTCTTCGCAGTCGAACGTGATGTCGAACAGGGGCCCAAGCTCTTGTTGCAAAGCAATCGATTTACGCATCAGCTTTTCAGAGCCGGCGTAGTGGTCGCAAGCGGCGAGCAACAGCGGCTGGCGTTTGCCTTGGAATAAAACCTCGGAAGGGTGCATGCTTAAGGCATTTCTGCAGGTAAAAACTACTTGATAAAACAGCCGCGCCGCGAATCTCGCGGGGCGGCCTTCTTGGCGGGCGGCGCTCAGGCCGCGCCGCCAATACTGGATTTATGCCAGCAGGTGTTTCACGCCTTCGCGCTCTTCGGTCAGTTCTTTCAGGGTCAGGTTGATGCGCTCTTGCGAGAATGCATCGATTTCCAGACCTTGAACGATGGTGTACTCACCGTTGTCGGTGGTGACCGGGAAGCCGAACACGGTGCCTTCAGGGATGCCATACGAGCCATCGGAAGGTACGCCCATGGTGGTCCATTTGCCAGCCGTGCCCAGCATCCAGTCGTGGATGTGGTCGATGGCTGCGTTCGCTGCCGACGCTGCCGACGACAGGCCGCGCGCTTCGATGATGGCCGCGCCGCGCTTGCCGACGGTAGGCAGGAAGGTGTTGGCATTCCATTCCTGGTCGTTGATCAGGTCCTTGACGGCCTTGCCGTTGACGGTGGCGAAACGGTAGTCGGCGTACATGGTTGGCGAGTGGTTGCCCCAGACGGTCAGCTTCTCGATATCCTTGACGGCGGTGCCGGTCTTGGCAGCAACTTGCGACAGCGCGCGGTTGTGGTCCAGGCGCAGCATGGCGGTGAAGTTTTTCGCTGGCAGCGACGGTGCCGATTTCATGGCGATGTAAGCGTTGGTATTGGCAGGGTTGCCGACCACCAGGACTTTGACATTGCGCGAAGCGACGGCGTCGAGCGCCTTGCCTTGTACCGTGAAGATCTGCGCGTTCGCTTCCAGCAGGTCCTTGCGTTCCATGCCTGGGCCGCGTGGACGCGCGCCAACCAGTACGGCCACGTCGGCATCCTTGAATGCGGTCAGTGGATCGGAGTGGGCGGTCATTTCCGTCAGCAGCGGGAAGGCGCAGTCGTCGATTTCCATCATCACGCCCTTGAGCGCCTTCTGGGCTTTTTCGTCCGGGATTTCAAGCAGTTGCAAGATGACAGGCTGGTCTTTGCCGAGCATGTCGCCATTGGCGATGCGGAACAACAGGGCGTAGCCGATCTGGCCGGCGGCGCCGGTCACTGCAACACGCATTGGGGTTTTAGCCATGATGAATCTCCAAAGTGGGAAAGAAAACGGGCTTGAAGCTGGACTTACGCTTATCCGGAAAAACTATAATGATACCAAAACCGGCACGCGCCACCGAATTGCTGGTGTACGCTGCCGTCACGCTCGTGCTGCACGAGGCCAGAGTGGCTGGCCGACAACATAAAACGCTGGCTCAGAAGTTTTATCGAGGGCAGTTTAGGCCTCCGATCTGTATCTGTCAATCATATCTTATGTCTTATATAAGACAGATAACTGCGAGTGTTTTACTGGACGCGGGCAGTGATTTGTGTTGAAATGTCGGACTATGAATCCCGCCTCGTCCAATCTGACCAACAATGCCACTGCTGCAAGCGGGGCGGTCAGTCCGACCGCGGGCACTGCGGCCACGCCCGTCGCCGCAGCCGCCAGCACGCCCGTCAGCGCGGTGGCCAGCAGCAATACCACTACGGCGATGCCCGTCGCCAGCGCTTCACCCACCTTCAGTCCCCTGTATCAGCAGATCAAGGCGCTCATTACGCAGAGCCTGCAATCGGGCGAGTGGAAGCCGGGCGAGCTCATTCCCAGCGAAGTCGAGCTGGCAGGGCGCTTCAAGGTCAGCCAGGGCACGGTGCGCAAGGCCATCGATGAGCTGGCCGCCGAGAACCTCGTCATGCGCCGCCAGGGCAAGGGCACCTTCGTTTCCACGCACCATGAGGCGCGCGCGCATTTCCGCTTCCTGCGCCTGGTGCCGGACGAAGGCGTGCCGCATTATCCCGAAAGTAAATTTATCGAAGTCAAGCGCGTGCGCGCGCCGGCCGACGTGGCGCGCCTGATGGATCTGAAGTCCGGCGATGCCGTCATCTTCATCAAGCGCGTGCAGTATTTCGACGGCGTGCCGACCATCGTCGAGGAGCTGTGGCTGCCCGGCCTGATCTTCAAGGGTCTGACGGCCGAGCGCCTGGTGGAGTACAAAGGCCCCATGTACGGCCTGTTCGAAACGGAATTTGGCACGCGCATGATCCGTGCGTCCGAGCAGATCCGCGCCGTGTGTGCCGACGCGGGCGCCGCGCAATTGTTAAATATTGACCTCGGCACGCCCTTGCTCAGTTCCGAGCGCGTGTCGTTTACCTATGGTGACAAGCCGGTCGAACTGCGCCGCGGCTTGTATCTGACCAGTCGCCATCATTATCAGAATGAACTCAGCTGAAGCGGCGGGGCGCCTGCGGGTACCCGGACAAGCAGCAAGGCTGAAGTGCATCGCTTGCAAGATGCCTGCCGCAAGGCGGGCAGCGGAGACAACAGAAAGCGCAGCTAAAGCATGGCCCGCTCCGGCGGGCCGTGCTTTGCCGGCGATTCTGTAATTAAATTACGTGAACTACGGAAAGTAGCGCGATATTTTGTAGTAAAAAACCATTTTGGTTATATGCAACAATAGATATTGGTGTGGGTTGCGAAAATCGGCGAAAATCGCGGCTTCGCTTCAATATTTAGTTATCAAGGGGAGGTTTTTGTTATGTCTGAAGCCGTAAGAGAAGTACCAAAAAAAGAACGGCCGGAATTCCGTAACATTCATGTTACCGAATTGTCGAACTACCGCATGGCCGTCGGCGCCATCGTCTCGATCCTGCATCGCATCAGTGGTTTCATCATGTTCGCCCTGCTGCCCTGCATCCTGTACATGCTGGAACTGAGCTTGCGTTCCGAAATGTCCTACGCTTACTTCCAGGGCATCGCCTCGCACTGGTTCGTCAAGCTGATCACCCTGGCTTTGGTCTGGGCCTTCCTGCACCACTTCTGCGCCGGCATCCGCCACCTGTTCATGGATGTGCACGTTGCTATCGAAAAAGATTCGGCACGCAAGACCGCCACGTCCGTACTGGTCGTGAGCGTGGTGTTGACGGCATTGGTCGCTTTGAAACTGTTTGGAGTATTTTAATGGCAGACAATAACATCGGACCGAAACGCCTCGTCGTCGGTGCCCATTACGGCTTGCGCGACTGGCTGGCGCAACGCGTCACCGCCATCGTCATGGTGGCTTATGTGGCCATCCTGCTGATTTCCTTTCTCACCGGCAGCAACTTCAGCTATGAAGGCTGGGCCGGTTTGTTCGCGCAGCAGTGGTTTAAATTGTTCAGCCTGGTGACTTTCGTCGCCCTGTTTTACCACGCATGGGTTGGCGTACGCGACATCTGGATGGACTACGTGAAAAGCGCTGGCCTCCGTCTGACGCTGCAAATTGCCACCATGCTGTGGTTGATCGCTTGTGCCGCTTGGACGGTGCAGATACTCTGGAGTGTGTAATCGTGGCAGCATATAAATCTGCAATTCCTACCCGCCGCTTTGATGCGGTCATCGTTGGCGCCGGCGGTTCCGGCATGCGCGCGTCGTTGCAACTGGCTGAAGCCGGTCTGAACGTCGCAGTCCTGTCGAAAGTTTTCCCGACCCGCTCGCACACCGTGGCGGCGCAGGGCGGTATCGGCGCCTCGCTCGGCAACATGGCCGAAGATAACTGGTTCTGGCACATGTTCGACACCGTCAAGGGTGGCGACTATCTGGGCGACCAGGATGCCATCGAATTCATGTGCCGCGAAGCACCGAAAGTCGTGTACGAACTGGAACACTTCGGCATGCCATTCGACCGCAACCCTGACGGCACCATCTATCAGCGTCCATTCGGCGGCCACACGGCCCACTTCGGCGAAAAGCCGGTGCAGCGCGCTTGCGCGGCAGCCGACCGTACCGGTCACGCCCTGTTGCACACGCTGTACCAGCGCAACGTGCGCGCCCGTACGCACTTCTTCGTCGAATGGATGGCACTCGACCTGATCCGTGACGCCGAAGGCGACGTGATCGGTGTTGTGGCGCTGGAAATGGAAACCGGCGAATGCATGATCCTGGAAGCAAAGACGACGGTCATGGCAACGGGCGGCGCAGGCCGTATCTTCGCCGCCTCGACGAATGCCTTCATCAACACCGGCGACGGCATGGGCATGGCGGCACGTGCCGGCCTGCCGCTGCAAGACATGGAATTCTGGCAGTTCCACCCGACCGGCGTGGCCGGCGCGGGCGTCTTGATCACCGAAGGCGTGCGCGGCGAAGGCGGCATCCTGATCAATAGCGAAGGCGAACGCTTCATGGAGCGCTATGCGCCGACCCTGAAGGATCTGGCACCGCGCGATTTCGTCTCGCGTTCGATGGACCAGGAAATCAAGGAAGGCCGCGGCTGCGGTCCGAACAAGGACCACGTGATGCTGGATCTGCGTCATATCGGCGCCGACACCATCGCCAAGCGCCTGCCGTCGATCCTGGAAATCGGCCACAAGTTCGCCAACGTCGACGCCACCAAGGAACCGATTCCTGTCGTGCCGACGATTCACTACCAGATGGGCGGTATCCCGACGAACATCCACGGCCAGGTCGTCACCCCGACCGGTCCGGACAATTCGGCGAAAGTCGTCAACGGCCTGTACGCGATCGGCGAATGCGCCTGCGTGTCGGTGCACGGCGCCAACCGCCTGGGCACGAACTCGCTGCTCGACCTGGTGGTCTTCGGCCGCGCGGCCGGCAACCACATCGTCAATAGCGGCCTGAAAGCCAAGGAAAACAAGCCTTTGCCAGCCGACGCTGCCGAATTTGCCATGGGCCGCCTGGCGCGCCTGGAAAACTCGACCGGCACGGAAACCGTGCAGGGCGTGGCGAACGACATTCGCGCAACGATGCAGAAGTACTGCGGCGTATTCCGTACCGACGAGATGCTGAACAAGGGCGTCGAAGAAATCATGAAGCTCGACGAGCGCCGCAAGCACGTCTCCTTCAAGGATAAATCGATGGTCTTCAACACGGCCCGCGTGGAAGCGCTGGAACTGGACAATCTGATCGAAACGGCGAAAGCGACCATAGTTTCGGCAGCGGCGCGCAAGGAATCGCGCGGCGCCCACGCCCAGGACGACTATCCACAGCGTGACGACGACAACTGGATGAAGCACACTCTGTGGTATTCGGAAGGCAACCGACTGGCATACAAGCCAGTCGTGACCAAGCCGCTGACGGTTGATACCTTCAAACCGAAACCACGTACTTTCTAAGGCTATACCATGGCACGCACTCTCAAATTCAAAATCTACCGCTACGATCCTGACCAGGATGCCAAGCCGTACATGCAAGACCTGACGGTCGAACTGAAAGACACCGACAAGATGCTGCTCGACGCACTGCAGCGCATCAAGGCGGACGTCGATGACTCGCTGGCCCTGCGCCGCTCGTGCCGTGAAGGCGTGTGCGGTTCGGACGCGATGAACATCAACGGCAAGAACGGCCTGGCATGCACCACCAACCTGAACGAACTGTCGGAGCCTATCGTGCTGCGTCCGTTGCCAGGTTTGCCGGTCATCCGCGATCTGATCGTCGACATGACGCAATTTTTCAAGCAGTACGATTCGATCAAGCCGTTCCTGATCAACGATTCGATCCCGCCTGAAAAAGAACGCCTGCAGTCGCCGGAACAGCGCGAAGAACTCGATGGCCTGTACGAGTGCATCCTGTGTGCATGCTGCTCCACGTCGTGCCCGTCGTTCTGGTGGAATCCGGACAAATTCGTCGGCCCGGCCGGCCTGCTGCAAGCCTACCGCTTCATCGCCGATTCGCGCGACGAAGCCACCGGCGCGCGTCTGGACAACCTGGAAGACCCGTACCGCCTGTTCCGCTGCCATTCGATCATGAACTGCGTCGACGTTTGCCCGAAAGGCTTGAACCCGAACAAGGCGATCGGCAAGATCAAGGAATTGATGGTCCGCCGCGCGATCTGATTCGTCTGATCGCATCCGCCGGGCGCCGTTTGCGGGAAGAGGGTATCCTCTCTTGCCTGCAGGCGGCGCCTGCAAAGCAGTACGTAAAGTGGTAAACCAAATGACAGAATCAATTTTGTCCTCGCATCAGGCCGACCCGGCCAACCGCGCCCGCCTGCGCTGGCGTTCACGCCGTGGCTTGCTGGAAAACGACATTATCCTGACCCGTTTTCTCGATGCGTATGAAACCGAATTGACCGATGAAGAAGTTGACGCGCTGACGCGTTTGCTGGATTTATCGGACAATGCGTTAATGGATCTGGTACTGGCCCGTAAAGAGCCGGAAGGCGAAGTCGATCTGCCGCATGTGCGCGCACTGCTGCAACGACTGCGCATTGCCTAGACGCCTGGGCGATATATTGCAAACGGTGCGAGTGGCGCGCTGTAGCACTGCCGAGTGCGGTGCGAATTGCAGCCAGAATTTTTGATTTTTTATTTCGACTCACTCCCGAGAAGGAAGAGCCCATGAATATCTCTGACACAAAAGCTACCCTGTCGTTCTCCGATGGCAGCCCATCGCTTGAATTTCCAATCTACAAAGGCACGGTTGGCCCGGACGTCATCGACATCCGCAAACTGTACGCCGGTAGCGGCAAGTTCACCTACGACCCAGGCTTTATGTCGACGGCCGCCTGCAACTCGTCGATCACCTACATCGACGGCGACAAGGGCGAGCTGCTGTACCGTGGTTACCCGATCGAACAGTTGGCCGTCAACGCCGACTTCATGGAATCGTGCTACCTGCTGCTGAACGGCGAACTGCCGAACGCGGCACAGAAAGCCAAGTTCGTCGACACCGTCACCAAGCACACGATGGTGCACGAACAGATGCAATTCTTCTTCCGTGGCTTCCGCCGCGACGCGCATCCGATGTCGGTCCTGGTGGGCACCGTCGGCGCGCTGGCATCGTTCTACCACGATTCGCTGGACATCAACGACCCGCATCACCGCGAAGTGTCGGCCATCCGCCTGATCGCCAAGATGCCAACCCTGGTCGCCATGACCTACAAGTACTCGGTCGGCCAGCCGTTCGTGTACCCACGCAACGACCTGTCGTACAGCGCCAACTTCATGCACATGATGTTCGCCAATCCGTGCGAAGAGTACAAGGTTAACGACGTGCTGGTGCGCGCTCTGGACCGCATCCTGATCCTGCACGCGGACCACGAGCAAAACGCATCGACTTCGACCGTCCGTCTGGCCGGTTCGTCGGGCGCCAACCCGTTCGCCTGTATCGCTGCCGGTATCGCCTGCCTGTGGGGCCCTGCCCACGGCGGCGCCAACGAAGCGGCACTCAACATGCTGAAAGAAATCGGCACCGTCGAGAACATCCCTGCCTTCATCGAGCAGGTCAAGGACAAGAACTCCGGCGTCAAGCTGATGGGCTTTGGCCACCGCGTGTACAAGAACTTCGATCCACGCGCCAAGCTGATGCGTGAAACCTGCTACGAAGTGCTGCAAGAACTGGGTCTGCAAGACGATCCGCTGTTCAAGCTGGCGATGGAACTGGAAAAGATTGCACTGAACGACGACTACTTCGTATCGCGCAAACTGTATCCGAACGTCGACTTCTACTCGGGCATCGTGCAATCGGCGCTGGGCATCCCGGTGTCGCTGTTCACCGGTATCTTCGCTATGGCCCGTACGATCGGCTGGATCGCCCAGTGGAACGAAATGATCGCCGACCCAGAGCAAAAAATCGGCCGTCCGCGCCAGCTGTTCGTCGGTTCGACGACGCGCGAAGTACTGCCACTGGACAAGCGTTAATCCAGAGCGGTATCGAGCAAACAAAAACGGGCTTCGGCCCGTTTTTTTATGCCGGGCTGTTATGCTCAGCCCCTGGATCAACAGGAAGCACAACGCGATGAATGAAGAAACCTGCGCCCCCGGTGGCGTGGCCCTCGGCGATACGGCATTTGGCTACACCTTGTCGCTGATCGGTGGCAAATACAAGATGCTGATCCTGTACGCGCTGGCGGAAAATACGGTGCTGCGGCACAACGAACTCAAGCGCCATCTCGGCGGCATCGCCTTCAAGACCCTCAGCGTCGTGCTGAAGGAGCTGGAGGCCGATGCGCTGATCGTCCGCAAGGAGTATCCGCAAGTGCCGCCCAAGGTTGAATACTCGCTGTCCAGCAAGGGCGCCTCGCTGATCCCCGTGCTGCATACCTTGTGCGAGTGGGGCGAGCGGCACCAGCCAGTCTGACCCGCATGTGCATGCCCGAGGGGCTGTTCATCGCCAGATTACTTACCTTTCTTCCTGTATGAGCAGTCAATGTGCGTACTTGTGAAAAGTACCCGGTATGGCTATGCTGTTTCTGTCTTTGCAGGCGCGCGGCCACATGCTGCGCGCCACGGGGCAGGGTACCGGCTTGCCTGCTTTCCTGAGAGTGTGGGGCCGGTGCATCCATTTCACTTCAGGAGAGCAGCATGATGAAAACCCTCGTAATCGTCTTCCATCCCTCGATCGCCACGTCGGTGGCCAACAAGCGCTGGCTGCAGGAACTGGCGCAGTATCCTGACCGTTACACCATTCATGATGTGTACCAGGCTTATCCGGAAGGAAAAATCGATGTGGCGTGCGAACAGGCGCTGGTGGAGGCGCACGCCAATGTGGTCTTGCAGTTCCCCGTGTACTGGTTTAACTGTCCGCCCATGATGAAGCAGTGGCTCGATGAGGTGCTGGCGTATGGCTGGGCTTACGGCACGGGCGGCGATGCCTTCCAGGGCCGCAAGGTGGCGCTGGCCGTCACGGCCGGCATCCGGCAGCAGGACTTCACGCCGCAAGGCAAGTGGAGCGTCACCCTGGCGCAGCTGCTGGCGCCGTTTGATGTCACCCTGGCGTATATCGGCGCCGACAAGCGCCGCTTCTTTGCCTTTTATGGCGCGGAAGACGGGCCGAAGGAGGTGGGCTATGCCGAGCGGCTGGCGCGCAGCGCGCAAGCGTATGAACGCTACCTGGCTGCCTTGTAAGACGCGGGGTGTCAGTTGAATGCCGCTTCCAGCTGGCGCAAGGCAATGTGCCGGCCCTCCAGTTGCAGGCTGTCGCCCTCATAGGGCTGGGGCATGACGATGCGGCGCGGCGCATTGTGCTTGAGGATGCCGCCCCAGTGGGCGACCCTGGCACCGGCTTGGCGGCGGATCGCCTCGACCGTGGCGCCGCTGGCGAGGATGTGGGCTTGCGGAAAGGCTTGCTGCAATACGCCCAGGCCGAAATAGGCTTGCGGTTCGGCCGCACTGATATAGATGGTGGTCAGGCGCTTGCCGCTGGCGGCGATGGTGTGCGCTAACTGCGTCGCATCGTTGCGCAGGAACTGGGCGTTGATCAGGATGGCATCCGCCACGCCGCTCAACAGTATTGAGGTGGAGGGTGCGCAGCCCAGCACGTCCAGTTGGAAGGTTTCCAGCGTGCGGTAAGGAAGGGTGGCGCGTGCCAGCATAGGATTCTTTCGCTATTCGATACTCTTGCTGCATATTATCCTTTCGACCAAATGCGACAAATAGGGTAGATTGCAATACTTAGTTGCATGGATCGGATGAATCAAGGGAGTATCCGCATGGACCGCATCACCGCCGCACAAGTATTTGTCGCCATTGCCGAACGCGGCAGCATGGTGGCTGCCAGCGAGGCGCTCGCTATGTCGCGTGCCATGGTGACGCGCTACATGGCCGAGATGGAGCAGTGGGCGGGGGCGCGTCTGCTGCATCGCACCACGCGTCGTTTGAGCCTGACGGATGCGGGCGAAGCGACCCTGGCGCGCTGCCGCCAGATGCTGGAAGTGGCCGGCGCCATGGCCGTTGCCTCGCCCGGGGGAATCGACACGCCGCACGGCTTGCTGCGCATTACTTGCTCGCAATCGCTGGCGCAGACGGCGCTCGCTGGGGCAGTGACCGCTTACCTGCGGCGCTACCCGCGCGCTGCTGTCGACCTGCAGATGGAGAACCGCGCCGTCAACCTGGTGGAGCAGCGCATCGACCTGGCGATCCGCATCACGAACGCGCTCGAACCGAACCTGATCGCGCGCCAGCTGGCCAGTTGCGCCTCGGTGGTGTGCGCTGCACCATCGTACCTGGCGGCGCACGGCACGCCGCGCCGGGCGGAGGATCTGGCCCTGCATAACTGCCTGACCTATACGTATTTCGGCAAGAGCTTATGGCAGTTCACGCACGACGGGGAAGCGCTCACTGTCCCCGTCAGCGGCCGCCTGTCGGCAAATGAATCGCTGGTGCTGCTGGTGGCGACGGTGGCGGGGGCCGGCATCGCCATGCAGCCGCGCTATTCGGCCGCGCCGCTGATCGCCAGCGGGCAACTGGTGGAACTGTTGCCCGCCTATCAGCCGCAGGACATGGGCATCTACGGCATCTATACCTCGCGCCAGCACATGTCGCCGCTGCTGCGCACCATGCTCGACTTCCTGGTGGACTGGTTTGCCGGCGATGCCGATTGGCTGGCGGCCATCGCGGCGGCGCCGTCATCTGGCAGACCAGTCGGGCGCAAGCGGCACGCCAGCGCGGGCGTGAAAGTGCCGGAAGCACAACAGTAACAGGCTGGCAAGCCCGGGAAAATCAAGCACCAAGCTTACATTTGCTTGCCAAATAAATTCAACTTGCAGTTGTTGCGTTACAATACCGCGTGCTATTCTAAATGACGGTATGCAGAATGCTGGCGCAAGAAAAAAGCCCTTCCCCACAACTTGATGTGCAATCCGCTAACCGGTCAGGCCGTGTCGCGGAAGGTTAGATTAACCCGCTAATCTCGCGAAGCGCGAAGAAAGGTGAGCAATATGATGCAACAATTTACGTCCAACTCCTACCTGTTCGGTGGGAATGCTCCGTACGTGGAAGATCTGTACGAAGCGTATCTCAATAACCCAGGTTCGGTACCGGACAACTGGCGCGCCTATTTCGACGCCATGCAGCATGTGCCTGCAGTCGATGGCAGCAACAAGCCTGACGTGGCGCATGCCTCCGTCGTCGCCTCGTTCGCCGAGCGCGCAAAAGCAGGTCCGATCCGTACAGTGACCGCTTCCTTCGATGCTGAAATGGGCCGCAAGCGTGTTGCTGCAACGCAACTGATCGCCGCTTACCGCTACCTCGGTTCGCACTGGGCCAATCTGGATCCACTGCAACGCCAGGAACGCCCGATGATCCCTGAGCTCGAGCCGAGCTTCTACGGTTTCACCGACGCGGACATGGACACCGTGTTCAACATCAGCAATACCTATTTTGGCCCCGAGACCGCCACCCTGCGCGATCTGCTCAACTATCTGCGCGACACCTACACGCGTTCGATCGGTGCCGAATTCATGTACATCTCCGATCCGGCCGAAAAGCGCTGGTTGCAAGAGAAGCTGGAATCGATCCGCTCCACCCCGAATTTCACCCCAGAGAAAAAAATCCACATCCTCGACCGCCTGACCGCGGCTGAAGGCCTGGAACGCTATCTGCACACCCGTTACGTGGGCCAGAAGCGCTTCTCCCTGGAAGGCGGCGAAACCTTCATCGCCTCGATGGATGAAACCATCCAGCGCGCCGGCGAAAAAGGCGTGCAGGAAATCGTTATCGGCATGGCCCACCGCGGCCGCCTGAACGTACTGGTGAACACTCTGGGCAAGGCGCCACAGGAACTGTTCGAAGAATTCGAAGGCAAGCATGGCGACGACCTGCCTGCCGGCGACGTGAAGTACCATCAAGGCTTCTCGTCGGACATCTCCACCGCAGGCGGCCCGGTCCACCTGTCGCTGGCGTTCAACCCGTCGCACCTGGAAATCGTCAACCCTGTGGTCGAAGGTTCCGTCAAGGCCCGCATGGATCGCCGCGGCGATGCGCAGGGCGCGCAAGTGCTGCCTATCCTGGTGCACGGCGATGCCGCTTTCGCCGGCCAGGGCGTGGTCATGGAAACGCTGAATCTGGCGCAAACCCGTGGCTACCATACGGGCGGCACGGTGCATATCGTGATCAACAACCAGATCGGTTTCACCACCTCGGACCCGCGCGATGCACGCTCGACCCTGTACTGCTCGGACGTCGTCAAGATGATCGAAGCACCGGTCCTGCACATCAATGCCGATGATCCTGAAGCCGTGGTGCTGGCGACGCAAATCGCGCTCGACTACCGCATGGAATTCAAGAAGGACATCGTCCTCGACATCATCTGCTACCGTAAGCTTGGCCACAACGAGCAAGATACGCCGGCACTGACGCAGCCACTGATGTACAAGAAGATCGGCCAGCATCCAGGCACCCGCAAGCTGTACGCGGACAAGCTGGTAGCACAAGGCGTGATCCCTGCCGATGGCGGCGACAAGATGGTGGCCGCTTTCCGCGACGCCATGGACGCCGGCAAGCATACCGTCGATCCTGTCATCTCGAACTTCAAGAACAAGTACGCCGTCGACTGGCTGCCGTTCCTGAACAAGAAATGGACCGATTCGGCCGACACCGCCGTGCCGATGACGGAACTGAAACGCCTGGCCAGCCGCATCACCAGCGTGCCGGAAGACTTCAAGGTCCACTCGCTGGTTGAAAAAGTACTGGGCGACCGTGGCACCATGGGCCGTGGCGAAATGAACCTGGACTGGGGCATGGGCGAACACCTGGCCTACGCTTCGCTGGTATCGTCCGGCTACGCCATCCGCCTGACGGGCCAGGACGCCGGCCGCGGCACCTTCGTGCACCGCCACGCCGTCTTGCATGATCAAAACCGCGAGCGTTGGGATGCAGGTACTTACATTCCGCTGCAAAACGTGTCGGACAACCAGGCGCCGTTCACCGTCATCGACTCGGTGCTGTCCGAAGAAGCCGTACTGGCCTTCGAATACGGCTACTCGACCGCTGAACCGAACACCCTGACGATCTGGGAAGCCCAGTTCGGCGACTTCGCCAACGGCGCGCAAGTGGTGATCGACCAATTCATCAGCTCCGGCGAAGTGAAGTGGGGCCGCGCTTCGGGCCTGGTCATGATGCTGCCGCATGGTTACGAAGGCCAGGGTCCTGAGCACTCGTCCGCGCGTCCGGAGCGTTTCCTGCAGCTGTGCGCAGACAACAACATGCAAGTGGTGCAGCCGACGACGGCTGCGCAGATCTTCCATTTGCTGCGCCGCCAGATGGTGCGCCAGTTCCGCAAGCCGCTGGTCATCCTGACGCCGAAGTCGCTGTTGCGCAACAAGGATGCCGGTTCGCCGCTGACCGACCTGTCCAAGGGTGGTTTCCAGACCGTCATCGGCGAAGTCGACGACAAAATCGATGCCAAGAAAGTCAAGCGCGTCGTCGCCTGCTCGGGCAAGGTCTACTACGACCTGGTCAACGCACGCAAGACACGCGGCCAGACCGACACGGCCATCGTGCGCCTGGAACAGCTGTATCCGTTCCCGCACAAGTCGTTCGCTGCTGAACTGAAGAAGTTCCCGAACCTGGTCGAAGTCGTATGGGCCCAGGACGAGCCGCAAAACCAGGGCGCCTGGTTCCAGATCCAGCACAACATCTTCGAAGGCCTGGAATCGGGTCAGCGTCTGGCTTACGCCGGCCGTCCTGCTTCGGCGTCGCCTGCTGTCGGTTACTATGACAAGCACTACGCCCAGCAAAAAGATCTGCTGGAAACGGCATTCTCGAAGCTGAAGGGTTTTATCCTGACCAAGTAAGTGGCAGGGTAAGGGGCGCCATGTGTATGCATGGCGCCTGCTCGCATACATCATGACGGAGCGCCGCCCTTGCTACGCAGGGGCAGCGCCGCAATAACAAAATAAACGGAGTTTTACATGGCACAAATCGAAGTCAAAGTTCCCCAGTTGTCGGAGTCGGTTGCAGAAGCGACCCTGCTGGCATGGCACAAGAAAGTCGGCGAGCCAGTCGCGCGCGACGAAAACATGATCGATATCGAAACCGATAAAGTGGTGCTGGAACTGCCGGCGCCTGCCGCTGGCGTGATCGTGCAGATCATCAAGGCTGACGGCGCCACCGTCGTCGCCGGCGAAGTCATCGCCATCATCGATACCGACGGCTCGGCCAAGGTCAGCCCGATGGAAGTATCCGCTGTTCCTGCGCCAGCCCTGGCTGCCGCCGCGCAAGACACCGCTAACGCGTCGGCACCAGCCGCTGCGACCAAAGGCGATGTCGCCATGCCTGCCGCTGCCAAGATCCTGTCCGAAAAAGGCCTGTCCGCTGGCGACGTCGCCGGTTCCGGCAAAGACGGCCGCGTGACCAAGGGCGACGCCCTGGCCGCTTCCGCCAAGCCAGCTGTCGCGCCACTGGCGCCAGCCGCTGCCAAGCCAGCGCTGCAGCAAGTCGCCACGCCGACCATCGCCAGCCTGGGCGACCGTCCGGAAGAGCGCGTGCCGATGAGCCGCCTGCGCGCACGTATCGCCGAGCGCCTGCTGCAATCGCAATCGACGAACGCCATCCTGACGACGTTCAATGAAGTGAACATGCAGCCGGTCATCGACCTGCGCAACAAGTACAAGGACAAGTTCGAGAAAGAGCACGGCGTCAAGCTGGGCTTCATGTCCTTCTTCGTCAAGGCCGCCGTCGCCGCGCTGAAAAAATACCCGATCATCAACGCTTCCGTTGACGGCAACGACATCCTGTACCACGGCTACTTCGACATCGGCATCGCTGTCGGTTCGCCACGCGGCCTGGTCGTGCCTATCATCCGCAATGCGGACCAGCTGTCGATCGCCGACATCGAGAAAAAAATCGGTGAATTCGGTGCGAAAGCCAAGGAAGGCAAGCTGACCCTGGACGACCTGACGGGCGGCACGTTCTCGATCTCGAACGGCGGCACCTTCGGCTCCATGCTGTCGACCCCGATCATCAACCCGCCACAATCGGCCATCCTGGGCGTGCATGCGACCAAGGACCGCGCCGTGGTCGAAAACGGCCAGATCGTGGTGCGTCCGATGAACTACCTGGCCATGTCCTACGACCACCGCATCATCGACGGCCGCGAAGCCGTCCTGGGCCTGGTGGCGATGAAAGAAGCGCTGGAAGATCCTGCACGCCTGTTGCTGGACCTGTAAGCACCGTAGTCCCCCGGCGTCGCCGCCGGGGCAATGTAGCTGATACCCCTTGCCAGAAGACGCAGCTGGCTGATCTCAATGAAAGAGGATTCCCATGAACGTCTCTGAAGAAATCAAGCGTCTGCACGAGTTGCACCTGGCAGGTGCCCTGAGCGACGCGGAATTCGCGCAAGCGAAAGCCAAGCTCCTGAGCAATATCAACCTGGACAAATCGGACAGTCCCTCCGAATCCGGTCCGTCGAACGATCTGGTGCAGGAATTCAACCGCCTGCGCCGTTCGCGCAACGACCGCTGGCTCGGTGGCGTCTGTGGCGGCCTGGGTCGCGCTTCCGGCATGGAAGCGTGGATCTGGCGCCTGGTTTTCGTCCTGTTTACATTGACCTTCGGCTTCGGCGTGGTGATTTACCTTCTATTGTGGATTTTCGTACCAGACGAAGAGATTGGAATAACAAAACATGAGTACTAAACAATTTGACGTAGTGGTCATCGGCGCGGGCCCTGGCGGCTACATCGCCGCCATCCGCGCAGCGCAGCTGGGCTTTTCCGTCGCTTGCGTCGACGAGTGGTCGAACGCCAAGGGCGGCGCCGCACCTGGCGGTACCTGCACCAACGTCGGCTGCATCCCGTCGAAAGCGCTGCTGCAATCGTCCGAGCATTTTGAACACGCGGGCCACAGCTTCGCCGAGCACGGCATCGACGTTGCCGGCCTGAAGCTGAACCTGGGCCAGATGCTCAAGCGCAAAGACACCGTCGTCAAGCAAAACAACGACGGCATCCTGTACCTGTTCAAGAAGAACAAGATCGCCTTCTTCCACGGCCGCGCCGCTTTCGCTGCCGCCGCCGCTGGCACGTATGACATCAGCGTGACGGGCGCAGCCAACGAAACCCTGACGGCCAAGCATGTGGTCATCGCCACGGGTTCGAACGCACGCGAATTGCCGGGCGCACCATTCGACGAGAAACTGATCCTGTCGAACACGGGCGCACTGACCATCGACGCCGTTCCAGCCAAGCTGGGCGTCATCGGTGCCGGCGTGATCGGTCTGGAAATGGGCAGCGTCTGGCGCCGCCTGGGTTCCGACGTCACCGTGCTCGAAGGCCTGCCGGTCTTCCTGGGCGCTGTCGACGAGCAGATCGCCAAGGAAGCGTCGAAGCTGTTCATCAAGCAAGGCTTGAAGATCAACCTCGGTTGCAAGATCGGCGCGATCACGCCAGGCAAGAAAGACGTCACCGTGGAATTCGTGGACGCCAAGGGCGAAGCGCAAAAAGCCGTGTTCGACAAACTGATCATCTCGATCGGCCGTACGCCGAACACGAATGGCCTGGGTGCCGACAAGGTCGGCCTGCAGCTCGACGAACGCGGCTTCATCGCCGTCGACGGCGACTGCAAGACCAACCTGCCGAACGTCTGGGCAGTGGGCGACGTCGTGCGCGGCCCGATGCTGGCGCACAAGGCGGAAGAAGAAGGCGTTGCCGTGGCCGAGCGTATCGCCGGCCAGCATGGTCACACCAACTTCAACACGATTCCCTGGGTGATCTACACCTCGCCGGAAATCGCGTGGGTCGGCAAGACCGAGCAAACCCTGAAGGCCGAAGGCATCGCCTACAAGGCCGGCACCTTCCCGTTCATGGCCAATGGCCGTGCGCGCGCGCTGGGCGATACCTCGGGCATGGTGAAATTCCTGGCCGATGCGACCACCGATGAAATCCTCGGCGTGCACATCGTCGGCCCGATGGCCTCCGAACTGATTTCCGAAGCCGTCGTGGCGATGGAATTCAAGGCCTCGGCCGAAGACATCGCGCGCATCTGCCACGCGCATCCATCCTTGTCGGAAGCGACCAAGGAAGCGGCACTGGCCGTCGATAAGCGTACGCTGAACTTCTAAGCGCTACGGTACTTCGCAGCGGGCCGGCAAAGCAGTTTCTGCCTTGCCGGCCCGTTTGCGCTATGTCAAGAATCCCTGTTGAATCGAATCCCATGAACGTTGAAGAGTTTTACCAGCACGCGTTGCAGAAGCGCGATTTCAAGGCCGATGCCGCCCAGCGGCGCGCGGTCGACCGCCTGCAACTGTGCTATGACGAGTGGGTGGCCTACAAGGGCCAGCGCTCGAGTACCTTCAAGCGCCTGCTGAACCGTCCTGCCGTGCCGAAAGGCGTGTACATGTGGGGTGGCGTGGGGCGCGGCAAATCGTTCCTGATGGACAGTTTTTACTCGGTCGTGCCCGTGGTGCGCAAGACGCGCTTGCACTTTCATGAATTCATGCGCGGTGTGCACCAGCAGCTCGACGAATTGAAAGGCGTGGCCGACCCGCTCGACGAAGTGGCCAAGCGTATCGCCAAAAAATACCGCCTGATCTGCTTCGATGAATTCCACGTCTCGGACATCGCCGACGCGATGATCCTGTACAACTTGCTGTCGGCCCTGTTCGCCAATGGCGTGTCCTTCATCATGACCTCGAATTACGATCCCGACCTGCTGTATCCGGACGGCCTGCACCGCGACCGCATGCTGCCGACCATCGCGCTGCTGAAGGACAAGCTCGACGTGATGAACGTCGACGCGGGCGTCGATTACCGCGGCCGCGCGCTGGAACAGGTGGAAAGTTACTACACGCCGCTGGGCGCCGCCACCGACAAGGCCCTGCGCGATGCCTACACGCGCATCGCCGAGACGGCCGATGAAGATGCGCACATCCGCATCGAGAGCCGCGAAATCCATTGCCTGCGCCGCGCCGGCGGCATCATCTGGTTCGATTTCGCCACCCTGTGCGGCGGACCCCGCTCGCAAAATGATTACCTGGAAATCGCCAGCCGCTTTCATACGGTGATATTGTCCGGCATCCCGGCCATGTCGGCGGCGCAGTCGTCCGAAGCGCGCCGCTTTACCTGGCTGATCGACGTGTTTTATGATCAAAAGGTCAAGCTGATCATGTCGGCCGAAGTGGCGCCAGAGCAGCTGTACACGAACGGCATGCTGGCCAACGAGTTTCACCGTACCGTTTCGCGTATCATCGAGATGCAATCGCGCGAATACATGGAAAAAGAACAGCGCGGCGCGGCCGACGCGATCGTTTGAGGCAGGGATAATGAACATCATGGCAAATACACTATACAAGCTGGGTGCGGCGCTGGGCCTGGCTCTGGCATTGTCCGCCTGCGCACACCAGGGTGCCGCAGCATTGGATGAGGTTGGGGCACCGCAGGTGCCCGCGACCTTGTCGGTGGAAGAAGCGGACGCCAAGCTGAAGCAGTCAGCCAGCGAGCGCGAGGCGGCCGAAAATGAGTTTGCCGCGCGCGAACTGGAGTGCTACGACAAGTTTTTCGTGAATAACTGCCTGGACCAGGCCAAGGAAAAGCGCCGCCTGATCCTCGTGCGCCTGCGCGCCGTCGACGCGGAAGCCAATTACTTCAAGCGGGCCGAATCCGTGCGCCTGCGCGATATCGATCTGGCCAGGACGCAGGAAGATGCGCGCCTGGACGCCGAGCAGCGCACTGCGGCCATGCCCAAACCCGTGAAAGTGGTCACGCCCGAGCCGGCGCCGCCCAAGCCGGAAGGCAAGAGCCTTGCCGAGCGCGAGGCTGCGCAAGCGGCGAAGCTGGCGAAGCAAGCCGCTGCCGCAGCCGCCGAAGCGCCGCGCCGTGCGGCCCGCGAGGCAGACTATGCGCGCAAGCAGGCTGACGCCGTGGCGCGCCAGAAACGCGTGGCGCAACGCCTGGCCGAGCGCCAGGCCGAGGCGCAGGCCAAGGCTGCCAAGGCGGCCGCATCTGCTGCCAGCACGCCAGCGGCTGCTGTGCCTGTGCCGCCAGTCAATTAAGACTGCCGTGCGCGGGGCATGCCGGAAATGGCGTGCCCTAAGGCGCGCGGCAGGTTAAACTACGCACTTGCCGGTGATGCCGGCGTCAATGGCTGCCTGCGTACGTTGCGCGCGCCTGTTACCAACACTGCCTGGAACGCAACACATGAGCGATGCACAGCAAATAGAGCGGCGCCTGATTGAACTCAACGTGGAGCACCGCGACCTTGATGCCGTCATCGAGTTGCTGATACTCGATGGTCACCATGACGAGCTGCAGCTGCGCCGCCTGAAAAAGCGCAAATTGCAATTGAAGGATCACATCACCTTGCTGAAAATGCAGTTGGTGCCCGACGTTCCCGCCTGATGGGCGCCAGTAGCGTCCAGTCCAGCCTTCACTTAAGTATATTTTGACCGACCACAATTTATTGCCTGTAAACCCAGATGGCCAGCCTGCCGATTTGCACGCCAGTCTGCCAGCCGAACCCCAGGCGGCCCCTGGCAAGCACGATGCCGACATCGAGCGCCTGTTCGGCGCGGGCGGCCCGCTCGGTCCCGCCGTGGGCAGCTACAAGCCGCGCCGTTCGCAAACGGAAATGGCCAAGGCCATCGCGCATGCCATCGACAGCCAGACCACCCTGATCGCCGAGGCGGGCACGGGCACGGGTAAAACCTTCGCCTACCTGGTGCCGGCCCTGATGTGGGGCGGCAAGACCATCGTGTCTACCGGCACGAAGAACTTGCAGGACCAATTGTTCCTGCGCGATATCCCCACCGTGCGCGCCGCGCTGCAGGCACCTGTCTCCGTGGCACTGCTGAAGGGCCGCTCGAACTACGTCTGCCACTATCACCTGGAACGCACGCTGCAAAACGGGCGCATGACCTCGCGCGACGACGTGGGGCATTTGCGCGAAATCTCGCGCTTCATCAAGATGACCAGTTCCGGCGACAAGGCGGAACTGGCCAAGGTGCCGGAAAACGCCATGATCTGGAACCTGGTGACGTCCACGCGCGACACCTGCATGGGCGCCGAGTGCCAGTATTACCAGGATTGCTTCGTCATGAAGGCCCGCAAGGAAGCCCAGCAGGCCGACGTGGTGGTGGTCAACCATCACTTGTTCTTCGCCGACGTGGCCCTGAAGGACACGGGCGTGGCGGAATTGCTGCCGTCGGCCAACACCATCATCTTCGATGAGGCGCACCAGTTGCCCGATACGGCCACTTTGTTCTTCGGTAACACGGTGTCGACCTCGCAAATCCTGGAACTGTGCCGCGACGTGCTGGCCGAGGGCCTGGCGCACGCGCGCGGCATCGACTGGGCCAAGACGGTGACGGTGGTGGAAAAGGCGGCGCGCGACCTGCGATTGACCTTCCCGCAGGATATCGTGCGCCTGTCGCTGCCGCAAATCGCCCCGTCGAGCGACTTTTTCCCCGCGCTGGACACGCTCAAGGATGAGCTTGACGGCATGGTGGCCGTGCTGGAAACCCAGGCGGAACGGGCGGAAACGCTGGAGCAGTGCAGAGTGCGCGGCGTCGAGCTGGCGCAGCAGCTGAGCGGCTGGAAGTTCGATCCGAAGGCCAAGGTCGCGGCCGGCGAAGAAGCCGTGTTCTGGGTGGAGGCGTTTTCCAGCTCCCTGCAGTTGCATAAAACACCATTGTCGATCGCCCCGATCTTCAACAACCAGCGCGAAGGCACGCCGCGCAGCTGGATTTTCACGTCCGCCACCCTGGCCGTGAAGAACGATTTTAAGCATTTTTCGGAACAGATGGGCTTGACGGGCGAACCGTCGCACACCTGGCCGAGCCCCTTCGACTATGGCCAGCAGGGCTTGCTGTTCGTGCCGCAAAACCTGCCGCAACCGAACTCGCTGGGCTACACGGATGCCGTCATCGACTGCGCCTTGCCCATCATCGAGGCGGCGGGCGGGCGCACCTTCTTCCTGTGCACCACCTTGCGCGCCGTCAAGCGCGCGGCCGAGCGCCTGGCCGACGAATTCAAGCAGCGGGGCCTGAACTACCCCCTGTTCGTGCAGGGCGACAAGGGCCGCACGGAATTGCTGGACCAGTTCCGCGCCGCCGGGAATGGCGTGCTGATCGGCAGCCAGAGCTTCTGGGAAGGCGTCGACGTGCGCGGCGATGCGCTCTCTCTGGTGATCATCGACAAGCTGCCGTTCGCGCCGCCCGACGATCCCGTGCTGGCCGCGCGCATCGAAGTGATGGAAAAACAGGGCAAGAACGGCTTCATGCACCATTCGCTGCCGGAAGCCATCATCAACCTGAAGCAGGGTGCAGGCCGGCTGATCCGTGACGAGGGCGACCGCGGCGTGCTGATGATCTGCGATCCGCGCCTCATTTCCAAACCGTACGGCAAGCGCATCTGGCAAAGCCTGCCACCGTTCAAGCGCACGCGCGACACCAACGAAGTGGTGGAGTTCTTCCGCAACCTGCCCGCCAAGGGCGCTTAAGTCTTCATTGCCGGCGCCAGTTGCGCGCCGGCATATTTCCTTTTGTTATCAAGCCCTTGCGCTTCCTGTGCGGCGCTTGCCTGTGCGCCTGCCATGCCAGAAATGGGCGTGATCATGCCAGTTTCTGGCTTTTTCTGCTGTGTCCAGGACGCCAGACACATCTTTGCGCCAGCGCAAACTGAGCTGTTGCCGGGGGGGCTACAGTGAGCTCATGCCTTGCAGGATGAAGGCGCGGCGTTGGCAGGGCCGCACGGGGAACAGGGGGATGCCATGGAGATCCGCTACGGCTGTTTCTTGAGCTATGCACACGGCCAATATGCGTTCATGAACAAGTTCAAGAATGATCTCATCGAGGCGCTGGCTTGCTATCTGGAACCTCACCTCGACCGTGAAGAAGTGCTGTTCATCGACAGCGAGCAGCTGGGCGGTGGCGACGATATCGACCTGCGCGTGGCGCGCGCCATGTGCCAGAGCGTCTGCATGATCGTGCTGTACACGCCCAAATATGAAGCACACGGCTATACCCGGCGTGAATTTGCTGCCATGCAACTAATCGAACAGGAGCGGCGCGCCTGGTATGCGCTGCCCAGCCACCTGATCATCCCTATCATCATGACGCGCCATCCGGACGGCTTGCCGCCGCAAATCACGGAGTCGGGGCTGTACGTCGATTTCTCCGGCTATACGCTGGCCAGCGGCGACCTGAAGTCGAATCCGCAATACCTGCCCGA